>NZ_RJUQ01000013.1:0-1167822 GCF_003751355.1 Marinobacter sp. 3-2 | reverse complement strand
GGAACTCAACTACGGGGTCAATCTATCAACCATCTGAGGGTGGTATCAGGTTGGTGGGGTGAAGGTGCCCCATCAACCATTAAATCCGTATACCCTCAAAAACAAACTCAAAGACATCCACGAGAAAGCCTACGGCCCGCACTGTGGGCATGAACGAGGATTGTATTCAGCGCTTTCGGAAAAACTATCGCCATTTCTTGAAGCGGAGACCCCTCATAGATCGGATTATCACCAAACTGTTACAGTAAGAGAGAACGGCGATAACAGTATTATTTGGCATGAGGTATGCAGCTACCAGATTCACACGGTTTGTTTAGAGGAAAACCAAAGCTATTTTGATGAACCTGAGAAAGAGAAAAAGGAAGCGGTAACTCATACCATAAGGTACGTTTCAATTGTGAAAGCTGCAGAGCTCACATTTGATGGGGATAATGCAAAATATAAACTTAAAATATCAATCGACGACGAAACCGTCTTTGACTCAAGCACTGATTTGCACCTCAAAGAAGACAAGGTAAAAATTAAGCCAGGTGTCGAAGGAGTAAAAGTAGAGCAGAATGGAAATTCGTTTAAAATTACTTTCGAAAAAGAGCACCAGATAGAACAGCCTTGGACATCAGTAGAGATCATGGAGACATCAACAATCCTAGATGACTACTTTATAAGCAGAAGGAATGAACCAACCTGCGGCGCAAAAATCACAATGAACCTTCCGGACGACTGGGAGTTCGAGCTGATAAGATTCGGCCACCCTGACGATTGGACTATACATCAGCATCCTGGAAATACCTTGTCAGCATGGACATCCAAATGGCTTTTGCCGGGAATAACATTCTTCTGCAAGTGGCAAAGACCAGATATGCAGCAGCTCGCACTTTCAGAGGAAGGACAGCAGAGTCCAGAAGAAGAGCAAAAATCCTAAACGAAAAAGGGGCCGGAAGGCCCCTTTTCGATAAAATCTACCAGGAATAACAATCAGTTATCAGTCACCTTGTCGACTGAAAACCTGTTATCAGTGACTTTTAACCTGTCTTCAGAAATTCGATTGTCGGTAACTTTCATAATATTCTCCCGGCTATTCATGAGCGACAAAGCTAACAGTAATTAGGCAGGCCGCTTCGTTATTGCAAGCGAGGCGACTGAGTTGACACCACGCCCACTATGTGCTAAGCACGCAATTCGATTTTTTGGGACCAGCATTGTACCAGATTCACGAAAAAGTCCAAAATTCCATGTTCTAAGCACCACAACACTAGTTACTACCCTTTTCGTCAATTAGATTAGTTCAGGTTTTCCTTTGATAAAAGCTGGATTCGAAAAAGATAAAAAATTTTAACGATTGGTTAACACTTTCCAAGTACCTGAAAATCTATCAACGAACTTCTTAACTCCATCGTATACGGTGAAGAAACAGAACTCTGTAAGACTTTAGCCCTTAACGATGTAGGAAAATGCTCACAAAAGAAAAACCAAAAACTATAACCCATTGTTTTTTAGCGACTAAAAAGAGAGACCTGCTTTCTCGATCAGAGATTGTTCCGGTAACGGGTACACGCCATTTCGCGATAAGCCTTACTCTTTTCAGAACCGTCCTTATCATATTCTGCCGTCCAGAATTCGCATAGTTCGCGATTCTTTTGAACCATTGCCCGCTTCTGCTCAGCGTCTCTCTGTGCTGCGGCCTGCCTTCGCTCCCGATCCCTTTGAGCTTCTTCCCACTGTCTCTAAATTTCACTAGAAGACGGACCAGGCGCTGGAACCGCTATTGGAGGAAATTCTTGTGAGACTTGTTCGCCCATTTTCTTTCCCATGAAATCAGTCACGGAATCGAAAACCACGAAGAAAACCAGCCAACCAATGATGCTGATGATGATCCACGATACGATATTGGCAACAACTACTGCAGAAAAAACCTTGAACCAGGACATCGCTCACTCCTTTGAGACACCGATAGGGAGCTTACCGAAGGTGCCAACAAAGTGTCCACGGCCTAGTACTTTAATATGGTTTTCAGTGGAGCACGACTTTTAGAAGTGACTGATTTGGCGAACAGAGTGGTTCAGTGCGTTCCTCTGAAATACTGCGCCATCGGCCTCAATTCCCGCCATCCCCACCAAACAACCAAAAGGCCTCGTCACACGACGAGGGCTTTTTTTATGCTCGGCCAGAGTGGTCTAAACTGGTTCCCTCAACGAAGATTAGCCCCACACCCAAACATTCATTCTGTTTACAAGACGGAAGAGGGATTACGTATGCCTACCATGCTGACTCGCATTACCGGCCTGACCGCCGGTGTTCTGTTTGCGGCTGCCGCCCAGGCGGAGGCTCCGATGGTAAAAGAGCAGGCTCCGGGCTATTACCGCACCATGCTCGGCAACTTCGAAATCACCGCCCTGTCCGATGGCACCGTCAAGCTGCCGGTGGACAAACTGTTGCTGAACACCACCGAAGAACACGTGCATAACACCCTGGCGGATAACTTCCTCTCTGCCCCGCTCGACACGTCAGTTAACGGCTATCTGATCAACACCGGCAACCATCTGGTGCTGGTGGATACTGGTGCCGGCAGTCTGTTCGGGCCGACACTAGGAAAACTCGTTGAGCATCTGAAAGCGTCCGGTTACGAGCCCGCAGATGTCGACGAGATCTACATCACGCACATGCATCCGGACCATGTTGGCGGGCTGGTATCTGACGGTGAGATTGTGTTCCCCAATGCCATTGTTCGCGCCAACGTGGAAGACCAGAATTTCTGGCTGAGCGAAAACAACCTGAAGGCCGCTGATGAAGGTTCCAAGGGCTTTTTCAAAGGCGCGATGGCCTCTTTGAACCCGTATGTCGAGTCCGGCCAGTTCAAGCCATTCGACAAAGACCAGGAGCTGGTGCCGGGTATTTCTGCCGTATCCGCCAGCGGGCACACCCCGGGCCACAGCCTTTACAAGGTGGAAAGCGGGGACAACACGCTGATGCTTTGGGGCGACCTGATTCACGTGGCAGCGGTTCAGTTCCCGCAGCCGGACATTGCCATCCAGTTCGATGTGAACAGTGAACAGGCAGTGGAGTCTCGTGCACAGGCCTTTGCCGACGCCCAGGAAACCGGGTACTGGGTAGGCTCCGCCCACCTGTCTTTTCCCGGCCTGGGGCACCTGAAAAGCGCAGACCAGGGTTATGAGTTCATTCCTGCCAACTACCAGGGTGGTGTCGGCGCTACTGAAACTGGCGAATGATGACCCGATCCTGAAGACGAAGAAGCCGGAGCAACCCTCCGGCTTTTTTCATTCGCTTTTGCCAGATTTGCTACCCCCGAAAGACCTGCCAAAGAACAAGCCTCTGGGTCATCTTCAGTTTCTGACAGCCCAGCGCCTGCATCCACGCAAACGTACCGATTTACGATAGCCGTGAAGGTGCCATCATCCAGCATCGACTGCAGTGCGCGATCAAAATCTTCGACGAACCCGGAGCCAATGGTTGCTTTGGAAAAAACAAAGTACGCAGGCTTGTTGGACACGACCAGGGAGCTGGGGGTAAGCGTTCCGGTCAGCCCCAGCTCCTGAATCTCATAGAGCCCGGTTAACTGACTGGCCACCACACCATCGACCCGATCCCGGGCCAGCATGAGCCATAGCGGCTCCCTGCGGGAGAGGTACTCGATGTTTTTGTCGTAGTCGGGATTCTGGATGAGGGCGCTGTATTCATCGCTGTAGGACACATGAATCTGGGCACCAAGCCTGAAACCCGATTCCAGCAGCTGCCGCAAGCCATTCAGCTCGAACCTGGACTCGTCAGATCGCCGAATAAACAGGATATTGGGCGATACCAGACCGACCACTTCGGAGTAATGGGCATACTCCTCTCGCTCCGGAGTCCGGTATGCGCCGGAGAGCATATCCACATGCCCATCACGCAACTCCCGAAGCGCCCTGGCCCATGGCATCTTCTGAAAGGAAAGCCCGCAATCCAGGCGCCCCATGGCCTCACGGACCAGGTCGGCATCAATCCCGACCACCTCACCCTCCTGAACCATGAAATAGGGCGGATCATCGTCCCAGCGCAGTGTGATCTCGCAGTCCCCATAGCTTGGGGCGGAAAAACAGAGAATGAACGCGAGCACCAAAGCAGATCTGCACAGGGCGGGCGTCAAAAAACGCGGGTGCAACAACTTTGAGAACGGCAACCCGTTGCTCTGGCCTGGATACATCTTTGATGCCGTCGACGAAGGAAGGTCTAATTAATATAGACTAATTGATCAGGCACTCAATATTCTGAGTAGCAACGCCCGGGCTAACTCCCTGTCATCTTGTGTTCATGCACTTGTTGCGCAATCAAGGTAGTGTCTGCAAAACCTGTTCAATAGGAGACCACGAGCACCACCATGAACCAGCCAGATGATCCGGCCAGCCTGACAGAACTTCTGGAACGCCTTCGCGCAAACACCGAGGGTCAGGTTCAGGTGTCTGTGGGCGATGTACTGGCAGCTGTTGGTGAACGTTCCTTCGGGCCGATGGTTTTGATCGCCGGCGTAATCACCCTGGCCCCGCTGATAGGTGACATTCCGGGAGTACCGACGCTGCTTGGTCTTATGGTGCTACTCACCCTGGGGCAACTGATTTTCCAGCGCCACTCGATATGGATTCCCTCAAAGCTGGCGCGCCGGAACATCGAAAGAGAAAAGCTTGCCAGGGGGCTGGACTGGATGAACAAGCCCGCCCGGTTTGTGGATCGATGGACAAAACAAAGGCTGCTCTGGCTGGTTCGCGGGCCGGGGCAATACGTTATCGCCATCATCTGTATGGTTGTGGCCGCTGCCATGCCACTGATGGAGGTGATTCCATTCAGCGCCAACGGTGCCGGAATCGCCCTGATGGCGTTTGGCCTGGCCATCGTGGCGCGAGATGGACTACTTGCCCTGGTGGCAATCCTGGCGACCGGCGGCACCGCCTGGTTCATCCTGAATAACCTCCCCTGGTAGGCAGCCCTTCCGGCAGGGATCGCCAGAGACCTGTGCTACTGTTGAGCCTCAGCCACAAGGAATACAAACATGACCATTCTTATCACGGGCGCCAATCGCGGCATCGGCAAGGGCCTGGCCGATGAGTGGAGAGAGGCGGGCGAGCATGTCATTGGCACGGCCCGCAGCGAACCGGGTATGGAGGTGCTGGATGTCGCCGACCCCGCCAGCGTGACGGCGCTGGGCGAGCGCCTCGAAAGCCAACCGATCTCAACCCTGGTCTGTAACGCCGGCATTCTGCTCGATCGCCATGAACAGCTGGAGGGCGGCTACGCGCCAGAACTCTGGGCGGAGCACTTCCAGGTCAATGTGACCGGCGTATTCCTCACCATACAGGCGCTGCTACCCAATCTCAGACTGGCATTGGCCGGGGGCGGCACCCCGAAAATCGCCATCATATCCAGCAAGCTTGGATCCCAGGCTTCTGCCGGTGGCGGCCGGTACATTTATCGTGCCTCGAAAGCGGCGGCGCTCAATCTCGGGCGAAATCTGGCCGTGGACCTGCGTGAGCAGGGCATAGCCGTGGGCATCTACCACCCGGGCTGGGTGGCCACGGACATGGGCGGCAGCGACGCCGAGGTATCGGTTGAACAATCCGTTGATGGCCTCAGGCGGCAGATTGATAGCCTCACCCTCGCCGAGACCGGCTGCTTCAAGGCCTGGGACGGCAAGGACATGGCGTTCTGAGGGCGCACTGGCATGGCAGCGCAAGGCCTCGCGCGGAGTGTTTCTGTCACCATTTGAAACAATCCTTCTGAATCCCGATTCACGGTAAAGCTGCTACTATTGCTACATACTTCAGGCTTATGGGCTTGGCAGCATCCGCCAGACAGCCTGCTGAATCCAATTCTTGAAAAGCTCCTGCGTCAGGGGCTTTTGCGTTTGAAAGGACCCGGTTGTATGTCCAGCAAAGCGAAGCAGACCCAGAAACTTCTGCTGTTCCGGCTTTCCGGCGAGCGTCTGTTCGGGATCGGAACCCTGAAGATCCGGGAAATCCTGCCTTTCATGCGGCTGACGAAACTGCCCCACAGCCATCACGCCGTCATCGGCACGGCCACCTTCCGGGGTTCCGCCGTTCCGGTGATCGATATGGCTGCCGCGGTCGGTTATCCGCCGCTGACGCAGGAAGAACGGGAAAAAGCCTCGATTATTGTCACGGACATCCAGCGCCAGGAGATCGGTTTTCTGGTGCGCAGCGTGCAACAGATCATCGAGACTGACTGGAAATCGGTGATGCCGCCACCCAAGGCCCTGGGCAGCAAGGCGTTTATCACAGGTCTGCTGGACGTGGATGGCGATATCATCCAGCTGCTGGATGTGGAATTGCTGTTGGCGAAGGTGTATCCGGAATCACTGGACACCCAGGAAGTGGTTCTCACGGATGTGCAGAGTGAGACACTCAAGTCCCTGAACATTCTGATGGTCGACGATTCCCAGGTGGCCCGTAAGCAGCTCTCGGACGTGCTGGACAGCAAGGACATCCCCTACCAGGTGACGTCGAACGGTGATGACGCGCTGCAGATTCTGCTGCGCGACCATGAACTGGGCCGGCCCACGGACATTCTGGTCAGCGATATCGAGATGCCGGGGCTCGATGGGTACGAACTGGCGTTCAATGTGCGGGACAATTCAGCGCTGAAGCAGCCTTACATCATCCTGCATACATCACTGAACAGTGAGATGAGCCTGAGCTATGCCAATCAGGTGGGCGCCAACGAAGCGCTGACGAAATTCGATGCCGAGGAGCTGCTTCAGGCCATGCTGCGAGGCGCCGAGCAGGCCCGCTAAAGTCTGAGCTGCTCGATAAATTCGTCCGCGTCAGCGCGCATCTCAGCCAGCCTCTGCTGCCACTCCTCCCGGTGACGATTCAGCGTTTCCTCACTCAGGCGCGTGAAGCGTTCGCCGGTTTCGGCCACGGTGCGGCTGGCATTGGCGATCGATTCCATGGTGGGATCGTTCAGCTCATCGGCCTGGCGATCCAGATCCCGGGCAGCCTGCTCCAGAATCACCCGGTCTTCCTCCGGTGTCGGCTCACTGTCTTTAAGGGCGTCTTCCACCGAGCGCTCAAGCTCCCGCATGGCTTCCTGCAACTTCTTACCGAACGCCTCCATGGCGCCCTCTGCCTCACGGCCGATTTCCTCGGAGTAGGCTTCCAGATCCCGCGCCAGCTGCTCCATCTGCTGCTCAAAGTCATCCGAAGACGATGAGAAACGGGCGCTGAGCTCGTCACCGAGCCGGCTGAGCTCGCCCATGATGCTGCTGAACGGGGAAGGATTAAGGATGGCCTCGCCAGTACGGTCGTAATCCACCAGCCACTGACCCTGGAACCGTACGAGATAGGTGACCAGCTCCAGCCGCTCACCTTCGGTTCCGGCTTCGGCCGGCAGGCGGGTCACGATAGTGGCTTCGCGTTCTTCAATGACGACCCGGCCGAAGGATGGCACGGCGTCGGTCCAGCTGCGCTTGTAACCATCGAACGCGGCGGATTCCGCCAGGGTGGAGTATTCCATCACGTCACCGGCGTCGTTCTCGGCCATGGCCTGCCAGAAGGCCGCCGCCACTTCCTGGGGTGTCTCGGGGTTGCTACAACCTGCGAGCAACGTCAGTATCGCGACGGCCACCAGGCCGCGAAAAAAGGAACGGATCATCGCAGTGCTACCTCGGGTTCATCATCCATGGACGCATAATACACCCCTCAGAGTTTGCAGGTCAGTTCCGCCAGCTCCTCATCAAACACCCGTCGGTTTTCACTGTAATCCACGGGCACGTCCACCACATGAACACCGCCTTCAGCCAGGGCACCTTCCAGGGTCGGCCGCAGATCCTCTGTGCGTGTCACGCGGTGACCCTTGGCGCCATAGGATTGGGCATAGGTGACAAAATCCGGGTTGCGATAATCCAGGCCGAAATCGCTGTAGCCTTCCTGGCCCTGCTTCCACTTGATCATGCCGTAGGCACTGTCGTTGATAATCAGCACCACCAGATTGAGATTCAGTCGAACCGCCGTTTCCAGCTCCTGGCTGTTCATCATGAAGCCGCCATCGCCACAGATCGCCATCACTTTCAGATCCGGATACAGCATGGAGGCCATCATGCCGCTGGGCAAGCCGGCGCCCATGGAGGCCAGGGCGTTGTCGAGCAGTACCGTATTGTTGTCGTAGGCGCGGTAATTGCGGGCAAACCAGAGTTTGTACATGCCATTGTCGAGCGTGATGATCCCGTCATCGGGCATTACCTGGCGCACATCATGAACAATGCGTTGGGGGATCACCGGGAAGCGATCGTCTTCAGCTCGCTCCTGCAGGTGCGCATCCACCGCCTCCTTCACTTCCATCAGGCGGGTGAAATCATGGTTGGCGCACTGGCCACAGTTCTCGGCCATGTATTCCACGCTGTTGGCGATATCCCCGACAACCTCGTGCTGGGGGAAGTACACCGGGTCCACGTCGGCCGCACTGAAGTTCACATGAATGACCTTCTTGCCGCCGGGGGTCATGAAGAAAGGTGGCTTTTCCACCACATCATGGCCCACGTTGATCACCAGGTCGGCGCGGTCGATTGCACAGTGAACGAAGTCCCCGGCCGACAGGGCAGCGTTGCCCAGGTAGCGCGGGTGTCGCTCATCCACCACGCCCTTGCCCATCTGGGTGGTGAAGAACGGGATGCCGGTAACATTCACGAGATGCAGCAACGCCTGGGAAACCCGTTTCCGGTTGGCGCCGGCACCGATCATGATCAGCGGATGCCTGGCCTCGCGCAGCATTTCGCACGCCATCTCCAGGCTTTTCGGGCTGGCCGAGGGCCGCCGGGCGTCACTGGGTTTGAAGATGTGGGTATCGGATTCGGGCGCCTCATCGGCTATGTCCTCTGGAAGCTCCAGATGCACGGCACCCGGGCGCTCTTCAGAGGCCAGGCGAAAAGCTTCCCGAACCTTGGCAGGAATGGTGTTGGCATTGCTGATTTGCCGGGTGTACTTGGTGAGCGGACGCATCAGGTCCACCACATCCAGAATCTGGAATAGCCCCTGCTTGGAGGACTTTATGGGTTTCTGGCCCGAGATCATCATCATGGGCATACCGCCCAGCTGAGCGTAGGCTGCGGCAGTCACGAAGTTGGTGGCGCCGGGCCCGAGCGTGGAAAGGCAGACTCCCACCCGCCCCGTCAGGCGGCCGTAGGTGGCGGCCATGAACCCGGCAGCCTGTTCATGGCGGTTGAGGACCAGCTGAATACTGGAGGTCCTCAAAGCCTCAAGGAAGGCAAGATTCTCCTCACCGGGCACCGCGAAAATGTATTCAACGCCTTCGTTTTCCAGCGCCCGGATAAACAACTCGGCCCCATTACGGGCCGGGGTCTGTTCGTTGGCCATGGCCTTCCTCTTGATCTGTGGATTCCGGGTGATCGGCAGGTTCCGGGATCAATCGGTTATGGGCGGCTCCGCCTGCAAAGCATCCGCCGGCACGCGATCCAGACCCCAACTGCGATACACACCCTCTGTTACGCGCCGAAGGGCATCCTCGTTCACTTCCGCAGGTTCCCCCCGCTCAAGGGGATCGTAATGGAAGATGTACAGTCGCGATGTGAACTGTTCGAAAGGCAGCGACGACTCGCCAAAACGCTCTCCGTTGCCAGAGGTACTGACTTTGACTCCATCGCCCCAGTTCTGGCCGCTGTCGTTATTGGGATTGAAGAAATAAATCCGCATCTCGCCTTCCGGATCGAGCGCGGCCCGGAGAATGGTAATGGCGTGCCAGCCGATAAACCGGGCGGCACTGTCGGTCACTGCAATACCCGCGGGCTGCGGGTGGATCAGCGGCTGATTGCCGTTGTAGTAGGGGTGATAGCTGGCATAGAAATGCCGGATAAAGCCTTCCAGATCATGCAGCTTGCCAGTGGCCACATCCACGTTGATGGCAAATCCCCGCCCGGCAGACCAGCCGTGGAACTCCGGGTTCACCCATTTGTGGGGATCGCCCTGGCGGCCGACGCACAACCGGCCCATCTCCACATAAATGCGGTCCAGATGCGGCACTACAACCAGGGAGACAGGATCCAGATCGAGGGTTACCTCGGACGCGACACCGCCGACACTGCGGGCCGACGACACCGGCTGACCTTCAAAGTGAATGACGATTTCATTGTCTCGGGCAGCCCAGGCCACCATCTGCAAGAGATAATCCGGATCGTTATAGGCCCACATCGAAAGAGCACGGGCCGACTGGCAGGTAGGATTGTTGCCCTGCCCCACGCCCAAAGGCTGGCCCAACATATTCAACACGCCCTGAATCAGCCAGGCATTGGGTTGCGGTTGGTAGCCATAGGCCAGTTCAAGTCGCTCCCGCGCATGGGGGCACAGAGAGAGCCGTGCCTGGCGCCACAAACCCGGCGCAACAGGAGGCTGATAAAGAATACCCCGTTCCAGCAGTAGCGCCAGGCCGTAGATGCCCTGGGCCGTTTCCGGATAGATACCTTCTTTAATCAGGGTGTGGACCAGCTCCCGATAGCACATCAGGCAATCCCGGCCGGTACTGGACAGCCCCAGCGCCTCGCTCAGCAAGGTGTCCTGGTCCAACAGGATGAAACGTATGAACGAGGCATGGTAAGGCGAGACCAGGCCGGTATCGTGCATGGAACGCGCAAACCCAGTGGCCTCGTTCTGCAGGGCCTGGGCGTCCATGGTTTCCAGCCGCTGCTCGTAGACCACGGTTCCAGGGTCTTCACTGCAGGCACGGGTGGGCCCATAGAGGCTGGAGATCAACCGGTCGGCACCGCGCCCGGCACTGCCCAGATCGGCCTGCGGATCGGCCCGGCAAAGGGCAATCTGGGTAATCATCTTGCGTACGTCCGATACCTGGATCGGTCGCTGTTCAAGGATCCGCCAGATCTCCTCGATCAGACTATCAATGACATGTTCGTAGCCGATGTGGTGGGCCACGTACTGCACAAGGTTCTGGCTGATCAGAGCTAGCTTGCCCTGCTCCCGCTCAGCCTCGCCGGTCATGCCAAACAGCAGGCCGAGGTTGATGGCAAGAACCTGGGTCAGATAGTGGTGGGCCTGTTCAGCCGACACCGAAGGGTGCAGATAGCTGCCCCGGGCGACGGCAAGCAGCCGCAATTCGCTGAAGGCCTCAATGACGACGGTATCGGCATTCTGGCTCTGCAGCGAATAGGTTGTCAGCGTGGGAAGGAGAATACCGGGTTCGGCCCAGTCGGTGCCGGCAAAGACACCCGCCAGCTCAAGGCGCTCAGCGCGCTCCTCGATGATCCGGCAGCCATCCGGCTGCAGCAGGACCCGGCGGGCAATATCCAGCACACGCGGCAGTTTGCCGGCCTTGGTAAAAGACCGGCTTTCTTCCAAAGCCTGAATGGCGTCATCCAGGCGTTGAGCCAGCTTGTCAATGTTTACAGCTGGCGCTGCGCTGCCCGATTGGTGATCGTTCAAACGATAATCCTCAGGGCCTGGCACCAAACCCGGTTGTTGTTAATGCTTCTCCTGATTATACATAGAAATCGAGGTCTTCCTGATGTTTCAGGAGGTCCCGCATGACATAGGGGTCTTCACCGAAGAAATACACCAGCCCCCAGTGGGTACCGAAAGCGGTACGCTTGGTAACCGTTTCTTCAAGCGGCGCAGTCAGCTCGTGAGACTCGAAATACTCGTGATTTTCGGTCTCCTCCGGGATTTCCAGCTTGCTGACAACCCGGCGGCGCGGATACACACCGAAACAACCGGCGTAACCTTTCGCATCCACCACTTCCTTCGGGAAGAAGGCCTTGATTTCCTCTTCCGTGGTCTTCGGGTCAAAGGCCAGGATCATGCCCTGATACGCGTTGAAACCATAGGCACGCTCAAGCAGCTCGAATACCTTGAAGCCCGGTGGACGATAGGCCACCTCGCCAAAGTACATGGTCCGGTCGCTGGTCACGAAGTACTCCGGGTGGATAAACCCGAATTCGATATCGAAGGTCTTGATAAGCTTCTCGATTTCGCCGCGAATCTGGTCGCGATACTTCTCCAGGTCCGGTGTTGCGGGCACAAATACCGAATAGCCCAGCGTCACGTACTCGGAAATGTTCAGGAAGGCGATCTTGCCGTTGTGAATCCAGGCCTCGACCGCAAACTCCCAGCCATCCAGGTGCGACTCCATCAAAACCGGGAATTCTTCTTCCGGGATGGTATCGACTTCATCCGGCGTACGGATCACCCGGTGGCCAAGGCAGCCGGCCTTATCAAAGGCCTTGAGGTGAATCGGATCGTTGGGGTCACCATCCAGTTTCAGCAGAGTCTGGTTAACCCGCTTGAGGAACCGGATAACATCACCCTTGTCGTGCGCTTCCTCGAAGATACCCACCCGGATACCACCGAGCTGGGCACGGCGTTTCATCAGGGCCTTGTCACGCAGCAGCATGGCCTGGCCGAACAAACGAGGCTTGTCCATCAACACCGAGTTAATGGCACCTGCCCACTCCACAGTCTCCTCAAACAACGGGATGGCAACGTCTACGCCCATCTCCTTGAGGGTCTGCGCAATTTCTACCGAACGGTCATTCAGGCGCTCAAAATTCCAGGGCACGTAGGGAATGTCATGCTCTTCGCAATAGGCTTCGGCCCAGTCCGGTGCCACGACAACATACCGACGATCGAATTTGTCGGCCGCTTCAACCGCATTCAGGCTCCAGCCCAGTAACGCAATATACCCTTTCTCAGGATTGTACTTTTGCTCACTCACAGGCTCTCTCCTTTCATAAGGGTTGACTTATAACCCTACGCATTAGCTGTGAAATCGCAAATTTCGCCCCCATTCGAAACGCAAAAAGCACTACGACAGCCGGGAGTGAATCCAGCAATCGCAGTGCCTTAGGCTTTCTTAGATCAATTGGGAATATCAGCCCAGTTTCAGGGTCGACAGGGTCCTCTCGCGAACTTTGGTAAGCAGTGCTTCGTCCTCTACCAGGGACTGGCCATAGGACGGAACAAGCTCTTTCATCCGTTCCTGCCACTCCGGCGTCTTGATCTTCTCGGGGAAACAGCGCTCGATCACGTTGATCATCGCATTGGCTGCGGTGGAGGCTCCGGGAGAAGCACCCAGCAGCGCCGCCAGCGTTCCATCTTTTGCCGCCACAATTTCGGTGCCGAACTCAAGCTTGCCACCGCCACCATCGACCTGCTTGATGATCTGGACGCGTTGGCCGGCCATGCGCAACTGCCAATCCTCTTCCATGGCGTCCGGGAAGAAGTTGCGCAGCGATGCCACCCGGTCACCGTGGGACTGGAACACTTCACCGATGAGATAGCGTGTCAGGTCCATGTTGCTCTTGCTCACCGAGAGCATGGGCTTCAGGTTGGTGGGCTTCACCGAACCAATCAGATCAAAGATCGAGCCCTGTTTCAGGAAGCGGGTAGTGAAACCGGCGAAGGGGCCAAACAGAAGGGCCGGCTCGCCATTAATGATGCGGGTATCGAGGTGCGGTACCGACATGGGCGGTGCCCCGATCGGCGCCTTGCCGTATACCTTGGAGTTATGCTGCTTGACGATGTCGGGCTTGCCACACACCAGCCACTGACCGCTCACCGGGAAGCCACCGTAGCCACGGGCTTCGTCGATACCGGATTTCTGCAGCAGTGGCAACGCGCCACCGCCGGCGCCGAGGAACACGAAGCCGGTCTCGAGCTTGGTCAGCTCGCCGGTCTTCTGGTTCTTGACGCGGATTTTCCATCGGCCGTTGTCCCGCTGGTCGATGTAGTGCACCGGTGAGCTGAGCATCAGCTCGAAATTCGGCTGGGTTTCCAGCCAGCTCACCATGCTGCGGGTAAGCGAGCCGAAATCCACATCGGAACCGTGCTTGATCCGGGTCGCGGCAACCCGCTGCATGGGGTCCCGGTTATTGACGATCAGCGGCATCCATTCCTCGAGATCCTTCGGGGACTCGGTGTATTCCATGTCGCGGAACAGGTGATGGGCACTCAGGCGTTCATAACGACGCTTGAGGAAGGCCACATCCTTCTCGCCCCAGACAAAGCTCTGATGCGGTGTGCGGTTAATAAAGCTGGAGGGTTCGGACAGGATGCCCTGCTCCACAAGGTAGGACCACAGCTGCAGTGACACCTCGAACTGGGCGTTGATCTGCAGGGCCCGATCGATGGTGACATCGCCATCACCGGTCTCGGGAGTGTAGTTAAGCTCACAGTACCCGGCATGCCCGGTACCTGCGTTGTTCCATCCGTCTGTGCTCTCATGGGCAACGTGGTCGAGACGCTCCACCATGACGATGTCCAGGGACGGATCAAGCTGCCTGAGCATCATGCCGAGAGTGGCGCTCATGACGCCACCGCCGACCAGCACTACGTCTGCCTGTCTAACGGCCATTGGTTTTCACCCTAGCTAGTGTTGAGCCTTTTGCCCTCTCACGATCAGCAAGAGAGCCTGTCGGAAGCCGGTCGGGCGCGAGGTAAACGGCGCCGCCGTCTGCTTCCGGTCTGAATGTGCGCGCAATTATCCCGATTTTTGCCGGGAGAATAAATTGCGATTGTCAATCGTTGCGTCTTTCTTCGGCATCTATTTGCTTCAGGGGCCGATACGTGCACTTACGAACAGTGGTTTGCTACGGGTCAAAGGTCTAAAATCCGCCCGCGTGATCTGTCTGGCCGGCTCAGGCCTCCACTTTGACAAACCAGGACGGGATTTCCCCAATGTCTGCCCTTGATGCGTTTCTGATTATTCTCGCGGTTCTGGCGCTGCTAGGCGTCATATTTGAAGAGGTCATCCACATCAACAAGGCCAAGGTAACGCTGTTCTTTGGCACCATGAGCTGGATGCTGCTGTTCCTGTTCAGTGATAACGCTGGTGAAACGTCTGCCATTTCCGATGGTCTGTCCGAGAGCATCGCCGAAATCGCCGGGCTGTGGCTGTTTCTGGTCGCAGCCATGACGTTTGTCGCCTACCTGAACAAGAAGGGTATGATCGAAAACGTGATTTACCTGATCATGCCGAAGCAGGTAAGCGAGCGACGGCTACTGTTCCTGACCGGTCTTTTTTGTTTCATTTTCTCCTCTTTAGCAGACAATATCACCGCCACTTTAGTCTCATGCTCGCTGATTCTGTCTCTGGATCTGGAGCTGAAAAAACGTATCCAGTTCGTCACGCTGGTTGTGTTTGCGGTCAACTCGGGAGGCGTTTCGCTGATCACCGGCGACGTCACTACGTTGATGATTTTCCTGGCGAAAAAGGTTGAAATACTGACCCTTCTGACCCTGGCCATTCCGGCCTCGATCACCGTTTTCATCCTTGCGGTTTTCCTGTCTCGAGGGCTCACAGGAACCGTGACCCTGCGCTCCAACAATACCCCTGTGCGACGGGTGGACGCGATCATCAGCGGGCTGTTTTTGTTAACAATCCTTAGCACCATTGCCGGTAATGCCCTGTTCGGGATTCCACCGGTACTGACCTTTCTGTTCGGCCTGTCCATCATGTTCCTGGTGTCTCGATTCATGAGTGACGACTCCGATCTGGACCCGATTCTCGAGTACATCCGCATCATCGAGTTTGAAACGCTGCTGTTCTTTCTCGGCATCCTTCTGCTGGTGGGCATGCTCAAGGAGATCCATGCGCTGGATTCGCTGGTGGCGATTTACGACATCCTGCCGCCGCTGTACGCCAATTACCTGATGGGCATCTTCTCGGCCGTTATCGATAACGTGCCTCTGACGGCAGCCCTGCTGAAGGCCGGCATCGACATGAGCCCCGGCGAGTGGATGGGCCTGACCTATGCCGTTGGTGTGGGTGGATCGCTCCTGGTGATTGGCTCAGCCGCCGGTATAGTGGCAATGAGCAAGATTCCGGGGCTGACCTTTGCCGCCTATATGCGGTATCTTGCACACCTTCTGGCGGCTTATACCCTGGGCTATGCCGGTGTCTACATGCTCGGGCGTTTCATCAACTGAGGTCTATCTATGCTAATGGCATTTGGCGCAATCATCGCCGGCCTGATCCTGCTGGTCTGGAGTGCCGATAAATTTGTGGAGGGCGCCGCGGCGACCGCCAAACATCTCGGCATGCCCACCCTGCTGATCGGCATGGTGATTATCGGTTTCGGCACCTCGGCACCGGAACTCGCCGTCTCAGCCATGGCTGCGTCTGATGGCAACCCTGGCCTGGCCCTGGGTAACGGCTATGGCTCCAACATTACCAACATTGCGCTTATTGTCGGCCTGACAGCCATCATCGCGCCCATTGCAGTGCACTCCCAGGTGATCCGCAAGGAGCTGCCACTGCTGATCGTACTCACCCTCATTGCCGGCGCCCAGCTGATCGACGGGCAACTCTCACGCATGGATGGCTGGGTGTTGCTGGCGGTATTTGCTGTGGTTATGGGATGGTCAATCTACCAGGGCCTGAAAGGCAAGGCGGACCCTCTGGCCGGTGATGCCGACGCCGAGATCATTGCGCACCCCATGCCCCTGAAAACCGCCGTGATCTGGCTGGTAATTGGCCTGGTACTGCTGATCGTCAGCTCCCGGATGCTGGTCTGGGGTGCAGTCACGATTGCCCAGAGCCTTGGAGTCAGCGATCTGGTGATCGGTCTCACCATCGTTGCCATCGGCACTTCCCTGCCCGAACTCGCCTCGGCTCTGGCCGCGGTCAAAAAGAACGAACACGACCTGATCCTGGGCAATATTCTGGGGTCGGGCATTTTCAACACCCTCGCCGTGGTGGGTCTCGCGGCTGTTATCGAACCCCTCGCGGTGGACCCGGAAGTGCTCTACCGTGACTGGACGCTGATGCTGGCGCTCACGGTGGGTCTGTTCCTGATGGGTTACGGGCTTACCGGATGGCGAAAACTGGTGAGCCGTGTGGATGGTGGCATCCTGGTGCTGGTGTACGTGGCCTATACCGGCTATCTGCTCTCCACGGTGGTGGCTGCCGGTACGGCCTGATCTGCGTGCCGATGTGAGGCCGGTGCTAACCGGCTTCACCGTCTCCCAACAGCTCCGTCAGCCTTGCGCGCACCTCGGTCATGACTTCGTCCAGGTCGGCTTTGGTCTTTCCTGCCGTATCCAGCGGTTCTCCTACCCTCACATCCACCGGCTGCCCGAGGTTGATCTGCCAGGTGCGGGCCGGTAAAACACGGTGGATACCCCGCACGGCCACCGGCACGATCACCGCCTCAGTATCCAGCGCCAGGTGAAAACAGCCTTTCTTGAAAGGCAGAAGTTTTCCGTCCGGCGAGCGGGTTCCCTCGGGCGCGGCCCAGAGCACGATTCCACTTTCCATCATCGCCCGCGCCTTCTCCAGATCCCTGACTGCACGTTGCCGACTGGAGCGGTCTACTGAGGGGAATTCCGCTGCACGCATGGCCTGCCCCAGCAGCGGGATACTGAACAGCTCCTTTTTTGCCAGCATACGGATCGATCCCGGCAACGATACGAAGGTAACCGGAATATCATAGTGGCTGGCATGAGTGCACATGATGATGTACCGGCGCCCGTCGCCGAAATCAGGCACTTGCCCGCGTACGGTGAGGCTGGCACGAACCAATCGTAACAGCGAGGCCGACCACTCGCGGCAGTATTTGTCGACGATGGGCCGGTTCAACCTCCCGAACAGCGCCCTCAGCAAAACCAACATGGAAAAGAGTGCTGTCAATCCGACACTGCCCAGAACCACACCCGCCCGCCGAAGAAGCGTTGCTGACTCCGTTAGCGGATTCATCTTCAATCGAATCATCTCAGCTACCCTTCTCTGTTTCCCGGGTTCGTTCGCGGCCTCGTTGCTGCGCGTTCAATAGGGGCGAATTATAGCGACTGAAAAACCCGTTGAATAACACACAAAAGTATTGATTAATTTTTAACCATTACCTATAAGGTATAAGGATATAACTGCGAAGAATTGAAAAAGCAGTCCCACCGTCCGACGACAACCCTAAGAAGGAGACGGATAATGAAACAGGAATCAGCGCTGATGCGCGGCCCGAATGACCCGGGCCTTCAGAACCCCTCCCGCCGCACCCTGCTACTTGGCAGTGCCGGCGCCATGGCCGCGGTAAGCGTGCTGGGATTTACGCCCCTTGCCAAAGCCGATGAACCAAAATCACTCCCGGATTACGCCGCCTGGAAAGAACGCAACGCCCTGATTGTTCACAGCGCAAACACGATGGAAACCCAACGGGGGGCCATCGGCAATGGCGTTATTACCTCAAGTGACCGCTTGTTCGTTCGTAATAACCTGCCCGCGCCACCAGCCTCGGTAACCGATAACCCGGATGTCTGGGAGGTGCGGATCGAGGGCGTGAAAAATCCCCGAACCCTGACGGTCGGCGACCTGAAACAGATGGGGGTTACCACCGTTGCCTCCGTATTACAGTGTTCCGGTAACGGTCGCGCCTTCTTCCCCCATGGCGCGAGTGGTACCCAATGGTCTGTTGGCGCTGCGGGCTGCATCATGTGGACCGGTGTACCGCTGAAAGATGTTGTAGAGGCTCTTGGCGGCCCTGTTGACGGTACCCGGTACATCACCAGCACCGGCGGCGAGACACTTCCCGACGGCCTGGACCCGAAAACGATTATCGTGGAACGTTCCGTTCCCACCCGTGCCATGGAAACCGCATTGCTGGCCTGGGAAATGAATGACGAGCCTCTGACCCACACTCACGGTGGCCCGCTAAGAATGGTTGTGCCGGGTTACTACGGCGTGAACAACGTGAAGTACGTCAAGAACGTTGCCTTCACCGAAAACCAGACGGACGCCAAGATCCAGGCTTCAGGCTACCGGGTTCGTGATGTCGGCGTGAAAGGCGCCCCGGATCAGCCTTCCATGTGGGAAATGAACGTCAAATCCTGGGTAACATCGCCTCTGGAAAGCGGTCAGAACGGTCGCAATATGATCTATGGCGTCGCTTTCGGTGGCACTGTTCCGCTCGAAAAAGTCGACGTTTCAGTGGATGGTGGTAAAACCTGGAAACAGGCTCGTTTCCTGGGACCGGACCTTGGCCCCTATGCCTGGAGGCCGTTTGTCCTGGCAGCGGATCTCGCGGCCGGAGAGCACCGGATTGTCAGCCGGGCGACCGACGTGCAGGGCAACACCCAGCCTGAGGGTCGGACCGAGAATGAACGTGGCTACGGTCACAATGGCTGGAGCGACCACGGAGTCACGGTTGCCATCGGTTGATCATTGGCGGAGCCGACCCGGGAGTAAGGCGGCTCCGACCTATCCGGAAAGCAATGATATGAGAAAAACTGCAGTACTGGGCGCCATAGCTCTGATCGGACTGTCGCCCCTGACGATGGCCAGCGACTTTGACAAGGGGAAACAGGTATTCACTCAGGAGGCTCAACCTTCCTGCACCATATGCCACACCCTGGCGGACGCCGGTTCGGCTGGTGCCATCGGCCCGGATCTCGATGAACTCAAACCCACGATGGAACAGGTGGTCAATGCCGTAACCAGCGGGGTGGGTGTCATGCCGGCGTTCAACGAGTCGCTGTCTGAGGAACAGATAAATGCGGTGGCCCACTATGTGGCGACTGTGACAGGCGGCAATAAATAGAATCGGGGGCCCTGCGGCCCCCTTTTTTCGTCTCAGGCGTTTTCCTGAAACACCATGGCAACCGAGTTCAGGCAGTAGCGCTGCCCGGTTGGCGGCGGGCCGTCAGGAAAGACATGGCCGAGATGGCTGTCGCAACGGGGACAGCGGATTTCGGTGCGAGTCATGCCAAGACTCGTGTCCTCAATGTAGCGGATATGCTCCGGATCAAAGGGCTGGAAGAAACTCGGCCAGCCGGTTCCCGAGTCAAACTTCGAGTCCGAGCTGAACAAAGGCAGATCGCAAAGCCGGCAGTGGTAAACACCGGCTTTTTTGTTATCCAGCAAGGTTCCGCAAAACGGATGCTCGGTGCCATGGTCGAGCAGTACGCGCCGCTCTTCCGATGTCAGATCCGCAGCTTTCTCCTCAACCTGTGCTTCGTTTAGTGGTGTCAGGTCATAACCTGCAGCGGAAACTCCCATAGTCTGCCTCCTCAGGCGGTGCTGCCTGCGTCGTTGTCTGTAAATTCCGGCTTCAGGCGATCAGGATAGCTGTCTACAAGCTTTTCCATTTTCGGGGCGGCCACGGCCATGATGTATGGCTGGTAGGGATTCCGGGCAGCAAAATTCTGGTGGTACTCTTCTGCCGGGTAAAATGCCTCCAGCGGCTCCAGCGTGGTCACTATCGGATCCGGGTACACCTCGGCCTGATTGAGCTGGTGGATGTAGGCCTCGGCTACCCGCCGCTGTTCGGCAGTCTCGTAGAACACAGCCGAGCGGTACTGGGTGCCCCGGTCGTTGCCCTGGCGGTTCAACTGGGTGGGATCGTGAGCAACCGAGAAGAACACCTTCAGCAGTTCGCCAAAACTGACCCTGGCAGGATCATAGTGAACATCCACCACTTCTGCGTGGCCGGTAGTACCTGAGCATACGGCCTCATAATTGGCAGAGCTGGCGTGACCGCCAGCGTAACCGGACTCAACACTGGTTACGCCATCGATGGCTAGGAAAACGGCTTCCACACACCAGAAACAGCCGCCAGCCAGCACGACACGCTGTTCGCCCTCGGCCGCCGGCAGGTCCTGTTCAGGATCAGGAAAACGGCTACGTGGTACGTTGAGACCCGGGATACTGCAGGATGTCGTCATGGTAACCTCTGCGTTCGAATTATCTGCCTTTAACCGCTCGATTGTGGCTGGAAACCTGCTGATTTGCCAACCCATGTGCCGGCTCAGGAAGAAGGGATTATATGTACGTTGATCAGGACAGCAGGATCACTCCAGCCAGCGCACTCAGCGGCGCCAGTACCCAGACCGGAACCCGCCAGACAGCGAGACAGACCCAAATGGCGAGCACGAGTGCCAGATCATGCGCACCATGGACGGCGGAGACCCAGACCGGATCGTAGAGAGCCGCCAGCAACAACCCCACCACGCCTGCATTCACGCCGGCCAGCGCTGACCGGGCGCGACGATGCTCCCGAAGCCAGCTCCATAGGGGAAGACCGGCGAATACAAGCAGGGTTCCCGGGAGGAACACAGCCAGTACCGCAATCACACCACCGAGAACACCGGCCTCTGAACCACCCAGAAATCCTGAAAAGGAAAACAGCGGTCCTGGCATAGCCTGGGCAACGCCATACCCCGCCAGGAAAGTGTCCGCCGGCATGGCACCGGAGGCCACGAAGCCCTCCTGCAGCCAGGGCAGCACTAAATGTCCGCCGCCAAACACCAGGGCACCGGCCCGGTACATTTCAGCACCTATCCAGCCAAGACTGCCGGCGGCCTGAGGCAGGAAGGAAACCAACAACAGAATCAAAAAGGCCCCTGCAAAAAGCGCAGGTTTCCGGGATTGTAGCGGCACATGCAGCGGCTCAGATGCCTCACCGCTCCCCAACCTCAGAAAGGAACCCACAGCCCCGGCAATGACCAGCGCCAGTATCTGCATCCAGGCTTCGCCCATCACCAGAAGGCTCACCGCTACCAGCAACGCCATGGCGATTCGGGGACGGTCCGGGCACAGGGTTTTTCCCATCTGCCAGACCGCCTGGGCCACCACCGCCACCACAAACAACTTGAGACCCTGTATCCAGCCGCCACTGCTGGCCTCTGGCCAGGCGCTCAATCCCAGCGCAAGACCAATCATGATCACCGCCGATGGCAGGGTGAACCCCAGCCACGCTGCGAGTGCGCCGCGGTAATGGCCGCGCAGGAACCCGATGGTTAGACCGACCTGGCTGGAAGCCGGTCCCGGCAGCAACTGGCAGAGAGCCACAACTTCTGCGTAGGCACTGTCTGAGAGCCACCGCCGACGTTTGACAAATTCATCGTGAAAGAATCCAAGATGCGCTGCCGGACCACCAAACGACGTCAGCCCCAGCCGAAGAAACAGCAGAAAAATCTGGCTGAACGACAGCCTGTCATCACTCGATGGTTCCGTCATAAATCTCCTGAGTCTGCTGCTCCGCCGGTTTCACCGCCAGTGTGTCATCAAACATGAACATTGTGTCGTTTTGGTTGCATACCTTCGAGGGCCATCCATAATGACAGACAGGGTTTGCCACTTAGTACATCGGCCATGCCCGGCTCGGCATATAAGGGAAGAAAAATGACGGCAAGGGCTCGTACACCGGAGAACCAGGATGAACTCCTGGAATACCGCCTGAGCCTGAGGCTCGGCCCTGTTCACGCCCGCCAGAGGCTCGGCATTGAACGGGAAGCTGAAGCGAAGGTATTCGGGCAGGATCACAGCTCATTCCATCTGGAAAACTGGGCCACGGCACCCGGCTTTATCCGTACCTGTTTGCGCATGGTTGGCCTTTGGGGCCGGGGCCAGAGCAACAGCCGGCGTCTGAACACCGTGCACAATCATTTCCAGCTTCCCGGCCTGCCGGAAGCCTTCGAGGGCTTTCGCATTCTGCATCTGACCGACCTGCACGTAGACATGGACGAAGCCAACCTGCAGGCAGTCCTGCGCCAGATCGAACCGTTAGACTACGATCTGTGCGTGTTGACCGGCGACTACCGGAAACTCACGTGGGGCCCGATTGAGGGCGCCCTGGACGGCATGGCGCGGCTGAGGGACGGTATAAAAAGTAAGCCCTATGCGGTTCTGGGTAACCACGACAGCGTTCGCATGGTACCGGCATTGGAAGACATGGGTTACCAACTGCTTATGAACGAAATGGCGCCCATTGAACGGGAGGGCCAGACCCTGTACCTCGCGGGTGTGGACGACGCCCACTTCTTCAAGGTCCACAACCTGCATCAGGCGGGGGACAATATCCCTGCGGGAGGCACCAGCATCCTGCTCAGCCATACGCCGGAGATCTGGCGCGAGGCTGCCCACGCCGGCTACGACGTCTTTCTCTGCGGCCACACACACGGCGGCCAGATCTGCCTGCCCGGCGGTATACCGGTGACTCTCGACTCTGACTGCCCGCGCACACTCGGTCGAGGTTACTGGCGAATGAACGGCATGCAGGGCTACACCTCACCGGGTTCCGGAACGTCAGTGGTAAACGTTCGCCTGAACTGCCCGCCGGAAGTAACCCTTCACACCCTGACTCGCGGCCCGGTTTAGTGGGGCTGCCGGCGTATACCGAGACGGTAGAGCAGCGGTGAGCCATAGATGTTGGACAGGGTAAAAACCACCACGACAACCAACACTACCCACAGGCTCACCGGTAGCCACCACATCGCCAGCAGCATGGGCAGGAGGGCTTCCGGGATCTGATCCAGCCCGACAGCCCGGGCACTCGATTCCAAACCCATTCGACGCTTGATGAAGCTGCTCAGAAGATCTCCTCCCAGCCCCAGCAGGCCGAACAGAAGCCCGAACACGAATCCCAGCCCGGTAAACAGCGCAAAAAGCCCGCAAGCCAGTGCACCGGATACAACACCCCGCCAGGTTTTGCTTTCACCAAATACGGGGCGGCCGTCGGACAGCAGTCGACCGCCGTCCACCGGGGCCGACCAGCGGTTTTTCAGCAGCCCGGCGGCAACCACCGGCGTGCCGTTGGCCAGCACCAGCATCACAAACAGCTCCAGGATGATCAGCAAGCGTTTGCGCCCCTCTGAAACGACCGATCAGGCGATACCGCCCCGAGTCAGCTTGAGCGGATCCATCAACTCCTCAAGCCGCTCCCGGCTCAGGCCGCTGCGTTCCTCCGCCACATCGATGACTGGCCGGCCCGTTTTATATGCTTCCTTGGCGATGTCTGCCGCCAGGCTGTAGCCGATCTCGGGATTAAGCGCTGTCACCAGTACGGGATTCTTGCCCACACCTGCGTTCAGGTTGTCGGCATTGACCGTGAAATCCTTGATCGCCTTGTCCGCCAGCATGATGGCCGCATTGGCGAGCAAATCGGTCATGTCCAGCAGGTTACCGCCCACCAGAGGGAGCATGACGTTGAGCTGGAAATTACCGGACTGACCGGCAATGGCCACGGCGCTGTCCAGCCCCATCACCTGGGCGCCGACCATGGCCACGGACTCCGGGATGACCGGATTGACCTTGCCCGGCATGATACTGCTGCCCGGTTGCAATGCCGGAAGACTGATTTCAGCCAGGCCGTGAATAGGGCCGCTGTTCATCCAGCGCAGATCGTTGGCGATCTTGGTCAGCACGATGGCTGCTCCGCGCAATTGTGCGGAGAGGGCCACCGGGGCATCCACCGCGCTCTGGCCGGTGAATTTGTGATCGAGCGACGTAAAAGGATAGCCGGTGTTGGCCCGCAGGAACTTGACGAACTGGCCCGGAAATTCCGGTAGCGCATTGATTCCGGTACCCACCGCCGTGCCGCCCTGGGGAACGGCCAACAGCTCATCAGCTGCGGCTTCTACCCGCTTTTCCACGGCCAGAAGCTGTTCGCGCCAGGTTTTCAACTCCTGGCCGAGGGTCACCGGCATGGCATCCATCAGGTGGGTGCGGCCGGTTTTTACCTGGCTGGAAAACGCCGCTTCCTGCTCGTAGATCACACCGCAAAGATGCGACAGCGCCGGCAGCAGCTTCTCCTTGGCTGCAATCACGGCACTCACGTGGATCGCCGTTGGAATCACGTCGTTGGAGCTCTGGCTCATGTTCACGTGATCGTTCGGGTGCACCTCGAAGCCTGCGTTGCGGGCGATACTGGCGATCACCTCGTTGACATTCATATTGGTGCTGGTGCCGGAGCCGGTCTGGTAGCGGTCTACCGGAAACTGATCCACGTACTCGCCCTTGACCAAATCTTCGCAAGCCTGGGAGATCGCATCCCGCAGATCGTTGTCGAGCAGCCCCAGGCTGGTATTGGCCTCGGCGGCCGCGCGCTTGATCTGGGCAACGGCGGCAATAAACGGCTGAGGCATCGGCTGGCCACTGACCGGGAAGTTTTCCAAAGCGCGCTGAGTTTGAGCGCCCCAGAGCGCATCAGCAGGTACCTGGACGTCCCCGAGGCTGTCGGTTTCCGTTCTGAATTCGCTCATATTCCCTCCTGTCCGTGCATTTGCACTGTGGGCTTCTTGGCGTGTACGCCAGGGGCCCGGCCATGGCTCAGCCGCCGCCCTGGGATCTGAGCCGGACATGGTCGCAGATGCCCGTAACCTGTTCAAAATTCAGGATCAGGGTATGAACGGTGTTGGTGTAGGTGTCGTGCAGGTGAAACTTGTAACGGTGCTGCTTTTCACCCTGCAGAAACGCATCGTACTCGCGGACCAGTTCACGCACATCCCCACCGGAATCCTTGCTCCAGGTCGCATTGAACGGACCCAGCACGGCACCGCCAGCCAGGCAGATGGTTACTTCGTGATTCGTCAGACCATTCTCAGGAACTGTCATGGTTATCTCCCTTTCGATGAGCCTCTGGTAAGTGTAGTCGCTCCTGACGCCAGGACAGTCCATAGTGCCAAGGCTGTCACAGAACCAGGTTTTCATTGCCGGCAACGGCACTGCTGTAGGAAGTTCCTACACCGCTAAGCCACTGTTGTTGCTAATCTCTTCCCTACCCCATTAACAGGATACAGAGTAATCATGGCGACCAGCGGAGCGGCGGAGATCCTTCTCCGGTATGACGACGACCAGGACCGACAGCACTTCGAAACCTTGTTTGCCAGCGATTTCGTTATTCACGCGTTCGCCACTGACCAGGGGGCACTCGACTACCTGCCCTCGGCTGCCACCATACCAACCGCAATCGTTCTGCTTCCGAACCGCGCTGATGACTATCTTGAGTCGTCGCTACTGGCACAGGCCAGGGACCACCACCCCCGGATTCTGAAGATCCTCATAGGAGATGCCATTGCGCTGAACCTTCTCGTGAAACTGCTGGACCATCAGCTGGTCGATCGCTGCTTCGAACAGCCGGTCAATCCCGATGTTATCCGGTCGCACGTGCTCACAGCCGCGCTTACCCGCGAAAGACAAACCTTCTCTCCGGATACCAGCGAGACCCGCGAGGGCCCCAAACCGGCGATTCTCATCGTGGATGACGAACCGACTGCCACCCGTTATCTGTCGAGGCAGTTGGAACGCATGCAGGACGAATTCCGCGTACTGAGCGCCATCAGTGCAGAAGAGGCTCAGCTCGTGTTGCAGAAAGACAGCGATGTCGCGGTGGTGATGACAGACCAGAGAATGCCCGGGATGCATGGCAAAGAGCTGCTGGACGAACTACGCCAGTCGCACCCGACCATTGTCCGAATTCTCACGTCAGCCTGGGGCGAGGTTGATGTGGCCATGGATGCAGTTAACGAGGGCCGGATCTTCCGCTATCAGAAGAAGCCATGGAACGCAGCCGAATTGCTGTCTCTCTTCCGCAAGGCTCTTGTCCAACATCGAACCCTGGTCTCTGCAAGAGACCGTTCACGCTCAATCGCAGAACAACAGTTCGCGGAGCTTCGCCAGCAACGACGAGCCAGACTGCTTGAACATCTGAACGAGCGAGTGGACGGTTTTACCGGCGAACCGATCACCGCCGACTTTCTGGACGCCCTGGCAACCGTTCGCACACTTCCTGCCCAGCCACCCCATCTGCGCGCAAGCCGGGAAACCGCGCTTGAGCATGATCTTGTAAGAGACTTTGCCGGAATGGTGGGCCGACAGCTGTGCACCCTTCAGCCAGGCCACGTACACGGCATCCAGAACCGGCAAGCCTTTGACCAGGCTCTCGCGGACGCCTTAGAGAACCCGGCAGGCACGAGCGAAACACAAACACCGTTGATGGCCCTTTGCCAGGCACTGGCAACCCTGATGAAGGCCTCCGGGCTGGAGCGCTCTGCTCTGGAATTGACCCGGACCGAAAGCGGCCTCATGGTCGCCAGCGCCAGCCCACTTCACATGTACAGCCATCTGCTGGCGCCAATCACCCGCCTCTCCCGCCCCCTGCTGGAGCAGCAGAGCGCTCTTCTGATGCTCTTCGTAAGCACCCGACTGCTTGCTGGCGATATCGACGTGACCGGAGGCGACCAGTGTCTTCGATTGAGTCTCCATCTGCCGGCCAGGGCAGACTGATGGCGCCAGGTCAGCGCAGGCTCAGGTTGTACGTCACCATGGGGCAGCGACTGCTCCGTGACAGCCTGCTATTCCACATCCTCTTGCACGATGAGGTCGAGCTGGTTGGCGAATCGGAGACCGGAGTGGCAACGCTCAATCGGCTAAAGAGGGCCACCCCTTCGGTACTGCTGATTGAGGAAAACCTGCAGGACAACGACGGGCTCACCATCGCCGAGCATGCATTGGCGGTGAATCCGTCATTGTCCGTGCTGCTGATATCGGACACGCCGGTCAGCAGCGGGCGGATGGCGATCTACCTGGAAGCAGGCATCAAGGCCGTGGTGTCCAAGGACCAGCCAGTGCAGGAGTTGATCAAGACGCTGTTCTACATTCGAAACGGGCAGGTTTATGTCGGCAACTGGCAACCGGAATCGGCACCGGCCGCTATGCTCGCCTACCAGGCCTTGTCCGGACGGGAGCGGGAAGTGGCACAGCTGATGGCCAAACGGCTGCCGGTTCGCGATATTGCAGGCAGGCTTGGCGTTTCCTGCAAGACGGTGCATTCCTACAAGGACCGGATTTTCGTGAAATTGGGCTTCGAGCGCCTGCCCGAGCTCATTCTCTTTATGCAACGACACCAACACGGAGCCGCCGAGTGAAACTGCTTTCCGGGATGGATCAGATCCGCCAGCTGCCCGCCTACCGACAGCGACGCTTCGAACGCTTCTACCACACCCAGTATCGGTACCGGGTGCTGCCCCTGTTCGCCGACGTTTACCTGGTGATTGCCTTTATCGGTACCCTGCTGTTTCTCGGGGGACTGGCCCTGAACCCGGATGCACCGGACGTATTCGGTATCTGCCTCATCTACACCGCGATTCTGACCGGTCTGATCGCTGCTCACCGGTTCACGCGCCTGCGCCGGTCAGCGCCGATGATTGTCTACCTGGTGTTTTTCAACATGGCGGCGTTCAGCTACCTGGGATACATGACAACGGGCGCGACGCTCGCTCCCATCGTGGGCTTGTTCTTTTTCATCAGCTCCGTGGGCATCATTACCCTGTCCCTGTTCCACACCAGCGTGATTATCCTGATCAACCTGACACTGCTGATACTCGCCACGTTCGTGGCGGTCGACAGCACTCAGGTAAGCCACACCGTGATCGGCATTCTGACCAACTGGCTGATTCTGATGTGCCTGGTGGTCGCACCGCTATCGGCCTGGTTCCTGTCGCAGTTCCTGCGCAACCTGCTGGCGCTTCAATTCCTGCTCCGGGACCGGAATCGACAACTTTCCCGCACTCTGGAAACCCTGAAATCAACGGAAGAAAGACTGGCCCAGGAACAGAAACATCAGGCCCTGAGCCATATGGCCAAGGGGCTGCTGCACGAGATCATGAACCCGTTGAACTGCGCCAGCCAGGCCGTGGATTTTGCCAACTCGGTAAACCGGGATGTCGAGGTCGCAGACGCCCTGACCGACGCTAGCACCCACCAGAAACGCATTGCCGATATTGTGTCTGACCTGATCGAGTTTTCCCGCCCCGTCCCTGAACACAGCCTGGAAACGGCAGACCTCGGCAAACTGGTGACCACCGCCACCCGCTTCTGCCAGCATCAGCTAAGAGGTGTCGAGCTTCAGACTGACATCCCGGCCGGGACGACCGTTCCCTGCTATCCATCTGCCCTGACCCAGGTGTTCGTAAACCTGCTGCTCAATGGCGTCTCTGCCGTCAGCAAAAACCGGCAGCCCGGCAAAATCGAGATAACGGCCGAAAGCGCTGACAGTACCCATCGAATCGTAATTCGGGACAACGGCCAGGGCATCGCGCCAGACGATATCAAGCGGCTCACTGATCCGTTCTATTCCACCAGTGATACACCGGACAACCTGGGGCTGGGCCTCAGCATCTGTCAGACCATCATGCGTCATCACAAGGGCAACATGTCGATTACCAGCGAACCCGGCCAGTGGACGCAGGTGACCCTGATGCTGCCTAGAACCGCAGCACAGCACGCAGGGTAACAGCGTCTCCGTCCGGCGCGGCCATCAGGGTATTGCCGCGAATATCCGGCATCAGGTAATTCAGGCGCAGCTGGAACAACTCGCCCAGATACCAGGCAAGACCCAGCAGCGTCACACTCGCCTCGGCGCCCAAGTTCCGGTCTCTCAGGTCCACAGCACTGTGCCGTGCGACCAGCTCCAGGGCGCCCGCCCGGTGCCGGGGCTCTATCCGGTCAAACTCACCCCGGCTGTAATAGCGGCGATCATCGGTCAGGAACACACCGGCCTGGAGGTAGGCGCCACCGAACTGCCAGCGTGACCCGTCGGTTCGACGCACGCTCTGAGCCATGGCCTCCGCCACGAGCGTCAGACGATGACAAAGCCAGGCGGCCTCGAGACCTGCCAGCCAGGCATCACCGGCCTCGAATCGTGGGCTGCGGATAACATTGTCGGCACTGAACACCTCCCCCTCATCCTTGATCTGAAAGCGGCTGTCGCCGAGATCACGATAAGAGGCCGCGGCTCCCAGATGTAGGGTCTGGCTTTCTGAACGAATGGGGGCACGGGTCAGTCTCGCGGTTATGGCGTGAGTCGAGCCACCATCGGGCTCATCGGTGAACAGGCCCAGGGACCAGGTGCCGCGTTTGCGGTACTGCCCCGCCATAACACCGATGGAACGCCCCGGTGCGAACGCCGAGGTCACCAGAGAACGCTCGCTGGTGTTCAGGCTGGTGTAGCTGGCGAGGCGTTCCAGGCCAAAAGGCTCCTTGAAGCGCCCAATCCGGGCCTCGAAACGGCTTTCCCCGTCATACAGGAGATAGGCATCGCCCAGATCCAGCTCTTTCTTGTCACCTTCAATCTTATAGCTGCCGTCCAGCTCTGCTTCCCAGCGCTTGCCCAAGGCCAGTTCCAGTTCAAGTTTCGCGTTTCTCAGGACGCCCCGGGTTGTGCTGTGCCCACCGTCTTCATCATAAAATGACCCGTAATGGTCGACACCGGCGGCGACGTAACCACCCAATTCTGCCTCGACAGGGGAAGCCACAGCGAGCAGAGGCTGTAACATGAACGCCAGTGTCAGACCGATCACCAGCCACGCCCATTTCAGCTCAGCGAGCATGATCGGCCTCCTGACGAAAGTGCATACGTAGCATGGCGGTGTCCCTCAGATAGCTGACAGACACCACATCCACCCGAAACACATCCAGACCGGTGCGCTCTCGCAGGTCCGCAATGAGCAACTCCCGGCGGTCCCGGTGAACGTTCTCTATCTTTTCGTACTCCACCTCTCTCTCACTGTGTCGCGGCAAAAGCACACGGGTTTCGAGCACCAGCGCCAGAACAATGACCAGCAGGTTCAGAAACACCAGCTCCAGGTGGTGCATGTTGCCAACTGCTGCCAGCAGGGCCATGGCGATCACCAGAAACAGGTAGGTCATTTCCTTTATGCCCAGGGCCTCGGTTCGGTACCGGAGCATCGAGAAAACGGCGAACAGACCGAAGGCAAAGCCCATGGTGACAGTGACCGAATGCAGCAATGCGGTCACCAGGAAAACGCCGACACCAAAAAGAATGAACGAGGCGGCATTCTCCCGGTGACGGGAAAACGCGTAGTAGCAGCGAATCAGCACAAACACGGAGGCGGTATTGATCAAAAGCCGGATCGCAAAATGGACATCAACAGCAGATTCCATGAAGTCTCCTTAACAGCGGTTTGAAGCGATTGGTTTTGCATTCGTGGCCGAACAACAGGCTTGTGCCGATGCAGTATTTGCTGAACTGCACGGGGCGGCAGCCGAGCTGACCAAGACGTTCCAGGAAAGGGGAAAATGGGACCTTGCGATCGTACTTGACCTCGAAAACGGCAACATCAGGCAGGCACAGACCGCTGCGACGGTCGGCCGAGTAAAAACCCAGCCCTGTATCCACCGTAATGCGCTCGGTCCCCTGTGCGCTCATGAAGGTCATGCGGCGGTAGCCGACAAAAAGAGCCGGCAGCATCCCTGCCACCGGTCGGCCCAATTGCTCTTCAAGGAAAGGAACGACCCGGCTGTTCGCAACGGTTTGCGATGTCAGCGGCAAACGGTTCTTGATGGTTCTGTCCCGGTTGTTCTTTTTCTTGACCTCCAGGAAGCTTTCCCCGGTTTCGCGGTAGTGCCGGATACGGAGCTTGAACCGGTTCAACTTGCCGTTGTGGTGATCCAGATAAAGCTGGCGTTCCGGTGTATCGAAATACAGGGTGTCGTAGGTGAACCGCCGGCGCCCGTCGATCTCCAGGATGGAGTAATGGTGCTCCAATCCACCCAGACAGGCATCCAGCAGGTATGCAGGCACCAAAAACTTGGTGTCGACCCGATTCATCAAACGGGCCTGCATCTGTTCGGCCAGACAATGCCCGCGGAATCCTTCCAGCGGGCTGGCGACAGCCATGTTCATCGAATCGCCGAATCGTATTCCAGGGTGGCGTTAAGGCTCAGTTCCACGTCGCCCTCACTGGCCCCGGATCCCACCCCGATGACAGTAATACTGCCCTCTGCGCCAAGGGCCAGGGTGCGCACATCCCCGGGCTGGCTTTCATCCACCTCAAACAACAGAGCGTTGGTGGCAAAGCCATGGAACTCGTGTGTGCCCGGCACGTAATCGGATGCCTCGATAAACAGTTGCAGCACATAGGGCGTGAAGTTGTCGTTGATATCCGCGCCAATCAGCAGGAGGCTGATCACCGCCGGCTTTGATTCGCGATCAACCGAGTAAACCAGGCTGTCCACCTCGAAGGCGGCAAAAGTCAGGCTCGCGTTCACCGCCCGACCTCCCGGCAGCGTAAAGCGGAAGGCACCTGTGTCGGCACCGTCCTCGGACTTGATGGTGCCGGTCAGGCTGGTTGTCGCCAGCACGCTGCAATCCGGTTGCGTGTCCGCAAGCCGGTACACTTCCCCGGAGGGCGTCTCCTCGGCGATGGCCTGTTCAATAACAGCTCGGCGGGCAGGCCGGAAATCGTCATCACCGGCCACGCCACGGCCGCCAATGAAGGCTTTCAGGCTGGCAGTCGCCTTCTCGCTGGTTCCGGTGAGTTCACGTATCCGCTCCACTTCCGCCAGCAAATCGGCCTCATCCCACTGGGTGGCCAGCAGGTCTTCAAGCTCGGCCTGATAGCGCGCCCGGTACTCGGGAATGTTGAAAAGCCGGTCCGCCAGCGAGAAGTTGCGGTACAGCACCCCCGTGAGCGGCTTCAGGGGATGCGCCCCACGAAAGGCCGTATCAGCGCCCCAGGGAATAAAATGGAACAGGCCGTCTCCGGGGTCCCGATAGATGTGAAAATTGTTGGCGTTGCCAGTGGCGGAATCCCAGGCGCCCAACAGGGTTTCCATCGCCCAGAACCGGATGAATTCATCCACATCCACCAGCTGCGGCAATACATTCACCATCTGCTCATCGGGTAACGCCAGAGCATCGGTAACGGCCTGCAGGTCAGTCCGGTCGTTTTCTTTTTCGTTGGTCTTTTTTTCGAACCGCTGGCTCAGCCAGGTACCGAAATCCGCCGTTTGGGCTTCATACTGGTTACCGTCGTCGTCCCCGAATGCCCGTGCCAGAAAGGGCTTCTTGATAGGCTCGACATTGGTAAACACACCCAGATCCTCGCCATTGACAGACACTCTGGCGTAATTGCATTTCGGCGCCGCGAGCCCGGCCTGCCGGAACTGGTCATAGGCCATGCACTGGCGGGCATTGGAGGGGTCCTGGCGGTTATTGTTCAGGGTCATCCGGGTCATGTTCTGATAGGTGCGACCAGGCCAGAGATCGTTAAAGTCCAGCTTGAGAGAGGGGATACTGGGGCTCAGCGAGCCCATGTAGCCCTTCTTGCGCACGATCACCCGGTCCATGCGGTCACCGTCGATGGTAACGCTGGCCGTGAATTCCGTGTATTCGAACTCGGGCACACATTCCCGGTCGGTGCTGGCCAGGGTTCGGGCTTCCGATTTCAGTTTGCTGAAATCAGCGGAGCTCATGGTGACCGACACATCAATCAGCCGGTCGGGATCATAAAGCTCTGCATCGCCGCCTATGTTCACGGGCTCCGCCGGGGGTTCGAAATCCGAGGGGCTGGACACCTCCGTCTCGCCGCCCCCACCGCCGCAACCGGCCAATAGTCCGGCGCCGATCATTGCCAGCCACCAATGCCCAAATCCACTGCCGGCTTTCCGGCCAATCGTTGTTGTTTTCATCTGTTACTCCCTCAGATGTTTTGAAACCTGCCGGTATCGGAGACCGGTTGAGGGAGTATTTCGCGAAGGGCTTCAGAGTGTATGTAAGAAGGTCTTACATGACGGGCGCGAAAGGGTCAGGCCGAGGCAGAGGTCAGCAGGCTGGTCATCAGGGCCCTGAGCCGGTTCGGTTTCACCGGCTTGTTCAGTATTGGCAGGTACTGGGCGCGCAGTATCTTGCGGGTGTCATCGCTGCGATCTGCGGTAATGATGGCGGCGGGAATATCACGACCAAGGTGGCGGCGAACCCCGTGAACTGCATCGTAACCGGTTCGCTCATTGTTCAGGTGATAGTCCGCAAGGATAAGGGCCGGTATCTGGCCGGTTTGCTCGAGAGCCTCCACGGCCTCTGCCTTGCTGGCGGCTGTGAGCACATCACAGCCCCAACGCTCCAGCAGCAACTGCATGCTCTCCAGAACCGCCGGCTCGTTGTCGATCACCAGCACCGGCACACCGTCAAAGCCATCGGCGAAATTCTGGAGCGAATCTGTACGGGCCATATCCGGTCTGGCCTGAGCGGGTTCAAGCGGCAGGGTCAGCACGAAGCGGGAGCCACGACCGGGCCGTGATGACACATCAATGTCGTACCCCAGCACCCGAACCATCCGTTCCACGATGGCCAGCCCCAGGCCCACACCCTGCCGGCCGCCGGTGCCCTGGGGCAACAGCTGGTGAAACTCGGTAAAAATGTCCCGGAGCTTGTCTTCCTCGATGCCAACACCGGTATCCCAGACTTCAATCCGCAGACGGTCGCCGCGGGATCTCAACGCCATGACAACACCGCCCTTGCGGGTGTACCGGAAGGCGTTGCTGAGCAGATTTCGGAGGATACGGGTCAGCATGCGCTGATCTGTTCGCACCATCGCCGGAATGGTGCGTACCCGGAACCCGAGGCCGGCATTGCTGGCAACGGCCTCGAACTCCTCCCCGAGGGATCTGGCCAGGGCGGCCACATCGGTATAAACCAGATCAGGCTTCATTGCCTGCTGGTCGAGCTTGGAGATATCCAGCAGGTCCGCCAGCAGGTCTTCGGCGCCCTCCAGAGCCCGATGTACCTGGTGCACCATGCGGGTTTCCTGTTCCGGCAGCGTGCTGTCCTGGAGCGCGGATATCATCAGCCGGGCTGCATTCAGCGGCTGAAGCAGGTCATGGCTGGCCGCCGCGAGATATTTATCCTTGCTGCGGTTGGCCTCTTTGGCGGCCTCCATGGCAACAAAGAGCTCACGCTCAACCTTCTCGCGCTCCTCAATCTGGTAGCGCAGGCCCACATTGGCATTCTGCAGTGCTTCGGTCCGCTCTTCCACGCGCCGCTCAAGGGTGGCGTTCAACTGCTCCAGTTTCTGCCGGGCCAACACTCGCTCGGTTATGTCGGCAACGAAGGCTTCCACCACTTCCGGTCCGAGGTCCGGGCGTCGCAGCAGGGTGACAGCAACGTGGACCGGCGTGCGATCAGCACGCTGGAAACGGGTTTCCCGGGCACTCAGACTGCCCTCGTCGAGAAGCTCCTGACGTATGGCATCGAATTCACTGGAACTGCAGAACAACTGTTCACGGAGCCGGATGACCTTTTCCGTGAGCGCCTCGGGGCTGTCATAACCGCAGATTCTCGCCATCGCCGGGTTGCAGGCCAGAAAGCCGCCCCGCAGGTTGGCCTGGAAGATACCGTGCAGCGCGTTCTCGAACAGCCATTTGTAGCGGTTGCGTTCCTGCTCCAGCTCGTCAATGCGTTCCTGCAGAGCCGGGTAATAGTTCTTGCGGACGGACTGGCTGCCCAGCCCGAGAAGATCGCCAATTCCGTAGCTACTGTCCTGTTCGCCATCCTTGCTGTCAGAGGGCTTCTTCATAGACAACCTGGACATCCCGCAGCGACGACTTCCGGGGGTTGGTGAGAATGCACGGGTCCTGCAACGCAAAGCCGGACAGGTGGGGAATGTCGGACACCGAAACACCCAGCTGGGCGAGACGCGCCTCCAGCCCAACCCGACGCTTGAGCTCTACAATGCGGTTCATTAACCGTTTTTTGATTTCCGGCTTGGCCATTCCACGGGTATCGATATCCATGGCTTCGGCAACGCGGCGGAAACGGTCTTCGGCAGACTGGAAGTTGTAAGCCACCACGTGCTCCAGCAACAGCGCATTACACAGACCATGAGGCAAATCCAGGAAACCACCCAAGCTATGGGACATGGCGTGTACTGCCCCGAGAATGGCATTGGAGAAGGCCAGCCCCGCCTGCATGGAGGCCAGCATGATCTGCTCGCGGAGATAGGGATCTGCCGTGTTGTCCACCAGCGGCTCGAGATTCCGGTTGATTAACCGGATTGCCTCCAGCGCATGGGTATCGGTCAGCGGGCCGCTGCCAGTCGACACGTAAGCCTCAATGGCATGCACCAGGGCATCCACCCCGGTGCAGGCGGTGAGGTAGGCATCCATGGTCTCGGTAACTTCCGGATCGATCAGGGACACATCCGGCACTACGGCCTTGCTGATGATCGAGAATTTGAACCGGCGGTTGGGGTCGGAAATGATCGCAAACTGGGACACATCCGCCGAGGTACCTGCCGTGGTGGGAATCAGTATCAGAGGCGGTGACGGGTTGGTGATGGTATCGACGCCCTCGAACTCCAGGATGCTGCGACCGTGAGTGGCCACGATACCGATGCCCTTGGCGCAGTCCATGGGGCTGCCACCGCCGATGGCAACGATGACATCACACTCATTGGATTTGTAGAGTTCGGCCCCGGTCATCACCTCATCCACCTTGGGATTGGGCGATACGCCGGTGTACACGGTCGAGCGGATACCCGCATCGGTCAGCAGCGTCACGATTTCATCCACCCAGCCGGCGGCAGCTACCCCCGGGTCCGACACCAGGAAGACATGACGGGCACCGAAATTACTGGCGAAGTTGGCCACGGACTTCCGGGAGCCGGCACCAAATACGATTTCCGGTGAGACAAACTTTCGCAAGCTGGATATATCGTGACTCATCAGACTGCACTCGACCGCTTGTTGTTATAGGAATAGCCGAGAGTTTAACTCAAGTTCTCCGCGTGATCATTGGCCTTTTGGCTATGCTTTCGGTAGAAGCTGAACATCCATTCGAGCATACCTGCCTGGTTGGCCTGGCGCCGGAAACCGTGACCCTCGTCTTCAAACCAGTGGAGCTCTGGTGCCCTGCCAGCCGCTTTCATCGCCTCTGCCATGGCACGGGTCTGCTCGGGCACCACAACCTTATCCTGCCCGCCCTGGAAAAAGATCATGGGCGCTGTAATGCGATCAGCGTGAAACAGAGGCGTTCTCTCCCGCCACCGCTTCGGGTGCTTTTCTGGCGAGCCCAGCAACCAATCCAGATAACCGGACTCAAAGCGATGGGTCATGGCCCGTAAGCGCATGGGATCCGTCACGCCGAACATGCTGGCACCGGCGGTAAAACGCTGGCTTCGGATCATCGCCATCAGGGCCGTGTAGCCCCCGGAGCTGCGACCCTGGATAAACACCCTGCTGCCATCAGCCAGGCCGAAGGAGGCCAGGTGATCTGCCGCCCGTTCCATATCCGCGACATCCACCTCACCCCACCGCCCTTCCAGGGCCAGGCGGAATTCACGACCAAAGCCGGTGCTGCCTCGATAGTTGATTTCAGCGACGGCAAATCCCCGCTGACACCAGTACTGAATCTGGGGATTGAATACCGGATAGGCCGCCGACGTCGGCCCTCCGTGAGCAATCAGAATCAATGGAGGGACGTCTGGCGTGGCCAGCTTGGGCGTGTAGAAAAACCCATGGATAGAGGCTTCGCCCGGGTTCAGGGCTGGAATTTCGATATCCAGCGGCAGTGCCGCCCTCGCCTCTGGCATGGCCTCCTCGCCCCCGGCAATGGTGCGGGCCTGTCCGGTCTCGAGATCAATCTGGAGGACGGCGTCGAGGCGGCTGGATGCACGGCCGATGCAGTAAAGATGCTCACCAGCCGACTGCAGACAACGGAAGTCGCCAAAATCCCGGGCAACCCGGATTGCGTCACCGGTTTGGCTGGAGCCGAGCCAGAGTTCACCCGTGCCATTACAATAACGGACCCGGGCCCAACCGCCCCTGCCTATTGGGCAGTGGTGGGATTCGCCCAACTGCCAGGGGGCATTGGCATGATCCCGGGCGGGTGAATCGCTGGCGTGCCAGCTGCCCTCGCCCGACGTATCAATACGCCAGGGTTGCCACCAACCCTCGTGGTCGGACAAAACCCAGAGTTGGCTGCCATCGAACACCGGCTGCTGTACCGACGCTTCAGACGGTGTTGGCCATTCCCGGCCTTGATCCAGCAATCCATCTTCAGAGCAATTTGCGGTCCACAACCGTGAACGCAGCCAAGGCATATCGGGCAGCTGCCAGCTGGTCCAGGCAACCTGACTGCCATCGGCCGAGACCGCCGGCGCGCTGTAAAAATCCAGGCCGGAATGAAGCACCGAACGCTCGCCCTGCATGGAGACGGCAACCAGCTGCTGCTTGCCCTCTGCTTCCCGTACCGCGAGCACCCGTTGACGGGACTGGTCAGCGACCAACCCACCATAGGCCGCCCCGGGGTCATCGGTCAGGCTGTGGCACTGGCCGTCGGCCAGACTGACAAACCGTAGCTGTTGATCCTCGCCAACCACGAACACACCGCTGTCGGCAGCCGCCAGGGCGCCACCACCGTAGCCATTTACCCGGCTGCGGATGCCAAGATCATCAGGTCCAAGGCGAACAGGCCCCTGATCGGAAAGGTGCCAGAGTGTATTGCAGCCGCGTGCCGGATCTGTCTCCAGCCAGAACACACCCGCCGGGGACACCGCAAGTTCCCCACGCTGGACATGCGCCGAGCAGGCCTCGTAGGCACTCAGTACCGTTTTGTCGTGGTGATGGCCGACCAGTGCAGGATTGATGGCGGAGTTGTTAACCCCGGAAGAAAAGCCGTGAATTATCCGCATTTCGATATACCAGTTCAGTCAGGCCGGCCGTGGCATGATCGGCAGCTTTCCTCGCTGCCAGTATTCGATCATGATACGACGATTTGCTGCATACTGGATCTGCGTTATCCGCGTTGCCCGTCAAAAGATAGGCCTGACAGCGACAGCCACCGAAGTCCTTCTCTTTCTCATCGCAGGAACGGCAAGGCTCCGGCATCCAGCTGTCGCCGCGGTAGTGGTTGAACCCCGGGCTGTCGTACCAGATGTTTTGCAGATCCATGTCTCGGACATTGGGAAAATCGATCGGCAGGAGCCGCGCGCTGTGGCAAGGCAGTGCGGTGCCGTCCGGGGCCACGGTCAGGAACAGATTCCCCCAGCCGTTCATACAGGCTTTCGGGCGCTCTTCGTAATAGTCCGGTGTCACAAAGATCAGCTTCATGGCCGAACCGGATTGCTGTAGCCGTTCCCGGTACCGGTTCACTTCCTGCTCTGCCTTCACCAGCTGCGCTTTGGAAGGCATCAACCCTTCCCGGTTTTCGAAGGCCCAGCCGTAATACTGGCAGGTGGCCAGCTCGACGTAGTCCGCCCCCAGGCGCTCGCACAAATCCATGATGTCGTTCATCTGGTGGATGTTGTGGCGGTGGATCACGAAGTTGAGCACCATGGGATAGCCGGCTTCCTTCACCGCCCGGGCCATGGCCAGCTTCTGGTCAAAGGCCTTTCGGGAGCCGGCCACGGCGTTGTTCAGTTCCGGATCGGACGCCTGAAAGCTCACCTGGATATGATCCAGCCCCGCCTCGGCAAATGCATCCACCTTGGCCTCCGTCAGGCCCAGCCCTGACGTAATCAGGTTGGTGTAATACCCCAGGTGCCGCGCCTCGGCGATCAGCTCCGCGAGGTCCTGGCGGACCAGGGGCTCGCCGCCGGAAAAGCCCAGTTGCGCCGCCCCCATCGTGCGGCCCTGTCGAAGCACACTCACCCACTCCTCGGTGGTCAGCTCCTGTTGGGTTTGCGCAAAGTCCAGCGGATTGGAGCAATAGGGGCATTGCAGCGGGCAGCGATAGGTCAGCTCTGCCAGCAGCCACAGGGGCGGACCGGCGTTGTGGGGGTTGGTCGTACTCATGACAGTTCAATCCAGTGTTGGTGCCGGGCGTCCTGCAAAAATTCGCTGACGTCCTTGCCAAGCGGGCCGGCGTCGGGGAACTGCTGCTCCAGACTGGCGACGATGTCGGCCACGGTACGCTGACCGTCCACCTCGTTGAGAATGGCGCCGGCACTGCCGTTAAGCTTCACCATACCTTCCGGATAAAGCAGCACATAACTTTCCTGGGCCGGCTCCCACTGGAACCGGAATCCTCGCCGAAAACGCGGTACTTCATGCATACCCACCTCCATTACAGTCCCCGGTGCCAGACCTGTTCTTCGGTCACGGTGTGGTACGGCGGGGTGCGGTGGCCGTAGGCCATGGTCATGGCATCCAGCATGGTCCAGAGGATGTCCAGTTTGAACTGAAGAATCTCCAGGGCCCGGGCCTGCTGTGCCTCTTTGGTGAAGTGGTCGAGGGTAATGGTCAGGCCATGTTCCACGTCTCTTCTGGCCTCGGACAGACGCTTGCGGAAGTAGCTGTAGCCGCTCTCTTCAATCCACGGAGAGTGGGCAGGCCAGCTGTCCAGTCGCGACTGGTGGATCTCCGGGGCGAACAGCTCGGTCAGGGACGAGCAAGCCGCCTCCTGCCAGGTCGCCCGGCGGGCAAAGTTCAGATAGGCATCCACCGCAAAGCGGACCCCCGGCAACACGTGCCGCTGGTCAATCACCTCTTCCCGGCTCAGGCCCACCGCCTCGGCCAGGGACAACCAGGCTTCGATGCCGCCGACATCCCCGTCGTGGCCATCGTGGTCCAGAATCCGCTGCAGCCAGAGCCGGCGCACGCCAGCGTCCGGGCAGTTGGCCATGATGGCGGAGTCTTTCTGGGGAATCTTGATCTGGTAGTAGTACCGGTTGGCCACCCAGCCGCGGATCTGTTCGGGCGTGCACTGCCCGCCGTACATGGCTTTATGGTACGGGTGGTGGATGTGGTAGTACTGGCCCTTGGCGCGCAGGGCCTGCTCGAAATCCGTCCGGTTCATGGCGGTGTTGGCTTTAGCGTTCATGGCTGCCCCGACAGGTCGATGTGCATTCCATCCCAGGACACCTCGATGCCGTGGCGGGTCAGCTCCGCCCGCTCCGGGGAGTCCTCGTTCAGGATCGGGTTGGTGTTGTTGATGTGTATCAGGATCTTGCGCTGGGCCGGCATGGCGTCGAGCACCTCGATCATGCCACCCGGGCCGCTCTGGGCCAGATGACCCATGGCCTGGCCGGTCTTGGTGCCCACTTCCTGGCGGATCATCTCGTCGTCGTGCCAGACGGTCCCGTCCACCATCAGCACGTCGGCCTGGCGCATCCAGCCGAGAATACGGTCGTCCGGCTCGCCGAGGCCCGGGGCATAAAGGACTGTCTGACCGGTGCGGGTGTCTTTCAGGAACAGGCCAATGTTATCGCCCGGATGCGGGTTGTCCCGGCGCGGTGAATACGGGGGTGCGTTGCTCAGCAGCGGAATGGCGGTCAGCTCGATGGACGGTGCGCAGGGAATGGTAAAAGGCGTCTGCTCGGATGCCTCGATGCGCTGCCAGTTCAGGCCACCCTTCCAGTGCTTGAGCATGGTGAACAGCGGAAAACCACCGCTGAGGTCTTCATGCACCTGTTCGGTACACCAGACATCCATCGGAAGACCCTCGCGCAGGGACAGCAGGCCGGTGGTGTGGTCCACCTGGCTGTCCATCAGCACAATGGCATCAATGCCGGTATCCCTTAAAGCACGTGCCGGCTGCATCGCTTCGAAGGAAGCCAACTGGGCGCGAATGTCGGGGGACGCGTTAAACAGGATCCAGTGCTCGCCGTCTTCACTGATGGCAATGGAAGACTGGGTACGGGCCCGGGCGTTCAGGGTGCCCTTCCGGAAGCCGTCGCAGTTGGCGCAGTTACAGTTCCACTGGGGAAAGCCACCGCCTGCAGCGGAGCCCAGAACGTGAATCAACATGGTGGGTCACTCCACAAGCAAAACGGCCAGCTCGAGGCTGGCCGCTTCAGCACTCAGCGATTGGCGAAGTACATGGTGACTTCGAAACCGATGCGGAGATCTTCGTAGGCTGGTTTGGTCCACATAATGCTCACCTCTATTGTCATGATTGTTAGCGCATTGAGGGTGAATCAACGACATTGCCGATAACCCAGTTCCCATCCTATCGGCCGGGGCAAGGGGCCAATATGGTACTTTGGAACTGTTTTTGGCCACCACAAAGTAGCATCGCTCCCACTTGGGAGAGCGAATCCCATTCCGCCCTGGCTGCGCCCCATAGCAACTTCACTTGATTTTATTAGACGACCAGTCTAGTTTATTCAGATAATTAAATAGACGATCGGTCTAAATTGAGTCAAGACGATGAACCAGACAGCAGACATCAAGCGAAAGCGGGGCCGTCCCCCGAAGACTGAAAATGCCGATTTCAGGGATACCCGGGAAACGCTCATCACCGTGGGCCTGTCAGTGCTGACGGAGAAGGGTTACTCCTCCACCAGCATCGACGAAATACTTCGCAAAGCCGGCGTACCGAAAGGCTCCTTCTACCACTACTTCGACAATAAAGAAGCCTTCGGCCGGATCCTGATCGAAGCCTACGGCCGCTATTTTGCGCGCAAACTTGATCGCTGGTTTGAAGATCGGGCCCTCACTCCTCTGCAGCGGCTCGAAGCGTTTGTTGAGGATGCCAAAACGGGCATGGCCAGGTTCGAGTATCGCCGCGGCTGCCTCATCGGCAATCTGGGACAGGAAATGACCGCCCTGCCCGAGGGTTTCCGTGTTCTGTTACAGGACGTTTTCACGGACTGGGAGTGCCGCACCGCTGGGGTATTGAGAGAGGCCCAGCAGGCCGGTGAGATTTCCAAGGATCTAAAGTGCGATCAGATGGCGCACTTCTTCTGGATTGGTTGGGAGGGCGCGGTGTTGCGCGCAAAGCTGGATCAATCCCCAGAACCACTGGATCGGTTCGCCCAGGGATTTTTGTCGCTACTTCGCGGCTCATGACACGGGACGAAAAACCATCCTCATTACCCAAACACGGAGGCAACATGTTTAAAGGCGTACTCATTGAAGGATCACGCGGCGACCAAAAAGTGTCACTGACATCCATAGAAGAATCGGAACTGCCGGAAGGCGACGTTACCGTGGATATAGCCTTCTCAACCTTGAACTACAAGGATGCTCTGGCCATCACCGGAAAGTCACCGATCGTGAAACAGTACCCGATGATTCCAGGCATCGACTTTGCCGGCACCGTATCAAGCTCCACGCATGCAGACTTCAAGGCAGGCGACCCGGTTGTCTTGAACGGGTGGGGCGTTGGCGAGAAACACTGGGGCGGCCTGGCCGAGAAAGCCCGTGTTTCCGGTGACTGGCTGATTCCTCTGCCCAAGGCGTTTTCTCCTCGACAGGCCATGGCCATCGGCACCGCCGGCTATACCGCCATGCTTTGTGTCATGGCACTGGAAAAGAATGGCGTAACACCTGATTCCGGCGACATTCTGGTGACCGGGGCAACCGGCGGCGTTGGAAGCATCGCGGTGGCGCTGCTGGCCAAGCGGGGTTATTCCGTGACCGCGGTGACCGGTCGATCCGAGGAAGCAGACTATCTGAAGTCGTTGGGGGCCGGAAACATCCTCGATCGCGCTGAGCTGAGTGAACCAGGCAAACCCCTGGTGCGCGAGACCTGGGCCGGCGCCATTGATGTGGCCGGTGGACAGGTGCTGGCCAATGTCTGTGCGGGCATGAAATACCGTGGCGTCGTCGCAGCCTGTGGTCTCGCGGCCGGCATGGACTTCCCGTCCACCGTTGCCCCGTTCATTCTTCGGGGTGTGACCTTGTGTGGCGTGGACAGCGTGATGGCGCCCAAAGCTGAGCGACTGGAAGCCTGGAAGCGCCTTTCGGAGGATCTCGACATCGACCTGCTCGAGCGCATGATCACGGAAATACCCTTTGAAGACGCCATCGAAGGTGCCAGCCAACTGCTGGAAGGCAAGGTTCGTGGGCGTATCGTCGTACCGGTCGCAGGCCGAACCGAAACTTCTTGAACCATAAAACCGCCATTAAAGGAATTGTTATGAGCTCGTCCAGCGAACAACCAATAAGCCGATTCCCGGTTCCGTCGCTTGAATCACTCCCGGCGGACATCCGGGAGAAGATTCTTGCCGTTCAGGAAAAGTCGGGGTTTATCCCCAATGTCTTTCTGGTACTGGCACATCGCCCAGCCGAGTTTCGTGCCTTCTTTGATTACCACGATGCCCTGATGGAAAAAGACAGCAACCTCACCAAGGGCGAACGCGAGATGATTGTCGTCGCTACCAGCAACCTGAACCAGTGCCAGTACTGCGTGGTGGCCCATGGCGCTATTCTGCGCATCCGTGAAAAGAACCCGGAGATCGCAGATCAGGTCGCCGTGAACTACCGAAAGGCCGACATCACTGATCGCCAGAAAGCCATGCTTGATTTCGCCATAAAGGTTTCGCAACAAGCCCAAGAAATGAGTGACGCGGACTTTGAGGAACTCAAACGTCATGGTTTCAACGACGAGGATATCTGGGACATCTCCGGCATCGCCGCGTTCTTCGGGCTTTCCAATCGGATGGCAAACGTGACAAACATGCGGCCTAACGCAGAGTTCTACTCACTGGGGCGATAAAGCGCATTGACACCAAAATCCGCCCCAATAAAAAAGGCCCTGGGAAGGGCCAAAAGAGAGTGACAGAAAAACCCGAACTCTCGTCAGAGAGTCGCCCCGGCCAGACACCGGGGAATGAAGGTGCACATCCGCTGTGCTGACTCACAGGCGGGCCCGTGTGGGAGGCCCGCTTACCGCTCACAGATTCAGAAGAAACCCAGTGGGTTGGTGTCGTAGCTGGTCAGCATGCACTTGGTCTGCTGATAGTGCTCGAGCGCCATCTTGTGGGTTTCACGGCCGACGCCAGACTTCTTGTAACCGCCGAAGGCTGCGTGAGCCGGGTAGGCGTGGTAACAGTTCATCCACACCCGACCGGCCTGGATGTTGCGGCCCATCCGGTAGGCGAGATTGGTGTCGCGGGTCCATACGCCGGCACCCAGACCAAACTCGGTGTCGTTGGCGATGGCCAGGGCTTCTTCCTCGGTCTTGAAGGTGGTAACACCCACAACCGGCCCGAAGATTTCTTCCTGGAACACGCGCATCTTGTTGTCGCCCTTGAACAGGGTGGGCTGGATGTAGAAGCCATTGTTGAACTCTTCATCCAGATGCTCGCGGTCGCCGCCAGTCAGCACCACAGCGCCCTCTTCCTTACCAATGGCCAGGTAGGACATGATCTTGTCGAACTGTTCTTTCGACGCCTGGGCACCTACCTGAACATCGGTGTCCAGCGGGTTGCCACGCTTGATCGACTTGGTGCGCTGAACCACCTTCTGCATGAACTCTTCGAACATGTCTTCCTGGACCAGTGCCCGTGACGGACAGGTGCAGACTTCGCCCTGGTTGAAGAACGCCAGAACCAGACCTTCCACGCACTTGTCGATGAATTCCGGCTCGGCCTTCATCACGTCGGAGAAGTAGATGTTCGGGGATTTACCACCCAGCTCCACTGTGGACGGGATAATGTTTTCAGCCGCGCACTTGAGGATGTGGGAGCCAACCGGGGTTGAGCCGGTGAAGGCAATCTTGGCAATACGCTTGCTGGTGGCCAGGGCCTGGCCGGCCTCGATGCCGTAGCCGTTAACAATGTTCAGCACGCCCGGCGGCAGCAGGTCACCAATGATTTCCATCAGTACCAGGATGCTGGCAGGCGTCTGCTCGGCAGGCTTCAGCACGGTGCAGTTACCCGCAGCCAGACAGGGGCCCAGTTTCCAGGCCGCCATCAGAATCGGGAAGTTCCATGGAATGATCTGGCCAACGACACCCAGCGGCTCATGGAAATGGTACGCCACGGTGTTGTGGTCGATCTCGCCCATATGGCCTTCCTGGGCACGCAGACAACCCGCAAAGTAGCGGAAGTGATCAGCCGCGAGAGGAATGTCGGCGTTCAGGGTTTCGCGCACGGCCTTGCCGTTGTCCCAGGTTTCTGCAACTGCGAGCTTCTCGAGGTTGGCCTCGATACGATCCGCAATTTTCAGAAGGATGTTGGAACGCTCGGTGGGCGACGTCTTGCCCCACGCGGGTGCCGCCTTGTGCGCTGCATCCAGAGCCAGATCAATATCTTCTGCACTGGAGCGCGGAATTTCACAGATCACATTGCCAGTGACCGGTGTGATGTTCTCGAAATACTGGCCTTTTACCGGGGCAACCCACTCGCCACCGATGTAGTTCTCGTAACGGGATTTGAAAGAAACGACGGAGCCATCCTTTCCTGGTTGTGCGTAGATCATGATCTCGACCTCTTGTTGTGTTTGTCGCAGGGCAACGCGGCCTTTCGCGTTTACCCATTCAATGTAGACCCCAATTCCCAAGGTTTGAATGATGCGATGGAGGCGAAAAACTCCTCCCTTGGTAGTAGATGGCTTGAAGGCCATGCCATCAGTGGTCTGGCTCTGGAATCAGACTCCGAAAATAAATGCACTGGAAGCGCACTGACCGATGCACAAAAACGGTGCGCCCGCCCAGGCAGGAAGCAACATTGCCCCACCCCGGAACTTCCACCTTAATAAAATCAGTGACTTGCCGATTGGCATGGACTCTGCAGTACATTCAGCACGCAGCGAGACGTCGGTTACTGAAACCACAATCAAAGCGCCACAATCTGACCAATGGTCAACTAGGGTTCCGGTCTGCAACCACAAACGCAGGCGACTGGTCCGAGAGTTGACGACCTTTTCCAAGGTTACACGGCGGGACAAAAGCCCGGGAGGATCGCTCAGTTACTGACGCCTCTCGCTTTTTTGGATGCCCTAACCAGGAGGAAAAGGCCATGTTGCAAACCGCAGCCCCCCTCTACGACGATCTGATTCCCGGCGGATCCCACTGGTCCTTTATCGTGCGCCGCGGCCATGCGCTGCGCCTGATTGACGAAACCGGCGGGACCAACGTCGGCATGTTGATGTACAACCCCGAGAACCCGCTCGAGCGGTACAACATGCCGGACACCCTGAAAAACCAGCACACCTTCCTGCTCACCAAAGGCCACGTGCTGCTCTCGGACATGGGCAGGGTATTTGCCTCCATCGTCCGCGATGATCTTGGCTGGCACGATACCGTCGCTGGCACCTGCAATGCCGATCTGGTGGAAAAGCGCTGGGGCAAAAAGACGTATCAGGAAGCCCATAATCACTACCACCGGAACGGGTTCAACAGCTTCCTGAACGAGCTAGCCAAGTACGGCCTCGGCAAGAAAGACCTGACCGCCAACCTGAACTGGTTCAGCAAAGTAAAAACAGATGACGACGGCAACATGGCCTTCTCCGAGGGTCACTCCCACGCCGGCGCCACCGTCGACCTGCGCTTTGAAATGGACACCATCGTGGTGCTGCACACCTGCCCGCATCCGATGAACCCGGCCAGCGAGTACCCCAGCCATCCGCTGCGGTACCAGTTGTTCAAGGCGGCCCCGGTAACCGATGCCGATCCCTGCAAGACGTCGTCCCCCGAGGCCACCCGGGCCTTCGCCAATAACGCCCTGTACCACCTGTTCCAGTAACGGAGGCCGGACATGATCAAGCAAAGCGTATTGAAGCCTGAAAACGCCGCCTTCCGTGAAACCGTGCCGGCGGGCGAGTATTTCCTGAAAGTGGTGAAAGCCGGCGAGACCGTCCGGATCCTGGATCTGGAAGGCAACCAGGCCGCCGACACCCTGTTTTACAACGCCCACAATCCGACCGAACGCTACAGCGCCGTCGACACCATCCGCGAGCAGGGCAATGTCTACCTGACGGCTGGTTCTAAACTGATGTCTTCTGAAAACAACGTGATGCTGGAAATCACCGCCGACACCTGCGGCCGTCACGACACCCTGGGCGGTGCCTGCGCGGCGGAGAGCAACACAACCCGTTATGCCCTCGAGAAAAAGTGCATGCACGCCTGCCGGGACAGCTGGCTGGTGGCCGTCACCGAACATGAAGAACTGGGCATGAGCAAACGGGACATCACCCACAACATCAACTTTTTCATGAATGTCCCGGTCACGGCCGACGGCGGACTCACCTTCGCCGACGGGATTTCCGATGCCGGCAAATACGTGGAGCTGGAAGCGAAGATGGACGTTCTGGTGATGATCTCCAACTGCCCGCAGCTCAACAATCCGTGCAACGGCTGGAACCCGACACCGATTGAGGTGCTGGTATGGAGCTGAGCGGCAGATTCTCAAAGGTCCTGATCGCCAACCGCGGCGCCATCGCCTGCCGGGTTATTCGCACGCTGCGTGACATGGGGCTGACCTCGGTTGCCGTCTACGCCGAAGCGGATTCCGATTCGCTTCACGTACGGCAGGCGGACGAGGCGTATTCCCTGGGAGACGGCCCGGCAGCGACCACTTACCTGGATCAGGACAAACTGTTCGAGGTAATCCGCAAGAGCGGTGCCGGCGCCATCCACCCCGGCTACGGCTTCCTGAGCGAAAACGCCGATTTTGCCCGACGCTGTGACGCCGAAGGCGTGGTCTTCCTGGGCCCGACACCCGAGCAGATGGAACAATTCGGTCTCAAGCATACGGCACGGTCACTGGCTGAAAGCGCCGGCGTACCACTGCTACCAGGCACCGGCTTGCTGACCAATCTGGAGGAAGCGCTAAAAGCCGCCGACACCATCGGCTACCCGGTGATGCTGAAAAGCACCGCCGGCGGTGGCGGCATTGGCATGTCCCGCTGCTACGGCCCGGACGATCTGGGCAAAAGCTTCGAGTCGGTCCAGCGCCTGAGCCAGAACAACTTCAGCAATAGCGGCGTGTTCCTGGAAAAATTCGTGGAACATGCCCGCCATGTGGAAGTACAGTTTTTCGGCGATGGCGGAGGGCAGGTGTTGGCCCTGGGCGAGCGTGACTGCTCCGCCCAGCGCCGTAACCAGAAGGTGATTGAAGAAGCGCCGGCACCCGGGCTTTCCGACGACGTTCGAACCCGTATGCACGCGACCGCCCGCCAGCTGGGCGAGAGCATTGCCTACCGCAGCGCCGGCACCGTGGAGTTTATCTACGACCCGGACACTACCGAGTTCTACTTCCTGGAAGTGAATACCCGCTTACAGGTGGAGCACGGTGTGACCGAGCAGGTGTATGGCGTGGATCTGGTCCGATGGATGGTGGAACTGGGCGCAGGCACCCTGCCCGACCTGGCAAAACTGGGCAGCAACCTTGTGCCTTCCGGCCACGCCATCCAGACCCGGATCTATGCGGAAGACCCCAACAAGGATTTCCAGCCCGGCGCCGGTCTGCTCACCAACGTGGCCTGGCCCGACGAGGATGGCCTGCGAATCGATACCTGGATTCAGCCGGGCACAGAGGTGTCGCCGCTTTATGATCCCATGCTCGCCAAGGTGATTGTGCATGAGGCCGATCGCGAGTCTGCCCGTCAGCGGTTGATGCAGGCACTCGACGACAGCCAGCTCTATGGCATCGAGACCAACCTGAAATACGTGCGCCAGGTGCTGGACGACCCGCGCTTTGCCGAGGGCAGACTGTTTACTCGAACCCTCAACGAATTCGATTACCAGCCGGCCACCGTGGATGTGCTCAGTGGCGGCACCCTGACCACCATCCAGGACTACCCCGGGCGCATCGGCTACTGGGAAATTGGCGTACCACCGTCGGGTCCTTTCGACAGTTATTCGTTCCGGCTTGGCAATCGACTGCTGGGTAATCCGGAAGGGGCTCCAGGCCTGGAAATCACCCTTAAGGGGCCGGTGCTCACTTTCAACCGCGCCACCCAGATTGCGCTGACGGGCGCCCAGCTGGACGCCACACTGGATGATCAGCCCGTGGCTTCCTGGCAGGTGATCGACGTGCCCGCCGGCGCTACCCTGAAGCTGGGCGCCACCACGGCGGACGGCGCCCGGGCCTACGTGCTGTTCCGCGGTGGGCTGGACTGCCCCGAGTATCTGACCTCCTGCAGCACCTTTACCCTTGGCCAGTTTGGCGGCCACTGTGGTCGCGCCTTGCGGGCCGGCGATGTGCTGGCGCTGGCAGATTCGGAATCTGCCCCCCTGATCACGCTGCCTGCAGAACTTAAACCGGCCATCGGCAAGACCTGGAAACTGCACGTTACCTATGGGCCTCATGGCGCGCCGGATTATTTTACTGACGAAGACATCGACACCTTCTTCGCCAGCGACTGGGAGATCCACTACAACTCGAGCCGCACCGGCGTACGACTTATTGGCCCGAAGCCGCAGTGGGCGCGCAGTGACGGCGGAGAGGCCGGCATGCATCCGTCCAACATTCACGACAACGCTTACGCCGTGGGCACCGTGGATTTCACCGGCGATATGCCGGTGATTCTCGGTCCCGATGGCCCAAGCCTGGGCGGCTTTGTCTGCCCGGTGACGGTCATCAGCGCTGACCTGTGGAAACTGGGCCAGCTGAAAGCCGGTGACAAGGTCCAATTTGTTCCGGTCAGTCAGGACCAGGCCGTGGCCCTGCGGGAAGCCATCGACGAGTCCATCGCCACCCTGACCGCAGCGACCGCCCATATCAAACCGATCGCACCAACCTCCCCGATTCTGGCGTCACTTAGTGACGATGAACATGAAACCGGCGTGGTTTATCGGGCCGCCGGCGACAACTACGTGTTGGTGGAATACGGCCCAATGGAACTGGATATCCGCCTGCGCTTCCGCGCCCATGCACTGATGCTGTGGCTGCGCGAGCAGAATCACGATGCCATTCTGGAGCTGACCCCCGGCATCCGATCCCTGCAGGTGCATTACGACAGCCAGAAACTGAACCAGCGAACCCTGCTGGATCTGCTGATCGGTGCCGAAAAGGAACTGGAAAAACAGCCCGAGTGGGATGTACCCGCGCGCATCGTTCATCTGCCCCTGTCCTGGGACGACGAGGCCTGCCAGACCGCCATCGCGAAATACATGCAGTCGGTGCGCAAGGACGCCCCCTGGTGCCCCAGCAACCTGGAGTTCATTCGCCGCATCAACGGACTGGACAGCATCGATGAGGTAAAAAAGACGCTTTTCGAGGCAACCTATCTGGTGATGGGCCTGGGCGACGTCTATCTGGGCGCGCCGGTCGCTACCCCGCTGGATCCCCGGCATCGGCTGGTGACCACCAAATACAACCCGGCCCGCACCTGGACCGCGGAGAATTCCGTAGGCATCGGCGGCGCCTACCTCTGCATCTATGGCATGGAAGGCCCAGGCGGTTACCAGTTTGTTGGTCGCACCCTGCAGATGTGGAACCGCTACCGCACGACCGACCTGTTCGAGGCTGGCAAGCCCTGGCTGCTCCGGTTCTTTGACCAGGTGCGCTTCTACGAGGTCAGTGCCGAAGAACTGCAACAAATCCGGCGGGACTTTCCCAATGGCGACTACCCGATAAAGGTCGAGGAAACCCGCTTCAATCTGAAGGACTACGAGCAGTTTCTGGCGAACAACGACGACGAAATTCAGACCTTCACAGCCAAGCGCAAGCAGGCCTTCGATGAGGAGCTGCAGCGCTGGATCGAGTCGGGCCAGATTAACTTCAGTTCCGAAGCACCGATCGAGGACACCGGCGAAGACGACATTGCCAACCTGCCAGCAGGCCAGCACGCGGTGGAAAGCCACGTAGCCGGCAACCTCTGGGAGTGCCTGGTCAAGCCAGGCGACACCATCGATGCCCAGCGGCCGGTGGCGGTTATTGAATCCATGAAGATGGAAATCGAATTACTGAGCCCCGTAACCGGACGCGTGGTGGACGTGCGTCGGGAAGCGGGACAGGCGGTCTCGCCCGGAACGCCGGTCGTGATCGTTGAAGAGATTACCGAGTAATGCCAGCAACCCCCAAAAAACTTAAGAAAGACCAAACCTGAAAACACGGGCAAGGCCCGAGGAGAGACACCATGAATACACGCGACATCACCAAACGTCTGGCGGCCGGTCTGTTCACGGCCTCCCTGTCCATGGGTGCAATGGCCCAGGAAAAGGATTCCTTCAGCATCGCCTGGACCATCTATGCCGGCTGGGTACCCTGGCAGTATGCCGAGGACTACGGAATCATGAAAAAGTGGGCGGACAAGTACGATATCGAAGTGGATATCGTACAGGTGAACGACTACATCGAGTCCATCAACCAGTACACCGCCGGCCAGTTTGACGGCGTGGTAGCCACCAGCATGGATGGCCTGTCGATTCCGGCCGCCTCTGGCGTGGACACGACTGCGCTTATCGTGGGCGACTACTCCAATGGTAACGACGGCCTCGTATCCAAGGATGCCAAGACCATCGAAGAGCTGGAGGGTGAAACCGTTCACCTGGTTGAGCTCTCCGTATCCCACTACCTGCTGGCACGGGCACTGGCAAGCGTCGGTCTCGAAGAGCGTGATCTGAGCGTGGTGAACATTTCCGATGCCGATCTGGTTTCCGCGTTCCAGACCGACGATGTCCGCCATGTGGCTACCTGGAACCCGCTGCTGGCGGAAGTGGAAGCCTACCCGGGTGCGACCAAACTGTTCGATTCCAGCCAGATTCCGGGTCACATCAAGGATCTGACGCTGGTGAACACGGAAACCCTGGCCGACAACCCGAAGCTGGGCAAGGCGCTTGTGGGTGCCTGGTACGAAACCATGAGCATCCTCGCCTCCGATAGTGAAGAAGGTCAGGAAGCGCGAGCATTTCTCGGCGAGCTCTCCGGTACCGACCAGGCCGGTTATGAGGCTCAACTGGCCGGCATGAAGATGTTCTGGGAACCGCAGATGTCAGTGGATTTCATTAACAGCAATGAAGCCCTGGACGCCATGGACAGCGTTCGCCAGTTCTCGTTCGAGAAGGGCCTGCTGGGCCAGGGCGCCATGAGCCCGGACTTTGTGGGCATCGAGTTCCCGGATGGCTCGATCATGGGTGACACCGGAAATGTGAAGCTTCGGTTTAACGACAGCTACATGCAGATGGCGGCAGACGGGGAGATCTGAGCGATCGTCTTCTAAAACTCTGCTAGGATCGGGCACGATTAGTCGTGCCCTTTTTTGTGGGCTTCGGAGCATGGGTGTGGGCTGATGGCTTCTCCAAAACACGCTCCTTCGGCCCATCCCTGGGGCGCTTGGGCTCCGCCATCCATGGCTCCGCACAGTTTTGGAGAAGCCATCAGCCCACACCCCCATACCCTGAGTGAAGCGTCGAGAAAAAGACCTATGCGCCGTACCAAGGAAGATGCCGAAAAGACACGCCAAACGGTCCTGGAAGCTGCTCTGAAGCTCTTCAGCCGGGACGGTTACTCACTGACAACCTTGAGCCGTATCGCCAAAGAAGCGGGCTGCAGCCGTGGGCCGATCTACTGGCATTTTGAAAATAAGGACGATCTTTACGAGGCCGTACTTGCCTACTCCCAGGAACCGCTGGAAGCACTGGTTGCGGAATGTGCCGGCATGCGGGAAACGCCCATTGAGGCCATGGACCATTTCATCGAGCGCTGGCTGGGCCTGCTGGCCAATGATCGTAAATATCGCCAGTCGTTCGAGATTCTGCTGAACAAGACCGAACTGACCGATGCCATGAGCCGGACTCTGAAGCGGGAGCGGGCGTTGACCAGGTCGATAATTGCGATGTTCCGGGATCTGGTGGGCCAGGCCGCTGAGCAGGGTCTGATCAGTACGCAGGAAGATCCTGAGGATCTGGGGCTGCTGAGTTACACCTATCTGATGGGGATTACCCAGACCTGGCTGTTTGCGCCGAAGCTGTTTTCATTGAAACGAGAGACCGCGTTTTTCCAGCGACAGTTCTGGGTGTTACTCGGCCGAGGCTGAGCGTTCCTGTTCCAGCAAATGCTGCTTTCGGTCGAGCCCCCAGCGGTAACCGCCCAGAGAGCCGTCACTGCGCAGCACCCGATGGCAGGGAATCAGCACGGCGATGCGGTTTCGCCCGCAAGCGGAGGCCACCGCCCGAACGGCTCTGGGCTCACCCAGTCGCTTTGCCAACTCTGTGTAACTCACCACCTCACCTTCGCGGACGCTCAGCAGGAGTTTCCAGACGCGTGTCTGGAAAGCGGTGCCGCGGATATCCAGAGGTACATCCGGGCGAGGCGTGTTCTGGCTGAGGTGTTCGTCCAGAGCGGCAATCCAGGCATCCAGCTCCGGCGATGCCTTTGCCTCAGAGGGAACCAGTCGTGCCTTCGGAAACTCTCTCTGCAATCGATCCTGAAGCGCCGCTTCGTCATCCCCGAATTCGGCAAAACACACGCCCTGATCGGTGGCGGCCATCATCAACAGGCCGAGTGAGGTTTGCCGGCAGGCATGGGTGATGGTTTCACCTTCCCCACCCTTGCCGTAACGGGACGGCGACATGCCGACCTGTCGGTCCGCCTTTCCGTAAACGCGACTGACCGACCCAAAGCCGGCATCGTATATGGCGTCGGTCACCGTTTGACCATGCTTGAGGGCCTGTTTGAATGTCTTCAGGCGCAATGCATCCTGATAGGCCTTTGGCGAAACTCCGAAGGTTTTCTTGAACGCCCTTTGGACGTGGGATGCCGAGAGCCCTATGAACCCCGCCATGTCTTCGAGTGTCAGACGCTCATCCGGCCGGCTTTCAATAAACCGCGCCAGCTCGACCATTCTATCGGGCGCACTGGCAGACAGTTCCGGTTCGCTGTCCACCGCCGAGCGTTCATTGCGGGCCATGTGATGACTCCTTTATCTGCATCCGACCATTCGTTGAAAGGATGCGCGTTTGCGGCCGGCGCTGCCATCCGTTTCTTGCGGTGATCACACATCATTAATCAAGCGATTGGATATACGCCTGTAAGGCCCGGGGACTGGAAAGGGTAATCTGTCCGTAGCCCAAGGCGAGCAAGCCCCGGCTTTCGAGGGCCTTGATACGACTGTGCACCCCTTGCCGGGTCATGCCCATCATGTTGGCCAGTTGCTCGCGAGTGAGTTTCAGGGCGACCGGTTCCACCGATGACGTACGCACGCCCTGGATTTCCGCCAGGAACAGCAAGCGCCGCCCAATCCGCGCGGTCACGCCTCGCAGGGCGTCGTCCTCAATAATCGACATGGCTGACCAGAGTCGCCGGCTGACAAGGTCCAGAGCAATCGGATAGCTCTCAGGGTAGCTTGCCATGAGTTGCCGGAACCCTTCGCCAGGCAACTCGACGATGACAGCTTCCTCGTGGGCTGTCGCTCCATAAACTCTGGGCATACCCGGCGAGAAGACGGTATCTCCGAACCAGGATCCGGCATCAAAGATGATCAGGGTCGCCTCGCGGCCCGCTGCATTCACAGAGGTGATCCGCACGGTTCCGCTGGCAATCACGCAGAGTGTTGACTGCATTGATCCCCGATCATAAATGGGATCGTCGGCGCCAAACCGTCGCGTTCTGGCCATGGCCGCCACTTCCCGAAAAGCCGTATCCGGGAAGCCCGCCAATAAAGGGCAGGAACGCATCACCGCTTCCACGTCTGGCACCGCCATCAACAATCTCCAAAACTGGCAAGACAACCCCATCGAATGTAAACCATTTGACAGTTTGTTGACCATAAATAGGCCTAGACTCGGAGCTGATCCATTCCAACAACAACCGGACACCCCAGAGGTCACCCGAATGTCTGAACCCTTATCAATTCCGTCCAAGAAAGAACAGGTGAGTGCTGAAGAATGGCAACTGCGCGTTGATCTTGCCGCCGCCTACCGCCTGATTGCCCTCTACGGCTGGGACGATCTGATCTTCACGCATATTTCCCTGCGGATCCCCGGTGACGAGCACCATTTCCTGATCAATCCTTACGGCATGATGTTCGAGGAAATCACGGCCTCCAGCCTGGTGCGCATTGACCAGGAAGGGAACAAGGTCAACCCTGACGATTTCGACATCAACCCGGCCGGGTTCACCATTCACAGTGCCATCCATGCGATTCGTGAGGATGCCGCCTGCGTAATGCATACCCACACCACCGCTGGTGTAGCCGTGTCAGCGCAGAAGGAAGGACTGCTGCCGTTGTCCCAGCAGAGCCTGTTCCCGCTCTCGGGTCTTGCCTACCACGACTACGAAGGCGTGGCTCTGAGGGAAGACGAAAAAGCGCGCCTGCAGGCGGATCTGGGCCACGCCCGTTTCATGATCCTGCGCAACCACGGCCTGCTGACCACCGGGCCCAGCGTAGCCGAAGCCTTCCTGGGCATGTACATCCTCCAGCGTGCCTGCGAAGTCCAGATCCAGGCCATGTCCGGGGGCCAGCCGCTGGTGCAGATTCCGGACAGCATTCTCAGTTCGATCCGAGAACAGGCCAAGCAGGTCACCAAGGGTATGGGCGGCAACCTCGCCTGGCCGGGACTGCTGCGCAAGCTGGATCGCATTGATCCAGGTTTCAGAGATTAATTTCGGAGGAAATAAAGCATGAGTGACGTCAATGCGCCCCAGGCGCAGTTCACCCATATGAAAGACGGCACGACAGAAGACTGGCAGACCATCGCAAAGTCATTCGGACAGTTTGCCAAAGGGCTTCCGGACAGGATTCTGGAGCACCTGAAACTGCTGGAGGGCGATTTTGGCGGTTTTCCGATCGACCGGCTGTCCCATTGCCTGCAGACGGCTACCCTGGCCTACCGGGATGGCAAGGATGACGAATACGTGGTCTGTGCGCTGCTACACGACATTGGCGACACCCTGGGCACCTACAACCACGCCGATGTGGCAGCCGTATTGCTGGAGCCCTTTGTCAGTGAAGCCAATCACTGGATGGTAAAGCATCACGCCATCTTCCAGGGCTACTACTTCTTCCATTACCTGGGCATGGACCGGGACATGCGTAACGAATATCGGGATCACCCCCACTTCGAGCGCACCATCGAATTTGTCAGCAAATACGATTCCCCGGCCTTTGATCCCGAGGGCGAGACCCTGCCCCTCGAGTTCTTCGAACCCATGGTGCGCAAGGTCTTTGCCCAGCCGGTAAAGTCGCTTTACAAGGACGCCGAAACCGCCACGGAATAAGCCCCGGACGGGCTATCAGAACATCTTCAGGTAACGATCCACTTCCCAGGAAGAGACGTGGTTCTGATAGCTCTCCCACTCGCCTTTCTTGAAGTCGATAAAGCTTTTGAACATGGCTTCACCGAAAACTTCTTTCGCCAGCGGATCGGCCTCAAAGGCCTCCACGGCCTCGCCCAGGTTCCGGGGCAGATACTCGATGCCCTGCTCGGCAATTTCACCATCGCTGTAGTTGTACATGTTCTCGTGGTGGGGTGCGCCCGCGTCCAGACCTTCACGGATGCCTTCCAACCCTGCAGCGAGAATCAGCGCGCTGCCAAGGTACGGATTGCAGGCAATGTCCGCGGCACGGCATTCGATGCGCCCGCCCATGCCGGGGATCCGGATCATATTAGTGCGGTTGTTGGAGCCATAACACATGAACACCGGTGCCCAGGTGGAACCGGACATGCTGCCCTGGCGAACGAGCCGTTTGTAGCTGTTCACTGTCGGCGCAATCACGGCACTGATGGCAGCGCCATGTTTCAGCACACCTGCGGTGAAGTGATAGGCGATCTTGCTGATGCCGCAGTTGTGCAGATCGTCGCCCTTGGGCTCGAACAGGTTTTCGCCGGTTTTCAGATCCGCCAGCGACATATTGTAGTGGGCGCCACTGCCGGTGCGGTCGGCAAAGGGCTTGGGCATGAAGCTCGCGAAAGCGCCATGTTTGCGGGCAATCTCGTTGGCCATCATCCGGAAGAACACCAGGCGGTCGGACATGGTCAGTGCGTCGGCATATTTGAAGTCGGTTTCGAACTGGCCGTTGGCGTCTTCGTGATCAAACGAGTACACATCCCAGCCCAGCTCGTTCATGGCGTCTACCAGCTCATCCATGATGGGCAGGTTATCCATGAGAGTGCGGGGGTCGTAACAGGGCTTGCCCAGGTTGTCGCGATCACTCAGCGGGGCAAAGCCACCATCCTCGGTATCCCGGAACAGAAAGAACTCGGTTTCAATACCGAGATTGAAGCGATACCCCATATCGGCCGCCGCACTCAGCTGACGACGTAGAATATTCCGGGAACAGGCTTCGAAAGGCGCGCCATTCAGGAACAGGTTGCCCGGGAACCAGGCCAGCTGGCGATTCCAGGGGCAGATGGCCAGCCCATCGGGATCTGGCATGGAGGCTACCTCGTCGTCGGAGATATCCTGGGGCACGCCATCCAGGGCTGCACCCGTGTAAAGCTCCGAGCCTTCCATCATTTGCCCCAGGTGAGCCACGGGCACGAACTTGCCTTTGGTCACACCGTGGATGTCCACGTAGCTGGCAATGGCGTATTTCACACCTTCCTCTGCGAGCTTCTCTTTCAGCGCCTGGGTGTTGGTCAATTCCGTCATCCTGTTTTTCTCCGGCCCGTCATGCGGGCAATCAGTTTGGGTTCTGGCACGTTTCTTTCTTTGTTTGTGCCATTCAACATACATGCCAGCGTGTATATATAAGAGCGAAGGCGAGAGACTTCAGGCAAACAGTCAGCCTGAAAGAGAGGGGAAAATGGCGTCGAAGCAATGGCTTGTAGAAGATTACGAAGCAGGTGACCTGCCTCTGACTTCCGGCGAAACGTTGCGCTCCGCGAGATTGCGGTACCACCGCATCGGCGAGCTGAATGCACCAAAAGACAACCTTATTATGCTGCCCACGTACTACGGTGGTGCAGCCGCGGGTAATCACCCGTGGGTTGGAGGCAACAGCCCCCTCGATCCGGAGCGTTACTGCATCGTTATTCCCGCTTTGCTGGGCGCAGGCGAATCATCCTCACCCTCGAACACCGCCGGAGCACAGGGCGGCCCGGGCTTTCCGGCCGTGTCCCTGTATGACAACGTGATGCTACAAAAGCGGTTGGTGGAGGACGTCTTCGGAGACGCCCGGATCGCGCTGGTGATGGGCTGGTCCATGGGCGGGATGCAGGCGCTGCAGTGGGGCTGTTTGTTTCCGACGCAGGTGCGCGCAGTGCTGGCCACCTGCTGCACCGCGCGGTGCTATCCCCACAACCGGGTATTTCTTGAGGGCGTAAAGGCGGCACTGACCTGTGACCACGCCTTCAAGAATGGCCGCTACCGGACTCCACCCGAACGCGGACTCCGGGCCTTCGGCCGGGTTTATGCGGGCTGGGCTTATTCCCAGGCGTTTTTCCGTCACGAGCTCTGGCGCGAACAGGGTTTTGGCTCCGTTGAAGAGCTGCTTCGATTCTGGGAGCAGGATCATCTGGGCCAAGACGCCAATGATCTGCTCACCATACTGAACACCTGGCAGAACGGCGATATCAGCGACAACCCCGTATTTGGCATGGATTACGAAGCGGCGCTCTCTGCCATTGCCATGCCTACCCGAATGATGCCCTGCACCACCGATCTCTACTTTACCGAGGAGGACGCCAGTGAGGATGGCCGCCGGATGCCCGGCGCAACCGTGGAATCGCTAGAATCGGACTGGGGCCACGTTGCCGGTGGTGCGGGCCGGGAGGCTGCAAGCCACAATCGCATCCTTGCGGCCGCCCGGGCCTTGCTCTCGGGAAAGGCGTCATGATCGAGCATCCGAACCTATGCCGCACCAACCCGATGCATATTTTTGCCGATGCTTTTGCCGGGATGACCCGTTTTCGCCCGCTCTTCGGATCTGGCATGCCATCTGCACTGTTTCCGACTGACGGTTTTCAAAAACCCGATCCGTTCAAAGCACTGTTCACAACACCGCAGACAGAGCGACGGACAAAATGGGTGACTAGGGTTCCGGTCCGGGCAGTCAAGATTCCCGGATGGCTGGTCCGAGAGTTACCGACCTCTGGGGAGGTTACACGGCGGGACAAAAGCCCGGGAGACTGAATCGCAAGGGACGCTGTTACCCGCGATGACCTTGCCGTGTTGTGTAACCAGAGGAGACGATTCATGCGAATGATCAACCATCACCCCGGGCGTGTTTCCGCTACCCTCTTGGGCCTGCTGCCCTTTCTGTTGATCATGCTCATCTACAGCCTGGCCTCCCAGGAGCGCCTGGCAGACAACCCCAACGACAAACTCCTTCCGGGTCTGGAGCAGATGACCGCGGCCGTCGATCGCATGGCTTTTCAGGAGGACCGTCGCAGCGGCGACTACCTGATGTGGCAGGACACGACCGCCAGTCTGGCGCGCCTTGGAATGGGCGTAGGTATCGCCGCCTCGCTGGCGCTGGTGGTCGGTATTCTAAATGGGGTGCTGCCACTGGTCAGGGCCAACCTTGCTCCTCTGGTTTCTGCCCTTTCCATGGTGCCGCCGCTGGCCATACTACCGATTCTCTTCATTGTGTTCGGGCTGGGCGAGCTTTCCAAAGTCATGCTGATCGTGATCGGCACCGCGCCCATCATGATGCGGGATGTGGCCCAGCGGGTTCGCGAGCTCCCGGGCGAGCAGCTGATCAAGATCCAGACCCTGGGCGCAAATTCCTGGCAGGTGATCACCCGCATGGCCCTGCCCCAGGTGCTGCCCCGCCTGATCGACGCCGTGCGCCTGAGCCTTGGCCCCGCATGGCTGTTCCTGATTGCCGCCGAGGCGATTGCCTCCACCGAAGGCCTCGGCTACCGGATCTTCCTGGTGCGACGCTACCTGGCCATGGACGTGATCCTGCCCTATGTCATCTGGATCACCATTCTCGCCATTGTTATCGACCAGTGCCTGCGTCTGGCAAACCGCAGGCTGTTCCCCTGGTACAACGCAGGAGGCCACTGATGAGCTTCATTACTGTCAACAATCTCTGGAAGGAATACGGCGATCAGGTGATCCTGGAGAACCTGAACCTGAGCGTGAAACAGGGCGAATTCTGCACCCTCGTGGGCGCCTCCGGGTGTGGCAAGTCCACCTTCCTGAAAATGCTTTTGGGCCAGGAAACCCAGACCCGCGGCGAACTGCTCCTGGAGGGCGAGGCCTTCCCCGGAGAGCCGGACCGAAACCGGGGTATCGTATTCCAGCGCTACTCGGTGTTCCCACATCTGACGGTGCGCCAGAACGTGCTAATGGGCCTGGAACTGGAACAGAAACCCTGGCTGGGCAAGCTGTTCGGCGGCGCCCGCAAGGTAGCCCTCGAGAAAGTCGATGCCATGCTGGAGTCGGTGGGCCTGAGCCCATCGGCCAACAAATGGCCCCATGAACTTTCCGGCGGCATGCAGCAGCGCCTAGCTATCGCCCAGTCGCTGATCATGCGCCCACGGGTTCTGCTGCTGGATGAGCCCTTCGGCGCATTGGACCCGGGTATTCGCGGTGACATGCACGACCTGCTGCTGAAACTCTGGCAGGAAACCGGCACCACCATTTTCATGGTGACCCACGATCTTAAGGAGGGTTTTTATCTGGGCACCCGACTGCTGGTGTTCGACAAGGTGCGCAACGATCCCCATGACCCACAGGCATTCGGTGCCACCATCACCTACGACTTGCCGATCGGGCAAACGGATCGAAAACTGCTCGAAGACATCCACCAGTCGGTCAGCGAGACAGCCCGCAATCAGGCAGCATGATATTTCTCACTACCAAATAAAAAGGTCGCCCGAAGGCGACCTTTTTCACTTCTTTACGGATCAGTTGCTGGCAACCCGATCCTTCGGCAGCTTGAAGGTCCAGACCATACCGCCCTGGTTGAAGTCCTTCACTACCTTGGCCACTTCGCCACCCCAGAGCGGAACCGCGCCGCCCCAGCCGGACGCCACAGAGACGTACTGCTCGCCGTCCATGGTCCAGGTGATGGGCGTGCCCACGACACCGGAACCGGTGTTGAAGCGGTAGAGCTCTTCGCCGGTCTTGGCATCAAACGCCTTCAGATGGCCCTCGGGCGTACCGGTGAAGACCAGACCACCGGCCGTTGTCATCACGCCACCCCACAGCGGTGCGGTGTTCTCGTAGCGCCAGACTTCCTCACCGGTTTTCGGATCCATGGCCCGAAGTACGCCGATGTAGTCATCGTTGGCCGGCTTGATGGTGAACCCTGCACCCAGGAACGCAGCGCCCTTCTTGTAGGAAACAGGCTCGTTCCAGATATCCATGGACCACTCGTTCGAGGGCACATAGAACAGACCGGTCTGCTGGCTGAAGGCCATGGGCATCCAGTTCTTGCCGCCCAGGAAGGCTGGCTGAGCCAGAACCATTTCACCCTTGCCACCTTCCATATCGGCAGGGTTGCCCGGGCGCCCGCCTTCGGCGTAAATCGGACGGCCGGTCTTCGGATCCAGGCCCTCTGCCCAGGTGATCTTGTCCACGAACGGGAAGCCACGAATAAAGTCGCCGTTCTCGCGGTTCAGTACGTAGAAGAACCCGTTACGATCGGCGGTGGCCGCTGCTTTCACGGTTTTACCGTTCTCTTCGTAGTTGAAGGAGATCAGTTCGTTGACACCATCATAGTCCCAGCCATCGTTCGGGGTGGTCTGGAAGTGCCACTTGATGCTGCCGTCGTCCGGATCAATCGCCAGGCGGCTTGAGGAGAACAGGTTGTCGCCGGGACGCAGGTGCGAGTTCCAGGGCGCCGGGTTACCGGTACCAAAGAACAGGGAATCGGTGTCCGGATCGTAGGTGCCGCCCAGCCAGGTAGCCGCGCCGCCGTTCTTCCACATTTCGCCGGGCCAGGTCACGCCTGCCTTGCCACCGGAAATGCCGTTTTCGATCTTTTTGCCATCCTTGTAGACATAGCCCATATGGCCTTCTACCGTCGGACGGGTCCATACCAGATCACCGGTATTGGCATCGTAGGCTTCAACCTTGCCGACAATACCGAATTCACCACCGGAAACGCCGGTAATGACCTTGCCCTTGATGACCATGGGCGCGGCGGTGATTGCATAACCGGCCTGGTAATCGGCCACCTTCTTGATCCACATCGGCTTACCGGTGTCCTTGTTCAGGGCAACCAGTTTGGCGTCCAGGGTACCGAAGATCACCTTGTCACCGTATATGGCGGCACCGCGGTTCACCACGTCACAGCAGGGCATGATGCCATCGGGCAGACGGGCATCGTACTGCCAGATTTCTTCGCCGGTTCTGGCATCGATGGCATAGATGCGGGAGTAGGAGGCGGTCACGTACATGACGCCGTCCTTGATCAGCGGCTGGGATTCCTGGCCGCGCATTTTTTCGCTGCCGAAGGAGAAAGCCCAGGCCGGCTGCAGATACTGAACGTTGCTGGTGTTCAGATCTTCCAGAATGCTATAGCGCTGTCCCTGGGTACCCATGCCATAGCTGACAATGTCTTCAGGGGTCTTGTGATCGTTGATGATGTCTTCGTCGGTTACCGCATGGGCCCCGTAGGAAACTGCCATGGCCAGGGCGCTGGCCGCAATGCGAATCCCGAACTTGTTGGTTCTCATGGTTGCGCTCTCCAAGTCTCTTGTTTTCAGTTCTCTTGAGTTCGTTTCAGGCCGAACCGGGAACTTTTCCCGCCTCTGATACGATTCTTCGCTTTGTGGAAAAAACCAACAATTGCTCGCCGGAACAGGTTTTCTCATCACTTGGTAGTACGACTACACCGGATCTTCCGGCCCCGGCGTTCGGGGCAAACCCTCAGAGATCCCCTTCAGCCCTGGCGATAGCCTGCTCATCCAGAAATTCCCGGTAATAACCCGGCACGCTGTATCGGAGTTTCTGGCTGGCCATCAGCTCGTTCATCTCGCCGGTCTTCACCAGCCTGTCGATGATGGCTTCAAGGGCATAGCCCAGCTGGCGATGGGTGTGTTTGATCGCCATACCCACATCCCATACCTGTTTGCCGATACCCGGAAACCCGTTTCCAGCGGCTTCGAACAATGCGTTCTCGGATTTGGCCAGCTCGTGATCGATCTCCGAGCGCATTCCCATCACGGCACTTACCTCACCCTTGCGCATGGCCTCGAACGCGTCCGCCACGTTGGTGTAATGGCGAACCTGTTCCCGCATGCGACCGCCGAACGCGGAGGTCAGATAAAAATCAGGCAAGGTATCTATCTCGACGCCAATACGGTTGTATTGAAAAACCGCCACGGTTTCGACGGCATCAAGCTTTTCGGGGTTGTAGGCAATCTGCCAAGTTTCCTGCTGATAGGGGCCGAACAGAACGACCTGTTCGTTGATGTACTCACCGGTGGAATCCTGCATGTAGGCGTAGGTCTTGTCGTAGGGCACCCGGAGCATCACATCCGCAAGCCGCTGTTTGGCCAGGTAGTGCCCTTTCCAGACGTTGTTACGCAAGTCGTCTCCGAGATTCTCGTCGGGGATGATCCAGTGCACCTTGAACTCAACGCCCATTTCCTCGGCAATCCGCCGCCCGAGTTCGATGTCGATACCCATTGGCTCACCATCAACCTCGTAGGAATAAGGCGGGAAATTCTCATAGACACCGACCTTCATGTAGCCGGAATCCAGGATGATGTCGTAGGTGCGCTCCGCAGGCCGGTTGAGCAATTCGTTCCCGTCGTTAACCTCCTGGGCCAGGACCACCTGGGCGAACAGCAACAGGGCAAGTATTCCAAGTAGACTTTTCATTGTTTTCTCCCACCTTTTCTCCCAACGACGAAGGGCCGGCACATGGCCGACCCGAATTCAGGCGCTCGTTTTGACAGTAGCCGCGCTCATCACTCTGGCTTGGGCAGGGATTCCACATAGGTGCGGATTGCCCACATGGCGTTCTGGTCCATGCTCTTTTTCCAGGACGGCATTCCGCGATCAGTACCGTTCATAACGCGTCCGATGTAGTACTCGTCATCCCATTCGGTCAATTCGCGAAGATCCGGCGTGAGACCGCCGGACATCGCCCGGATGCCATGACACGCGGCGCAGTTGCCAGCGTAAGCACTCTCGCCGATTTTCGCGGCCTGGGCGTTGAACTCGCCGAATTCATTGCCCTCGCGGAAGGGGTTCTCGATGCGCACCTCATCGCCCAGCTCCGGCAGATTGCCCGTATCCACTTCCTGTGGTGTGACATTGCCATGCGCGATAGCGAAGCCGGCCAGGCCAAACATGGCCGAAGCCACGATTGCTTTGAGTGAAAAGGACATTGCCATTGGTCTTACCTCTGTTATTGGATTCCCCGTGGTTGGCTATTGGATTTGTCAGTTGCCAACTTGCTGATTACCAGTCTAGGAATCCCGATGCCCAATCCGAATGCCACTTTAAGGTTTTTGGTTTAGTTCCTTGGTAGTAGATTTTTGGTCTGCGAGAAGAAATCTCATCCTTTGGTACTGCCTGATTCCTACTTTCTGAATATTTCCGGGCCTCTCCCCCTTCCATAAGCTGGAAGCACAACAACAAACCGGAGAACCCCATGTCTTTTCTGTCCCGGACAGCGGCCACTTCATTAATCACCATGGCAGCAGCATGCCCGCTGCAGGCGGAATCCCTGGACGTGCGGATTGGCTATCTACAGTGGATTCCGGACCAGGGCCCGGTTCTGTCCAACGTGATCCCGGAGCCGGACGATGCCGGCCTTCGGGGTGCCGAACTGGCCATGAACGACAACAGCACCACCGGTAAATTTCTGGGCCAGACCTACTCACTCCAGAGTGACGTTGCCGATACCGAAGAAGCGGCTATCGCGGCCTTTGAGACCATGCGCGAAAGCGGTCTCGACCTGTTCGTGGTGAACGCGCCGGCCTCGACCCTGAAAACCCTCTCGGAAAAAGCAGGCGACAACACCCTGATCTTCAATGCTGGCGCCAAAGACGACGCCCTGCGCACCGGCCAGTGCCACGTGAACCTGCTGCACACAATGCCCAGCTATTCGATGCTCACCGATGCCCTCGGCCAGTGGCTGAACCAGCGACGCTGGGATGAGGTGTTCCTGATTACCGGGCCAACCGAAGCCGACAAAGGCTGGGCCGATGCCTTCCGCCGTTCAGCGAAGCGCTTCGGGCTGGAGATCGTCGAAGACAAGCCCTGGACCTTTGACGCCGACCTGCGCCGAACCGCCTCGAAGGAGCTGCCGCTGTTCACCCAGGCCAGCGATTACGACGCTGTGGTAGTTGCTGATGTACGCGGGGATTTTGGCGAGTACGTGCCCTTCAATACCTGGCTGCCGCGACCGGTGGTGGGTACACAGGGCATGTCACCCGTTACCTGGCACCGGGTGGTGGAGAGCTGGGGGGCGGCGCAGCTCCAGAATCGTTTTCGCGAGCTGGCAGGCAGGGACATGAACAGCGAGGACTACGCCGCCTGGACAGCCGTTCGCTCCATCGGTACCGCCATCACCGACCTGAACTCCGCCAGTCCCGCCGAGATCCGGAATTACCTGTTCAGTGACAAGTTCCAACTGGCTGCGTTCAAGGGCCGTAAGCTCACCTTCCGCGACTGGAATGGCCAGCTGAGACAACCAATTCCGCTGGTTCATCCGCGGGGACTGGTGGCACGTGCCCCCTTCGAGGGCTTTCTCCACCCCAACAGCCAGATGGACACCCTTGGTTTCGACCGGCCGGAAAGCGAGTGCCGGATCAACGGCTAACCCGATGTCGTCTTACCGGATACAACAAAAAGGAGCTACACCATGAAAACCCTGATCAAGCGAGCTGCCCTGGCCACGATGATTGGTCTGTCGACACCGGCCCTGGCCAGCGTGGCTTATGTGTCCAACGAAAAGGACAACACCCTGTCGGTGATCGACACCGAAACCCAGGAGGTGATTGAAACCATCGATGTGGGCCAGCGGCCACGGGGCATCCTGCTGTCAAAGGACTTTACCAAGCTGTATATCTGCGCCAGCGACGATGACACGGTACAGGTGCTGGACCTGGCCACCCGCAAGGTTGTGGACACCCTGCCCTCCGGTGAGGATCCGGAGCAGTTCGCGCTGCATCCGAACAACAAGCATCTTTATATTGCCAACGAGGACGACGCCATCGTGACCGTGGTGGATGTCGACAGCAAAGAGGTACTCGCCCAGATTGATGTAGGTATCGAGCCGGAGGGCATGGCGGTGAGCCCGAATGGCAAGTGGGCCGTGAACACCTCCGAAACCACCAGCATGCTGCACTGGATCAACACCGAGACCTTCGAGATCGAGAAAAACATCGTAGTGGGCCAGCGTCCGCGCCACGTGGAGTTCAGCAAGGACAGCAAGATTGCCTGGGCCTCCGCGGAAATTGGCGGCACCGTGCACATCATTGATGTCGACAACCTGGAGCAGATCCACGAGATGTCCTTCAAAGTGCCCGGTGTGAATCAGGATCGGGTCCAACCGGTAGGTATTGAGCTGACGTCTGACGGCAAGTACGCGTTTGTGGCGCTTGGCCCCTCAAATCATGTGGCGGTAGTCGACGCAAAAACCTATGAGGTTCTGGATTACCTGCTGGTGGGTGCACGCGTCTGGCAGCTGGATCTCGACAAGGACGAGACGCATCTGTACACCACCAATGGCGTTTCCGGGGACGTGTCCGTGATCAATCTGGAGGACATGAAGGTCATCAAATCCATCAAGGTGGGCCGCTACCCCTGGGGTGTGGTCATCGATCCAACTTCATGACCATCGAAGCGAGCAACCTCAGCTTTCGTTACGGCGACAAGCCGGTGCTCCGGGAGGTCAGCTTTGTGCTGACCTCTGGCCGTTTTCACGCCCTGCTCGGGCCAAACGGGGCGGGTAAATCCACCCTTTTTGGTTTGCTCACCCGGCTGCTGGCCCTGCAGCAGGGTGATATTCGGTTGGGTGGCCAATCACTGAAAAAACAGCCGGCGGAGGCCATGCGCAAGATTGGCGTGGTGTTCCAGCAGAATGCTCTGGACCTGGATCTGACCGTTCGCCAGAACCTGCAATATCATGCGGCGCTACACGGGTTGTCCCGCAAAGAAGCCCGCACCCGCGGTGACCGGGAACTGGAACGCTTCAACCTGCTGGACCGGGCCAACGATGCCGTCCGCCAGCTCAATGGCGGTCACCGCCGGCGCGTGGAAATTGCCCGTGCTCTGCTGCATGAACCCTCTCTGCTGTTGCTCGACGAACCCACGGTGGGCCTGGACGTTGCAAGCCGCAAGGCGCTCAACGAGCACGTGCGTACCCTGTGCGAAGAAGACGGCCTGACCGTGCTCTGGGCCACTCACCTGATCGAAGAAGTTCGCACTGACGACCGGGTGCTGATCCTGCACCAGGGCCAGTTACTGGCCGACGGCAACGGCCAGGCCATCTGCGAGGCCGAAGGCACCCGGGACCTGGCCGAAACTTTCCATTCCCTGACTGGAGCCGGCTGATATGAAGGCAGCACACTACTGGCACTGTTTTGTGGGCATCCAGACCCGGGAGTGGCTGCGGTTCTGGCAGCAGCGCACCCGCTTTGCCAGCGCCCTGGTGCGGCCACTGCTCTGGCTGGCGGTGTTCGCCGCCGGGTTCCGGGCAGTGCTGGGCATTTCCATCATCCCGCCCTACGAAACCTACATCACCTACGAGACCTACATCGCCCCAGGGCTGTGCGGCATGATCATCCTCTTCAACAGCATGCAGGGTGCCTTGTCCATGGTGTACGACCGGGAGCTGGGCAGCATGCGGGTGCTTCTGATGAGCCCCCTGCCCCGGCCGTTCCTGCTGGTCACCAAACTGCTGGCCATGGGCGTGGTGTCCATTGGCCAGGTCTATGTGTTCCTGCTGCTGGCACTGCTGGTGGATGTGGAGCCACCTCTATGGGGTTACCTCGCGGTGTTGCCAGCGCTGATTCTGACCAGTCTGATGCTTGGCGCTCTGGGCCTGCTGATCGGCACCTGGATCAAGCAGCTGGAGAACTTCGCCGGGGTGATGAACTTTGTTATTTTCCCGATGTTCTTCATGTCCTCTGCGCTCTATCCCCTGTGGCGCATGAACGAGGCCAGCCCCTGGCTGTACTGGATCTGCCAGTTCAATCCGTTCACCCACGCGGTGGAGGCGATCCGGTTCTCGCTGTACCTGGAGTGGAATCCGATGGCTTACGGGATTACCGCCGGTGTGACGGCGGTGCTGGCGCTACTGGCCACGGCAGGCTTCAGGCCCCAACGCACCAGGATACTTGGGGCTTCCAAGCCGGCTTGATTTGGTGCCAGTGGTCAGCGCGGAGAAGGTTTCCAAAACACGCTCCTTACGGCACATCCCTGTGACGCTTGGGCTCCGCCATCCCTGGCTCCGCACAGCTTTGGAAACCTTCTCCCCGCTGACCACCCATACTCCGTGGAAACCGCCAAAACTGGCAAGTCAGATTAGCGAAGCATAATCCAACCTACCCCTTAAGATTCATCTGTTAATTCCAAGAACCGGCTAAATCAACGTTACGCAATTTCCCAAGAAGCCCATCGACTAACCCCGGTTCTGCCAATGCATCATCCCACTGAAGGCGCGCAGGCTTACCGTCGAGATACCACAGACGATTGGCCAATATCTCTGCATCACCACCATCGTGGGTCACACAGATCATCGCCATATCCGGTTGCGAGTCCAGGATCCCGGCGATCAAGGCTTTCAGTTCGCCGGCCATGACGGGGTCCAGCGAGGCAAACGGCTCGTCCAGCAAGAGCAAGTCGGGCTTCACCGCAAGGCAACGGGCCAGGGCGGCTCTTCGGGCCATACCGAGTGACAGTTGGTCCGGGAGATAATGGCCGTAGCCGGCCAGGCCAACCTGGCCCAGCAACGTCCCGGCCTCGTCATCGCTGGCACCAACCAGCCTGAGATTGGCATGTAAAGTCCGCCATGGCAGCAGGCGATGCTCCTGAAACAGGTAGCCCACCCGGAGTTTGTCGCGCCCGATAACCGCGTCTTCCGGAACCGATTTGTCGAGACCGGCAATGGCGTTCAGTAACGTGGTCTTGCCGATTCCCGAGGGCCCCAGCAGGCAGATGCGGTCGCCTCGCGAAACGGTTGCGAATACCTCTCCGAGCACCGGCTGGCCGAAATCACGGCCGGCGATTCTGAGTTCAAGCATGAGCAGCCTCCGGCTGGCGCCAACGGCTGGATCGACGCTCGAGGGGCTGCAGGATGGCCAGCTCGATCAGCTGGACCACGGCTATAAAGGCCAGGCTGTAGGCCAGAATCGCGGCCACGTCGAATACCTGAAACGCCATATGCAGCTGGAAGCCGACGCCACTGGAGCGCCCCAGCAGTTCCACTACAAGGACAATCTTCCAGATCAGGGCGAGACCACCCCGGGTGGCGGCCATGAGGTAGGGAAACAGCTGCGGCACCCACACCTCACGCAACCGTTGCCAGCGGGTGAACTCGTAAACGGTGGCCATTTCCTCAAGCCGGTAGTCGAGGCTGCGGGCGCCTTCCCGAACGGTAACGGCAACATTGGGCACTTTGTTGATCACGACCGCCATCACGGCAGCCACTTCCACCAGGCCGAACCACACGTACATAAGGATGATGGTGACCAGCGCCGGCAGGTTGAGTAACAACACCAGCAGGGGATCGAACAGGGCATTGGTGGTTTGTGACCGGCCCATCACAATGCCGATGGCGGTGCCAATCGCCATTGCCAGAACAAAGGCGACCACCACGCGGGCCAGGGTCGCCCCCAGGTGATGCCAGAGTTCGCCGGACGCTGATTCCCGAACCAGGGTATCCAGCACGCTCACCGGCGTTGGTAACAGAGGCGAATGAAGCAGCCACGCCGTCAGCGCCCAGAGCATGACAAACGAGGGCAGAACTATCCAGTAGCTCCAGAGCGGCGGGCGGCCGGTAGGGCCTTTCACGGTTGGCTCCGGTAAAACAGATTGGCGGGCATCAGGCGGTCCGGGTCGGCACCTGTGAGGGTCATCAATCGCTGCAGGTCTGCAATACGCTGTTCTGTTTGTGGCGCAGGCGTGCCGGCGACGAAGCCCTCGCGCAATGCCGTGAAGACGCCCTCTTCAGGATTACCCATCAGGGGACGCAAGCGTTGCCAGGGTGATTCACTGTCCGCCAGCTCGGCTTTGGCCTGTTGAAGGGAAGCCGCGAAACCATCTATCAACGATCCATGATCGGTCGCCCAATTCGCAGGGAAGACATAACCCAGCACCGGCAGGTTGCGATCCAGGTCCAGCTCAGTGAGCAGATCGGCCATGCTGAAGGCCGACCGCCAGCCGCCCTCACCCCGGAGACGGGCCGCGAAATGCCAGTAGGTGACGATCACGTCTACCTGTCCCCGCTTGAGAGCCTGGCTGAGCAGCGGCGGAGCAGCGAACTGGATCTCTGCGGATTCGTCCAGATTGATACCCTGCCGCTCCGCGACTTTCTGGAGCAGTATCCAGCCCTTGCTGTCCGGCCCGCCGGCTACGCCGATGCGCTTGTCCGCCAGATCCGCCACCGAGCGGATCGGGGAAGTCTCGGCGACAACGATATCGCCGATCTGGGATGAAAAAGGCACATAAAGGTAGGGCGCTCCTGCCTGAAACCTGGACTGCGCCCACAGCAGGTCGGCCACTGCGCCATTCACCGAACCGCTGGTGACCGCGAGCCTGGAGGCCGGCAGGTTGGCCACCGGTTTCAGGTCCAGCCGATAGCCATTCTCCCGATCCAGTTCCCGATGCAGGATATGGTCAAGCTCCCAGTGGGCCGTGCCGAACTGCAATACGCTGACGGACAGTACGGGCAGCTCAGAGGCTCCCTCCCCGGCCTGGGCACCACCTGCGAGGCTGAAGATAAGACACACCAGGGCGGTCACTCCCTTTTTGATCCAGCGATCGGCAAGAGAGGGTTGGGAGACTGGAGTTATTGTTGGTTGTAGGCTCATTGCTCCACCATACGAAGCCCACAGCCCGGCAAGAATAGTACTTTGGTGCCTGTTTTTTGGTGCGATGGTCGCATTCAACCCGACACCAGGATGGCGTGTAATGAAACCATCACAATAATAAACAGAGGATCGACTCCGACTCCGGCGATTCTCTGCACAGGAGGCCGCTATGCTGAACGAGCTCGATGCCGCACTCTCTTCCGAAAACCGTTATCATGATTCGGAAGCCATTCCCGACACTGAAAACAAACAGGTAGACCCATCCATGGAGCCGGCTTACAAGATCCTGATTGCCGACGACCACCCGCTGTTCCGGGAAGCCATCAGCAGCGTTATCGCCTCTGGCTTTGAGGGCAGCGAGATCATCGAAACCGACGATCTGGACAGCGCTCTCGACATTACCCGTGAGAATGACGACCTGGACCTGATCCTGCTGGACCTGAACATGCCCGGCATGCATGGTCTCAACGGTCTGATCACGTTGCGCAACGAAGCCCCGACCATTCCGGTGGTGATTGTCTCTGCCGAGGAAGACAAACAGGTAGTACTGCAGGCCATTACCTACGGCGCCTGCGGCTTCATTACCAAGTCCTCGCCCAGGGCCCAGATGACCGAGGCCATCCAGCAGATACTGAACGGCAATGTCTACCTGCCCTCGGACATCATCCGAACCGGCAAGGAGAGTAATACTCGTCGTGGCCGCAATGAAGACAACCCGATTTCACCGGAGCTGCTCAACTCACTGACACGTCGGCAGCTGCTGGTGCTCGAGCGCATGTCCAAGGGCGAATCCAACAAGCAGATCGCCTATAACCTGAACATCGCCGAGACCACGGTGAAGGCCCATGTTTCCGCAATCCTACGCAAGCTCGGGGTTCACAACCGGGTGCAGGCGATTCTGTCTGCCAGCGATGTAGATTTCAGTCAGTATCTGAAGCGGTAATAAGTTCAGGACTTCACAGGCTAAAAAAAGGGTCAGGTGACATGTTCATCTGACCCTTTTCGTATGAGACCGCCTTCAGCTTCTCAGTAGATGACTCAGCGCACTGCGCAGCTTCAGAGGCTTCACCGGCTTGTTCATCAGCAGGTGCCCAAGTTCGCGGATATGCTGCTTGAGTTCGTTGGTGTAGTTAGCCGTAATCATCACCACTGGCGCCGGACATCTCCGGCGGCCATTTATCTCCGCAACCACATCAACGCCGTTTTCATCGTTGTCCAGATGGTAGTCCGCCAGGATCAGGTCCACCGCGCTGCTGGCAGGGTCCAACTGGCGCTCGAGATCCTCCAGGGACACTGCCGTCACTACCTGGCAGTCCCAACCCTCGAGCAGGGTTTGCATGCCCTGGCAAATAGACTGGTCGTTGTCGATCACCCAGATCCGGGCCCCGCCCAGACCGCTATCGAAAGACAGGGCCCGGTTCTGGTCGGGCGCTGCTTGCCTGGGCTTCAGCTTTCCGACGGGGACCCGGACGCTGAAGACTGACCCCCTGCCCTCGATGGAATTCACCGTCACCTCGTGCCCCAGCATTCGGGATATTTTGTCGACGATGGCCAGACCGAGCCCCAGGCCTTTATCGGGCTGTGAGCCGGCGGGGCGAATACGCTTGAACTCCTGGAAGATCTCGGTGAGTTTGTCTTCGGGAATACCCGGGCCGGTATCCCAAACCTGCAACAGCACATGATCCTTTTGTCGGCGAACGCCAAGCAGGATCCGGCCGTTGCCAGTGTAGCGAATGGCGTTGGTGAGGAAATTCCGGAGAATCCGCGCCAGCAACTGGGAATCGGACTCGACAATCGCGGAGCTGGCAATAAAGTCCAGTTGCAGCCCCTCGGCCATGGCCATCTGGCGGAATTCCCGTGCGATATTATTGAGCAGGTCCCGAAGGTCAAAGGCGGTGACATCCGGTTTGATCACGCCGGCATCGAGCTTGGAAATATCAACCAGGGTGCCCAGCAGGTTTTCAACGTCATCCAGAGAGGTGCTCACCGATCGAACCAGGCCTTCAGCCTTGGGCCCGAACGACTGTTCCAGCAGCGCACTGGTGAATAACCGTGCGGCATTCAGAGGTTGCAGCAAGTCGTGGCTGACGGCCGCCAGGAACTTGGTTTTTGAGAGGTTGGCCCGCTCGGCCTCGAGCTTGGCATCCCGAAGGCGCGCTTCCACAGCCGCCCGCTCGGTGATTTCCTGGCGCAGCTGGTTGTTCAGGCCGGTCAGGGCTGCCGTGCGCTCCTTCACCCGTCGCTCGAGGTTGTCATAGGCCTGCTCCAGGGCCAGAGCGGTCTTGCGGCGGTCGGTGATGTCCCGTATCAGCACGAAGAAACCGATGATATCGCCCTGCTCATCGAAATTCGGCACGTAGGAACGCAGCATGTGGCGTACCTCACCCTGCTCACCGGTCTCCTCGAATTCGAACGTCACGTTGTGGCCGTCCATGACATCGAGAATCTGGGGAAGCAGTCGCTGGTAAAACTCCGGCGAATGCACCTCGTTAAGACGTTTGCCAAGGGGCGATTCGCCTTTGCGCCCGTACCATGACTCATAGACCTTGTTGCAGAACTGGATGGTCATGTCGGCGCCGATATAGGCAATCAGCGCGGGAACATGGTCGGTCACCACCCGGATCCAGCGCTCGCTTTCTTCGAGCGCCTTGATCCGGCGGGCCATTTCGCTGTTCTTCACATCGGTGATGTCGGAATAGAGCACCACCAACCCACCTTCCCGGGTCGGTCTCTCGGTAACCTGAACCCAGCGGCCGTTGGCCAGCAGAAACACCACGCCTTCCGAATCCGGATGGCTGTGTTCCTCCAGGACCAGACCGCAGGCCACCGCCTGCCGCTTTACATCTGAAATCCGGGTACCCTGGCCCGGCGCGTCAACACCGGCATGGCGCCAGTAGCTCCGGAACCGGCTGTTGCTCTGGATCAGGCAATGCCGGTTATCAAACAGCACAAAACCGTCGGCAATGCTCTCGATGGCATCGCTCAATCTCTGGCGGGTTGTCTCGGCTTCTTCCCGGGCCCGGTTCAGGGCCTTGTTGCTGCCCTTGAGCTGCTCCATGGCCTGGTTCAGTGCCTCGGTCCGCTCCCGAACCTGCTCGGCAAGCACCACCGAGTGCTCGAAGGCGGCGTAGGGCTCCGGCTTGTGGGCAGAGCCGGACTCCACCCGGACAATCAGGGCATCGCGAATCCGCCGCAGGCGCTCGTTCTCCGCCTCAAGTTCGGCAATCCGGAGATCCCGCCTGTCTTCAACGGGTGTTTCAATCTTGTCCGGAACGGACATCAGGCTGGCCAATGACCACCCCCGTAAACGTCTGGTTGATGTGCATACCGTCGAACTGCTCGCCGTACGTGTTAAAGCCAATTACATTGTGGTGGCGGAGGAACTGCGAGACCGCTTCCACCTCCCCGGTCAGTTCAGCCTCCAGCCTGCGCAGGAAACAATCGCAGCCGATGGTCACCAGAGGTGGCCCCACAACCCGTTCTGCGGCTTCTATCTGGGTACGAACGCTGTCCAGCAGGGATTCCGGCTCCATGGCCGTCATCACGATTCCGGTTTCCACGGCGCAATAGAAAGTCAGACTCTTGTCCGGGTTCACCCGCTGCACCGAGCGGACAAAATAGTGGCCGCCGATTTTCACCCCCATGGGCCGCAGCGCGAACACCTTTCGATCCAGTGCTTCGACATCCACGCCAACGGCTCGGGCATAGGCATCGGCCGCCGGCTCTGCATTAAGCTCGAATACCGTGCGGCTTTCCGCGCAGGCGTCCGTCACCACCAGCTTTTCACTGCGTTCGACCATGTGATGCGTGGAAAATACCCGGAAATCCAGCGGTGTATTTACCAGCAACACCGTGGCAGCTCCGGTATGGAACTGGCCATCGTAGAACACGTGGGTGTTGGCCAGACGCTCATCGTCGCCGGCAGAACCGCCAAACTGGGGAATGGTGCCAAGGGCCGAGTTGAGCGTTGCCAGCACCAGCTCTTCACGGCTGGACAGGCCGTCCAGCAGCGTGATGGCAAAGGTGTTGCCTTTGACCGGCGCGAGTCTGGCATCCCGGCAGGTCGAAAGCAGGCCGTCGATTACCCCCTGGGCATCCTGCAGGGTGAATCGGTCCAGCTCCCGGATCAGCGCGCAATCAATGGCGAAATAGCGGCTGTCAAAGCCGATGGCGGTGATGCATCCACGTCCGTAGCCGTCCGGAGTGATCTCCCCGGCCGAAGTGCAGCCGCAGACGCGCACACCCTGAAAACTGTGCTCAAGGGCACTACCAAGTCGACCCAGGTCGTATTCCGCAGAACAGAAGAAGAGTACACAGCCAAGATGCTCGTGGCTGAGCTGGCTGGCGAGATTGGTGGCGGCCAACATGGGATCGCGAACGCTGGAGCTCGCTACCCGGACCGCAGGCAGGGTCGTCGCTGGCTTCATAAACGCGGTTCCCGAAAACGGATGACTTTTCACCGATTCTACGGCATCCGTAAACGCAGCCAATGCGACTTCAGTGCTTTTAATAGGCGCGCCAAAATGTTCATAAGCCATTGATTAAACTGCCTCCTGAATCAATGCCTGGTGGCGCTGCCGGTTTGCCTCAAGGCAAACCGGCACTTTAGTCTTAGACAAACCAGCGCAGCGAGAGGCCTCCTGCCACCCGCAACGCCAGGTAGGGCTTAAAACATCACGATGGCGCCAAGGGCGATGGTGTCCGCCTCAGTGGTGGTTGCACCGGTGGTGCGGTTGTTGTCTTCGTACATGTTGTACTCGGCAACCAGCTTGAAGTTGCTGTTTACATCGTGAAAGAACCCGAGCGTTGTGCTCTCGGTTTCCAGGTTCAGGATTTCAGCATCCGTCTCGCCGTAGGAAAGCACGACGCGATTGGCGCCGAAGGCATAAGAGCCCTGAACCAGAAAGCCATCGGCATCGTCTTCTGTCACCGCACCGTTGCCGATCAGAACCGGGTTGTCACCCTTGGAGGTAAAACCGGAAGCGGCCAGGGTCAGTCCCGCGACCGACGCCTTGATGCCGTACCCGAGGCCTGTGCTGTCGACGGTTGTCGTGCCGTTCTCGGCAGACTGGTAGCGGCCGTTCACCCAGCCGGTCAGGGCCACGTCGTTCAGGTTGGCGTTATAGGTTACCTCGGACTCGAAGCGTGGTGCGGCGTTTTCATCGTTGGCGCCGGTCACCGTATCGGCGGGATCCAGCACGCCGGCGGCGACTTTGAGGCCGCTCATATCCGGCGAGCGATAGGTAATCTGGGCGGAGGGTGTCGGGTACGGATAGCCTGCGCGGATATTGCCGAAGGAAACGCCACCGGCAACGCCCGGGGAACCGAATCCCATCAGGATTTCGTCGAGGAAAATGTTGGAGCGGGCATACAGGCCGAAGTCCTTACCAATCAGCACCTGACCAAAATCGCCGTCTACCGTGGCATAGAACTGACGCACGTCGATGGCGGTGTCTGTGGGTGAATCAAGACTGTCATTGATGGTGGTCCAGAACGAAGAACGTCCGCCCAGGGTCAGATCACCCATATCCTTGCTGAAATTGAAGCCGATGGTGTTCGGCAGGAAGCCCATCTTGATGCGGGAATCCCGAACGTCGTTCTGCTTGTCGTCACGGTTTACGTAGAATGCGTTGAAGTAGCCATCCACCGAAAAGCTGGTGCCGTCCTGGTTATACAGCTCAACAGCGGCATTGGCTCCTGCGCTGGCGCCCATGGCCGCTGCCATGGCAATCGCTAACCCTGACTTTCTGACGTTATTGTTTTTCATAGTTCCCCCGGTTGTTTTTGGAAATCTGGGATCGGAGGCCCGGATCATCCGGACGCCCCAGGCGCGGTCTGTCGCCTGAATTCCATGGTCGGTGATGCGAGTGAGGGGGAAAATGCTTCGACGGAGCAGGTTTTCTGCTCATTTGGGAGGCACTTGAATTGAAACTTTGGGAGTACGACCCGGCGGATCAGTCGCCGGGGAACTGGGCCAGTTCCTGCAGGCAGTCGTTGAGGAAGTCTTCGGGATCGGCCATGACGGCCTCATCGGCAACCACGCCAAACTGGACCTGGCCGGCGTAGCTGACAATGCTGATGCCCAGACCGATATCCCCGGCCTGGGGCACCCAGAACATCTGTTCGGTTATCCGGCAGCCGGCAATATACCGGGCCTCCGGAGTTCCCGGTACGTTGGACACCACGGCACTGGCCTTGCGGTAGAACACCTCGGCCAACGGCTCCCGCCAAGGCTCTGGAACAATCGTGGCGCTGGCCGCGAGACCCCAGGCAATGCCGGGCTGCCAGCTTTTCTTAAGACGGCGGGTTTCGTGCTTGATGCGGAAAAGTCGCTCGAGGGGACTTTCACCATCCACCGGCAAGGGTACAAACACGGTGCCAAAATAGTTGCCCAGCGCGCCGGGTGCAGGCTTGAGCTCCTCGGGCAGGCGACTGCGAATATCCACCGGTACGGCGGCATGCAGCACGGCTTCATCGAGGTCCTCGCCTTCAATGCCCAGGCGGGTGCGCACAGCCGCCGCCACACAGCTCAACAACACATCGTTGATGGTTACATTGGTAGCTCGGGCAATGTTTCTGAAGCGGTCGAGGGGCACCGGCTCGGACCAGCGACAATGTCGCCTCCCCAGCAGCGGCTGCCTGAGATCCGTCGCCGTGTCTTCCGGCTCCACCAGGAACTCCGAAAATTCATTGACCAGCTTCAGGCTCTTCTTGGCGACCCGCTCCAGCAAGCGACCCGCGTCCTGCCATTGATTACCGGCGGACCGGTCTGCATTGCCAGCACCGTGGGATTCTTCAGAAGGCTCTTCGGATGCCATCAGTTGCCCGAACCAGGCCTTTGCCGCAGCCGTCCAGCGTGACAGCTCCGCGATTTCGGGGGCGCCGTAAATGGCGGGATGCTGCTGGGGAGAGGATGGGCACAGTCGGTCAAAGATGCCCAGCAGAGACAGGCCATCGGCGTAACAGTGGTGAATGCGCAGCAGTAGCACCGCCCCACCCTCGGCATTGGGCGCAAGCCAGAATTTCCAGCGCGGGCGATACATGGGCAGAGGCTGGTTCAGACGCGCGGACACCCATTCCTGAAGGCTGTCGGGCGTGAAACGATCCACAACCACATCAAGGTGGTGGCTAACATCAAACGTCGGATCCTGCTCCCACCACCAGGCAGGTGAGCGCTTGACGGGCATGTACCGGAAACGCTCCCAGGCCATCCAGTACACCCGCAGAAACTCCCTGAAACGGGGCGCAGTGAGCCCATCAACCCGCAACATCACGGTGATGGTCATGGGGTTTTCCGGGCGCTCCAGGGCCAGCCAGGCCGAATCAGCAGGTAGCAGGAGATGCGATTGCTCGTGACTCAAACCCGAACGTCCCTGGAGAAGTAATGAAGAAAGGGGCCCTGGATCCAATGCCAAGCAGGAGGCGCCCTAAGTAAAAACCGAACTCCGCATTGTGCCAGACAAGCCGCGCCGTCTCCATATGCGGCACCAGCGCACACTGTTACAAAAAATTACACGTGAGTAACTGTTCAGTCCTATACTGGTTATAAGCCTTGGTGCAATGGTTATTAAACACTGCCGATCCGTGATCGATTGGCCCTGAGACATCAAAAAATCCGTACTCAGAGCCAGTAACATAACGAGATGATCGGGGTACAAAAGGCTTACCAGCACAACCAAATTCCAACAACAGGCCATTGCCGTGCTGGGTGGGAGAACAGTTATGAAAGCGAGCCATGTTCGCAAGCTGATCAAACCGATTGAAAGCGCCTACTCGGAAATGTTTTCCGGGCATGTGTATCGCGTCGGCAAGGGCGCTGTTTCCGTTCGCAACCACAGCGGCAAAGCGGAGCAGACCGTAATTGGCGTGCACGGCTTTCTGGAAAATCACTGCTACTTCACCCAGGCCTATGAAGCGCCGACCACTGAACTGATCCTGCTCACCTGCAGTAACTACCACATCCCGGTAAACGGCGTTACGCCGGAGACGCCGGAATGGGAAGTGCCGATCAAGCAGCTGGAAGGCACGATCGAGTACGACGCCTGCATTCTTAACCAGGCGCTCTCCAGCCTACCGACTACTCAGAACATCCGGGTTCATGGACATTCCCGTGGCGGAGCGGTCATTCTCGAGGCCATCAAGCAATGGCCCGAGCTCTATGATGACGTGGAAGTGGTTCTGGAGGCACCGGTACTCCCCAACGGCAAGCTCTCAGCTCTGGTAACCACCATTCTGGAACCGGTCAGTCACGGCATGTGGCCCTGGCTGATCCGGCTGATCAACAGCGCTCCGTCGTCAGCCTATGGCCAGACCTTTTTCGGCAAGATGAACCCGCGCAAGAAGCAGCTGTTGAGCAAGCTGTTCTCAGCCACCAAGGATCACCTGACAATTGTTCGTAACATCGAGAACATCATGGACTGGATGGCGCGGACGGACAGCAGTGTCTACAGTCATGTGCGCCACGGCACCTTCCTGATCCCTGCCGTGGATCGCATTCTCGATCGCTCATCCATGCTGGCCAGCGCCCGCCAGAGCCCGACCACCATGCGCATCGTGGAAACCGAGGCACCGAGCCACTTCATTACGCTGGACAGCAAGGAATGGGTTCCGGGGTTCGAAACGCTCCCGACAGCCGCGCAGGGCTGACGCCCGGTTTGCACCCTGCTGCAAGACCACTGCAGCTCCGCTAAACTACGCTCTTTTCCTCAGGTTTAGTGGAGCCATCGCCCATGTACCGTGAGCGCCTCGTCGCTACCGAAGCCCGCTCTGAAAGCGCTCGCCGGCTGCAGCAACTGCTTCTGGACTACCATGATTTCCGGCGCCTGAAAGCCGAGCATCCGCTTATGGAACACGCCGTCTCCGTCGCCGACTGGCAGGCGGAGCGGCTGAAGTCGACCCATGAGGATCTTTATCGCCATCCCGGATATCACCACGGCCTTGAATTTCTGCTGACCGACCTCTATGCCCCGGCCGGCATGACCCGCCGGGACGACAATATTGATCGGGTGTTTCCCAAAATGGTGAAGTGGTTGCCAGATAATCTGCTGGACACCTTCGCCGGCCTCGTGGAACTGAACCTGATCACCCAGCAGCTGGACCTGGAGCTCGCCGAACTGTTCCATCAACAGGGTGTGTCTGCGCGGGCAATCACCACGGGCGCCTATTGTGCCGCCTACCGGGAGAGCCGACGGCTGGCGCAGAGAGAGAAACAGATTACCCTGGTGGCAGACGTTGGCCAGCAACTTGATCGCTATGTCCGCAACCGCACCCTTGGATGGCTGCTATCGATGACCCGGGGCCCGGCAGAGATGGCCGATCTGACGGATCTGCACAGCTTCCTGCACCGGGGCTATTCCGCCTTCCGGAAGATGGATGATGTGGAGCTACTGATCGACCGGCTGGTTTCCCGGGAGCAGCGGGTGATGCGCAACATTCTCGACCATCACCCGGACCCGTTCAGCCTGCCGGAAAACCTCTGAGCCGGGGATAGTTGGCTGGCTCAGGCCTTGATGATCTGGTCCAGCTGGGAGTGGATTTCCTGCTCGATCCGCGATTTGAAGGGCCGCAGCATCATGCCCAGCTCCAGGTGAATGTGCAGGTCTGTCGGCGTGATGTTCAGGTGCCCCTTGACGCCACTGCGCTTGAACTTCAGGTGGTCGCCTTCCCACTCATAATGCACGTCAAACTGACTGGACAGGTCTTTGGCAAGGGATTCTGCGGCCTGCCTTGCGTGTTCTTGATCCAGGGTGTGCGGGCGATGTACATCAATTACAGACATGAAGCGGTTTTCTCTCGGATTTGGATAGATTTACAGTTTAGGGCGCTATTTAACTCACCGCCACCCTTGTAGCAACCCCGTCAGCGGTTAGAATACGGGGTTCAGATTCTGACAGGACATGCCCCATGAGCGAGCAGCAAACGCCAGCCAACCAGGTCGCAAACAGCAACGGCCAGGACGACGTAACCCATTTCGGTTTCCGCAATGTGCCCAAGAGCCAGAAAGCGAGCCAGGTGGCCGAGGTGTTCCACAGTGTGGCGGGCAAGTACGACCTCATGAATGACCTGATGTCCATGGGAATTCACCGGCTCTGGAAACGTTTCACCATTGAGCTTTCGGGCGTGCGTCCCGGCCACCAGGTGCTGGACATTGCCGGCGGCACTGGCGATCTCACCATGAAGTTTTCAGACCTTGTGGGTCCGTCCGGGAAAGTGGTGCTGGCCGACATCAATGCCTCCATGCTGCAGGTGGGCCGCAGCCGGCTGACCGATCGCGGCTATGCCGGCAACATTGAATACGTACAGGCAGATGCTGAGCATCTGCCGTTTCCGGACAACAACTTCAATGCGGTATCCATCGCCTTCGGTCTGCGCAATGTCACCGATAAAGACCAGGCCCTGCGCGACATGACCCGGGTTCTCAAGCCCGGCGGCAAGCTGATGATCCTCGAATTTTCCAAGCCGACCAATCCATTGCTGAGCAAGGCCTACGACACCTACTCGTTTTCCGCCCTGCCCCTGATGGGCCAGCTCATCGCCGGCGACAGTGAAAGCTACAAGTACCTGGCTGAATCCATCCGCATGCATCCCGACCAGGACACCCTCAAGGGCATGATGGAGAACGCCGGCCTGGTGAACTGCAAGTACTACAACATGACCGGCGGTATCGTCGCCCTGCACGTGGGAATCAAGCCCTGATGTTTCCCGGCCCCACCCTGCTTTCCGCTGTCTCCGCTATCCTGGAAAGTGCCCTGAACCGGGCACTGGAACTGGATCCGGCGGGGCATAGTGCCTTGATGGAAGCGTTGGCGGGGCCGGTTCAGTTCAATATCACCGACCCGATTGCCCTGACCTACACCCTGGACCGGGCCGGAAACCGCGTCCGCGTCGGCAGCCAGCCGGTCGAACAGCCAGCGCTCAAGATCACCGGCAAACCCATCGCCTTTGCAGCGCTGGCCACCGGCGATGACCGGGTCTTTGCCGACGGCCGTCTTGACGTGACCGGCGACACAGCGCTGGCCCATCAGCTGCAACGAGCCCTGAACCAGCTTGAACCGGATTGGGAAGCCGCCATGGCCCGGCACATCGGCGATGTGCCGGCGCACTTTCTGGGCCAACGGGTTCGCGGCGCTATCCGATGGAGTCGACAGGCCTTTCAGTCCCTGAATGCCAACATCGAGGAGTATGTGCACGAGGAAAGTCGCGCCCTGCCCGGTCGGCGGGAGCTGGAAGCTACGTTCGAGGATATCGACGAACTGAACCTGCGCACGGAAAGACTGGAAGCGCGGCTTAATCTGATTGAAAACCGCGGCAAGACTGACGAATCGGAGAACCTGTGACCCGCCTGCAACGCCTGTTCCGAATTGCCTGGGTATTCTGCCGCTACCGGCTGGACACGTTCCTGCCTATCGCAGAGCTGCCCGCGCCCCTGAAGGTGTTTTTCCTGCTGGCGCCCTGGCACCTGTTCCCGCAACCGAAGCTCGATCGTGGCGACCGCCTTCGGCTGGCGCTGGAGGAACTGGGCCCCGTGTTCGTAAAGTTTGGCCAGATCCTCTCGACCCGAAGGGATCTTCTGCCGGACGACATGGCGGAATCCCTGAAGAATCTCCAGGACCGGGTACCGCCGTTCCCGAGCAATGAAGCCCGGAGCATTATCGAAACCTCCCTCGGTGCCCCGGTTTCGGACCTGTTTGCCGAATTCAGTCCGGACCCGCTTGCCTCGGCATCGGTTGCCCAGGTGCATGCAGCCACCCTGCGCAACGGCCAGAAGGTAGTTGTGAAAGTTCTGCGACCGGGCATAGAGAAGGTAATCCGTCAGGATCTGGCCCTGATGTACCTGATGGCTGGCCTGCTGGAAAAATACTGGTCCGAAGGCAAGCGCCTGCACCCGGTGGAAGTGGTAGCCGACTACGATTCCACCATTCACGATGAGCTGGATCTCCAGCGCGAGGCCGCCAACGCCAGCCAGCTGCGCCGGAATTTCGAAAACTCCTCGCTGATCTACATTCCCTTTATCGACTGGGACTACACCCGCAAATCCGTGCTGGTGATGGAGCGGATTCACGGCATCCCCATTGCCGATACTGCGGCTCTGAAGGCCGCCGGCGTCGACATGAAGGTACTGGCTGAAAAAGGCGTGGAAATTTTCTTTACCCAGGTGTTCCGGGACAGCTTCTTCCATGCCGACATGCATCCGGGCAACATCTTTGTGGATACGTCCAATCCCTCGGATCCCCGATATATCGCCATCGATTTCGGCATCGTTGGCACCCTGGCACCGGATGACCAGAGCTATCTTGCCCGAAACCTTCTGGCCTTTTTCCGCCGGGATTATCGGCAGGTTGCGCAGCTGCATATTCAGTCCGGCTGGGTACCGCCCGACACGCCAGTGAACCAGTTTGAGGCGGCCATACGTACTGTTTGCGAGCCCATCTTCGAGAAGCCGTTGAAGGATATCTCGTTCGGCCACTTCCTGTTGCGCCTGTTCCAGACGGCACGGCGGTTCAATATGGAAGTGCAGCCCCAGCTCGTTCTGCTGCAGAAAACCCTCCTGAACGTTGAAGGTCTGGGCCGACAGCTGTATCCGGATCTGGATTTGTGGAGCACCGCGCAACCCTACCTCGAGACCTGGATGCGCAAACGCATTGGCCCTTCGGGGCTGATCAAGTCGCTGCAGTCGCACCTTCCCTCCTGGCTGGAACAGTCGCCGGAAATGCCCCAGCTGGTGCACGATGCGCTCTTGCAACTGCGGCAGGCGGGGCCCACCGAGCCCCAGAACCGGGCAACACTGGCGTTGCTCCGGGAGCAGCAGATCCGTACCGAGCGGCGTTGGCGGCGGGCGACATTGGCGGTACTGCTCATTGCCGGCGGCTTTCTGGGCACTCAGCCCGAGAGCCGGCAGTGGATTGAAAGCGTGCCTGCCTGGAGCTGGGCCCTGTTTGCCGTCGCCGGCGGGCTCATGCTCCGGGGCAGCCGATAACCGATAAAGATTTCAGGATTCACAAAAATGCAAAATAGCTCGGATAACGTCGAGACCCCTGACTGGCTGGATGCCATTCGCTGGACAGAGGACGGCCTGGTTCCGGCCATCGCCCAGGACGCCGACACCGGCGACATCCTGATGATGGCCTGGATGAACCGCGAGTCGCTCAGGCTGACCGCCGAAGAAGGGCACGCCGTATACTGGTCGCGCTCCCGGGGCAAGCTCTGGCGCAAAGGGGAAACCTCGGGGCACCAACAGGTCATCCGGGACATTCGACTGGACTGCGACGAGGACGTCATCCTGCTGAAAGTAGAACAAAAAGGCGGCATCGCCTGCCATACTGGCAGACGCAGCTGCTTCTACCGGACTTTGAAAGACGGTCAGTGGGTCAGCGTTGACCCGGTGATCAAGGACCCCGGCACTATTTACGGCAGCAACTGAGGAGCACGGACTGTGAGCGATGTATTGGAAAACCTGGCGAGGGTTCTGGAGGCCAGGAAAGAGGCAGACCCGGAAACCTCCTATGTAGCCAGCCTCCACGCCAAGGGCCTGAACAAGATCCTGGAAAAAGTGGGGGAAGAGTGCACGGAAACCCTGCTGGCAGCCAAGGACGCAGAGCATTCCGGGGAAACCCGGGACGTGGTCTATGAAACCGCCGACCTCTGGTTCCACAGCATGGTCATGCTGTCGAGACTGGGCCTTGGCCCGAAGGACATCCTGGACGAACTGGCCAGCCGGTTCGACCTGTCAGGCCTGGAAGAAAAAGCGTCGAGGAACAAGTGAGCGGTAATACCTCTAAAGGGGTTTCCGCGTAACGGTTCTGGTAACGTACAATGTCATTGAACAGAAACACTAAAACGAGGACCCCGTAATGGGTATCAGCATCTGGCAATTACTTATCGTACTCGGCATTGTCATTCTGTTGTTCGGAACCAAGAAGCTTCGCAACATCGGCAGCGACCTCGGTGGTGCCATTCGCGGCTTCAAGAAGTCCATGAGCGATGAGGACTCCAAGGCCGAGAACCAGGAATCCCTGGAAGGCAAGGAAGGGGAGCAGCCACAGCAACAAGCGGCGGCCGAAGACAAGCCCCGGGACAAGTCCCACAGCTGAGACCAGGCTGAATGTTCGATATCGGCTTTCTTGAGCTGCTGATCTGCGGCGTCATAGCGCTATTGGTACTCGGCCCCGAGCGCCTGCCTGCGGCCGCCCGTGCGGCTGGCCGCTGGGTGGGTGGTGCACGGCGCATGGTTGGCCAGTTCACCTCGGAACTGGACCGGGAGCTAAAAGCCGGCGAACTCCGCGACGAGCTTCGCAAGGCGGGAGATGTTGGCCTCGACGACGTTCAGAAAACCGTGCGTGGCGCCCTGGACGAAGCCAGGAAATACGAGCACATGATCCTGCCCGAGAACGAGACCCAGAAGCCAAGGCCTGCACCTGCGACACGGCGGGTATCCGGCCAGCCAAAGGCCTCCGAGGCTCCAGCGCAGGATCAGCCCGATGCTGGTAGCTCCTCGCAGACGCCAGATTCCGGCTCTGACGGAAACGAACAACCCAAACGCGAAACCCCGCAAAGTCCGCCGGATAATCGTTCATGAATGCAAAACCCGACGGCAACCAGCTGCCTCCGGAGCAGCAGGAAATGCCACTGATCGAGCATCTGCTCGAACTGCGTAATCGCCTTCTGAAAATGGTTCTTGCGGTGCTGGTCTGCTTCGCTGCCATTTATCCGTTTGCCAACGAACTTTACCTGTGGCTGTCGGAGCCCATCCGTTCCCTGTTGCCCGTTGGCCAGACCATGATCGCAACGGATGTTACCTCGCCCTTCTTCGCACCGCTGAAGCTGGCCCTGGTTCTGGCTGTGTTCGCTGCCATTCCGATCATTCTCTACCAGCTCTGGAGCTTTATTGCGCCGGGCCTCTACGCCCACGAAAAACGCCTGGCCTTTCCGCTGCTGTTTACCTCGGTCATCCTGTTTTACGCGGGCGCTGCGTTTGCCTATTACGTGGTTTTCCCGCTGGTGTTCGGCTTCTTTACTGCGATAGGCCCCGAAGGCATCGTCGAACTTCCGGACATCACCAGCTACCTCAATTTTGTACTCAAGATGTTCTTCGCCTTCGGTGTGGCCTTCGAAATTCCGATCGCCACGGTGCTGTTGATCCTCACCGGCGCCACCACGCCCGCCGATCTTGCAGCCAAGCGCCCCTACGTGGTGGTGGGCTGTTTCATCATCGGCATGCTGCTGACGCCGCCGGATATTATTTCCCAGACCCTTCTCGCGGTTCCCATGTGGATCCTGTTCGAGGTCGGTATCCTGTTCGGGCGGCTGGCAAAACGGGAAGTCGCAGACCCGGAAAGCGATGAGCCCGCCGGCGAATGAATCTGGCGTTACTGTTTGACGAGGATTTCGTGGCAACTGACCGCGCCGTTCTGCGCGGTCGACGCCTGGAGCACCTGCAGTCCGTGATCAAAGTGGTTGCTGGCGATACCGTGCCGGTCGGCCGCGCGGATGGCCAGTTGGGAACCGGCGAAGTTATCCGGCTCACCGATAACGAAGCGGAGCTGCGGGTGACGCTGAATCAGGCTCCGCCGCCGCCTCTGCCGCTCACCCTGATACTCGCCATGCCCCGGCCCAAGATGTTCCGTCGCATCCTGCAAACCTGCGCTGCCCTCGGCGTGAAGGACCTCTGGCTGATCAACAGCTACAAGGTGGAGAAAAGCTTCTGGCAGACGCCGTGGCTCTCAGACGAACAACTTCGGGAGAACCTGACGCTGGGGCTGGAACAGGCAAAAGATACCCTGATGCCACAGGTGCATATCCGCAAGCTGTTCAAACCCTTCGTGGAAGATGAGTTGCCGGCGCTATTGGCGGATAAACGAGCCCTGGTAGCGCATCCCGGCACAAGCACCCCCTGCCCTGTGCACCTTAACCAGCCGACCGTGCTCTGCATTGGCCCGGAGGGTGGCTTCACGGCTTACGAAGTGGGCAAACTGGAAGAAGCCGGCTGCCAGAGCGTGCATCTCGGCCCCCGTATTCTGAGGGTCGAAACCGCGGTACCGGTACTGGTGAGTCGGCTGTTCGACGCCTGCCTCTAGAGCCCCGGTCTTCTCAGGCGTTCCTCGCCTGCCACCATCGCGTCAGTGGCGTGATAATGGCCACCAGTAGCGCACCTGCCAGCACACCGAACAGGCCATTGGCCACCGTTGGCACGAGCACACCAGCCACACCACTGAAACCCTCGGCAAAGTGATGAATAGCGTCGTATACCGGCGTCAGTCCGTGGGTAAGAATGCCACCGCCCACCAGAAACATTGCCAGAGTGCCCAGAATGGAGAGTGTCTTCATCAGATAGGGGGCCAGCCAGAGAATGCCTGAACCCAATTGCTGGAGCACCGGGTTCTCTTGCTGGCTGAGGTAGAGACCGCCGTCGTCCAGTTTCACGATCCCCGCCACCAGACCGTAAACACAGACCGTGATGAGGATGGCGACCACCGCCAGCACCATGAACTGCATGCCGATGGTCTGGGTCGTTACCGTTCCAAGGGTAATGGCAATGATCTCGGCAGACAGAATGAAGTCGGTGCGGATGGCGCCCTTAATCTTGTCTTTCTCGATCGCCCGCAAGTCGACGTCCGGGCTCTTCAGGGCTTCACGCAGCTCGCCTTTGCGCTTCTGGTCCTGCTCCCGGTGCAAAAACTTGTGCACCAGCTTCTCGAAGCCCTCAAAGCAAAGGAATGCACCGCCGAGCATCAGCAGAGGCGTTACCAGCCAGGGCATGAAAAAACTGATCGCAAGGGCCGCCGGCACCAGGATGGCCTTATTGATCATGGAGCCGCGGGCAACCGCGAGGACCACTGGCAGTTCCCGGGCAGGTTTTACACCGGTCACCTGCTGGGCATTGAGCGCCAGATCATCCCCCAGAACACCTGCGGTTTTCTTGGTGGCGGCTTTTGTCATCAGGGCAACATCGTCCAGAACGGTGGCGATGTCATCGATCAGAACCAGAAGGCTGCTTCCTGCCATTGGACAATTCCTTTTTTATTCAGCCGTTAAGCCCCATGGCCTCGGCAGCTATACGATTTTTCACCGGCCCCATCTGGTTGAGCCAGCGCAGGCCGGTATTTCGCAGCCAGCGGACCGGCAGCTCATCACGGCCGAACAGCTGTTTGAAGCCCTCCATGGCGGCCATCATGGCGAGATTCTCGCCTTTCCGGCGGCGCTGATAGCGCGCCAGAACCAGCTCATTGGCTGGACTCTGGCCCGCCTTTTTGGCTCGCGAAAGCTCATCGAGCAGAGCCCGTACATCTCCGTAGCCAAGGTTGGCACCCTGTCCCGCCAGCGGATGGATGGTATGGGCGGCATCGCCGACGAGGGCAAAACCGGGGGCAATGTAGTCCTTCGCGTGGCGCTGTCGAAGCGGAAAGGCGAAGCGACCGGAAATGGACTCCACCGATCCCAGCTCGCGCTCAATCGCACGCTCAAGTTCAGCGGCAAAGTCGGTGTCGTCCAAAGCCATCAGACGCCGCGCTTCCCCGGTATCCTGCGACCAGACAATGGAACAGAAATGCTCATCTCCGGACTCTGGCAGCAAGGGCAAAAATGCCAGCGGCCCGGTCGTCGAAAATCGCTGCCACGCGGTGAAACGGTGACTCTGGCTGGTTTTCACCGTGCATACGATTGCCTGCTGGTCGTAGTCCCACTCACGCGTTGGCAGGCCAACCCAGTGGCGCAGACGGGAATTGGCACCGTCACACCCTACCAGTAGCCCCGCCGACAGGGATCGACCATCCTCCAGCTCAACCGTATAAGTTCCAGACAACCGTTTACAGCCAGTAATCCTTGCGCCATCAATCAGTTCGACCGGACTTTGTTCTAGGGCCCTGAACAGTGATCGCACGATGCTGCGGTTCTCGACAATCGTTCCGAGAGCCCGCGCCTGAAGCTCGGCGGCCTCGAACTGTATACGCCCCGTGCCGTCGCCATCCCAGACCGTCATAGTCTGGTAAGGACAGTGCCGACCGGCGGTCACCTCGGACCAGACTCCGAGTTGCTCCAGCAATTGCTGGCTCGCCACCGAAATGGCACTGACCCGTGGTTCAAAATCGGCAACGGTGGTGGCGGAGTCCGGCGCCTCAACCAGAGACTCATGGCCGGAACCTTCCACCAGCCCCACATGCCAACCCTGTCGTGACAGCCCGAGAGCCAGGGCAGAACCGACCATGCCACCGCCAGCCACCAGAATATCGAACGTTTGCGCCTCACTCATTAGCCGGCGCCTCCCGGTTCAGGTTTCCGGGCCGCTCAATCACGGCCCTGCGGCCGCCCAGGCCCATGGCCTTGCGGGCAAACCAGCGTTTTGCCCCAGGCAACAGATCAAGACCCACCAGGCCGGCATCGCGGGCCGCCGCAACCGGCAGCATGGAATGCCCGAACAAACGAACAAGCGAATCGGAGAAGCGCACCGTCTGTTGCCAGTCTTCCCGATGCAGTGTCTGGTAGCGCTTCAGGACCTCAAGATCGCCAATCGACCTGCCCTGCTCTTCAGCCAGGCGAAACTGTTCGACCAGCGTCATGAGCCCTCTCAGCGCGAGATTGAAGCCCTGCCCGGCGACCGGATGCAGGGCATGGGCCGCATTGCCCACCAGGGCAACCCCAGGGCGTACCGGCTCGTCCACCGTCGTCAGGGTCAGCGGGTAATGGTGACAGGCGCCGATGCGGGTAAACCGGCCCAGACGCCAGCCAAACCGGTCCTGAAGCCAACGACATTTCTCGTCGTCGGGCAGCGCCAGAACCTGCTGCAGAACCTCATCGGATAGCGTCCAGACCAGTGCCGACTGATGTCCGGCTCTGGTCGGTGATCCATGGGGCAAGAGAGCCATGGGACCGGCATCGGTAAATCGTTCAAAGGCAGTGAATCCGTGGCTGTCACTGGTGGAGACATTAGCGATCAGAGCATTCTGGCCATAGCTGTGACGATCCGGCCGGAACCCGAGCCTTTCCCGCAGACCGGAACGACCGCCATCTGCAACAACGAGGCAACGGGCCGTCAGTTCCGCGGTCTCTTCACCTTCTTCTGAGAGCTGAACACGGACGCCGCCGGGAATCGGCGTCATGTCCGTTACTTCTGCCGGCGCCCGCCACTGGACGCTGGTACCCAGAAGCTCACGCATCAGACACAGCCCCATCCAGCGATTGTCAGCCACGTACCCGAGCGCCGCCTGGCCATGCTCGGCAGCATGCAACCGTGTGGCACCGAAATGGCCCCGATCTGAAACATGGATATGTTCGATGGGTGTGGCATGTTCGGCCAGCCTTTGCCACAGCCCGAGCTCCTCGAAGATTAACCGGGAGCCCCATGCCAGTGCGGTTGAACGGGCATCGTAACTCGGCTGGTAACTCTCCGGCAGGGCGTCGGGCGAGAGCGGGAAGGCCTCGACCACGGTCACTCGCAGCGACGGCACCATCCGTGCCAGCGCCAGAGCCAGGGTCGCTCCGGCAAGGCCACCGCCGGCAATGATCAGATCGGTATCAGGCTTGGTCACAGGCTGTCAGTCCGCCATCAGGGCTTCGATTTCGGCAATGGTTTTCGGCACCGCTTCGGTCAGGACCCGGCAGCCGTCTTTGGTCACCACCACATCGTCTTCGATGCGTATGCCAATGCCGCGCCATTTCTCGTCCACGTCGGTGTTATCCGGCGCAATGTACAGGCCTGGCTCGACGGTCAGGGCCATGCCGGGTTCCAGCTGGCGCCAGGCGTCACCGACCTTGTAATCGCCGACGTCGTGTACATCCAGCCCCAGCCAGTGGCCGGTTCGGTGCATGAAAAAGGGCTTGTAGGTTTCGTTGGCAATGGCATCTTCCAGGGTGCCGGACAACAGCCCCAGATCAATCAGGCCCTGGGTCAGTACTTCCAGCGCAGCCTCATGGGGCCGGTTCCAGTGATTTTCAGGCGAGACCGCCTCGATGGCCCGATACTGCGCCGCCAGCACCACCTCGTAGAGGGCCCGCTGTTCATTGCTGAACTTTCCACTGACCGGGAAGGTGCGCGTGATGTCAGAGGCGTAGCACTGGTATTCACAGCCGGCATCAATCAGCACCAGATCGCCGTCCTTCAGCGGTGCACTGTTCTCGATGTAATGCAGGATGCAGCCATTGGCGCCCCCGCCCACGATGGAGGGATAGGCCGTAGACCGTGCGCCATGCTCCATGAAGGTGTGGATAAGCTCGGCCTCGAGGTTGTACTCGAAGCCGCCCTTGCGGGCCCGTTTCATGGCCCGGCAATGGGCCTCGGCACTGATCTGGCCGGCCTTGGCCATGATCTTGATCTCATTGGCGCTCTTGTATAGCCGCAGATCATGAAGCAGGTGCTCCAGGGCTACGAACTCGCCCGGCGGATGGGCGCCACTGCGAACCTTGCTGCGAATCATCTTCACCCAGTCCATGACACGGGCGTCAAAATGATCGTCCTTGCCAAGGGGATAATACACCCGGCTGCGACCCTCGATCATGCCCGGCAGGATATCGTCGATGTCTGCAATCGGAAACGCATCGTCCAGGCCGTAGCGTTCGATGGCGCCTTCCGGGCCAACCAGGAAACCGTCCCAGAGTTCCTTCTGCGGATTGCGCTCTTTGCAGAACAGTACCGATTCCCCGTGTTCACGGCCCGGAATCAGCGCCAGGACGGCCTCCGGCTCACCAAAACCGGACAGGTAATGAAAATCGCTGTCCTGGCGGAACGGATGCAGCACGTCCCGATTACGAACGCGCTCCGGGGCGGCCGGAATAATCGCAATGCTGTCTGGCGCCATACGCTCCATCAGCTTGCGACGGCGCTCGGCAAACTCCTTTACGGGAATCATGGAGTTCATAGTCTCTCCTGCAATCAGGACCCGGCTCAGTGCAGGGTCGGCGAATCAGACTTCGGTGGTTCAGGGGCGTTGAATTCAGTGAACACGGCGAGCGCCCCCAGCCGGATGTATTCGGTAATCTCCAGCAACTGCTGCTCGCTTTCGTCGTCCGCTTCTTCCTCTTCGGATAGCTGGCTGATGGCCACCATATCCTCGATCAGCTCCCGGATCTCGTCCGGCGCCTGGCCGAGTGACTCGCCGGCTGACAGTGCCATACCCTCGAGAAATCCCCGCACCCAGGAAACCAGGGCTTCCAGCCGCTGCTCAATGGCATAGTCGTCATCCGGCAGTAAAGGATGGAAACTCATGTCTGCTGATTTCAAGAGTTCCAGGGTCTGTTCATAGGCTTTGTTCATGAACGGGGCGAGATCATCGGACTCTTCGGCCGCGTTCTCGGCCAGCCCCATGTGTTCACAAACCATTGCCAGCCACTCCGGCTCTTCGATACGCGATCCGGCCGCCAGGCGACCACAGAGCGCGCCGTGCAATTCGGATGGGTGGCTGAATGCCTTGTGAGCTGTAAAAACGTTGGCCCAGCGCTCGAATTCTGCGGCGCGGGCAGCACCGGAAGTGTCGGTTTCTGACATGAAACAGGCGGATCCTGTGTTAATGGATTAGAGGTCTATCCTAGCATTCAGGCGGTGCCAAGGCACTGCCTGTTGATTTTTATCCGGCAAGCGAACAATATGTTATAACGTATCATTTCTGCCGAGAGATAAAGCCATGTCCTTACGAGCCAAAACCTGCTTCTTCCTGGCTGGCGCCGCGATTGCAAGCGCTGGCCCTGTGCTTGCCAGCGACAATCCAGGTGCGCACCAGCACGGTCATGCCGAACTACAACTGGCCATCGAGGGAGAGCAGATTGATCTCCTGTTCACATCGCCGGCCTACAACCTGGTGGGGTTCGAGCATCGTGCCCGTTCGGACGACCAGAAAGCACTGGTTAACGACGTAACCAACTGGCTTGGACAGACCCCCCTTGCGAACACCAGTGAGGGGGGGTGCACCGTCATGAATGCGGTAGTGCATCATCAGGCAGGTGGCGATGATCACGGACACAGTCATGGGCATGACCATGATCATCAGGACGAATCATCCCACTCGGATTTCGAAGTTACCCAGACCCTGAGCTGTCCGGGCCTGAGCTCATCCCAGGCGCTTGCAACACCCATTACAACCCGGTTTTCCGTAATAGAGCATCTCGGCGTTCAGTGGGCAGGGCCAGAAGGTCAGGGATCAGCCCGTCTGGGCCACGGAAAAAGCAGGTTTGAACTCCGCAGCCGATGACAGCGTCTATTCTTCGTACGGCTCAACCCCGGTTGCGACCATAGAATAGGAAGACGTTCCGATGTCGTTTTCGGTGCGGTCAATGACCAGCTTGCCTTCGATCCACACCGGATCGTACAGGGCTTCGAGCGTAAAACCTTTCTTGTACTTGACGTGAATGATCTGATTGGGGGGCGGTGGCGGCACATGAATACAGGCGCCGTAGTAGGGCACCAGGAAGAACTCCAGGATGCGCATGTCCTCGGTTGTCTTGAGGGGCACCACGAAGCCGGGAATGCGGCCTTCAACATTGCCCATTTCCGGCACAACCCGACCGGTCATGATCTCATCCGGCAGCAGCGGCGGGCCATCGCCCTCGTGCTCAATCTCTGGCATATTCTCCAGCAGCGCCAGATCCTCGGCGGGCATCAGTTCAAGCCAGTCGATCTCCCGGGTTTCAGTCCGGCCTGTTGATGGAAGTACACACACCAGGGTAAGCGCGATGAAAAAAGGCAGCGCAAAGCGCGAACGTGCCGGGGCAGACATCATTGGACCAAAGACTCCTGAGATTACTATCCGGAAACCGCCATCATACACCGGGCCGACGGCAACCAACATGACCAGCAAGACAGACTCAGCCAGCACCAGTTCCCGAAGCACAGAAACTGCGATGGAAGTCAGCGGGCTCGGCTTTTCCTGGGATCCTGTCCAGCCCCGCCTCAGCTTTCCGGACATCATACTGAAACGCGGCGAACACCTTTTCCTGCACGGCCCGAGCGGCAGTGGCAAAAGCACGCTGCTCAGCCTGTTGGCAGGCATGCTTCGGCCGGCCTCTGGCACTGTCCGCGTACTCGGAACCGATATTCACCGGCTCGGTGCCGGCGCCCGCGACCAGTTCCGGGCCGACCACATGGGCGTGATCTTCCAGCAGTTCAATCTGGTGCCCTACCTGAGCACACGAGCCAACGTCACCCTGCCCTGCGGACTTTCCGAACTGCGCAGAGAGCGCACCGAACCGACCGTCGAAGACGAGGCTGAGAGATTGCTTGCCGCCCTGTCCATCCCCGCGGACCACTGGCAGAGGAAAGTCACCAGGCTGAGTATTGGCCAGCAGCAACGCATCGCAGCCGCCCGGGCGCTGATTGGCGCGCCCGGCCTGATTCTCGCGGACGAGCCGACTTCCGCACTGGATGCCGACAACCGGGACCGGTTCCTGGAACTGCTTCTAACTCTTGCGCACCGGCACAACACCTCGGTTCTGTTCGTCAGTCACGACCAGTCCCTGGCCCGTCATTTCGATAATCAGCTGGAACTGCAGGGTGACCGGACATGAAAGCACGCCTGGCCCTGACACTCGCCCTGGCCAGCCTCTGGCACCGGAAAAAAGTACTGGCCCTGGTGTGCCTGACCCTGACCCTGAGCGTTTCCCTGTTGCTAGGCATCCAGTACCTCCGCACGGAGATCAAGCAGTCCTTCACCAGCACCATCAGCGGTACAGACCTGATCATCGGCGCCCGAAGTGGCCAGTTGAACCTGCTGTTGTACACCGTGTTTCATATTGGCGATGCCACCAACAACATTCGCTGGTCGACCTATCAGGGCCTGAAACAGGATAACCGCCTGGCCTGGCTGATTCCGATTTCCCTGGGAGACAGCTACCGGGGTAATCGTGTGGTCGCCACAGATGAGAACTTTTTCAAGCACTTCCGCTACGGCCGCGACCTGCCCCTCGAACTGGATGAAGGCCAGTGGTTTGAAGGCGTCTTTGATGTAGTGTTGGGTGCCGGCGTTGCCCGCTCGCTGGCGCATCAGGTGGGCGAGCAGATTGTGCTATCCCATGGCGGTGGGCGCACCAGTTTCTCCAACCACGAAGACACGCCGTTTACCGTCACCGGCATACTGGCGCCCACTGGCACGCCGGTGGACCAGGCCGTGTATATCGGCCTGGATGGCATGGAGGCCATGCACGTAGGCTGGGAATCCGGGGTCGCCATCCCCGGACGGACAATCACACCGGAGCAGGCAAAGGGCCGAGATTTCACACCCGATGCCATTACCGCCGTGTTCGTTGGTATCGACCGGCAAATCCTGACCTTCCGCATACAGCGGGAAATCAACCAGTTTGCCGGCGAGCCGCTCTCGGCCATACTTCCGGGAGTCGCCCTCAGTGAACTCTGGCGGCTGATGGGCCAGTTCGAGCGAGCACTACTGGGCATAACCGGTTTTGTTGTGGTAACCAGCCTGATCGGACTGATTGCCGTACTTCTGACCCTCCAGGCCCAGCGGGCCCATGAAATTGCGGTGCTGCGGGCAACCGGTGCCTCTCCGGCGCTGATTGCCTCACTTTACATCCTCGAGTGCGTGGCTCTTGCCCTTGCCGCCTGCGTGATGGCTTTGGCCCTTGGCATGGCGGGCCTTGCACTGGCGAGCCCATGGTTACTGGCCAACTATGGCCTGCAGATCGAGCTTCGCCCATTAACGCCCGAGGAGTGGACGTTAATGGCCCTGGTTCCGGTTGCCGCCTTCACCGTGGCGCTGATACCCGCCTTCAACACATGGCGCCAGAGCCGCCGGCTGGGCTTTGGCGAGGCCGCAGATCAGTGATGGGCATCACGCAGGGAACGCAATGACAAGCCTGTAAATTGACCGACTTAGCGTCCACACTTATAGTTGAGCTTAATATCATAAAACCACTGCTGGGCACGTCATGGAACAGTCCGAAGTACAGGCATTAGCGGACAAGCTGGACAGGCTGATTGAACGCTGTCAGAAACTTGAGCGGGACAACGCCACATTGCGGGAGCTGCAGGACGACTGGAACCGGGAACGGGCCCAGCTGGTGCAGAAGAACGATCACGCGAAGCACAAGATCGAAGCCATGATCAGCCGCCTTAGGGCCCTGGAGCATCACTGATGGCACAGCAATCCACCACGGTTGAGGTGAAAATCCTCGACAAGGAATACCTGGTCGCCTGCCCCGAGGAAGAACAGGAGGCACTGCTGCGTGCCGCCCGGCATCTGGACAGCAAAATGCGGGAAATCCGCGCCGGCGGCAAGGTTTTTGGTACCGAGCGCATTGCTGTAATGGCCGCTCTCAACATAACCCACGAACTGCTCGAGCGCGACACCATGTCCGATGCCACCAGCACCTTGCTGCGAGCCATGGACAACAAACTGGACGGAGCGCTGGGTGATGGCTCCGGTCGTTAAATCCCCGGAGAATCTCAGACAGGTGTTGCAATCGGCCCCGACACTGCCCGTATAATGAGAACAACTTCCTGGGCTGTTCGGGATAGTCGGATACGTCCTCGAGCCGATGCGCACTACCCAGGTGGCTACTTCAGGGCATTGTGAGCACGTCCCCGACAGGGGAAAGCCTAATATGTCACAGCGGCCACCGACCTTGAACTTTGGGTTCAAGGGCCACATCCGATAACGGCAGCCCGGGAAGCTTTATTTTGAGCCAGTTTATCGAGCCTCAACCGTTCCAGTCCCACCCTGATACCCTGTCGCGCAGTGAACTTCGCAAACGCCTGCGGCAGAATCGTCGCGACCTGAGCGCTGAAAAACAGCAACAGGCCGCCGAGCACCTGGCCCTCAATCTGCTGAAGAATCCAGACCTGCACCGGGCCCGGCACATTGCCATCTATCTGCCCAACGACGGCGAAATTGATCCCCACGTATACCTGGACATCGCCCGGCGCAAGGGCATCCGCTTCTACCTGCCGGTACTCCATCCGATTCATGAAGGCAGGCTGGTGTTCAGCCCCTACTACGATGGCGTGGAACTCACCACCAACCGGTTTGGCATCCCCGAGCCAGGATTCAGCAAAGGCCTGCGACGCCCGGCCTGGGCACTGGATGCAGTACTGTTTCCGTTAGTGGGGTTTGACGAACAGGGCGGAAGACTGGGGATGGGAGGAGGCTTTTACGACAGAACGTTTGCCTTCAGCCGGATACGGCCAAGGCTGGCGCCGAAGCTGATTGGCCTGGCCCACGATTTCCAGAAAGTTAAGAAGCTGCCAATAGAGCCCTGGGACGTGCCCCTTCACAGCGTAGTGACCGATAAGCGACGTTACCGGTTCAGCGGCTGATTCATGACCTGAACGGAGCCAACCAGATTGGCCCCTCGTGCGTCTTTATCTTCGGAGGCGTGGATGGATGTGAAACCAGTAATCAAAAGGCCGATGGCAAAAATCAGCACAATGGCTTTGATGATGTCAGGCTTGCCGCCCATGGCTTCAGTTCCTCAAGATGCAGTTTTGAAATTGTTGGTAAATCAGTGAGCTATTCTTGCTTTCAAGAATCAGAAGAAAGACTAACACCTATCTTCGGTTTTACAATTTCTCACAGATTAAACTTCCGTAAGCTTTCTCAGAGCTTACGAAACGGTTGGGGACACCCTTTCTGAAACTGTGCGGAGCCATGGATGGCGGAGCCCAAGCGACACAAGGATGTGCCGCCAGGAGCGTGTTTCTGAAAGGGTGTTCACAACCGGTTCCCGCACTGAACTCACGAGCTAGGAGGACCGGGCGTTACCCTGCCCGAGAAACAACTGATAGGCCTCATTATCCGTCATGTTTTCATAGCGGAAACCGACCTTGTCGAGCATTTTCTCGAAGTCCTGCACCTCGTGGTCGTCCACCTGGGCGCCCAGCAGAACACGGCTGTAGGCTGCACCGTGGTTGCGGTAGTGGAACATGGAGATATTCCAGCGGGTACCAAGAGACATCAGGAACTTCAGCAACGCCCCCGGACGCTCCGGGAACTCGAACTGGAACACCTTTTCGTTGGTGATGGTAGGCGCGTGACCGCCCACCATGTGACGGATGTGCTGCTTGGCCAGATCGCTGTCGGTTAAATCGACCACCGAGTATCCGCTCTCCCGAAGATCCTGAACCAGATCCTCGCGGCCGTGGCCACCCGCGGCAATCTGGATGCCAACGAAAATCGTGGCATTGGTAGCATCGGCGTAGCGGTAATTGAACTCGGTGATGCTGCGCTTGTGCAGGGCGTTGATGAAGGTCTTGAAGGCGCCCGGTTTCTCCGGAATGGTCACCGCCAGGATGGCCTCGCGTTTCTCGCCCACTTCCGTGCGTTCGGAGATGTAGCGCAGACGGTCGAAGTTCATGTTGGCACCGCTCAGGGTGGCAATCAGGTTCTCGCCCTCGACTTTCTCGCGCTCGATGTATTTCTTGATGCCGGCCACACCCAGGGCACCGGCCGGCTCGGCAATGGAGCGGGTATCCTCGAACACATCCTTGATGGCCGCGCAGATTTCGTCGGTGGATACGGTGATCACCTCGTCCACGTGGTCCTTGCAGATCTCCCAGGGGTACTTACCAATCTGCTTGACTGCCACTCCATCAGCAAAGATGCCCACTTCATCGAGCACCACGCGTTTGCCCGCTTTCATGGCGGCCTGGAGGCAGTTGGAGTCCTCAGGTTCGACACCAATCACCTTGATCTCGGGGCGCAGATACTTGATGTAAGCGGCCATGCCGGCAATCAGCCCGCCGCCACCAACACAGATGAAGATGGCGTGGATCGGCTTGCTGAACTGCCACATGATTTCCATGGCCACCGTGCCCTGGCCGGCGATCACATCGGGATCATCGTACGGCGGAATGTAGGTGTAGCCGTGCTTTGCGATCAACTCCTGAGCGTGGGCCGCCGCCTCGTCGAAGGCATCGCCCTTGAGAACCACCTTGGCACCGTGATCCCGTACCGAACGCACCTTGATCTCCGGCGTGGTCTGCGGCATCACAATTACCGCCTTGATCCCGAGATTCTTGGCAGCCAGCGCCACACCCTGGGCATGATTTCCGGCCGACGCACAAATGACACCCTTGGCCTTCTGCTCCTCGGAAAGCTGCGCAATCCGGTTATAGGCACCACGAATCTTGAAGGAAAACACCGGCTGAAGGTCTTCACGCTTGAGCATAATATTGTTGCCAAAGCGCTTGGACAGACTGCGGGCTTCAGTCAGGGGTGTTTCGATGGCCACGTCATAGACGCGCGCATCGAGAATCTTCTTGATGTAGCGTTGCGGCATAGCAGTTCCGGCTTTTGGTCGATGTGTGAGTGATGACTGGCTGAGAAAAACCCACAGTGTAGAAAGTTTGCACGGCAGCCGTCTATAAGCAGAGGGCTCTTAAGCGCTATAATGCCGGCAAAGCCAACCTGATTTGCAGCCGGAGCCAATGATGAACCAGGACGAACTGAAAAAAGCCGTCGCCAAAGCCGCCATTGATTACATTGCTCCTCGTCTTGATAGCGAGAGCGTGATCGGTGTGGGCACTGGTAGCACGGCCAATTTCTTCATCGACATGCTCGCGGAACTCAAGACCGAGTTTGACGGCGCCGTTGCCAGCTCAGAGGCCACCGCCGAGCGTCTGAAAAGCCACGGCATCCCGGTTTACGACCTTAACAGTGCCGGAGAACTGGAGTTCTACGTGGACGGCGCTGACGAAACCAACGACCGCCTGGAACTGATCAAAGGCGGCGGTGCCGCGCTGACCCGGGAAAAAATCGTGGCCGCGGTTGCCAAGACCTTCATCTGCATTGCCGATGACTCCAAGATGGTCGGCGTATTGGGCAAATTCCCGCTTCCGGTAGAAGTCATCCCCATGGCCAGGAGCCATGTTGGCCGGGAAATCGTGAAACTGGGCGGTGACCCGGTCTATCGGGAAGGGGTAGTGACCGATAACGGCAACATTATCATCGACGTCCACAACATGGACATTTCCCAACCGATCCGGGTCGAAGAAAAGCTCAACAACATCGTCGGCGTGGTCACCAATGGCCTGTTCGCCCGCCGCCGCGCTGATCTCCTGCTGCTGGGAACCAAGGACGGCGTGAAAAGCATCTCCAGCGAAGGCGCCTGACCGGCTTCTGTCGCTCCTCGATGTCGAAGCTGGCCTTTTGGGCCAGCTTTTTTATTGCCTGAATGAACGAACAACCAAGCGCTTGCTTGGTAATTATATTTAGGCGACACTGCTTCCCATTGATTCCGATCAGGGAGAGCCAGACCGTGTCCGAATACTTCAACGAAACCCATCAGCAGGTCCGCGCGACCGCCCGCAAGTTCATCGAAACCCACGTATTGCCGCACATCGACGACTGGGAAGAAGCGGGTGAATTTCCCCGGGATCTCTACAAAAAAGCCGGGGATGCAGGTTTGTTGGGCATTGGCTTTCCGGAAGCATTGGGGGGCATCGGGGAAGGCGACATTTTCCTGAAAGTAGCCGTTTCTGAAGAGCTTATGCGCTCCACATCAGGCGGCCTCGTCGCTGGCCTGGGGTCTCTGGATATCGGGCTGCCGCCAGTCGCCAGATGGGCAAAAAAGGACATCCGTGAACAGATCGTGCCGCCGGTGCTGCGGGGCGAAAAAATTGCCGCCCTGGCAGTGACAGAACCCGGCGGAGGTTCCGATGTCGCCAACCTCAAAACCCGGGCCGTCCGCGACGGCGACCATTACATTGTAAACGGCAGCAAAACCTTCATCACCAGCGGCATGCGCGCCGACCACTACACCGTGGCCGTGCGCACCGGCGGCGAGGGCCACGGCGGTATCAGCCTGTTGTTGATCAACCGGGACATGCCCGGATTCTCCACCGGCAAGAAACTGCGAAAAATGGGCTGGTGGGCCAGCGATACCGCCGAGCTGTTTTTCGAGGACTGCCGCGTGCCTGCCGACCGCCTGATCGGCGCCGAAAACGCCGGCTTCATCGCCATCATGAGCAATTTCCTGTTCGAGCGTCTCAGCCTTGCCATCATGGCCTACATGACCGCCCAACTGGCCTACGAAGCGGCGCTGGAATACACCCAACAACGCACGGCGTTCGGCCGCAATATCACGGGCTTCCAGGTGACCCGCCACAAGCTTGTGGATATGGCGACCCAGATCGACGTGGCCCGGGAATACACCTACCGCTGCGCCGCCCTGATGCAGGCGGGCAAAAACCCCATCAAGGAAGTGGCGATGGCCAAGAACTTCTCGGTGGATGTCTGCGAAAAAGTCACCCGTGAAGCGGTGCAGCTGTTCGGTGGCATGGGGTACATGCGGGAAACCGTCGTCGAGCGCCTCTATCGTGACGCCAAGATTCTCTCCATCGGCGGCGGCACCACCGAGATCATGAAGGAACTCATTGCCAAGCAGATCAAGCTCTGAGCTGTGGGTTCCGCGTTCGCCCTCTTGTCCTGACCCAGCCTGCTGGGTTTTGGTGGCGGGGCATGTCAGTGGCTGTTCCAAAACACGCTACGAGCACATCCATGTGCGCTTGTTTCGGGCCATCCATGGCCCTCTACAGTTTTGGAACAGCCACTGACGCGCCCCGTTCGAACACTTTGCAATCCTCGTGTTGAATATTGCGTTCTTTGTTTCGGGTTTACTTCAACGGTTTTCCTCAAAGGTTCGGGCGGGTATCTGGCGGGGCTTTCCGAAAACGTGGAGCGCCAGGGATGGCGCGACCGAGCCCTACAGGGACGTATTCACGGGCGTTTTTCGGAAAGCCCCGCCAGATAGCCGCGTGCACCCAACTCAACGACCAAGGTTTAGTTTCGAACTGCAGGATACTCCCGTATAATTGCGCCCACTTTTTAACCGCAGTTAAACGTACCTTTAACGTACCAGGAAGGATCGCACATGCAATTCGACAACATCCCCGCAGGCAAGAACCCGCCTGAAGACATCTACGTTGCTATCGAAATCCCGGCCAACAGCTCCCCGGTGAAGTACGAACTGGACAAAGACATGGGCGCCCTACTGGTAGACCGCTTCATGGCGACCCCTATGTTCTACCCGGCCAACTACGGTTTCATCCCGCACACCCTGGCCGACGACGGTGACCCCCTGGACGTACTGGTTGTCACCCCCTACCCGATCCAGGCCGGTTCCGTGATTCGCTGCCGCCCGGTGGGTGTGCTGAACATGGAAGACGAAGCCGGTGGCGACGCCAAGCTGGTTGCAGTTCCCCATGACAAGCTGACCACCACTTACCATGACGTGAAGGAAATTGACGATCTGCCCGAGCTGCTGCGCGACCAGATCAAGCATTTCTTCGAGAACTACAAGACGCTCGAGCCCGGCAAGTGGGTAAAAGTGCAAGGCTGGGACAACGCCGACGCCGCCAGAAAAGCCATCGTGGATTCCGTGAACGCCTACAAAGGCTAAGCCGGACTCTTCTTGGTTTAATGGCATAAAAAAACCGGGCTTCGCGCCCGGTTTTTTTGTTTCTGGATCGAACTCTCCTGTCATCAACCCCGGGACAACAGATCCCGCATGTCACTGATCGCCGAGTTGGCGCGGGAAAGGTAGGCGGCCATGGTCAGCGAGTGGTTGGCCAGTACGCCAAAGCCGCTGCCATTGAGAATCACCGGGCTCCACATTTCGCCCTGGGCGCCCTCAAGCTCGATGATCACCTGCCGTACGCTGGCCATGGCATTCTTGTCCTGTAGCACTTTCCGGAAATCCACTTCAATTGCCCGGAAGATGTGCAGAAGCGCCCAGGAGCTGCCGCGGGCCTCATAGAAAACGTCATCAATCTTGGTCCAGGGTGTCTTCACATCTTCTCCGGTCGCTTCCTCAGCAAGAGGATCACCGGAATTCATGGTGATCACCGAATCTGATACCGATGCCTTGCCGACACTCTCACCAAGGGTACGGGACAGACTCCCCAAGCGAGTCTCCAGGTCTGCCAACCAGTTACTCAGGTTATCCGCTCGAGCAAAAAACTGGGCGTCGGCCTGTTCCGGGCTCGACAGCCGGTCAAGGTAACGCTTCAGAGCGGTAATACCCCGACGGTACTCGGCCTCGGTAGACGGGATTGCCCAGCTCTCGCTGTCGAAATGGAACTGGGGCTCAGCGATCGTCAGATCCCGATCTTCCGCAGACTGGCTTTGCGAGCGGCTGATGTCTTTGCGCATGGCGCGCGAAAGATCCCGAAGCTGAACCAGAACGCCGTACTCCCAGTTCGGCATGTTATCCAGCCAGAGTCCAGGCGGGAAAATGTCGTTGGAAATATAGCCACCAGGCTTGTCTAACAGGGTTTCTGCGATACGAATCATGGTGACCGTGGTGGCAAAGCCGGTAATGGGCTCCCTTTCCATGGTGTTGGCCACCGACCTCGTGTGCTCGCGCACCGAGAAGGTGTCCGGCTCGCTGCTCCAGATCATGCCGAGCACCAGCGCCACCAGTAGGTAGACCACAACCAACGCCAGAATCAGTTTGCCAATTACGCCGCTGCCGCCGGCATAATCCTGAACATCGTCTTTCTTGTCCTTGAAGTACTGTCTGATTTTGCCTGGCATATGACTTTTAATCCCCTGTCTGTTGATTGTCAGCGGCAAACGGCCTGCCCAGATGGTAACCCATGGCCCCGTCGATACCCAGTTTACAGAGTACCGAGTATTCCGCGGCAGTTTCCACTCCTGTGGCGAAGACTTTCACGCCACGACTGTGAGCGATGGCCACCACAGACTCAAGGTAGAAGCGGTTATCTTCATGGGTGTCGATATTGTGGATGAAGCTGTTGTCGATACGCAGGGCCTGAAACCTCAGATTTCTCAGGTAACTGAACGGTACGCCTCCCACCCCGAAGCGGTCGACCAGGACCGGAATACCGAGTCGCCCCAACGCCCGGACCAGTAGGCCCACCGCTGTCCGGTGGTGATGAATGGCCTGTTCTGAAATACCGACCCAGAGATTCCGTGCCGGCGAACCAGCCTGCCGCAGCTGGTCCAGCAAATCCGTGCGAAATGCCTCGCTGGCCACGGAGGCATTGCCAAGCGAGACCGCCAGCGGCTGATCCGGGCTCTGTTTCAGACGATCGAGCACCCGCTGGACCAGCAGACGATCAAGTTCCGAGATCAGCCCGAAACGCTCAGCCATTGGTACAAAAGTGCCTGCCTTCAAGGCCCCTTCGGCGGAATCGATCCGGGAAAACACCTGATGATAGACCGGCATGAGCCGGCCCTCGTTAACCATGGGCTGGAGCCACAGCGACAGGGCCTGCCGGCGGATCGCCTGACTGATAATCACCCGCCAGGTTTCGAGGTTGTGATGGCCGTCTTTCTCAGGGTCAGCCAGATGGCAGCCACTCTCGGCCCTGCTCTGGGCAGCGCGCAATGCTTCGTCCGCTGCCGCCATTAGATCCCGGGCACCACGCCCCTCAAGGGTTCTCGCCAGCCCGGCATGAACAGAGGTGTCCATCGGCGAAGCAAGATCTGCATAGACCCCATCGAGGTCCGTGACCAGCTGACGACACCAGACACCGGCATCAGCCGGCATCGCACCGGGCAGAAAAATGGCAAATTCGGCGCCCGTTCGGCGCCCGGCAAACGACCCGGCATGCTGCATGACGAATTCGCCAATCCAGGTTGCTACCCGCAGCAGCAACCGGTCGGCCTCGCTCCGGCCATAGGCCTGGTTATATCCCGAAAAGTCGGCCAGTTGAATCAGCATGAGAATTCCGGGTGCCGCCTTTTCCTCGGACTCCACCTCCACCTTCAGGCGCTGGTCGAAGGCACTCCGGCTGGCCAGCCCGGTGACCGAATCCTCGTTGTTTACCCGGCGCAGGTGCTGAATGAGTTTCGCCTGGCCTTCGAAGAGCTGGCCGAGGTCATCCGCCATCCGGTTCATGGCGTCGGTCACCTGATTGATCTCGCGGGTCGACTTGATAGAGACCCGCCTCCTGAAATCCCGCTGCCCGAGTGCCTTTGCCTGATCCTCCAGTGCATGAAGCGGGCGCAGGGTACGACGAAGCAGAAGGAAAACCGCAAACAGTCCAATCCCCCCGATGACGGCAGTACTGGCAGTCAACCCGACGGTGATTCGCCAGAGGTCCTCATAGGCGCGACCGGGATGGCTGATTACCTGCACGGTTCCCAGACGGCTCCAGCCACGGACGACTTCTGCCTCGGCAACTGGTAGCGGAAGATCTGCGAGGTCGCGGAACCAGGCGGGAACAGCCACTTTATTGAGCGTCATGGCCCTACCGGCAACCTGCTCGCCCTGATGATCCAGATAGCTGACTGACAGGTAGCGGCCACTATCAAAAACCGCATCAATGAGGGAGGCGGAGGCGACCGGATCGCGGCCGTCGATGGCATTGGACAGGGACAACCCGATGGCCGTGGCCCCGTCACGGGCATGACCTGCCAGCTGATCCGAGACATAGTCCCGGAAATAACCGTAGCTGGTGATAAACACCGCAACCAACAGGGTAACCAGCAGACTTCCGGTCAACACCAGAAGCAGGGTTCGCAATGTGACCGCACCCTGTTGCGTCTGCTTCAGGGGGATGTGCTTCCGTGCCATGGGGAGCTTCTCCGCATTGGCTGTGAGCCAGCCGGCCAGGTGTTTGTGACCTGCACCGCAGAGTTGACAAACATTTACATAGCGCAACCTACGCCGACAACATTAAACACTATAGACTCTGCAAAAGGACTAAGGTTGAAAAATCGTCCACACCGGGAAAGGACGACCAATAATGAAAAAGAGACAGGCCCGAGCAACATGAATGACGAAAGCCAGAAAGAAAAACTCAGGCAGCATTTCGCACGCCGTGTGACAACCCAGGCCCGGGTTGTTCTGGATACCTGGCAGAAAATTCACGAGGACCGGGACAAGGCTTCGGCCCACCGCAACGAGTTCGCCGCGGCTACGGACAAACTGGTGCGCTACGCCCAGCGGTTTGAAATGGACAGCCACGCCCGGGCCGGTCAGACCACGCTGGCGCTGATCAACCAGTGGGAACCCGGATCTGCCCTGAACGAGAGCCTCGAGCGACAACTGCAGGATGCCATCGAGACCTTGTCCCAGAGCACTCTGCGCAGGACCGACCTCAACAGTTCTGAAGCGCCCCACCAATTTCGTCGAACCCCGGTTTACATTGCCCTGGCCAACCAGGAAATGGCAGCCCGCCTGATCCGGCAGCTGGAATTCTTCGGCTTCCGGGCATCCGCTTTTGCCAATGCCGATGAACTGACCGAAGCCTGCGCACTGCACAAGCCGGAAACCATCCTGGTAGACGTCAATTTCGGCGGCTCGCCCAATGCCGGCATTACCATCATCGAACGCCTGCAGGAACGACACGATACGCCGATTCCGATTATTTTCATGAGTGACGAGGACGGTTCTATCGAGACCCGTCTGCAGGCTTCCCGCTGCGGCGGGGAAGAGTTCTTCTACCCTGCTGTCGACCCGGGGCAGCTGATCGAAAAGATCGAGACCTACACCCACGGCAACACCGTGGAGCCCTACAAGGTCCTGGTGCTGGATGATTCCCGGGCCCAGGCAAAATATATGGAAACGGTGTTGAAGAAAGCGGGTATGACCGCCCACATCATCACCGACCCGATGCAGATCATCCACGCCCTGGAGGAGTTCTCGCCGGAGATCATCATCCTGGACATGTATATGCCGGGCTGTACGGGCATGGAAATCGCCCGGGTGATCCGCCAGCAGGACCGTTTTCACAGCGTGCCCATCATTTACCTCTCGGCCGAGGAAGACGTGACGAAACAGCTCCATGCCATGAGCCTGGGCGGCGACGACTTCCTGACCAAACCGATCGACCCGAAACACCTGATTGCCACGATCCACAACCGCGGGCGACGTGCCCGCTCGTTGCTGGCCCTGATGATTCGCGACAGCCTGACGGGCCTGTTCAACCACACCCACACCCTCCACCTGCTGGACCAGGAGATCGTGCGGGCGCGCCAGAAACAACAGCCGCTGTGCTTTGCGATGATCGACATCGACTATTTCAAGAAGGTGAACGACACCTTTGGCCACCCGATCGGCGACCGGGTGCTGCGCAGCCTGTCGATGTTCCTCAAACAACGCCTGCGCAAGACCGACCACATCGGCCGCTACGGTGGTGAGGAATTTGCCATCATCCTGCCCAACACCCGCCCGAGCGATGCCCGGAACGTTCTCAATGAAATCCGGGAGCGGTTCTCCGAGTTGCAGCAACCGGCCGGCGACCGGGAATTCAATGTCACCTTCAGTTGTGGCATCGCAGCCTGGGACGACAACACCTCCCAGGCACTTTGCGAGCGGGCCGACCGTGCGCTCTACAGCTCCAAGGAGCTTGGCCGCAACTGCGTAACCCTGGCCGATTCCTGAATCCGGGCCGTGCCGCGGCCCGAATCCCTCCCCCAGACTTTTCAGACAATTTTCGGTCGGGCATGGCTCAGTCACTGCCCGGCTGCTACCTTTTATGAAACCAACGTCGTATGGAAGTTCGTTCCGCCGTTCACGACAATGATTGTCATCAGCGGAAAGATCCCGTTTCGATTCATTTGCCGTCTTTTTACGACCAATGGACAACAGGAACGATTGTCAAAAAGTGTTGATCTGAACAAAACAAGCACGCACCATTGGGGGAACATGCCGTTAAAATCGGCGATCCTGTAAAAAGACATCAAGGCAGACAGAACCATGTCGACAATTCTCGTGCTCCACGGACCCAACCTCAACATGCTCGGTACCCGCGAGCCGGAGGTCTATGGTTACGAGACACTGGCGGACATCGACGACCGGTTGCGCTCACTGGCGGCAGAGCAGGGGCATCATCTGCTGCACCTGCAATCAAATGCCGAATACGAACTGATTGAGCGGGTTCACGAGGCCCGGGCGGAAGGCGTGGACTTCATCATCATAAACCCCGCCGCCTTCACCCATACCAGCGTTGCCCTGCGCGACGCCATGCTGGCCTCGGGAATTCCATTTATAGAAGTGCATCTTTCGAACGTGCATGCCCGGGAACCGTTCCGGCATCACTCCTATTTCTCGGATATCGCCGAAGGCGTTATCTGTGGGCTGGGTAGCCAGGGGTACGACCTCGCACTCCAGGCAGCCCTGAAACGCATTCACCGATAGACCTGACAAAACGGGACTGGACTGACTATGGATATTCGTAAAATCAAGAAACTGATCGAGCTGCTCGAGGAATCTGACGTCGAGGAGCTGGAGATTCACGAGGCCGACGATTCGGTACGCATCTCCCGCCGGCGTGAACCAGCTGCCGGCACCCAGTACGTGAGCCACTACCCGGCGCCAGCGCCTGCCCAGCAGCCAGCTCCGGCGCCGGCAGCGTCCGCTCCGGCCTCGGAAGAGTCCTCTGCGCCAGCGGCCCCGGCCGGACACAGCGTGAAGTCTCCCATGGTAGGCACTTTCTATCGCTCACCCTCGCCCACCGCCAAGGCGTTTGTGGAAGTTGGCCAGACCGTCAATGTGGGTGATGTCATCTGCATCGTGGAAGCTATGAAGATGATGAACCAGATTGAGGCCGACAAGAGCGGCACCATCCAGGACATCCTGGTCGAGAATGGCCAGCCGGTTGAGTTTGACCAGCCCCTGGTCGTCATTTCCTGAACGCGGTGATAGCTACTCATGGCCATGTTAGAAAAAGTTCTGATCGCAAACCGGGGTGAAATTGCCCTCCGGATTCTGCGCGCCTGCAAGGAGCTGGGCATCAAGACCGTGGCAGTGCATTCCCAGGTCGATCGCGACCTGATGCACGTACGGCTTGCCGACGAGTCTGTCTGTATTGGCCCTAACAGCGCGACCGACAGCTACCTGAACATCCCTACCATCATCAGCGCCGCCGAGGTAACCGATTCCGTGGGTATTCACCCCGGCTACGGCTTCCTTGCCGAGAATGCCGATTTTGCCGAGCAGGTGGAAAAGAGCGGGTTTCGCTTTATCGGTCCCAAGGCCGAAACCATCCGGCTGATGGGCAACAAGGTGTCCGCCATCAACGCGATGATCAAGGCCGGCGTTCCGACCGTGCCGGGCTCCGATGGCCCGCTGGACGACGATGAGGAGCGGACCCTGAGGATTGCCAAGGAAATCGGCTACCCCGTCATGATCAAGGCGGCTTCCGGCGGCGGCGGCCGCGGGATGCAGGTGGTCCATTCTGAAGCGGCCCTGCTAAAGGGTGTCCAGATCACCCAGAGCGAGGCCAAGAATGCCTTCGGCGACCCGACGGTTTACCTCGAGAAGTTCCTGGAAGCCCCGCGTCACGTGGAAGTGCAGGTACTTGCCGACATGCACGGCAACTGCATTCACCTGGGCGATCGCGACTGTTCCATGCAGCGCCGGAACCAGAAGGTGATAGAGGAAGCTCCGGCTCCGAACATCAATCCGGAATCCCGGGAACGCACCCTGAAAGCCTGTACCGATGCCTGTAAGGAAATCGGTTATGTGGGCGCTGGTACGTTCGAGTTCCTGTATCAGGACGGCGAGTTCTATTTCATCGAAATGAACACCCGTGTCCAGGTAGAACATCCGGTCTCCGAGATGGTCACCGGTGTTGATATCGTCCGCGAACAGCTCCGCATTGCCAGCGGCCTGCCGCTGCAATACACCCAGGACGACATCCGGATTTCCGGCCACGCCATGGAGTGCCGGATCAACGCCGAGGATCCGAAAACCTTTATCCCCAGCCCCGGCAAGGTTAAACACTTCCATGCCCCGGGCGGTAATGGTGTGCGGGTGGATTCTCACCTGTACAGCGGTTACACGGTTCCCCCCTACTACGATTCCCTGGTGGCCAAACTGATCACCTGGGGCGACGACAGGGACATTGCCCGGCGCCGGATGAAGAACGCGCTGGACGAACTGGTGGTCGAGGGCATCAAGACCAATCAACCGCTGCATCGGAAACTGGTACGCGATGGTGGCTTTAAACAGGTAGACTTCACCATCCACTACCTTGAGAAACTGATGCGGGATTAATCATGCCCTGGATACAACTCCAGATCCCGGCTGATCCGGACAACGCGGATCAGCTGGAGGATCTGCTCATGGAGATGGGCTCTGACGCCGTCTCCATGGAAGATGCCGCCGACCAGCCCCTCTATGAGCCGGACCCCGGCACTACACCTTTATGGAGCCAGACAACGGTGACCGGGCTGTTCGATTCCGGCCGGGATATCGAGCAGCTCTGCGCCGACATCCGGGATGCCTGGCACCAGCAAACCCAGCAGGCCCTTCCGGAAATCGACGTCACTCTGGTTGAGGACAAGGATTGGGAACGGGCCTGGATGGACGATTTCCAGCCCCTGAAATTCGGCGAGCGGCTCTGGATCGTCCCGAGCTGGCATGACGCACCTTACCCGGATGCGGCGAATCTGATGCTGGACCCCGGTCTGGCCTTCGGTACCGGCACCCATCCAACGACCGCCCTCTGCCTCGAATGGCTTGATGGCCAGGATCCCCATGGCAAGCAGGTGATCGATTACGGCTGTGGCTCCGGCATTCTCGGCCTTGCGGCCCTGCTCCTTGGCGCAGACCATGTGATTGGTGTCGATACCGATCCGCAGGCCCTCGAAGCCAGCCGGGAAAACGCCCGCCGCAACGGTGTCGAAGACAGCAAGCTAGACCTGTTCCTGCCAGACAACGAGCCGGAGACCAAAGCCGACATCATGCTTGCCAACATCCTGGCCCAGCCCCTGATCGGCCTTGCTCCCCATCTTGCCTCGCGGACCAGGCCCGGCGGCGATCTGGTGCTGTCCGGCATCCTGTCTAACCAGGCCCGGGAAGTAATGGCCGCCTATGAGCCATGGTTCGTCATGGACGAGCCCGAGCAGCGGGAAGAGTGGATACGCCTCACAGGACGGCGCCACGACAGATGACGAAACCGGTCTTAACGACTAAACTCCGAAACTCGTAGCCTAGTCGCTTTCAGGAAGAAGCATGACCCAGAGCAGCCTGCAGACACAGTGCCCGAATTGCCAGACCCGCTTCCGGGTAACCGAAGAACAGCTTGGCATTGCCAAGGGCAAAGTGCGCTGCGGGAACTGCATGAAGGTGTTCAATGCCATTGAGCACCAGGTTATCCCAAGCGGTGGCGAGAAACCACGAACTCCCGCCACCCCGGCACAACCCGCAGGTGCATCATCGCCTGCCGGCTCTACCTCCGGCTCCGGCGTCAGCGAGGAGGATTTTGTCTTCGCCGATAACCCGGAAGAAGATGCGGCGGAAGGGCCTTACGCCGGCACCAAGCTGACCTTCTCCGATGACGAGTTAAGCGATAGTTTCCGCAGCTTTGATGAGCGCGACGAAACAGATTACAAAGACGCTGACACCGACAGCCCCGATGAGCAAGTCGATGAGAGCTGGGCCGAAGCCATTCTTCAGGATGACGAGCCAGCATCCCAAAAACCTTCTGCCCCCCAGCGCCCCGAGCCTGCCCCCGAACCGGAACCTGAAGACATCTCTCCCGAACCGGAGCCGAGGCCAGCACCTCGCCCTGAGCTGAGCCTGGAGGAAGAACCGGTGTTTGAGCAGACCGGAACACCCTCTTCCGCGGCGACCGGGCCGGCCAAGGATTCTGATCCGTTCGATGACTTTGTGGACGAATCCGGTTTCGATTTTGATGAGCCGGAGCGACCGGCCGACGCGTTCCATGCCGACCCGCCCTTCCGGGATCTACGCCGGGAGCCGGTTGCTGTCGATTCCGGTGGAAGTGGCGTCCGCACGATCGTGTGGAGCGTGATTGTACTGGGCCTGATCGGTGTTCTGATCGCCCAGGTAACCTGGTTCCAGTTCGATCGACTGTCGGCCATCCCCGAGCTGCGCCCCTTCTATGAGAAAGGCTGTGAACTGGCCGGCTGCGAACTTAAACCGCTGATCAATGTGGAAGCTATCCAGAGCCGGAAACTGGTGGTGCGGACCGATCCCGATAATCGCTCGCAGCTGGTGGTCGATGCCGTGATCATTAACCGGGCCGACTTCGAGCAACCCTTTCCCGCCATTGCCCTCACCTTTTCCAACCTGAATGGCGATGTGGTGGCACAGAGTCTGTTCACGCCCGAGGAGTACCTGGCCGGCGAAGGTCGGGAGCTGGACGCCATGCCCACGGATACCCCCGTTCGCATTGCCATCAACATTCGGGATCCGGGCCGTGACGCGGTGAATTACAACATCCTCTTCCGCCCCCACGCACCCTGATGCCGTAAGCAAGTATTCACTCGACAGCCATTCCCGACGGCCATCGTACAGAACAAAAGTCAACCAGAAAGGGCGAAAAATAATCAGTTTTTTCACCGCCCAGCCCCTTCAATCATGGTCCACCCGGCGGTATCATTACCGCCCTTCGGATGCTGGATCGGTTACTTATTGAACAACCGCTCAGCCCGACCTTTGCTTAACCCGCTGTGACACGGACTCAGATCATGCTGCCAACGGCAAAAATCGGGCCGTACACTTTGCCCAACCCCTTGATTGTTGCGCCCATGGCTGGCGTGACAGACCGCCCTTTCCGTCTTTTGTGCCGGAGGTTGGGCGCGGGTCTGGCGGTGTCGGAGATGGTCATAGCGGACAGCAAACTCTGGCATACGCGCAAATCACAGACCCGCCTGAACCATGAAGGCGAGCCTGAGCCCCGCTCGGTGCAGATTGCCGGCGGCGATCCGCAAATGCTGGCCGATGCCGCCCGTCAGAATGCGGAATTCGGCGCCCAGATCATCGACATTAATATGGGCTGCCCGGCCAAGAAGGTCTGTAACAAGGCCGCCGGTTCCGCCCTGATGAAAGATGAAGCCCTGGTTCGCGACATTCTGGAGTCGGTGGTTCAGGCGGTTGATGTCCCAGTCACCCTCAAGATGCGAACCGGATGGGACAGGGACAACCGCAATGCACTGGTTATTGCCCGAATGGCGGAGGATGCCGGCATTCAGGCAGTGGCCATTCACGGTCGGACCCGTGCGGACAAATACGAGGGCAATGCCGAGTACGACACCATCGCCGATGTGAAATCCCGCATCAGCATTCCGGTGTTTGCCAACGGGGATGTTACATCGCCTGAAAAAGCCCGGGACGTCCTTCGCCATACCGGCGCCGACGGCCTGCTGATTGGCCGCGCTGCCCAGGGCAGCCCCTGGATTTTCCGGGAAATCCGGCATTTCCTGGAAACCGGTAGCCACATGGCCGCACCGGAGCTTGATGAGGTCGAGGAAATTCTGACCGAGCATCTCCAGGCGTTGCATGCTTTCTATGGTGAGACCATGGGCGTGCGTATTGCCAGAAAACACGTGGGCTGGTACCTGCAGTCCCACGATCCGGGTAAACAGTTCCGCAAACGCTTCAACGCCATCGACGATGCGCTGGAGCAGAGAGACACGATTCAACGGTATTTTGCAGGCTTACGAAATGGAGAGGTATTCGCAGCATGAGCGCTGAGACTTTGGCAAACGACAACCTGAGCACCCCGGCCAACGATGATATCCATCAGTTGCAGACGGTGAACAGCAGCGGCAACACCGTCACCCTGCGCGACAGTGTTGAGGTCGCCCTGAAAAACTACTTCGCCCAACTGGACGGCGCTCCGGTGACCGAGGTCTACCAGCTGGTGCTTTCCGAAGTGGAAGCTCCGCTGCTTGAACAGGTGATGAAATACACCCGCAACAACCAGACCAAGGCCTCCACCATGCTGGGCCTGAACCGCGGGACCCTGCGCAAGAAGCTGAAGCAGTACGGTCTGCTATAATCCAGACACCCTGATTTAAGGAGCCTCTGAACAACTTCTCAATCACCTCTGGCCTTCAGAGCCAATTACAGTCAAGACGCGACTTTGCAGCAATGTCGGGACATTGCAAAAAGTCGCAACACAGAGTGTAAATGGCCCTGAAGGCCCCGAAGGGCGCGCTCTGAGGGCCGCATCTGCGACGTTGCGACTCTTGCCAAGGACTACGGCCATTGCCGGCGAGCCGCGCCTTGCATCTGCAGCCTTCAGAGCACGCAGAGGGGATTGAGAAGTTGTTCAGAGGCTCCCTGGGGCCTCCCGGACACTATTCGCGAGGCCCTTATTCGTTCATCTCCAGCGAAGAAAGTGACCCATGGCAAACCAGGCTAACACCTCCGTCCGTCGCGCCCTGATCAGCGTGAGTGATAAAACCGGCATCGTCGATTTCGGCCGTGCCCTGACCGAACGCGGCGTTGAGCTGCTCTCCACCGGTGGCACCTACCGTCTCCTGAAAGAAAACAGCATCCCGGTAACCGAAGTCTCCGACTACACCGGCTTTCCCGAGATGATGGATGGCCGGGTAAAAACCCTGCACCCGAAGATCCATGGCGGGATTCTCGGGCGCCGGGGCACTGACGATGCGGTGATGTCCGAGCATGGCATTAGCCCTATCGATATGGTTGTGGTCAATCTCTACCCCTTCGAGGAGACCGTTGCAAAGCCGGACTGTGATCTGGCGACCGCCATCGAGAACATTGATATCGGTGGTCCTACCATGGTTCGCGCTGCCGCCAAGAACCACAACGACGTCGCCATCGTGGTCAACGCCAGTGATTACAGCCGGGTCCTGAAAGAACTGGAAGCCAACGATGGCCAACTGAGCTACAGCACCCGGTTCGATCTGGCCGTAAAAGCGTTTGAGCACACCGCTGGCTACGATGGCGCCATCGCCAACTATCTGGGCGGCCGCACGCCGGATAACGACAACGCTGATTTCCCACGCACCTTCAACGCCCAGTACGTGAAGGTCCAGGACATGCGTTATGGCGAAAACCCGCATCAGCGCGCCGCATTCTACGCCGAGCGCAACCCCAAGGAAGCCTGCGTGGCCACGGCCAAACAGCTTCAGGGCAAGGAGCTCAGCTACAACAACGTGGCCGATACCGATGCCGCCCTGGAATGCGTGAAGCCTTTCGCGGATCCGGCCTGCGTAATCGTCAAACATGCCAATCCCTGTGGTGTGGCGATCGGCGCCGATATCCGTCAGGCCTACGACCTGGCGTTCGCCACGGACCCCACATCGGCTTTTGGTGGCATCATCGCCTTCAACCGTGAGCTGGATGCGGAAACTGCCAAAGCCATCATTGATCGCCAGTTTGTGGAAGTGATCATCGCGCCTACCGTTGCTCCGGAAGCAGTGGAACTGGTAGCCGCCAAGAAGAACGTGCGTCTGCTCGCCTGCGGCGAGTTTGACGGCGACCGTGCCCGTTCCATGGATTACAAGCGCGTGACCGGTGGTCTGCTCGTTCAGGACAGGGACCTGGGCATGGTGGCCATGGAGGACGTCAAGGTGGTCACTGAGCGCCAGCCCTCCGAGCAGGAACTCAACGACCTGTTGTTTGCCTGGGAAGTGGCTAAATACGTCAAATCCAACGCCATTGTCTATGCCAAGGCGGGTCGCACCATCGGTGTCGGCGCTGGCCAGATGAGCCGTGTTTACAGCGCGAAGATTGCCGGTATCAAGGCCGCCGACGAGGGCCTGGAAGTGAAAGGATCGGTCATGGCGTCCGATGCCTTCTTCCCGTTCCGCGACGGCATTGACGCTGCGGCGGCGGCTGGTATCACCGCTGTCATCCAGCCTGGTGGCTCCATGCGCGATCAGGAAGTGATTGATGCGGCCAACGAACACGGCATCGCCATGGTCTTCACCGGCATGCGCCACTTCCGGCACTGAGGGGTTATCACCATGAATATTCTCGTTATTGGCTCCGGCGGCCGCGAACACGCCCTGGCCTGGAAAGCCGCGCAATCCCCCAAGGCAGACCGTGTTTTTGTGGCGCCTGGCAACGCCGGCACGGCACGGGAAACCGGCCTGGAAAATGTCGACATCGACGTGATGGACCTGGACGGCCTCGCCAACTTCGCCGCCACCAACCACGTTGGGCTTACCATCGTCGGCCCGGAAGCGCCGCTGGTCGCAGGCATAGTCGACAAATTTGAACAGCGTGGCCTGAGGGTTTTCGGCCCGAGTGCCGGCGCTGCCCAGCTCGAAGGCTCCAAGGCTTTCACCAAGGATTTTCTGGCGCGCCACAAAATCCCGACAGCCGGCTACGGCAACTTCACTGATGTGGGCGAAGCCCTGGCCTATGTTCGCCAGCAGGGCGCTCCAATCGTCGTCAAAGCCGATGGCCTGGCTGCCGGCAAAGGCGTGATCGTTGCCATGACCCTGGAAGAAGCCGAAGATGCAATCCGCGACATGCTGGCCGGGAACGCGTTTGGTGATGCCGGTAGCCGTGTCGTCATCGAAGAGTTTCTGGAAGGCGAAGAAGCCAGCTTTATCGTGATGGTGGACGGCGAGAACGTTCTGGCCATGGCCACCTCCCAGGATCACAAACGCGTGGGCGACGGCGACACCGGTCTCAATACCGGTGGCATGGGCGCCTACTCGCCGGCCCCGGTGGTGACCGCAGATGTTCATCAGCGCATCATGGATGAAGTAATCTATCCGACCGTGCGCGGCATGGCGGCCGAGGGCCATCCCTACAAGGGTTTCCTCTACGCCGGCCTGATGATTGACAACAGCGGCACGCCCAAGGTGATCGAGTTCAACTGCCGTTTTGGCGACCCGGAAACGCAGCCGATCATGCTGCGGATGAAGTCGGACCTTGTAGAACTCTGCGACGCGGCCATCGACGGCAAGCTGAACCAGTGCGATTCCGAATGGGATGACCGAGCCTCCGTCGGTATCGTGCTGGCTGCCGGTGGTTACCCGGGCAGCTATAACAAGGGCGACGCCATTTCCGGTCTGCCGGACACCGAGACCGAAGGCGAGAAGGTGTTTCACGCCGGTACCCGTCTCAACGGCGACCAGGTGGTTACCAACGGCGGTCGGGTGCTCTGCGCCACGGCGCTTGGCAATACCGTTACCGAAGCCCAGAAACGGGCCTACGAGCTGGCCTCCAAGATCCAGTGGGATGGCGCGTTCTACCGCAAGGACATCGCTTTCCGTGCCATTGCCCGGGAGCAGTCCTGACGCCTGGCCTGAACCAGTCCTCGAAAACGCAGCCCGGTCATTGACCGGGCTTTTTTATGGAGTAATGTAAACGCCTCGCAACGGATGCCGATGAGCCGCCCGACAGGAGCCCCAGATGCAACGCTCTCTATCACTGAACCTTGTTTTCATTCTGACTGCCTCACTGCTTCTGAGCGCCTGCTCACGCCAGGGCATTTACGAGACAGCCATCGGGCTTGAGCGGTCCTCCGCCGGCCTGGAAGCGGATACCGTGATGGTTGATGACCTCGAGATCGCCTATCTGAGAAATCATCAGGCGGTAGATGGAGACACCATCGTGATGATCCATGGCTTCGGGGCCAACAAGGACAACTGGACCCGCCTGGCCGGCCACCTGACCGACGACTTCAACGTCTACGCGATCGATTTGCCGGGGCATGGCGAGAGCAGCAAGCCGCTGGACATCGGCTATCGCCTGGAAGACCAGGCCGGCTACGTTGCCCGGATTATGGAGACGCTGTCGGTCGGGAACGCCCACATCATGGGCAACTCCATGGGTGGTGCGATTACAGCTCTGTACGCCGCCAGTTACCCGGAAAGAGTCAAGTCAGCGGTATTGTTCGATCCGGCCGGCATTCTGGAATACGAGAGCGAGCTGGTGGATCTGGTGATGGATGGCGACAATCCACTGATCCCGAAGCAGCCTGGTGATTTTGAACGACTCATGGATTTTGCGTTGGAGAAAAAGCCTTTCGTGCCCTGGCCGATCATGGGTGTGATGGAGGAGCGCGCCATCGCCAACCGGGACGTCAACGAAGTTATTTTTGCAGCCATTCGTGATGCCGGCTTCGAGTCGGACTTCCGCAATGCCATTACCCGTATCCAGACCCCGGTCCTGATCATTTGGGGCAAGGAAGACCGGGTGATCAACTACCGGAACGGCGAGGTGTTCGCAGCAGCCATTCCGGATGCCAGACTGGAACTGATGGAAGGCATCGGCCACGCACCGATGGTGGAGGCTCCGGAAGAATCCGCAGAGCTGTTCCGGGCGTTTATCGGGCAACCGGTCAGGTGAGTCTCAATTAAGGAATACGCCAGCATTCCACCTTCAGCGACTACAAGGGCACGGCAAAACAGGGTAGCCTAGCAACCATTGTGCTTTCGACATCTGAACTGATACCCCATGCCTGAAGCGATCTGGATTACCTTTGCCTTCGGCCTTGGCCTGCTGGTCAAGCTCGTTGGCCTCCCCCCTCTTGTTGGCTATCTGGCTGCCGGCTTTGTGCTAAGTGGCATTGCCGAGGCGACCGGCGTCGTGATTGAGGCGACCGACGTTCTCCAGCACATCGCGCACCTTGGCGTACTCCTCTTGCTGTTCACTGTGGGGCTCAAGCTGAAGCTCCGATCCATCGTCAGTCCGGAAGTGATTGGCGGCAGTCTTCTGCACTTTGGCATCACCTGCGCGGTATTTACCCCCGGTGTCTACCTGCTGATGGACCTCGATTGGTCGACCGCGCTGATGCTGGCCATCGCCTTGTCATTCTCGAGCACGGTGCTGGCCGCCAAGGTTCTTGAATCCAAACGGGAACTACGGGCGTTCCATGGACGGGTCGCCATCGGCATCCTGATCATGCAGGACCTTATCGCCCTGGTTGTCATGAGCCTGGCCGCCGGTAAAACGCCCTCCGAATGGGCCCTGATTGTATTCGGGCTTCCCCTGCTTCGCCCTCTGCTGTTCCGGTTGCTCGATGCCAGCGGCCACGACGAACTGCTGGTGCTCCTGGGACTGCTTCTGGCGCTCGTTGTCGGCGGGCTTGGCTTTGAGGCCGTCGGCCTCAGTTCGGAGCTCGGAGCCCTGGTTTTCGGTGCCATGCTGGCCAATCACCCCCGGTCACAGGAACTCTCAAAGTCGCTCTGGAGTGTCAAGGAAGTGTTCCTGGTGGGTTTCTTCCTACAGATTGGCATTGGCGGTCTGCCCGACGGGGATGCGCTCATTTTCGCAATCATTGCGGGGCTGGTGCTGCCACTGAAAGGCATCCTGTTCTTCTTCCTGCTGCTGGCCTTCCGTTTACGGGCCCGCAGCGGCTTCCTGAGCGCCCTGGCACTGACCAACTACAGCGAATTCGGCCTGATTGTGGCAAGCGTTGCCTTGCCGGAGTGGTTGGTACCTCTGGCAATTTCGGTGTCGCTGTCGTTCCTGGTTTCTGCCCCGATCAACCGGTTTGCGCACGGCCTTTATGAACGTTACTCCCAGGATCTCAGCCGCTTTGAAGGCAGCAAACATCATCCCGATGAACAACCGATTTCCCTCGGGGATACCCGCGTCCTGATCATGGGCATGGGGCGGACAGGGACCGCAGCCTACGACTGGCTCTGCGAGGATCAGCCCAAACTGATGGGGCTGGATTCCGACCCTGCGAAAGCCAGTCAACACCAGAAAGAAGGTCGCAACGTGGTTTTTGCTGATGCCGAGGATGCGTCCTTCTGGAACGGGTTGCACATGCCTGCAGTGCAGTCGGTGATCCTGGCAATGGGTGACATAGAAGGCAAACTGATCGCCGCCCGAATGCTGCGCAAACTGGGTTTCAAGGGTTTTATCGTGGCCCACACCATGTATGAAGATGAGGCAAAACAGATCCGGGAAGCCGGGGCCGATGAAGCCTACCTGACCATGAGTGAAACCGGCGTGGCCCTTGCCAGTCATCTGATCGATAAAAAGCCCGCCAAACCATCCCTGGTTGTCGGCAAACCTGATTAACTGTATCGGCGATTACAGTCGACGTTCAGGGCTTTTCGAGCGCGCAGGTTCGAAAACCAGTGTATGCGTCGTTCCGAAGCGGGAGATAGGCCTGCCGATAGGTACCCCGGATAAGGCAGGATGACGTTGCACAACTGCCCCCCTTGGTGACTTTGTGATCGCCGAACTGCAGGGTGGACATGAAAGGGTACATATCCACCTTGAAACCGTCATAAGGCAGAAACTGATCGCTGGTCCACTCCCAGACCGTGCCAGTCATCTGCCGGCAGCCGAACGGACTGTCACCCGCAGGAAAGTCGAACACCGGGTTCTGCGCCATGGCGCGCCCGTTGAGATCCGCCAGCTGTTCGGTCGGCGCCGAGTTGCCCCAGGGAAAACGCCGGAAGGGCTGGCCCGGGCGATTGCCCAGAGCCGCCACTTCCCACTCGTATTCCGTTGGCAGCCGACGCCCGGCCCAACGGCACCAGGCCTCCGCCTCCCAGAACGTCACGTGAGTGACCGGTGCATCCGGATTGAGCGGCTGCCAGCGATCGAACACCCGCTCCTGCCACTGCTCATCATGCCAGCGCCAGTAAAGCGGGTGGCGGGGCGCCCGTAAAAGAGGCTCGTCACTGCCGTGAACCAGGGCAACATCGGTTTCGGTCTGGAGCCATTTCCGCCCGCCAAAAGACCAGAGCTCTGGCCGCCGATAGCCACCGTCTTCCACAAACTGCATAAATTCCCGGTTGCTGACCAGGCATTTTGAAATTGCGAACGATTCCAGCGTCACGGTAAACCATGGCTTTTCATTGTCGAAGGCAAAATCGTCACTGGCGTACTGCCCGGACTCACCCGGCATCCCGATCAACCACTCTCCTGCCGGAACATAGGCGTCTGCCTGATGCGAGTCACCTGGCGCCGGTCGGTAAAAATCAGTACCCGGCGGAGCCGGGTAGCCGACGGTCTGACGGCACCAGATCATAGACTCGATGTGCATGTTCTGGTGGTAGATTGCATAGCGGTAGAGGTAACGGGCCTGGTCGGTTAACGGTTGCTTCTCAATCCGCTCGGCCACTCGATCATAGATGAGATTGAAATAGTCGAGGGTTTTCTGCCGCCCGGGAAACGACTCCCGGTTCCATCGATCCCGGTGTTCGATGTGGAACGAATCCCACAGGTCGTCCATGGCAGGATCATGGCTCGGTGTGCCATCCAGCAGGTTGAAGACGAAGACTTCGTAAAAGAAGGCCGCATGCCCCATTTCCCAGAGCGGTGGATTGACGCCCGGATGGTAGGGAACGTCCAGCGCGGTCTCGGGAAGAGAACACACGAGAGTCTCGGTTCGCTTCCTTGTCCATTCAAGCTGCTCCAGCAATTCCGACTTTGCCAGATCGATTTGCTCAATCACTGTCATCGTGCCAGTCACCCATCAAAACAGACGAGTAACAGCATAACAGAGAGTACAGACACCGGTTAAACGGCGTCACGCCCAGACCGCCAGAATGACCGGCACAGCTACCACGGTCACGAGGAGAGACAGCGGCAGCCCCAGCCGCCAGTAGTCTCCAAAGCGATAACCTCCGGGCTCCATAACCAGAGCATTGGATTGATGCCCTACCGGGGTCAGAAAGGCGCAGGAGGCGCCAACCGCCACCGCCATCAACATGGCATCGGCGGCAATGCCAAGCTGCCCGGAAAGACTCAAAGCAATCGGCGCAACCAGGATGGCCGCTGCCGCGTTGTTCACAACGTTCGACAGCAGCATTGTGCCAGTGAGGACAATGGTAACAACCACCCAGGCATCGCCTCCGGAACCCAGCATCAGCATCCAGGACGCGATCAATTCTGCCCCACCGGTAGTCTCGAGGGCCTGCCCCACAGGAATCATGGCGGCCAGCAGCACGATAACGGGCCAGTCAATCGCCCGGTAGGCTTCCTGGTTGCTGAGAACCTTGCTGAGAACCATGACCACGGCGCAGGCGACCAGCGCGACGGGGGGCGATAACCAGCCAACCACAATCAATGCTATGGCGGCGATAAAAAGGCCGCCAGCCAGAAGGGAGTTGCGCTCCCTGCCAAACCGGAGACCCCGCTCGGCCAGGGGCAGGCAGCCGAGCCCCTGAAGCGTGACACGCAAGGTTTCCTCCTCGCCCTGGATCAGAAGGATGTCGCCGGCCTGAAACCGAATATCACCCAGACGTCGCTGCAACCGTTGACCCTGACGCGCAATCGCAACGATGTTGAGACCGTTCTGCTCGCGAAGATTGAGCCTGTTGGCGGTTTTTCCGATCAGCCCCGATTCCGGCGTGATGACCGCTTCGATCAAACGCACGTCGCCCTCGGACAGGGACTTTTCGCCCGGCTTTCCCGACTCTGTTTCGTCCTGATCGGACGCTTCTGAAGAGGCCTCCTCCACACTCGCCAACTCGAGCCCGGTGCTGTCCAGAAAGTCCTGCAAGGCATCGGTATCCGCTTCCACCAGGAGCAGATCGTCGCCGCGCAGGACGGAGAACGTAGAGGGAGCCAGCGACCGCTTGTCATCCCGGATAAGCGCCAGAACCACGACGTCCTTCTCGGCATCCGCGCGCGTCAGAAGCCCATGAAGGGTTGCCCCGACGTGGGAGGAATCCTCCGGCACCCGAAGCTCGGTAACATAGTCGCCCACACTGAACAGCTTGCCACCGTTGTCGGGTTTACCCCGTCGCGGCGTCAGCCGCCACCCGACCAGCGTGATAAAGCCGATGCCTGCCAACGTAATAGCAAGGCCCACCGGTGCGAAGTCAAACATGCCGAAAGAACCAGCTTCCCGATAACTGGCAATGATGATGTTCGGAGGCGTGCCAATCAGTGTCATGGTTCCCCCGAGCAGGGAACCAAATGCCAGGGGCATCAGCAGCAGCGAGGGCGACCGCCCGGTTTCCCTGGACATCCAGACCGCCACCGGCATCAACAGTGCGAGTGCACCAACGTTGTTGATAAACCCCGAGCAAAGGGCCACCACCGAAGTCAGCATCAGCACCTGCAGCGTGGGCCGGTGCCCGACCTTTCCAAGCAGCCTGGCCAGGCGGTCAACCACACCGCCGTTGACCAGCCCCTGGCTGATCACCAGAACCGCCGCCACCGTGACAACCGCGGGATGGCCAAAGCCGTCGAACAGTTGATCCACAGGCACGATCCCGGCAATCGAGACAGCAAGAAGCGCGATCAGGGCGACCAGATCGAACCGGATTCGGTTCCAGACGAATAGCACCAGGGCGATACCCAGTATCGAAAAAACAATGGCCTGATCCGTGTTCAACACCTTCCCTCCGGTTGGCACCGAGCTTGTTTCTCTTCAGGTTACAGTATCGAACACATCACGAGCGATACACCAAATATCCTCGCCTCAACGAAAAAACCCCGCCGAGGCGGGGTTTTTGTGGCTTCCGGATTACTCCGGAAGAGACAACTGAACTGTTCTATTAACCGAACTGGTTCATGGTGTTGTCTTTACCACCGGCCTTCAGGGCCGCTTCACCAGCGAAGAATTCCTTGTGGTCGTCACCGATGTTGGAACCAGCCATGTCCTGGTGCTTAACGGTAGCGATACCCTGACGGATTTCCTTGCGCTGTACACCAGCCACGTAGGCCAGCATGCCTTCGTCACCGAAGTAACCCTTGGCCAGGTTGTCGGTAGACAGGGCCGCGGTGTGGTAAGTCGGCAGCGTGATCAGGTGGTGGAAGATACCCGCTTCGCGTGAACCGTCACGCTGGAAGTTACAGCACCACTCGTCAGCCAGCTGACCCAGCTCGGTGTTGTCGTACTCTTCGCTCATCAGCTTGGCGCGGTCGTAGGCAGAAACGTCCTTGCCTTCTTCCTTCCATGCGTCGAATACCTGCTGACGGAAGTTCAGAGTCCAGTTGAAGGACGGGCTGTTGTTGTAAACCAGCTTGGCGTCGGGAACCACTTCCTTGATGCGGTTAACCATGGCTGCAATCTGGCCAACGTGCGGCTTCTCGGTTTCGATCCACAGCAGGTCAGCGCCGTTCTGCAGGCTGGTGATGCAATCCAGAACCACACGGTCTTCGCCAGTGCCCGGCTTGAACTGGAACAGGCCAGACGCCAGACGCTTCGGACGAACCAGCTGACCATTCTGCTTGATCACAACGTCGCCGTTGTTGATGTCTTCTGCCTTCTCGATCACTTCACCGTCGATGAAGCTGTTGTACTGGTCGCCCAGATCGCCCGGCTCGTTGGTCACGGCGATTTTCTGAGTCAGGCCAGCGCCCAGGGAGTCAGTACGGGCAACGATAACACCGTCGTCCACACCCAGCTCCAGGAACGCCAGACGAACGGCGTTGATCTTGGACAGGAAGTCGGCGTGGGGAACAGTTACTTTGCCGTCCTGGTGACCACACTGCTTCTCGTCAGAGACCTGGTTCTCGATCTGGATGCAGCAGGCACCGGCTTCAATCATCTGCTTGGCCAGCAGGTAAGTCGCTTCGGCGTTACCGAAACCAGCATCGATGTCAGCGATGATCGGAACAACGTGAGTTTCATGGTTATCGATCTGCTTGATCAGCTCTTCAGCCTTGGCGTTGTCGCCAGCATTCTCGGCTTCTTCCAGGGCACGGAACAGGTGGTTCAGTTCCCAGGCATCCGCCTGACGCAGGAAGGTGTAGAGCTCTTCGATCAGGCCAGATACGGCAGTCTTCTCGTGCATGGACTGGTCAGGCAGCGGACCGAACTCGGAACGCAGTGCAGCAACCATCCAGCCGGACAGGTACAGGTAACGACGCTTGGTGGTGCCGAAGTGCTTCTTGATGGACAGCATCTTCTGCTGACCGATGAAGCCGTGCCAGCAGCCCAGGGACTGGGTGTACTGGGAAGTGTCCTTGTCGTAGTTCGCCATGTCTTCGCGCATGATCTTGGCGGTGTACTTGGCGATGTCCAGACCAGTCTTGAACTTGTTCTGGGCGCGCATGCGAGCGGCGTGCTTCGGGTTGATGGCGTTCCAGGTCGGGTGCTGCTTCAACAGGGAAGCGATCTGGTCAACGTCTTGTGCGTAGGGCATGGTCTCAATCCTTTCTACGTTGGTTTTCTAAGTCGATGCGGAGAAGCGTACAGCCACTTCCGAAGCCAACAACCTGCTCACTTTTTGAGCGAAGCGCTGACGTTGATGGTTACTTTAGTGGTTTCAAATTTATAATTGAAATTTATATGATCTATTTTCGGCATTTTCCTGATGAATGGTAAGAACCCCTTATTCTTGAGTTGGATCAACATCGGAAAAGTGGCTATTGTTACTGTTAACAGTGAGCAAGCATCACCCGACCCCATCAGGCGCAAACAGTGTTCTACCTGCGAGCTTTCAGCCACTCCCTTGTGCATGCCCTGAAGAACCTGTTTCCGATCATCGCCGTCGTTGTCTTCTTCCAGCTTGTTATTCTCCGGCAAATGCCGGACAACACGTTTGCGATGGCAGCGGGTCTGCTGATCGTGGCTGTCGGCGTTGCCCTGTTCCTCCAGGGCCTTGAGCTGAGCATCTTCCCGGTTGGCAAAAGTCTGTCCAATCAGTTTGCCCGCAGGGGCTCTGTGCCGGTTCTGCTCTCGTTCGGCTTCGCAATGGGCTTTTCTGCGGTGGTGGCAGAGCCGGCACTGATTGCCGTGGCCCAGCAGGCGGAGGAAATCAGCGAGGGCAAGATAAAGGCCCTGACACTCAGGATACTGGTGGCCGTTTCCGTTGGCCTCGTCGTTGCCCTGGGCGTGTTCAGAACCATATTTGGTTACCCTCTGCACTGGTTCATGATCATCGGTTACATCGTGGTGGTGATCATTACCTGGTTCGCGCCACCCGAGATTGTTGGTCTTGCCTACGATTCCGGTGGCGTGACCACCAACATCGTCACCGTTCCCCTGATTGCCGCCCTGGGCATTGGTCTCGCGGCTTCCATTCGGGGTCGAAACCCCCTGTTGGACGGCTTCGGACTGGTTGCCCTCGCGGTGATGGTTCCCATGATTACCGTTCAGCTTTACGGGATTTTCGTCTATTCCGGTGTGACCACCGATCCGACCACGGTGCCAACCCTGGTTCACAATGGAACCGCCGATCAGACTCCCGTTCTGCTGACGATGCTGCTCGATCTTGCCGGCATGATCCGGGATGTACTTCCCATCATTATCACCATCCTTTTTTTCCAGTACCTGGTGTTGCGCCGGGGGCTGACCAACCCGCGCAAGATCCTGTTCGGGTTTGCGCTGGTGGTGCTCGGTCTCTATGCCTTCGTGGTCGGTCTGAAACTCGGCCTGTTCCCGATCGGCACCAGTATGGCCCGGCAACTGATGAGCATGGAGGGCTTCGTCTTTGTCTATCTCTTCGCCTTCATGATCGGGTTCGCCACCACAATGGCCGAACCCGCGTTGATCGCAATCGGACACCAGGCGGAACAGGCCGCGGCCGGTACCATAAACGGCAATGCCATCAGGATTATCGTGGCGGTCGGGGTCGCTGTCGGGATCACCCTCGGCGTCCACCGGATCATCAGTGGCGACTCCATTCACCATTACATCATTGGCGGCTATATTCTGGTCATCATCCTGACCGCGCTGGCCCCGAGATACATCATCCCACTGGCGTACGATCTTGGCGGGGTTACCACCTCCGAGGTTACCGTACCTCTGGTAACCGCACTGGGTATTGGTCTGGCCAGCAGCATTGAAGGCCGTAACGTGCTGATCGACGGGTTCGGCCTGATTGCCTTCGCCTCCATCTTTCCGATCGTGACGGTGATGGGCTACGCCATCATTGTTGAAATGCTTGCCAAGCAGAGGAAAACAGACTCATGAAATTTTCGGTTCTGGTAGCAATTGTTCCAGAGGATCAGGAACAGGACTGCGTTAATGCCGCGAGGGACCTTGGCGCCGGTGGTATCACGGTGATTCCCGGCCGCGGCATCAGCAACACCGCGAAAAAAACCTTCTTCGGCCTGACCTACGACGGCAGCCAAAGCGTTCTGCTGATGGTGCTGGAGAAGGGCCTCTCGCTCGATATTCTGAAGGTTATCCAGAAAATACTCATGCCCAACCATAACGATTCCAGGGGACTGGTGTTCACACTTCCCCTGGAACACCTGGGCGGGATCGACATGTCCCAGGTCGCAAAATTCGAACAACATCTGAAAGATTCACTGTAACCGGAGAACAGCCATGAAACTGGTCAAAGATGTGATGGTGCGGGATGTAATGACCATCTCTCCGTTTGCCAGCATCCGTGAGGCGCTGTCACAGATGAAACAGCACTCTGTGAAATCGCTGGTGGTGGAGAAAACGAGCGAGCACGATGCCTGGGGTCTGATCACCTATACCAACGTGCTGAAAACGGTTATTGCCGAAGACGGCGACATCGACCTTCTGAACGTTTACGACGCCTGCGCCAAGCCTGTCATCAGCGTTGGCGAGAATCTGAACGTCCGACACGCTGCCAGCCTGATGAGCAAATACCGGGTAAAGCGCCTTCTGGTGCTGGCCGACAATGATCTCAAAGGCTTTGTGGTCATGGACGACATCATGGCGGCCCTGCTCGACAGCATCGACTGACCGGCATTCAGGTCAGGCAAAGCACCACCAACCGGTCACCCGGCTGTAACTCAAGGTAGTCCTTGCGGGGCGGGTTCAGCTGCAGGTGGCGCCCGCTTTCATTGGCACGGTGCCGAAATATCCCGAGTGCCAGTTCACCTTCGGCAGCCACCGTTTTTTCCAGCACCTGAAACGTCGCACTGGCGGGCAAAGGGTAATCCGCCGGATCCCGGAACTGGATCTCGGCACCGCCAACGGTGAACAGCTCATCCAGCACGATGCGAAGCTCGCGCCGCAACGCTACCTGCGCCAGAACGTGACTGAGAATCATGGGGCTGATCATCATCTCGCTCTGATGCCCATCCAGCAGGTGCCGGTTGTCGGGGGCGCTCAACTCCATGATCAGTTGAGGCCTCCGGGCAAAATCGGCCAGGATGTCCTCAAGCTGCAGGTACCCCACCATCGCGCGGGCATCGGCCTCTTCACCAGAAGCCAGCCGGTCACTGCTCAGCAGGATCACGGTATCGTAGCCCGCCGGCCCTATCCGGCGCAGCTCTCCCTCCACCATGTAGTCCGCCTCGATATGCCGACAGGTCAGGCGGCCCGAATTATCGACATAGCGTGCAATGGCCTGTTCCCGTTCGGCTTTGGGAACCACGGAGACCAGATCCACCTCAAAATGACGGTGGCCATAGCTGAGGAACTCCGCGATCAGGCTGGGCACGCGTCGGTTCCAGCCTAACACCAGAACCCGATGATTCATCTGGTCCACGGGCCGCTCAACCCGTACCGCCTGCCCCCTCACCAAGGCAGGCAAGGGTGCCTTTTTGGGATTCGGCTCGGTCTCGGAGTAATCCCGGGCCATGATGACCACCCGATCAGCCGATGCAATGGGTGAGTCTGAGGGCGCCAGCAACTGGACGTCCCATCCTGAACTGCCCGGCTTCAGCAGCCCCAGCACGATAACTTCGGGCCGGGCGGCCGCCAGCTCGCCGAGCGTCATGCCAGCCAGCGACTCGCCTCCGCGGATATAGATCTCGTTACCCTCACCGGCTGTCAGCAGCTCGTTGAACACTTCAGACAGGCCGGGATGAAGGATGTTCTGCACCATCAGGCGACTGATGGTGGCATCGCCGGCCACGACCTCCACGGCCCCGGGGTAGGCCCGCTCTATCACCGGGAGTTTGCGGACGTCCTGGATCTCGGCCACCACAAACGGCAACGAGGACTGAAAATGCCTTGCCTGCGCGGCTATGGACAGCAGCGCCTTGACCGTCTCCACGTCCGACGTAACCAGGCTGCCAGCTTCGTGGGCCGCGCTGGGCACGATAACCGCCGCTGCATCCAGGCAAGCCACCCGGTGCAGGGCATCCGGCTGGATTGCGGATCCCGATCGCAGGATGATCTGGCGGGCACGGCGCCCGATACCAGGCTCGGTGCGTAACTCATGAACCTGGGCTGCAGAAGCCTCCTCAGACAACACCACGAGATTGAGCTTCTGGGCATCGTGCTTTTCCAGAAAACGGCGCACCCGGCCACTGGAGCCCAACAGCTCGGAGAGCAGCGGGAGGGTCTGGCTGGTCCAGCCCAGCACCACCACATGATTCTTCAGCGTAACCGGCGTAAGGCCTCTCTCAAGATCCGCCATTTTAGCGATCAACCACCGTGTCAGGATCGCCACCAGAGTGCCCATGAACACCACATAGCCGCTGATAGTCAGCAGGGTCGAGACAAAGCGCTGCCAGGTGCCAACGTCGTCACCCAGGTAACCTGGATCGGTCAACCGAAGAAACGCCCACCAGATTGCCGAGCCCGGATCTTCGAAGTCGCCGCCCTGGGGAACCACAAGCAGGCCACCGATTAACGAGATCAGGCCAATGAAGACACCGACCACGAGAAGCTGAAATCCCGCGCCTTTGACGAGCTGGCGTTCCAGTATGAATTTGACTCGGTCGATCAGCCGGAAAGGCAGCATGGCAGTCCTCTTGAAGAGAGTATTTTCGTCGCGTCAGGGTAGACCATCCGGAACCGGATGAAATCACGTTTTTATCCGGAAGCCCGATCAGTTTCAGACGCAGGGCAACTGATCAGACGCAAAGCTTCATCCAGGGAGGAAGTATAGCGGCTAACGCCAGCGATCGGCGCAACGCCGGCACGAGCGAGGGTGCGCAAGGGCTGAAACTGAAGATCAGCAATCACAATCTGTGTACCGTCCCGTTCACAGGTAGCAATAAGCTTGTTCAAGGCGGACAGCCCGCCGGCATCGAGAATCGTCACGCCGTCCATGTACAGAATGAATCCGCGGGCGTTCCGGGCGAGCACTGCCAGTTCCCCGAAAATCCGGTCCGCAGCGGCAAAAAACAGGGGTCCGTTAATCTTGAACACCTGCCAGCCATCGGGCAGCCGGGATTCTGCAATCCGTTTGCCCTGGGTGATATCTGTAACCCGGGTCATCTGGGCCATTTCCCGCATGAAGAGGACCGCCGCCAACAGGACGCCGGTGGTGATGGCAATCACCATGTCGAGCAATACCGTCAGTGAAAAGCAGGTGAGAAAAACCAGGATGTCGCTGCGCGGCGCAGTTTTCAGAAGATGCAGGGACTTGGGGGCCTCACTCATATTCCAGGCCACCATCACCAGCAGGGCGGCCATGGCCGGCATGGGAAGATACGCCAGCAGGCCCGCCAGCGAAACCAGCGCCAGCAGAACGACCAGCGAATGCACCATTGCGGAGACCGGCGACTCGGCGCCGGCCCGGTAGTTGGCCGCCGAGCGGGCGATGGCGGCCGTGGCGGTAATGCCGCCGAAAAACGGCGTGATGATGTTGCCAAGGCCCTGCCCCATGAGCTCGCTGTTGGCACTGTGGCGTTTGCCAGTCATGCCATCAAGCACCACGGCGCACAGGAGGGACTCGATGGCCCCGAGCATGGCGATGGCAAAGGCTGCCGGCAGCAGATCCCGGACCAGCGACCATGACAGCCCGACGGGCTCGCCCGATGCCCCTGCCTGCTGCCACGGCCAGGCGAATTCCGGCAAGAACGGCGGAATACCCGCTCCCTCGGTGCTGTCCGGCAGGAGATAACTGAACCTTGAACCAATGGTATCGATAGCAGCACCCTGGGCATTCAACCAGAGCGCAAGCAGGCTTCCGATCACCACTGCTGGCAGATGCGGGGGCACCGGGGTTTTCAGGCGTGGCCAGAGCAACATGCAGGCAAGGGTGACACCGGCCACCAGGGCACTCATACCATCAAATTCCGGCAGCGCACCGGCCAGCAGGGCCAGCTTGTCCCAATAATGCTCGGGCATATCGCTAACCTGAAGGCCCAGAAAATCCCGGATTTGCAGGGTGGCAATCACCACGGCGATTCCCCCGGTAAACCCCAGGGTTACCGATTCTGGAATGTACTCGATAAAACGACCCAGTCGCATCAGAGCCATCAGAATCAGCAAAACGCCCGACATCAAGGTGGCCAAAAGCAGACCGCCCAGCCCATAGCTCTGGGCGATGGGGTATAGAATGACAACGAAAGCAGCGGTGGGGCCGGAGATGCTGAACCGGCTGCCACCGGTCAATGCGATCACAAACCCGGCAATAATGGCGGTGTAGAGGCCGTACTGGGGTGCAACACCACTGGCGATCGCCAATGCCATGGCCAGGGGTATGGCAATAATGCCCACCGTCAAACCGGCCATCACATCGCGCAGGAAACGGCGACCCCGGTAGGGCTCATCAATACACGCTTCCCGGAATGCGTGGGCCATCCGGAGAGAAAAAAGGTGGGCACGATGCGGCATGAGTGGCTCGTTAATTGCAACTTTTAACAACTAATTATATTCTCATTATATCTACATTCAATGTTAATACAGTTAACATAATCGAAAACCATCCGAGGTAAAGAAAAACCCAATGGAAAACCGCACTGCCCGCCTGACGTTGCTGATCGATCCCGAGAAAAAGGCCGCCTTTGAAGAACTGTGCAAGCAGGAAGATGTGACGCCATCCCAGAAAGTGCGCCAGTTCATTCGGGAATACGTGGAAGAAAGACTGGGAACGGACTGGCGCGAAGACCGTAAAAAGAAATCCTGACGGGGTTCATTACGTAAAGACTATCATGAAACCTATCGCGCCAATCCTGCTGTTTGCCACTCTGTCTGCTTTGAACGGATGCACTGCCATGCCTTCATCGAAAGCCCTCGACACACTGAATTCGGCACCGCAAACCCAGTACGATGCCTTGCTGGTAGACCCGGCAAACAAGACCGCGCTGACTCCGGAAGAACTGGCGCAGCAACTGGCAGACGTCGATGTTGTGGTTGTCGGGGAATACCACGGGCACCATGGCTCACACCTTCTGCAATCCCGGCTTCAGAGCGCCCTGTTTCGGCTGCGGCCGGAGCAGATTCTCAGCATGGAGCAGTTCAACCTGGATCGTCAGGACGAGCTGAACCGTTATCTGCGGGGAGAGACGGGCGAAACCGAAATGATCGAAGACGCCGAAGCCTGGGATAATTACCGTGCCTCCTATCGTCCATTGATGGAATTTGCACGCCGGCACGACCTTCCGGTGATCGCGTCCAATGCGCCGGCCGACGTGGTCCGCTGCGTTGGCCGCAAGGGCCCGGGCTATCTCGACCGTATTTCAGACACCTTGAGACAGAAATTACCCGCCACCCCCTTCATGGACACCCCGGAATACCGGGAAAAGTTCATGGCGGCCATCGGTGCCAGCCACCAGGCAGACGACACCATGAGCGAGCGGATGGACAACACCTACAAGGCCCAGTTGCTCAGGGACAACACCATGGCGACACGTATTCTTCAGGCGCGGACAGAGCACCCGGAGCACCAGGTACTGCACGTGACTGGCACCTTTCACAGTGAAAATAACCTGGGCACCGTGGCACTTCTGAAACAGCGTGCGCCGGAAATCTCGGTTGCCGTCGTAAGCCCGGTGTTCTGGCCTTCGGAGGTCAACGAAGCGCCCCTGGATAATAATCGCGCCAAGGGTGATTTCATCTACTTTATCCAGCCTCTGCCCGACGAATTCCGGGATGCCCAGCGGGAACGCGAGGCGATGACAGCCCGCTTCCGCCGCTCGACCGACAAAAGCTGTGACTGAAACAGCCGGCTACCGGCCTGACAGGCCCGATTCCAACTCAAGAGCCTGTTCAAACACCTTCCGGTCCTCGTCGCTGAACAGCACAAACCGGACAAGGCGAACAGAGTTGAGCTCCGTCAGCGTGTCAGACACCGCCTTCATGGCCACTGCCGCCGCATTCTGCAGTGGATAGCCGAAAACCCCGGTGGAGATGGCAGGAAAAGCGATGGACCCCAGCTTATGCCGATCTGCCAGCAATAGGGCATTTCTGAAACACTCAGCCAGCAAACGGTCGGATGGCTCGTCGACCCCGTAAACCGGCCCCAGACAATGGATTACGTGCTGGTTTGGCAGCTCGTGAGCCGAGCTGATAACTGCCTGCCCCGGCCTGATCGGCGCCAGAGCCCGGCATTCCTCTGCCAGCCCCGGTCCGGCGGCGCTGTGTATGGCGCCTGCCACGCCACTCCCTGGCAACAGTTCGGCGTTGGCGGCATTGACGATCACATCCATATCCTGCTGTTCAGCAATGTTTCCCCTGATGCACTCAACTTTCACAACCGTCATGTTTCCTTCCTTTTCGCTTGGGGCGTGAAACGCTAATCTTGACAATGATCTCAGGATAGCAGCCAGACACCGGGTGCTTTCCGGAACATTCCGGTGACGTAATACAGGGACACCCCATGAAACTTTTTGCCTCAGTGATTCTCGGCGTCAGTGCCATCATTTCTGCCGCCCTGATTGGCAATGGCCTGACCGATCTGCGCACAGGCGACCGCTACGTGACCGTTAAAGGTGTGGCTGAACGGGAAGTGAATGCCGATCTGGCCCTGTGGCCGATCCGCTTTGTCGCCACCGGTGCGTCACTGAGTGAAGCCCAGGAAAGGGCCAGAAGCAGCCGGGACGCGATCATGGCGTTCCTCAAACTACAGGCCATTGACCAGAATGCGGTCGAACTCCAGCGCCTGGATGTCACCGATACCCGGGCTAACCCCTACCAGGCCAACAACGGAGAGCAGAAGTTCATCATCAGCCAGACGCTGATGGTGCGCAGTACTGACATCGACCGAATCCGGCAGGCAGCCCAGGGTGTCAGTGAACTGGTGGACTCCGGAGTGGTCCTGTCTTCGGACTACGGCCCGTCCGGCCCGACGTACGTATTTAACGGGCTCAACGACATCAAGCCGGAGATGATTGCCGAGGCCACGGCATCGGCCCGGGAAGCTGCCGACCAGTTCGCCCAGGATGCAAAAGCAGAACTCGGGGGGCTGCGACGTGCCAATCAGGGCGTTTTCCAGATTCTGGCCCGGGATCAGGCGCCGGGCATCATGGAACAGCAACAGCCGGTAAAAACCGTCCGGGTAGTCTCAACCGTCGAATATTACCTTCGCTAGCCCAACCGCCTACTGCGTGGCCACCATCTCATCGGTCACCTGATATTCACCCGCCAGCCAGCGCAGAATCTCGTTGGCTGCAGGGTGGTCAAAGGCATCGTAGGTATGCTGAAGGCTCTGGCGCTTTTCATCACTGATCCGGCCCAAGCCAGCGTCCTGCAGCACCAGTAAATCCGAATGCAGCTGCGCTGCCAACTCCCTGCCCAGCACCTCGCGGGCGACATGGCGGAATGCCTGGCCGTATTGGTAGGAGGGTCCCAGGCGGTAGGACTCCGCCAGCGTGATAGCCGGGATGGCCGTCAGCGTTGGCTGCAGGGCCGGATTGATACCATGGCCGGCAAGGTGCGCCGCGTTGGCCGCCGGTCGCCCGGTGAAGGCTCGCAGGTGCAGATGTTGCGACATCCGGTCGCCGTCGTTGACCGGGTAGTTGTCCCAGAGCACCGGCTTGCGGCCAAGCAGGTCTCCGACACGTTTCAGATGGCCGGGTGACACTTCCCGGGAACACACTTCCTCTCCGGTCCAGAACACGTTCACCGAGTGGTCCAGCTTGCGCCCGAGCGTCTCCAGATAATCCGCCGGACGCTCCCCGAACACGCGGTCGAGAACCGGATCATCGGAATAATAGCTGGGACAGACACTCAGCTGTTTGATTGAAGTACGGTCACGGACCCAGTGCACAATGTCCGTCTGGGTACCGGCAAGGTCCGGAGTGTCTGACCGCATGTCATCGAACAGAATCGCCAGCTCATCTATCCCGATGCGCTCCAGCAGGGCGAGTTTTTCTGCCAGCGCCGCCCTGGCCTCGTCGTCAAACCGGTTGAACACCTCGAACGGACTCAGGCCGACACCAAAACGAACGCCTTCGCTACGGCAAAAGCGCGAGAAATCGGCCAGCTCCGCGGCCATCGCCGGCGGGTGCGGCTGCTGCCACTTCCGACGCAGAAAAACATCCGCCTTCGGGGCATAGAGATAAAATCCGTAACCATGAGGCGCCAGGGTGCGAACCAGTTGCCGCCGCTCCTGCCAGGTCCACATGGGGCCGTAAAATCCTTCAATGATGCCGAGTGTCGTTGCCATGGCCGATTTCCGCTCCGCTGGTTCCCGGGCCCGGTTCAGGTACCCTGTAACCTCCAAGTTTGACTAGACTTACCAGTAAAGCCAACTACAACCGAACTGCCCGACAAGGAGCAAATCAATGGAAATAAAAACGTTCGAGGATCTCATCGAATGGACGAGGCAACTGCACGCGCATCTTGCAAGGTGCCTGAAAGAGTCCGCCAAGCTCAACAACGACGAGCGAGCCAGCGCCCTCCTCGACTACGTTTCCAGCCACGAAACCATTCTCGAGAAAGCCGTACGGGAATTCGAGAAACAGGCAGATCCAAAGGCTCTTAATACCCGCATGTACGACTACCTGAACCACAAACCGATCAGGGCCAGTGCCGACTCCTACACGCACTACGCGTCAATGAGCTTTCAGGATATTGCCAGGGAAATCTTCCAGTTCCACGACCAGGTGATGGATCTCTACGATTCCCTGATTGGCAAGGCAGAGATTCCCGAGGCCAAGGCCTTGCTTGAGGATCTGCTTTCCCTCGAAGAGCACGAGGCCATGCGACTGTCGAGCCAGATCAGCCGCATGGACGACATCTGATCCGCCGTACGACCAAGGTCGTACACCAAGCGGTTTTTGATTTCGTTTGTTAACGATAATTGCTAACGTGAACTAGCATTGAGAGTGATTTTCCCCAAAAGGGGAGACGCTCGACCCACAAAAAAGATAAGAGGATAGAAGAGCAATGAAGATCCGTTCTGTTCTTTCCGCGGCTGTGCTGGCTGTGGCAACAACCTTTGCCTCCTCGCAGGCGCTCGCCCAAGACACCTTCACACTCCGCCTTGCAGAAACCTGGGGGCCAAACTTCCCGATTTTCGGTGACACCACCAAGCGCTTTGCCGAAACCGTCGAGAAAATGTCTGACGGACGCCTGAAAGTCCGCATCGATTCCGCCAACAAGCACAAAGCCCCGCTGGGCGTGTTTGATATGGTCAAGGCTGGCCAGTACGACATGGGCCACTCCGCATCCTACTACTGGAAAGGCAAGGTTCCCGAGACCCTGTTCTTCACCAGCATGCCATTCGGCATGATTGCCATGGAACAATACGCCTGGTTCTACCACGGCGGTGGCATGGAGCTAATGCAGGAAGTCTACGAGCCGCACAACATGCTGTCGTTCCCGGGTGGTAACACCGGCGTTCAGATGGGTGGCTGGTTCCGCAAGGAAATCAACTCCATTGACGACCTGAAGGGTCTGAAAATGCGCATCCCCGGCTTTGCCGGTGAAGTGTTCGCAGAAGTTGGCGTTAACCCGACCAACATCGCCCCGGGCGAGCTTTACACTGCCCTGGAGCGCAACACCATCGATGCGGTTGAGTGGGTAGGTCCTGCCCTGGACTTGCGTCTCGGCTTCCAGCAGATCGCCGACTACTACTACACCGGCTGGCATGAGCCTGCGACCGAGCTCCAGTTCCTGGTGAACAAGCGGGTTTGGGACAAGCTGCCGGCGGACCTGCAGGAAATCATGCGCGTTGCCATGCGCACTGCTTCCTACGACATGCTGGTTCAATCACAGCACGCTAACGCTGAAGCCTGGGCCAACATCAAGGAAGAGTATCCGAACGTACAGATCAAACAGTTCCCGGATGACGTGTTCGACGCTATGTACGCTGCCAACGAAAAGCTGCTGGATGAAGCCGCTGAAGGTAGTGAAATGGCTGCGAAGATCATCGAATCCCAGCAGAACTACCTTGAGAAGAGCCGCGCCTACACAGACATTTCTGAGCGCGCCTACCTCAACACCATGGCCGAAGTCGAGTAAGATATAGGCTTTAACGGAGCCGGGATCGCTCTCTGAGTGATCCCGGTTTTGTCGTTTATAGCAACGGATAAAAGCGCCAGTCCGTCTGGCGGGGGATCATCAATGCGGTGGATTATCAAACTGGACGACGGGCTTGCCCGGCTGTCCATCTTCTGTGGCTGGGTTGCCTGTGTCGCGATGATACTGATGGCAGCCAACGTCTTCTACGACGTAGTGGCCCGATACGCTTTTAACAACGTTTCAATCGGCATGCAGGAAATGGAGTGGCACCTCTATTCTGTGGTGTTCCTGCTGGGTATTCCCTACGCATTGCGCACGGATGGTCATGTTCGGGTCGACGTTTTCTATACCAAATGGAGCAACAAGGCCAAGGCCTGGGTCAACCTTGTTGGCGCCTTCATTTTCGTCATTCCCTTCGCTTACCTGATCGGCATTTACGGCTACGATTTCGCCCTCGACTCTTACAGCATGGGTGAAGGTAGCGGTGATCCGGGCGGGCTGCCGCACCGCTGGATTATCAAATCGGTTATCCCTGTCAGTGCCGTCTTCATCGGTATTGCCGGCCTCAATATGGCGACTTACGCCGTACGAGTGATGGCGGGGGACAAGGAGTATGAAGGTGAACACAGCGGAGGAGGCCTCGCATGATCGGTATGATTATGTTCGGTGTGGCCCTGCTGATGCTGATGCTGGGCTTCCCGGTTGCATTCACCTTCGGTGGCGTTGCGCTGTTTTTCGGAATTTTCGCCGAGGGCATGGATCTCTTTGCCTTCATGCCCTATCGCATCATGAGCGTGATGCAGAACACCGTTCTGATGGCAGTACCGCTGTTTATCTTCATGGGCGTGGTGCTCCAACGCACCAGGCTGGCGGAACAACTGCTGACCTCCATGGGCCGTCTGTTCGGTGGCCTGCCCGGTGGCCTGGCTATCTCGACGATTCTGGTCGGTGCACTGCTGGCCGCCTCTACCGGTGTTGTAGGCGCCAGCGTGGTTGCCATGGGTCTGATCTCGCTGCCGGTCATGCTGGCGCATAAATACGACAAGAGACTGGCCACCGGTACCATCTGTGCGTCCGGCACCCTCGGTCAGATCGTGCCGCCATCCATCATCCTTATTATTCTGGGCGATGTCCTTGGCCTTCCGGTTGGGGATCTGTTCAAGGCCGCGGTCTGGCCCGGCGTTGTGTTGGTGGGGCTCTACATCATCTACATCCTGGTGCTGACCAGACTGAAACCTGAAACCGCGCCGGCCATGCCGGATGAGCCAGGCGTTTCCCGTAAAAAGGAAGTTTTCAATGCGCTGTTGGCGATCATCCCGCCGCTGGCACTGATTGTGGTGGTTCTGGGCTCGATCTTCACCGGCATTGCCACGCCAACCGAGTCATCCGCTCTGGGCGGCGTTGGCGCCGTGGTTCTGGCCATCATCTACCGCCAGTTTTCCTTCAAGATGGTATGGGATGCATCCAAGGATACGGTCAAGGTGACCGCCATGGTCTTCGCGATCCTGATCGGTGCAACAGCCTTCTCCATGGTGTTCAGCTACACCGGCGGCGACTATCTGCTGGAAGAGTGGCTGCTCCAGCTGCCCGGCGAGAAGTGGGGCTTCATCATTCTGGCCATGGTGGTCATTCTGGTATTGGGTTTCTTCATCGACTTCGTTGAAATCTCTTTCATCATCGTGCCGATCCTTGCCCCGGTGGCGGAAGCTATGGGCATCAACATGCTCTGGTTCGCCATCCTGATCGCCATGAACCTGCAAACGAGCTTTCTGACGCCACCGTTCGGGTTCTCGTTGTTCTACCTCAAAGGCGTCGCACCGCCGGGAGTGCGAACGACCGATATTTATAAAGGCGTACTGCCCTTCATCCTGATACAGATGTTCGTGCTGGCGCTGATTGTGATTTTCCCTGAATGGTTTGGTATGAGCTCCTCATACTGACCCGAATAATGCCGGGCCCTGGGCCCGGCATTTTTTTATCCGCCTATTTTCGCTCTTCGCTATCCTTCCAATAGTTTTCCTCTATTTTCAGCCAACCTGACAAAATCTCACTGTTTTCTATACTGAACGGACAACCGGCGATTCTCAGACTGGTATTCGGGAACCCTGGCGCGCGCGCATCGACAAAAACATTGATGTTGAGGTTATCAAGGGAGAGCGGAGTCCATGAACCAGAGCACTGCCCAGAAAACCCGTGACAACGGGCAAGAATCCAAAAGCCATGTTCTGACCCTGCCACTGGAAAATACCCACGTGGACCGGTCACCGCACACTTACGAGCGCTGGCTGATCGCCAAGCTCATGCGGATGGCGGGATCACCGCCGCTGCGCTTCCGGCTCTGGAACGGCGATGTGATCGAACCGGAGGGCCAACACGCGCAGTTCACCCTGCATCTGACCGACCCCAAAGCCCTTTACGCGCTGGTAACCAATCCCAACCTGGCGTTCGGAGACCTCTACAGCGCCGGTCGCCTGGAGGTGGAAGGTGACCTGCCGGACCTGATGGAAACCCTCTACCGGTCCGTTCACCAGGCGCGTCAGAAGTGGCCGAAATGGCTGGAGGCCCTGTGGCGCAACCACAACCCCCGATCCACCGGCATCCCGGAAGCCAAGGAAAACATTCACCATCACTATGATCTGGGCAACGAGTTCTATCAGCTCTGGCTGGACAGCGCCGAAATGCAGTACACCTGCGCCTACTACGAGACGCCGGATCTGAGCCTTGAACAGGCCCAGTTAGCCAAACTCGAGCACGTTTGCCGCAAACTCCGGTTAAAGCCAGGCATGACGGTGGTCGAGGCCGGCTGCGGCTGGGGTGGCCTGGCCCGCTACATGGCCCGCAATTACGGCGTGAAGGTCCATTCCTACAACATCTCCAGGGAACAGCTCGCGTTTGCCCGCGAAGAAGCTCGCAAGCAGGAGCTCGATCATCTGGTGGAGTATATCGAGGACGATTACCGAAACATCAGCGGGCAATACGACGCCTTCGTATCCATCGGCATGCTCGAACACGTGGGCAAGGAGAATTACGAGGCCCTGTCCGAGTTGATCAAACGCAGCCTCAAGCCTGACGGCATTGCCCTGCTGCATAGCATTGGCCGCAACCGCCCGATGCTGATGAACGCATGGATCGAGAAACGCATCTTCCCGGGTGCCTATCCGCCGAGCATCGGCGAATTCATGCAGATCTGTGAGCACGGCGATTTTTCAGTCCTGGACGTCGAGAACCTGCGCCTGCATTACGCCCAGACCCTGAGTCACTGGATGGAGCGCTTCAACCAGAACGAGGACAAGGTCACTGCCATGTACGACGGCCACTTCACCCGGGCCTGGCGCATGTATCTGGCCGGTTCCATCGCCGCCTTCCGGGCAGGTTCTCTGCAGCTGTTCCAGGTGGTCTTCAGCCATGGCGACAATAACCAACTTCCCCGGAACAGACGGGATCTTTACGACTTTCCTGCGGCACCCGAGGAGGCCTGATGGACTACTACGACCTGATCATCGTTGGGGCCGGCCCTGCCGGATCCACCCTGGCCAGCGCCCTCGAAAACAGCGGCAAAAAAGTGCTGATCATTGATAAACAGAACTTCCCCAGGGACAAAACCTGCGCAGGCTGGGTTACGCCTGCCGTGATGGAGACCCTGAACATTGACCCGGAGGAATACTCCCGCGGACGAACCCTGCAACCCATCCGGCGGTTTCGCATCGGGATGATGGGCCAGCCGGCCGTGGAGAACGATCACGGTGACGTAGTCAGCTATGGTATTCGCCGGTGTGAATTTGACGACTACCTGCTCAGCCGCGTCAACGCTCCGAAACAGCTGGCCACGCCGGTCAAATCCATCGTTCGTAAAGACGGCAACTGGGTCGTCAATGACACCTGGGAAGCGCCTCTTATTGTCGGTGCCGGCGGTCACTTCTGCCCGGTTGCGCGATTGTTGGGGGATGGCCCCGGTGGCCATGAAACCGTTGTGGCGGCCAAAGAGGTTGAATTTGAAATGACACCGGACCAGGCTTCAGCCTGCCTGGCCCGGGGCGATACGCCCGAACTCTGGTTCTGTCGGGACCTGAAGGGCTATGCCTGGGTGTTCCGTAAGGGCAATTTCCTGAATATTGGCCTGGGCCGGGAAGACAACCACAAACTGACAGGGCATCTGGAAGCGTTTGTTGAGGAAATGAAATCCACCGGCCGGATTCCACAAGACCTGCCCGGACGCTTCAAGGGCCACGCCTATCTGCTCTACGCCCATGCCGACAGACCCCTGGTGGACGACGGTGTGATGCTGATTGGCGACGCCGCTGGCCTCGCCTACACCCAGAGTGGCGAGGGTATCCGGCCGGCGATCGAATCCGCCCTTCTGGCAGCCGATGTGATCGGCGAGGCCACCGACTACTCAGCCTCCTCCCTGCAGATTTACGGTGATGCCATTGCCGAACGCTTCGGCACTCGCGCCTCCGAGCCAGACCAGGGCTGGCAGGTTCCTGACTGGGTCAAGATGCCTCTGGCCAGCAGCCTGATGCGCTCCCACTGGTTTACCCGCAAGGTGGTTACAGAGAAGTGGTTCCTGCACCAGGAGGTGCCACCGTTGAAAGTTGCTGTCTGAGGCGAAAAGCAAAACCCGGGAGCACCTATCATGATGCTTCCGGGTTTATTTCAGGGTCAGAACTCAGTTTGCAGTCAGTTCAATTCCGTCGATGCTGTACAGCGTCGTGGTGCCGCTCACTTCGTTGCCAACCGCCAGCATTGGCTTACCGCTGGGGCTGTCATCCGCAGAAATGAACGCCAGGCCTTCCGGTCCAAGATCACCGGCCATACCCGCCTCCAGATCCGCCTGGGATACCGAAAAATCTCGATTATTCAGATATTGGACAAACTCCGGATTCTGGGGATTAGTAACGTTGTAGACCATGATGCCGCCAACTCGCTCCAATCCAATAAACGCGAAAGTCTGGCCATTGATTATGCCTACGGCCACCGCCTCCGGCTCAGGGCCCTTGTCGTCCGATCGATTGTCGAAGGAATTTTCGTCATTGTTGCCGTTGAAGTTGTCGGGGATCAGGCTAGCGGTGACTCGTTCGAATTCGCTGCCGCTGTCGAAAACACGCTGGCCGTCAGCGCTCCAGATACTGAATGAGCGTGCCCCATAGCTGTACAGGGTGTCGTATTCGCAGCTGTTTTCCACGTAGAACTTGACGTCGTCCACGTCCACATTGGTGTCACCGTTCAGGTCGCCGAGTTCAGCGGGCAGCTGTGATGGGTTGCAGCCGTTGCTGATGCCCATGGTGGAGGTGGTGTTGAGACGACCCAGGTTTTCGTCTTCCAACAGATTGGTTATGGCCGCCAGCTCACCGGCTGGGTTCAAGGTCAGGTCGCCCATGCGGAATTCTTCGGTCCAGCCATCGTAATCCCGCGAATCACCCTCGTTGGCGGTGATGTAGTAGGTTTTACCGTTGTAGCCGTAGCTTGCGATGGCGTCGGGCATGTACATGCCTTTCACTGGCCAGTTGCGAATGTTGATACCGCTGTCACGGTTGCTGGCGTCCAGTTCGTTGCCGATGATGCTGTGGTCCTTGAAGCCAAGCGGCACGATGGCCGTGATTTCACCGGCAGCGATGTCCAGTTCGGCCACGGCGTTATTTTCCTGCAGGGCTACCCAGGCTTTGGTGTTGTCGATGGAAACGGCTATGTATTCCGGCTCCATGTCCTGGGCCAGTGTGGCGTCTGGGCCGAAGACCCGCAGGCCCGCAGTTACCAGGTCGGCCTGGTCAGCATTGAAACCGGTGAAATCGGCGGTGGTCACGGTGGCAGACGCTACGCCGTTGGACAGATCAATAATGCTGACTGAGCCTTCAGGATCTACGCTATAGTCGTCACTCGGCTCGCCTTCGTTGGCAACCAGCACTTTCATGCCATCCCGCGTGAAGGTCACCATGTCGGGCAGCGCGCCAACCACAACTTCACCAACTTTGTTGAGGTCCGTGCTGTTGTAGAACACAACCTTGCCATTTGCCTGCTTGTTCTCGGCTTCAATGGCCACTGCCACAAGATCACCATAAACCGCGACGCTATTTGCAGCAGCACCCTCAGCTGTGGCGTCAATCGTGCTCAGTTTCACAGGCATCGCTGGATCATTGATATCGAGCACATCGATCGTACTGGCGAGGGCATTCACTACGAATAGTCGCTGATTCGAGGGGTCGTGGGCGACAATCTCGGCAGCACTCTCGTCAAAAACCTCTCCTTCCGCCTGATAGGAGCCCACCACATTCAGCTCAATGAGCGTCTGACTGGTGCCAGGTGCACCGTCTGTGCCGTCGTCGCCGTCACAGCCGGCAAGGCCGAGAACTGTTGCCAGTATGGCGGTACCAAGGAGGGATTTACGCAGTTCCATATTCGCCTCGTCTTTTAAAGTGTGTTGGTTCACGACACACGTTATTGAGGCAAGGTGACATAACTGCGTCAGACAGAAGACAATCTGATGACAAACGCATTGCAGCGACAAAAAAATGGCGACCCCGCAGGGTCGCCATTCATTCAGCGCACTCGGCTCAGTGACCGAGGTAGCTGCGATACATCCACACCGTCTTCTCTTGCTGGGAAATATAGTCGCTCATCAGGGCAACGGTACCCTCGTCGTCCGCTTCACCGGCCAGACTGAGCAGTGTCCGCTGTTTGCCAATCAGCTTGGCAAAACTTTCAACGATGTTGTCCATCGCTTCCTTGCCGTCGGAAACATCTTTTCGCTCCGGCACTTCCGAACGCTCTATGTAGGTACTGTAGGCATGAGCCGGGCGATGGCCGAGCGTCAGAACCCGCTCTGCGATCTCGTCGATCTTGAGTAGCAGATCGTCGTAGAGCTCCTCGAACTTTACATGCAGCTCAAAGAAGTTGTCGCCTTTGATGTTCCAGTGATAGCCGCGAACATTCATATAAAAGATCTGATAGTTGGACAGCAGATCATTCAGGGAATCAGCAAGCTTTGCCGTTTTCTCGGTATCAAGACCAATGAAATTCTTACCCATAACGCTTCTCCTTGGCGGTTATATAACAGGTTTATATATGAATATACGCCTGATCGGCGGTCGTCAGGAAGTTTAGTTTGCTAATCTCGATGATAGGAGCGATGCATGACCCTATAGAAGAAGAAATAAAGATAGCTCTAACCTATCAATCATCTCAATACATTTCATTTAACAATCATTCTCACCCGGCGTCTAATGATCACATTAAAGAACGACACCGGAGACAATCATGAGCGCGTTAAAACTATTCGTACACAACCATGGCACGAATGGCGACCAGTCGCTGATCAAGACGGTAACGTTCGCCCTCACCCATTTTACCGTCGCTTTTACCGTGGCTTACCTGCTCACTGGTGACCTGCTCATCGGAAGCCTAATAGCCATGGTGGAACCGGCCATCAACACGGTTGCCTATTTCTTCCACGAAAAGATCTGGGCGCGGCGCCAGCGAAATACAAGGGTTCCAGAGGGAACGCTGAGCGAGGCGAGGCCTCATATCTGTTGATTCCTTTTAAGGGCCGGCTCAGACACCCGGCCCGCAATCGGTGCACCCCTCCTCTGGCGCCGGTCCGATGCTGAGGTTGCGGTTCAGGTCCTTGAGTGCGGTCCTCAGACCTTCTTCGATAACCGGATGATAGAACGGCATTTCCAGCATCTCGGTGACGGTCAGCCTTCGCTGGGCAGACCATGCGAGCAGATGGGCAATATGCTCCGCGGCCGGGCCAAACATCTCTGCGCCCATGAACAGACCGCTTCCATGTTCTCCATAAACTCTGAGCAGGCCCCGGTTCTTGCCGATAACCCGACTGCGACCCTGATCCTCGAAGGACACCTGTCCAACGGCGAAACAGCCGCGGCAGCGCTCATCAACCTGGTGAATCGTCAGCCCCACCGTCGCAATCTGCGGATCGGTGAAGACCACGGCCAACGGCGTGCGGCGAAGCCCGGTTCGCACATCCGGGTATGACCCAGCGTTGTCGCCCGCGATCCGGCCCTCGTCGGCTGCCTCATGCAACAGCGGCAGACTGTTATTGGCATCGCCTGCGATAAATATGTGGCTCTGGCCACAACGCAGGGTATGGGGATCAAACAGCGGCGCTCCCTTTTTATCCAGCTCAATACCGGCGTTCTGAATATCCAGCCCGTCGACGTTGGGACGACGCCCGGTAGCCGCCAGCAGGTAATCGAAGGTTTCCGTCTTTGCATCGGCGTTGCCACTCTCAAAGGTAATGGCAACGCCCTCTTGAACACGTTCAACCTTCTTTACATCCGAATCCGCATCCAGAGGAAATTCTTTGTTAAACGTTTTCAGCGCGTAATTCCGGATGGTTTCATCCTGGATAGGACCAACCGAGCCGCCAACCCCGAACATACGGACACGCACGCCCAGCCTGCTCAGGGCCTGACCCAATTCCAGACCAATCACCCCCGGGCCAAAGACTGCCACCGAATCGGGAAGATCCTGCCATTCGAAGATATCGTCGTTTACAACCAGCCGATCCTTGGCATCTTTCAGGAACCCGGGAACATTGGGTCGGGAGCCTGTGGCGATGATGATACGCCCCGCCTCAACCTCGACACTGCCGTCGACGACCAGACGATTCGGGCTGGCAAACCGGGCGTGGCCTTCAATGCGGTGCGCATCCGGAAACTTCTCGACCGAATCAATCACCGAAGCAACAAAGCGGTCCCGTTCGCTTCGCACCCTTTCCATCACCCGCTTTCCGTCGATCCTGATATCCCCGGCAGACACGCCGAAAAGCTCACCAAGCTGCATCTGATGGGCGTTGTCGGCGGCCGCGATCAACAACTTGCTCGGCATACACCCGACTCTGGCGCAGGTGGTTCCATAATGGCCGCCTTCGATCAGCACAACCTTGTCGGTTACTTTGCGCACGCGCTGGTAAGCCACCATACCGGCGGTTCCAGCTCCGATAATGGCAACGTCTACGGTTCGCTTTTCCATACAAGGGTCTCCTGACAGGCATTCCCGGAATCGGGAACAGGGAAGATTGGGACGGCTGTGCCCCCAGTATAGAAGCCGTGACAAGTTTCACCCACACGATGAAAAACGCACCGATTCCGCCTATGCTGTCAGACTTTTCAGGCAACGGACGTCTCAACGGAGGAATTGGGAAGATGCAGAGTTACTGGCCGGAATTTCTGACGGTAGCCTTTGTCCACCTGCTGGCAGTGGCCAGTCCCGGGCCGGACTTTGCCGTGATGCTCAGACAGGCTCTGTGCCAGACCCGACGAAACGCGCTGCTAAGCGCCATTGGTATCGGCGGGGGCATTCTGGTGCATGTGTGTTATTCCCTGCTTGGCATTGGCCTGCTGATCCAGCAATCGATCATGCTCTTCAATGTTCTCAAGGTGCTGGGGGCACTTTACCTTGCCTGGATTGCTGTCCAGTGCCTGCGGGCAAGGGCCGGCGGCATTCATGTGGAACAGGATCCGACGGGTGGACAGTCCGGTATTGCAGCCCTGCGGTTGGGCTTTCTGACCAACGCGTTGAACCCCAAGGCAACTCTGTTCTTTGTGTCCCTTTTCTCTGTTGTGATCAGCCCAGGCACACCCATTCTGCTCCAGGCCGGCTATGGCATTTACATGGCCCTGGCCACGGCACTCTGGTTCGCCATGGTTGCCATTTTCTTTACCCTGCCCCGCGTCCGCCGCGGGTTTAACCGGTTCGGGCACTGGCTCGACCGGCTGATGGGCGGCGTTCTCCTGTTGCTCGCCGGACAGCTACTGCTGTCTACAGTGAGCGGATCAGAGCCTCCGTCTGCGCCCATCCAAGACACGGATCGGTGATCGAACAGCCGTAGCGCAGATCTTCGCCGTCGTCCTGACGCCCCGGCTCCAGGAAGCTTTCCAGCATCAGACCCCGGATATGGTGGTTACCGGCGCGGCGCTGCGCCATCACGTCCTGGGCAATATCCAGCTGTCGTTCTGACTGCTTGCAGGCGTTGTCGTGACTGCAGTCCACCATGACGGCTGTGGACAATCCCGCCTCTGCCAGGGCGCCCACGGCCTGCTCAATGCTGGCCGCATCGTAATTGGTGATACCGCGGCCACCGCGCAACACCAGATGGGTGTCGGGATTGCCCCGGGTGGTAATCATCACCGGCGCGCCTGTTGCCGAAACCCCAAGATGATGATGGGGATGGGACGCCGACTTCATGGCATTGGTAGCGACAGCGATACCACCATCGGTGCCATTCTTGAAGCCGGTCGGCATGGGTAGCCCACTGACCATCTCCCGATGCACCTGCGACTCGGTGGTTCGGGCACCAATAGCCGTCCAGCTCACCAGATCCCCGAGGTAATCCATGGCGAACGGGCTCAGGGCTTCGGTGGCCAGTGGCAGCCCCATGGCAGCCAGATTCAGGAGCAGGCGGCGGGAGCGACGCAGACCCTCATGCAGATCGCCTGCACCCGTGCGCTCGGGGTCGTACAACAACCCTTTCCAACCCACCGTGGTCCGCGGCTTTTCCAGGTAGGCCCGCATAACGATAAGGAAGCGGTCACTGACTTCATCCGCCAGCGCTTTCAGCTTTTCCCCGTATTCCAGTGCGGCCACCTCATCGTGGATGGAGCAGGGCCCCATGACGATCAGCGTTCTCGTGTCGCTGCCCTGCAGAATCCGCCGGATTGCCTGCCGGTGTTCATCGACCTGCCGGACAATGTCGTCGCTGGCCGGCATCTGAAGTTTGAGCTCCGCCGGCGTTGGCAGAACCACTTCTTCCCGGTGGGTGGCCGGTGATCCGACTACCTGGTGTGTCAGTTCAGTGTTCAAGGACATATTCATGTCAGTGCTTCCGTTTCCCTGCGTCAGAATCAAAAAAGCCCCGGCTGGTGGGCTACCAGTCGGGGCTTTTCGAGTCCGGTGGCAGCCTGGGTTTTCTGCCGGGCTGCCTTCCTCGTTATTCGTTCGATGAAGATCCTATGGGCGGCCCCGGCTCTGGCTAAAATAAAAGCCATAACCAAACCACCAGAAAAACACAGCAGCGACTGCAGCCGCCGGCTTGGCGCCGAAAGCTTGCAAAACATTCAATTGACAGGTCGCGTGTGTCGTCTTCATGCTTTTCAATATATACCCCCGGTTTTCACCTTGGCAACCCGCATGCCGGAGTTTTTTCACCACCGACATCAGGGTTGGGAGCAATCAATGGTCTATTTTGTCCGACGATACCCTCTGCAGCTGGCCCTGGCGTTCTTGCTCGGGCTGATCTCCAGCCAGGTTCTGGCCCAGGCCGAGTCCCGCACCTACCAGCTCAACAACCGGCCGGGCGACGATGTGGCGGTGCAGATCCGCGAGCTCTATCAGGGCTCGCCGGTAACCGTGACTGCAAGGGGGCAACAACTGGTGGTGCGAGGCGAACCGCCCTTGCTGGAGGAAATCGGACGGCTTGTCGAAACGCTGGATGTAGCGCCAGTCCAGGTTCGGATCACCGTTCGCTCCAGAACCGACAGCGGCGGCAAGCGCTCAGGTGCCGGCATCTCCGCGTCCAACGGGCAAGCAGGAATATCCGCAGAGCGTCGCGTTACCAGTACCGGCAGCGCTCAGGAACGATCAGTGATCATGCAGGATGGCCAGTCGGCGCACATCACCTCGGGCCAGGTCCGGACAATCCCCGTCGCTGTTCGTGGTGGCCGAAATCCTGCTGCCTTTCTACAGCAGGTCGAAACGCGCAGTGGCTTTCTGGTCAGCCCCCAGGTTATTTCTGATCAGGCGGTCGAACTGAGCATTGTTTCCTTCGAGGAAGAACCGGCAAACCTGGACGGCTACAAAACGGAGGCGGTGGTCACCATCCGGCGTGTGGAGCCGGGACAGTGGGTAACATTGGGAAGCACCGCAACCCGATCAACCCAGGAGCGCAGTGGCATTACCTATCAGGTGAACAGCAGTCGGTCCGAGAACCGGAGTTTTGAAGTGCGGGTCGACGTTCTGCCCTGATATCAGGCGTGGCGCTTGCCCAGCAGGACCTGCTTGGCTTCGTTCAGCTTGGCCGCCAGGTAGTCGTTCCCGCCGCGATCCGGGTGCAGTTTCTGCATGAGCCGGCGGTGGGCCATCACGATGTCCTCCTCGGCACAACCGGCTTTCACGCCGAGGATATCGCAGGCTTCGCGCTCTGACATCTGGCCGACCAGATCAGCGCCCGGACCAGCGTGATCGTTCCCCTGCGCATGCCCGTCTTCCCGCTGTTTCGACCCCATGAACCGGTTGATTTCAGGGGCAAACTTCAACAAGGCGGGGAGTTTGCGCAACAGCGGAATAACGGCCGCCACCGCCGCTGTAAGCACATGGATCCGGCCCGTTAGCACCATAAACACCAGCAGTGCGCCGCCCACGACCAGGATAACTTTCCAGGTGGCCGCCTTCTTCTTTTCGGCGGACAACGCACCCCATTGTTTCAGAATCACAAACACGGCGGCTGCCAACGCGATTCCCAGAATCCACTGCATGGTTGATCCTCACCCTGAATACCGTCGTAATTCTGTCACTGTCGCCTGTTACATTACCAGTGCCCTGCGCGGAAAAGCCCCCGCCAAGAAAACGACCATGATATCTGTCAAATCTGACCAATCCGAAGTCTAGATAGAAATACTTACAACCCGGTGACATTAGCGACCCTGTTTTGTAGGATGCTATGCTTCCCAAAATCTGACACAGATCCTCAGGACCCGAATCATGCGCACTGCTTCCCGCTTTCTGATCGTCATTATATTTCTCGGCGTAGTGCTCGGAGGCATCTTCGGCTACAAATTCTACCAGTTTGGCCAGATGCAAGAGCAGATGTCCCAGCCCCAACCGCCGGCGCAGATTTCCGCCGTTGAGGCTCAGAACGAAGCCTGGACACCCGCCATCAAGGCCGTGGGCAGTGTTGAAGCCATTAACGGCATCCGGGTGGCCAATGAGGTACCCGGTGTGATTGAGGCCATCAATTTCGAATCCGGCGACGTGGTCAAACAGGGCGATGTATTGATCCGCATCGACGCCGCCATTGATGAGGCTGCCCTTCGCACTCGCCGTGCCGAGGCGCAACTGGCCGAGCAGGAATTCAAACGGGTATCGGACCTGTTACCCAAGCGCGCAGTGTCGCAGTCCCAATACGATGAAGCCAAGGCCAATTTCGACGCCGCCCGCGCTCGGGTCAATGAAGCCGAGGCCCAGTTGAGCAAGAAAATCATCCGCGCGCCCTTCGATGGCACGCTCGGTATCCGGATGGTCGACCAGGGCGAATACATTGCCACCGGCACCCCAATTGTCGAGATCAACATGCTGGATCCGATTTATGTCGACTATACCCTCTCCGAGAAAAACCTGCCGAACGTAGCAACAGGCTACCCGGTGGTCGCCACCGTCGCAGCTGTTCCGGAGCAGGATTTCGAGGGTTCCGTCAGCGCAATCAACACCTCGGTTAACCCGGAGACCCGGACTGTCCGGGTCCGCGCCACGCTGTCTAACCCGGACAACCTCCTGCGCCCGGGCATGTTTGCCACCGTGTTGACGCAGCAACCGGAAGACAACGAGGTAGTCACGGTGCCGCGCACCGCCATCTCCTACAACACTTACGGCGACTTTGTGTTTGTCGTTGAAGAGAATGACGACGGGAATCTGGTGGTTAATCGTCGCACGATAACCACCGGCGAAACCCGCAACACCCGCGTAGCCGTTCTGTCCGGGCTGGAAGCCGGTGAAACCGTTGTAGAGAAGGGGTTGCTGCGCCTTCGCGCAGGTCAGAAAGTTGCCATTCAGGACGAAGAGCAGAAGCAGGGGGCGTCTGAGTAATGCGCTTCACCGACATTTTTATCCACCGTCCCGTGCTGGCGACGGTGGTCAGCCTGCTGATACTGCTCCTGGGCGCCCGCGCGGCCATGGAAATGGAAATCCGGCAGTACCCTGAGCTTGAAAGCACCACGGTGACCGTGACAACGGCCTACCCCGGTGCCAGCTCCGACCTGATCAAAGGCTTTATTACCACGCCGCTGCAGCAGGCCATTGCCGAGGCGAGTGGCATTGACTATCTCACATCCACAAGCTCGCAGGGCACTTCCACCATTGAAGCCAAAATGGTGCTGAACTATGACGCCAACGCAGCCCTTGCTGAAATCCAGGCGAAGGTGGCGAGCCAGCGCAACGTGCTGCCGGCGGAGGCCCAGGACCCGGTCATCACCTCCACCACCGGTGACTCCACCGCCCTGATGTATATCGCCTTCTACAGTAACGAGCTGGCGGTGCCCGAGATCACCGACTACCTGACCCGCGTTGTCCAGCCCCGACTGCAGGCGCTTTCCGGTGTTGGCAAGGCCGAACTGCTGGGGCGTAAATTTGCCCTTCGGGTTTGGCTGGATCCGGAGCGCCTGGCGGCCGTCGACATGACACCGCAGGAGGTAGTCGCAAAGCTCCGCGCCAACAACTATCAGGCTGCCGTAGGTAACACCAAGGGCACCTACACCGAAATCAGCATGACCAGCGACACCGACGTCGCTGATCCGGATGCGTTCCGCAACCTGGTCGTCAAACAGTCCGAAGGCACCCAGATCCGACTGCAGGACATCGCCCGAGTCGAACTGGGCTCGGAGACCTACGATCAACTGGCTCTTTACAAGGGACAGCCTGCCACTTACGTGGCGATTGAACTGGCCCCCGGAGCCAACCCGCTGACCGTCGCCGGCCTGGTGAAGGGCGAGCTGCCGGACATCGAAAGCCAACTACCTTCGGGCCTGGATGTTCGCCTGGCTTACGACGCCTCAGACTTTATCGAAGATTCCATCAACGAGGTTATCCAAACACTGCTGGAAGCCATGATCATCGTTCTGGTGGTGGTGTTCCTCTGCCTCGGCTCGGTTCGGGCTTCGATTGTTCCGTCGGTTGCGGTGCCGCTGTCACTGATTGGCGGCGCCTTCATCATGTTGATGTTCGGTTTCTCGCTGAACCTGCTTACCCTGCTGTCGATGGTTCTCGCCATCGGTCTCGTTGTGGATGACGCCATTATCATGGTAGAGAACGTTCACCGGCACATTGAGCAGGGAGAATCCCGTTTTGACGCCGCAATCAATGGTGCGCGGGAAATGGCGGTTCCCATCATTGCCATGACCACCACCCTGGTGGCGGTGTACGCCCCGATCGGCTTCATGGGCGGGCTTGTTGGCTCCCTGTTTACGGAGTTCGCCTTCACGCTGGCCGGTACCGTGGTTATTTCCGGCATTGTTGCCCTGACGCTTTCTCCGATGCTGTCGGGCAAGGTTCTCAAACCCCACGGCAACCCGGGTAAATTCGAAAACCTGGTAGAGAAAACGTTCAACGGCCTCGCCGCCACCTACAAGTCGGCCCTGAGCTCACTGATGCAAACCAAGTCGGTCGTGGTTTTCTTCGCCGTCGTGGTGCTGGGCTCAATCTATTTCATGGTCTCCATGAGCCAGAACGAGCTGGCTCCCACCGAGGACCAGGGCATTCTGTTCTATCAGGGCCTTGGCCCACAGACGTCGACACTGGATTACCTGCTGGAGCACGGCGATGAAATCCAGGAGCGTATGTCGACGGTTCCGGGCTACAACGAAGACTTCATGATCATCGGGATCACCGGCCCAAATGCCGTATTCGGTGGTTTCAAGATGGCGCCCTGGAGCGAGCGGGAAATCAGCCAGTTTGAGGCCCAGCCCAAACTTGATGCCGAGCTCAAAAACGTCACCGGACTGCAAACCGCAGTCTTCCCGCGCCCCTCGCTGCCGGGCTCCGGCGGCGGTTTGCCGTTCCAGTTCGTAATCACCACCGGCAACAACTATGAACAGCTCGACCAGGTGGCTGACGAACTGCTCGGCAAAGCCATGGGCAGCGGTAACTTCATGTTTCTGCAGAAGTCCATCAACTTTGATCGTCCGATCACGCGTATCAACGTTGATCGGGACCGGGTGGCGGACCTTGGCCTGTCCATGCAGGACGTCGGCCAGAGCCTGTCGAGCATGCTCGGAGGCGGCTACATCAACCGTTTCAGCATGGAGGGCCGTTCCTACCAGGTCATTCCGCAGGTGGATCAGCAGTTCCGGCTGGACGCCCAGGCACTCAATGAGTACTACATTCGGGCAGACAACGGCGAACTGGTGCCGCTGGGCAGCGTCGTCAGCTTCACCCAGGACGTTGAACCGTCCAACCGGACCCAGTTCAACCAGCAGAACTCGCTGACCCTTCAGGGTGTGGTTATGCCCGGGGTGGCCGCTGGCACTGCCATGGATTTCATGGAGCAGACCGCCGCCGAAGTGTTCCCGCAGGGTTACACCTACGACTACACCGGCCAGACACGACAGTTGGCCACCCAGGGCAGCGCATTGATGGTGACCTTCTTCCTGTCGCTGCTGGTCATCTACCTGGTTCTGGCAGCCCAGTTCGAAAGCTGGCGGGACCCGTTCATCATCCTGGTTTCGGTGCCCATGTCGGTAGCCGGGGCAATGGCGTTCATCGTGCTCGGATTTGCCACCATGAACATCTATACCCAGGTGGGTCTGATCACGCTGATCGGGGTGGTGTCCAAGAACGGTATCCTGATTGTCGAGTTCGCCAACCAGTTGCAGAAGGAGCGTGGGCTTAACAAAGTGGACGCGGTCATCGAGGCTGCCGCCATTCGTCTGCGGCCAATCATCATGACATCACTGGCGCTGATCTTTGCCATGGTGCCTCTGCTGATTGCCATCGGCCCGGGTGCAGAAAGCCGCTTTGCCATCGGCCTGACCATCAGCGCAGGTCTTGGTATCGGCACCCTGTTCACTATCTTTGTCTTACCGGCATTCTATATCCTGCTGGGCCGTGATCATCACAGCTCAGCCTCCGAGGAATACGGTAACGGCTCCGGACCTGAGGAAAAGTCAGCTCCGGCCCACTGATAGGAAGCAAGGTATCAGGCCCGGCCACGGCAACGTGCGCCGGGCCTTTTTTTGCGTGAGACAATCACGTCTCTACAAGTTCCTCCGCGGACGCAACGCTGCGTCGCAGCAGGTTACGGCGCCATTGGACGGTTTCGCTGGGCAGCTCCCCAAAATGCTCACGGTACATGGCGGCAAATCGGCCAAGGTGGGAAAACCCCTCATCCGCGGCGTACCAGGAGATGTGTGGCACCTCACACTGACAGTCAACCAACCGCTCCCGAACCCGGGTCAAACGAGCCCTCTGATAGAACCGATAAGGCGTAATACCCGTTTCCCGCTTCATCAGGTAGTAGAGATTCCGCTCGCTGACCCCGGCGTAACTTGCCAGTTCCTTGAGGTCGAACTCCCAGGCAGGATCCTGCATGATTTTTTCCACGACGCGCTGCAAACGGCGGTCAAGGTTGCGTTCCGAACACACCGCTGCCTTCCGGGGTGTCCAGGGCGTCGCCAACGTATCGAAAAAGCGGTTCGTCAACTGCCTGGCCTGTTCATCCCCCCGAACAAATGGCAAACGTTCCAGGTAACAGTCAATTATTGCTTCAAGAACGGTAAGACATTGATCAGATGATTGCGCGATCCAGTCACCCAGAGCACCAACATCTGGCCTCAGGATCATAACCTTTGTTCCAGGTGCCAGACGAAGTTCGAACCTGTCTTGTGGAACAAGTACAAGCAGTCGGTCCAGAGGCTGCCAGAGGCCTCCCCGAATGGCGATTTCCGGCACCCCTTCTCGGGGTAATAACAGGACAGATTCGGTTGAACGAAAACCCGACACGTCTATCCCTTTGCTGGCTTTGAGCAAAATAACCCGTCCGCGCGCACTATCAAGAGCAGAGAGAGAACCAATACTGCCGCCGCCCGAATGCGGGCGGCATTTTATATCGTCGCAGCCAGACAGCACACGGAGAGCGGTGATCCACTCCTCAAATGAGGCGTTATTCAGCCTCAAATACGCGTCCAGATCCGGTTTTGGAGATATCTTTCTCATTTGAGCCCTGAAACAAAATATTGGGCTACTTCTATAGGAGGCAACACTTTGCCACTAGCCATATCTTGCAAAACCCTGTGAATTTTAGGGTTATTTGCTCTTCTCTTGACCGTGGTCAATCAGATTGGCGCTCCATACTCTCCAGGGAGCCGGCCGCGCCATCAAATATCCCTGTCCTCTCTGGCATTTCAATTCTCTCAGTTTTGCGTGCTGCTCGGCGTTCTCGATTCCCTCAGCAACCACCTCCAGTTCAAGGGCATCGGCAATTGCCAAAATCGCGGAGACGATGCGTGAATCTCGCGATTCCCCACCCAATCTTTGAGTAAACTGACGATCAATTTTCAGCACCTGAACTGGCAACGTGTGAAGGTAGGCAAGCGAAGAGTATCCTGTGCCAAAATCATCAATGGCGACGACAACCCCCTGCTCACAGAATTCCGCCAGTCTGTCGAGACATTGACGTGAAAGATTCATCAAATGGGTTTCGGTAATCTCGATTTCAGGGCGCCACCCCACTGCTCGAATTCTCTCGAACAGTGGGTTCAAGAGGGCTTCAAGACGGGAATCCGTGATCTGCCGGGCCGAAATATTGAGAGCAAGCCGCAGACCACGGAGAAATGAGGCGGGGAATTCGGAGAGATCCGATTCGATGCAACGGACCAAATGCTCCGTTAGCTCGTGGATATGGCCTCGCTGTTCCGCGATCGGGACAAAATCGGCAGGTGACACGGCACCGAATTCGGGGTGGGTCCAGCGTAGAAGTGCCTCCAGCCCGGCCATCTTGCCGGTATCGAGGTGGTACTGTGGCTGGTAAACAACCGTGAACTCCTCCGGTGCCGTTTTCAGTGAAACAATTAACGCCTCGGATAGCAGCTCGGCCTGCCGACCCTGTTCGGTGTCGACCGCATCGTAAATCCGGAAACAGGCCCGCCCCGCAAGCTTTGCTGCGTACATGGCCCGATCCGCGTTCTGCAGAAGCTCGGAAGCCTGACTGCCATGGTCCGGATAGACGGCGGCGCCAACAGATGACGACAAAAAATACTCGCGATGATCGACAATCACTGGCGCCCTGAAGCTCTGAACCATCCGCTGACACACGCTCTCAAGGTCATCATCATTCCGCAGCTCGATGATAGCGGCGAATTCGTCACCCGACAGGCGGGCCACGACATCCCCGCGGCGAAGCACACTCTGGATACATAGAGCTGACTGCTGCAAAACCCGGTCACCACAATCATGTCCATGCAAATCGTTTACGGACTTGAAGAAATCCAGGTCGATATAGAGCACTGCAAACGCCTGACCGTCCTTTACCCTCTGTGAGACACGCGCCTTGAGGAACTCCTGAAACAGCGCGCGATTGGGCAGCTCGGTCAACGGGTCGTAATAGGCCAGCGAGGCGAGGCGCTCATCGTCAGCCGTCATATCACCGACATCCATGAAAACGCCGGCGTAAAACCGATGGTTTTCGTGCTCAACCGGATAGATCATCAACCACTGTGGATAGGTCTCGCCGTTCTTGCGCCGATTCCAGACCAGTCCCTCCCAGCGCCCCTTATGACCAATGGCCCTCCACATGGATTCATAGAACTCGCGGGAGTGAAATCCCGAGCTGAGCACAGAAGGGGGTTGGCCAAGCACCTCGTCCGACCGGTAGCCGGTGACTGAACGGAATTTCTCGTTCACGTAAAGAATCCTTGGCTCCCTGGTTGCCAGCATGATGGCTTTTGGGTGGTTGTCGACGAGAGCCCTGAAATCTTGTTGTTGTAATGCCTGCATGCACTGCTCACTCCTTTTTAGCAGCCCCTGAATCATGTCCGATCAGTTCCACCCACCAGCATAAGCAGTATCTGTCGCCAACCTAGCCACATATTGCAAAAGACGAGAAACCACCAGGGGAAACAGCAAATAGGTGAACATATTTTCATTTATTGCAATAACCGGATATTCAGGACAAAAGAACGGGTTGATAGTAGGCCAACAACGAGAAAAACACTGACCCGTGCAAGGAAACGCCATGCGAGTCAACGAACCGGTCACTCAGAAAGAACAGGTTTACCCGGACCACTACCACCTGATCACCACCACCGACCTTCGCGGTAAGATCACCGCCGCAAACGAAGAGTTTGCCGAAGTCGCTGGCTATACAATTGACGAACTGGTCGGCCAGCCCCACAACCTGATACGGCATCCGGACATGCCGCCGGGGGCATTCGAAAATCTCTGGCAAACCATTAAATCCGGCGAATCCTGGCGGGGTATGGTGAAGAACCGCTGCAAGAACGGCGATCATTACTGGGTGGACGCTTTTGTTACGCCAATTCGCAAAGACGGCGAGATTGTTGAGTTCCAGTCTGTTCGCACACGCCCCCGACCAGATCAGGTTGCCCGGGCGGAGAAACTCTATTCGGCCTGGAAACAAGGCAAAGTCCCCCGCAGATACCTTGCAGTCAGTCCGCCCCTGGCATTGAAACTGGGCTGCCTGTATGGACTGCTGGCGGTTGCCCTGCTCTGGTTCGGACTTTCAGAGCTCGCCCTGTCCCATCTAGTGACATTGCAAGGGCTGCTGCTGGCAGTATTCGCGGTACTGGTCTGGCTTACCCTTCCTGTGATGCGCAGCGCCAGATCGGCTTGTACCGAGACCCACCCGGCCATGCCCTGGATCTATACCGGGCGCAGGGATGAAGGTGCCTGGATCGAATTTGATCGCCAGAAACGGGATGCGGTTCTTCGGGCCGTTTCCGCCCGCATGCACGCCAATGTGGGCAAGCTCCACGGCCGGAAACAGCGGACCGTCGAGTGGGTCGCCAACTCTGTAGCCAGCATCCGCAGCCAGCAGGGCGATATCCAGGACATAACCCGTGCTTTTGAGGAGCTGGCGGAAAGCGTGCGGCGGGTCAGCGAACTGACCGCACGGACCCATGACGCAACGGACGACGCGCGCCAGTCAGCCAACCAGTGTCGCGGACAGATGACATCCATGAATCAGTCGCTGTCCGAGCTCGGCGGGCAGCTCTCTGTGGCCAATGACCGCATGCAGGCGCTGTCCGAGAAGAGCGATGCCATTGGCATGGTTCTGGATGTGATCTCCGACATCGCCGAGCAGACCAATCTGCTGGCTCTCAATGCCGCCATCGAAGCGGCGCGAGCCGGCGAATCAGGTCGCGGCTTCGCCGTGGTTGCCGATGAGGTTCGGGGGCTGGCCCAGCGAACTCACGAATCCACCCGCAAGATCGATGAGATGATTGCTGCCCTGCAAAGCGAAACCCGTGAGGTGGTCGAGGTGATCAACAACGGCACCCACTGCTGTCAGCAAACGGCAGGCATCGCCAATGAGGCCAGCGAGACGCTGGAAGCGACCCTCAGAGATGTGGATCTCATTACGTCCTGCACCCATGAGGTAGCCGGCGCTACCGAACAACAGGCGGCCTTGAGCGTTCAGGTGGAACGTCAGGCAGCACGACTCCTGGAACTCGGTAACCGCTCCGTCGAGAGCAGCGAAAACGCCCGGGAAGAGTCGGAACACCTCGGCAATAACGTGGATCAGGCCCAGTTGCTGACCAGCCATTTCCTGCAGATGCTGTGTGACCGACTGTTGCCGGCGCCGGAATCCGGGAAGCGTCAGCGATTCCCCGAGCCGACGCAATAGGGTAGGCTGGCGTTCATCCCTCTGAGCAACCGTGGAAGATCGCTGAGACCGTGACTCTTGGAACCCTGTTCTGGCTATTCGTGGCCGGATTCGCTGTCTGGTACTGGTGGCGCGCCAAAGCCATCAAGGATTTCGTGCTCCAGGCAGCGCGTCGCTATTGCAAAAGCATGGACGTGATGCTGCTGGATGATGCGGTATTCCTCCGTGGCCTATGGTTCAAACGCGACGATCAGGGGCGGATCCGAGTCTGGCGCCGCTTCCTGTTCGATTTCACATCCACCGGTGAGGAGCGCTACATCGGCCGTATCATCATGCTGGGCCAGCGCATCCAGCATATGGAGCTGGAACCCCACCGGTTTTCCTGAATACGCAGCCTTCCTGTCCTCACCCATTTGGGCGATTCCTGATCGCTCCTGACATACCAATAATCGACAACGCATCGACGACCGTCGGCTGCCTGATGCAGCCGTCAACAAAAACAACAGGAGTCACACATGCGTATTCGATTTACCACAGCAGTTGTGCTGGGGCTGGCCTTGCTGTCCGCCTCATTTTCAAGCCACGCCGGCTACACCCAGACCCGCCACCCGATTGTCCTGGTTCACGGCGTCACCGGGTTCAACACCATCGGCGGCCTGGTGAACTACTTCCATACCATTCCCTGGAATCTTGAGCGCAGTGGCGGACAGGTCTATTCCGCCAGCGTGTCCTTCGTCAACAGCAGTGAGCAGCGGGGCCAGCAACTGGCGAACTACGTCAACAGCCTCGGCCATTCCAAAGTCAACCTGATGGCCCACAGCCAGGGCGCGCCTACCTCCCGGGTGACTGCAGCCCTGATTCCTCACCGTATTGCCTCAATCACCTCCATCGACGGCGTTAACAAGGGCTCCAAAGTGGCCGATGTGGTCCGGGGAATCCTTCCGCCGGGTAGCTATGTCGAAGGCGGCGCCAACGCCATCGCCAACGCCCTGGGCGATCTGATCAATGCCTTGTCCGGAGCAGACAACCCTCAGAACGGGCTGGCGGCGCTGGAGACCCTCACCACACCTGGTACAACCAGCCTGAACGATGCCCTTGGCTGGAAAGGCGTGAACCGGAATAGCTGCGCCGGAACCAGCGAGGATGTCTGGATAGACGGCAATCGCATCAAGTTCTTTTCCTGGACTGGCCGGGGCGTGTGGACAAATGCGTTCGACATTACCGACCCGTTCCTGGGTATCACTTCACTGGCCTTTGGCAGCGAGCCCAACGACGGGCTGGTAGGCGTCTGCTCAACCATGATGGGCCGGGTGATCGGCACCCACTACGACATGAACCACGTGGACGCTATCAACCACCTTCTCGGAGCCCGTTCTCTGTGGACCAACCCTGTCACCCTTTACCGCACCCAGGCCAACCGGCTTAAAAACCGCGGTCTGTGAGGTGACCATGAAGCGGACATCCATCGAAGCGCGTCGGTGGCTGTTCCCGGGTGCACTGGCGGCCGTCCTGGTCGCCGGTGCTCTCTGGTATGGCCTTGCCGGAACAGCCCAGACAAACGCCGAAATTTCGGCTTCAATGCCACCATCATCCGCGGCCCCGGCGAAGTCGCCAACGCCAGCATCCGAGCACAGCGCCAAACCGGTCCCGGAAGAGCCTTCTTCTGGACAGGAGCAATCCCGAACTCCTGATTCCCTCGGGCCGACCCCGTTTGCGGCGTCGCTATCAGGGACACAAATTGACGGCGCCCTGACAGCCGATGACAACGGCGAGCTGGTTATCAATCTGCGGGTGCGTGACTTTTTCGATTACTTCCTCAGCACGGTCGGCGAGGTGACTCCGGAAACAGCCATTCAACAGATCGAAAGCATGGCCAGGAACCACTTGCCTGAGCCCGCTTCCACCCAGGCGCTGGCGCTCCTCGATGAGTATCTCGCCTATAAACAGGCGTCACTGCAGGTCCTGCAAACCCGACTCGACCCAGCCCGAACAGAGGATCCGGGCTATCAGCTGACGGCGCTGGGTGATGCCCTGGCACAGCTGAAACAACTGCGCGCCAGCACCTTCAGCCCTGATGCCCACCGGGCTTTCTTCGGGCTTGAGGAGGCTTACAGCGAATACACACTGGCGACACTCGCCATTCAGCAGCGCACAGACCTGAGCGAACAGGGCAAACAGGCACTCGTACAGTGGCACCGCAATCAGTTGCCCGAGGAATTGAGGACAACCGAAAAACACCTTCACGCGAGCAGCCGACAACAACAGGCCCGGACAGCAGCCATTGAATCTGCCTCGTCTCCGGAAGCCGCCGGCAGGCAACTGGAAGAGCTTGGCGTGGGTCCGGACGGTATCGAGAGCGTCGTAAAGTATCTCAAGCAGCGTAAGCGCTTCGACCAGCGCTTCGATGCGTTCCGGGAAGCGATGGAACGGGAGGAATCCTCGGGTCTGGCCGAGGCCGACATCCAGGAACAGCAAGAAGCTCTGCTGGAACAGCATTTCCCTGATGAGCAGGACAGAACCTGGGCACGGCTGAAGATGCTCGGTAACGGCTGACCGGAATGTGCTCGGGTTCGCGAAGCCAGTCGGCCGGGGCGGATACAATCCAGAAACCTGCCCGACACTGGAAACGGCCATGACAACCGAGCAGATCAGACAACAACAGGCCGCCGGATTTCGGAACCTGCGCTTTGCGCCCGATCTGGAGGAGGCTTACCGGCGAACCCGGTCCGGACTGATCCGACAGCGAGCCCGGCCCGTTTCAGTGGCCGGCCTGTTCCTTTTTTTGATCTACGCGGTTATGGATGCACTGACCCTGCCGCCCGACCTGGCTCAGGTCACGGTCTCCATCCGGCTCGCCGTCACCTGCCCGGTGATTGCCTCAGTTGTCTGGCTCGCCTACCGCGCGTCTCCCTCGGACAGGCTCTTCGAGCGCATCTATACCCTGGCCTACCTGGTAGGTGGCCTGAGCGTGGTCGCAATCATTGCCTCCGCGCGACAGGTTGCCTTTCCGCTGCCCTACGAGGGCATGATCCTGATGCTCATGTTCGGATACTTTGCCATGGGGCTGCCGTTCTTCAGCGCGTCCATGGTCTCGCTTGTTCTGATCGTCGGCTACCTTCTGACCGAACTCTGGAGCGGTATGTCCGGCTCCGACATCGCGACCAACCTGTTTTTCCTGACCACGGCCAACCTTATCGGCATGGTTGGCGCGTGGACCAGTGAATACCGCCACCGAGCGCACTTTCTGGACCGTAAGCTGCTGGATCAGATTCATCAGGCGGCCCGCGACGAGAGCCGGCGAAAAACGGAACTGATCACCGCAGCCAGCCATGACCTGCGCCAGCCTCTGAACGTGATCGACATAACGCTGGAAAGCCTGTCACCAAGCAAAGACGGCCCCGCAGCGCACCCGGCAACCCAACAGTTGCGGGACATGATTCGTCATCTCCGGCGCCTGCTGGGCACCGTATTCGACAGCGCAAGGCTCAACGAGGGCATGGTGCAAGCCGTTATCCGACCAACCACACTGGCACCGGTATTCCGGGATCTCAACGATTTGCTGGCGGACTCGCTTGGCAATAACAAGATAGAGGTTCGGATTGACCACCCGGGTAGTAATCTCAAGGTTTTGGCGGATCCATCACTGTTGTCGCGGATCCTCCAGAACCTGATATTCAATGCGGTGCAACACAGCGGCGGTACTGCCGTTACCCTGTCAGCAAAAGCCATGGGCTCACATGTGTTGCTGGAAGTCGCGGATAACGGCATCGGCCTGCCATCCGGGCTGGTGGATAACCTGTTCTCACCCTACGTGAGAGGCGCAGGCCCCAGTGAGTATCCGGGTCTGGGACTTGGCCTGACTATTGTTCAGGAATTTGTTGGGCTGATGCGGGGAGAGTGCGGCGCCGAGTCGAAGTCTGGCGGGGGGTCTGTGTTCTGGGTCCGGCTTCCCGCGGCCGTCACAACCACCCACGAGCCCGGGCCAGATTCACGCATTCTGTCCGATTGTGAACACCAAGCTGGGTAAAAATCGCCTTGAGATGGGTTTTCACCGTGTGCTCCGTCAAATTCAGGCTCTGGCAAATCCGTTTATTGGGAAAGCCCTGGGCCAACAACAGGAGCACGTCCATTTGCCTCGGGGTCAATGACAGCCCCGGTGCCACGGTATCGGCACCGCCAGGGAAATACCTCTCACCGCGGCTTACAGAGCGGACCATGCTCACCAGCGCCGACCGCCCGGCAGATTTCGCCAGAAAGCCACTGGCACCGGCTGCCTGCGCAGCTCTTACCGTGGCTTCGTCTTCACTGCTGGAAATGATCACCACCGGAGGTGGCTCCCTGTGGCTTGCCAGCCTGGGTAACAACGCCAACCCTGTTTCGCCCTGCAAAGCGATATCGAGCAGGATCAGCTGAAAATCGTCCTGACGGACCAACAAATCCGAGGCGCCCTCAACGGTGCTGGCGATCACAACGGATTCGGCCAAGCCTTCCTGACGGATCAGGCCCGCCAACCCCTGGGAAAAAAGGGCATGGTCATCGACCAGCAACACCTTCTTCATGGGAACTGGTCGTGCGCCCGCAGCAGGGGCCTGCCCGGCTTTCGATGTTATGGCATCCATGGATGTGCCTCTGCCCGCTGTGTTTATTTTTGTTACGGCGGATGCGTCACTATAGGCCAGCCGAACGCTGCGCTCCGCGCACTGCTTAACATTTTTTTACAGGGACCTGCGGCCTTGTGTCCCAATGTCTAGGCAATGAAACACAAATGTCATATTTCTGAAGCATCCTTCCAGCTTCTCAACCAACTGTCTGGTAAGGGTTTTTCGAAAGATGCCGCGATTCACACGGATGACTGCAACACTCCCGGGACTGCTACTGCCCGCTCTTATGGCCTTTCAGGCCCAGGCCTATGACCTGGAAATTCACGGTTCCAATACCGTCGGCGCTACCCTGGCGCCAATGCTGGTTACCGGCTATCTGGAAGAGCATGGCGGCGGACAGGTTGCAGCCAGGGGTACCGGCGTGGAAAACGAAAAAATCCTGCGAGCGCCTGTGAACAATCGGGCGGCCGAGGTGCTGGTTGCAGCGCACGGATCAAGCACCGGCTTCAAGGCAATGGCCGCAGGCAAGGCCGACATCTGGGCCTCTTCCCGCCCGGTAAAACCGCAGGAAGCAGAGCAATTTCGCGACCGGGCGGATCTCACTGCGCCCGAGAGCGAGCACGTTATTGCCATTGATGGCCTGGCCATTCTGGTGCACCCGTCCAACCCCTTAAGCAAAATGAGCATCGAAACCCTGCGCCGCGTATTCTCCGGGCAGATCCGGAACTGGTCCGAGCTGGGCGGCCCGGACCGCCCGATTCATCTCTACGCCAGAGATGACCGTTCCGGAACCTGGGACACCTTTAAATCCCTGGTTTTTGGAAAACAGTTCGAACTGGACAGCAACGCCAGGCGCTACGAATCCAACGACCAGCTGTCGGATGACGTAAGCAGGGATCCTTCGGGTATTGGTTTCTCCGGCCTCGCCTCAGTGCGTAACAGCAAACTCCTGGCGATCTCGGAAGGCAATGCCCCAGCGCTTCACCCCAACCAGCTCACCGTTGCCAGCGAGGATTATCCGCTATCACGACGCCTGTTCATGTACACGCCCGGGAGTGACGTCCCGCCACTTTCCGCAGGTCTGATTGGCTTTGCCCTCGGCCAGCAAGGCCAGGCACTGGTTGCAGAATCCGGATTCATCTCCCAGAACCCCATCGCGGTCAAGCCGGAATTCGACGAATCGACGCCCGAGAGTTTTCGCCGCCTGACCGGCAACTACCATCGCCTGACGGTCAATTTCCGTTTCTCCGAAGGCCGGACCAAGCTCGACAACAAGGCCCGCCGGGACCTGCAGCGAGTTCAGCAGTATCTGAACCAGAACGGCCGATCCGCTGACGACCTGTTACTCATCGGGTTCGCCGACACCCAGAGCCATGAATTACGCGCCCAGATGATTTCCGAGCTCCGGGCCCTGTCGGTCCGCAAGGCTCTGCAGGAAGTGAACGTGCCGGATGTTGCCTACACGGGTTATGGCCAGTACATGCCGGTGGGCGGCAGCGGCAGCCCGCGCAATGGTCGGGTGGAAGTCTGGATCAAATCCCGATAGCCGAGACCAAAGTCTGAGGAAAAACTGCGGCAATCACCTATCCGCCACGACATCACAGATATGTTGGGGTTTCCTATACTGACGGGGTCATTTCCAACCAACAGACAGGGACAATGGACATCCAAAACGACCACCGTTACGCGATCAACCTGAACGTCCGGGGTATTCAGCCCTCGGCCACCCTTCGAATCAATGAGCTGAGCAATCACCTCAAATCCGAGGGCAAGGACATTATCAAACTCGGGCTGGGGCAGTCCCCTTTCCCGGTTCCCGATCGCGTGGTGGAGGCGCTCAAGGAGCACGCCCACGAAAAGGACTATTTGCCGGTAAAGGGGCTCAAGGGCTTACGCGAGGCAATCGCCGGCTACATTCGCCGTAGTGAGCGCATGCACTGCACCTGGGAAGACGTGCTGATTGGCCCGGGCTCCAAGGAACTGCTGTTCATGCTGCAGCTGGCCTACTATGGTGATCTGCTGATCCCGCGTCCGAGCTGGGTTTCCTATGCCCCGCAAGCCCGGATCATCGGCCGCTCGGTTCACTGGCTGCCAACCCATGCCGAGAACAACTGGCAGCTTACCGCCGAAGAGCTGGATATCATCTGTCGGGATGATCCCTCGCGGCCCCGGATTTTGATCCTGAACTACCCGTCCAACCCGACCGGCTGCACCTACACCGACGACCAGCTACTCGCCATTGCCAATGTGGCCCGAAAATACCGGCTGATCCTGCTTTCCGATGAGATCTATGGTGAGGTGCATTTCGAGGGCAGGCACAAATCCATTGCCCGGTATTACCCGGAAGGCACCATCATCAGTACCGGCCTCAGTAAATGGGCCGGTGCCGGCGGCTGGCGCCTTGGTACATTCATTTTCCCCCGGGAACTGAGGCCGCTGCAGGACGCCATGGCCATCATCGCCAGTGAAACCTACACAGCGACGAGCGCACCGATCCAGCACGCGGCCATTGCAGCGTTTAACGGTGGTGACGACATCGACGAATACCTCAAACAGTCCCGTCGGGTACTGAAGGTTGTTGGCGAGTACATGCACCGTCGACTGAGCGACATGGGCGCGGTGGTCCAGAAACCGGAAGGCGCGTTCTACCTGTTCCCGGACTTCTCCGGCTTCCGCGAACAACTGGCCAGTAAAGACATCAAGACCAGCCAGGCCTTCTGCCAGGCCCTGCTGGAAAACACCGGCGTGGCCATCCTGCCGGCCAGCGATTTTGGCTTCGTGCCGGATCATCTGGCGGCGCGCCTGGCCTTCGTCGACTTCGATGGCGCCGAATCCCTGGAGCTCGCCGGCGGCGACTATGCCGAACAGGAACTAGGCGACGACTTCGTGAAACAGGCTTGCCCGCGGCTGGTCACCGCCATGGACAAGATGGAGCAGTGGCTGAACAGCCTCTGATCCTGCCGTGTTAGACTGGCGCCCTCATTCTCTAACGGGATATCAACGGGGGCGCCATGTCTGATTCAGTTTCTCTGCTCGAGATTACCGACTTTGCCGAAAACCTGGCCCGCGAGGCCGGCGAACTGATTCGCCGCGAGCGGGACAACAACGCCCTGCGCACCGATTACAAGCATCAAACCGAGCTGGTAACCCACGCCGACGTGATGGCGGACGAATTCATCACCGGCGCCATCCGCAAACGCTTCCCCGGCCACCGGATTCTCTCGGAAGAGACCATGCCGGACCTTAGCCAGGCCGAGGAGCTGGATACCCCCCTCTGGATCGTCGACCCCATCGATGGCACCGTGAACTATGCCTATGGCCATCCCCAGGTAGCCGTCTCCATCGCCTATGCCGAAAAAGGTCGGGTTCAGGCCGGTGTGGTGCATGCGCCCTTCCCCGGCGAAACATTCCGGGCGACCCGCTCAGAGGGCGCCACCCTGAACAACCATCCGATCCGCCACAGCGGCGCCACCGTGCCCCGTGATGCCCTGTTTGCAACCGGCTTCCCCTACACCAAAGACGCCCTGGAACCACTGGTCAAACGCCTGGATGCGATGATTCACCAATGCCGCGACCTGCGCCGCATCGGTTCCGCGGCACTGGATATCTGCTGGGTGGCCTGTGGCCGACTGGATATCTACTATGAAAACGTCAGCCCCTGGGACTTCGCCGCCGCCCGCCTGATCGCCCTGGAAGCAGGCGCCACCGCTGGCCATTTCAGTGAAGTGCCTGAGGGCTACCCTGCCGACCTCTGGGGCCGCGATATTCTGATCTCGGCACCGGCTCTCTGGGAGCCTGTTCGGTCTATTCTGAGGTCGGCCTCCGGATACGAATGATTGTAATACCGTGGGCCTCGGAGTTATTTCGGTAGCCTGCTCGTTTAAGGGAAGGCACAGGATGAGAACCTGCTCCCCGGAACCGCTACGAGCACATCCATGTGCGCTTGGCGTCGGCCATCCTTGGCCGTCGACATTCCGGGGAGCAGGCTCTCATCCCGTGCCGGCGGCGCTGCGGTGATAACGCGAATTCATCTTGGGGGATTTGGTAGGTCGGATTATACGAAGTCGTAATCCGACACAGTGAAGGTATTCCCAAAGTGTTTTGTTGGATTGCGGCTTAGCCTAATCCTACCTATAGCGTGCAACGCATGCCCAACAGACATGCCTGGTTCTTGGGGGGCGATATCGAAAAGGTTTGAAAGGCGGAGGCAGGAAGGGCTTTCCCGAAATGTCGGCGGCCATGGATGGCCGACGCCAAGCGCACATGGATGTGCTCGTAGCGGTTTCGGGAAAGCCCTTCCTGCCTCCGCCCCACCACCCGACAAAGCAGGCTAGGGATTTAAAGCGGCGACCGAAAAATTTAGCCCCAAACACCCTCGGCAACCAAACCCCAACTCTCGTCGAAGTCGGTCGAGGGCAACCGCGAGAACGAAGATCGGATAAACCGCTGAATCCGGCCCTCAACAAACACCAGGACAAAGTCCGCGCCGCGAGCAGACGTCGTCCGGGGCCGCAGACCCTGGCGGATTTCGCCTTCTTTGAGGGTTTGCCGTACCTGGGTTTCCAGGCGCTCGAAGAACTGGGAGGCACGCTTGCGCAGGTTGTCGTTCTCGCCCATCAGGGCATCGCCGGTCAGCACGCAGCACAGGCCAGGGTTGCGCTCGGCGAACACCAGCACCAAATGCACCAGCTGTTGAAGGCGAACGCGCACGTCCTCCTGCTCCTGCAGTATCACCTGGCAGCGGGAGAACACGGCCTCTTCAGCAAACTCGATAAGCGCCTCGAACATTTTCCGCTTGCTGGGAAAGTGCCGATACAAAGCGGCCTCGGTAACGCCCACGGATTTGGCGAGACCGGCAGTGGTGATACGGGCGCCCGGATCGGTCTCCAGGAGTTCCACAAGAGCATGGAGAATCGCCTCGCGGCGACTGGGTTTCTGGTCAGTCATGGCAGGACAGCAGCGCTCTGATTTATCGTTGTCGGGGCCGGTCGTTCAGCGCCGGCCCTCGGTTATCGTTAGTCAGGATTGTGCCCGAGATCAGAAGAAGGTGCCATCAATGGGCGAGGATGCGCTGGCATAGAGCTTCTTGGGCATCCGGCCCGCCAGATAGGCTTCACGACCAGACTCAATGGCCAGGCGCATGGCATTGGCCATTCGGATCGGGTCTTTGGCCTGGGCAATGGCGGTATTCATCAGTACGCCGTCGCAGCCCAGCTCCATGGCGATGGTGGCATCTGACGCGGTGCCAACACCGGCATCCACGAGTACCGGAACATTCGCATTCTCTACGATCAGACGGATGTTATACCGGTTCTGGATACCCAGGCCGGAACCGATCGGGGCACCAAGGGGCATAATGGCCACACAGCCCATCTCTTCCAGACGCTTGGCCAGCAGCGGGTCGTCCGAGCAGTAGACCATGACCTTGAAGCCGTCCTTGATGAGCTCTTCGGCGGCAACCAGGGTCTCAGTCATGTTCGGGTAAAGGGTTTTCTCCTCACCAAGGACTTCCAGCTTCACCAGGTCGTGGCCATCCAGAAGCTCGCGGGCCAGCTTGCAGGTGCGGACGGCGTCTTTAGCGGTATAGCAGCCCGCCGTGTTGGGCAAAATGGTGTAGCTGCTTGGGGAAATCACATCCAGCAAATTCGGCTCATCCGGGTTCTGGCCTAGGTTGGTGCGGCGCACCGCAACGGTAACAATCTCGGCACCGCTGGATTCGATGGCATGGCCGGTTTCCATCATGTCACGATATTTGCCGGTCCCGACGAGCAAACGGGACTGGTAGACCCGTCCGGCAATTTCGAGCGGTCTGTCTTCTGGAAGCTGGAGTTCGGATGTCTCTGTCATAGTGTTCCTGAATCGTTTGTTACGGGAGGATGGGAACCGCCGTCATGGGTGGGCTGGGCAGACTGTTCAGCCGCCGCCAATGGCGTGAACGACTTCTACACGGTCGCCATCGCTCAGGGTAAATTCCGGGTGCCGGCTTCGTGGCACTATGTCCTCGTTAACCTCAACCGCAAGCCGCTTGCCGGCCAGCGCCATCTTTTCAATCAGCGTGGCAATGGTGGCGCCACTCGGCAGCTCCATTTGATCGCCATTTACCTGAACCTGCATCGTGACTCTTGAACCTCTGTATTCTTCACTTGTTCCGGCGGAGACCGGAGGTTATTAACAGCGCCCAGCCCACCATGAAACACAACCCACCAAGGGGCGTGATCGGACCGATCCAGCGGATGTCTGTCAGCACCAGAAGGTAAAGACTGCCACTGAATAACAGAATGCCGGCAAGGAAAAACCCGACCGACCAGGCCAGTAGCTTTCTGGACAGGCCCTGTGCAGCCAGCAATGCCAGCAGAACCAGCGCAATGGAATGATACATTTGATATGTGACGGCGGTCTGGAAAACTTCAAGGCCCCGCTCACTGACCAGATTGCGCAGCCCGTGTGCACCGAAAGCGCCGGCCATCACTGCCACCAGGGCCAGAAAAGCACCTGCCACCAGCGGTAACCGAAGAATGCCGCTTCTGGCCGGTTGTACGGATTCAGCAGTCACAGTGGATCTTTTCTCCCGAATCCAGGTTCATCATGGTCAGTGCGCCACCCCAGACACACCCGGTGTCCAGGCCGACAAAACGGTCACTGCCGGTTTTTCCTTCCAGGGCTGCCCAGTGGCCAAACACCACCCGTACATCGTCATTGCGGGGAAAATGAAACCACGGCTGGTAACCTTCCGGCGCGCTGTCGACGCTTTCCTTGGCCGCCAGTTCCAGAGAGCCATCCTCGGCAATAAAGCGCATGCGGGTGAAATAGTTGGTAATGACCCGCCAGCGGTCCATTCCCTGCAGGGACTCGTCCCAGCGCTCGGGCTGATTGCCGTACATATGGGTAAAGTATTCCTCGGCGGTTTCGCCCCGGATCACGGCTTCAACTTCCCTGGCACACTCCATTGCCTGGCTGACCGTCCAGATATGGGGCAAACCGGCGTGGGTCATCACCAGATTCCGGGCCGGGTCGTGAACACAGAGATGCTGCTGCCGGAGCCAGTTAACCAGCCGCTCGTGATCCGGAGCGTCAAGGATATCGGACAGGGTGTCTTTGCGACGCGTCTGATGACCGCCCAGGGACACCGCCAGCAGATGCAGGTCGTGATTGCCAAGCACGACGACCGCCGAATCCCCAAGGCTCTCGATATATCTCAGGGTTTCCAGCGAAGACGGGCCGCGGTTGATCAGATCGCCGGCCACCCATAGACGGTCACGGGAGGGAGAGAAATCCACTTTCTCCAGGACATCCCTGAGACGCTCGTAACAGCCCTGAATATCGCCGATCGCGTAGTCAGTCATCACTTACCTCGTTTGCCGGATTGGCTGCACCCTTCTCGGTAAAAAGCAGGTCGGCTATCGCCACGAAATCGGCCAGCGCGAGGTTCTCCGGTCGCAGACCGTCATTGATGCCAAGGCTCCGGAGCTGTTCGGCCGACACCATGCCGCCCAGTGCCTTGCGGAGAGTTTTCCGCCGGGCGTTAAAGGCTGTGCGGACCACAGCCTGGAGTGTCGTCAAATCCTTCGCCGGGTGCGGCAGGGTCTTGTGAGGCACCAATCGGACAATCGCCGAATCCACCTTGGGCGCCGGTCGGAAAGCGCCGGGCCCCACTTCAAACAGCGGCTGAACCCGGCAGAAATACTGGGTCATGATGCCAAGACGCCCGTAATTGTTGTCACCCGGCACCGCTGCCATTCGTTGAACCACCTCTTTCTGCAGCATGAAGTGCATATCCTGCACAACACCGGCCTGGGACAGCAGGTGGAAAATCAGCGGTGTGGAAATGTTGTACGGCAAATTACCGATGATCCGCAAGGGGCGATCCACCATGAGCTGGCTGAAATCAAACTTGAGTGCGTCCGCCTCGTGAATCCGGAATTCGGGATAGTTGAAGAACTTGGTGCGCAGCACGGGAATCAGGTCCCGATCCAGTTCTACCACCTGGAGCTTCGGGTTCACCGCCAGTATTTCCTCGGTCAGTGCGCCCAGGCCAGGGCCAATTTCCACGATGGCGTCATCGGGTTTCGGGTTAATGGCGCGGATGATCTGCTCTATGACCCCCGGATCATGGAGGAAATTCTGGCCAAACCGTTTTCTGGCCTGGTGGCCGGCTTTGTTGCTCACGAACGGGTCTCTTCAATTGCAGATTTTCGACAACGAGCCATTTGCTCGCCTACCTTCAGGGCCGTATGCAGACTGCCGGCATCGGCTCGACCGGTTCCCGCCAGATCCAGAGCCGTGCCATGATCCACGGACGTGCGCACAATCGGCAGCCCCAGGGTAATGTTCACCGCACGCCCAAAGCCCTGAAACTTCAGCACCGGCAGCCCCTGATCATGATACATGGCCAGAACCGCATCGGCCTGGTCGAGCCAGTGCGGAGTAAACAGGGTATCCGCAGGTAAAGGTCCGGTCAGAGAAATGCCTTCGGCACGCAGAGCCTCCAGGGTTGGCTCGATGGTGTCGATTTCCTCCCGACCAAGGTGACCACCTTCGCCGGCATGAGGATTCAGGCCGGCCACCAGTATCCTGGGCCGGGCAACACCGAAGAACTTTTTCAGATCAGCATCGAGAATTCGCGTTACCTGAGTCAGGCGCTCCGGGGTAATGGCGGCGGATACGTCCTTGAGCGGTAAGTGGGTGGTAACAAGCGCAACCCGCAACTCTTCGGTCGCCAGCATCATGACCACACGATCCACACCGCAGAGCTCCTGCAGGAACTCGGTATGGCCGCTGAACGCGATGCCGGCATCGTTGATAACGCCCTTATGGACAGGCGCCGTCACCATGCCGTCAAAATCGCCGCTGAGGCAGCCGTTCGCGGCGACTTCCAGCGTTCTGAGCACATAAGCACCGCTGCCGGTATCCAGTGTGCCCGGTTCATGATTGGCACAACCGTCCACATGCAGAACCGACAGCAGGCCTGCCTCCATTTCCGGCGACTCTCCGGGCTGCCAGGCACGCAGTTCAACCGCCAGGTTCATTTGCTTCGCCCGGGCCTCCAGCAATGGCCGGCTGGCAACCACCACCACACCTGCGCTCCGGGCTTCAAGAGCCAGTTGCAGGCACAACTCCGGACCAATGCCGGCAGGTTCGCCGGCCGTCAGTGCCAGCACCACGGGATTACTCATCAGGAGACTGGCTCTTCTTCGGCCGGTTCGTCCTTGGCGTACTCGCCCTTGAACTCGACAAAGGCCTCATCGCGGATCTCCTGAAGCCAGTTCTGCAGTTCGGTCTCGAACTTGCGGCGATAGATGGCCTGGCGAGCCTCGGCGTCGCGCACATCACCGCTGATGTCTTTCTGGCGGCGCTCCTGAACCTGCAGAATGTGCCAGCCAAACTGGGAACGGAACGGCCCGCGCAACTCGCCAATATCAGCATCGAGCATGGCCTGCTCAAACGCCGGCACCATCTGGCCCGGGCTTACCCAGCCCAGATTACCGCCATCGGAGCCAGACACCGGATCATCGGAGTACTCTCTGGCCAGCGCACTGAAGCTGGCTCCATTCTGAAGCTGCTGGTACAGATCCCGGATCACGGTTTCAGCCTGGCTGTCCGTCGTGGCTTCGGAAGGCCGAACCAGAATGTGACGGACACGGTGCTGCTGGATCATCTGCTGCTGCTCGCCGCCGCGCTTGTCCATCACCATTACCAGGTGGAAGCCACTGTTGTTTTCCAGGACGCCTGAGGGCTCACCCACCGGCAGCTCCGGCACGACCGGAGCAACCAGAGACGGCAGCTGACCCTCGGCACGCCAGCCCATATCGCCACCTTCCAGGGCATTACTGGCATCAGACTCGGCAACAGCCACTTCGCGGAAATCACGGCCATTGGCGATCTCACTGCGCAGCCGCTCGGCTTTCTCCCTGGCGGCATCCACCTCCGCCTCATCAGAGGGGTCGTCTACGCTCACAAAGATGTACGCCAGCCGGTACTGAGCGTTATTCCCTCCACGGGCCTCCAGACTTTCCAGATAGTTTTCAACTTCTCGATCAGTCACCCGAACCCGGTTGCCGACCTGGCGCTGCTGAACCCGGCTGGTCAGCATTTCCTTGCGGATCTGTTCGCGGGCCTGGTTGTAAGTCACGCCTTCGGCTTCGAGCTGGTTTTCAAACTGCGGCAGGCTCATGCCATTGCGTTCGGCAATGTTGGCCATGGTTTCGTTCAACTCGTTATCGCTGATGCGCATACCGGCCCGATCTGCCATCTGCATCTGGATCGATTCGGTGATCAACTGGTCAAGCACACGCTCTTCGAGGACCTGCCTTGGCGGCAGCGCCGTGCCCTGTGCACCAAGGCGACTGGTGATGGTGTTGATTCGGGCCTCCAACTCGGTCTGAAGGATGACATCCTCATCGACGATGGCCACTACCTGGTCCAGCAACTTACGCTCGGCCTGAACAGACAACGGGGCCAGGACGGCTAGAAGAACCAGTAACGCTTGTACACCATGGCGAAGGGTCGCCTTCATAATCACCTCTACAAATAGAATTTGAGCTTTTCTGGCGTTTTGGGGGCCTTAGTCCGGGATCCAGTCAGGGAGTTCCAAAACGACGACGCTCCCTTTCATCAAAACCGTAAATGGCCTCGGAAATACTCGATGAGGCACCATCGCTGCCGCCCAGGCCCTTTAGCTGGATCTGGAACAGTATGCGGCTATCGAGCTCCCGGTCATCAGTCAGATAGTTCTGGTGAACCACCTGAACACTCCAGCAGCAGTTATTGTATTCCAGCCCGGCCAGGGATCCGACGGTTCGATCAAGGTCGGAGTCGTAGACCCAGCGGCCGATCAGACTAACACGGTCCGAGACCGGGAAAACCGCCGCGATATCCGACTGTTCCAGTTCGCCCCGGCTGTATGTGTGCCCGACACTGGCCAGATACCGGTAGTCAGTGGAGTGAAAGGTTAACTGGCTGCGGCCTTCCTCGGTATCCCCGGTATCAGGATCCCACAATCCGGAGGAGCGGATTTCCAGGGTATCGAGTGGATTCAGCACGACTTCGCCCGCCAGCGGTGAACGGCTCCGGGTACCGGCACCCTCGCCGAACAACGTCACTTCGCGATCCTCGAAATACTGTACCTGTCCAATACTGAATCGGGCACGCTCCGCACCGGTGAGGAGGTCATTGAAACGGCTGGTCAGGGCAACGGTCAACTGGTTGGCATCGCCTACCCGGTCACCGCCGGTGAACCGGTCCGGTCGAAACAGCTGTTCAAAACGGAAGGTCTGGAGGTCGGTGTCAAAATCCGGGATGTCGTTCTGATCCGGATCGGCATCGGACCAGGCGTAATATAGCCGGGGCTCCAGAGTCTGGTTGTAGGGCACATCAAACAGGCGGCTCTGTCGGTCGAAATACAACCCGTTATCCCACTCGGCAACCGGCACGGTGCGATCGAAACTGCCATCCCCCAGCACGTAGTCGTCCAGGTTGTAGCGGGTGTAATCCACGCTTACCGACGGCCGACTGAACCCCCACAACGCCCGCATGGGCAACGCCAGTTCCGGCCGCGCCCGGAAACGCTGCCCGTTGGCCCGATCCAGACCGGTCAGTGCTTCGTTGTCCCGGTAAAACACTGTGTACTGGCTTTCCAGGTTCGCCTCCACAATCCCTGCGCCGGTCTGGCCTGCGTAGATCACTTCCGGCAACTGGGCATAGGGCTTGTCCACATCGGCAATGCGATCACTGATGGTCTGGTAATCGTTGAGGTAGGCATCGAAATACTGCTTGTCGCTTCGGTAGGTAACCCCGCCCTTTCTTTGCAAGTGAGTGGCCTGGTTAATCTCCAGGCTGCGGTTCAGATCGCTGAGATAGTCCTCATCGCTCACCACGGAAAAATCTCCGTAGCCCCGCCAGCCACGGCCAAAGGCAGCCCGGGTTGTGGCATCCAGGGCCCAGCGCTCACCGGATTCACCGGGGCTTTCCTCCTGAAACGCCGAATCGTTGCCGATGTATCCCAGCTGCAGGGTAGTTTCCCCGAGAGAGCTGAGATACCGGCCCTCGACTTCGTTGAACAGGCCCCGGCCATGAATGTACTGGGGCGTCAGCGTCGCGTCGTAATGGGGTGCCAGATTGAAGTAGTAGGGCACGGCAAGAAAGCCACCGCTGCCGGCACTGGAAGAGCCGAACTGCGGGTAAAGGAAACCGGACTTGCGGCGGTCATCAATAGGAAAGCTTGCCCACGGCCAATAGAACACCGGCACATCAAGGACTTCCAATCGAACGTGTTTGGCGGTACCGAATCCTTGCGCCCGATCCAGCCTGATATCCGAGGCCACGATGGCCCAGTCATTCTGGCTGGGGCCGCAGGTGGTCAGAAAGCCATCTGCAATGACGACCTGCTCCTCGCTGATGCGCGACAGGCTGCCTGCACGACCGCGCATTTCCGGACCATGCAGCAGGAATGTCGCAGTGTTGATGTCCAGGCGTCCGCTATCGACGTCGTAGTTCGCGTTCTCACCGGTGAGAAGGAAACCCTCGCCGCGACTGACCAGCGGCCCCTGCACCGATACTGCACCCTCCTGCTGGCTGTAGCGGGCCTCTGAACCGGTTACCTGAAAGCCGCCCTGGCGAATGCGGACATCACCCTCAAGAAACAGTGTCCGGTCTATCTCATAGCGGGCGTTCAAGCCGCTTGCTTCCAGCGGTTGCTCGGAATCGCTGCCAACGGCAAACGCATTGCCAACACCATTGGCGCGACCGGAAGGCAGATACCCCCCTTCGCAGAAAAGGGGCAACGAGGCCCGGGCCTCGGCTGGCAACTCTGCTCTGGGCCGCCAATCTATTTCCGCCGCAGACGGCGGTGTCTGGGCATGCCCATCCGTAACGCCCAACCCAAAAACCGCGGCCAGCAACACACGGCCATACCGGCTCTGCCACCGGGTTTCCGGCGATTGCAGTGGGCGTTCGGGACATGGCACGGTGGCTGGATCCTGTTCCGGGTGAATTGGAGGACGGGCAATGATAAACGCCGCCTAGTTTACACGTGCCCTGAAGGGTTGTTAACGGAAACTCCGCTGCAAAACCGATTTACCCTCTTTATACTCGTCTGCTAACTTTCGCTGTCAGCGACAACTTTTTTCAGGATCGCAACCCGAACTATGGATACCCGCCTGCAGTTGCTGACCAACTGGGTCAGACAATTTCCCGGCTTCGAACAGTGCGAAGCCGAACCGGTTTCCGGCGATGCCAGTTTTCGCCGTTATTTCCGGGTCTGGCAGCACGCAAATCCGACGACCGCTCCCGGGGACGGTGCACCGTTTATCGTGATGGATGCGCCCCCGGAACATGAAAACTGCGAGCCCTTCGTGGCCATTGCCCGGCACTGGCACCGCCAAGGTATTGCGGTGCCGGACATTGTGCAGGCTGATCTGAAGCAGGGCTTCCTGCTACTGGAGGATTTTGGCGACCAGCTGATGCTTGGCCGACTGAACACGGAGTCCGCAGACAAGCTCTACAGGAACGCTCTGCAAGAGCTGACCCTGATCGCGAGCCAGACCTCCCCCAGTGATTACCCGCTACCGCCTTACGATGCCACCCTGCTTGAGCGGGAAATGGCGCTGTTCCCGGACTGGCTTCTGGAGAGGCATCTGGGCATAAACCTGGAAAACAGCGAGCGAGCCCTGCTGGACACGACCTTTTCCATGCTGCGGGAAAGCGCCCTGGCGCAACCGGAAGTGACGGTCCACCGGGACTACCATTCCCGAAACCTGCTGGTTCGCCAAGACCAACCTCGCCCGGGTGTCATCGATTTCCAGGATGCGGTTACTGGGCCCGTCACTTACGATGTGGTCTCGCTGCTGAAAGACTGCTACGTCCAATGGCCAGAGAAGCGCATCTGCGAATGGCTGGAAGACTACCGCCAGAGCAGCCTCGAGGCTGGCCTGCACCGTGCGGACCCGGAGACCTTCCGCCAGTGGTTTGAACTGATGGGCATGCAGCGGCACCTGAAAGCTGCCGGCATTTTTGCCCGGCTATCGATCCGCGATGGCAAGCACGGCTATCTCAAGGACATTCCCCGAACCGTTCAGTACCTGATCGTTGCCAGCGGTCGACAGCCAGCCCTGCGTCACTTCCACGAATGGCTGAGCGATACGGTTATGCCCCGGATCGAGACGAGCATCGGCCCGGCCCCGGGTCAGGAGCACTTGCCCCAGTGAAGGCCATGATTCTTGCTGCCGGCAAAGGTGAACGCATGCGGCCACTGACGCTGGCCACACCAAAGCCCCTGTTAAGGGCCGCTGGCAAGCCTCTGATCATCTATCATCTGGAGCACCTGCGGCGGGCGGGAATCCGTGAGGTGGTGATCAATCATGCCTGGCTGGGCGACCAGATTGAGGAAACCCTGGGAAACGGCGAAGGGTTCGGGCTATCCATTCAATATTCCCGGGAAGGCGAGCCGCTGGAAACCGCCGGTGGCATCGTGCGCGCTCTGCCTCTGCTTGCAGGTGACAAATCTGACTGGTTTCTGGCGATCAACGGCGATATCTGGAGCGATTTCGACCTGTCTCGACTGACACCGCCGCCTGACGCAGACGCCCTGCTGGTGGTCACCAGCAATCCGCCACACCATCCGGAAGGTGACTTTCACCTCACTGACCAGGGAGTACTCCATAGTGATGGCCCGGACAAGCTGACCTTCACCGGCATTAGCCTGTTACACCAGCGCCTGTTCGAGGGGCTGACCGATCAGGCGGGGAAACTGGGGCCGGTGCTTCGCGATGCCATGAGCAGAGGCCGGGTAAAGGGTCTTTTCCATCCCGGACAATGGGTGGACGTCGGCACCCCGGAACGCCTGCAGGCGCTCGACCGGCAACTGGGCTCCAAGGAACCTGAAAGTCATGGCAGGCGATAACAGACAACCGGCACTGCCGCCCCGAATGGAAGCCGAATTTTCCAGCTTGATGCGGGAACTCTCGGCCTGTGGTCACCAGGCCCCCGCTCTGATTGAGCGCGCCCGCCTTCCCCGCTGGTGCCGACATTCCCTGTTTTTCTTCCTCGGCTATATCGCCAAGGCAGACGGACGCGTCACCGAAGCCGACATCGGTTATGCCGAGTCGCTGATCAAGGCCATGAGGCTGTCCAGACGCCAGCGCAGGCGAGCCATTGGCTGGTTCCAGCAGGGCAAGTCGGCCGGGCAGCTGCCGTTCATCCGCGGGCTGGCCATGCGACTTTCCCGCCGTCTCTGGCCCGCTCCCGCGTTGAAAACCGCCATCTGTCTCTGCCACGCCAGCCAGCTTAACGGCCGCCCCGGCAAACCCAGGCGTTATCGCTGCGAGGACGCCATTGACCAGATTGGTCTGCCGGTAAGCATCAGCGAGGATATTTTCGACAGTTATGCCAGCAAGGTCTGGACCCGGCACAGCGAGAACCTTTCCAGACCCACCAGCTATCAGCAGGCCTGTGAACTTCTAGGCGTTACCCGCCGGGATTCCCTGGAAGTGATCAAACGGGCCTACCGCAAGAAGATATCCGAGTGCCACCCGGACAAGCTTGCCCAACAGCAGGTCGGTGACCGCGACCGAAGCCTGGCCAAGGAACGCCTGCTCCACTACCAACAGGCCTGGGAGCTGATAAAGCGCCACAACACGCTCCGTCCCTAACGCTCGCGGGATTCCAGCCAGGCGGCAACACGACTGGCCACGCCATCGCCCAGAGTCTCAGGCGCAGGGCTGATCCAGGCAATCGGTTGTCGCTCAAAGCCGCTCATTCCGGCGCGCCGCAACTGCATGCCAATACTCCAGCCCGATTGATCATCAGCCGTCCCTTGTGGATACAGCTCCAACAAATCAGTGCCGAGCGACTCCAGACGGTCCGGCAGACCTGACCGGTCAACGGGATAAAACTGTGGCACCACCCAGATCAGGGCAGAGGCATCGGCGCCATCCAGTACCCGGTTGGTCACATGGATACTGGCTCGCCCGACACCAAGAACTGCCGGAGCTTCATAGCCCCGCTCAACCAGCAGGGCCAGCCCTGCCTGCAGCATCTGGTTGATGCGGCTTCTGTAGCGCGCCTCAAGATCATCGGCACTCTCGGATGAGGCCATGACATCGATCATGACTGAATCTGATGCCCCCTCCTCACCTGCGCCTGCTTCAGCCGCCGGCGGCTCCATCACGGGTCGCATCAGGAACTCATTCAGAACCGGAGAGGGCGACTCCAGACCAAGCGTCAGCACGGCCCAGCCCCGGGAAGCCAGCCCCGCTGCCAGTGAGCCGGTTACCCCGGAAGCGGCAGTTTCACCTTCGTCCGACAGAACCAGCACCGCACCGCGAGCCGGCAACCTGGCTTCCGGGTAGAACAGGCCCAGCGCCCTATCACCCTCCTCAAGCTCCAGCCATACCGCTGATTCGGGAAAACACTGGATCAGGGAGCGTTCCCCGGTGCCTGTCCAGATCAGGGCCCGACTCGCAGACTCTGACGCCTCGACGCCTTCGGCCTCACCGGCCGTCCCGCTCTCCTCCTGCCCGAGGGTGATGGACGGTGCGACACACATCAGCGCCAGGATAAAAAGCCAGAACACGCCGGGCCGGTAAATCTCGAATCTCTGCACAGATACTGATCCTTTGACTGCGAAAAAACGCCACTGAGCTGTTAGACTAGCAGCCATCCTGAACGTGCGGCAGGGACCGCTGACCAAGCCATTATCCATTGTTGTGAGAGAGCCGTCATGAACCCTTACCTGATTGCCCCATCCATCCTGTCCGCCGATTTTGCCCGTCTTGGCGAGGAAGTCGATAACGTGCTGGCCGCCGGCGCCGACGTGGTGCACTTCGATGTGATGGACAATCACTACGTACCCAACCTCACCATTGGCCCCATGGTCTGCGAGGCGCTGCGCAAGCACGGCGTGACCGCCCCCATCGATGTGCACCTGATGGTGTCGCCGGTGGACGACCTCATCCGTATGTTTATCGACGCCGGGGCCAGTTACATTACCTTCCACCCGGAAGCGACCAACCACATTGATCGCTCACTGCAGCTGATCCGCGACGGTGGCTGCCAGGCGGGCCTGGTGTTCAACCCGGCCACGCCGCTGCATTACATGGATCATGTGATGGACAAACTGGACATGGTGCTGATGATGTCGGTAAACCCCGGCTTCGGTGGCCAGAAGTTCATTCCCGGCACGCTCGACAAACTCCGGGAGGCCCGCAAGCGCATCGATGCCAGTAACTACAATATCCGCCTGGAAATCGACGGTGGCGTGAAGACCGAGAACATCCGGGAAATCGCCGAGGCCGGTGCCGACACCTTCGTGGCGGGATCTGCCATCTTTAACACCGACGACTATAAGACCACCATTGATGCCATGCGCGAAGAACTGGAGCAGGCCCGCAGGGTGATCAGCCAATGAGCCTGGCAGGGCTGTTCAATCCACGCTGGCCGGGGGTTGCCCTGTTTGATCTCGACGGCACTCTGGTGGACAGTGCACCGGATCTGGCGGCCGCCGTGGACCAGATGCTGGCGCATCTTGGGCGCTCACCGGCAGGCATTGACCGGGTACGGAACTGGGTAGGCAATGGCGCCAGCGTTCTGGTGCGCCGGGCCCTGGCCGGCCAGGTGGACTGGGAACCGGCGCGACCAAAAGACGAGGCCCTGTTCAAGGATGCCCTGGCGATTTTCTATCACGCCTACGGCACGCTCAACGGACAGCATTCGGTAGTCTACGCCGGCGTCGAGGCCTGTCTCACGCACCTGAAGAACCAGGGCTGCCGGCTGGGCATCGTCACCAACAAGCCGGAACAGTTTGTGGCACCGCTGCTTGAGCAAATGGGACTGGATCACTGGTTCGACCTGACCGTGGGTGGTGACACCCTGCCGGTCAAGAAACCGGACCCCGCTCCCCTGCTTCATGCCATGGAAACCCTGGGGGGCACCCGCGGAACCACAGTCATGGTAGGCGACTCCGCAGCGGATATTAACGCGGCGCTGGCCGCGGGCATTCCCTGTGTGGCGGTGCGGTACGGGTATAACTACGGGCCTGCGGTGGATACTCTGGGCGCCGACGCGGTTGTTGATTCGCTGGCCGAGCTTTTGTAATCTCACAAGGAACTTACATTGAGCACTTCTTTACGGGAGATTCCTGCCGTGCAGGGACTGAATCTGACTGCAGCGCGAGGCATCCTGACAACCCGCGCAACACGATGGTGGCGATGGCGCACCGGCTGAGCAAGCCCGGAGGCTGACTGGCGTCTGCTGGTCGAGCCCGCAGCACCTGATGGAAGCACAGGCTTTCATCCACAATGCAGATCAGATTTCAGGAAACCGTACCATGACACCCGAGCAATTCATCGAGCTCGCCGACGCCGGCTTTAACCGCATCCCTGTGTATCGTGAGGTACTGGCCGACCTCGACACGCCCCTGAGCACCTACCTCAAACTCGCCAGCGGACCCTATTCCTACCTGTTCGAATCCGTTCAGGGCGGAGAGAAATGGGGCCGGTATTCGATCATCGGCCTGCCCAGTCACGAAGTACTGAAGGTCTTCGACCACCGGGTGGAGATCAGCCGCGGCGGCGAGGTTGTTGAAACCGAGGAAGTGGACGATCCGCTCGCCTTTGTCGAGGCCTACCAGAAGCGCTTCCATGCACCGGATCTGGATGAGCTGCCCCGCTTTAATGGCGGCCTGGTGGGCTACTTCGGCTACGACACCGTGCGCTACATCGAAAAACGGCTGCGCAAGAGCTGTCCGCCGGACAAAATCGGCACGCCGGACATCCTGCTGATGGTGTCCAACGAGATCGTGGTATTCGACAACCTGCGGGGCAAGCTGCATCTGATTGTCCATGCCGATCCGGCCATTGAGGGCGCCTTCGAAACGGCACAGAACCGCATTGATGAGCTGGAGAACCATCTGCACCGGCAGACCGCTGACGCGCCCCGCACCCCAGAACACCTGCGCGGAAAAGCCGTGGACGAGAGCGACTTCATTTCCGGCTTTACCCAGGACAAATTCGAAGCCGCGGTAGACAAGATCAAGGGCTACGTGCTCGACGGCGATGTCATGCAGACAGTGATATCACAGCGCATGTCGATTCCCTTCGAGGCACCGCCGCTGAACCTGTATCGCTCGCTTCGAGTGCTGAATCCTTCCCCCTACATGTATTTCCTGGATCTGGGTGATTTCCACATCGTCGGCTCCTCCCCAGAAATCCTGGCCCGGGTGGAAGACGAGGAAGTGACGGTTCGGCCGATCGCCGGCACCCGCAAGCGCGGCGCCACCGATGCCGAAGACAAGGCGCTGGAAGCAGAGCTGCTGGCTGATCCGAAAGAAATTGCCGAGCATCTGATGCTGATCGACCTGGGCCGTAACGATGCCGGCCGGGTGTCGGAAACCGGCACGGTCCGGCTGACCGACAAGATGATCGTGGAGCGCTACTCCCATGTGATGCATATCGTCTCCAACGTCACCGGCCGGCTGAAAGACAACACCAGCTGCCTGGACGTGCTGCGCGCCACCCTGCCTGCTGGCACCCTCAGCGGTGCGCCCAAGATCCGGGCCATGGAGATTATCGACGAACTGGAGCCGGTTAAGCGTGGGGTCTACGGCGGCGCCGTGGGCTATCTGTCGTTCAACGGCAACATGGATACCGCCATTGCCATCCGCACCGCGGTGATCAAGGACAACACCTTGCATATCCAGGCCGGCGCCGGCGTGGTGGCCGATTCGGTGCCCCGCCTCGAGTGGAAGGAAACCATGAACAAGGGCCGCGCCATTTTCCGGGCGGTGGCCATGACCTACAACGATTTCGACCACTGAGGCGGAGGAACAGATTATGTTGCTGATGATCGATAACTACGATTCCTTCACCTACAACGTGGTGCAGTATCTGGCTGAACTGGGTGCCGACGTGCAGGTGCACCGCAACGATGAAATTACCATCGAACAGATTGAGGCCCTGAACCCGGAACGGCTGGTGATTTCCCCCGGGCCCTGCACCCCGAACGAGGCTGGCATCTCCATGGCGGCCATCCGGCATTTCGCCGGCAAGCTTCCGATCCTGGGCATTTGCCTGGGTCACCAGGCCATCGGCCAGGTCTACGGTGGTGACGTTATCCGCGCCGGCCGGGTCATGCATGGCAAGGTGTCCCCGGTATTCCACAAGGACACCGGCGTGTTCCGGGGCCTGAGCAACCCGCTGCAGGCGACCCGCTACCACAGCCTGGTGATCGACAAGGCCACCCTGCCCGACTGCCTGGAAGTGACCGCCTGGACCCGCAACGACGACGGTTCCATCGAGGAAATCATGGGGGTTCGCCACAAGACCCTGCCCATCGAAGGCGTGCAGTTCCATCCGGAGTCTATTATGACGGAACAGGGCCACGAGCTGCTGCGCAACTTTCTGAGAACACAATAAGAGGCCGACACATGGACATGAAAGAAGCTCTCAACCGCATTGCTTCCAACCTGGACCTGTCCCGGGAGGAAATGAAGGACGTGATGCGTATCGTCATGAACGGCGAGGCCACAGACGCCCAGATCGGCGCTTTTCTCATGGGGTTGCGTCTGAAGAGCGAAACGATTGACGAAATCACCGGCGCCACCGAGGTTATGCGCGAGCTGGCCACCAAGGTTACGGTCAAGGCCGAACCCCTGGTGGACATCGTCGGCACCGGCGGCGATGGCGCCAACCTGTTCAACGTGTCTTCCGCCGCCTCCTTCGTGGTGGCAGCAGCCGGCGGCTTTGTGGCCAAGCACGGCAACCGGGCAGTTTCCTCCAAGAGCGGCAGTGCCGACCTGCTGGAAAAGCTGGGCATCAATCTGAGCATGAAACCGGAAGAGGTGGCCCGCTGCGTCGAGGAAATCGGCGTCGGCTTCATGTTCGCCCCGGCCCATCACGGCGCTATGAAACATGCAATCGGCCCCCGTAAGGAGCTGGGCTGCCGGACCATTTTCAACATCCTGGGCCCGATGACCAACCCGGCGGGTGTTAAACGCCAACTGGTGGGCGTGTTCAACCGGGAGCTGTGTCGCCCGATGGCGGAGGTGCTGCATCGCCTTGGGGCCGAGCACATCATGGTCGTTTGCTCCAAAGACGGCCTGGATGAGATCAGTCTGGCAAGCGCCACCCACGTGGCGGAACTGAAAGACGGCAAGGTCACCGAATACGACATCACCCCGGAGGATCTTGGCATCAAGAGTCAGGCTCTGGTGGGCCTGACCGTGGACACCGCCGACGATTCCTTAAAGCTGATCAAGGCAGCCTTCGGTCGTGGCCACGACGAAATGGCTGAAAAAGCCCGGGACCTGATTGCCCTCAATGCCGGCGCAGCGATCTATGTCGCTGGTTTGGCCAAGACGCCGAAAGAAGGTGTGGATATGGCCCTCGACGCCATGGGCTCTGGCCTCGCTGCCGGCAAGATGTCGGAGCTGGCTGATTTTTCTCAGTGCTTTTGATCCCGGCCTGCTGATTTTGCAGCCGGACGAGCCGGAGGGGAGGGAGCTTCCAAAACACGCCCGTGAATACGTCCATGTAGGGCTTGGCTGCAGCCATCCGTGACTGCAGACAGTTTTGGAAGCTCCCTCCCCTCCGGCTCTCGCTAACTTTTTACGAGCCTGATATGACTGACAGACATCTGGATAAAACACCGACGATCCTTCGGAAAATTGTTGATCGTAAGTGGGAAGAAATTGACGAGCGCAAGCGCCAAGTCTCGATTGCAGATCTGAAGGCCAAAGCTGGTGATCAACCGGCAGCCCGAGGTTTTGCTAATGCTCTGCGCAGCCGAATTGAACAGCAGACTCCCGCTGTTATCGCAGAAATCAAAAAAGCCTCACCAAGCAAGGGCATTCTGCGGGATCCGTTCGAACCAGCGGTCATTGCCGAGAGCTACGAGAAAGGCGGCGCCGCTTGTCTTTCGGTACTGACCGACCGCGACTTCTTCCAGGGCCACGAGGACTATCTGGTCGCTGCCCGTAATGCCTGCAGCCTGCCGGTAATTCGCAAGGACTTCATGGTCGCTCCATACCAGGTCTACGAAAGCCGGGCTCTCGGTGCCGACTGTATTCTGCTGATCGCCGCCTGCTTGACCAAAGACCAGATGCAAGAGCTGGAAGGTATCGCCCATGAGATCGGGCTGGATGTGTTGGTCGAAGTGCACGATGGCGAGGAGCTGGACGATGCACTGACGCTAACGACGCCTCTGGTGGGCATCAACAACCGGAACCTGCATACCTTTGATGTGTCGTTGGACACCACTTTTGATTTGCACGAGCGGATCTCCCAGGACAGGCTGACGATTACCGAGAGCGGCATCATGACCCGCAATGACGTCGAGGCCATGACCGGCCGCGGCATCTTCGGGTTCCTGGTGGGCGAATCGTTTATGCGGGCCGAGGAGCCTGGTTTGAAATTAAGGGAGCTGTTTTTCCCTGCAGGCTGACTCCCTCAGATGGGGCGAATCGGCGGGTGGAGTTTTCCAAAATCGTGCGGAGCCAGGGATGGCGGAGCCGAGCGTACAAGGATGTATTCACAGCGTATTTTGGAAAACTCCACCCGCCGATTCGCATGCTCCCATCAGGCATCAGGCTCCGCCAAAGCCTCCTGCAACAACTCCAACAAGTGCGCCGGCATCCCCTCTGCCAGCTTGAGTGCCGCCTCGTGCCCACGGGGCGACATCTTGCCCCAGGTCCGGCGCACTATGCGTAGCCACTTCTCCCGATCGTAGTCCGCTTTTTCCTCATAGAAATCCGCGAAGTATCGTTCCAGGAAGACCATGCAGGCCACGTCCTCCAGCAGTTGAGTGTCGGCATCCTGCCTCAGTTCGCGCTTGGTCAGGATGGTCTCCACCCGCTCGCACTCCTCCTTCGGGTAGCCACAATCCGCCATGATTTCCCCAGCACGCTGGCCATGCATACGGCCACAGGCCTGGCGCCACTGGTAATAGGCTTTACGACCTTCCGGATAGTCCTTCCGCGGCATGGTCCAACGCTCGATGTGCTGGGCGCGGCAGGCGATCTGCATGCGTTCGGAAGGATCGGATTCAAGCTCGAACAGCCAGCGGGTCATGTGCAGGCTGTAGGCGTATTCCTTCGGGAGGCGTTCGTTGTCGAAAGACTCCTGATTGGGATCGGCCTTATTGGCTGCGTCAATAGACGCCAGCGCGCACTGGAGTCTTGAATCCGTTGTGGTCATTAAGATCTCTCTTCTGGTTTCTGACTGGCCTGTGGCTCAGACCTGGGCAGAGGGGCGTTCCTTGATGCGGTCGTACCAGGCCTGCAGATTGGCCTGCTCAGGTTTGATCCGGATGCCCACCACCCGCGCGAATGCCACTGTTGTGAAGGCGTTGATATCGGCGGCCGTGAAGCGGTCGCAGCAGATGTATTCCTTGCCTTCGAGCTGCTTGTCGAGGAAGTGCATGAACTTCTCAACGCTCTTGCCGCATTCCTCACCCCACTCCTTGATGGGGTTCATCCGATCCTTGAAGTAGCCGGTGGTGTGCTGAAAACACATGCCGGTGGGCATGAAGAAGAACAGCTCGATCCACCGGAGCCACTGCTCAAGCTGGGCTTTTTCAAGCGGGGTGTCGCCCATCAGGGTTGGCGTGTCCGGGTAGCTCTCTTCGAAATAGCGGCAGATTGCCATGGTCTCGGCAATACAGGTGCCGTCATCCAGTTCCATCACAGGCACTTTCTTCATCGGATTTCGGGCCACAAATTCAGGTGTCAGGTTTTCACCCTTCTGCAGGTCAATCTCGATGAATTCGGCCTTTTCCAACAGGCCTTTCTCGGCCATGAACATGCGCACGCGGCGGGGGTTAGGGGCGGTTTTGGTTTCGAAGATTTTCATTATTATCGGCTCCGTTCCTGATCAATGGCGGCTTTGACGGTTCAAAACGAGAAGACTGACCGGAAAGAAGAGTTGCGTCAAGCAACCGGCGTTACCGGGGCAGCCAGTTGCGGATCTGCTGGATAATCCACTCCGGATCGTCCAGTGGAAGGTCATGGCCAGCATCCGGATGCAGTTTCATGGTCCATTGCCAGCGCTCCTCCAGCGTGGAACTGCAGCGCCAGTGAACGATGCGATCGCCGCGACTGGCGAGAATCAGGGCATCTGGCACAGGACGCTTTTCACCGGGTTTGTAGCGGGCGGCAGCCGCCAACTGGTTGATCGCATTGCGGGTACTGACGGGGCGTTGTCGTTGTATGCTGTACCACTGTTTTGCCAGTGACAGAGGCACCTCACGGTTAGACGTGAGCCGGAGAATATCCCGCTCACGGTCAAACAACTCCTGACGGGCCAGCAGCCGCAAAATTCGCGGCCAGACCCCGGGCCGCATGCGTTGCCAGGGCGGGCTGAAGCCGGAACTGGTATTGATCAGGACCAGGTTCTGGATCTGACCATCCGCAGCCTGCTGGGCCCAGTCCAGGGCCACCATACCGCCCATGGAAAGTGCCAGGATGCTGAAAGGACCGGGGATATGGCTGGTGTGCCTGGAGACGGCCTCCCGAATCGCCGCTACCGTTGCCGGACTGTCTTCTCGATATCGCACGCCCGTCCCGGGCAGGTCGACCAGATGGAACTGGTGCTCGGGAAATGCCTCCCCAAGGCGAGCCGGGAAGCTGCCCCAGTGGGCGTGTTCCCGAGTCAGACCCCGCAACAGAATCCAGTGCATACGATAGTTCCGATTGATGGATGCCAGGGCCGGCTGGATCGCTAGAGAGTATCGCGATACCAGTGCATGATCGCGGCTTCTTTCAGCATGGACTCCTCATCCCGAGCCGGCAACCAGTTTTCGTGGCTGGCGGCGGCGTTAATCAGGAAGTCCATCCAGGTCAGGTGACTGCGCAGGACCCGCTTGTGCCGGTGCGGAACCAGGGGATTGAAAAAGCCGTCGAGTCTCAGCAACTGACGGGGCCGCTTGCGAATCCAGCGCCAGGAGCCCATTTCCAGGGTCAGGGGCAGGAAAACACCGGCATTTTCGCGATTGACCTGTTTGTAGAAGTAATCCCACAAGTCGCCATGGGTGAGATAGTGGCGGGACTGGGGCTCGAAACGGTAGTCGTGATTTGGGTATGACTGCTCCCAGATAAGCTTCAGCGCCATAACCGATGCGACTCGACGCATGGGTCGACGCCGGTAAGCGTAGGGAAACCAGATCTGGTCCTGCATCCCGAATCCGGAATGGCAGTCCAGTGCCACACTGAACGGCCGCCCCGGCAGCAGCTGTTTTATGACCGCCTCAAGAGCCAGGTTTTCGGGCTCCATGCCCTGTTCAGGGTCACCGGTGTACCACGGCAATCGGGGTGAAATTCTCTGGCCGCCAAGCAGGAATGCGCTACGTTCCTGAGCCTGGATCGGCGCATTGCGCATCAGGTCCACGCCGTTGGGATTACTGCGCTGATTCAGGTACATACCGCCCGGGTTAAGGATTGGCAAAAGAGTAATTCGAACCTTCTGCAACAACCCCAGCAAATGTTCATCCCAGGTCACTCTGGCGAGTAGCGACTTCAGCCAGGCCATCACTACCTGGCTTCCAATGCGTTCAAGCCCGTGCACTCCACCAACAAGCAATACCGCTGGCACATCGGGCCGGGAAGAGCCGATATCGACACGGTAGATGGGCAAGGAGAGGTCCTTGAGGGCGACCCGCTCCACCACTTCGGTTGTGATGAAATCCGGCGCTTCCGCCAGGATGCGCTCCAGGCCAACGAGCTCCGGCAGGAAGGTTCTCAGGAGCCTTCGCTGACGCCCATCCCGGGAGGCCTGCTCGTGGCTGATTGATGTGTGAGGTGTCAGGTCGCGCAGCTCTGTCATGCTGTTCTCCGGGTTCAGGTACCCGGAGTGTATCCATCGATTACTACACCTTCTTGACAGTTCTCCCGGGGCATAATGTGTCTCTTTTAAAGACGCATTTGGAATACGCCCTTGTAACTGAGCTGAGGTTCGTTATCCTTACAGTTAAGTATTAACCGAGACCTCGTGATTTGTTCGACCTTAACAGCGACCATGAAAGAGCTGTTTTCCCGATCCTTATGGATCGCGGTCCCCTCGTATCGGCACTAACACCGACAACACCCTCCAAAAATCACAAACCCTGAAAAGGAGAAGTGACTATGCGAAAGCTTAAGTCTGCTGCACTGCTTTGCGCGCTATCCGTTCCCGTCGCGGCCCAGGCCAATTGCGGCGAGGTATCCATTACCGAAATGAACTGGGCGTCCAACACGGTCGTCACCAACGTGGCCACCTTCATCATGGAGCAGGGTTACGGCTGCGACGTCACCATCGTTCCTTCCGATACCGTTCCGGCGGTAACTTCCGTTGCCGAAAACGGTGAGCCTGACATCGTCACCGAGCTGTGGCTGAACTCCGCGGGCGAGGCCTACCTGCGCCTTGAAGAACAGGGCAAAGTGGAGCGCCTTGGCAAGGTTCTCGATCCGGGCGGTGTTGAAGGCTGGTGGATTCCCACCTACCTCGCGGAAGAGCATCCGGAGCTGAAGACCATCGAAGGCATCATGGCCAATCCTGAGCTCGTTGGCGGCACCTTCAACAACTGCCCGGACGGCTGGGGCTGCCGAGTTGTGAGTGACAACCTGGTTCGTGCCCTGGATCTGGAAGAGTCCGGCATTGACGTATTCAACCATGGTTCCGGTGAGACCCTGGCGTCCTCCATGGCGTCTGCTGTCCAGAACAAAGAGCCCTGGTTCGGCTACTACTGGGGTCCGACCGTTCCCCTCGGCAAGTACGACATGACCCGGGTTGATCTCGGCGACATCAAGCCGGACGTGCACCAGAAAAACCAGACGCCGGATGTCGACAATCCGGGCGTATCCGACTTCCCGGCGGCAACGGTTCTGACGTCGATCACTACCAGCTTCAAAGAGCGCGAGCCGGAAGTGGCCGAGATGCTCAGCAAGCTGACGTTCAAAACCGAGACCATGAGCAGCATCCTGGCCTGGATGGACTCCAACAATGCCTCGGGCGAAGAAGCTGCGGTTTACTACCTCAGCAACAACAGCGACGAGTGGTCAACCTGGCTGAACGACTCCGCGCGTGAGCGTCTGGCCAACGTTCTTAACTGATTGACCTGCCCCTCCCGGGGCATCCTTCGGGATGCCCCGGGTCGTTTCCCGAAAACCGTTCTGATTCCAGACGTGCGCAGGAGAGACTGACCGCCCATGGCAACCTACGATTCCCTTTTTTCATCGCTCGGCCTTGAGCAATGGTGCTCGGAAGGCAAAAGCAGCGGCCCCATGTCGATGGCCGACCTGCTGAATAAAACCAAGGGAGAGAGCGCCGAACCGGCCTCTATATGGGAACTCCCGTTTCCGTCCATGGACGCCCTGAACGAATCCTGCTCCGCCTTCCCCCAGTCCCGGGAACTTACCAAGGGCCTGGAACAGGGATTTCTGGCAATAAAGGACAGCCTGAGTCTGGTTCTCGATCCATTAACCCAGCCTCTTAGCTGGTTCCTGGATGGAGCACTTTACGCCATGCTGAACACGCCCTGGTGGATCGTGATTCCACTGTTACTGGCGGTTGTTTACGTGGTCACCAAATCCTGGAAACTGATGCTCTTTGTAGGCGGCAGTATCGTGCTACTGGCCTTCATCGACCATTACGATTACGCCATGCAAACACTGGCGATCATTTTTGTATGTGCCTTCCTCTGTGTCTTGCTGGGGGTACCCATAGGCATCGCCATGGCACGCAGCAATTCCCTGCAACGGATGATCATACCGGTGCTGGACATGCTGCAGACGCTGCCACCTTTTGTGTATCTGATCCCGCTTATCTTCCTGTTCAGTGTTACCGAATCAAAGCTGTACGGCATCGCCATCATCCTCTACGCGATTGTTCCTGTGATCCGGCTGACGAACCTGGGCATCCGGCTGGTAGACAAGGACGTGATTGAGGCCGCAGACGCCTTTGGCATGACGCCCCGACAGAAACTCTACAAGGTGCAGATCCCGTTGGCTCTGCCCAACATCATGGCAGGGGTTAACCAGACCATCATGATGAGTCTTGCCATGGTTGTTATCGCATCCCTGGTTTCCGCGCCCGGGCTTGGCGTTCTGGTCCTGCGGGGCATCCGTAATCTGGAACTGGGTGTTGGCCTGGTCTCCGGCCTTGGCATCGTGATCCTGGCGGTTATTCTCGACCGGGTAACCAAGGCGTCCCTGGCACGAATTAACGTCTCCCAGAAGCAGTGAGGAAAGCCCCCATGGCAAAAGACATCAAGATTTCGATCCGGAACCTTTACAAGATCTTTGGCCCGACCCCGGATGTTGCCCTGGAGTATGTTCGCAAGGGCATGGGCAAAGCCGATCTGCTGGAGCAGCAGCGACACGTCCTCGGTCTGCGGGATATCAACGTGGACATCCACGATGGCGAGATCACGGTCATCATGGGCCTTTCCGGCTCCGGAAAGTCCACACTCATCCGGCACCTGAACCGACTGATCGACCCCACGGCCGGCGAAATCCGTGTCGATGGCGAAGACATCATGAGCTACAGCGAAGAGCAGCTGCGAAAGCTTCGCCGCGAGCGGATGTCGATGGTGTTCCAGAAGTTTGCCCTGCTGCCCCATAAAACCGTGCTCGAGAACGCCGGCATGGCCAAGGACATTCGCGGCTATACGACATCGGACTTTGAGGCCGACGCCCGAAAATGGCTCGCGCGGGTTGGTCTGGAGGGTAACGAATACCAGTATCCACACCAGCTGTCCGGTGGCATGCAACAGCGGGTGGGCATCGCCCGAGCCCTGGTGTCCGACGCCCCGATCATGTTGATGGACGAAGCTTTCTCGGCACTGGATCCGCTGATTCGGTCCGATATGCAGGACCTGTTGCTGGAGCTTCAGGAAGAACTGCAGAAAACCATCGTGTTCATCACCCATGATCTTGATGAGGCCCTGAAACTGGCCGACCACCTGGTCATCCTGAAAGATGGCGAAGTAGTGCAGCAGGGAGATCCCCAGGAAATCCTGCTCAATCCCGGCGATCCCTACATCGTCGACTTCATCAGCGATATCAATCGGGCACGGGTGCTGAGGGTACGATCGGTCATGAGTCCCCCGGATGACGGTGAGGCCACGTTCGCCGGTGACATCTCGGAAAAGGACAACCTTGAAACGGTACTGCTGAAATCCGACGGGGATATGTCTCTGAATTTCCGGGTAGTCCGGGACGATCAGCACGTGGGCACCCTGCACATGAAAGACCTCGCCCGGGCGCTGGTGCCGACCGCCGCGTCGGCTGACAGGAACAAAACCGCAGCCTAGGGGCTTTTAGCCATTACAAAACCGCGACCAGGGTCTATGCTTCAGGGAGAGCCGACGTCATCGGCATCCCGGTTTTATCACCATGGCAAAAACCCTGGTTCTTTCAATCGCGCTCTTTCTTGCCGCCTGCTCGCAGCCAGAAGACCCGCCACCGCTGGTTCCTGAAACAGCGGCAAAGGCAACGAAGACCGCTCCCGCTGCGCCGGCTCCCACAGAGCCGCGCCAAAGCGTTGTCATTGCCGCTGATCCCTGGTGTCCTCACAATTGTGAAGCCGGCTCCGAGCACGAAGGCTATATGATAGATATTGCCAGGGAGGCGTTCGGACTCGCCGGTATCGATGTCGAGTACGTGAACATGAGCTGGGCACGGGCCCTGCAACAGGCCCGGGACGGGTATATTGATGCGGTTGTAGGAGCCCTTCCGGGGGATGCGCCGGACTTCGTGTTTCCGGACGCCGCTACTGGTTACTCGACGATCGCGCTCTACACCCACCCTGACAACAACTGGCAGTACGCTGGCATCGACTCACTCAGCCAATCCAAGCTGCTGGCGATCAACGGCTACGCTTACTCACCGGAACTGGACAGCTATATCGAGAAGTACCAGGACGATCCGGAGCGGGTCTGGGTGCTGTCCGGGCCGGCACCACTGAGCCGGGCAATCGAACTCCTGCACCAGCAGCGCTCTGACGTATTCCCGGAAGACCGCTATGTGATGCAGTGGCAACTGGAGCAGGAGAACAACACGGAAAGCCTGCGAATGGCCGCGGTGATCCACGAGTCGCCGATCTACGTTGCATTTTCACCGGTCGGCCGTGATTCCGCCCAGCTCGCAGCGCTCATGTCAGAGGGAGCGAGAGCCCTGCAAAGCAGTGGGCGGGTGGAAGAGATCCTGACGCGCTATGGACTGTCGTGGTCAGACTGAAACGCCCGGATAGACTCACCGCCCGGTGTCGACAACAGCAGTTGGCCCTGCTGCCCGATCCGCACTGAACTCACCTGGTCCAGCAGGTTCAGAAACCGCTCTTCCTGATTCATCAGCGCGGGCGCACAGGCCATCCGTGTTGATGCCAGTGGACCTATAGCCATGCCCTCACCCCTGAGTTCATAGGTGCCAGTGTATCGGTTGCAAGATGCCCTGCCCGCGATCCGATTGCCCTCAAGAAACTCGATCGTGATCCGGGACCGATCGATGATGCCTGCGCCCGCAAGATCCTCAACAACCCAGATTGCGCCCCGTAACAGACGTTGGCGATCACCACCACACCCCCTGAACTCATCATCACCAACCTGCAGGCGCACCTGCGCGGGATATTGAGCCCCGGACATGCTGTCGTCACAGAGCTGACGGGCGACTGTCAGGGTAATGGGTAGATCTGCCAGCGTCGCCACAAATGTCCGCCCATGCCGGTTGGCTGTTTTGACTTCAACCGGTACCCGACGGGTTCCCTGTTCCTCGAAAGGCCGTGTTATCAAGAGCTCACCGTCTTCGAGCGTCGCGTGCCAGAAAGGCTCATTCCCCCGCGCCTCAAACGGCATTTCCAGATCGCCTGGCTGCAAACACTCCGGATAGGTTTGCCCCTTCACTGTCAGGGTCGCTTTTTCAGCCTTGCTCCAGAACCGCGTCTGGTCGTCGCCGGGGGCTACGTACAATGCGCCCGAGGCACTTATCTCCGGCTTGAGCAGAATACGTCGATCCAGATAGTCGATGCTGATCAGATCGCTGTCGTCTGTGCCGGAGACGGCAATATCGAGTTGCCCGCAAGCATAGCTCGCGGAAACCGGCTGACTGGTTTTGGATAGAGAGGAGCAGGCGGAGATGGCAAGGCTCGCCGCAGTGACGACGGACAACATAAAAACTCGTCGTGAGTGCATGGTCAGTTCCCTTGTTTGAGCGTCTTTTCGGCCTACAGTTTAGAACCCAACGACCGATGAGGCCACCATGGGCATCTGATGGGACTTCTTATACCGCCCCACCGGCAGTATGCTAGAACGCTGAACCAAGGAGACACCCCATGGCACTGAAACTTTACCAATTTGCCATTTCCCACTACTGCGAAAAAATACGCTGGGCCCTGGACTACAAGGGGCTCAACTACGAAACGGTGAACCTGCTGCCGGGACAACATGTGAAAACCATCCGGAAACTGACCGGTGAAGCCTCCTCTGTGCCGGTACTGGACCATGACGGCCACGTGGTTCAGGGCTCAGCCGCCATTCTGGATTACCTGGACCAGACGTTTCCCGAGCACCCGCTGACACCGGCAGACCCGGACGTTCGTGAGAAGGCGCTGGCCTGGGAGCGCCGGCTTGACGAGGAAGCAGGGCCGGCTATCCGCTGCTATTCCTACCACCACTTCCTGCAGCGCCCCAAAATTGTGGTGCCCATGCTGGCTGCGGGAACGCCTTTCTATAACCGGATACTGCTCAGCCTTGCTTTCAGCCGGGTTGATGAAGTCATGCGTCAGTGGATGAAGATCAACGAAAAAACCTCTGAAAAGTCCCGCCAGGTCATGGAAGAGTTGCTCACCGAGCTGGCTGCCATCTACGCCGAAAGGCCTTTCCTGGCCGGCGACCAGTTTTCGCGCGCAGACCTGACCGCAGCCGCCCTGTTTGCACCCATGTTCCAGCCCGCACAGTATCCGGTGCCATGGCCGAAAACTGCGCGAATTCCCAAAGACATCAAACATTGGCTGGACCAGTGGCAGCCACAGATCCGGGCTCTGGAAAAAGTGTACGAAGACAACCGTCGACCAGGCTGAGTACCGGATTGTCGGAATCCGTTAGCCAATCTGGCGTGAACCGACATTCCGGTTTCCGGGTTACGTGCCAGAATAAACGGACTTGATGAGGAAACCGGCAGATACCCGATGGCTTTGACCGACATGATACTGGCCGTTCTGGAAGACAGCGGCCTGCTTTCTCTCTGGGCGATGGCTGCGCCGCGGCTGGCGCTGGATGAACGCCAACTGATCTTTGTGATTGCAACACCGGTTTTTGTGGGCGTTACCCTGTGGGAATACCTGAAGATTCGCCACGATCCGCAGCTGATGGATACCCGTGAGGCGGTCAGAAACTTTGCCCTTGGCGCCGGCTATCAGGTGACCGAACTGCTCTTCGCCGGCCTCATTGCCTTCCCTGTCTATGCCCTGTGCTACCACTACCGGCTGTTTGATCTGGAATTGAACGGATTCACCGTGCTGCTGGCTTTTCTGGGGGTGGACTTCTGTTTCTACTGGATGCATAGGGCCAGTCACAGGGTACGCTGGTTCTGGGCGGCCCATGTGGTTCACCATTCCTCCGAGCGGATGAACTTCTCCACTGCCATGCGCCAGAATGCCACCAACATTTTCAACGGCATGTGGGTGTTCTACCTGCCCCTGGCGCTGCTGGGACTCAATCCTGTCTGGATCGGCGTAGCCTATGCCCTGTCGCTGGTCTACCAGTTCTTTATTCACACCACACTGGTCGGGAAGCTGCCCGGCTGGGTCGAACTGGTGTTCAACACGCCCAGCCATCACCGTGTCCATCATGGCCGAAATCCCGGCTACATCGACCGTAATTACGGCGGCACGCTGATAGTGTGGGATCGCCTGTTCGGCACGTTTGTCGATGAAAATGCCCAGGATCCGCCCGAATACGGCATCACCCGGCCTGTTCGCTCCAATAACCTGATTGTGCTCTGGACCCACGAATACGTGGACCTGTTCCGCGACATGGCACAGCCCGGCGGATTATTGTCTCGCCTTACCCATCTATGGAAACCGCCGGAGTGGCAACGCCCGGCTGCGGAGAAAAACAACAAGGAACCGGGTCGTGACAACGAACGAACACCCTCTGACGCTGAGCAGTGGTGATGACCACAGCATAGCCGGAACAGTCTTTACCCCGACGGCTCCCACCGGGCTTCTGATCATCAGCCACGGCATGGCCGAGCATGGCGACCGTTACCAGTCCCTCGCTCGCTGGCTCTGCGAACGCGGCATGGCCGTTATCACCTTTCACCACCGGGGCCATGGCCCGAATTCAGGAGTCGAGAACCTGGGGCATTATGCCGACCAGAACGGCTGGGCCAGCGTGTTGGCCGACCTGCACCAGGTGGTCCAACACGCCCGTTCACAGTTTCCCGGGCTGCCGGTCAACCTGCTGGGCCACAGCATGGGCTCGTTCATTGCCCAGGGTTACGCCCAGAGGTACGGTGATTCCCTGGATACCCTGATCCTGAGCGCCACCAACCGGATTGATCGGTGCCAGCTATTAGCATCCCGGGCTCTGATCGGCCTGATCCGACTGCTCCGGGGCAAGCGGCACCGGAGCCCGTTGATCACCCGCATGACCTTTGAGCAATTCAATCGCCGGTTCGGCCCCAATCGGACCCATGCCGATTGGCTCAGCCGAGATCCGCACCAGGTTGACGCCTACGTTGCCGATCCGCTTTGCGGGTTCCAATGCTCAACCGGGCTCTGGCTGGATTTTATCGGCGGCATGCTGGCCATCAAGCCGCCGACCTGGCGAAAAGACCTGCCTGTGCACCTGTTCTCTGGAACGGCGGACGCGGTTGGTGAAATGGGCCGCGGCGTGCGCCAGCACTTTCAGGCCATTCGAGAGGCGGGTGTTGGCCATGTGACCCTGAGGTTGTTTGAGGGCGGGCGCCATGAGATGCTCAACGAAACCAACCGGGACGAGGTGTGGCAATACTTGCATTCCCTGTGCCTGCATAGGGACAATGCGTCTGCCCAATCAACCGCCGAACAGAAAGCCCTGCTCCATGCCAGAGCCCCATGAACGCCGCACCAGAATCTGCCACCCAATAACCCGGGCTTTCGCCTGCCTGTGCGTGTTGTTCAGTTTTGCTTCCGGAGCCATCGCCGGCGAAGTCAGTATTGGTGTGGCCGCAAACTTCACCGATACCACCCGGGAACTGACCAGTCACTTTGAAGCGGAAACCGGTCACCGGGTGTCCGCCAGCTTTGGCTCTACCGGCAAACTTTACGCCCAGATCAGGAACGGCGCGCCCTTCGACGTATTCATGGCGGCCGACGTGCTCAGGCCAGAGCTGATCGAAGAGGCGCAGGCCGGGGTCAACGGAACCCGCTTTACCTATGCCCGGGGCAAGCTGGTGCTCTGGAGCCCGACGCCCGATGCGTTTGAGGATGCCCCGCGCTATCTGGAGCAGCAGCCCTTCGCCAGACTGGCCATCGCCAACCCGAAAACCGCACCCTATGGCCTGGCTGCCCAGCAGGTTCTTGAGCACATCGGCCAATGGCAACCGTTACAACCGAAACTGGTCCGCGGTGATTCCATAGCCCAGACGTTCCAGTTTGTTGTCAGTCGCAATGCCCAGGCCGGTTTCGTGGCCGCTTCCCAGGTCAAAGTCTGGGACGAGGATGCCGGCACCCTATGGCAGGTGCCTCAGGCCTATTACCAGCCCATCGACCAGCAGGCCATCCTGCTGAACCGGGGCGCCAGTAATGAAGCAGCCCGCGCCTGGATGGATTTCCTGAAATCCGATGCAGCCATCGGCATCATCCGGAGCTATGGTTACGACCAAGGACATGACGCGATCAACTGATGTTTGAAACCTATTGGGATCCAGTCTGGCTGACCCTGAAACTGGCCACGACAACCACTCTGCTGCTGTTGCTGATAGGCACGCCCATCGCCTGGTGGCTCGCCAGAACCCGGCACTGGCTGCGCCAGCCGGTAGCGGCCGTAGTCGCGCTGCCTCTGGTTTTGCCGCCAACGGTCCTTGGCTTTTACCTGCTGCTGGTGATGGGGCCGGAAGGCTGGGTTGGCCAGGTTACCCAGTCGCTCGGTATCGGGCTGTTGCCCTTTACCTTCGAGGGTCTGGTGGTGGCATCCGTGATCTATTCCCTGCCGTTTACGGTGCAACCGCTGCAGAATGCCTTCGAGTCGGTTGGCGACCGTTTCCTCGAGGTCGCTGCCACGCTTCGCGCCCCGCCCTGGGATCGATTCCTGTTTGTTGCCGTGCCCCTTGCCCGCAACGGTTTCCTGACTGCCGCCGTTCTGACTTTCGCCCATACCATTGGTGAGTTCGGCGTGATTCTGATGATCGGGGGTAACATTCCCGGGGAAACCAAGGTCCTTTCGGTGGCCATCTATGACCACGTGGAATCCCTGGAATACACCGAGGCCCACTGGCTTTCTGCCGGCATGGTGGTGTTCTCCTTCGTGGTTCTGGTCACCCTGTACGCGCTGAACGGCAAGGCCCGGTCGGGAGCACTGAGATGAGCGGGAACAAGAGCATCTGTGCCCGCTTCCGGTGCGCATTTCCCGGGTTTGGTCTGGACGTTGACCTGACCCTGCCCGGCACGGGCATCACCGCCCTGTTCGGGCATTCCGGCTGCGGCAAGACCACCGTGTTGCGCTGCATGGCGGGCCTGCACCGCGCAGAGGGAACCATGACCGTTCTCGACGAACACTGGCAAAGCGCCGATGCCTTTCTTCCGGTCCATAAACGCCCCCTGGCCTATGTATTCCAGGAAACCCACCTGTTTCCCCATCTGACCGTGCGCAAGAATCTTGAATTCGGATACCGGCGTATTCCGGCCTCAGACCGGCAGATCGGGTTTGACGAGGCAGTGAACTGGCTGGGACTCGGCGGCCACCTGGACCGTATGCCCGCAGGCCTGTCCGGGGGCGAGCGCCAGCGGGTAGCGATAGCCCGCGCGCTGCTGACCAGTCCCCGGCTGTTACTTATGGACGAACCGATGTCGGCCCTGGACAAAGCCAGCAAACACGACATCCTGCCCTATCTGGAGCGTCTTAGGGACGCCCTGGCCATCCCGATCGTATATGTCTCCCACTCTACCGCAGAGGTGGCCCGGCTCGCCGACCATCTGGTGGTCATGGAGGACGGCAAGGTGTTAGCCAGCGGGCCGACCCGGGAGACACTTGCACGCATGGACAACCCGTTCCGTCTCGAGGACGACGCGGGCGTGCTTGTGGAGGGGACAATAGGAGAACTGGATCAGCGCTGGCACCTGGCGCGCTTTGAGTTCGACGGTGGCTCCCTTTGGCTGCGCCGGGACAACGGCATGAAAATCGGGGATCGGGTCCGGATCCAGTTGCTGTCCCGGGACATCAGCCTGGCTTTGGAAGAGAACCCTGACCAGAGCATCCAGAACCTGGTTCCGGCAACCATTGACCGGATTGAACCGGACGTTACCCCCGGCGTCAGTATCGTCCGCCTGCTCGCCGGACCCACACCGGTCATGTCCCGACTGACCACCCGGGCTGTTGACCAACTGGCTCTGGAACCCGGCCAGCAGGTGTGGATGCAGATCAAGTCCGTGGCCCTGGCCGACTGACACCGGCGCCCCTGCCCCAACCAGAAAGGCCGCTGATATCAGCGGCCTTTCTGGTTACATCGATGCTCTGCTGTCCGGAGACTCAGCGGGTGCCGTACACCACCATCGTTTTGCCCTTGACCCGAACCAGGCCCTGATCTTCCAGGGTCTTCAGAACCCGTCCAACCATCTCCCGGGAACAACCCACGATACGGCCGATTTCCTGGCGGGTAATCTTGATCTGCATGCCGTCCGGGTGGGTCATCGCATCCGGCTCCTTGCAGAGATCCAGCAGGGTGCGGGCGACCCGACCGGTCACATCCAGGAACGCGAGATCACCCACCTTGCGCGTGGTCTGGCGGAGGCGGGAAGCCATCTGCTCGCCAATGAAATACAGAACCCTGGGATCCTGCTGGGCAATCTCACGGAATTTGGTGTAGCTGATCTCCGCCACTTCGCACTCGGTCTTGGCCTTTACCCAGGCGCTGCGGGAATCCATGTTGTCGAACAGCCCCATTTCACCGAAAAAGTCACCGGCGTTCAGGTAGGCCATGATCATCTCGCGACCATCGTCGTCTTCAATGATAACCGTCACCGAGCCTTTGACGATGTAGAACAGGGAATCGCTCTTGTCCCCGGCATAGATAATCGTGCTCTTGGCTGGGTAACGGCGGCGATGGCACTGCGAAAGGAAATAGTCGAGATGCTTGGTTTTCTGCTCAACCGGCTTGACGATAGTGGCCATAATGCGAGTCGTGCCTCCTCAGATACTGGCGGGTCCCAATGTTTGTTATGCACCCGGCTTTCCTTGCGGGTTCGTTCTTTTTTACTGCAAAACTGCGCAACTTATAACAAGAAGGTCTGTTGCGGGCAACCGGAAAGAGTATACAACATGTATCCGAGATCGGCCTGCCTGACGAAGCCGGTTGTGCTAGCATCCGGCCACAGGTCATCTTTATCGGGGCCATCACACCAGTTGGTCCCGCGTCATCACAACGGAGAGTCGTCCCATGAAAGCAACCGTAGACTGGACCGGCAACGCCAGTTTCAAAGCCACCAGCGGCAGTGGCCACAGCGTGCAGCTTGATGGCCCGCCAGACCACGGCGGTGAGAACCTGGGCCCGCGCCCCATGGAAATGCTGCTGATGGGGCTCGGAGGCTGTTCGGCGTTCGACGTCATGAGCATCCTGAAGAAAAGCCGCCAGGACGTGACCGCTTGCCACGCCGAGCTCGAAGCAGAGCGGGCCGACGCGGTTCCGGCGGTGTTTACACGCATTCACCTGCACTTCGTGGTAACCGGAAACAGCCTGAAAGACAATCTGGTCAAGCGGGCCGTGAGCCTGTCGGCAGAAAAGTACTGCTCCGCATCTATCATGCTTGAGAAGGCCGGCGTCGAGATCAGTCACAGCTACGAGGTTCACCAGGCGTCATAACCCGTGTGAGAAATCTCGCCAGGGCCGCTCATGGACCGATTCCCCGGGCCGGATGCAGGGGAAATCACGAATGCTAAAATGTCATTGCGAATACTATTCAACGTCACTTGCGGTGTGCATAATACGCACCCTCTCCGCCGGTCTGCGCAAAAGGTGAACAACCCGGTCAGTAGTCGGTGGCGGCCTCGGCAGAGCTCAGCAATGCAGCTCTGCAGTCATTCATCTCCACGATCCGGAGGGGCTGAGCATGGAATCAAAACTCCAGCTGCATGGTTTCAACAACCTGACCAAATCCCTGAGCTTTAACATCTACGACATCTGTTATGCGCAGACCGAAGAACAACGCAAGGCCTATATCGACTACATCGACGAGATGTACAACGCCGAGCGCCTGACCCAGATTCTGACCGACGTCGTCAAGATTATCGGCGCTAACGTTCTTAACATCGCGCGTCAGGACTACGAGCCCCATGGTGCATCTGTCACCATGCTGATCGCCGAGCACGAGCTCACCAATGGCGAAGAGCCCGACAACGAAGAGTCTCCCGGACCGCTGCCGGATACCATCGTGGCCCACCTGGACAAGAGTCACGTCACGGTGCACACCTACCCGGAAAGCCATCCCCACGATGGCGTGAGCACCTTCCGCGCTGACATCGACGTATCCACCTGTGGCCTGATCTCACCGCTGAAAGTGCTGAACTACCTGATCCACAGCTTTGATTCTGATGTCGTTACCGTGGACTACCGGGTTCGCGGCTTTACCCGTGATGTGGACGGCACCAAGCACTACATTGATCACGATATCAATTCGATCCAGAACTACCTGACCGAAGATACCCAGAACGCGTATCAGATGATCGATGTGAACGTGTACCAGGAGAACCTGTTCCACACCAAGATGATGCTGAAGAACTTCAACCTCGATAACTATGTGTTCGGGGTGAACGCCGGTGATCTTGATCCCGCCGAAGCGCAGTCCATCGAGGACCGTCTGCGTCGGGAAATGCTGGAAATCTTCTATTCCCGCAACGTCGAATGATCGCCTCCTGTGGCGCCCCGCCCGGGGCGTCACGGGTCCTTCAGTTTTTTTGATGTCACCCCCCAGATTTCTGCGTTTTATTCTCTCCTCCCATCCCGTTTAAATAGAGCCAAGAGCTAACGAGAGGAGGACATCATGACCCTGCGCTCCCTGAAACAGATCATACCCGCCCTAGAAACGTCCGACGGCGCCGGCGTGCGCATCAAGCGTTCCATTGGCCAGCAACAGAACATTCGCCTTGATCCGTTCCTGATGCTGGACGAGTTTGGTTCCGCCGAGGCCGCCGACTATATCGCAGGCTTCCCCTCGCACCCCCATCGGGGGTTCGAAACCGTGACCTATATGATCGAGGGGCACATGCTGCATGAAGACCATCTCGGGAACCGAGGCGACCTGCGCAACGGCGGTGTGCAATGGATGACCGCCGGTCGCGGCATCATCCATTCGGAGATGCCCCAGCAGGAAGAAGGCGTGATGCGCGGTTTTCAGCTCTGGCTGAACCTGCCAGCGGCGGAAAAAATGACGAAGGCCGGCTACCGGGACATCCAGCCGGAAGAGATTCCGGAGCTTGCCTTCGACGGTGGCAAACTGAAGCTCATTGCCGGCTCATTACAGATCGATGGCCAGGCCCATGCAGGGGCGATGCCCGATCGCACCACCCAGCCGATCTACGCGGATATTCAACTGGCATCCGATGGGAGCCTGAGACTGCCCCTCCCGGAAGGCCACAACGCCATGCTCTATCTTTACGAGGGTAGCGCGAGCCTGGGGGAAAGCTCGCTGCAGCGAAGCGCCGCTAACGTTCTTTCCGACGACGGCGACCAGATCGAACTCCATGCGGGGAAAGCCGGAGCGCGACTGCTGCTGATTGCCGGCAAACCGATTGGCGAGCCGGTGGTCCAGTATGGTCCTTTTGTGATGAATACCCGCGAGGAGATCGAGCAGACGCTCCGGGATTACCGGGATGGACGCCTGACGGCCTGACGCCTCAGGCAAACGGCTTTCTTGCCATCAGCCGCTGCACCATCGGCCTGACAATCAGGTCCATGGCCAGCGGCATTTTTGTGCCCGGAACCACCAGGGTGTCGTGTCGCGACAGGCTGCTGCCTGCAATCACCTGCAGCAGATAGGGAAAGTCCACCTCTGACTGATCCCGGAACCGGATCACCAGCATGCTTTCGTCCTCAGTGGGAACTTCCCGGACGACAAAGGGGTTGGAAGTATCGACCAGGGGAATGCGCTGGAAATTGATGTGGGTGTGCGAGAATTGGGGCACGATGTCGTGCACATAGTCATCCATGCGGTTGATGATAGTTTCCACCACCGCCTCCTGGCTGTAGCCCCGCTTGTGCGTGTCCCGGTGGATCTTCTGGATCCATTCAAGATTCACAATCGGAACCACACCGATCAGCAGGTCCACATACTGGGCGATATTGCAGGTTTCGCTGACCACACCCCCATGAAGCCCCTCGTAAAACAGCAGATCGGTATCGGCGGGCAAAGGCCCCCAGGGCGTGAAGGTGCCGGGCTTGTGCCCAGCTTCAACCAGCCTGCGATCCTCATCGTGAACGTATTGACGATACCGACCGTTGCCGGTGTGGCCGTAGTCGTAGAACAGTGCTTCCAGCTTGTCAATGTGATTGGCGGCCAGCGCAAAGTGGTTGCGCTCACCGAACTGGCCCTTGGCCGCAAGCCTGGCCATCTGTTCACGGTTGTAGCGATGGAAACTGTCACCGCTGACCATTGCGGCGTTCAGCCCCTCACTGGCAAACATCCGGCTGAAAATCTGGCCGGTGGTCGTGGTGCCCGCTCCGGACGAACCGGTAACCGCGATGATGGGATGACGTTTTGACATAGAGGCAGGTTGCCGGAATCAGGTTAGGCTGTCGAGCAGACGGGGTTTTTCAACCACGAAGCCCTGAGCGTAGTCCACACCCAGCTGTCGGAGCATGTCCAGAACGTCCCGGGATTCAACCTGGGAGGCAATCACTTCCCGGTTCATGTAGTGGGCCATATCCACCATTGAGCGCACCATTGCCCGGTCAGTCTCGCTGGTCGACAGCTGGCCGGTAAAGGCGCTGTCGATCTTGATCAGGTCTACCGGTAACGAACGCATGAACTCGAACGAACTGGGGCCACTGCCAAAGTTGCCGAGACAGAACCGGCAGCCAAGCTCTTTCATCTCAATGATGAAGTCTGCCACTGACTGGACGTCGTTGATCGCCGAGGCCTCGGTAATCTCGAACCACAGCCGCTCGATAGGCGCGTCTTTCTCACTCAGCTTTTCGTAGATGAACTCCAGCAGCGACTGGTCATTCATGGAATAGCCGGACAGGTTGATGCAGACGCCGCCGAAATGCCTCGGGTCCGGCGCCTGCTCCCTGAGCCAGTCCAGCATGTGGCCAACAACCCAGCGATCCACGGCCTGCATTCGGTCATAACGCTCGGCCATGCGCACGAAGTCCCGACCGGTAATGAGGTTGCCTTCGTCATCGTACATGCTGATCAGCACCTCATACTGCGCAGCCATGGAGGACTTGGCATGCAGAGGGATAATCTTCTGGCAGCGCAGCAGCATGCGCTCCTCGTTCAGGTCGCTGAGGCTGGCAACCTTGGCGGCGATCTGCTCCTGACGGGCCTGGTCATCGGCGTCCAGGGCATACTCCGAAACCTTACCGTGGCCCTGCTGGCGAGACGCGGCAAGCGCCTGCTCCGACGCCCGTAACCAGCGTTCAGCACTGACCAGGGCCGGCAACGTGGGGACCACACCGGCGCTGGCAGAGAGCCGGTAGTCGCGACCACCAAAACTGAACTCGGCGGCCTCCACTGCACGGATGAGATCTCTTGCCGCGTCGCTGGCACTCTCGGACGGCACCAGCATGGCAAACTCATTGCCCGCAAGTCTGGCCACGGGCATACCGTCACCGACGTGGCTGCGCAGGATATCGGCAACCCGTTTCAGGGTCTCATCACCGGCCTGGTAGCCGGCGGTGTCGTTCAGCAGGCGGAACCTGCGGAGATCCAGGCGCACGAGGGAGCGCTCATCCTCCCGACGGGCCAACTGCTGATCGAGCATGCGCTCGAATTCGCGACGCCCGAGAAGGCCGGTCAATTCATCATGGGTGGAGGCCCAGGACAACTGGTCATAGACCTTGCGGACCATGCGATCGATACTCTCGTCCACCAGCGGGCGTTCATACTGGCTATCAGGCACGATGATGCCTTTTCGCATCTGCCGGGCCAGGGACTCCAGCTCCAATTCCACCACTCGCATGCCCTGGTGATTCACAAAGACAAAGCGGCTGAAACCGCGGGCCACCCAGACCAGACGAATGTACTGGGGTTCGTCCGGTTTTTCCTGGTCGCGAAGCCAGTCGCCGGTTCGCAATTTCTGCGCCCGGTTGATCCAGCGCTGAAGACTTCGTTGCTCCCGGTCGGACAGTTTTCTGGCATCCGGTTGCTCCGGCTTTGCCACTGGCACTTCAACCAGTTCGGGGCTTTTTTGCGGACTGCGAACCAGGAACTGCTTGAGCTCGTCCCGGATTTGCGAAGAAGGCATGTGGTTGCTGGAAATAGAGGCCAGACCATCCTGGATTACCCGCAGCAGCTCGGGCAGATTAATGGAGCTGTTCGGATCATCAGCGAAGGATAGGAGCGAATCGATAACGGCCAGGTAATCATGCCACAGCTGGCTGTCAGGCCCCTGCCGGATCCAGGTCAGCGAAAGCAGATCCCGCCAGCCACCATCCAACAGGCTGATTACCGCCTTTGGCACCTTGCGCCCACCCAGTTTGTTGTCCAGCACATCGGCCACAGCCTTTTTTGACTCGGCTACCTTCTGGGCCCCCTCTGCGGCCGCTGTCACTCGCTCGACATTCCGGCGATAGACAAGATTCTGGCGATCAATCAGGGTGTCCAGTTCCTGGACCGTTTGCTCGAATACCCCGGTGTCCTGCTCGAAGTCCGTTGTAATGCGCTCTACCAGCTCATCCACGCGACGCTGAACCACCGGATTGATGCGCCCGCCCTTTACCCCTAGCTGGGCCAGACGGTTCATCACCCCGCGTACCGGGCTATCCTGATCGTCAAAGAACGCAGGGTCCCTCATGACAACTTTGAGAACGGGCACTTCCAGCTGCCGCATGCGCTGCTGGGCATACTCGCTGAGCTTCGGGCTTTCCACCACCGATTTGAAAAACCGGTCGACCACATCGACCGTTTCCTGCTGTTCTTCATCCAGCCGGTTATCACCGCTTGCCTTTACTTTCTCTACCACCCGCTCCTTCAGGGGAGCCAGCTCCTCGCCAGTATCCACGGGCTGAGATTGCAGCTGCTGGAGTTCTCGCTGGAATTCTCCGGACGACAGAGGCCTGGCATTGGGCTGGAACGGCAAAGGCTCCGGATCGCCCCGGGCCACACGGCTCGCGCTCAGGGTATTCAGCAGGTTACGCACCGTGGCGAACGCAGTCTGGGCCGCCTGGGCATAACCCCGAAACTCGCCCCCCAGCATGCCGGCTCTGCGACGAGACTGGGGCTGTCCGGCGTCTTCGGCACCCGCCTTCGGCTTTGACTCTGCAGCAGCACTCTCCGCGGCAACCGGCTCGGGCTCCGCGGGCTCTTGTTGTGTCTCCGGCTTTGCCCCGGCCTGCTCGCTCAGATACTTGCTGAGATCCAGGTCTGGCAGAACACCGTGACGAATCAGAATATCGTTGAGCTCTTTGTACAGAGGTCCCAGCTGCTGCAACACGGTCTGCTCAAAGACCCGCAGACAGACTTTCTCCACCTCCCGGGTCGCCTTGAGCTGGCTGAGGCCATTATGGAAGGCTTCGCAGACCAGGGAGGGCCCGAGGGGATTGTGGTGTCCCGTGGCGTTCGCGATGCCAAGTTTGTCCAGGCGAAGCTTGAGCTGCAGCAGATCGCCCCGATACTGGGTATCCGCCTTGGTTACCATCACCCGGATCGTCAACCAGTCCTCGAATTCGCCCTTGTCGACCACGGACAGCTCGGACCCCGGAAACCCCTTGGGGGCGGGCTTCAGTGGTGATTCCAGGCTGCGAGCCATCTGATGCCAGATGACCCGTTGCCGGGCCTGAATCTGGCCCGAAGCATCCATGTATTCATTGGCCTGCTGATCATTTACGGCTCTCTGGGCCGCCAGTTTGAGACCCTCCACCATTTGCACGAAACAGGCGTCCATCAACGGCTCGATAAACTGGGTCACCGCCTTGGCGGACTGGTGCAGGACAAACTGTACGCGATCACTGGGTGCGCGGAGCGAGGAGCGATCCTGACTTCGGGAGCCCCCGCATTGCTGCAGCATGGCATCCACGGCTACCGGGTTGGGCCTGCTGAAATTGACCCCCATGGCGCCATCGATGCGACGGACAATACTGACATGAAGCTCGTGGCGGCGCGCGCCATCCAGACCCCGAAAACGTATCACCAGTTCTGGGGGTATGCCGGAAGCAAACGCCCGATCCAGCTTCTTCGAGGTTTCACCCGAATAGCGGACGAACAGACCCTCCGCACAGAAATCGGCGATCTGACACGGCCAGGCTTCACCGGTTCCCAGATCAATCTGGGCGGCAAGCTTGATTGGTTGGCGGGGGCTGCTACGACGTTCTCTCGGATCCATGAACTACCTGATATCTCGCAAAGCCGGAACGATCACCGAACACAGCGCCCGGTACCGGCTCACGTCCCTGAAACGATGGCGGATGCCACCGGCTGCTACTATAGAGACCATGATTGTACTATAGCGGCCTGGCCCCCACAGGCAAACCAATCCACTATAACATCCTGACCCATGAAACAGCTTAGTCAGATCTATCTACTTTTGCTACTGGTAACAATGCTTAACGGCTGTTCGACCATTGGCTACTATTCGCAGGCTGTCAGTGGCCATCTCTCCCTGATGATGTCGGCGGAACCGGTCGACGACATTCTCTCCGACACCTCAACGCCGATGGACCTTCGGGGAAAACTCACGGTAGCGCAACAGGCCCGGGAATTCGCCGGTCAACGACTGGCCCTGCCGGTGGGAGAAGCCTTCAGCGACTACGTGGATCTCGACAGACCCTGGGTAGTGGTGAACCTGGTGGCTGTGCCGGAGTTCTCCCTGGAACCGCACCGCTGGTGCTATCCGGTGCTCGGCTGTCAGGCCTACCGGGGATACTACAGCCTGGCGGATGCGCGTGCCGAGGAGTCGCAGTTTCGCAACAAGGGCTTCGACACGTTTATCGGCGGCGTGACGGCCTATTCCACCCTCGGCTGGTTCGATGATCCCCTGCACACCGGCTTTACCCGACTGACGGAGGATCGCATGGTCGCCCTGATGTTCCATGAGCTGGCACACCAGGTGGTCTACATCGCCGATGACACGGCATTTAACGAAAGCTTTGCCACCGCGGTGGAGCTGGAAGGGCTCAGGCTCTGGCTATCGGACCAGGGCAAACCCGGCCAGTTCGAGGAGGCACTGGACCGCCTGGCTCGCCGAAACCAGACGCTCTCCCTGGTCGAAGACTTCAGTGCCCGGCTGGACGTTCTTTATGCTCAGCAGGACGTCTTGCCAGACCAGCAACTGCGGAATCGCAAGGCGGCCATTTACCAAGAGCTGGCTCTTGCCTATCAGGAACTTTCCGCAGAGTGGTCCGAACCGGGCCCGTTCGGACCGGTACCAGTCAGCCTGAACAATGCCAACCTGGCGCTGTTTCGTCAGTACAACCAGCACGTACCGGCGTTCCGTCAGATGCTTCGGAATGCAGGCTACGACTTTGCGGACTTTTACAAGGCCGTCGAGACGCTGTCAGAGCAACCGGAACCCCAGAGGACTGAACATCTGGCCGCCCTGTCAGAGCGGTTTGAAGAACACCTTTGAGTTCCGCTGGGTGTTATAGGCAGCCAGCTTCGGCCCGGGCAGGGCCTGCACTGTCGAAGGCTGGAAGCCCCGCTCCCGGAACCAGTGCTCCGTCTGGGTGGTGAGCACGAACAGCTTCTGGATACCCTGCCCCCTGGCCAGCTTCTCCACCATTGCCAGAATCTCATCACCCCGTCCGGCCCGGCGATAGGTCGGGTCTACCGCGAAGCAGGACAACTCGCCGGCGCCTTCTTCAGGGTAGCTGTACAGAGCGGCACAGCCCACGATAGTGCCGTCGCGCTCCGCCACAACAAAGCGGTCAATCTCGGTTTCCAGCATCTCCCGGGAGCGGCGAACCAGAATGCCCTGCTCTTCCAGCGGCTGGATCAGCTCCAGAATCCCGCCGATGTCCTCGACCCGGGCCTGGCGAAATTGCTCGTAGTGATCGCCACTGACCAACGTGCCGGCGCCATCCCGCGTGAAGAGCTCCTTCAGCAGGGCGCCGTCATCCACATAGCTGATGATGTGGGCGCGACGTACACCCTTCACACAGGCATCACAGGCAGCTCGCAGCAAGTCGGCATCGTGACCGGTCACCGCACCGGCCGCCAGGCGCTCGGACGCCTGGCGCGCCGACAGCTCCCGGATCAAAGTACCGTCCTCTTCCTGCAACCCGGGATCATCAATAAACACCATCAGCTTCTCGGCCTGCAGTGCCGCTGCCACCTGGCTGCCAACATCCTCGTAGGAGAGGTTGAAGGCATCCCCCGTGGGCGAATAGCCCATGGGCGGCAACAGGACAATGTGACCGAGCTCCAGCAGCTTCTCGATACCAGCCACATCAACCCGGCGCACTTTGCCAGTGTGGCCAAAATCAATACCGTCGAGCACACCCACGGGCTTGGCAGCCACATAATTGCCGCCACTCACCCGGATACGGGCATTGTGCATCGGCGAATTGACCAACCCCATGGACAGGTGGCTTTCCAGGTAGGCTCTCAGGCCACCGACAGCCTCCATCACCATACTGAGGTGCTCTTGCGGCGTAATCCGCAAACCTTTTGAAAACGACGATTCGATTCCTGCAGCATCCAGCCGCGTCTGGATTTGCGGGCGGGCTCCAAAGGCAACGACCAGCCGCACACCAAGACTGCTCAGCAGCGCGATGTCATGGATGATGTTGATGAAATTCCCGTGTTCAATCGCATCCCCCGGAATGGTCAATACCACCGTGCGCCCGCGGTGGGCGTTGATGTAGGGGGATGAATGGCGGAATCCATGCAGCCAGTCGTTTGATTTCAAACCTTTCTCCTGGTCTCTCGTTATCTTCTAAAGGCAGGTAGTTTATCTTGAGGAGTTTGCCGAGTCCTGTCGAGGAGGGTGTGCCAAAACACGCCCGTAAATACGTCCCTGTAGGGCTCGGTCGCGCCATCCCTGGCGCTCCACGGTTTTGGAACACCCTCCCCGCCAGGACTCTCCGCAGAATTCAGAGGGGCCTGCCCCATGCTCACAGACAGAATTGTCGGATCAGCCCTCGCAGTACTTTAACGGTTGGATCAAGCTGGGACAGCTCTATAAATTCATCCGGTTGGTGCGCCTGATCGATTGAGCCGGGCCCCATGACCAGGGTTTCCAAGCCGAGCTTCTGGAGCCAGGGCGCTTCCGTGGCGAAGGCGACGGCATGAGCGGTATGGCCCGTCAGTTTCTCGCAGGCTTTGACCAGAGCGGCATCGGCCGGGGTTTCAAAGGGCGGAACCCCGTCGAAGAGCGGTTCGAATTCCAGGGACAGTTCCCGCCGTTCCGCGATCGGCTGCACCTTGCTCAAAATGGTCTGGCGCAGGGTTTCCATGTTCATGCCCGGCAGCGGACGCAGATCAAAGTGCAGCTCGCACTGGGCACAGATGCGGTTTGGATTGTCACCGCCGTGAATGCAGCCAAGGTTCAGGGTTGGAAACTGTACCTCGAAGTTCGGGTTCCGGTACTTTTCCTGCCAGCCTGACCGGAGTGCCAGCAACTCGGTGAGCGCTTCGTGCATTCCTTCCATGGCGTTGCGGCCGAGGGCCGGATTGGAGGAATGACCGGACTGGCCCTCGAATTTCAGGCGCTCCATCATGATGCCCTTGTGCATGCGCACCGGTTTCAGGCTGGTCGGCTCGCCGATGACCGCGTAGCGGGCCTTGGGCTTGCCAGCTTCTGCCAGGGCCCGGGCACCGTCCATGGAGCTCTCTTCGTCGGCAGTGGCCAGTATAATCAGGGGCTGTTTGAGATCTTCGTCCACAAAGGCCCTGGCTGCTTCAATGGCCAGCGGGAAAAAGCCTTTCATGTCGCAGGTACCCAGCCCGTACCAGCGATTGTCCCGCTCGGTCAGGGTAAAGGGGTCGCTCTGCCAGCGTTTGTCATCAAAGGGCACCGTATCGGTATGGCCGGACAACACAAGACCGCCCGGGCCGCTGCCAAGGGTTCCGATCAGGTTGAATTTTCCGGGCATGCCTGGCACTTCCAGGATTTCCACGGAAAACCCGAGGGCTTCGAGCCATTCTGCCAGGGTTCGCACCACGGGCTCGTTACTATGATCCCATTTTGCCGACGCGCTGCTGATTGAGGGCAGAGATATCAGGCGGGCAAGCATGTCACGAATGCCCGGCACCACTGCGGATTTGCTATCGGACTGCGACATAGTTTCCTCTCAGATTCCCATTGGAATCATTGTGCACGGCCACGCCGCCAGACTTCAAAGTTGGTAATCGCCCGGATCAACATCGGGTAGGCGACTTCACCGCCAGCGATAACCCGGGCCACTTCCAGCTCGCGTTCGCTGACGCTCACCAGACGCCCTTCCACCACGTTCTCGTTGGAAAGCGTTACCCGGACCTGCCGGTCAACCCATTGTTCGGCGGTTTCAAGATTCGCCGGATACCAGGTTTCGGTCTCAGGATCCTCCCGTGGCACCACCGGCTCGACGGCCACCTCTGGTGTTTCCTGAACAACCGGCTCAGCCTCGGCCAGATAGACGTCCGGCACGCCTGCACCGTTGTAACGAACTGGCCAGCTCATGCCCGCACCCTCGTTTTCAGCCGTTCTTACAGGCACTCCGAGCAGAGGCTGGGCCGGCTGCACATCTACCGTGAGCTCACCGCCCTCCAGCAGCCACTGCCGGTACAACGCTTTCAGCTGGACACTGGCGGCCAGGCCCCGGGCTTCAAGCCCGGCAGACAGCGCCTGCACTGCGCGCCCGGCCCATTCTCCGGTTTCGATACCGGCTTCGCGGGCGCAATAGGCGGCGATGCGACGCATCAGGCCACCATCACGCAAGGTCAGCGTCATCGGCTCGGCGCCACCGGAAACGGTCAGCTCGGCATCCTGGATTCGGATTCGAGCATCACGCCAGTCCAGTTCCAGACTGCCGGTGCTGACGGTATTCAACTCAGCATGGAGATTGCCCGGAGTCTGTCGCACAAAGCCATCCCCGGCGAGTGCTGTGATGCCCATGCGGATCAGGTCACCGCTACCCAGCTGTTGGCGCGGATCTGGCGCGCAGGAAAGCGCAAACAAGGCCGGATCGCCCTCGCTATTGGCGCCTTCTGCAGTAACCCAGTTACGAAGCATGGTCGGGTCGAGGGTCAGGCCAAGGCCGTCGAGTCGCAAGGTCCATTGTTCCGGCATGCCAGCCGGGTCGAACAGGACAGAGAGCAAACTGACGGGTGAGCCGGTATCAAGCTCCACCCTCGCCATGTCCAGAGGCTGGGTGAGCTCGAAATCCTGCCAGCTGGCGTCGTTGAGAACCAACCGGCCCTCAACGCCGGAACTGATGCTGCCCCTGTGCAGAACACCGTGGGGCTCCAGCGCCTGTCTCGCCTCGGCCATGCGCTGATCCGCCAGCCACCAGACCCCCGCCTTGAATGCGGCAAAGCCGACCAGAACCAGTATTACCAGCGTCGCAAGCAGGCGCTTCATCCGGAGACTCCTTGTCGGGTGCCGTCAGTTACGGGAAATCAGGGTGCCGACACCCTCATCAGTGAAGATCTCCAACAGACACGCATGAGCGACCCTGCCGTCGATAATATGGGACGTGCGCACGCCGTTTTCGACGGCACTCAGTGCACAACGGATCTTGGGGAGCATGCCACCATGAATGGTGCCGTCCTCGATGAGATCATTGACCTGCTTGGCCGTGAGCCCGGTAAGCACCTTGTCTTCCTTGCTCTTGAGGCCGGAGACGTTGGTCAGCAGCATCAGCTTCTCGGCCTTCATGGCCTCGGCCACCTTACCCGCCACCAGGTCGGCATTGATGTTGTAGGAGGCGCCATCCGGTCCCACGCCAATCGGTGCAATCACGGGAATCAGGTTGCTGCGGGTAAGCATCTCAATCACATCCACGTTGACACTGGCGACCTCGCCCACATGGCCGATGTCGATAATCTCCGGGCGTTCCAGTTCGGGAGAGCGGTCGACCACCTCCAGCTTGCGGGCTCGTATCAGATTGGCGTCTTTGCCGGTGAGCCCCACCGCCATGCCGCCGTGAGAGTTGATCAGGGAGACAATTTCCTTGTTCACCTGGCCACCAAGCACCATCTCCACCACGTCCATGGTTTCGGAATCGGTTACCCGCATGCCGTTGACGAATCGGGACTGGATGTTCAAACGCTCCAGCAGCTCGCCGATCTGCGGGCCACCGCCATGGACAACGATCGGGTTGATGCCTACAAGTTTCATCAGCACCACATCGCGGGCAAAACTGCTCTTCAGGTCTTCGTTTTCCATGGCGTTACCGCCATACTTGATGACCACGGTCTTGCCGGTAAATCTCTGAATATAAGGCAGGCCCCGGCTAAGTACCGAAGCCACCTGCATTGCTGTTTCACGATCCAGCGCCATGTTTTTGCCTTGTTGATCCTGTATTGAAACTTGCCTGTGAAACTCGGTGACTGCGAATCAGAAATCCGCCACCAGATCCGGCGCTGCCTTCTGAAGCTGGTCACGGAACACAGACTTGATACGCTCCAGTGCCTCGTCGGTCTCCGCTTCAAAGCGTAAGACCAGCACCGGTGTGGTGTTTGATGCCCGGCACAGCCCCCAGCCGTCGGCGTAGTCCACCCGGATGCCGTCGATGGTGCTGATATTGCCGTCACCGAAATCCCCGGACTCGCCGAGGCGTTTGATAATGTCGAACTTGGAACTTTCCGTCACTTCGACATTCAGCTCTGGCGTACTGATGTCATCCGGGAAATCCTCGAAAACTTCATCGCTGTGACGATCCTCAATGCCCAGAATTTCCAGCAGGCGGGCCGCAGAATACAGACCGTCATCAAACCCGTACCAGCGCTCGCCAAAGAAAATATGACCACTCATTTCCCCGGCCAGCAAGGCGCCAGTCTCTTTCATTTTTGCCTTCATCAGGGAATGACCGGTTTTCCACATGATCGGTCGGCCCCCGGCTTCTGAAATCACCCCGGCCAGCCTGCGGCTGCATTTCACATCGTAAAGGACATCGGCCCCCGGATTCCGTGAAACCACATCCCGGGCAAACAGCATCATCAGCCGGTCCGGCCAGATAATCTTGCCGGAATTGGTTACTACACCGAGACGGTCACCATCGCCGTCGAAGGCCAAACCGATGTCGGCCCCTTCCGATTCAACCCGGGCAATCAGATCCGCCAGATTCGCCGGCTTACCTGGGTCGGGATGGTGATTCGGGAAGTCACCGTCCACCTCGCAGTAGAGCGGAATCACTTCGCAGCCCAGCTCCTCGATCAGCATGGGGGCCAGCTCACCGGCAATGCCATTGCCGGCATCGACGACCACCTTGAGCGGTGCCGCTACCGCAATATCGCCAACAATCCGGTCCAGGTAAGCACGGCGCACATCCTCGGTGCTCTGGCTGCCCCGACCGCTGGCAAAATCTCCGGTCTGGATGCGCTGATACAGTTTCTGGATGGCCTCACCTGAAAGGGTTTCGCCACCCAACATGATTTTCAGGCCGTTATAGTTGGCCGGGTTGTGACTGCCGGTCACCATAACGCCAGAGCCAGTCTGGAGTTCGTGGGTGGCAAAATAGAGGACCGGTGTGGGCACGGCCCCCACGTGAATCACGTTGCACCCGGCTGCCATGACACCGCGTGCCAGGGCATCGGCCAGATCCGGGCTGGAATGGCGGCCGTCATAACCAATGCAAAGGCTGTCGACACCGCGCTCCCGGGCCTCCGAACCGATGGCCCGACCGATGACTTCAACGCCCTCGGCGGTCAGGGTTTCGCCGACAATACCCCGAATGTCATAGGCCCGGAAAATATCCTGGGAAAGCTCCACCTGAGGCAGGGTCACCTCTTCCACGTCCGGAGTGTCGCCGGAACCAAAGACGGTATCATCGCCGCTGCCGAAGCCCAGAACGTCCTCATCCCCATCAAGCATGTCGATATCGGGCATGTCCTTGTCCTGGAACAAAGGCTCATCGCCGCCCTTGGCGGCACCACCGCCAGCCTTTCCGGAACCGGCGGGCCTGGGTTTGGCGGTTTCTCCAGCCTTGGCGACCCGTTTATCAACCACCTGGGACAAACGGTAGAGCACCTCACCGGTTGAGGCCACCATGTCCCAACGGAAGGTCGGCAGCTTTACCCGCTCTCCGCCGAACACCTTGTGCGCCCACTGGATCAGGGCCGTCACATCCTGACGTAAGCCCTTCTGGGCCCCGCCCAGCAGTACCCAGACGATGATGGCAGCGATCAACGCGGGCACGCCGACCAGAAGCGCTATCATTACCGTATCAACCGGCGCTGCGGACGATTTTGCAGGGGTGTAGGCTACGGTCCAGTCCGGATTGGAAAGCCGGCGGGATTCCGCGTTTCCGGAGCCGCTGCCGTTACTGACCACGGTGCGGGATGAACCGGACACGGTCTGCACCAGCGCGAGCTGACCACCGAGGCTGGAGTTGACCACTTGCAGCAACGGCTGGATCTGGCCGGAGTCGAAGATAATCAGCAGGCTGCCGATGACCGCATTGCTGGTCGGATTGCGAACCGGGGTTGCCATCTGGACAAACCACCGGTTATCCCGTGGAAACGCGTCGGGAAACAGTCGCTGGCCGGTTTCAGCGCGCCGGGCCAGCTCAAGCCCGGAGAAGCCCAGCAGGCCCTCACTGCTGGAGGTGCGTGGAATGTCACGGTAGGGAAACAGATGAACCGCCTCGATGCCGGGCAGTGAATCCGCCAGCTGCACCTCGGTCGTCGGAATCTCGTTTCGGCTGTTCAGGGCCTGAACGACATGGGGCTGGGTAGCCAGACCATTGACGCTTTTCTGGACCTGGTCAAAATACTGGTTCAGTCGAAGGGCGGCGGCATCCGCTTCCAGAACTTTCAATGACTCGAAGCGTTCCTTTGCCGACGGCTGAACCACCAGAAAATGAAGCAAGGCAACGGCAATCACCCCCGCAAGGACCACGACCAGCGACTGGCTCACCGCCACGGAATTGAGTTTCTTCAGTTTGGGTCCCGAAGAACTGGTTTTTTCCTTCTTCACCGCCTTCTTCGCCGGCTTTTCATCAACTGACGCGTCGGCATCTTTCTTTTTACCCAGCTTCATAGTCCATCCTGCAGTTGTAATTTTATCGTCCTGGACAAGCAGTTATCCGCAAAGTATAGACGCCGGCACAATGTTCTGCGTGGCCGGCTTCCCGGTCACCTTGTGCCGGTGGAGCCAAAACCGCCTTCACCGCGGGCGCTGGCGTCGAATTCCGAAACCACCTCAAAATCAGCCTGCACAACGGGTACCAGCACCAACTGTGCCAGACGCTCCCCCACATCCACGGTAAAGCTGGTGCGCCCCCGGTTCCAGCAGGACACCATTAACTCGCCCTGGTAATCCGAATCAATCAAGCCCACCAGGTTGCCAAGCACAATACCGTGCTTGTGGCCGAGCCCGCTTCGGGGCAGGATCATGGCCGCCAGCGATGGATCGGCAATGTGGATCGACAACCCTGTCCTGATCAGTTGGGTATCGCCCGGCTCGAGGGTCAGCGGCTCGTCCAGACAGGCCCGAAGATCAAGGCCTGCGGAGCCTTCGGTGGCATACTCGGGAAACGGAATCTGGCTGCCAATGCGATCATCCAGAATACGTACCTGAAGATTTTTCCTGCTCATGAGGGGTCCTGTCGATTGTAGTGCAGGTGCGCTTCGCTGAGTCAGCGGGCCGCCTGACCAAGATGTTCACCTATCATCGCCACAAGCTGTCGGGCAATGTTCGTTTTGCTGTCGGGACCGATCGACGTCTGGCCACCCGGCCAGAATACGGTCACCGCATTGTTGTCGCTGTTAAAGCCCAGCCCGGGCGCAGACACATCGTTGGCCACGATCATGTTCAGTTTCTTGCGTTGCATTTTGTCGGTGGCGTAGCTCGCCACATCGGTGGTTTCGGCCGCGAAACCTACGCTAAAAGGCGCATCGTCGCGGCCGGCTATGGTAGCCAGGGTGTCGGGATTGCGCACCAGCGAGAGCGCCATGGCGTCACTGGACTTCTTGATCTTGTCTCCGGCACAGGTTTCCGGACGGTAATCGGCGACCGCAGCTGTCGCAATAAACAGGTCACAGCCTTCATCCACGGCGCTTGAGGCTTCCTGCAACATGTCCTCGGCCGTTAACACCGGACGAACCTCGACACCGATAGGCGCGGAAAGCGCTACCGGACCACTGACCAGAATCACCCGGGCACCTGCCTTCTGCGCCTCGCTGGCCAGGGCATAACCCATTTTCCCGGAGCTGTGATTGCTTATATAGCGCACCGGGTCGATAGGCTCTCGGGTCGGGCCTGCAGTAATCACGACCGTCTTGCCAGCGAGCACGCCTGTGCGACCGTGATCGACAAGCGCAACAATGTCCTCCGGCTCCAACATTCTCCCTGGCCCGGTATCACCACAGGCCTGCGCTCCCTGAGCCGGCCCCCATAATTCGATCTGGGGATCCTCTTCAAGCAGCCGGATATTTCTCTGGGTACGGCCATTGCTCCACATTGCCTGATTCATCGCAGGCACCACGGCAATGGGCGCCTCGGTTGCACAACAAACGGTGGTTAACAGATCGTCTGCCATCCCCTGGGCAAGGCGGGCGATAAAATCGGCCGACGCCGGCGCAACGACCAACTGATCAGCCCACTTGGCCAGTTCAATATGCCCCATACCAGCTTCCGCCTCAGGGTCCAGCAAGGACGTCCTCACGGGCTCGCCACTGAGGGCCTGAAAGGTCAGTGGTGCCACGAACGCTTCCGCCCCGCGGGTCATAACAACCCTCACCTCATGGCCCGCTTTCTTTAACTGGCGAACCAGCTCGGCACTTTTATAGGCAGCGATACCACCGGTTACTCCCAGGAGGATTCGTCTGGCGGCCATAGGGGCTCCGTTTCCGCATAAAATGAAAGGCTTATAAGATAGCATGCTCAGGCCGCAGCGACAGCCTGCCAGACCCGGCATACGTTTACCGATTGTTAGTTTTTAAAGTAACCTTTGTAACCCTGAGATGCCCGTCGCGGTGCAGGAAGCACCAGGGCAGGAGACAACCAATGCAAGGAAGCCACGATGTCAGACCCCGCCTGGCCCACGGACGAACGTCCACGGGAACGCCTGCTCGCCCACGGACCGCAAACCCTCTCCGACGCCGAACTGCTCGCCCTGTTTTTACGCACCGGCACCACCGGCATGCCGGTCATGGCATTGGCTCGCTACCTGATTGAGGAGTTTTCCGGGCTTCGGGGGTTGCTGACGGCTTCCCGTCGCCAGTTCTGCGATGTCAAAGGTCTGGGAACCGCCAAATACGCCCAGGTTCAGGCGGCCATGGAAATGGCGCGCCGGGTCATGGATGAACCATTGCGCCAGGGTGATCCCCTGCGCTCTCCCGAAGATACCCGCCGCTTTCTTACCAGTCGGCTCGGCACCTACCCGCACGAGGTTTTCGCAGGCCTGTTTCTGGACAATCGCCATCGCGTTATTCAATACCGTGAGTTGTTCCGGGGCACCATCGATGGCGCGGCCGTCTATCCGCGGGAAGTGGTGCGACAGGCTCTGGAGGACAATGCAGCAGCGGTGATTTTCGCTCACAACCACCCGTCGGGCGTCGCCGAACCGAGCCAGGCCGACATTTCCCTCACCCGCCGCTTGAAAGAGGCCCTCGGACTGGTGGATATCAGGGTTCTTGACCATATGGTTGTTGGCCATGGTGAGGTAGTATCTCTCGCTGAACGGGGTCTGCTGTAAAGCCCGATGGTTAACCTTGCACGTCAATGCCGGAAAACTGGCCAAATTCCCAACAATTTTTTGCGTTGGGGGGTGAGTTCTGGTATAAAAGCGTCCCTTTCTGGCGGCGTCTGGCGAGCAGCGTTCAGTTTAGAGGCGCGAATGGGGGCGTAATAGCTCCTTAGCAACCAGAGACGCATTAAAAACGAATTCGTATTATTGAGACCATTGCTCAGGTCGGAGGCAAGTATGTCCAGAGTTTGTCAGGTTACCGGTAAGCGTCCGGTATCCGGTAACAACGTTTCCCACGCGATGAACCACACTCGTCGTCGTTTTCTGCCGAATCTGCAGAACCATCGTTTCTGGGTTGAGTCCGAGAAGCGTTTCGTGAAGCTGCGCGTATCCACCAAGGGCATGCGCATCATCGACAAAAAAGGCATTGACGCTGTGCTGGCCGATCTTCGTGCCCGCGGCGAGAAATTTTAAGGAGCCGCATCATGCGCGAGAAAATCAAGCTGGTTTCATCAGCAGGTACTGGTCACTTCTACACGACCAAGAAGAACAAGCGTAACACTCCGGAAAAAATCGAGATCAAAAAGTACGATCCGGTTGTCCGCAAGCACGTTGCGTACAAGGAAGCCAAGATCAAGTAATTCCTGATCCGGCATCCAAAAAAGCCCGGCCAATGCGCCGGGCTTTTTTTTGACTTGATGCTATTCAGAACTTCTCCAGGTAGCCCTCCGGCAACGCCACATCCATGGCGATGGGCAGGTGATCCGACATCGGATAACTCACCACCTCGGACCGGCGGATCTCGAGTGAAGGACTTACCAGGATATGATCCAAAGCTTTCTCCGGCCGCCAGCTGGGGAAGCTATGGGCGGTATCCGGTAGCGGTACCAGATCGGTTTCCCTGAGGGGCGTCTGAGTCAGTAGCTGTTCGGCATGGGCGTTCATATCTCCCATCAGAACCACATGCCGGTAGTCGGCAATCAGCTCCCGGATGTAACCCAGCTGGCGTTGCTGAGCCGTCTTGCTGAGGGAAAGGTGCATCAGCACCAGCACCAGTGGATCATGCTCGGTTCCGTATCGGGCGATGATGGCGCCCCGGCCCGGAATCAGGCCCGGCAACTTGTGTTCGGTAACGTCAAGGGGCCGATACCGGCTCAGCAGGCCATTGCTGTGCTGGGCGATCTGACCGAGATTCCGGTTCAATTGCTGGTACCAGTAGGGAATGCCGGCCGCTTCGGCCAGGTACTGCACCTGGTTGATATAGCCGCTGCGCAGACTGCCCCCATCGCACTCCTGCAAAGCCACCACGTCGTACCCGCGCAGCAGGGAGGCAATCCGGTCAAGATTTTCGATACGGTTACGGTGAGGCAGTATGTGCTGCCAGCTTCGTGTGAGGTAATGACGGTAGGACGAGGTGTTGATTCCCACCTGGATGTTGAAGGTGAGCAGGCGAATATGTCGTTGCGGCTCGAACTCGGGCACATGCTCGGTCCCGGAGCAGGCACCCCTTGGCCCGCCGGCCGGCTTCAGGATGCCATTCAACTGTTTTCGGATATGCTTGTACATAATGGGCGGTCTCGACCCGGCCGGCGGCTTGTCTTACTCGGCTCTTGCGTCCCTGGCCGGGCTCCTTACTCCACGTCGCCCCGCTCTTTGGCAACCAGGTAGTCCACCACGTCAAGAACGGCCTCATGGCTGCCGGCCATAGATGCACTAACGGTGTACTTGCCATTAACCAGCATAGTCGGAGTTCCGGTAATCCGCGCACCGCGGATTTTCGACTGGGCTTTTTGCATGCGGGCGTTCACACCAAAGCTTTTATAGGTGCTCACAAACTCATCCGGATCAACCCCATACTCCGCGACGAAATCCGCAAGGGCTTCCGGTGTATTCAACGGACGACGCTCGCCGGCAAGCGCATCAAACAGGGCATCGTGCACCTTGTCCAGCTCCCCCATCGCTTCAAGCGCATAGAAGGCGTAAGCATGGGGTTCCCAGTTTCTCCCCAGGGCAGCGGGAATCTTCACGTAATTGACGTAGTCAGGCGCGTTGGCCGCCCATTCTTCAACCAGAGGCTTGAACCGGTAGCAGTGGGGGCAGCCATACCAGAAGACTTCCGCTACCTCGACTCCGGAATCGCTGTCGGTACGTACCGGGTTGTCCAACCGGTTGTAATGAACCCCTTCTTTCCACTCTGCGGCGTTGGCCAGGCCGGTGACAGACAGCGCCAAAAAAAGCAGGAAGGCCGTTCTGAAGGATCGAAACATGAAAAATCTCCGGTTATCTCTATGTCGTTTTGGGAGGATTATGACCCAGCGTACCCGAAAAGTTCCACCGGTCGGCAGTTACAGAAACGAAAGGCAACAAAAAACCCCGCACAGGGCGGGGTTTTCAACAGAGTCCGGCAGCTTCAGTTCAGGCCGGAAATGTAGCTGGAGACCGCTTCGATTTCGGCATCCGTCAGCTTGGCAGCCACGTCCATCATGATCGCAGCATTGGCGCCATTATTACGATCACCATCGCGATAGGCTTTCAATTGCTTGACCAGGTACTCTGCGTTCTGACCGCCCAGGGCCGGATAGCCTGCCGGTGCATTACCGTTACCCTGCGGGTTGTGGCAGCCGGCACAGGCCGGAACGCCAGTTGCCATGTTGCCCCCACGGTACAATGCCGAACCCTGATCAACCAGATCGGGATCTGCCTGACTGACAACCATTTCCTGAGAATCAAAGTAGGCTGCAAGATCCTGCAGATCCTGATCCGACATGTTGTCCAGAATGCCAGTCATCTCCGGAATGTTTCTTTCTTTGCTCTTGATCGCCACCAACTGGCGATACAGGTACTTCTCACCAAGGCCAGACAACTTCGGGTATACGCCCATCACCGGCTTGGCACCGCCTTGACCGTGACAACCAGCACATACCGCTGCGTTCTGTTCGCCTGCTTGAGGATCTCCCGCCCCGTGCGCCATCGCTGTGAGGCCAACACCGAGAACTACTCCTGCGATCAGTTTTTTCATGCTCGCTCCGCTTCTCTCATCTTTTAAGGGTATTCTTCGCTACGCAGCCGGCAGGCACTGACCAGTCAGGCTCAAAACCGGGGCTGACAGCGGTCGCGCACAGCGCGCCGCCCGGAATTGGTGTAGCATTATACATTAATCCCTGATAACTGAAATCCAAAGGAAAGCCAACCGCTGTGGACCCTGATCTGACTCAAAAAAGCCTCTCATTTAACAGCGCCCGATTCCTCATCAGCGCCTCCCGTCTGGACGAGTGTCCGCCCGATTTCGGAGCGGAAGTTGCCTTCGCCGGCCGATCCAATGCCGGAAAGTCCAGCGCACTGAACGCGATCACCGCCAACGGCAAGCTGGCGCGAACCAGTAAAACTCCGGGGCGCACCCGACTGATCAACTTCTTCTCTCTGAACCGCGAGAATTGCCGAATGGTCGACCTGCCCGGATACGGCTATGCCAAAGTGTCCAGGGACATGAAAGACGATTGGCAAAAGCACTTGGGCCACTATCTGAATGACCGGCGCTGTTTACGCGGCCTGGTTCTGGTGATGGACATTCGCCACCCACTGACCGATTTCGACCAAATGATGGTGGAATGGTGCGAACATAACAACCTGCCGCTGATGATTCTGGCCACCAAAGCCGACAAATTGAAATACGGCCAGGCCAAGACCGCCATGCTGGGCATTGCCAAGAACCTGAAATCGTATTCCTGCGTCGAACATCTGATCATGTTCTCTGCAACGTCAAAACGGGGCGTGGACGAATGCCGGGAGGCATTAATCGAGTGGCTGGAGGGCGATGCTGGAGAAGCAGAGACAACGGCTTGAAGGCATAAAAAAACCGGCCTGCCAGAAAGCAGACCGGTGAAACGTCAGGGTTTGCGACGTGCTAAAACCTGAGATCGCACTCAGGAGACGCAAGGAATGTCCGAATTCCCAACGTCACTCCATATGACTGTACTGTTCGACAAAAGTTCCGGAATAGATCGTTTTTTGACCACATTTTCGGGTTTCACTTATAAACCCCGGTGCCGGTGTCGCCCAGTTCATGAAGCGACGGCCGGTACTTTTCTCTCAGCGCCATAACACGCTCGCGATACGCCGGGGTGAGATAGGGAATTTCCAGAGTGAGCACCTGGTAGATGCCCTGCTTCAGCTCCGTGAGCGTCAGGCAGGCGGATGCCTCGGCCGCATGTGCTGTCTTCAGGAAAGCCATCCAGTTGGTTATAACCAGCCACACGTTCAGCGACATGGCCGATCGGAGATCCTCTTCCTGGGGTTCAATAATGCCCGCTTCCGCCAGCTTCTCGAAGATACGACTGATGGACGCCAAACAGCGGTTGGTGAAATCCCGATAGTCCTGACGCAGCCTCTGATCACTATCGAGAAGGTATTCCAGATCCCGGTGGAAGAACCGATAACTCCAGAGACCGTCGAAGACCGACTCCAGGTAGAAGGTCATGTCGTCCAGGGTCATCGCCCGGTCTTCCGGAATATCCAGGTAGAAATCCACCAGTTTTTCGTATTCCAGAAAGATCTCGTAAATGATGTCCGACTTGTTGCGGAAGTGGTAATACAGGTTGCCCGGCGAGATGGCCAGGTGCGCCGCAATATGGTTGGTCGTGACGTTGCGCTCGCCACGTTCGTTAAAAAGCTCCAGGCTGGAGAGCAGAATTTTGTCTCTTGTCTTCATAGACCCGTCGGCGTTTGTTGTTGTGTCGCTCACAGATGGCCCGATTCGCCATCCGCCTCCGCTTGACTCACTAGAGTATATACTCTAATAATACCCCCAGACGCAAATTGAGTATTTTTTCGCCAGCCTTTCAATATCTGGAATAACAGGTCGCCGACGGACTCTGATCGGCACCAATGAGGAGAAAGCATCATGGGAGCCACTGTCGTCCAGCTCACCGAGAGCAAGAAACAGATCCAGCACACCCACCGCGTGTTTGAGGATCAGAAAAAGGCGTTCCGCAACAATCCGATGCCCTCCCTTGCCGAGCGGCAGGAGAACCTGAAACGCCTCAAGCGGGTTCTGCTCAACAACCAGGACAGGCTTCTGGATGCCATCGACCGGGATTTCAGCTGCCGCTCGAAGGACGAATCCCTGATTGCCGAGGTCATGCCGTCGATCCAGGGCATCAACTACACCCTGAAGAGCCTCAGCGGCTGGATGAAGCCGTCCAGGCGCCACGTCTCCGTGCTATTCCAGCCCGCCAGCAACAAGGTCCACTACCAGCCCAAGGGTGTGGTTGGCGTGATCGTGCCCTGGAACTACCCTCTGTACCTGGCGGTGGGCCCACTGGTCGCATCTCTGGCAGCGGGCAACCGCACCATGATCAAGATGTCGGAGTACACGCCACACACCTCGGCCCTGTTCAAGGAGCTGATCGAAGCCAGCTTCCCGGAGGACCTGGTCTCGGTTATTAATGGCGAGGCCGACGTGGCTGCAGACTTCTCGTCACGTCCGTTTGATCATCTGCTTTTCACAGGCTCCACGTCGGTGGGCAAGCTGGTCATGAAGGCCGCAGCGGAAAACCTGACACCGGTCACACTGGAGCTGGGAGGCAAATCCCCGGCCGTGGTCTCTCCGGATGTGCCCATGGAAGACGCAGCCCAGAGGATCGCGTTTGGCAAGGCTTTCAATGCCGGCCAGACCTGCGTGGCGCCCGATTACGTCCTTTGCCCCGCTGACCGGGTGCAGTCGTTTGTCGACGAGTTCCGTGCCCGTTTTTCCGAGATGTATCCCAGCCTGCGGGACAATGACGACTTCACTGCCATCATCAATGAGCGGCAGTACGATCGACTGCAAGGCTACCTTGAGGACGCCCGGGAGAAAGGCGCCGAGCTGGTGGAGATCAACCCTGCCCGGGAGAATCTGAAGGACGGCACCCGAAAGCTGCCCCTCACGCTGGTACTGAACACCACGCCGGATATGAAGGTGATGCAGGATGAGATCTTCGGTCCGATTCTGCCGATCGTCAGTTACGGCAGCCTGGATGAAGCCATTCACTACATCAATGATCGTCCGCGGCCTCTGGCGCTGTATTTCTTCGGATACGACAAGACCCAGCAGCAGCATGTGGTGGATAACACCCACTCTGGAGGCATGTGCATCAACGATTCCCTGATGCACGTAGCCCAGGATGATCTGCCGTTCGGTGGCATCGGCGATTCCGGCATGGGGCACTATCACGGCCGCGAGGGGTTCCTGACCTTCTCCCATCACCGGGCCATTTTCACCAAGCAGAAATTCAACAGCGGCAAGTTTGTCTATGCGCCCCATGGGACAACTGCGCACAAATTGGTTTACAAGTTCTTTATCCGCTGAGAACTCGGAGTCTGTCGCGGGCTGGTAGCCCCTTCCAAAACACGCCGTGAATACGTCCGTGTAGGCTTGAGCAAAACATCCCTGTTTTGCACAGTTTTGGAAGGGGCTACCAGCCCGCGACGATTCAGCATTTTCCCCGCTATCCAAAAACAATAACGAGAACACACCCATGCAGAAACAGATCCCTGATCCGTCAGGACACCCTCAATTTGCCGATCTCAACCGCCGAAGCTTTCTAAAAACCGGACTTGGCGGTGCAGTGTTTCTGGGCACCGTCAGCGTCACCGCCGGGCTTAGCGGATGCGCCACGCAGCCGGCGGGCCGGCTGAGTGCCGTTGGCACCCGGATGGACGCCAGCTACCAGTTCCGGTTTTTAAACGAGGATGACATTGCGCTGTTCGAGGCCTTGTTGCCCGCCATGATTGGGCCGGGTTTGCCAGAGCAGCCACAGGCCAGAAACCTGGCAATTGCCGGGACGATCGAGCGGATTGATGCCGGCATCCACAAGTTCGGACCAGCTAACCAGAAGGAACTGCGGCAACTGTTTGACCTGCTGAACTTCGGGCTCACCCGGGTGACCGTTGCCCGGGTCTGGTCCAGCTGGCCGAATGTGACAACGGCGGAAGCCGACGCGTTTCTGGAGCGCTGGCGCACCAGCCGTATCGGGCTGTTCAACAACGGCTACATTGCGCTGACCAAGATCAGCAACGTGGCGTTTTATGGCTATCGGGATTTCTGGCACCTGTCCGGCTATCCCGGACCACCGCAATACGCGGTCGACGCATTGCCACAATTCCAAAACGCCTGATTGCCAGCTGATCTGACGGAGCACAAACATGTCATTGACCGATCGTATTGCCCAGGGCCTGGAATCAGGCTGGAACGTCACCGATAGCGCCCTCCTGACGCAAAACCTGACCGCAGAAGCGGACGTTGTTGTTATCGGAATCGGCGCCGGTGGCGGCACCACCGCCGAGATTCTGGCCCGCAGCGGGTTGTCCGTGATACTCGTGGAGGAGGGCCGGCTTTACTATCAGAAAGACTTCAAGATGGACGAGCAGACCTCCTATGCCAACCTTTACCAGGAAGGCATGAGCCGGGTAACCCGGGACGGGGCAATCGCCATTTTGCAGGGCCGCTGCGTGGGCGGTTCCACCACGGTAAACTGGACTTCCAGTTTCCGGACACCGGCGCCCACGCTCAATTACTGGGCCGAGCAGTTTGGCCTGGACGAACTTCGGCCGGACGCCATGGCGCCCTGGTTCGATGGCCGGGAAGAACGCCACTCCATGGCCCCGTGGCAGGTCGACCCGAACGTCAACAACGACATCTTGCGCCAGGGCTGCGAAAAACTGGGTTACAGCTGGCAGATCATTCCCCGCAATGTGAAAGGCTGCTGGAACCTGGGCTATTGCGGCGTCGGCTGCCCGACCAACGCCAAACAGGGCGCCCTGATGACCACCATTCCGGGGGCGCTCGATAACAACGCCCGGCTATTCCACAGTTTGCGCGCCGACCGCCTGGTCATGCAACAGGACCAGATCGACCACCTGGAAGCCTCCGCATTCGCCACCGATGGCATCACCCCGACCGGCATCAAGGTCAATCTCAAAGCCAGACACTTCGTGGTCGCCGCCAGCGCCATCGGCAGCCCCGGCCTGCTACTTCGCTCCAACATCCCGGACCCGCACCAGCGGATCGGCAAGCGTTCGTTCATCCATCCGGTCAACGCCACCGTCGCCCAGATGCCTCAGCGCGTCGATCCGTTCTATGGCGCGCCCCAGTCCATCTACTCGGACGAATTCAACTTCCGAAACGGCGTCGACGGCCCGGTTGGTTACAAACTCGAGGTGCCACCGCTGCACCCGGGCATGTCCAGCGGCGTCATACCCGGCCACGGCGAAACCCAGATCAACAACATGGCCGGCCTGCCCCACATGCAGTCCGTCATCGCCCTGCTCCGGGACGGCTTCCACCCCGAAAGCCCCGGCGGCACAGTCTCCCTCCGCGACGACGGCAGCCCGGTACTGGACTACCCCGTCAGCGACTACCTCTGGAAGGGCATCCGCGAAGCCTTCCACACCATGGCCGAAATCCAGTTCGCCGCCGGTGCCGAAAAAGTCCGCCTGATGCACCTGGATTCCGACTGGTACACCAACTGGACCGACGCCAAAGCCGCCATCGATCAGCTCCCCATGGCACCCCACCGCGTCCGCCTGTTCACCGCCCACCAGATGGGCGGCTGCGCCATGGGCAGCAATCCGCAAAACTCGGTCGTCAACGGCTTTGGTGAACACCACCACGTTGGCAACCTCAGCGTCCACGATGCTTCGATTTTCCCGACCAGCATCGGGGCAAATCCGCAGCTGTCGGTTTACGCTTTGGCCGCAAGAAACAGCACTCGGTTAGCGCAAAAACTCTCGCAAACCGCCAGTTAGCAGTGCCCGCTGATAAAGGCCCGGCTTCCGTCGGGGATGCTTGCGCGGGACTAGACGGGCTGGCTGGAAGGGCTTGTCCGGGAATGTGAGAAGCCAGGGATGGCTTCGCTCAAGCGCACAGGGATGTGCTAGTAGCGTTTCCCGGACAAGCCCTTCCAGTCGGCCCCAGAACATAGCCGACATACATGGCCCGAAGCCCCGGACGCCTACAGAGTCTCCAAAAATGCTGCTATCCTAGGCCCTTGCAAAGAAAGGAGCTGCGCATGTCCAAAGTCATCTACCCGGGCACCTTCGATCCCATCACCAACGGCCACACCGACCTGATCGAACGGGCCGGCCGAATGTTTGATGAAATCGTTGTTGCCATTGCCTACAACCCCAAGAAACAGCCACTTCTCGACCTCGAAGAACGCTGCGAACTGGTCCGCCAGGCAACCGCGCACCTCCCCAATGTCACCGTCACCGGCTTCAGCAACCTGCTCGCCGACTTTGTCCGTGAACAGGGCGCCACCGTGATTCTTCGCGGCCTCCGGGCGGTGTCCGATTTCGAGTACGAATTCCAGCTGGCCGACATGAACCGCCGGCTCGCGCCGGAAGTCGAAAGCGTTTTCCTGACGCCGGCCAACCACCTGTCCTACATCTCCTCCACGCTGATCCGGGAAATTGCATCCCTGGGTGGCGATGTCTCGGAGTTTGTTGATCCGGCGGTAGAGGCTGCCCTGAAAAAGAAGTTCAGCTGAAGCTGAACTAACAAAAAAAGCCCCGACCAGCGGGGCTTTTTTATGGCAATGAACCTGCGGCGTCAAAGCAACGGCGGCAAAGGAATTTCCACACCGTTCACGTCCAGCACAAGATCTTTCATACTGGCATCAAGCACCAGACTGTCGCCCTGCTCTACCAGCAGCCCCTGCTTAATCAGCGGTGCCAGCTGTAACCGGAATTCCGGGTATTCCTCCGCGAGCGCGACGGGCAGACTGAGATCCATTTCGCCAGTCAACTGCTGCATCACCATCAGCATTTCGGCTTTCTGATCCGCCGTCAGCTCCGGATGGGCGATCCGGGCGCTACCTTCAATCACACCCTCCGGGGTGGTCACGGTCAGCTCTGGAAAACCAACCGAGAACCCCGCTGCTGCCAAATCCCGAACGGCGGCATTCACCTGCTGCATGGCGGCCATCTGCTGCTCAAACTGCTGGGGACCGCCAGAGGCCTGAGTGATAGCCAGCGCCTGCATAGATGAAAGGCTCTCGGTCAGGTTGCTCCAGGCCGCCACATCCAGCCCGGACAATGCGAACACCAGTCTCTGGGGACCATAACGCTCATCGGCCGTTGAAACGCCAGCGACCTCGAACGTCATTCGTGAATCCAGGCGCTCACCATCGTTGACCGGCTCGCTGCTGCTAAGAACCGAAATCCCCTGAAGCATGAAGGGGGCTTCCGCCGCCGGGGTCACAGCAACCGATTCCACCGCAATCTCGCCGGAGCCGGTCCAGACCTCACCGGTCAGATGACTCATGGTTTGCTCGAGGCGGAAGTCGCTGACCTGGATATCCAGGTCCGGACCGGACAGGGTTACTCCCGGCCAGACCATCAAGGCATCGGCCTGAGAACCGGCGTCACTAACCTCAATTCGTGCCAAGCCGCCACTTGAGGCAAGGGTCTCCCCGGTATCCGGGTCCGTCAGGGTCATCTGGGGCGCTTCGAGTTCGAGAACAGCAGTACCCCAGAGACGGGTTTCCAGGGTCAGCCTCGGCTCCTCACCGGAGAACCAGTCGGTATCGCCGGCGGCCCAGCCATCCTCGGGCTGGAAATCCATCAGGCTGCCGGTCACGCCATGGGTCACATTGGCCCGATAGGCAAGCTTCTGGGATTCACCGGTTTCCGGATTGATCAGGTTCACCGAACCTCTCAAACGGGCTCCGAGAATACCTCTCTCATAGTTATCCGTTTCCATGCGAAGGAAGGGTTGTGCATCGTTCACCTCCGCTGTTGCCTGGTGCCACTGCTGCTCAGTTACGTATCCCACGACCCAGGGCAGGCCGCCCGCTACAGCCAGCACACCAGCGCCGGCAATCATCCATTTGGTGTTCAAACACTTTCTCCAGTTCGGGAATCAGGTTTTTCCGGTCAGCCGTTCAAGCAACACCAGTTGTGAGGCAAGGCGCTCTTCACCTTCTGCGGGCTGGTTCTGAATATAACTGCCGTCCGGTTGCAGTACCCAGGACTGGCAATTGTCGGCCAGGTAGGTGTCCAGATCTTCTCTAACCCGGGCGGCGAGATCAGTATCGTCCAGGGGGAAAGCGGTTTCCACCCGGCTGAGCAGGTTCCGTTCCATACCATCGGCACTGGAACAGTACACATCCGGGCGGCCATTGTTGCCAAAGTAGTAGACACGGGTGTGCTCCAGGAAGCGGCCAATGATCGACCTCACCCGAATATTCTCCGAGAGTCCCGGCACTTCCGGACGCAGACAACAGATGCCGCGGATGATCAGATCGATTTTTACACCGGCCTGTGAAGCCCGGTAAAGCGCCTTGATCAGCTGGATTTCCGTCAATGCATTGAACTTGAGAATAATCCGGCCTTTCTCGCCAAAGCCTGCTTCCCGATCAATCAGGCTCAAGAGCCGGGCATGCAGGGTGAAGGGCGCATGGAACAGCTTCTTGATCTTCAGGGCCTTACCCATGCCGGTAAGCTGCTGGAACAGCTTGTTGACGTCGTCGCTGATGGACTCATCGCAGGTCATGAAGCTGTAGTCGGTATACAGACGGGCGTTACCGGCATGGTAGTTACCGGTGCCCAGGTGCACATAGCGGCGCAGCCGTCCCTCCTCACGCCTCACAATCAGAATCATCTTGGCGTGGGTCTTGTAACCAACCACGCCGTATACCACGATCACGCCCGCTTCCTGCAGCCGACTGGCCAGCTCGAGGTTCTCGGCCTCACTGAACCGCGCCCGTAACTCGATAACCGCGGTAACCTCCTTGCCGCGGCGGGCCGCATCCGCTAGCGCCTCGACAATCTCCGAGTCTGCCCCCGTCCGATATAGGGTCTGGCGAATCGCCAGAACCTGAGGATCCTTGGCGGCCTGGCGCAACAGATCAACGACCGGGCTGAAATTTTCGTAAGGGTGCAACAATAGAATCGGGCGCTTGCGAATGGCATCGAACATCGATTCCTTGCTGCGTATCAGCTTGGGAATCGACGGCGAAAAACCGGAATAGGTGAGGTCCGGACGGTCCACCAGCCCTCCGACCGCCATCAATCGGGTCAGGTTCACCGGGCCATGGACCTGGTAAAGATCGCGCTCGGTCAGACCGAATTCCTTTAGCAGGAACTGAACCAGCTCTTCCGGGCAGTTGTCTGCAACTTCAAGGCGCACGCCGTCGCCAAACCGGCGGCTGAGCAGCTCACCACGCAGGGCCGAGGCCAGATCTTCCAGATCATCTTCAAGCTCAAGGTCGGCGTTACGGGTCAGCCGGAACTGATAGCAGCCTTTCACCTCCATGCCGGGGAAGAGCTCGTCGGCATGGGCGTGGATCATGGACGACAGGAACACTAGGTTTTCGCCACCATTGCAGACATCATCAGGCAGACGGACCAGGCGGGGCAGCGAACGCGGAGCCGGCACAATCGCCATGCCGGTTTCCCGCCCGAAGGCGTCCTTGCCGTCAAGCTCAACAATGAAGTTCAGGCTTTTGTTGACCAGACGCGGGAACGGGTGCGAAGGATCCAACCCGATGGGGCTGACCACCGGCAGGATCTCCTCCTCGAAATAAGTGCGCACCCACTCCGCCTGCTCCGGCGTCCACTCCCGGCGCCGGACAAAGTGAATGTTCTGCTCTTCCATCTCGGGAATCAGCACATTGTTCAGTATGTCGTACTGCTCGCGAATGTACTCGTGAGCAACACGGCTGATCTCCGCCAGGGCCTGGTCCGGCATCATGCCATCGGCACCAACGGTCTCACGGCCGTACTTCATCTGCTGCCGCAGACCGGCCACACGGATCTCGAAGAACTCGTCCATGTTGCTGCTGAAAATGCAGCAGAAAATCAGACGATTGATCAACGGGTGCGTCGTATCCAGGGCCTGCTTGAGCACGCGGTAATTAAACTGGAGCTGGCTCAGTTCCCGGTTAAAGTAATTTTCATTGGCATCCAGGTTGATCTCCTCACCAACCGGGGGCACATCCACCGGCGCAGGCACACTCCGGTCATCCCCTGCCGTCTGATTCTTCGCCGTTTCCGTTGTCATGATTCCTCGATTCCAGTGTGTTCGCCACCGCTGGCGAATGATTTTGGCCTTATCCGCGCTGACGATCCCGCATTAGTCGGGCCGCGCGCACGGCAAAGTAGGTCAGGATTCCGTCGGCCCCGGCTCTGCGCATGGCCATCAGGCTTTCCATCATCACCGCATCCCCGTCGAGCCAGCCGTTCTGGGCCGCGGCCATATGCATGGCGTATTCGCCGCTGACCTGGTAAACGAATGTCGGTACCCGTAATTCCGTCTTCACCCGGTGCACGATATCGAGATACGGCATACCGGGCTTGATCATCACCATGTCCGCGCCTTCGGCCAGGTCCATCGAGACCTCATGCAATGCCTCGTCACCGTTGGCCGGATCCATCTGGTAGGTCGCCTTGTTACCCTTGCCGAGATTGGCGGCCGAGCCTACCGCATCACGGAAAGGCCCGTAATAGCTTGATGCGTACTTGGCAGAATAGGCCAGGATCCGTGTGTTCACATGGCCGCCGTTTTCCAGGGCTTCGCGAATGGCACCAATACGGCCATCCATCATGTCAGACGGTGCGACCACATCGGCGCCCGCATCGGCATGGGAGAGCGCCTGATTGACCAGTGCCTCGACCGTCACGTCATTGAGGACATAACCGTTGTTATCGATGATGCCGTCCTGGCCATGGGTGGTGAACGGGTCCAGCGCCACGTCTGTAATCACTCCGAGTTCCGGGTGGGCCGACTTGAGGGCGCGAACCGCTCTCTGCGCCAGGCCATCGGAATCCCAGGCTCCGGAGCCGGAGAGATTTTTCTTCTCGGCCGGAACTACCGGAAACAGGGCAATTGCCGGGATACCCAATTCCACCAACTCCGCCGCCTGTTCAACCAGCAGATCAATGCTCAGGCGCTCCACTCCCGGCATTGAGGGCACCTGTTCCCGCTGGCCCTCACCCTCCAGCACGAATACCGGATAGATCAGGTTGTCCGGCGTGAGCTGGTTTTCCCGAACCAGGCGACGCGAGAAATCGCTGGCCCGGTTACGGCGTAAGCGGGTGGCAGGAAAAGTACGGGGAGTCGGAATCGGCACTGACAACCTCCTGAATGGCTGAACAAAAAGTCTGATGGACCGTCTCGGCATCCGCCGGGCGCCCTTTGCGCCATCATACACGGCCGGCGCCGCTGGTTGCAGACTCCCCCGACAGGATAGGGCGATTAAATGACAGGTTAATTACCGTATCGAATCCAGCGCCTCGGCTCGAACCTGTTCGGCTTCATTGAAGTGGCTGGCCCTGAGGCGCTCCAGCGCCTGTTGACGTTCCGGCTCGGCAAGCCCGGAGGACAATAGCCGGTCCCGCTCCTGTGAATAGACTTGCCAGCGGCGGTCCCAGCTCTTTTGTTCCTCCTCAAGGCGAGCCAGCCTGTCCGCCGCGGCTTCCCCAAAGGCCTCCTGACGCCACGCATCGAGTGCACGGGGATCATCCGCCAACTCCCGGCGCACCTGTTCATAGTCTGCAAATCGTCGGGTCTCCTCCCTGGCCTTGCGGAGCGGCTCCGGCAAGGCAGACTCGGCCTGGCGAAGAGCCTCTGCTTTCTGCTCATCGGTCAGGCTGTCATCGCTTGCGATCCTGAGCTTTTCGATCTGGAAGCGGTCGACTGCCTCATCGTCAGCAAAGAAAGCGGCGGCGGTATCGGCATCAAGCCAGGTCCGCCGCAGTGCCTGGATCTCTGCCATCCTTCGCTGCATCTCACCCGCGCCAAGCCCGGACACCTCACCATAGCTTTGTTCCAGCTCAGAAACCGCAAGTTTGTATTCCAGGTAGTTTCCAAGGGTTACCAGGGCCTGGGATCTAGCTGGCTCTTCCAGGCCCGACAGCGCCGCTTCAATGCGCGCCACCAAAGCTTGCAGCGATTCCTCTCCCAGGGCTGAAAGGAAATACTCGAACAGCTGTCGCAGATGCGGGGTCGGGACAAGATTGCCGAACCTGTCCGTTCGAGCCCAACCATCCGGGACTGAGGTGCCGGCCAGCGAGGCTGGCAACTGCTCGGGAACACGGACCGTGGAAGCGTTGTTTACCAGGTCGGAGGGCGCAGAAGCGGCCGCCTCCTTGTTCAGTGATTTCAGAGACTCACCAACAGGCGCCGATACGACCGGCTCACCCTCGGCAGCCGGATCTGTCGTCATCAGCCAGAAGCTGACAACAGCTGCTATGATCAGTAGCAAAACAAGGAAAAGATGGATTCGGCGCTTCATTACCACACAGGAGTCCGGATTACGGGTGACTGGCGATTTGCCCGGGCTAACGGCGCAAAATGATAATGAACGAGGATAAACGACGCTGACAGGTCATACCGAGACAGGGATCAAAAACGGAGCCGGGGCGAAGCGCCCCGGACTGCCGTCTGAACGTTCAGAGGGAGCGGTTGTTAAAACCCACTTCCACCTTGCGAGGCGTATCAGAACGGAAGGAGGTATCTACTTCCTGGATCCTTCCGCCCTGGCTCAGGAACGCTTCGATGTCTGCCTGCAACTGTGCTCTAACGCGGGCACGGCCGGCGATGGAATGGTTGTCGTCACTGTCGCTGGTCCAGCTTCCGGACTGCTCCAGGTTGCTTTCGTCGAATTCACTCATGATCTTTTCTCCATCAACGAAAACAGATGGTCGAGTGCTGCGACCCCGCAGGGAACCTCACTCCGTATCGACGAAAGACCGCCTGCGGCTTCGTCTTGGCGTCTTTATAATCTGCTTTTCGTGACCACGCTATTTATTGGCAACGACTTTTTTGTAAATTTTTGTAAACCACAACAAACAATTGAATTACATGCGAAAATTTTATATTCGTCTGTAGATCAAAAAATTGACAGAAAGAATGAATAGTGATTCACTACTTATAGGGAGCCCGAATGGCCTATCGAGAAACGGAAAAAATGCGCCAGCGCAAGGCGGAGGCGCGCAAACGGATTGTGGACTGCACTTATCAGTGCGTGGCCGAAGGCGGTTTTCGAAGCGCGCGGGTTACCCGGATCGCCGGGCTGGCCGGCGTTGCCACAGGAACTATCTACCGGCATTTCGAGTCCAGAGAGGACCTGTTCGCCGAGATTTTCCGGCTGGCAACCCAGCGGGAGGTCGACAAGGTCGCCGAAGCTCTGGCCTCCGATGGCAACGCCGCCGAGCGGCTTGAGCGGGCACTCAGACAATTTGCCGAGCGGGCACTGAAAGGCCCGCAAATGGCCTGGTCACTGATCGCCGAGCCGGTGGACCCGAAAGTGGAAGAAGAACGACTGGCATACCGCAAGGCGTACGCCAACCTGTTCGAAAAAGCGATCCGCGAAGGCATTGAAGAAGGATGCATCCCGGATCAGGACGCTCGCCAAAGCAGCACCTGCCTGGTGGGCGCCATAGCGGAAAGCCTGGTTGGCCCCCTGTCACCGACACAGACCAGCCAGGCCACCAGCACAACAGAAGACAACAATGACCCGCTGGTCAATTCCATCATCTGCTTTTGTATGCAGGGGTTGACCGGCACCAGGAGGTAGCTATGAACGCGCGGCAGCCCCGGCCAGAGACACCATCAAACGACCAGGAAGATCGCTACCTGGCCAGCACCCACGAGGTCTTCAACCAGCCACCGGCCCTGGAGAACTACAACCTGTTCGAACAGGACATTGCCCTGCAGGAAGCTGCCCTCCGGGAGGGCGCCGGTAAAGCTGCCGAGGACCTCAAGGCATTCGGAGCCCTGGCCGGAGCCGCGGAAACCATTGATCTGGGATTTCGTGCCAACGCCAACAAACCTGTGTTCAATACCCATGACCGCTATGGCCACCGCATTGACGAGGTGGACTTCCACCCGGCCTATCACGAGCTGATGCGCATCGCCTTCGAAAATGGCCTCCACAGCAGTCCGTGGAGCCAGCCCGGCCAGGGCGCCCACGTTGCCCGTGCTGCCAAGTACTACATGCACTCCCAGGTAGAGGCCGCCCACTGCTGCCCCGTGACCATGACCTTCGCGGCCATCCCGTCGATCCGGAAACAACCAGAGCTGGCGGCGGACTGGGAAGCCCGGATACTGGCCGACAGCTACGATCCTCGCAACCTGCCGGACAGTCAGAAAAACTCGGTTACCATCGGCATGGCCATGACCGAGAAACAGGGCGGCAGCGACGTTCGCGCCAACAGCACCAGAGCCTACCCAATCGGCGCGGGGGGCCCGGGCCAGGCCTATGAGCTGGTGGGTCACAAATGGTTCGTCTCTGCCCCCATGTGCGACGCCTTCCTGGTACTGGCTCAGACACCGTCAGGACTGTCGTGCTTCCTGATGCCCCGCTGGCGTCCGGACGGTAGCAAAAACCCCTGGCAGGTCCAGCGCCTGAAAAACAAGATGGGCAACGTCGCCAATGCCTCCAGCGAAGCCGAACTGCGGGGCGCCCTGGCCTGGATGGTTGGCGAGGAAGGCCGCGGTGTACCCACCATCATTGAAATGGTGGCCATGACCCGCTTCGACTGCATGATCGGCAGCTCAGCCGGCATGCGTCAGGCCATCGCCCAGGCCAGCCACCACTGCCGTCACCGCAGCGCCTTCGGTGCCCGCCTGATCGACCAGCCCCTGATGCAGAATGTCCTGGCCGACCTGGCCCTGGAAAGCGAAGCGGCTCTGGCCTATACCATGCGCATCGCCCGCGCCCTGGACAACCAGGACAAAGAACACGAACGGCTGCTGGCCCGCCTGGCCACACCGGTCGGCAAATACTGGATCTGCAAGCGCACCCCGAACCATGCCTATGAGGCCATGGAATGCATCGGCGGCAGCGGCGTGATGGAAGACTGCATCATGCCCCGACTGTTCCGGGAATCCCCCGTCAACGCCATCTGGGAAGGCAGCGGCAACGTCCAATGCCTGGATACACTGCGCGCACTGCAGAAAGAGCCCGAAACCCGCGACGCCTTCTTCAAAGAAGCCGCCGAAGCGAAAGGCGCCGATCGCCGCTTCGACCAGTTCCTGGCGCAGCTGCAACACGACTTTGCCGACATCAGCGATTTCCAGTACCGCGCCCGCAACCTGGTCGACCGCATGGCCCTGGCCCTGCAGGGCTCCCTGCTGCTCCGCCACTCGGATGCCGCCGTCGCCGACGCCTTCTGCGCCTCAAGACTGCAGTCCAGTGGCGGTATGAACTACGGCAACCTGCCCTCGGGCACCGATCCGGCAGCCATTATCAAACGGGCAACGCCTGTAGTAGGCTAGAAACAACAGAATCCAACTGAGAGATCGAGAACCGGCGGGGAACTCCTTTCCAAAACCTTGCGGAGCCATGGATGGCGGAGCAGAGCGTACAAGGACGTATTCACAGCGTGTTTTGGAAAGGAGTTCCCCGCCGGTTCCTGCACCCAAGTCTATGTCTGAAGCACTCAGAAAACTCCTGCGGGAAGGCCACGCTCCCCAGCAGCCGGTTATCACGCCCCATGTGGGCGTACTGACCCTGCACTTCCAGCTCTACGGCTGCGACGACCTCAAAGCCAAGCGCAAAGTCTTCACCGCCCTGAAGGCCGTCTGGGGCAAAGAGCCCGACCTCGCCGTCGCCGAAACCGCCGATCAGGAGGCTCTCGACTGCGCCACCTGGACCATCGCGGCCCTGGGCACCTCCTCACAGCAGATTACCCAACGCCTGGACCAGATCGAAAAAGCCATCGAAGAACGCGTGGATGCTGCCATACTGGATATACACCGGGAAATACTCTGACCGGGAAATCCCGGACAGGAGCCGTGTGGCGTAACCTGTTGCCAGGCCGTATACTACGCCCCCTCAGGGATGCCAGTGTGCCTGCCAGCAGCAGGCGACCAGAAATTAATGCCGGACAGCAATGCCGGCCGTATCCGCAGGGCATCCGGAACCGGCCCTTCGGATGACCACTGATTGTGAGTGGCGCCTATGACCGGAAAGAAAAAATCCGCCCAGGCCTCGGTAGAGGCCATGTATCGCGTATTCACGGTGCCCGAGGCGCCGGAATCGACGCTGAGCCGGATTGACCAGAACATCTCCCGCAATCTTGCAGGCTTTCTGCAGGAGCACATCGTTGCGGTTGAACGGGACCTCTCGGATGTGGAGAAAGACTTCTCCGACTACAGCATTCCCGAGAAGCCCGTCTTCGTGTCTGAACAGGCCCAGTTCCTGCTCGACAAACTGGTAGCCAACTCCGTTCACACTGCTTCGCCGGCCTTTATCGGGCACATGACATCAGCGCTGCCTTATTTCATGTTGCCGCTGTCGAAAATCATGATTGCCCTGAACCAGAACCTGGTCAAAACCGAAACCTCCAAGGCGTTTACCCCCATGGAGCGCCAGGTACTGGGCATGATTCACCGCCTGGTATACCAGGAAGACGGCGCCTTCTACCGCAAGTGGATGCACGACCCCCGATACGCTCTGGGAGCCATGTGCTCCGGCGGCACGGTCGCAAACCTCACCGCCCTGTGGGTAGCCCGCAACCGGGCCTTCCCGGCCGAGGGCAGCTTCCGCGGACTGCACCAGGAAGGCCTGTTCCGGGCTCTGAAATACTACGGCTACGAAGGCGCCGCCATCGTCGTCTCGCGCCGCGGCCATTATTCCCTACGCAAAGCCGCCGACGTACTCGGCCTGGGCCGGGAATCCCTGATTCCCGTGGATACCGACGACGAAAACCGCATCAACACCGATGCCCTGCGGGACAAGTGCCTGGAACTGCAGCGCCAGAAAATCAAAGTCATGGCCATCTGCGGCGTGGCCGGCACCACCGAAACCGGCAACGTCGACCCTCTGGACGCCATGGCCGACATCGCCCGGGAATTCGGCGCCCACTTCCACGTGGACGCCGCCTGGGGCGGGCCCACGCTTTTCTCCCGCACCTACAAACACCTGCTGCGCGGTATCGAGAAGGCAGATTCCGTCACTTTCGACGCCCACAAACAGCTCTACGTCCCCATGGGCGTCGGCCTGGTGGTATTCCGCGACCCGAGCCTCGCCAGCGCCGTGGAACACCACGCCCAGTACATCATCCGTAAAGGCTCCCGGGACCTGGGCAGCACCACCCTCGAGGGCTCACGGCCCGGCATGTCCATGCTGATCCACTCCGGCCTGAAAATCCTGGCCCGGGAAGGCTACGAGATCCTGATCGACCAGGGTATCGACAAGGCCAAGACCTTCGCGGAAATGATCGAGGCAGAACCGGATTTCGAACTGGTCACGAGACCGGAACTGAACATCCTGACCTACCGCTACTGCCCGGAAAACGTTCAGGAAGCCCTCGCCTGCGCCGACCCGCTGCAGGCGGAAAAGCTCAACACCTGTCTGAACCGGATTACCAAGTTTATCCAGAAAACCCAGCGGGAACGGGGCAAGGCGTTCGTGTCACGGACCCGGTTGGAGCCGGCCCGTTACTACAACTTCCCGTGCATCGTGTTCCGGGTGGTACTGGCCAACCCTCTGACCACCAAAGAAATCCTGGCCGACATCCTTTCGGAACAGAGAGAGTTATCACGGGATGAGGGCATAGAGGATGAGATCAGCATCCTGCACCAGATGGCGGATGCGGTATTGAAGCAGGCGACGCCGAACGCGAGACAGGCCTGAAGAGCCCAAAAGACTTAGCCATGGCGATTTTAGGCCACAACCATGGCTCAGGTGAGCCGGGCGGGGGATGGTTCAAAAACTGTGCGGAGCCAGGGATGGCGAAGCCAAGCGTACAGGGACGTATTCACAGCGTGTTTTTGAACCATCCCCCGCCCGGCTCGCTTCTCCCAAGCCTGCAGACAAGGCCTTAGTACAGGGCCTCTTCATCATCCAGAACATCATGGATGATATCCAGGAACATCTTGTCTGCCTCACTCCAGTTCTCCGGAATCCGGATATTGGTGCTGGCACTGATTTCCTGCGCAATCAGCTCCTCGGCATTCGGCTGACCCCGGTGCTTGCGAGCAATCTCCATGGACTTGACCGCAATGGTCGGGTCGCTCAAAACCTTCTTGATGAAGGTCCTCAGCTCATTAATCATCTTCGCCTGACGGCCTTCAACGGATGAACTCATACTTCACTCCACGGACAAATAGGCTTGAGGGGTGAAACACCCCTTTTTACAGATAGTATGACCAAACTCGGTTTATACAACCAGCCCGGTCAGATCAACAAGCCTCGCAGGGTGAAGAACAGAATCGCAGCCATAATGGCCGATGCCGGTACGGTGATGATCCAGGCTGCGGCAATGCGCACCAGATGCGAACGCTTCACCAGCTCTTCCCGGTAGATCTTCTTCAGGCGTTTACGCTCGGACTTGGACAGAGGGACCTGCTTTTTCTTCTTGGCCCGCTTGAGCAGATTCTCCATTTCCTCAACCGACGCGTTGCGGAAATCATCCAGGAACGGCTTCAGACGCTCCTGCTCGGCAGGATCATGGTGCTCCATGATCTTGTGCAGCTGGGTTGCGTAGTTGGACTTCAGGTACTCGCGAAGGAAGCCAACGCCGAAAACGCCACCAATCGCGATATGGGTGGAGCTGACAGGCAGGCCAAGCTGAGACGCAAGGATCACCGTGAGCGCTGCCGAAAGCGCGATGCAGAACGCTCTGGTCTTATCCAGTTCGGTGATTTCGCTGCCGACGGTCTTGATCAGGCGTGGGCCGAACAGCATCAGGCCAACGGCCAGACCCAGGGCACCCACCATCATGACCCACAGGGGAATATTCGCTGACATAACCACCGAATCAGCCGAGAGGGCATCGTTAATGGCAGCGAGCGGACCAATGGCGTTCGCCACGTCGTTGGCGCCGTGGGCGAAACTCAGCAGCGCCGCGGCAAAGATCAGCGGCCAGGTGAACAGGGTGTTTACCCCGGCGGAGCTGTTTTCCATGGTCGAGGCCATGCGACCCACCAGGGAACGCATGACAAAGAACACCACGGCGGCGGCAGCGAGGCCGATCAGAGTCGCTTCCATAAAATCGACTTTGACGATTTTCTTGACGCCCTTGATCATCAGATAGGTGCCGAAAGCCCAGGCCATAATTGCGACCAGCCAGGGCACGAACGTGCGGGCGGCCGGAATGACCTCCTTGCGATAAAGCACGGTCTTCTTGATCGCGAACAGGAACAGGGCCGCCAGCGCACCACCAAGAACCGGGGAGATCACCCAGCTGGCGGCAATCTTGCCCATCACCGCCCAGTCAGCGATACCCCAGCCGCCGGCAGCGATACCGGCGCCGAGAACACCACCAACGATGGAATGCGTCGTGGAGACAGGGGCTCCCATCCAGGTGGCCAGGTTCAACCAGAGCGCACCCGCCAGCAAGGCTGCGGTCATCAACCAGACAAAAGCCCGGCCTTCTTCAAGGCTCGAGGGATCGATGATGCCGCCCTTGATGGTGGAAACCACGTCACCGCCGGCAATGATTGCGCCGCTTGCTTCAAAAATGGCGGCAATCACCACGGCCGCACCCAGGGACAGGGCCCCGGAACCAACAGCAGGCCCTACGTTGTTGGCAACGTCATTGGCGCCGATATTGATCGCCATGTAACCGCCAATGACCGCAGCGGCCATCAGCAGCATATTGTTAGGCATTCCCTGACTGAAAGATCCGACAGTCAGCCACACGCCAAGTAGGAAAAGCAGGCTGATGCCGACCCTGTATCGTTCCGTGGTAGGGCTGGTGAGAAGGGTATCCAGGAATCCGCTCGAACGGGCCATAACAGATCAGGTCTCGTTTAGTCTGTGAGGATTAGAGGCGAACACTGTCGCGCGGCAACTATAATTTTTTTGACATGAAAATGAAATAAAACGGTCACAATTCACACAGACTAAACACATCACAGACTGGAGTGCAAAAACGCACTAAATTGACTCATAATTCCGAAAAGAAGCGTCAAAATTATAAAAATAGCAAACAAGGTCTCCATGCCCCATCCAACTTCCTCCGGGCAGCTCGCTGCCGGCGAACGGGAAGATGCCCAGGTCTCGCGACTTCTGACCTGGCTGTCTGCAACCGCCATTGGTTTCCTGATTGGCATCGGCGCCAAGGCCTGGTTCGCCGGGCACTCGACCCATGCCTGGGTGCTCTGGACTTTTATCGGCCTGATTGCCCTGAACATGCTTTACTTCGCCAGCACCGGAAACCGTGCCCGCCAGAAAGCGGGGATGATCGTGATTGTGGGGCTGCTTTTCACCTACCTGATCGCCTCCGGCGGCGAGAGCAACACCGGGCCACTCTGGTTTTATGTCTTCCCCCCTCTCCTGTTTTATCTGACCGATCTCAAAACCGGCACGGCGGTTCTGCTGTTCTGCTACCTCGTTGCCGTCGTGGTGTTCCAGTTTCCCGGGCTCCCTCTGGTCTCCGCGGAATACAGCATGGATTTCAAGATCCGGTTTTTCGCAGCCCTGACCTTCGAATCCATTTTCTGTTTCGTGCTTGAAGCCAGCCGCCTGAAGGCACGCAATGAACTTCTCACCCTCGCCGAAACCCATGAGCATGCAGCACGAACCGACGAACTCACCGGGCTGGCCAACCGGCGCGACATGCAGAATCGCCTGGCGATGGAGTTTTCCCGTTACCAACGTTCCGGCCACCATTTCTCCATTGCCCTGATCGATCTGGACCTGTTTAAACAGATCAACGACCAGTTCGGCCACGATGCCGGTGATGACGTCCTGCGCGAGTTCGCCGGACTGATCAGAACGGTGATCCGGCAGGCGGATGTCGCAGCCCGATGGGGCGGTGAGGAGTTTCTGGTGTTGTTGCCGGATACCTCCCTGTTGCAAGCGCTGACCCTGGCAGAGCGGTTGCGTTCTGACGTGTCCAGGCATGCGTTCCGGTTCAGGGATCAGGCATTGCCGGTGACCATCAGTGCCGGCGTCTGCTCCATTGCCAAGGCCCGCTCACTGGACGATCTGCTCAAGCAGGCCGACCTGCACCTCTACAATGCCAAGGAATCCGGACGTAACCGGATAGCGCCCCGGGTCCGAAGCCAGGAAACCGAATCTTCGCCCTCGCCGTCTCCTTGAGGCGGCAAAGCACTCCCGCTATGATCGTGCGCCACCGAACGACCGTATGGTCATTCCTCAGGCGACGAATGGATAACCTATGACATCAATCAGAATCCTGGTGGGCAGCGTCTATGGCGGCGCGCTCCTGACGGCCAGAACGCTCAAGAAAGAGCTTGAGGGGGAAGGTCACCACGTGACCGTGTTGGAAAATCCGGTACTGGATGACATCACGTCGAACAACGATGCGCTGCTGGTATGCACATCGACAACCGGACAGGGCGAGCTTCCGGCCAATCTGCTGCCCTTCTACCTGGACCTGAGGGACCAGTTGCCACAACAACCCGGCCGGCCGTTTGGCATCATCGTCCTGGGTGACAGCTCCTACGGAGATACTTTCTGTGGCGCTGGCGACCTCATGGAGGAAGCGCTTTACGAAACCGCTGCCCGTAAGGTTGGGGACACGCTTCGGATTGATGCCCTGGAAACCATGGAACCGGAGGCCGAAGCGCTGCCCTGGGTCCGGGGGTGGCTGGAGCAGATCTGAGACACGGCTACAAAAATTTGCCAATCAGGCTCTGCCAGCGACTTGAGCCGCCAAAGACGACACGCCATACTCCCAGAGACAATGACAATTAAGCGGTACGACGTGGCATCCACCCTCTGGCTTCGTTTACTGATAACACTTCTGCTGTTATCCGGCCTGTCCGCCCCATCCTTCGGGGCCGAGGATTCCTATGTTCCGCAAATCGAGTACCTGCGCGTTGCCCCCGACAACAAGCTGACGGTCAGTGAAGCCCTGGCCTCCGACAGCTGGCAAACTCTCGAGGAAAAAAGTCCGAATTTTGGCTATATCCGCGATACCGTCTGGCTTCGGTTTCCGGTATCGCAGCCGGCGACCATCAACCTTCTTGAAGTTCGCTACTCGCAATTGGATAAAGTGACCTTCCACCTGATTGAGAACGGCCGAATCGCACGGCGGGTGGAGACCGGAGACCACGTTCCGTTTGAACAGCGCCCGATACTGCACCGCCATTTCCTGTTCCCCTTAGAACAAAGCATAGCCAGCGAGTACCAGATTCTGCTGGAGGTGCGCACCGAGGGGGCCATGCAGATTCCGGTTCGTCTCTGGAACGCCCAGGCGTTCTTCGAGCATTCTTCCACCGAAGACCAGATGCACTCGCTTTACTACGGCATCCTGATCACGGTGATTTTCTTCAACCTGTTTATTTTTGCCGCGCTACGAGAGCCGGTTTACCTGCTCTACGTGCTCTCGACACTCGGCTATCTATTACTTATCGGAAGCCTGAATGGCTCCACGTTTCAGTTTCTCTGGCCTGACAGCCCTGCCCTACAGAATCAGATCATGTTGCTGGCTGTGCCTTTCTCTCTTTTCTTCACCCTGGTGTTCTCCCGCTCATTCCTGAAACTTGAACACACCGGGCCTGTTCTGAACCGGCTCGTACTGTTCATGATCTCACTGAATGCAGTGGTTGGTCTGATGACATTCTTTCTGGACTACAGCACGGGCAGCCGACTGACCGTGGCCCTGGCAATACCCAGCTGCCTTTTGCTCACTGTTCTGGGGCCCGTGCAATGGTGGAAGGGGAACCCGCAAGCCGGTTATTACACGGTGGCCTGGGCGGCACTGACACTGGGCAGCGCAATAACCGCGGCCAACAAATACGGCCTGCTGCCAAACAATTTTGTGACCACCTACGGTATGCAGATTGGGTCGGCACTGGAGGCCATTCTGCTCACGCTGGCCCTCGCGGCGCGAATTTATCAGGAACGCCAGGACAAGGTTGACGCCCGGGAAGCCGAACTGAATGCTCTGGCAGCACGACGGTCAGCAGAGCTGAAACTGATGGATCATGCGCTGCATAATCCCCTTACCGGCCTCCCCAATCGGAGCAGCCTGGAAATGATGCTGAACGACCTGATGCTGCGCAGCCCCGAGCGACGCTATGGCGTCGCCGTCATCCACCTGAATAACCTGCAGTCGGTCACGAAGACGCTGGGGCATCGCAACAGCGACCGGATTCTGGCGTTGGCATCCAAGCACTACAATGCCGTGGCGAGGGAGCTCCCGGGCGCCTTGCCGATTGAGCAGAGTGATCAGCGCAATTTCTACCTGGCGTCACTGGACCCACAGACATTCGCCTTTGTTGTCGACGCCGATGCAACCGGCCACGTTCCCAGAGCCATTCTGAAGGCGCTGGAGGGCATACGCTACCCGATCGACTATCTGGGCATGCAGATACCTCTGGACCCCGCCCTGGGAGTGGCAATTTTTCCCGAGCACGGCACCGATGCCAATACCCTGATACGCCGGGCAGTGATCGCTGAAGGATCCGACTCTGCGCGGGAACGTGGCATTGCCTATTACAAATCCAAAAAGGACTCCTACAGCGCCGACCGATTGACCCTGGTGTCGGAGCTACGGCATGCGCTCAATACCAACGAGCTCGCTCTGTTCATGCAACCCAAGCAGAGCCTGAAAACCGGTCGAATCGTCGGAATTGAGGTTCTGATCCGGTGGCCCGGCCGGGCAACCCCCCTCCGCGCCGATGAGATCGTCAGCCTGGCCGAACAGACGGGACTGATTAAACCAATGACCCGATGGGTTCTCGAACAATCGCTTGAGCTACGGTCGCGATTGTTGGAGCGCGGCTGGCCCCTGAACATATCCATCAACATTTCACCCAACAACCTGCGCGAACCGGATTTTCCCATTTTTGTGCAGCGCCTGATGAGCAGCTACCACAGCCACCGGGGCGCAATCATTTTTGAAGTTACGGAAACGTCCATGATGCAGGACCCGGCCAACTCTCTCCGGGCGCTGAACTCGCTGAGTGCCACGGGAATCCCCGTGTCGATCGATGACTTCGGGTCCGGTTATTCCTCACTGTCCTACATCAAACAGCTCCCGGCGAGCGAGGTCAAAATCGATCGGTCGCTGGTCACCGAGCTGAACACCGAGGCGGAGGACCGCGTGATCGTCCAGACCACGATAGACATGTGCCATAGCCTCGGCTACCAGGTGGTGGCCGAAGGCGTCGAGGATGAGGTCACCGCCAATCTGCTCAGGGACATGGGTTGCGACATGATCCAGGGCTACCTGCTGACACCGCCACTACCCTTCGACGAAATGATGGATTGGCTGGATAACAATCACCAGCAGCCGGACCATCGCAAACTGGGCTAGCCGGCTAGGACCTCTGACGAATCAGTGCTTCCTGGGTAGTGGATGCCACCAGCACACCGTCCTGATTGAAGAAATTACCCCGATTGAATCCCCGTCCGGCCGAAGCGCTGGGGCTATCCTTGTCGTACAACAGCCATTCGTCCATGCGGAAATCCCGGTGGAACCAGATCGAGTGATCAAGGCTGGCCACCTGCAGCCCCTTGCTCATGAATGTCAGGCCGTGCGGGTTCAGGGAAGTCCCGAGGAACTGGAAATCCGATGCGTAAGTGAGCAGGCAACGGTGAAGTACGGGATCGTCTGGCAGATGCCCCTGGGCCCGGAACCAGCTCTGCTTGTGGGGCGGCCGCTTCTCCGGTTTCAGGGGATTGACCGGATTCACCGGGCGGATCTCGATCGGGCGGTCCCGGGTCAGAATCGGGCGCATCTTCTCGGGTACCTGGGGTGCCAGCAGTTCGCCCCATTCCTGTTCCGAGCGAAGTGTTTCCGGGTCCGGCGCATCCGGCATGGTCAGCTGATGCTCGAATCCTTCCTCGGCTACCTGGAACGACATGGAACCGGTCAGGATTTCCTTGCCGTCCTGGCGGGCAATCACCCGACGTACCGAGAAACTGCCACCATCACGGACCCGCTGGACCTCGTAGTCGATGGGCATGTCCTGATTGCCGGGGCGCAAAAAGTAGGCATGAAGGGAGTGGCAAAGGCGACCTTCAACAGTTCGGCTGGCCGCCATCAGCGCCTGGCCAAGAACCTGCCCGCCAAACACGTTTGGAAAGCCCAGATCCTCGCTGTCCCCCTGGAAATGGTCGTCACCGATGGGCGAGAGATCCAGCAACTCCACCAGTTTCTTGGTTACCTCAAGCATGCCTGCTCCTGTGATTTCGTTAGCACACGAAGGAGTTTTCTACCGCAAGCGGCGGAATTTCGCAATGAAAAGCCGTCGCCGGCCAAGAGAAAGCAGCCCCGTGGTATCGGGACTGCGGATTGGAGTCCGGCTAATCAGCCGTGTATCGGAGGCACTTCCTTGGACAGGGCCTGTTTCTCCATGGCATAGCTGCCGGTTACCGCAAACCCCAGTACATCGCCCCCGGCGCTCTTGAACAGCGCCTTGACGCTGGTGCCATCCTGCTCAACTTCCCAGTTGCCCTCGGCTTCCGACGGTGGTGGACAGACGGCGGTCGGGCAGCAGGGGGTCTTGATCATCACCGGCATGGTGCCATAGCTCACTTCGGTGCGCTCACCGAGCAAGGTTTTTGCAAGCGCCCGGGAACAGGCCATCAGCGGCAGGACATAAAGCAGCACGTGGCCGTCGACTTCGGCGCAATCACCGAGTGCGTAGACATCCGGCGCAGAAGTCTCGAGCGCGCGATTCACTACGATGCCCCTGGCCGTCTCCAGCCCGGCAGCCCGGGCCAGATCGGTCCTCGGGCGCAGGCCCACAGCGGACAGTACCAGATCAGCGTCCAGAGTCTCACCATTGGCCAGGGCCAGACTGACTCCGTCACCCCTGCGGTCGATCCGATCAACCACGGTTCCGAGATGAAACCCGACCCCCAGATTCTCGAGCTCCTGCTGGACAGCATGGGCGGCCGCCTCCGGCAGCAGCCCCGGCATCACCTCCTCGGAAGGAGCAATCACGTCAACCTCGTAACCGCCATTGCGCAGGTCGTTGGCGAACTCACAACCAATCAGACCAGCCCCCATGATCGCCACCCGCTTGCCGTCGCCCAGGGCGTCCCGGAAGGCACGGTAATCCATCAGGTCATTGATCGAAAACACATGCTCCTGGCCATCACCGTCCAGGCCAAGCCGGATCACATCGGCGCCCCATGCCAGAACCAGCTTGCTGTAGGCAAGTCGTTCATCACCGAGAATCAATTCGTGGGCGTCGGTATCAATGCCGGTGACCGTGGCAAATGTGCGAATCCGGACATTCAGCTGATCCGCCATGGCGTCGGTACCGCCCTGGGCCAGGCCATCCGCGTCCTTGCCCTTGGTAAAGCCGGTGGACAACATGGGCTTGGAGTAGCTCACGCCATCGTCGGCGGTAACCATCAGAACCGGGGTTTCCTTGTCCTGCTTCCGGATTTCCCGCGCCAGGGAATAACCGGACAAACCGGTACCGACAATAATGATGGGGGCCTGTTCAGTCATAACCGTGTTCCTGTATTTAACTCACCTGGGCGGCTTTTACCGGCCGTGCCGGGTGCTATCAACCGATCTCGATCATTTCAAAATCTTCCTTGCCGACACCGCAATCCGGGCATACCCAGTCTTCCGGTACGTCTTCCCACTTGGTGCCCGGCTCAATGCCGTCCTCGGGCCAGCCTTCGGCTTCATCGTAAATCAAACCACACACCACACACTGCCACTTCTTCATAACGTTCTCCCAACATCAGACGGGCGCAATAATAATTGTCAGACAATATTACACGCAAGTGTTTTATTCAGTTAACAGATACGAACAACTGTCGAATCAGGCCATCATACCCATCGCCCCGGTATTGACCAATGCCAATGCCGACGGTCCGGTCAGGGGATTTCTGCCAATAGCCACAAATACAGATCTGACAACCGGGGTGGCCCCTCCCTTCTGCAGGCCCTGTCCGGTATAATCGCCCGTTTTACGACAGGACCGACCGATATGACCGATACCGTCGCCGAAATGAACCAGGTTATGGCCGAAGCCGACTGCCTGGTGGATGAACAGCAGGTACAGACTGCAATCGGCAACCTGGCCGACGATATTACCGCCCGCCTGAAAGACAGTAACCCCCTGTTGTTCTGCGTGATGAACGGCGGGCTGATCCTGACCGGACAACTGCTACCCCGGCTCCGGTTTCCGGTCCAGGCCGAATACCTGCATGCCACCCGCTACCGTCAGGAAACTACCGGCGGCATTCTCGAGTGGAAACTGCAACCTGAAGCCAATATGCACGGCCGTACCATCCTGATTATCGATGACATTCTGGATGAGGGGACGACCCTGTGCGCCATCGCCGACTACTGCCGCGCTCACGGTGCCAGTGAGGTACTGACGGCCGTTCTGGTCGACAAGCAACATGACCGGAAAGCCCGTCCGGATCTGAAGGCCGATTTCACCGGCCTGGAAGTGGAAGACCGCTTCCTGTTCGGTTACGGCATGGACTACAAGGGCTACTGGCGCAATGCCCCCGGCATCTATGCAGTCAAGGGTCTCTGACATCGACAGTCACCTGACCATACCCCCGACGGACTGGTACCAATCGCTGACGGCCGCCGGCCTCCTAAACCCGGAGGTTCACGGGCCTGCCCGCTATTGGTTGCAGGTTGAGGGTTCGTTTACGCGGGCCCTGCAGAAACAGTGCAGCCATTCCTTTCACGTTGAGGTCCGCCGGGAGGGCTTTGCAACGCCGACACAGGAAGAGGCCCGGCGCCTGCGCATTCCCCACCGTCAACACGCCTGGATACGGGAAGTCAGCCTGTGCGGCGACAACCAGCCCTGGGTATTGGCCAGGACGGTCATTCCCCTGAAGTGTCTGGAGGGCGAGGGGCGCCGGCTGCTTCACCTGGGCAATCGACCTTTGGGCGCCTACCTGTTCACCAGCCCCCACTGGCAACGGGGCCCTCTGGAAACCGGCCTCTGCAGACCGGTAATCCCGGGACAGCCGGAACTGGCAAGGCGCTCCCTGTTCAGTGGCCACAACAGCTCTCTGCTGGTTGGTGAATACCTGCTACCGGCGCTGTTTCAGCGGAACACGCTTTAACCGGCCTCCTGCGACTGGCTATAATCCCAGCACTCATTCAATTCGAAGAACACCAGACGGACGCGCGCCATGCTGCCTGACGCTGTGCCAGAACCTATCCAGCGCCGGTTGGCCGACTACGCCAGCCTGCTCAGAATCGACCGCCCGATCGGAACCCTGCTCTTGCTGTGGCCGACCTACTGGGCCCTGTGGCTGGCCGGAGACGGCAGCCCCGCATTGGCTAATGTCATCATTTTCACCCTGGGCGTGTTCTTCATGCGGGCGGCTGGCTGCGCCATCAACGATTTCGCTGACCGGGACTGGGACAAGCATGTCAAACGCACCAAGGACCGGCCACTGACCGCGGGCCGGGTAAAACCCTGGGAAGCGGTGGCGCTGTTCGCGGGACTGTGCCTGGTTTCCTTCCTGATGGTGGTTCTGTTCACCAACCCGCTGACCCTGTATCTGTCGTTCGGCGGTGCCCTGCTGGCGTTTATTTACCCGTTCATGAAGCGTTACACCCATTTGCCGCAGCTGTTTCTGGGCGCGGCCTTTTCCTGGGCCATTCCCATGGCCTGGGCGGCGGAGGCCGGCGAACTGAGCCAGCTCACGTGGCTACTGTTCACGGCCAACGTGCTCTGGACCGTGGCCTACGACACCCTGTATGCCATGGTGGACCGGGACGACGATCTGAAAGTGGGCATCAAGTCAACGGCAATCCTGTTCGGAGAAGCCGACAAGGCGATCATTGGCATGCTGCAGGCCATGGTTGTACTGATCCTGATCATGGTGGGCCATCGTGCCGAACTGGGCACCTTCTACTATCTGGGCGTCGTGGCCATGGCCTGCCTGTTCGTTTACCACCAGTACCTGGCGCGGGAACGTGAACGGGACGGCTGCTTCAAGGCGTTTCTGAACAACAACTGGGCCGGCTTTGCCGTTTTTGCCGGTCTTGTAATTGATCTCATGGTCAGCTGAACCTGTCATATACTTGTAACACTTGAGCGTTGTAATGAGGCAGCAACAAATCAAGGTCTGACACAGGTTAAAAGCTCATGACTGGAAAAACTGTCCTGATCGTCGATGACGAGGCCCCGATCCGAGAGATGATCGCCGTGGCCCTCGAAATGGCGGATTATGACTATCTGGAGGCAGCGGACGCCCGGGAAGCCCATGCCCTGATTGTCGACAAACACCCGGATCTCGTACTCCTCGACTGGATGCTGCCCGGCACCAGCGGCGTGGAACTGGCACGCCGCCTCAAGAAAGAAGAAGCGACCGCCGACATTCCCATCATCATGCTCACCGCCAAGGTCGAAGAAGACAACAAGATCCAGGGCCTGGAAGTTGGTGCCGATGATTACATCACCAAACCGTTCAGCCCCCGGGAACTGGTCGCCCGCCTGAAAGCCGTGCTTCGGCGTGCGACGCCGCCGGGCGTAGACAGCCCGATTGAAGTGGAAGGCCTGACGCTTGATCCGGTCGGGCATCGGGTCACCACCCAGGATGGCGCCCTGACCATGGGCCCGACAGAATACCGACTGCTTCAGTTCTTCATGACGCACCAGGAACGGGTATATACTCGCTCCCAACTCCTGGACCAGGTCTGGGGTGGCAATGTCTATGTTGAGGAACGGACCGTGGATGTGCATATCCGCAGGCTCCGCAAGGCGCTTGGCGACCAGTATGACCACCTGATCCAGACCGTACGCGGAACCGGTTACCGCTTCTCGACCAGAGCCGCGTAAGTAACTCCGGCCAGCTGAGCATCAGCCCCGGAACGGACACAAGGCAGTTTTTGATGCAGCACAACTGGTCACGATACCTGCGCTACATTATCGGTGGCCTGATTGGCTCCACCCTGGTTGGCCTCTATTTCGGTGAGCCCGTCTACGGCCTTACCCTCGGGCTGATCGTCTATCTCTGGTGGACGCTGCTTCAGGCCAGGCGCCTCTACCAGTGGCTGTCCAACCCCAGCGCCACCGACGAAGCCCCCCAGAGCATCGGCCTGTGGGGCGATATTTTCGACAACCTTCACAAACTGCATCAGACCCACCTGAGAACCCAGGACCGGTTGAGGGCCCAGATCAATCGGGTTCAGGAATCCACCAACGCCATGCGCGATGGCGTGATCATGACCGATTCCCGCGGCGCCATGGAATGGTGGAACGGCTCCGCCGAGTATCTGCTGGGTTTCCGGCGCAACACCGATCAGGGCCAGTACATCCATAACCTGATCCGCACGCCGGCCTTCAAGACCTATTTCGATTCACGGGATTACCGCGATCCCCTGGAGATACATTCGCCGGCCAGACCTCATATTCACCTTCAGATCCAGATCAGCCTGTTTGGTGACGACGACCGTCTGATTGTCGCCAAGGACGTAACACGGCTGTACCAACTCGAACAGATGCGCCGTGACTTTGTCGGCAATGTGTCCCACGAGATGCGCACGCCCCTCACGGTCATCAGCGGCTACCTGGAAACCCTGGTGGACAATGCTGCCGACCTGCCGCCAAAGTGGCGCCGGGCCATTAACACCATGGCTGCCCAGTCATCCCGGATGGAAGCCCTGATCACCGATCTGATCCTGCTCTCACGTATTGAAACCGGGGAGCAAACGGTCAACGACACCCTCACGGACGTGGACCAGCTGCTGACCCAGATCTGTCATGACGCCCGGGCGCTCAGTGGCGAAAAACAGCACGAGATTACCGTGCATATCGGCGATCATCGCCTGCTGAAAGGCGATGAAAGCCAGCTGCGCAGCGCTTTCTCGAACCTGATATTCAATGCGGTGAAGTACACCCCTGCAAATGGCCAGATTATCGTGTCCTGGTCCACCAACCGGGAAGGCGCACACCTGTCAGTCAGGGATACCGGCATCGGTATCGACCCGGTCCATATCCCCCGTCTGACAGAACGTTTCTATCGGGCCGATCCCAGCCGTCACAAAGACACCGGCGGCACCGGCCTTGGCCTGGCAATCGTCAAACACGTGTTGCTCAACCACGATGGCAATCTGGAGATTCGCAGCCGGATTGGCGAGGGCAGTGAATTTATCTGTCATTTCCCGCGGGAGCGACTGGTCGAGCGGATCCCCGAGAGGGCAGAGAGCTAGCGCATACCCGCGCGGAAGCGGGCGACAAACCTCGACAGGTCCTCCAGCTTTTTCGGGTCTTCATCGACAAAACGAATGGTAACGCTGACAAAGTCCGTGTCCTGGCGTTTGTCCACCGCCTGCAACTGGTGCACGTAGCCGTTCAACCTCGCCATCTGGCCCTCGGCGATCTCGATGTCCACTACCGCCTGGTCGAGAATCCCCGGGAATACCTGGTCCCGCTTCGCGATCACCCGCACCTCCGTCAGATTGATATCCTTGACCACCGATTTCAGGGTGCTCTCGGCGAAGCGTACCGAGGCCAGGCTCATGGGCGCCCGGGCCGAGGTCGGCCTTGTCGGTGCCAAAGGCTCGGGCCCGGGGGGAGAGGACGGTGACTCGGCGGAAACCTCCGCCGCGGCTTCGGGCTTGCGGGTCAGTAGGTTGGCCGACTCTTTGAAGGCATCGGCAGGGCTGGCCATGGATTTGCCGCTCCGGTCCATGGCATCTTTCAGTTTGCGGCCCATCACCTTGATGATTTTCTTGCTCAACCCCTCGGGGCTGAACGGTTTACCAAGGTATTCGGAAACGCCGCCCTTGACCGCTTCGATCACGTGATCCTTGTCGCCCCGGCTGGTGATCATGATAAAAGGCACGTTTTCGTACTGGGGCTGCTGGCGCATCCATTGCAACAATTCCAGCCCGGACATTTCTGGCATCTCCCAGTCGCACAGAATCAGGTCAAACGCGGTCCTCGACATCAATGACTGCGCTCGCCGGCCGTTCTGGGCGTCGGTAGTCTCGATGACCGGGAAACGCTGGCGCACGGTTCGCTTGACCAGATCACGTACAAAGCTGGCGTCATCCACCACCAGCGCTTTCAGCATTGCCATAGTTCAGACCTTCCCCTATCCACAACCCGGTTCTATGTTGCAACTATAGAACAAACACCCACGCCAGAAACCTGTCGGCAACAAAAAGACCACAATCGCCGTTTTTCGGGAACCGTCAGGTTAAAGAATTGTCACTCCACGGGAGCCAGGACAGTGTTTCTCCGGCTGGAAAACGCGCTAACATGGGCTCAGGATACTCCACGTTCATCAGCCTGATAGAGGTTTTGTGTGCTGACCAAACCTGCAAGGATTCTTCGCCAGGGCGGCGTTACTCGCGGCTTATTGTTTTCCGGTTTTCTGTCATGTCTGTCACTGCCCGCCATTGCCCAGGACAGCGCTGAAGTTGAGCCGGCGGGATTTGCCGAATGCAAGGCCCGGCTTCAGGAGCAGGCCATTGCCGCCGGGGTCAGCAGCAAGACCGCCAGCGAGGTGATGTCCGGGGTCCAGCATCTGGCACGGGTGATCGAACTGGACCGGCGGCAACCGGAGTTCACCACTACCTTTGCCGATTACCTGAACCGACGGGTTAACGATGCCCGGGTCAACACCGGCCGCGAACTGTTGCAGGAACATCAGGAGCTGCTGGCAAGAGTCACCCGGGAAACCGGCGTGCCCGCGCCTTATTTGGTGGCCTTCTGGGGCCTGGAAACCAATTTTGGCAGCTATTTCGGCAAGATGCCGGTACCCAGCTCCCTGACAACACTGGCCTGCGATCCTCGCCGCAGCACTTTCTTTACCGAGCAGTTGATCGCGGCCCTGCGCATTATTGACGAGGGCGCCATACCGGCAGACCAGATGGAAGGTTCCTGGGCCGGCGCCATGGGCCACGTTCAGTTCATGCCGACGGTTTTCCTGAAACACGCGGTGGATGCCGATGGTGATGGCCGCAGGGATCTGTGGAACAGCCTTCCGGATGCCATGATGTCTGCGGGCCGGTTTCTCGAATCCATGAACTGGGACGGCGACTACCGTTGGGGCCGCGAGGTCCTGTTACCCGAGAATTTCGACTATTCCCTTGCGGACGGGCGTCGTCTGCCACTCGAGCAGTGGCGCGAAATGGGCATCACGGATGCCTTCGGCAAGCCACTGGCCCGCGAACCGATTAATGCCGCCCTGGTGGTGCCGGCAGGACACCGCGGGCCTGCGTTTCTTGCCTATCACAATTTCCGCGTGATCATGGGCTGGAACCGCTCCGAGTTCTACGCCATTGCGGTTGGTCATCTGGCTGACCGGATTGCCGGCGCGGGTAAACTGCAAAATCCGCCGCCCGAAGACGCCCCCGCGCTGTCCCGCGCCAACATCATCAACCTCCAGAAAGCCCTGCAGCAACGGGGGTATGAGCCAGGCAACCCCGATGGCATCATGGGCCCGGCAACGCGGTCTGCCATCCGTCAGTTCCAGGCTGCCAACAACCTGGTGGCTGATGGCTACCCCGGTGAATCGGTGCTGGCGGCGCTGGAAATACCTGCAGGACAGTGATCCACCGGGGAGTCGGTGGCCTACTACTGCAGGACACCGTTTTGATGCGAGACTGATCTGACATGGATTCACTCACCCAGGCCGCCCTGGGCGCCTCCCTGGCCGGCGCCGTAGCCGGCAAGACTCTTGGCCGCTCGGTTTTGCTGACAGGCGCAGTTCTGGGCACCCTCCCGGATCTGGATGTCGTCATCGATTACGGCACCGCAGTGGCCAATTTCACCCAACACCGTGGATTCAGCCATTCGTTGTTCGTTCTGGCCCCTCTGGCAGTGGCCCTTGCCTGGCTGCTCTGGCGCTGGAAACCACAACTGAGTTTTCAGCGGTGGCTCGCCCTGACGGGGCTGATCCTGATTACCCATCCTTTACTGGATGCCTTTACAACCTATGGCACCCAGTTGTTCTGGCCCATCGGGCCCCCCGTAGCCGTCAGCAGCATTTTTATCATCGACCCGCTATACACCCTGCCCCTGCTGGCCGGCTGCCTGTTTTTTCTCGCCCGGCCGCCCGCCAAAACAGCGATAGTTGCAGGCCTGGCAGTGTCCACCCTGTACCTGGGCTGGAGTGTTCTGGCCCAGCAAGTGATGACACAGCGAGTACAACCCGCGCTTGCGGCCGCCGGCCTGGAAGACCCGGACCTGCTGGTTCAGCCCATGCCATTCAGCACCCTGTTGTGGCGGGCGACGGCTCTGCAGGGTGATCAGCGGGTGGAAATAGTCACCGGCTTTCTGGATGGCGACACGCCACTGAATCTTGAATACTTTCCACGCCGCCCGGAGCTGGCGAGCGAAGTCTCGGACCTGCCCGAGGCCCGGCGTCTTGAATGGTTCACCCGGGGCTTCCTGGATTACGACCAGGCCGGCGACCGCATCACGGCCACCGATATCCGGCTGGGCATTCCAGGCGCGCACCCGTTTACCTTTGTTCTGGCGACCCGCAATGGCAGCGGCATCGACCCCACGGCGAGCTTTCGGACTCCACGCCCACCAGTAAGCTCCGAAGCTCTGGGGCTGCTCTGGTCCCGGATGATTGCCGAAACGCCGGTGCTCTGCCTGGCCAGTCTGAGCTCCCCGGCACCAGGACAACGCTGCTGAATACCATGCGACTGGACCAGTTTATTGCCAACACCACCGAGCTCTCCCGAAAAGAGGCCAAGCGGGCCATCGGCCGCGGAGAAGTAACGATCAATGAGCAAATCTGCAAGGGCGCCAACACCCGCCTGGCCGGGGATGAACGGGTGGCCTTGTCAGGCACCCCTCTGAGCCTCCCGGGCGAGCGCTATCTGATGATGAACAAGCCAGCAGGCGTGGTGAGCGCGACGACCGACAGCGACCATCCAACAGCGCTGGACCTGTTGCCAGCAGACATCACCCGACATCTCCATATTGCCGGGCGCCTCGATGCAGATACAACCGGCCTCCTGTTACTGACCACCGATGGACAGTGGTCTCACCGGGTCACCTCACCGCGAACCGACTGCCCCAAGACTTACCGGGTAACCCTGAACGAACCTCTGAGCGACGCCGCGGCACAGCAACTGGAACGTGGTGTGGACCTGCATAATGATCCCAGGCCGACGCGACCGGCCCGGGTGCATTTTCTGGAAGACAGGATCATTGAGCTGACGATTTCGGAGGGGCGCTATCATCAGGTCAAGCGCATGATGGCAGCCGTTGGCAACCACGTGGAAGCCCTTCATCGTGTCCGCATTGGACAGGTCGAACTGGACGATGCGCTGATGCCCGGCGAATACCGGGAACTGACCGCCGAGGAAAGAGACAGCCTGGCGTGATACTCAGGTGCGCTCGAAACGTTGCGCCTTGAGATTCTTGCGCACTGCACCGGCCTCGAACACTTCACCATTCATAGCAATATACACACCCGGCGGCAGCAGCTGCACCGCAGCCCAGGCAAACCCGACATTGAATACCGCATCGGTTCGGCGCATACGGGCCGGCTGCATCGCGCCGGTCAATACGATGGTCTTGTCCTTCAGGCCGGACAGCACCGCCGCAGTATCGGCCATGGTGTCCGTGCCGTGGGTGATAATGATTCGGCCACAATCGCATTCACTGGCCGCCGCCAGTACCTGCTGGCGATCATCATCGGTCATCTCCAGGCTGTCCTTGCGCAGCAGTTCCCGCAGGCGATAGCCCTCGTGGATGTTGGATTCAGACAGCAGCTCCGGCAGCAGGCTGTGCCCTACCTCGAACTCGCTGTTGGCATCGAAGTAGACCTTGTCGATGGTGCCACCGGTCGTGAATATCTGGATCATAACGGGATTCCCTTCAGTGTCAGTTCACACTGACCGTACTGTTACCAGCGGTCGCGTATGACGCGTTCTTTTCCTGTTCGTAACGCCGGGCGGCAGCGGCCACCGAGCCCCTGGCTCCGGTATCAAGCCAGCGCTTTATCCGTCCGGCATCGCCCATCGGCGAGCGGGTACCGAGGGAATCAAGCAGCACGGTCACCACCTCTTTGCCGTTCATCTTCGAAATCATCACCAGGCAGCGCCCGGCCTCGGAGAGATAGCCGGTCTTGCTGAGGGCCACCCCCCAGCTATCCCGATGCACCAGGGCATTGGTATTCCCGAACGACAGGCTGTAACGGGGCTGCCGGAATTGCCCACGGAAATAACCGGTGGTGGAGTACTCCCGGATTTCCGGGTAATCAGCCGCAGCGTTTACCAGCTTTACAAGATCCGCGGCGGTTGAAAGGTTCTCCGACGACAGCCCGGTCGGATCAACAAACCGGGTACCGGTCATTCCCAGGGCCGCGGCCTTGGCGTTCATCGCCTCGATAAAGGCATCGAACCCGCCCGGGTGGCTACGGGCAAGGGTGTAGGCGGCAAAATTTTCGGAGGACATCAGTGCAATGCGCAGGACATCTTTACGCCGCATCTCCGAGTCGATGCGAATCCGACTGTAGGCGTTGGCGGCGGCGGGCGTATGCCGCTCATGAAAAATCAGCCACTCATCCAGCGGCTCGCCGGATTCCAGCACGACCAGCGCGGTCATGACCTTGGTAACAGAGGCAATGGGTACGGACCGGTCGGCATTCTTGCCGAAAATCAGCTCGTTATCACCAGCCACGGCAACCGCGGCATTCACCGAAGCGAGCCTGGGTCCACTGTCTGTTTCTGCCTCCCGCTTTTGGGATTCATCCCCCGTTTGATGGGCCAAAAGCGATCCTGGCAGCCAGAGCAACATCAAGATCACGAAAGGGGAAAAGCCGGCGAGTCTCATTTGTACAGATCCTGTGGTTTATTCATGCATCGCGCAACCGGTCCGGAAACAGGCTTCTACAGATAGGATGGTCAGGGTTAACTATACCAGCGAATGTCTTGTTTGATCAGGTGAAAAGTTTCTTGCGCCAATTTCACCTGGCAAATGCAAGTGAGCTGAAAAACCATTAAAATTCGAGCTGATTCTTCGAGTCAGAAAACACCACTTAGCGGGACCGTCGCTTCATATGGATGACAGCACACATCAGACCGAAAAAGCCGTGCTGTCACAACTCCGAGCCCAGTCCGGGCTGACACCTTTTCGACGCTGGATGCCATTCCTGCTCCTGATGGCTGCCATGGCATACGGTCTGCTCGCAAGCCTCCTTCAAGCGCCTGAAAATCCGCTTTCCGCGCTGTCGCAGGTCGACTCTCCCGAGCCAGCGTCCCAGTCCTCCCGCATTGTGCAGATCGACTATCTGGTTACGCCTCTGGAGCAGGTTATAGAGGACGAAAACTGGCGGCAGAAAAACTGGCAGGCGGCCCCGTCAGAGAACTCCGGCATTGGCTATTACAACGGACCTGTCACCTTCAAGGTGACGGCGGAGAACCTTGGAGCCACAAACGCCGAACAGTGGGTCCTTGTATCCGCCCCCTACATCGACCGGCTCAGACCCGCCATTCTCGATGAAAATGGCGCTTTCCAGCGGCTTCGCGACATGGGAGACCTTTACCCATTCGGTAACCGGCTGATTTCGCTACCACCGTGGATCTGGCCAGTTTCATTACCGGCGGGTACGACCACACTGTTGTTCGAGGTTCAGAATGCCGGCCCCACGCTACTGCCCATTAGCATTCTGGAACCTGACAAGGTTGTAAGCGACATTGCAGGAACCATGACCTGGAAGGCATTCATCACTGGCCTCCTCGTTTTTGCGCTGTTGCTGAACCTCAGCTTCATGATGAAATTCAGGCTCCCGGGGCTGGCCTGGTTGGGCGTTCTCACGCTATCCGTTATTCACGTGCAACTTGTCATGGAGGGCTTCGGGCTCTGGCTGATTTGGCCAGACTTCCCGGAAATAAACGCATTACTGAACATCAGCCTCTGCCTTTGCCTCATCTCACTTTGCCAAATCACGCCAAACTTTATCCAGGTCTCCAGACTCCCGAGACTGCTACTGAATGCAGCGAGTGTTCTTGGCCTTTTACATCTGCTGGCCATGCCACTGCGGCTACCGTTGCTCGGTCAGGACTCCTTCCTGATACTGGCCCTGACCGGTGGTTCAATGATTCTGGCCCTGACGCTCAAACAGGCCCGACACGAGGTGTATGCCCGCTATTTTGCGTTATCACTGCTCTTCATTCTCCTGGGTACAGTTATCTCGGCGGCGCGGACTGTCGGCTGGGTCCCGGTGAACAGCTTTACCGATTCCGCCTTCTTTATCGGTGCAGCAGCCGCATCTCTGATCCTGACCAGCGGCATTGGCCGTCAGATATTGGAAGAGCGCAAAAAAAGGCTGGCTTCTGATATTCGGGCTCGCCAGGAACAAACACTGCGATCTCACGTAGAGCAAAATTACAAGCAACTCCTCAAAACCCACAGTGTTACCGGCAAACCCAATCGGGCCATGCTGGAGGAGTCGTTGGATCAACTTGATAGCCACCAACAGCCCTACACCGTCGCCATGATTCAGTTGACCCGGTTTAACGAAATCGAGCAGGCTCTCGGCTATCGGACGGCAGAGGATCTGCTCAGAAGTTATCTGTGGGAGCTCGACGGATTCCTGAAACGGATCATGGGTGATCAGTTGATCATGATTGACGGCTATGCCCTCGCCAGCATTGATACCAGCAATCATGCCTTTGCCTTTTTCCATACTGACGCCCCGGACGCTTACCCGGAAAAACTGAAAACGCTCATGAACTGGTTGGGAGAGAACTTCCGCGAGGGCCGGTTCTCGCTATCGTGGAGTTCATCGGTGGGTATCGCCCATGCTCCGGAGCATGGGGTCGACGCGTCAGATATCCTTTCATCAGCTGGCTTTGCTGCCCTGGATACGCATCAGCCCCTGACGGTTTACGACCCGGCTATCGCGGACTGGCAGTACCAGCAGCAAATGCTGATGCTGGATATCGAAGAGGCACTGGGTAATGGCTGCATATGGCTGGAATACCAACCAACCGTGCGAATACAGGACGCACGTATCGCTTCATTGGAAGCCCTGATCCGCTGGCAACACCCGGACTTCGGCACGGTTGCTCCGGATCGGTGGATCCCATTAGCCGAACAGGTCGGGATGATTCACCACGTTACGCTCTGGGTGGTGGACCGCGTCTGTGAAGATATGAGCGCGCTGAAGGCCCGTCACGGGGACCACATTGCCGTTGCGGTCAATATTTCTGCAAACGATCTCACCCACCCGGACTTTGTGGAAAAGGTGAAGGCAATTGTGCAGCACCATGGGGCACAACCTTCCGATCTTATTCTGGAGATTACCGAAACAGCGATGATGGCTGACACAGCCTTGGCAAAAGTCGTTATTCGGACCCTGAGCCAAAGCGGGTTCCGAATTGCCGTCGATGATTTTGGAACCGGGCACTCGTCGTTGGGAACCCTTGCCACATTCGAGCTGGACGAGTTAAAAATCGACCGGAGTTTTCTCAGCGACATACTCACCCAACCTGCCCGACAGCGAATATTCCGAGCGGCGCTTGACCTGGGTGAGGCTCTCGACCTGGATGTTGTGGTCGAAGGTGTGGAGGAGGAAGCTATCGCCGCCTGGCTACAGCAGTTCCCCGGCCTGTATGGCCAGGGATACTACTGGGGCAGGCCAGAACAGCTGAAGACCTGAGCTCCGATCAGATCAGGGCAAATCGGTCACAGCCCCTTTCGAGGCAGAACTTACGGTTCGCGAATACTTCGCCAGCGTGCCTCGGGTGAAACGGGGTGGTGGAGCCTGCCAGGCCTGCCGACGACGTTCCAGTTCCTGATCCGAGACATCCAGCTCAATCCGGTTACTGACGGCATCAATGGTTATGGTGTCGCCATCCTCGACCAGCGCAATCGGGCCGCCCTCGGCCGCTTCCGGTGTGATATGACCAACCACGAAACCGTGGCTGCCCCCTGAGAACCGGCCATCGGTAATCAACGCGACATCGCTGCCCAGGCCCTTGCCCATGATCGCGGAGGTGGGGCTCAGCATCTCCCGCATGCCCGGTCCGCCTTTGGGGCCTTCGTAGCGGATGACCAGCACATCGCCGGCCACCACTGTGCCGTCGAGAATCCGCTCCTGGGCTTCTTCTTCCGAATGGAATACCCGGGCACGGCCGGTAAAATGCGTGCCTTCCTTGCCGGTGATCTTCGCCACCGCTCCCGTTGGTGCGAGATTGCCAAACAGGATCCGCAGATGGCTGTCAGCCTTGATCGGGTTGTCGAAGGCGTGAATGATGTCCTGCCCTTCCGGATAGGGGTCAACATCAGCCAGGTTCTCGGCCAGCGTCTGCCCGGTTACGGTCAGACAGTCGCCATGCAGCAGACCGCGATCCAGCAGCATTTTCATCAGCGGCTGGATACCGCCGATGGCCACCAGCTCCGACATCATGTAGTGGCCGCTCGGGCGCAGATCCGCTAGCACCGGCACCCGCTTGCCAATCTCGACAAAGTCTTCCAGCTCCAGATCGACACCGACGGTGCTGGCCATGGCCAGCAGGTGCAGTACCGCATTGGTGGAACCGCCCAGGGCGATGACGACCGTAATGGCGTTTTCGAAGGCTTTCCGGGTCATGATGTCGCTAGGCTTGATGTCTTTCTCCAGCAGGTTCAGCACCGCAGCCCCGGCACCCCGACAATCCTCCGCCTTGGTTTCCGACACAGCGTTCTGGGCGGAGCTGCCCGGCAGGCTCATGCCCATGGCCTCGATAGCCGACGCCATCGTATTGGCGGTATACATGCCACCACAGGACCCTGGCCCCGGAATCGCGGTTTCCTCTATCTGCTTCACCTCAATCAGATCCAGATCACCACGGGCGTGGGCACCCACGGCTTCAAACACGGAAATAATATCGGTGTGGTTCTCGCCAGGCATGATGGTGCCGCCATACACGAACACAGACGGCCGGTTCAGACGCGCCAGCCCCATCATGCAACCGGGCATGTTCTTGTCGCAGCCACCGATCGCCACCAGGCCATCGAACCCTTCACAACCGGCCACGGTCTCAATGGAATCGGCGATCACCTCCCGGGACACCAGGGAATACTTCATGCCCTCGGTACCGTTGGCAATGCCGTCCGATATGGTAATGGTATTGAAAATAAGCGACTTGCCGCCGGCCTCATCGGCTCCGGCAGCCGACTCCTCAGCCAGTTGGTTGATGTGCATGTTGCACGGCGTGAGGTTACTCCATGTGGACGCAATGCCGATCTGGGGCTTTTTGAAATCCTCATCGGTAAACCCGACGGCCCGAAGCATGGCACGGCTGGCGGATTTGCCAATGCCATCAACAACGGGGGCCGAATATTTCCGGCGCTTGTCCTGATTCTTGTCTTGCGTCATGGGAGTCTCCTTATCAGGTGGCTTATTCGAACAGACTCTCAGAAACCATGGCTTTCGGCAACGGGCAGGCGAGCAAGCCTGTACGCGGGCGGGTGGAGCGCTTGGCTTGGAGCAGTCTGCAGAAAGATGCAGTTTCGACTGACCTGCATCAATGGCAGTTCACAGCGGTGGTTTTAAAATTCGCGAACACACTGACGCCATGGAGGCATCTCATGCCATTTCCCATTCAAACAGCAGCGGTGAATCATGCCGCTTCAGACTGCCCGGATTTCCGGCGCTGGTGCGATGGTTATGGCGTCATCCAGCACAGTGAAGCCACGCAACATCAGGTCAGCCTACTGGCAGAGCACCTGGTTGCTGCCGGCCACCAGCCCGATGCTGCCACGGTCTATCGTAAACTCGCCGACCTGGACAGACTGACCAGTGCCGGTCTCTGGCTGGTAGTTCACATGACCTACGCCCGCCGGGTTGATGTCTCCGGCCAGCCGCTGGCGCCTCAGGACTTCAAGACCAATCCGGAAGGCCACACCGGCGGGGCACTGAACATGGTGCCGGCCTATGCCGGCTATCTGGCTCTGAACAATCTGACCGGACGCACACGGAGCTGGCTGATGGGCCAGGGGCACTGCGTGGCAGCCGTGGACGCCCTGAACGTCCTCACCGGAAACCTTCACCCGGAACAGGCGGAACGTTATCGAGGGCCGGACGGGCTCTCAACTCTGGTTTCTGATTTCTACAGCTACCGCCAGAAGCCAGACGGTACCATGGCCGCGCCCCTTGGCAGCCACGTCAATCCGCACACCGCCGGTGGTATTATCGAAGGGGGCTACCTCGGGTTTGCCGAGCTGCAATACGCCCATATGCCCCTGCCGGGTGAGTCTCTGGTGGCCTTTCTATCTGATGGGGCCGCCGAGGAGCAGCGCGGCAGCGACTGGATCCCCCGCTGGTGGCGCGCCGAGGACTGCGGCGCAGTGATGCCGGTTATGATTGCCAATGGACGGCGCATTGAACAGCGAACCGAGCTGGGCACCCGCGAGGGTCTCGAACGTTTTGAAGCGCATCTCGAACACAGGGGCTTTGTGCCCTTCCGCTTTGATGGCCGCGATCCTGCCGCCTTTGTCTGTGCTCTCTATGAAATGGAGCAGGCACTCGCCACCAATGGCGAGGCGGCGCTACGGGGAGAGAGCGGCTATCCCGTTCGGGTACCCTATGGCATTGCGGAGACCACCAAGGGGTATGGTTTTTATGGCGCCAGCAGCAATGCAGCCCATAACCTGCCACTGCCCGGAAACCCGCGAATGGATGCCCGGGCCAGGGAGCTGTTTAACGAGCATGCCACCAGATTGTGGGTGGCTCCGGATCAGCTTCAAAACGCTATCACTCATCTTAACCAGCACGCCGGGCAATCTCGCCCACTTGAGCGTGATCATGCTCTCGCGACCCGCAATCCACCGGACCCGATAATCCCCCGGCTTCCGGCCTGTCGGGAATGCACCTCGCCGATGAAGGCTGTGGATGATTTTTTCCGTGCGCTGGTAGCCCAGAACCCGGACCTCAGGGCCAGAGTGGGCAATCCGGACGAGCTGGCAAGCAATCGTCTTGGCGGAGTGCTGGATGATCTGAAGCATCGGGTGAACGATCCCGAGAACGATCAGGAGTCGGTGCACGGCAAGATCATCACGGCACTGAACGAAGAATCTGTGGTATCGGCTTGTCTGGCCAATAAGGCGGGGCTCAATCTGGTCGCCAGCTATGAGGCCTTCTGCGTGAAAATGCTTGGCGCCATCCGCCAGGAGCTGATTTTTGCCCGGCACCAGAAAGAAATCGGGCGGCCTGCCCGCTGGCTCGGCTTGCCGGTTATTGCCACCTCACACACCTGGGAAAATGGCAAGAACGAGCAGTCCCATCAGGACACCACCTTCTGCGAAAGTATGCTCGCGGAGATGAACGACGTCTCCCGGGTGCTGTTTCCGGCCGACTACAACAGCACTCTGGCAACATTGCCATCGGTATTCCGTGAAAGGGGCACGATCAGTTGCATGGTAATCCCGAAACGGGAACGCCCCTGCGTCTTCGACACCCGGGAAGCGGAACTGCTGGCGAGGCACGGGGCCCTGGTGGTGGATGAAGATACCTCGTCCGGTGAACCATTGCTGCTCATCGCCAATGGCGCCTACCAGTTATCCGAGTCAATCAGAGCCTGTGAACGCCTGAGGGAGACCGGCACTCCCTTTCGCCTGGTCTATATCCAGGAACCCGGCAGATTCCGCCAACCTAGGGACACCATGGAAGCCCAGGTATGCCTGTCCGAATTCGAGCGGGAGCGCCTGTTCCCCCACCGCATTCGCCGACGGGTTGCTCTCACGCACATGCGCCCGGAGGTCTTCCGGGGCCATCTCCATCCGCTGTTCCCGGAACCGTCACAGGCCCGGGTTCTTGGCTACATCAACCGAGGCGGGACATTGAATGAGGCCGGCATGCTGTTTGCCAACGGCTGTTCCTGGGGCCATGCCCTGGCTGCCTGCGCCAGCGTAATGGACAAGCCCCCGGGCGAATGGCTGTCCAGTGCGGAGCTGGCAGCGGTAGAAGGCCGGGGGGACCCGGCGGTGATTACCCGGGGCCTGCCCTGAGCCAACGCCTTCTGACAACCGTTTCGATTTCGAGGATCACCAGAACCACCACACCGGAAGCCGCTGCAAACGCGAGCATTTCAAAGCTCAGCGCCTGCGTGCCAAAGGTCTCGTTGAACCAGGGCGTATAGGTAAACAGCAGTTGCAATGCAATAACCGCGGCGACTGCCAACAGGACGATCGGCGTACCCAACACCCCGCGCAGGGTAATTGACGCTGAATCCAGGTATCGCACCGCAAACAGGTAAAACATTTCCATTGCCACAAGCGTGTTAACCGCAAGGGTCCGGGCAGTGCTCTCATCACCATGATGATGCATGGCCCAGTACCAGGCAGCAAAAATGCCACCAAGGAACAGAAGTGAAACGAAGACCACGCGCCAGACCACGAATCCCCGAAGCAGGGACTCATTCCGCCCCCTTGGCGGATGCTTCATAACATCGGGTTCCGCGGGCTCAAACGCCAGTGTCATGGCCAGAACCACAGAGCTGACCATATTGACCCAGAGAATCTGCAGTGCCGAAATGGGCAGGGTCAGCCCAAGCAACAGGGCGGTAACGAGACTGATAGACTCCCCACCGTTAATGGGCAGCATAAAGGCAATGCCTTTTTTCAGATTGGCATAAACAGTTCGCCCCTCGCGCACGGCTGCCGCAATACTGGCGAAATTGTCGTCCAGCAACACCACCGAAGACGCTTCCCTCGCAGCCTCCGAGCCCTTCACCCCCATGGCAATACCCACATCCGCCCGCTTGAGGGCCGGTGCGTCATTGACCCCGTCCCCGGTCATGGCGACAACTCCATGCAGGGCCTGCAGCGCAGTGACCAGCCTCAATTTGTGTTCGGGACTGGTCCGGGCAAAGACATCCACTTCACCAACAAGACCCCGAAGTTGATCATCATCCAGCTGGTCCAATTCCTTACCAGTCAGAACCCGCCCGGTATTTTTCAGGCCCAGCTTGCGGGCAATAGCGCCTGCCGTGATCCCGTGATCACCGGTAATCATCTTCACCCGGATTCCGGCTTCGTGGCACTCGGCAATAGCCCGAATGGCTTCCTGCCTTGGCGGATCCAGCAAACCAACCAGACCAAGCAGTTCTGCACCCTGTTCAAGATCTTCAATGGCCAGTTCGCCACTGCCACGTTCTGCGGGCTTCCGGGCAAGGGCCAGCACTCTGAGACCATCGGATGCCATTTCGGTGATAACCCGCTCCCAGAAATCCCGGCGCAGTTCGCTGGTTTCCCCGGATTCGGCAACCTCGCTGTTACACATATCCAGGATCCGCTCCGGTGCGCCTTTCAGGTAGATCACGCTGTGGCCGTGGTGGTCATGGTTCAGCGTGGCCATGAAGCGATTCTCGGTATCGAAAGGGATCTCATCTTTCCGGGGCCAGTCGGCGGCGCTGCCATCAACATCAAACCCTGCTTTGCGGGCAAACACGGAGAGCGCGGCCTCCATTGGATCGCCGGCGATTCGGATTCTGCCTGAGTCATGGTGAACATGGGCGTCGTTACAAAGGGCTGCGGCCCGGGCAAGTTCGTCCAGCAGAGTGGAGCCCGACGAGTGACCATTTTCGGCGTTTACCGCACCATCAAGATCGTAGCCTTCGCCAGTCACCTCGAGCTGAACCCCGGATAACACCGCCCGAGTGACCATCATTTCGTTCCGGGTGAGCGTTCCGGTTTTATCCGAACAGATTACCGACACCGCGCCCAGGGTTTCGATAACCGGCATTCGGCGAACCACGGCCTGCCGGCGTGCCATCTGGCGCACACCGATGGCCAGGGTAATGGTGAGAATTGCTGGTAAGCCCTCGGGTATCGCGGCAACGGTGAGGCCAACCACTGCCATAAACAGTTCCCGGAATGGCAGACCGCTGAATGCAGCTCCGCCAACAAAAATCGCAATGCCGGCGGCAATCACGATGATGGAAAGGATTCGGGCGAACCTGTCCATTTGCTCCAATAAGGGGGTTTTCAGAGTTGTGGTCTGAGCGAGGAGTCCGGAAATGCGACCGATCTCAGTGCGCGCGCCGGTTCGAACCACAACGCCACGGCCGGTCCCGGTCGCAACCATGGTGCCGGAGAAGGCCATCCCGGACTGGTCCCCCAACGGAGCATCTGGAGCCACCGACCCTGTTGATTTATCAACAGCCTCGGACTCACCCGTGAGAATGGCCTCATCGATTTTCAGGTTGTGGGACTTTTCCAGACGCAGATCGGCGGGCACCCGGTCTCCGGGCTCCAACAGTACCGTATCGCCCGGAACCAGATTGGCAGCATCTATCTGATGCTGGCCATCAGACCGCACGACCCGTGCTTTGGGCGCAAGCATGTGGTGAATGGCCGACAGGGCCTGCTCGGCCTTGCCCTCCTGAACGAAGCCCACCAGCGTCTGGATAACAACAACGGCAAGAATGACGCCGGCATCCACCCAGTGGCCCAGGCTTGCCGTGATTACGGCGGCCCCTGCCAGTACGTAAATCAGGAAATTCTTGAGTTGCCGTCCGAGTCTCGCCCAAGGCCCCTTTGCACGAGCCTCCGGCAAAGCATTTGGGCCATGGCGGGCCAGGCGCTGGCGAATCTCATCCTCAGACAGGGGCTCCTTAGCTTTGAGCTCCTGCCTTGCTTCCGCGGACTGAAGCACATGCCACTCCGGCTCCCGCTGCTCGCACTCGCCGTTTTTCAAGACCTCCGATTCCGACATCCCCTGAGAGCTCCCTGCCATTGCAACACCCCATTAAACCCCGGAAAGCACCCGGGGTGGTTTGCGCTGCATCAAAGACAGAATAGTCTGGGGACCGGTCGGACTTCTTATCCTATGCCTGTGTCCTGCACCGTACGATTTCCGGGACCGGGCAATACCCGCCGGGAAGCGGTGCGGCTCGCGTCGATCTGATAATCCTTTGACTTGATGGTGTCCACGAAATACCAGTCGGCCCGGGCTTCTTCGGGCGTAAAGGTCACCAGCATGTAGCCACGCTGATTCACGTTCAGGTAATCCAGGTCATCCACCAGCAGACCAATGGCCTGTTCCGCGCCCTGAATCATGTCATCCGGAATGCCCAGATACTCCTCCAGGCCGGGTGATGTAACCGACGCTGTAGCGAACTCCACGCCAATCTGGTCGCCCTGGATGTCTTTCAGGTTGTTGGCCCAGGCGTTATGGGTATCCCCCGCCAGTACCACCAGGTTCTTGTTCAGCGCCTTGGCCGTTCCCAGAACCACTTCCCGTTCATATTGGTAGCCATCCCAGGCGTCCAGATTGTAGGGGGCAACCGTGTTGATGCGAGCCAATTCCTCTGGAGTCAGGGACGGATCCCCCTGGAGCTCCCGGCCTTTGAGCTGGGCCAGTTCCGCCAGTTTTTCCGGCAGACCGTCAAACTGCTCAGTAGCAATGGCCACCAGCAGCTCCGCAGGCAGATTCATTCGGCCCATGAGGACTTGTTGCCCCAGCACCTGCCATGTGGCGGTGGAGTAGTTCAGGGAAGACTGCAGCCAGAGCAGTTGCTCCGCACCTAGCATGGTACGGTTCTCACTGCCAACATCCGCAGTAAAGCGGACAGCATCGAGGCCTTCTCCCGTGAAATAGTCCATGTAGTCCAGTTGCTGATCACGCCCGATAATGCGGGTATCCAGCATGTGCAGGTCCACCAGATTGCCGAACCGGAAGGTCCGGAAGATGGCCTCGTCGCTGCCCTCGATCACAGGGCGGATCGGCATCCATTCGAAATAGGCCTTCAGGGCATTGAGCTTACGCTGGGTGAAATCGCCCTCGCCCTCGTTGTGGTTTTCAGCTCCCTCTTCCCAGGCGTCGTTCGCCACCTCGTGGTCGTCCCACACCACGATGAACGGCACTCTCGCATGCAGGGACTGAAGATCCGGGTCCGCACGATACGCAGCGTAACGTCTGCGATAGTCCACCAGTTCAATCAGCTCAAGATTGTTGTCCTCAGAAAAGGTCCTCCCCAGCGCCTGGGCATCCTGTGCCGCATAACTGCCGCTGTCGGAGCTGTATTCGTAGATGTAGTCGCCCAGATGGACCACGGCATCCAGGTCATTCTGTTTACTGATTTCCCCGTAGACGTTGAAATAACCGGCCGGATAATTCGCGCAGGAGACCACGGCCAGGCGCACTGAGTCGATACTGCCTTCCGGTAAGGTCCGGGTTACGCCCACCGGTGACTGCCGATCGGTCGTCTGAAAGCGATAATAGTAGCTCTGCCCCGGTGCCAGGCCGCGGACATCCACCTTGACGGTGAAGTCATGGGCTTCAGTGGCCTCTGCCGTGCCGGAGTGCACAAGGTTCTCGAAACCCTCATCCGTCGACACCTCCCAGGCGACACCGACAGGTGCCGAGCCGGTCGCCGGTGCAGCCCTGGTCCAGAGCATGACACCATCGGCAAGCGGGTCGCCGCTGGCCACTCCATGGGTAAAGCTGATTGTTCGCCTGTCGGAGCTGTCCAGTACACAGCCTGCGAGGCCGGTTGAAATCACCACGGCGCCCATACCCATGGCTGATGCCTTCAGAAAATCCCGTCGTGTCAGTCGTTTCATTGTTATATCTTCCCCTGCGTTCGTCCCTTGTAGTCTCGACGTTCTGCACCTTTCGCCGTTTCTACTCCCAATGAAGAAGCTAATCGGGCTTGGTTAAGAACGCATTGCCAATTTGCGACAGGGGGATGGCAAATCACGACAAGTCTTTTGCAAGGACCAGAAACCATAAAAAAGGGGAGCCAATGGCTCCCCTTTTACGGTCCGTTTAAACCCGGTCTATCCGCTGATAAATACCGGACCGACTCCGAAGTTCCAGAGAATGACGGAACCCACGCGAGTGGATACCAGGATCACCAGGGCGACGGTCAGCAACGCTCCGGCGTACATTACCGCCCGCTCCTTTTCGATGCCCATGACAATCGGCAGCCCGTCATACATCAGATAGGCGCCATAGCAGGCGGCGGCCAGGAAGACGATGGCGTTGAACCAGGGCACTGGATACAACAGGGCAAATCCTGCCAGGAACAGAGGAGTGCAGGAGTATGCTGCCAGGGCAATACCGTTCGAGGGTACGTGTTCCTCCTTGGCGCCGTAGGTTCTTGCCATCCAGTTGATGGCGTAACCCAGCGCAAAAACGCCGACCAGCATTGCCAGATAGGTCAACACGCTGAGCTGCATTGCACTGATCTCGGTTAACTTGATCAGCCGCTCATTGCCGACCGTCCAGCCGAAATAGGCGGTCGATATATAGGCACAAATGGGAGCTATCGCCGCCAGAATCAGAACATAGGCAACATAGACCCGGCGCGGAGTTTCATGTTCTTTTCGTATGGAAGCCCACTCTTCATCAGGATGGGTAAAGAGACCGAACGCATGTGACAGGAGCATGGATGACCCCCTCTCTCTTCTATTGTTGGTATTTATACGTACGGAACGCGGTAACCGGCAGATCAGACGCTGTTCCTTAATCTTAACTATAGTCAAGAACAGCGATTGCGAAAGCAAATTGACGCAGGATGATCGGGCAAGTTTTTTTCAGCCTTGGCTGGAGGCGGCGGCCGGCGATTGCCGGCCGCTCGGAGTCAGGAATTGCGCGGATCGGTCTCGGCAACCCAGGGGTAATCCCTGTGGCTGTCGCGGAAGGACAACAGGCTCTCCACACCGGAAAAGTCCACCAGGTCCCTGAAATCCAGCCAGTCCACCAGGCAATAAAGACAGATGGCCGGATAATTCCATTCCTCGAACTGGCCCTCTTCCGCCATTGCCGACAGCGTGCGCAAGGTTGTCATGATGCGTTCACGTTGAAGGTTGTAGAACATCAGGTCGGCGCCGGTATCGATTCCGGACTTCTCCGAGAGCAGCAACGTGACCGCGGAGTCATTGGCGCCATCAATCATGGTCAGCTGGTTTTCCTGATCCCAGGTCAGCGGATCGCGGCCCTGTTTGGCACTGATGTAACGGGCGATAATCCGGGAATCATAGATTTCCTTGCCACCGTCTTCGAGTACCGGAATTTTCAGGGTCGGATTGTTTCGCCGCAGCTCGTCCCGGCCTTCACCATAGATATTGAGATTGAGGAATTCATAGGGCTCTTCGTCCAGCAGGATACGAATACGCCGAACGTAAGGTGAAGTAGTGGATCCGATCAGTTTCATGGTTTCTCCGAGGATTTCACACTCAGGATCCCAACAGGGATTCAGGGTTGGTGTATGGGTGCCCGGTCGCTTCTGCCACTTCCCTGTAGGTCACCTTGCCCGCGGCCACGTTCAGCCCGGCCCTGAGGTGTTGATCTTCCTTCATCGCCCGATCCGGACCCTTATTGGCCAGGGCCGCCACAAAAGGCAAGGTGACGTTATTCAACGCCAGAGTCGACGTGCGCGCAACGGCACCCGGCATATTCGCCACGCAGTAATGTACCACACCATCAACAATATACGTGGGATCGTCGTGCGTCGTGGCCCGGGAGGTTTCGGCACAGCCACCCTGATCAATGGCAACGTCCACGATAACGCTTCCCTCCGGCATCCGGCGGATCATGTCGCGGGTGATCAGCTTTGGCGCAGAGGCCCCTGGAATGAGCACACTGCCGATCACAAGATCGGATTCCGTCACCGCCTGATCGAGAGTCTGGGCCGTTGAAAACAGGGTTGTGATGCGGTTGCCGTAGAGATGGTCCAGGTTTCTGAGTACGTCCATGTTGCGGTCCAGAACCGTGACCTGGGCACCCAACCCGACCGCCATGGCAATCGCATTCTGGCCGACAACTCCGCCACCAACGACCGCTACCCGCGCCGGACTGACACCGGGTACGCCGCCCAATAGCACGCCGCGACCGCCCATGGCTTTCTCCAGGCAATGGGCACCGGCCTGGATCGACATGCGCCCGGCGACTTCCGACATCGGCGCCAGCAGGGGCAAATGCCCTCCATGGTCGGTCACTGTCTCATAGGCAATGCAGGTAGCGCCGGACTTCACCAGGTCGTCCGTCTGCGCTTTGTCCGGGGCCAGATGCAGATAGGTGAAAAGCGTGTGTTCCGGCTTCAGCATGGCCCGCTCTTCGGCCTGGGGCTCCTTGACCTTGACGATCAACTCTGCGGTATCGAAAACCTCCCCGGCCGTCTCAAGAATTCGCGCTCCGGCCTGCCTATAATCCTCGTCAGAAAAACCGATGGCGAGGCCAGCTCCGGTTTCCACAAACACCTCATGATTGTGGCCGCACAGCTCATGAACGGCAGCGGGTGTCATGCCTACACGGTATTCGCGGTTCTTGATTTCCCTGGGTACACCGATCCTCATACACAACCTCCAGATCATTCGGGATTTGCGGGTGTCTGACTGTAGTGTAGTCAAAAGGTCCTATACTGGATTGGCAACTGATTGCATCGGTTTACCGGTTCCGGGCGTAGATTTCCGGACAAAAAGACAATCCGACCCAAAAGGAGCAGGACAGATCATGAAAACTATGAAAACAGTGGCGACCGCCGCAGCCCTGTCACTAACTCTGGCAAGCACACAGGTACTGGCAGAAATGCAAACCAAGACCGTTGAATACAAGGTCGGTGAAACCACCTTTACCGGCTATATGGCCTGGGATGACGAATTCGAAGAGAAACGCCCGGGCGTTCTGGTGGTCCATGAGTGGTGGGGCCACAATGAATTCGCCCGGGATCAGGCAGAGCGGCTCGCCGCCGCCGGCTATACCGCGTTTGCCCTGGATATGTATGGCTCTGGCAAGCAGGCGGACCACCCTGATACCGCCCAGAAGTTCATGCAGGAAGCGACCAAGGACATGGATCAGGTGAAGGCGCGCTTCATGACGGCGATGGAGATCCTGCAAAACCATGAAAGCGTTGATGCGTCCCGCATCGCTGCACAAGGCTACTGTTTCGGCGGCGCGGTGGTCCTGAATATGGCACGTATGGGCGTGGATCTGGACGGCGTCGTCAGCTACCACGGTGCGCTTGGCAGCCCCATAACCGCCGAAGCCGGAACAGTGAAGGCCAGGGTTCAGGTGTACACCGGTGGTGCCGACAAGATGGTTCCCTCGGACCAGGTCGCCGGCCTGGTGAAGGAGATGCAGGATGCAGAAGTCGATCTCACCCTGGTGAGCTTTCCCGGCGTGCTGCACTCATTCACCAATCCTGGCGCTGACAAGGTCGCCGAGGAGTTCGGCATGCCGATAGGTTATGACGAAGAGGCCGCCACCCGTTCCTGGGAGGGAACCATGCGTTTCTACGAGGCTATTTTCGCCCGGTAACACCGTGCGCTGAACACCGGAACCCGGCCGGACGGCTGGGTTCTTCTGCTTCAGAGGGACGACGCAATACTGTTGCGAACGTCTGTCATCAGATCATCCAGCGGCAAAGCCCCGGACGCCATCGGGGGATGAATGACGATTTCAATGGCACCGCTGCTGAAGGCAGCACTTCCCTTGGGCAATCGCTGGTGGGACCCACAGATGGTGACGGGCAGAATCGGAAGCTCGCCATCCTGTGCAATGACGAAACCACCCTTCTTGAAGGGTAGTAATTTGCCATCCCACGAACGGGTTCCTTCCGGGAAAATCAGAATGCCGGTGCCGTCCGGGAGCTGGCCGACACCCCGCTTGATGCTCTCCAGTGCATCACTGCCTTTCGAACGATCGATAAACAAATTCCGCGAGGCTTCCAGTGCCAATCCGAACAGGGGCGCCTTGCGCAATTCTTTCTTGATCACCCATCGATATTGCAGACCAAGGGCGAGCACCAGCGCCGGGGGATCAAGATAGGAGGCATGGTTGCTCAGAATGACATATCGCTGACCGGGCTCGATGTTTTCCCTGCCACGAACCTTGAGGCGGATACCGCAGACTTTCAGGATAATCCATGCATAGATCTGGGTGCCATGGAACGCCGCATCCCCTCGCTTCCCCAAAAGGGCTGCAATAACAATCGGGAAGAACAGAATCAGGGTGAGCAGTATGGCCCAGAACAGGATCCAGGCGGCCTTGAGCGGTCGGAGCATGTAATGATTCCTGGAGATCTCGACTTCCGGTTAAACGAGCAGCAGGTCGGTAAAGATTACACAATGATGGAAAAATAACAAAAGCGTGCCACCTTGCCAGGCGTTTTTCAGCCATTAAAAAAGGCAGCCGAAGCTGCCTTTTTGGCGGTTATTGCCGAATCCATCAGGGATTACAGGGCAACAACGTTCTCCGCCTGAGGACCTTTCTGGCCTTGGGTAACGGTGAACTCAACCTGCTGGCCTTCTGCCAGAGTTTTGAAACCGCTGCCCTGAATAGCGCTGTAGTGAACAAAAACGTCCGGGCCGCCTTCACGAGTGATAAAGCCAAAGCCTTTTGCTTCGTTGAAGAACTTAACAGTACCGGTAGTAGTAGACATACTTAAACTTCCTGAAATCAATCATATTATCTGCCGCCTCGCACCTTCATGGTGTCAGGTCAGCGTTTTGCGGAAATACAGAACTCGCGGAATCAAAAACAGGACGGTCACTACTAACTGCGGAGGTACGTCTTATTCATGAAATGCTTTACTGAATCTTTCCTACGCCCTTCACTCTACTCCTGAATCCGAAGCTTGCCAAGGGTATTTTCGAGAATTTGTGTAGGTAGTGGTACCCATCATCCCTTCACCAGGCCAAAGGTGTAAATTCCCAGTGCAGTCATGAGGATGGAGCCGACAACGTGGGCCAGAATACCGGTGATGGCCATGGCCCATTTGCCGTCCTGGATTGCAGCAAACATCTCGAGTGAAAACGTCGAAAAGGTGGTCAGCGCACCGCACAATCCGGTTATGGCAAAGAGCCGCCACTCCGGTGCCAGCGTGGTGCCATGGCTGAAGTAACCGATCAGCAGCCCGATCAGCCAACCACCACTGAGGTTGGCAACCAGCGTTCCGTAGGGGACGGCATGGTAGGTCGTGTTCAACCACAACCCCAGAGCCCAACGAAGGTTGGCGCCGATAACGGCGCCAACACTCACAGCAACGAACGACAACCACATGTCAGGGCTGTCTCCTGTCAGGCAGGGTTGTGATCAATCACTGTCTCCTTATTGCGCGCAAACTCATCAAACGGGAAGTCATCGACCGTCAGCATCTCAAGTACCACAGTCTCATACTGGCGCATGAAATCGGCCTCTTCCTTGGTATAGATACCAGCCTTCAGGGCCGCCTCAAACCGCTCTTCCGGATGCAAGGCGGTCATCGGCAATTCACCCTTGGCGTAGGCCTTGGTCGCTTTCCGGTATAGCTGTTCTGCCTTGTCGTAGTCCTTGAGCAAACCGTTGTAGCGAGCCACCGGATTCTCCACGGTACCCTCGCCATTGGTATGCCAGATGCTGGCAATCAGCTTGTTGCGGATAGGCGTGTCTGTGGAGATTGCACGAGCCAACTTGCGCGCAAGGTCGTCCTGCGGACTACCCCAGCGACGGCCGAGCGGCATCGTGACGCCCCGCAGAACCAGCGCCACGGCACGATTCGGCAGGTTCTGGAGGAACTCATCCAGGGCGTTTTCAGTGCGATGCAGCAGCATGCCCAGGCTGTACTCCATTACTTCCTTCTCACCCTCTACCGGCTGAGTCTCGTGCCAGTTCTTGAGGACCATGGAAGCCAGGTACAGGTTGGACAGCATATCCCCCAGCCGTGCAGAGATAAGCTCCCGCATTTTCAGTTCGCTGCCAAGCGTGGTCATCGCGGCATCCGAGCACAGACCAAAGGCCGCACTGAAGCGGGCCACGGCCTGCGCGTACTTGCGACTAGCGCTGTCAAACGGCACATCTGCCCGTCCAAGACCCAGAGCCTGGGTGAAGGCGCGGGCGGCATTGCCGAAAATCAGCCCGGCGTGGCCGAAGAACGCATCGTCAAACGCGTTGATATCGTCGTTGTCCTTGGCCGCCAGCTCCTTGAGCACATACGGATGGCAGCGAATGGCACCCTGACCGAAGATCATCAGGCTGCGGGTCATGATGTTGGCACCCTCAACAGTGATCGAGACAGCGGCACCGCTGTAGCCTATGCCCAGGTAGTTACGCGGGCCGAGCGTGACGGTCTTGCCACCGTGAACGTCCATGGCATCGGTCAATACACCGCGCTGGAACTCGGTAAGGTGGTATTTAAGGATGGCAGACGGCACTGCCGGCTTCTCACCTTTATCAATCATATTGGCAGTGTGGTTTACAGCTGCCTGCGAGATATAGGTCTTGGCGGCGATTCGGGCCAGAGGCTCCTGAACACCCTCCATATCAGCAACCGGCGTATTGAACTGACGGCGGATACGGGTGAAACCACCAGCGGTGCCAACGGCCGACGCAGCCGCACCGGCCGCACCGGACGGCAGGGTGATGCAGCGCCCCACCGACAGGCACTCAACCAGCATGCGCCAGCCCTGACCGGCCATATCCACGCCACCGATGATGTAGTCCAGCGGAATGAAGACGTCTTTACCCTTGATCGGGCCATTCAGGAACGGGCTGCCAATCGGGCAATGACGACGGCCGATCTCCATGCCTTTGGTGTCCCTGGGGATCAGTGCGCAGGTAATACCGTAGTCTTCGGTTTCGCCCAGGAGCCCGTCCGGGTCGAACATGCGGAAGGCAAGGCCAACAACCGTGGCGATGGGCGCCAGGGTGATCCAGCGCTTCTCGAAATTGAGCCGAATACCGACAACTTCCTTGCCATCGACTTTCTGTTTGCAAACGATACCGGTGTCCGGAAGCGACGTCGCATCTGAACCAGCCCTTGGGCCCGTCAGACCAAAGCACGGAATTTCACGACCGTCTGCAAGCCTTGGCAGGTAATGGTTTTTCTGCTCCTCGGTGCCGTACTTGACGAGCAGCTCGCCAGGACCAAGGGAATTGGGTACGCCCACAGACACCATGAGCGTCTCGTTGGATGCCAGTTTTTGCAGAACTGCAGACTGCGCCTTGGCAGAGAATTCGAGGCCACCGTATTCCTTGGGAATGATCATCCCAAAGAAACCTTCCTTCTTGAGGAAGTCCCACAGCTCTTTGGGCAGATCAGCCCGCTCGACCGCCACGTCCCAGGTGTTACACATGGAAATTGCCTGGACACACTGGTTGTCGACGAAGGCCTGTTCTTCCTCGCTCAGGCCGGTATTGCGGTTGATCAGCAGGTTGTGCCAGTCAGGCCGACCAGTGAACAGTTCACCGTCCCAGCCGACCGTACCGGCTTCGAGAGCCACTTTCTCAGTCTCGGAAACCTTCGGTGCGACCTTCTTGAACATCGCGAAAATGCGGGGTGTCAGCCAGCTTTGGCGAAACCCGGGGAGGCCGGCAGCAGCTGTTACGGCGGCACCAATAAACAAAACCAGGGCCAGCAAACCAGAGGCAAAAATCAGCGACAGCAGGCCGGTAACGGCCATTACGCCAATCGCGGACGTTGCACCAGACTCGCGCCGCATCACAATCAGCAGGCCAGCCAGTGCCACTACAAACAGTATGAAAGTCATCATAGGTTCTCTCTGTCATCCATGGTTCGGGAATGTCGAAGACTATAAACCGTTACGTTTACGGTACCGCATCAGATGAGGGCTGACCAGCAAATGCCGCACAGTCAGCCAGTTACGGAGATCACACCTGGCATTATGCGGTCACGATCACACGAATGCCTTCCAATGCCAGGCTGGCGTGCCCTATCGCCTCTTTTGCCGCTTCGAACTGATCGCGGAAAAAGTCGATTTCCTCCTCACGAATCGCCGGATTCACCTTTTGCAATGCTTCCAGCCTACGGATTTCCGGTCCGAAACTGGCCTCCAGCTGCTCAAGCGCCTGTGACTTCAGGGGCTCCAGATGAGGCTCCGACAACCGCTCCACGTGATCCACCATGGTTTCCACCTGGGGCCGGATCTGCGGAACGATGGCCTGGGCCGTGCGCCGCCGGATATTCGAGCACATCTCGTTGAGCCGGTCGTGAGGCAACGCGCCCGAGAGCTCCTTGCCATTCACATCCACCAGCAGCCGAAGTGGCGAGACCGGCAGGTAGCGGGTCAGTTGGAGCGCTTCCGGTGCCGGGCAGTGCACAGTAAACAGGGCCTCCATCAACAGCGTTCCGGGCGGCAGCGCCTTTACGGAAAGACTGGCGAGGGCGGCCTTGCCAAGGCCGGAGCTGGTCACCGAGTCCATCACCCCCGTGACCATCGGGTGCTCCCAGCTCATGAAAGCCAGATCTTCCCGCTCCAAGGCATTCTGTCGGTCCCAGGTCACGGTAATCCCGTCTTCCGGTAATTCGGCGACATGGCCGGCCTGATATTGCTCGCCGGGTCGCAGAATGTCGGAGTGATCGGCATGGTCTTCGACATCCACGCCGAGGATGTCAAAAGCCTCCATCATGTAATCCCGAACCCGGGCCTCGGATTCTTCGTCTTCTATGGCGGCGATCAGATCCTCTGCCACCTCAGGGCGACAGGAATTCAGCTCGATCAAGGCATCACGGCCAGCCTGCAAGAGCGTTTTCAGGCGCGTTGCTTCGTCCGCGGAGGCCTCGACGAGTCCATCAGCCACATCAAGGTCGCCATCAATAGCCTGCTGCCACTGGGCCTGCACCGCTTCCTGAACGGCAACGCCCACCGCGCAGCTTTCGGCAAAGGCGTTCAGGCCCTCGTGGAACCAGCGGAACTGCACCTCCTGACTGGTGCCACTGAGGTAGGGCACGTGAATATCAATCGCTTCTGTCTGGCCGATCCGGTCCAGTCGCCCGATGCGCTGCTCGAGCAAGTCCGGGTTTGCAGGCAGATCGAAGAGCACGAGATGATGGGCAAACTGGAAATTGCGGCCTTCGCTGCCGATTTCAGAGCAGATCAGCGCCTGGGCACCCTGCTCCGTGTCGGCGAAATAGGCGGCGGCGCGATCACGCTCGATCAGGCTCAGGTGTTCATGGAAGGCAGCACTGCGGATACCCGCCCGCAGCTGGAGATAATGCTCCAGGGCCATGGCGGTCTGGGCACTGGCACAGATCACCACCACTTTGGCGGGGCGCAGGCCGATCAGCTTTTTCTCAAGCCATTCAACCCGGGGATCGTCCGCCAGCCACTGCTCCTCGGGCACCAGTTGCTCCGGGGTCAACCCCTGAATACCTGAGGCCTGCCCTTCGTACATGGCCGGACAAGGCAACGGTTCAGGATCGGGTCGACGCTCGGGAAATCCCTGGATGGCCGCCCGGGTGTTCCGGAACAGCACGCGACCGGTACCATGCCGGTCCAGCAGGGCATCGATCACCGATTGCCTCGGATTGTCACCGGCCAGCAGCTGGTCCAGCTCTTCACCCAACCATTCCCGCAGCAGCTTCTGATCGCCCTCGCTGATATCGGAGCTTTCGTCCTGAAGCCGTCGGACAACACTGTTGATGGCTTCATACTGCTGCTCTTCTCTGCGGAAGGTTTCCAGATCATGGAAACGGGCCGGGTCGAGAAGCCGAAGGCGTGCAAAGTGACTGGCGATACCCACCTGCTCGGGCGTTGCTGTCAGCAAGAGCAGGCCGCGGCTGACCGCCGACAGTTCCTCAACAATCCGGTATTCCGGGCTAACCTCTTCAGGGCTCCACGCAAGATGATGGGCCTCATCAACAATCATCAGGTCCCAGTGGGCCTTGAGGGCATCGTCCTGCGCCTTCTGGCTTTTCTTCAGGAAGTCGAGGCTGCAGAGCACCAGCTGTTCGCTCTCGAACGGATTCACCGCATCTTCATCGCCAAAAATATGGTTAACCAGCGCATCCACGTCGCTTTCCTGCTCTTTCAGAGCGTCGTAGCGACCCTGATCCACTATGGAAAATCGCAGATTAAAGCGGCGGAGCATTTCCACCAGCCATTGATGGGTGAGGGAATCCGGTACCACGATCAAGGCACGCTTTGCCCGGCCAGTATGCAGCTGATAGTGGAGGATCAGCCCCGCCTCGATGGTTTTGCCAAGACCGACCTCATCTGCCAGAAGAACTCGTGGCGCATGGCGCCGGGCAACTTCATGGGCAATGTATATCTGGTGTGGCAGATGCTGCGTGCGGGCGCCGATCAACCCCTGGGCTGACGATGCCCGCAGGCGGTTCATGTGCTGAAGCGTGGCAAACCTCAGGCGAAAGGCGCCGTTGCGATCGAACTGGCCCGCAAACAGCCGCTGGTGCGGCGCAGAAAAATTCACGGATCCGGCGAGTTTCACCTCGGAAATTTCGTGCAGATCGGTGCCGTCGTCCCCGTGATACAGGAGCACCCCGCCCCGGTCCTCAACTGCACGGACGGTGTACCGTTCGCCATCGAAGGTCTCAATCTCTTCCCCCAACTGATAGATGATGCGGGACAGCGGGGCGTTATCAATCGCGTAGGTGCGCTCCTCATCGGCGGCGGGAAACCCGAGGGTCACCCGGCGCCCGGAGATATCCGTGACGATCCCGAGCCCCAGGCCGGTATCACTGTGGCTGACCCAACGCTGACCAATAACAAATTCCGATGTATCCAAGAAACCTCCAGACCAATTAAGTTCTTGTGGCGCCGTTCTCACGCACCCAGTAAGCCGTCGCCCCACATACCGCCGCCGGCACAACAAACAGATTCAGCACCGGCACCATGGCGGCCAGCGCCACCGGCAGGCCAAAGCCGAAGGCAGACAGGCGTGTGTCGCCGAGCAACCGTCGCAGGGCAGGGAAACTCACCTTGTGGTTGTCTGCCGGGTAATCCACGTATTGCAGCGCCATCATCCAGCTGTTGAACAGGAACCAGAGAACAGCAGCCACCAGATTAACAACCGGTATAAGACCGATGATCAGTAAACCGATAGCCCGCGGCAGGTAATACAGGATCTTCTGAACCTCGCGCCAGAGTGCGCGGGGAATATCCTTGATGATCGATGCCCAGCTGTCATCGGTATTCACCTCCTGGCCGGTCAGGTGCTTTTCTGTCAGTTCGGCAAGATAGCCATAGAAAGGGGAACCAATCAGATTGGCAACGATCACAAAGCCGTAGGCGAGCATCAGTACGATGACCGCCCCATACAGAATCCAGAACAACCAATCCAGTGCCTGAAGCCACGCCCAGTCAGGCAACCACGACATCGCGGCGGCAATCAGGCCTGCAAACAGCTCTCCCATGAAGAAGAACAGCAATCCGAAGAGCAGAATATTGATAACCAGTGGAATGATGACGAACAGCCGAAGACCGGGCTGACGAATCAGGCGGAAACCCTCACCCAGGTAGCCCAGTCCACGAAAAAAATTACCCTTGAGCATAGCTGGCAGGACCTCCGCTTCAATGACAATGACGGGGCGCAAAGCATATCATGTTGGCAACATTCCCACAGCCCGAGAACGCTCAGTGACTTCCCCGATGGATACATTGAAACAACAACTGACCAGCCTGCTGCAATTCCGCCCCCTCTGGCAGGCAGCCTTTGTGGTTTCCGTTCTGGCCATCGGGTTTCTGGCGACAACCGACAGCCCTCATGCCATACCTTCATCGTCGAACGACAAGGTGAACCATTTTATCGCCTTCCTCGAGCTCACCATCCTCACCCGGCTGGCCTGGCCGGAGCTCCGGGCCATCTGGTTTGCGCCGGCGCTGCTGGGCTTTGGTCTTGGCATTGAGCTTATCCAGGCAACCCTGCCCTATCGGGAATTTTCCCTGGCCGATCTGGCTGCGGACGGCGCCGGCATTGCCATCGGACTTCTTCCCTGGCCCGGCATCCGAAACGCCGGAAAACCGGATTTGCGAAATTCGCCAGAATCGCTGTGAGATATCTCTTACAAAGGCGTGAGATCTTGCAGTGACGTTGTGTGCGCGGCAGTGCCAGAAACTCTTTAGGAAAAAGCTAACTCACTGATAACTTTGTTTTATTGGAGACACCCACGCTGACATCTCCTGCGATGCGTGCACAGTTCACACGTTTGTCAGAATCCAGTTGGTATATTGTTGTTGTCAAGGATGACAGGGAAATGGACGACGCACTGGATGCACCCCGGCAAGGACCGCGGGGAGAGGTAGGGACACAAGGACGCCTCGCTTAAGGGATAACTATTCGGATAGCCGGCTCGGATGCCGGCACCACGGAGTGGCTCAAGGATCTCGCAACACGGCTGTTGCCAAATGCGCAAGGATGCGCCGACCTGTTCCGAGAAAGGGTAACCGTTTGGTTGCCCTTTATTTTTTTATACCTTCTTTTTTCTCACCTCTGATCCATCTCTGGTTGTTCTCGGCCAGGTAGATACGAACCTTATTGAACTCCTCGAATTCGTTAAGATCCGGCCAGGTCCGGGCCTCAAGCGTTGTCTGCTTGCGGTAGGCATCGTCACCCAACACTTTCATCCGCGAATCCGCCAGCAGCACCCGAGCAGCCGCCTCGCGTAAAACGCCGAGCAACGGCCGGTTTTCCGGATCGTAGAGCACATCCGCAGCGGTCACGACATCTATTTCGTCCGGCCGGGCTGTCCAGTCAGGGCAAAGGCCAACGGAAACACCATTGAGAGCCGCATTCGCATTGGCCGCGTCCAGCGCAGCCGGATCAATGTCACAGGCGATGGCTTCCCTGGCTCCGGCCATTGCCGCCGCGACAGCCACGATTCCGGATCCCGAGCCGAAATCCAGGACGCGCTTGCCCTCAACCCAATGGGGATTGTCCAGAATCCAGTTGGCGAGCACCTGGCCGCTGGCCCAGCAGAACGACCAGTAGGCGGGTTCGGCAACGACCGCCTGGGCCTCTTCGTGCGATAACGGCCCCTCAAGCACCCTCGGGTCAAAGAGGTACAGGGCAATGCGCTCACAGCCGGCAGGACGGGAAACGGCCACCCGGCCTCGGGAGAGGGTTTTGCGCAGGTGCTGATTCAGACTGTCCACTGACATGGGGTACCCAACCTCAATTTTCCGGAAGGCGTCATTGTACCCGTGACCAGTCCGGGAAACAGGCGGCGACAAGCAGAAAAACCCCATTTCCGCTATACTGCCGCCTCCATCTGACAACTGGTTTACCGCTGAAATGGCAAGCAGACCCGACACCGACGACTACCTTTCCCTGTTCCTGAATGATGTGCCGCTGATGGACGTCCGGGCACCGGTAGAGTTCAGCCGTGGCAGCTTTCCGAATACCGAAAACGCGCCCCTGATGAACGATGAGGAGCGCCATCGGGTTGGCATCTGTTACAAGGAGAAAGGTCAGGACAAGGCGATTGAATTGGGGCACCAGCTTGTGTCCGGTGACATCAAGGCCCAGCGCATTGAAGCCTGGAAACGTTTTGTCGCCCGCCACCCGAACGGCTACCTGTTCTGTTTTCGGGGCGGCCTGCGCTCCCGGCTCACTCAGCAGTGGATCCGGGAGGCCGGCATTGACTACCCGCTGGTCAAAGGCGGCTACAAGGCATTGCGCCGATTCCTGATCGACAGTCTGGAAGCGCAGATCGAATCCGGCGAGTTCCGCATTCTCAGCGGGCGCACGGGAACCGGCAAAACGCGGGTTCTGCAACAGTTACCCAATCCGGTGGATCTTGAAGGCCTGGCCAATCACCGGGGCTCCAGTTTCGGGCGTCAGGTAACACCGCAGCCTTCACAGATCGATTTCGAGAACCGGCTGGCGGTAGCCATGCTCAAAGCCCGCCACCTGAACAGTGGTCCGGTCTATCTGGAAGATGAAAGCCGCCTGGTGGGCCGTTGCGCCCTGCCCGAATCCCTCAAGGAGCGCATGGCCAGGTCGCCGTTGCTGATCCTCGAGCAACCGATGGAAGAGCGTATTGGCATCATTCGCGAAGATTATGTTGAGGGAATGTACTCGGATTACGTGGATCGCGACGGGACCGAAGCAGGGTGGCTGAATTTCCGGGACTATCTGCTTAGCGCCATTGACCGCATCCGCAAGCGCCTGGGTGGGGAGCGACACCAGCAGCTGCGCGGCCTGATGGAACAGGCACTCGCGCAGCAAGAAGCCACTGGAGAGACAGCGGCCCACAACGCCTGGATCCAGTCACTGCTCCAGGATTATTACGACCCCATGTACGACTACCAACTGGGCAAGAAAGAAGGCCGGATTCTTGTCCGCGGAGGCCCCGAGACCATTCTCGACTGGGCCAACAAGAGCTCGGTTGCGTAAGGCCCTGACTGAATATTACGCCTGCAGTACACAGCCCTGACATTTGTCTGCTATATAAAGAAATAGACGAATCAGGTTGTTGCAGTAATTTGTCCGTTAATCCGACACTTATGAAAAATACCAACGAACAAGGAGTCCTTTATGGAAGACCTATTTGGCGCTGAAGGCGGTGCCTCGGAACTCATGAATCAGGCCATGTCTCTGGTCATGACATACGCACCCAAGGTCGTGCTGGCGATTGTCACTCTGATTGTGGGCATGTGGCTGATCAACCGGTTTGTCGGTGTCCTCGATAACAAGCTGGGCAAAAAAGACCCCACCCTGAACAAGTTTCTCTGCGGCCTGATCGGAGCAATCCTCAAGATTCTGCTGCTGATCTCTGTCGCCTCCATGGTCGGCATTGCCACCACCTCCTTCATTGCCATTATCGGTGCTGCCGGCCTGGCCGTCGGTCTTGCGCTTCAGGGCAGCCTCGCCAACTTTGCCGGTGGCGTGCTGATCCTGATCTTCAAACCGTTCAAGGTTGGTGACACGATTGATGCCCAGGGCTATCTCGGCTCCGTCCGCGAAATCTCCATCCTGTACACCATCGTCGACACCTTCGATAACCGCCGGATTGTGATCCCGAATGGTCAACTGGCCAACGCCAGCCTGACCAACCTGAGCGCCTATGAAACCCGTCGCTGCGACATGAGCTTCGGTATCGGCTACGGTGATGACATCGACAAGGCCAAGGCCGTCTGCAAGCGCCTGATTGAAGAAGACGAGCGCGCACTGAAGGACCCCGAACCACTGATCGTTGTTGGTGCCCTGGGTGAAAGCTCCGTCGACCTGACCGTTCGGGCCTGGACCAAATCAGGTGACCTGTGGCCCTTCTACTGGGACATGCATGAGAAAGTGAAGAAAGCATTCGACGCCGAGGGCATCAGCATTCCGTTCCCCCAGCGCGATGTTCATATGATTAAAACCGACTGAGATTCGCGATCGGTTTCTCATTGATACATCCGGTTACTCGCAAACTGCGTAACCTCGACTAAGCTGACCATTAATGGCGGGGTTGACCAACCCCGCCAGGCCATCGGGGCCAGGCAATTAGATCAACACAGGCTCCGGAACGCTGTCATTGCTGGTAGGAGGTTGTCACTATGCCGGTACAGCAGTTGAAGGAATTCCTCGATGAGGCAGGTGTGGAATACATGTGCCTCTCCCACCCTCCTGCATTTACCGCCCAGGAACTCGCCCACCACGTCAAGATTGCCGGCGACCGTGTCGTCAAAACGGTGATCATCGAACTGGATGGTAAAATGGCAATGCTGGTGATGCCGGCCACCTGGCGAATCCGCTGGGACAGGTTATCCCGCATCCTCGACACCGACTTTCTTGACCTCGCTGACGAACAGGAATTCCAGGACCGCTTCCCGGATTGCGAGGTAGGCGCCATGCCCCCCTTTGGCAACCTGTTCGGAATGACCGTCTATTGCGCCGAAGCGCTGACCGAGCAGCCCGAACTGGCGTTCGCCGCAGGCAGCCACAGCGAATCGGTACATATGAAAACCTCGGATTTCCTGACCCTCGTGCAACCCATGGTCCTGAACCAGGGGTTCAACAAACCGGGTGCACAGAAGCCCGCCTGGCTGATCAAGAACCGTCGCAGGCCTGACGACGCTGCCGAGCCGCGGGTGTCAGGTATGGCAGGCTATTGAGGGTTTTCATTCCGGCTTGATCCCGGTCTCTTGTCTGGCTGCCGTCATCGCGTAAACTGAGGGCATCAGACAGGAAACCGATATGACTCAAGTCTTTGATATTGTTGTAGTTGGTGCCGGCATGGTCGGCGCTGCTCTCGCCACTGGCCTCGGCCAGAATGGCTTCCGCGTTGCCCTTGTCGACCGGGCTCCGCCCCCCGACTTTGACCCGGAAAGCGCCCCGGACATCCGGGTTTCTGCCCTGAGCGCCGGCAGTGAGCGCTATCTCCAAGGCCTGGGCGCCTGGGACCACATCCTCGGGATGCGCGCGACGCCCTACAAGCGGCTGGCCGTGTGGGATGAAACCCGCTATCCACTGCAGAACCTGGTACCCCGAAAGCTGGCTGAGGTCCAATTCGACGCCACCGAGCTGGGCGCCCACCACCTGGGACACATCATCGAAAACTCAGTAACCCAACAGGCGCTCTGGCAAACCGCCGAGGCCTGCCCCCAGGTATCCCTGTTCCACGGTCAGGGTGTCGCCTCACTGGCGCAGTCCGGTGATACAGCCACGGTCACCCTGGATGACGACCGCGAGCTGCTAGCAAGCCTGGTAGTCGGTTGCGATGGCGCCCAATCCCGGATCCGGGATCTGGCCGGCATCGGCGTAACCCGTAACCAGTATGACCAGCAGGCAATGGTTATCTCGGTACGCTATCAGGGGCCGGTTGAAGACATTACCTGGCAGGGCTTTCACCCCTCGGGGCCCCGAGCCTTCCTGCCCTTGCACAGTGCCGGTCCGGAACATCCCGGCGAAAGCTGGGGTTCCCTGGTCTGGTACGATTCGCCCGAAGAGCTTGCTCGCCTGAAAGCACTGGACGACAGTGCGCTGATGAGCGAGATCCAGTCTTCGTTTCCCGCAAGCCTGCCTTTACTGACACACATCGATAGCAAAGCCTCGTTTCCCATTGCGCGCCAGCACGCCAAACAGTACCACTGCGGTCGGGTCGTCCTGGCTGGCGACTCGGCCCACACCATCAACCCGCTGGCCGGACAGGGCGTGAACCTGGGCTTCCAGGATGCCCAGGCCCTTCAGTCAGCCCTCAAGGAGGCCAAGCGCGCAGGTGATGATCTGGCCACGCCAAAGTGGCTGAATCTCTATGAGCAACAGCGCCGGCCGGCAAACCGCAGAATGATGCTGACCATGGATGTGTTCTACCATCTATTCAGCAACCGGATTCCACCCGTCCACCTGCTACGCAACCTCGGCCTCGGCGCCGCCCGCGCCCTGCCCTTCGCCCGCAACCGGGTTGCCCGCTACGCCATGGGCATCGACGAGGAACTGCCGGCCGTGGTCAGGCAGATAACTTCCCGGATTCCCGGCCTTAGTCAGCTTTGAAGCCAAACAACAATCCCAAGGACACGCGAAAAGGAGCCACCATGTCAGAGACGATTTTCACCAAGATCATCAACCGGGAAATTCCCGCGGACATCCTGTACGAGGACGACATCGCCCTCGCCTTCAGCGACATCAACCCCCAGGCGCCGGTTCATTTCCTGGTCATCCCGAAAAAGGCCATCGCCACCATTAACGACATCACCGAGGAAGATCGGGAACTGGTGGGGCATCTGTATCTGGTGGCAGCGAAGATTGCCCAAGAGAAAGGCTTTGCCGACGACGGCTATCGCGTCGTCATGAACTGCGGGGAAAATTCGGGGCAGACGGTGTTCCACATCCACTTGCACGTTCTTGCCGGCAAGCCGCTGGGCTGGCCGCCTTATACCGACAAGATGAAGCAGGCCTGATTGTTTTAGGCTTGGGTGGAGGGACGGCATGTGGTGGGGCTTTCCGGGACCCGCTCGAGCCGTCCCTGGTCGCTTGACTTTCGCCATGGATGGCGAAAGCTAAGCGCGCATGGATGCCTTGAGCGTGTCCCAAACAGCACTACCAGCCCGCTTGCTTCCTCCAAAGCAAAAATCAGCGTCCGACCACCTTCTCAGCTTCTTCCACCGGCGTATGACGAACGTCCTCGCCTTTGACCATGAAGATCACGTTCTCGGCAATGTTACATGCGTGGTCACCCACCCGCTCCAGGGCACGGAGCACCCACATCACGGACATGCACCGTGAGATGTTGCGGGTGTCTTCCATCATGAACGTCAGCAGGGTACGGGCCGCGGCCTGATATTCCTCATCGACGCGCTTGTCTTCCTTCATGATCCGCAACGCCTGCTCCGAATCCAGCCGGGCAAAGGCATCCAGGGCATCGTGAAGCATGCTCAGCACGTGGGTGCCAATGTGGCGTACTTCCACATAGCCCCGCGGGGCCTGGCCTTCTTCCTGCAGCTTGATCGCAAGCTTGGCGATTTTCTTGGCCTCGTCGCCAACCCGCTCAAGGTCGGCCACCATCTTGATGACCGAGATCACCAGACGCAGATCCCGGGCCGTCGGCTGGCGACGGGCGATGATCAGGGTGGCTTCCTCGTCGATTTCCACTTCCATCCGGTCAACTTTCTTGTCGTTGGCACGGATTTCGTCGGCCAGATGACCATCGCCATCCACCAGGGCCAGGATGGCATTATCGACCTGGGCCTCAACCATGCCGCCCATTTTGAGGAACTCGGTCTTGAGTTCCATCAGTTCGTCATTGAACTTGTGGGAGATGTGATCCCCGTAAACGTCGTCCTTCTTTGTAGGCATACTGTTCTTCTCCAAAATTCCTCAGGTCCGGAATCAGCCAAAACGGCCGGTGATGTAGGACTCGGTCAGTTCATGTTCCGGCGAGGTGAATACCTTGTTGGTCTCGTTCACTTCAACCAGGTGTCCCAGGTGGAAGTAGGCCGTACGGTGAGATACCCGGGCCGCCTGCTGCATCGAGTGGGTCACGATAACGATCGTGTAGCTTTCGGACAGTTCAGCAATCAGTTCTTCCACTTTCGCGGTCGCAATAGGGTCCAGGGCCGAGCAGGGCTCGTCCATCAGCACCACTTCCGGGCTCACGGCAATGGCACGGGCAATACACAGACGCTGTTGCTGGCCGCCGGACATGCCGGTTGCGTTGGCGTCCAGGCGATCTTTTACCTCTTCCCAGAGGCCGGCCTTGCGCAGGCTGTTTTCCACTATCTCGTCCAGATCCGACTTGCGGTTGGCCAGCCCGTGAATCCGGGGGCCGTAAGCCACGTTGTCATAGATGGACTTGGGAAAGGGGTTCGGCTTCTGGAATACCATACCGACCCGGGCCCGCAGTTCGACCACATCCCGCTTGGGGTCGTAAATGTCGTGGTCGTCCAGTTGCAGGGAACCCTTCACACGACAGATATCGATGCTGTCGTTCATGCGATTCAGGCAGCGCAGGAAGGTGGATTTGCCACAACCGGATGGGCCGATGAAGGCAATGACTTCGTTACGGCCAATATCAAGGCTGATCTTCTTGATCGCCGGGGCATCCCCATAGAATACCTCGACATCCCGAAGCTTGAACTTGGGGTCGTCCGAGTAAGGCTTACCGACGGTCTTGCCTTCCTCGATGATGGTTTCAGCGGGCTTCGATTCCTGAACTGGCACGGCAACCTCGTCCGGTTGGGTAACTTCACTGGTAATGGTTGTATTCACACTATTCATCTTGATTCTCCTTACCACCGGCGCTCGAGACGTTTGCGCATCCAGATGGCCAATGCGTTCATACTGATCAGGAAGGCCAGCAGCACCATGATGGCTGCCGACGCTCGCTCAATAAAGGCCAGCTCCGGGCTGCCCGCCCACAGGAACACCTGCACAGGCAGCACCGTCGCCGAATCGAAGAACCCGTCGGGTACGTCCACAATGAACGCCACCATACCGATCAGCAGCAGCGGTGCGGTTTCACCCAGTGCCTGGGCCATACCAATGATGGAACCGGTGAGCATGCCAGGCATGGCCAGCGGCAGCACATGGTGCAGAACTACCTGCATCTTGGATGCACCGATACCTTCAGCGGCCTCGCGGATCGAGGGCGGAACGCTTTTGATCGCGGCCCGGCTGGAAATGATGATGGTCGGCAGCGTCATCAATGTCAGAACCAGACCACCAACCACAGGAACCGAACGTGGCATCCCGAACAGGTTGATAAACACCGCGAGGCCAAGCAGACCAAAGATGATGGACGGCACCGCCGCCAGGTTGTTGATATTTACCTCGATGAAATCGGTGAATTTGTTCTGGGGCGCAAACTCTTCCAGATAGATCGCGGCCGCGACACCGATCGGGAACGACAATATCAGGGTGACGAACATCGTCAGCAGCGAACCGACAATCGCCCCGAGAATACCTGCCTTGGACGGATCACGGGAATCGCCGCCACTGAAGAACACATCATTGAACGATGTCTCGATAATGCCCCGCTCCAGAAGATCATCTACCCAGGCTTTTTGCTGGTCGTTCAGCTTGATCGAGTAGGCATCATCCCCTGCATGCTTGACGTAGACATCCACATCAGTGTGCGTGAGAAACGTCATGGTCTGGGTGGTACCCAACCACTCGGGATTTGCCTTCAGGGCATCCCGGAGCGTCACCGAGGCGTAAGGGTTGATCAGCTCGCGAACCTGTTTCCGGTCGTCCTCCGTTGCTCCGGGGATCTCCTTGATCAGCGCCTGAACCAGAGGCTCGACAAAATCGGCCATCTTGATCTGGCGCTCGTCCGTGGGATCATCCAGGTACATCATCTCACCATCCAGATTTACATCCATGGTGATGGTGGTCTTCACGAAGCCGGTATAACCCTTGCCGATGATATCGGTGAACAGGATTAACAGAGCCCCCAGGGCAATGGCGATGGCCAAGATGCCGTAGGCGCGGAAACGGCGTTCCTTACGGTAGCGGCGCTTGAGCGACTGGCGGACAATCTCCGCCTGTGAACGTTGGTCAGTCATACTGTTCCCGATATTTGCGTACGATTTTCAGTGCAATGACGTTGAGCAACAGGGTTGCCAGGAAGAGCATGGCGCCCAATGCAAAGGCGGCCAGCGTCTTGGCGCTGTCGAATTCCTGGTCACCGGTAAGCAGGGTCACGATTTGCACGGTCACGGTGGTAACGGTTTCCAGCGGGTTGGCCGTCAGGTTGGCCGCCAGCCCTGCGGCCATGACCACGATCATGGTCTCGCCGATCGCCCGGGAGACCGCCAGCAGAATACCGCCCATGATGCCGGGCAGCGCAGCCGGGAAAATTACCTTCTTCATGGTCTCGGACTGAGTGGCGCCAAGTGCCAGAGAGCCATCACGCATAGCCTGTGGCACGGCATTGATCACGTCATCCGACAAGGAAGACACAAACGGAATGATCATGATGCCCATAACGGCACCGGCGGCCAGGGCACTCTGGGATGACGCCTCGATACCCATGGAGGCGGCCACATCGCTGATAAATGGCGCTACGGTCAGGGCGGCGAAGAAGCCGTAAACCACGGTGGGAATACCCGCCAGCATTTCCAGCAACGGCTTGACCACACCGCGCACTTTTCTACCCGCGTATTCCGACAGGTAAATAGCCGACAGCAAGCCGACCGGCACGGCCACAACCATGGCAATGGCAGAAATCAGCAGAGTGCCGGTAAACAGGGGGATCATGCCAAAGGCACCCTGGGAAGCTACCTGATCAGCACGAAGGGCGGTCTGAGGACTCCAGTGACTACCAAAGATAAATTCGGTGAACGGGACCTTGCCAAAGAAACGAAAAGTCTCGAACGCCACCGAGAAAATGATTCCGACGGTCGTCAATATAGCCAGGGCTGCACAGGCGAAAAATACCCACTTGAGAATGGACTCAACCTGGGAACGGGCATTCAGCCGCGGACGGATTCTCAACCAGCCAAGGAAACCGGCGAGCACGGCAACCGAGATAACAAGGCCAGACATCAGGAACCGACTCTGCGTGCGCAGCGTCTGTAAACGCTCGGCGGCCTCGGCTATCGGGGCTTCAACAAAGCCCGGAGGCAAGGCTCCGCTGGCCACATTGCTGATTTTGCTCAACAGCAGGCTCGCTTCACCGTCGGTCGCCGGAATCATGCCGTCCGGCAAACCACCAATAACAATCAGCTGAATGACTTTGCCCTGAAATGCGGCCCATAAACCGAGCACGATGAGGGCCGGGATACCACTCCACAATGCCGCTCTGGCTCCGTAGTAGAAAGGGAGGGATTTGAGATGACGGATCCCACCCAGCGGCATCGCCAACGACCGGGAGCGAGCGTAACCGAGCCAATAGGCTACGATCGCCAGCACCAGAGTCAGTAATAAAAGATTAGCCGGTTGCATGAAAATTCCTGTATTCGACTTCGGATTGGCGCACAGTTTACAGATTCAGGTCCGCACTGGCACCGGATCGTCCAAACGTGCAAAAGGTGCGGGCCTCCAACGAGACCCGCACCTCCATTCTTGACCGGACGACGGTGTTACTTGAGCTCGTCCAGGGTCAGGTTCGGCATGCTTTCTGCCTTATCCATCAGGTCCATCAGCGCAGCACGGGGCGGCACGATCAGGCCTACATCTTTCAGGTAGCCGTTCTGGCCCATGGCAGCGTTACTGATGAACTCGCCAATGTATTCCTGGATTCCCGGGACCACACCAACGTGGGCCTTCTTCACGTAGAAGAACAGTGAACGGGCCACCGGATACTCATCCGCAGCAATGGCTTCGGCAGTCGGGATCATACCGTTCAGGGTGGCAGCCTGCAGACGGTCTGCGTTTTCTTCCAGGAAGCTGTAACCGAACACGCCGTACATGCCGGTATCACCGATAAGCTTCTGCACGATCAGGTTGTCGTTCTCACCCGCTTCGATAAAGGCGCCGTCTTCACGAACGCTTTCGCAGATGGAGGCGTGCTCGTCCTTACCCAGATTGGCGGCTTCAGGCAGCTGGTCACAACCTGCGGCCAGGGCCAGCTCGTTGAAGGAGTCACGGGTACCGGAAGTCGGGGGCGGTCCCATTACGCGAATCGGCTTGTTCGGCAAGCTGGAGTCAACGTCGCTCCAGTTCTTGTTCGGGTTGGCAACCCACTCGCCGTTAACAGGCACTTTGGAACCCAGAGCCAGGAACAGCTGCTCCAGAGTAATATCCAGGTTCTCGGCTTCTTTGGAGCTGGCGATCACAATGCCGTCAGAACCGATACGGAACTCGGTAATGTCTGTAACGCCGTTGCTCTGGCAGAGCTCAAGCTCGGAGGTCTTCATACGGCGTGAAGCGTTGGTGATATCCGGGTGCTGGGTACCAATACCCTGACAGAACAACTTGAGACCGCCGCCAGAACCGGTGGATTCCAGCTTCGGAGTGCTGAAGTCGGTCTTGGTGCCAAAACGCTCGGCAACAACCGTGGCGAACGGATAAACGGTAGAGGAACCCACGATGCTGATGGTGTCACGGGCCATGGCCGGTGCAGACATGGCGGCAACGGAGCCAGCCAGTGCTACAGTCGCGAGTGCTTTGTTCAGTTTCATCACGTCAAGTCTCCATTATTCGGTTTGGACGTTGTGTCGGATGTGTTTTACCGATGTGTGCAGACTAATGGCACTCTGTGACAACTTTGTTACAGCTTCTGAAATATAGTCCGGAATGTTCAAATTTGCTTGCAGCGGTGCCTCAGCCCGCTACCATGCGTGTTAAAACAATTCCAGGCTCGCAAGAAGGCAGTACTATGACAGCGTTAGATGATGACAAACCCACGCCCCGTGGCGAACTCACCCTGCAGATTATCCCGCTCCCCTCAGACACCAATGCCAATGGCGACGTCTTCGCAGGCTGGCTGGTAAAACAGATGGATCTCGCCGCTGCGACCATGGCCGGACGGATTTCCCAGGGCCGTAACGCCACCGTGGCCATGGACCGGATGGAGTTCCTGTCACCGTTGCGAGTAGGTTCTCAGGTAGGTTGCTACTGCGAACTCGTCGATATCGGCCGCAGTTCCATGAAAATCAGCGTAGAAGTGTGGACTCTTGACCGCACTGCCAAGAATCCACGAAAGGTCACCGAGGGTCTGTTCGTCTACGTTGCCATTGATGAGCACGGTCGGATCCGCGAGGTGCCGGAGCAGGTTCTCTGACCCTGAGCCGCTCTATTTCCAACCGTGCAGAAGGCGGGCGTAGTTGAGACGCTCCCAGGTTCGGGCATTGGGGGCGTTCGCCATTGACAGGACGCCCCGTGCTTCCGCCAGCGAGCGGTATCCCATTCCGGAGAGCCGAGCCGTCATTTCCCGGGTAATCCTCGACAGGGCGCCAGTACCCTCCGACAACACGGCCGAGACCACCTGCACAGCGGAAGCGCCCGAAAGGATGGCTTTTGCCGCATCGTCACCACTATGAACGCCACCCGAAACAGCCATCTCCAGTGTTGTCTGGCCATACAACATGGCGGCTGCGTGTAACCGCAACGGCAGCTCCGCACTGGTCGACAGCACCACCTCCCGGCTTAACTCCAGCTCGTCCAGATCCATATCCGGCTGATAAAACCGGTTGAACAACACCACGCCCCGGGCCCCGGACTCTTCGATACCGGCGACGAACGCAGGCAAGGCCGAGTAGAAAGGCGACAGCTTGACGCTGACCGGAATGCTCACCTGCTCAGCCACTGACCTCACAACCGAGAGTTGCCTCTGTTCCAGTGCCTCCGCCGTTTCCTCCGGATTCGAGGCCAGGTCGTAGAGATTCAGTTCTATGGCATGGGCGCCCGCCACTTCCAGCTCACGTGCATGCCTGGTCCAGCCACCCGCTGAAATACCGTTGAGCGAGGCAACCACCGGCACACCCAGTGAATGTCGCAACAGCTCCAACCGCTGCAGGTAGCTGTCCGAGCCCATCTCGAAGAGTTCCGATTCGGGAAAAAACGATCGGGCCTCGGCGTCCATGTTGATCCGCGAATCAATAAACCGGTGAGCCGCCAGCTGCTCCTCCACAAGCTGCTCCTCGAAGAGGGAATGCATCACCACGGCACCGGCGCCAGCGTCAACACAGGCCTTCAGCGCGTCCAGGTCATCGGTCAGGGGGCTGGCGCCGACCACAAGGGGCGAGCGAAGCTCCAACCCCAGCCAACGGGTTGCCAATTCAGTCATGACGTTCACCCTTTTCGTTGTCAGGGTCAGAAGTTTCATGGGGCTCGAAGTGGATCCCCGCCAGCTGCTTGTAGAGCTCACGCTGCTCAGTTGCAGCCTCAGAAGCCGCGGCCACCAGCTGTTCGTAGCGTTGGGGATCCCGCAGCTCCAGCATCCGGAACCGGGCCTCTTCCTGCATATAGGCTTTCATGGTGACTTTCTGGCGCAGGGAGTCCAGCTGCAGGGGCGGGAGCCCTTCGTGGATGCGCCGGGGATCAAACCGGTACAGCGGCCAGGCCCAGCTGTCTACCGCCCGCTTCTGCTGTGCGGGCGAGTGCACCAGGTCGTAACCGTGGGCAATGCAGGGGCTGTGGGCGATGATCAGTGCCGGGCCGTCGAAGCTCTCGGCTTCCTGCAGTGCCTTGGTGGTGTGGTTGCTGTGGGATTGCATGGCAATCTGGGCCACATAGACGTGACCATAACTCATGGCCAGCAGGCCCAGATCCTTCTTCCGGGTGGCCTTGCCGGCAGCGGCGAACTTGGCAATCGCACCCATGGGGGTGGCCTTGGACTGCTGGCCGCCGGTGTTGGAATAGACTTCGGTATCGAGTACCAGCAGTTTCAGGTTCTGCCCCGAGGCCAGGGCGTGGTCGAGACCGCCATAACCAATATCGTAGGCCCAGCCGTCGCCCCCGATTACCCAGACACTCTTCGGACAGAGCTCATCGGCCAGACTGTCCAATTCCCGGGCCTCTGGCGTCTGCTTGTCTGCCAGCCAGTTCCGCAGCTGCTCAATGGCTGTGCGTCTGACTGCCATTGCCGATTCATCAACGGTGGTGCAGGCGCTGGTCAGCTCCGGGTAGAGTCCGTCAGGTAGTTCTTCCCGGAACCCTTCCAGTAACTGCCGGGCCCGACCGACAAGCTTGTCCAGCCCCAGACGCATGCCCAGGCCCAGTTCCGCCGCGTCCTCAAACAACGAGTTGTTCCAGGTAGGACCACGGCCGTCGGCGTTCACTGTGTAAGGAGTGGTGGGCAGATTGCCACCATAGATCGAGGAACATCCGGTGGCGTTGGCAATCAGCAACCGATCGCCCACCAGCTGGGTTAGCAGACGGATGTAGGGTGTTTCACCGCAGCCGGAACAGGCGCCGGAATATTCGAACAGGGGAATCAGCAGCGGCAGGGATTTGAAGTCCCGGGGGATACGGTCTCTGGGCACATCCGGCAATTGCCGGAAAAACGCCAGGTTCTCTGCCTCTACCTCACGGTGCGCTTCGATCGGCTGCATATTGATGGCTTTGCGTTTGGGCTGGGTACGGTCCTTTGCAGGGCAGACCTCGACACACAAGCCACAGCCGGTGCAGTCATCCGGTGCCACCTGAATCCGGTAATCCAGACCTTCCAGTTCAGAAGTCTGCGTTTCCGGCACCACCTCGAACGCCTCCGGCGCCCCTTTGATCGACTCGGACTCAAACACCTTGCTGGTGATCGCTGTGTGGGGGCAAATCATTGCGCAGAAGTTGCACTGCACGCAGAGGTCGGATTCCCAGATCGGGATTTCCAGGGCGATGGTTCGCTTCTCGTACTGGCTGGTTCCCGTTGGCCAGGTACCGTCCGGCGGGAACGCGCTGACCGGCAGTTTGTCCCCCTGCCCTTCCAATAACAGGCGAGTGACTTTCTGCACAAAGTCCGGCGCATTCTCGGGCACCCTTGGCGGTCGCGCGCGGGTTGCCGTCACCTTGTCCGGGACCGGCACCTCATGCAGGTTGTCCAGGGCAGAGTCCACAGCTTCCACGTTGCGGCGCACCACCTCCGGCCCGCGGCGGCCCCAGGTTTTGCGAATGGATTCCTTGATATGGGCAATGGCCTCTTCCCGGAGCAGGATATCTGCCAGGGCGAAGAAGCAGACCTGCATCACGGTGTTGATCCGCCGCTCCAGACCCGCCTTTTCCGCCACCTCGGCGGCATCAATCACGAACAGCCGGGCCTTGCGCTCAACCAGCGCGCGCTGGACCTCCACTGGGAGCCGGTCCCAGACCTCTCCCTCTGGCCAAGGCACATTGAGCAGCACCGTCGCGCCCTCGGCGGCATGCTCCAGCACATCAAATCGTTCAAGGAACTGAGGCGCATGAATGGCTACAAACTGGGCCTTGTTGATCTGGTAACTGGAGCGGATGGGCAGCGGCCCAAACCGCAGATGGGACACGGTGGTGGCGCCGGATTTCTTGGAGTCATAGACAAAATGGCCCTGGGCGAACAGCTCCGTGCCCTCACCCAGGATCTTGATGCTGGCCTTGTTGCTGCTGACAGTGCCATCGGCACCGAGACCGAAGAACAGCGCCCGGCGGGTTTTCGGGGATTCAATATCCAGTTCGCTATCCACCTCCAGCGAAAGGTGGCTGACATCGTCCCGCACGCCCACGGTAAAGCGGGTTTTCGGCGCTGCCGCTTTAAGTTCGTCGAAAATGGCGCAGACCATGGCCGGCGTAAACTCACGGGAAGACAGCCCATATCGGCCGCCAGTCACCCGGGGCAGTACCTTCCGATCCCCCCGGCTGTAGGCCTCCATCAGGGCACCGCTGACTTCCAGCAACAAGGGCTCACCCTGGGCTCCGGGTTCCTTGGTGCGGTCCAACACTGCCAGGTGCTCGATGGTCTCCGGCAAAGCGTCCAGAAAACGCGCCGTGGCAAAGGGCCGGAAGAGGCGGACCTTGAGGACACCGACCTTATCGCCCTGCGCCAGCAGCCACTCGACCGTTTCGTGGGCGCATTCGGCACCAGAGCCCATCAGGATGACCACACGGTCGGCCTCGGGGTGTCCCACGTAATCGAACAGCTGGTATTGGCGGCCGGTAATGCCGGCAAACCGGTCCATCACGGCTTCCAGCTTCTCCGGAAAGGCCTCGTAGAAAGGATTAATCGCTTCCCGGGCCTGGAAGAAGGCGTCCGGGTTCTGGGAGGTTCCTCGAACTACAGGCCGGTCCGGTGTCATCCGGCGGCTACGATGTGCTTCCACCCCTTCGTGCGATACCAGCGCCTGCAAATCCTCGTCACTGAGCGCTGCAATCTTGGAAATTTCATGGGAGGTGCGAAAGCCATCGAAGAAATGCATCACCGGAACCCTGCTTTCCAGGGTGACGGCGTGGCCGATCGCGGCCATGTCCTGGGCTTCCTGCACCGATCCCGACGCCAGCAGGGCAAAGCCGGTACCGCGGGCACTCATCACATCGGAATGGTCGCAGAAGATCGACAAGGCGTGGGTGGCAATGCTGCGGGCGGCAATGTGCATGCAGAAGGGCGATAGCTCACCGGCAATCTTGTACAGATTGGGCAGCATCAGCAGCAGCCCCTGGGACGCGGTAAAGGTGGTCACCAGTGAACCGGCCTGCAGTGCCCCGTGCATGGCACCGGCGGCACCAGCCTCGGACTGCATTTCGACCACACTGGGCACCTGCCCCCAGAGATTGGGCTTGCCCAGGGCCGCCCAGTCATCGGCATGCTCGCCCATGACCGAGGCAGGGGTAATCGGATAGATGGCAATGGTCTCGCTCAGGCGATAAGCCACCGAAGACACCGCTTCATTGCCATCGAGGGTATGAAACTCCATGGCCACGACTCCTTGTGGTGAGGCCGAAAGACAGTTCTGAGTCTAGTATCGGCCGGGCCAACCGCAAAGGAACGGGATTGATCTGAGACAGATTTGAAGAAGAAACAGGTTCAGGAACTGGCTGATCCTGCCTGGATCAAATCCTGGAACAGGGAATGATAATCGCCGGCCAGGCTGGATGCCCGCCAATCCTCCGGCGGGCAGGCCAGAAGCTGTCCTTCCAGCAGCTGTTCAAGCGTGTCGGCAGCCACTTCAGCCTCCAGCGCCGCATTTTCCTGATGACTCTCATAGCGACACAGATCCGGCACGTACTCGCGATAGGCCAGGCGATCCGGCGCCAGTGGCACGCAACCTGAAGCCATGGCTTCCAGCATCGACAGCCCCTGGAAATCGTGCAGTGCCGTGGAGATCACAATACCGGCCTGACGCAGCAACTGATCATAGTCTTCACGATTCTCGAGAAACCCCCAGTGTTCGATGCGATGACCAAACTGTTCCCGGATCCGGTCAAATGCCTTCGGATAGCTGCGAAATCGCTCACCCACCACACTCAACCTGAACGGCATCGAACGCTGGTCCAGCACCTGCAGGAACTTCAGCAGACGGTCAGGCCCCTTGTCGTATTCCCAGCGATGGTTCCAGAGCAGATGGGGGCAGGCCCGGTTCATAAGTGGCCGGCGATCAGCAAACAACCGGTCCTCGATCGGCACCGGTATCACCCTCGACTTGTCCCGCAGGGTTTCGATCAGGCCCTCGGGCACTGCGTCGGGCAGCTTCTTGAGGAAAGAGTCGGCGCCAGCCAGAAAACTGTCCCGGTTCCAGCCACTGTTGAACACCACACAGTCGGCCGAAAGCGCGCTGTACAGGTTCACCATCTGCGGGTCAGCACTGGCGTTCTGGCCGCTGGATACCGGGAAGGCGAACTGGTTTTCGTGCATGTAGAGCAGGCAGGGAGTGTGAGCAAGACGCGGGTGCAGCCCTCGGAGGGTTGCCAGATCCGCCATGGATGTCGCAATGATCAGATCCCAGTGTTCCTGCAGGAGTGGCTCGTTCAGCCAGCTCAGTGGATTGCCACGGATACGCCAGCGGAAGAACCTGGGCGGCAGAACAAGACTCTGCCATTCATAATGCGGAAACATGGCGCCTAACTGCTCCCGCCAGCGCCTGTGACTGGCGGCATCGTAGCCAGACAGAAGGAGTATTCTCGGCGTGGTTCCAGAGGTCGTCATACGATGTCTCACTAACCAGCCTGAACCTCAGGCCGAGCCCGGAAGAGCGCCCAAAGCCCGAGCACCGGACCGGGGAACAGCAGGAGAACCACCCAGACATTCAACTGGCCCCAGAGCCCACTGGTCAGCCAGATGGCAGGCAGCGTCAGACCAAACCCGACCGCATTCATCACCGCCAGAGAGGAGCCTACCGACTCCCTCGGTGCCGTTGCCGAGGCCAGCGCCGAGAATTGAGGTGAATCGGCAACCACAGCAATGCCCCAGACTATCAGCAAAACGATCAGCAAGGCCGGCGATAGTCCGTTCAGCCAGGGGTAAACCAGGCAGAAGGCTCCGGACACCATCAGGGCTCGCCGGGCCACCCATTCACTACCCCGTGTTCGGCTGAGCCGGCCACCACCGACGCAACCTGCCGCACCAATGCCAATGACAGCAAACGACAACCAGGGAATAAGTGCGTCACTCTGCCCCATCCGCTGCAGCTCCCGGCCGATGAGCAGGGGCGTCAATGTCCAGAATGCGTAGAGCTCCCACATATGGCCGAAGTAGCCACCGGCCACTGCCCGGAATCTCGGGATGCGAAGAGCCGCCAGCCCCTGACTCAGGGGCAATCGCCCGCTGCTTTTAGGCAGATGCGGGCCGTCACCCAGCAGGAACACCAGCAACCCTCCGGCCACGGCAAGACAGGACGCCGCCATCAGCGGCCACTCCCAGGGCATGCCGAGGGTTGCCCCGCGCATCAGGTGTGGCAGCGCCGTTCCAAGTGTCAGCATGCCCACCAGCCAGGCCAGGGCAGCCCCGGCGTACTTTGGCGTCCAGGCAATGACCATTTTCATGCCCAGGGGGTAGATGCCAGCCAAGCACAGACCTGTGGCAAAGCGCAGGAGGAAATCGAGTGGCGGCGCACCGGCAGCGAAAATAAATCCACCGTTAACCAGAGCCCCCAACAGGCTCGACAGCGCAAAGATCCGACTGGCGCCAAAGCGGTCGGCCAGGCCGGTCACCGCAATGGTCAGGGTGCCCGCGATAAACCCGGCCTGCACCGCCAATGTCAGCCGCCCGAGATCACTTTCGGTCAGGCCCAGCTCGCCGGCGAGCGACAACCAGACACCGTTGATACTGAACCAGAGCGAGGTGCCGAAAAGCTGGGCCAGAACGATCACAGGGAGGGGGTAACGTCGTAGTATGTCGATCATTGTTTCACCAGTCGATCCAGTCGCAGGCGCTCCCGGTCGTCGAACAGTCTTCGCCCGCCCCAGGAAACCGCCATCAGGGCACCGAATCCGGTACCGACGGCGATGATCAGCATCACCAGAATCTGGTATTTCACCGCCACTGCCGGCGGGCTGCCTGCGAGAATCTGGCCGGTCATCATGCCAGGCAGGCTGACGATACCGGCGGCGGCCATGGCGTTAATGGATGGCATCATACCACTGCGCATGGCGTCCCTCCGGATATCCTCCAGCGCCTGCTGCCAGGTCTGACCCAGCATCAGGCGGTTCTCGATGACGGCCCGCTGGCGCCAGACCGATTCATTCAAACGATCCAGTGCCAGGCTGACGCCTGTCATGGTGTTGCCGAGCATCATGCCCAGAAGGGGAATGGCATACTGTGGGGTGTACCAGGGGTCTGGGCCGATCACTACCGAGAGCGCCAGTACCGTCACTGAAAAGGACGATACGAACATCGATCCGGTGCCGATACCGAACGCCCACCAGCCCTGGAGTCGTCGGCCCTGTCGCGCTACCACTTCTCGCCCTGCCACCAGCAGCATGATCAGAGCCATCAACGCTATCCAGTAGAAGGCAGCGGAGGCAAACAGCGCTTCCAGAACCAGTCCGATCAGCGCCAGTTGAATCACCGTTCGAAGTGCAGCGATCAACAGGTTTCGGGTAATGCCCAGTCGGGCCAGATACCCCGTCCCAGCCAGGGCGAGCACCAGCAGCGCCGCCAGCCCCAACTTCCACCAGGCCAGATCAATCACTTCCATCTGCGCGCTCCAGACTGGTGCCAATAATCCGGTAATGGGCATCGGCCACCCGATTAATCTGGCCAACATCATGGGCGACCCAGAGCACTGCGATCTGCCGCCTCCGGATTTCCTCAAGCAACCAGGTTTCAATCGCTTCTGTGCTGTCGTTGTCGAGGTTGGCGGTGGGTTCGTCCAGTAAGAGAACCTCAGGCTCAAGCAGCAGGGCCCGCCAGAGCGCCAGCCGCTGCCGCTCACCGGAAGACAACCGGCTTACCGACCACTCCATAACCTCGGGCGGGAAGCCCAGCGCTGACGGCAAATCTGCCTTCACATGATCCGGGAAGTGACCTCCAACCCCATCAAACCACCACTGGCTGTCTGCCGGCACCATCACCACCCGGCTTCGCCATTGGTGGGCGGGCAAATCCTCCTGGCAGGTATCAGCCACAGACACGGTGCCCCCATGGGGCTCCAGGTCCGCCACGGCTCTCAGCAGCCGACTCTTGCCACTGCCTGACGGACCGGACAGACAGACAACCTGTCCACCAGGTACCGTCAAAGACACGTTACTGAGAGTGCCAACACAGAGATTTTTCAGGACCAAATCTGTCAAGATAGCCTCATCAGGGCTCGCCAATGTTCATAACGGATATACCATTGCACAGTGTCCTGCCAACAACCAGCCACACAGGCCAGGGATGTATGAAGCTTCGATCTCTTGTTACGTTCACACTGGCAGTTGCACTGATTGCCCCGCCGTTGGCAGCAGAGGTCAGTCTGGCACCGTTTGCCGGTTTTCGCATGAGCAGTTCGGTGGATATCGAGACCGCTGGCGCCAGCACCTCAGACCAGATCGACTTCCGGGATTCCGCCAGCCAGGGACTGGTGTTCAATTTTGATCTGGCAGAGCCCGGCAAACAGGGAGAGATTTATTTCGGCCAGCAGAGCACCTCGGCCCGACTGGACAATGGTCTGTTTGCACCGGGCCTGGATTCCATCGACCTGACCATCTACCAGCTCCAGTTCGGCGGGCTGTATTTCCCGGGTGGCCAGAATCACGGCGGGTTTGTCTCTGGTGTGTTCGGCGTTACCCGCCTAGAGCCGGACGATTCACGGTATGAAACCCACCACCGGGCCGCCCTGTCCATTGGCGGCGGGTACCAGTTTTTCCTGACGGAACAGATGCGCCTGAGGCTTGATCTGCGTGGCGTTTACACAGCCCTGAACTCGGGCGGCTCCGCGTTTTGCTCCGGCGGCTGCGAACTCAGATTCGACAGCAGCGGCTACCTGCAGGTGGAAGCCGCCGCAGGGCTGGCCATTCGGTTCTGAAGCCCGGTCAGGCCGTCACTGGCCGCCGCTGGGGCAACAAAACCGACAGCAACGCGGCCATGGCCACCAGACCCGACGATATCCACAAGCAGGCCTCCAGCCCCCAGGCTTGGTAGACCCAGCCTGACAGAATGGTTCCCAGCAGCCTGCCGGCGGCATTGGACATGTAATAGAAGCCCACATCCAGCGACACCCCATCCCCACGGGCGTAGCTAACGATGAGATAGCTGTGCAGCGACGAGTTGACGGCAAACAGCACGCCAAACAACAGCAGGCCACCAACAATCACGAATTGGGGTGACCAACCCGCTGCCAGGCCGATGGCAATCGCTGCCGGAATCAGCGCCAGCGCTGCTGCCCAGAGCACAGCAGGCTGCTTGCCTTCCATGTTGCCGGTGATGCGCGGGGCAATGGTCTGGATAAAGCCATAGCCGATAATCCAGCTGGCCATAAAGCCGCCTACTTTCCAGAAATCCCAGCCAAAGACCGTGTGCAGGTATACCGGCAAGGCCACCACAAACCAGACATCCCGGGCGCCGAACAGAAACATCCGGGCTGCGGACAAAACGTTGATGGCCCGGCTTTTGGAGAGGATCTCGCTGAACTTCGGTTTGGCCTTGCTCTTGCCCAGATCCTGTCCCAGCAGGAACAGGCTGGACAGCCAGACCAGTCCCAAAGCCACCGCCATGATAATCACGGCACCCTTGAAGCCGGCCGCCATCAGCAGGACCCCACCGAGGAAAAAGCCCACACCTTTGAGGGTATTCTTGGAGCCCGTCAGAATGGCCACCCACTTGTACAGGGTGCCCTGCTGCTCATCCGGCACCAGCAGCTTGATACCGCTCTTGGCGGACATCTTGTTCAGATCCTTGGCAATGCCTGAGAGCGCCTGCGCCGCCATTACCCAGGGCACCGTCAGCATCACCGCCGGGACTGCCAGCATGGCCAGCGCCACAATCTGCAGGAACAACCCGATGTTCATGGTGCGGTTCAGCCCCATACGGGCGCCCAGGTAACCACCCACCAGATTGGTCACCACTCCGAAGAACTCGTAAAAGACGAACAGCAGGGCGATTTCCAGGGGCGAGTAGCCCAACTGGTGAAAATGCAGTACCACCAGCATCCGCAGGGCGCCATCGGTAAGGGTGAAAGCCCAGTAGTTGCCGGTGATTACCAGGTACTGTCGGATGGCCGCCGTCATATCAGGCCAGACCCACCCTGCGCGCCAGTTCTGCGGTGCGGTTGGCGTAGCCCCATTCGTTGTCGTACCAGGCGTAGATTTTCACCTGGGTGCCATTCACCACCATGGTGGACAGGGCATCGACGATGGAGGAACGCGGGTCGGTCTTGTAATCGATCGACACCAGCGGTCGCTCTTCGTAACCCAGGATGCCTTTGAGCTCGCCTTCAGCGGCTTCTTTCAACAGCTGGTTTACGGTATCCCTGTCCGTCGCCGTTTCAACTTCAAACACGCAATCCGTGAGCGACGCATTGGTCAGCGGAACGCGCACTGCGTGGCCGTCCAGACGCCCTTTCAGCTCGGGGAATATTTCGATAATCGCCGTTGCCGAACCGGTGCTGGTAGGAATCAGTGAACTCCCGCAGGCCCGTGCCCGGCGCAGGTCCTTGTGGGGCGCATCGATAATGGTCTGGGTGTTGGTCAGGCTGTGAATGGTGGTGATGGAGCCGTGCTTGATGCCCAGCTTCTCGTGAATCACCTTCACCACCGGCGCCAGGCAGTTGGTGGTACAGGAGGCGGCAGTGACAATACGGTCGTTGGCCGGCTCGAAAATATCGTCGTTCACACCAACCACAATGTTCTTGGCGCCCGCCTCCTTCACCGGTGCTGTGACCACGACGCGTTTCACGCCCTGATCCAGATACGCCTGCAGGGAATTGACCTTCTTGTTGACGCCACTGGCCTCGATCACCAGATCGCAGCCGGACCAGTCAGTTTCGCCAATGGTGCGGTTATGGGTCACGCGGATGCGCTTCCCTTCGATCTCGATCTCCGTTCCATCCGCTGTTGCCTCATGGCTCCGACGACCATGGATGCTGTCAAAATTGAGCAGATGCGCCAGCGTAGCTGCGTCGGCACCCGGATCGTTGATGGCGACAAACTCCATGTCTGGCCAGCCCCAGGCGGCCCGCAAGGCCAGACGACCGATACGGCCGAATCCATTAATGCCTACTTTGATTTTGCTCATAATCTGCTCCTGATGAACCTGTTCCCTGAATTTAACCGCGCGGGCACTACAGGCATTGGACAGCCGGGCGGTCTGCCATGGCCTGCAATCGCGCCAGCGGGCTCTCTATCAATTGTTCGTTATGGCTGGCGGTTTCATCGAGCACCCGGGCCAACCACTGTGGAATTCCCGGGCTGAGGGAATAGTAGATCCACTGGCCCCGACGCTCCGTGGCCAGCAGGCCTGCATCCCTCAGAGTGGCCAGATGCCGGCTGACCTTTGGCTGGGGCGCCTCAAAGGCTTCCGTAAGCTCGCAGACACAGAGTTGTTCCTGGCTTCGAATCAGCAGCAGGGCTGCCAGACGGAAGTCGTCGGCCAAGGCCTTGAATACTGTAACCGGGTCATAGCTGGCGGGTTTTGGTCCGGTTTTTTTCTCATGCACCAGTGCGAACAGCGCAATTCGCTCTTTGATTTCCTTGAGAGTGAGGGCGAAGGTGGAGTGGCGGTTTGCCGGTACCGGATCGGCAAAATCCCAGGCAATCTGCTGGGCCGGCTGGCAGACCGAACCGCACTCGTTCGCGGCTTTTTCGCACAGGGTGATCACGTAATCCCAGTATTGCCCCTGCACATCGGCCAGCTGCTTGCTTTGTAAGCCTTCGGTGGATATGCCGGCTTCCTCCAGCACCTGCAGTGCCACGGGGTGGGGCCTGGTTGGCTCGGTACCGGCGCTGGCAACTTCAAACCGGTCCCCCGCCATGTCACGAAGCAAGGCTTCTGCCATCAGGGAACGGGCACTGTTGGCGGTACAAACAAATAAAACGCGGCGCTTCATATCTGGAGTTCCGTATATTCGGTTTTATGAATATCTAATTTTGTGCATAATAGATTCAGCCTCCCTACGAGTAAAGGAATCATCAAATACGATGACCACCAACACAGAAATAACCCGGGCTGAAGACGCCGACGGCGGCATGGATTTGTTCGGCAAGTTCCTGTCGGTATGGGTAGCCCTGGCCATCATCGCCGGCGTGGCGCTCGGTCAGCTCGCACCAGTGGTACCCGAGACCCTGTCCCGTTTCGAGTACGCGCAGGTCTCCATCCCCATCGCCATTCTGATCTGGGCAATGATTTTCCCGATGATGGCGCAGATTGATTTCAGTGCAGTGGTGGGCGTGCGAAAAGAGCCAAAGGGGCTGGCCATCACTACCATAGTGAACTGGCTTATCAAGCCCTTCACCATGTTTGCCATTGCCTGGTTCTTTCTGATGGTGGTGTTCGAGCCATGGATTGCGCCGGGGCTGGCCAGCGAGTACCTGGCCGGCGCAATCCTGCTGGGTGCAGCGCCCTGCACCGCCATGGTATTCGTGTGGAGTTACCTGACCAAAGGCGATGCCGCCTACACCCTGGTTCAGGTATCCCTGAACGACATCATCATGCTGTTCGCCTTCGCGCCGATTGTTGTTTTCCTGCTCGGTATTTCCGACATTCAGGTGCCCTGGGATACTGTGCTGCTGTCCGTCGTCCTGTACATCGTGATTCCGCTGACGGCCGGGTACCTGACCCGTCGCACCCTGATCTCGCGGCACGGTCAGCAGTGGTACGATGATGTCTTCATGAAGCGCCTCAGCCCGGTCACGCCGGCGGCGCTGATCGTCACCCTTGTGCTGCTGTTCGCCTTCCAGGGCGAAGTGATCCTGAACAATCCCCTGCACATCGTGCTGATCGCCGTGCCATTGATCGTTCAGACCTTCCTGATTTTCTTCCTGGCCTACGGCTGGGCCAGACTGTGGAAAGTACGCCACTGCATCGCAGCACCGGGGGCCATGATTGGTGCCAGCAACTTCTTCGAACTGGCCGTGGCCGCGGCTATCGCCCTGTTCGGCCTGCAATCCGGCGCAGCGCTGGCGACCGTGGTCGGGGTACTGGTGGAGGTACCTCTGATGCTGGTTCTTGTTCGCATCGCCAACAAGACCCGGGATCGGTTCCCGGCATAAATCGCGGCGGCCAGCGCCATGCTTTTGGTCACGGCGCTGGCCCCACTCGCATTACCTGTTCAGCTCATCCCCACCCTGCTAATATCGCGGCCACATTTCTGACGCACTGAACCTGACGGAATCCACGCAATGGACGTTTTCCAGGCCCTTTTCCTTGGCCTTCTCCAGGGACTGACCGAATTCCTGCCCATCTCCAGCTCCGCCCACCTGATCCTCACCCCGGCCCTGTTCGACTGGACCGATCAGGGCGTAGGCTTCGACCTGTCGGTGCACGTCGGGACCTTGCTGGCGGTTGTGCTCTATTTCCGGCAGGACGTCTTCGGAATTGCTCGGGACGGACTGATCTCCGTCAGCCGCCGCAAAATCGTTGGCCAGGGCGCCTTGGCCTGGTACCTAGTGATCGGCACCATCCCTGCCGGCCTGGCCGGCCTGGCGTTGCTGGATATGATCGACAACGAACTGCGGGCGGTGGAAGTCATCTTCTTCACCACCCTGTTCTTCGGCCTGCTCCTCGGCCTTGCAGACTGGTTGCCCAAACGTCAGCGCACCCTCGACAAACTGAACTGGAAAGACGCCGTCCTGGTTGGCATCGCCCAGGCCATGGCCCTCGTCCCCGGCACCTCCCGTTCCGGCGTAACCATCACCGCCGGCCTGTTCCTGGGCATGACCCGCGAAACCGCCTCCAGGTTCTCATTCCTCTTGGCAATCCCCATCATCGTGCTGGCATCGGCGGTGAAACTGCTGGAAGTAGCAACTTCGGATGTGATCGTCGACTGGAGTGGTTTTCTGATTGGCGGGGTGACTTCGTTCCTGATGGCCATTACCGCAATCCACTTCTTCCTGAAGTGGCTTAACAAGGTAGGGATGTGGCCGTACGTCATCTACCGGATTGTTCTGGCAGGTGTAATCTACGCGGTTCTTATGTAAGAGCGGCTGATAAATGGTCTGAAGCGCAGGTCGGGTAAGGGTTTCCAAAACTGTGCGGAGCCATGGATGGCGGAGCCCAAGCGCCACATGGGTGAGGCCGAGCGCTTATGAAGCGAAGCTTCATGCGACAGCCGAACGACTGCAATCTGTGATTGCAGGCTGGACCCCGGAGGGGTGCCGCAAGGAGCGTGTTTTGGAAAGGCCACCCCAACCCTGTGCACGCACTCAAACTAGCAGGCTTCTAAAGGCGCATAAGCCAAAACCAGCCACTTGGCGCCCTCATCAAAATTCACCTGCACCCGAGTATGGTGCCCGGTGCCCTCGGAATTCATCACGACGCCCTCGCCAAACTTGGGATGGCGTACCCGTTGCCCCAGGCTAAAGCCTGACTGCTGCGCAGAATCCTGGCTGAACATGCTCTCATTCGGACGCTCGACCATGGCCGGACGGGTGACGGTATTTCGCAGCCGCACTTCCTGCAGACAGTCGCCCGGAATCTCCCGCACAAACCGGGACAACGCGTTGAACTTTTCCTGACCGTACAAACGCCGGGATTCGGCGTAAGTGAGTACCAGCTTCTTCATGGCCCGGGTTATGCCCACGTAGGCCAATCGGCGCTCCTCCTCCATGCGACCCGGCTCTTCCAGAGACATGCCATGGGGGAACAGACCCTCTTCCACGCCGGCCAGGAACACGAGTGGGAATTCCAGGCCCTTGGCGGAGTGCAATGTCATCAGCTGAACACTGTCTTCATGGTCTTCGGCCTGAGATTCACCGGCATCCAGAGCCGCCTGGGCAATGAATTCCGACAGCGCGTCCACGCCATCCTCCACTTCGTAATCAGACAGGGCATTCACCAGTTCCTCAAGGTTCTCCACCCGGGCCTGGCCTTTCTCACCTTTTTCGCTGGCGTGATAGTCCTTCAGGCCGCTGTTTTCGATGGTCTGCTTCATCAGGCCATGTAAAGACGCATCGCCTACCATTTCGGAGAGGCCTTCAATAATGGCAATGAAAGACTGCAACCCGGTTTTGGCCCGGCCTTTCACCTGCCCGGCTTCCAGCAGACGCTCGGCGGACTCCCACAATGAGATGCTCTGCTCGGTGGCGTATTCCCGAAATTCAGCGAGACTTTTTGCGCCTATGCCGCGGGGCGGCACGTTCACCACTCGCTCAAATGCCGCATCGTCGCGGCGATACTGGACCAGCCTCAGGTACGCCAGGGCGTTTCGGATTTCCTGGCGGTCATAGAAACGCAGACCTCCATAGACCCGATATGGGATCCCCTGGCGCATCAGCGATTCTTCCAGCACCCGGGACTGGGCGTTGGAGCGATAGAGAATCGCGGATTCACTGCGCAGATTGCCGTCCTGCACCCAGGCGGAAATGCTGTCGGCAATGTAGTTGGCTTCGTCCTGTTCGTTGAACGCCGCGTAAAGGCTGATCGGTTCGCCTTCCGGACCGTCGGTCCAGAGCTCCTTGCCCAGCCGGCCCTGGTTGTTGGCGATCACCGCGTTGGCCGCCTTCAGGATCATCTGGGTGGAGCGGTAGTTCTGCTCCAGACGCACCAACCGGGCATTGGGGAAATCCCGCTGGTACTGCTGGATGTTTTCGACCTTGGCACCCCGCCAGCCGTAGATAGACTGATCGTCGTCCCCCACCACCGTCATTGGCACGCGATTGCTGGCCAGCACCTGCAGCCAGGCGTATTGAATGGTGTTGGTGTCCTGAAACTCGTCCACCAGGATATGCTGGAACCGGCTCTGGTAATGGGCCAGCAGCTCCGGGCGATGCAGCCACAGTTCATGGGATCGCAGCAACAGCTCGCCAAAATCCACCAGACCACCCTGCTGGCAGAGTTTTTCGTACTGGCGATAGATCTTCAGCATGATCGACAGGAAATGGTCGCCCGGATTCTCCTGGATATGGTCCGCCCGCAGCCCTTCGTCCTTCTGGCTACTGATAAACCACTGGGCCTGCTTCGGCGGCCACTTGCTCTCATCAATCTGGTTTTCCCGCATCACCCGCTTGATCAGCCGCAGCTGGTCGTCACTGTCCAGAACCTGGAAGTTCTCCGGCAAGCCAGCGTCTTTCCAGTGCGAGCGCAACAGACGGTGCGCGATGCCATGAAAGGTGCCAAACCAGAGGCCGCGAGCCGGAATGTCCATCATCTGCTCAATGCGGTAACGCATCTCCTTGGCGGCCTTGTTGGTAAACGTAACCGCCAGGATGCCAGTGGGCGGCACCCGATCCACGGTCATCAACCACGCAATCCGGTGCACCAGAACACGGGTTTTGCCGCTACCTGCGCCGGCCAGAACCAAGAGGTGATCGTTCTGAGCGGTAACAGCTTCACGCTGGGCATCGTTCAACGGATCGATGATGTGGGAGACGTCCATAAAGAATCGGTTCGCTACTGGTTAAATAAACAGGTTGTTGAGTATAACAGGAGAAAAGAGGGATTTCCGGGTGGGAATGTTTTGTAGTTGTTTGTCGAATTACGCTTCGCTAATCCGACCTACTCATGTCAGGCGAGAAGATTTGATAAGCGCTCATCTAATGCCAGAAAGAGCGCGGGGGAGGTTCCCCTTCAGGACTGTCTGTGGCCAAGGATGGCCACAGCCAAGCGCACATGGATGTGCTCGTAGCGTGTCCTGAAGGGGAACCTCCCCCGTGCGACACCCCCAAGAATGAGGGCTATTCTTTAGAAGCCTCTGGGTACAGTCTGAGCTTCCACGAACTCGAACAGACCTTCCAGGCCACCTTCACGGCCAATACCAGAGGCTTTCATGCCACCAAACGGCGCTTCCGGTGTCGGGCCGGTGCCGGTGTTCCAGCCGCAGTGGCCGAAACGAAGGCCAGCAGCCACGCGCTGGGCGCGTTCGGCATCGTTGGTGAACACGTAGGAGGCGAGACCGAACTCGGTGTCGTTACCAGCTTCGATGACTTCCTCTTCCGTGCGGAACAGGGCCATGGGCACCAGCGGACCGAAGGTTTCTTCCTGGTAGCAGCACATATCCCGGTTTACGCCGTGCACGACGGTCGGCGGGAAGAACAGATCGTTGCCCAGCTCTTCCGGTTTCTTGCCGGCCACCAGGGTTGCGCCTTTCTCAAGGGCATCCTGTACGTGGCGTTTGACCTTGTCGTAGCCCGCCTGGTTGATCAGGGGGCCAAGATCAACATCACCGTTGATGCCGTCACCGACGGTCATTTTGTTGACCCGCTCGGCGAGCTTCTCACCGAAGGCATCGGCCACTTTCTCATGCACGAAGATCCGGTTCGCGCAGACACAGGTCTGACCGCCGCCTCGGAACTTGTTGGCGATGAGGTTATCCGCCGCAGCGTCCAGATCGGCATCATCAAAGACGATGAACGGCGCGTTGCCGCCCAGCTCAAGGGCCAGTTTCTTGACCTGGTCCGCCGTGTCGACAATCAGCTTGCGGCCCACTTCGGTGGAGCCGGTGAAGCTGAGCATGGGTACATCCGGGCTCTCGCAGAGAACCTTCCCGATCACGCTGGCTTTGCCCATCACCAGGTTAACCATGCCGTCTGGAATGTCCGTGTGCTTGTCCATCAGGCTAAACAGGGCAATCATGGTCAGCGGCGTTTCGCTGGCCGGTTTGATCACCGACGGGCAGCCTGCCGCCAGCGCAGCCGAGAGCTTCTTGGCAATCATACCAATGGGGAAGTTCCAGGGCGTGATGAGACCGGTGACACCAATGGGCCGGTAGTGAACCGTCCAGGTGCAGTCTTTCGGCTTTTCCGGAATGGTATGGGCATCCAGGGCCTGGATATGCTTGGAGCAGTAATCAAAGAACCCTGCGGCGTAATCCACCTCACCCTGCGCCTCCTGCAGCGGTTTGCCGTGTTCCATGCACAGGATCCGGCCCACCTCCTCCTTGTTGGCCTTGAGCGCGTCCCGGATGTCTTCCAGCCACTTGCGACGGGTCTCGATGCTGTAGGGACTGGTCAGCCGAAGTGCCGACTTGCCGGAGGCAACGGCGGCGTTCACTTCGTCTTCCGACATGGACGCGACCTGGGCAATCACCTTGCCCGTTGCCGGGTTGTAAACATCAAAGGTGTTGCCATGCTCATTGTCAGTCCAGCGACCACCGATATAGCCGGTCAGCTTTTCCAGCAGGGGTGACTCGATCATCTCGGCTCCTCTTCTGTGATTGGCTCCGCCCCCGAGTGGGGCGCAGTACAGGTACTCTGGTTGCGTCAGTGTTTTATGTCTTCCATAGTGGATGTTGTATCCCGACCTGTAAAGTCAGGGGCAGGCTTTTGATCATCGCCTGAGTGTGCCTATACTCGGGAAATCAGACACCCAGGAGACCGGACAATGAAGGCATTTTTCCATCCCGCACAGGATGAGCATGTTCCACAGACCTACTTTACCCGGGGACAAATGCGCCAACCCCAGGAAATTCCTGCCCGCACTGGCGAAATGCTGGGTGGACTCAGGGAGCTGGGCATCTCTGTGCTGCAGCCGGCAGACCAGGGCGCGGGGCCTATTTCAAAAGTTCACGATCTGGGCTACCTGCGCTTTCTGGAATCTGCGCATCGGCGCTGGAAGCAGATGGATGACTGGGGCGACGAGGTTATTTCGAATATTTTCGTCCGCTCCCCGAATCACCTGACTGGCATTCTCGCCGAGGCGGCCCGCTATCAGGCCGATGGCAGCTGTCCGATCGGCGAACATACCTGGCATGCCGCGTACTGGTCTGCGCAGAGCGCGCTGGGTGCGGCCGATGCGCTGATCGCCGGCGACAGAACGTCGTACGCCGTGTGCCGTCCGCCTGGGCACCATGCCCGCCGGGATGCCGCCGGTGGTTTCTGTTACCTCAACAACGCCGCAATTGCTGCCGAGCATATGAAGGCCCGGTTCCCGAAAATCGTTATCCTGGATACCGACATGCACCACGGCCAGGGTATCCAGGAGATTTTCTACGATCGCAGCGATGTGCTGTACATCTCCATCCACGGCGATACCACCAACTTCTACCCGGTAGTCAGCGGCTTCGAGAACGAACGTGGTGAAGGGGAAGGTTTTGGCTACAACATCAACATGCCGATGCCCCATGGTTCCTCGGAAGATGACTTCTTCGCGAAACTGGACGACGCCCTTGCAGCGATCAAGCTGTTCCAGCCGGACGCCATCATTCTCGCCCTCGGGTTCGACATCTACAAGAACGATCCCCAGGCCAAGGTATCGGTATCATCGGAAGGTTTCTGCAGGCTCAGCACCCATGTGCGCCAGCTGGGACTGCCTACTCTGGTGGTGCAGGAAGGCGGATATGACCTGGACGCCCTGAGCGAGAACGTCCAGCAGTTCTTCAAAGGCCTGGCCGGCTGATATTTCAGGCCGCGGGCGCGTAAACCTTTACGTTTTCGTGCCCCTCGGCCCTGAGGTGCCCCGCATGCATGCGGCTCATGGTGCCGCGATCGCAATACAGGAGATACTGCCGGTTGGCCGGCAACTCCGGCAGCTGTTGATTCAGCTCGTAGAACGGAATCTGCAGAATTTCGTTGTTAGTCAGTTTCAGCGGTGAATGCTCCCCCTCGGAAGGGTGGCGGACATCAATGATCACGTCGTCCACGGAGGGCGTCTGCACCATTTCCACTTCCTCGGGGGTCACGGTCGTTTCCAGCAACCGATTGACCGGCGTTTCTTCCCGGGCCTCGATTGCGCTTGCAAGCACGGAAGCATCCATCCGGGATTCATCTTCCTCTACCCGGTGTAACTTGGCGCGAGTGGCCGGCTTCTGGGAAATCACACCACAGTATTCCGGCATGTTGCGGGCATAGACTTCGGTACCAATCTCCCTGGCGATGCGGATAATGGATTCCTTGTCCATGGACACCAATGGGCGCAGGACCACTTCGTCACTGGCCCGATCCACCACATTGAGGTTACTCAGGGTCTGGCTGGACACCTGGGCCACGGCATCTCCTGTCACCACCCCCGAGGCGTTGTTTTTGCGGGCAATCTCTGCTGCCGCCATCAGCATCTGACGCTTGAGCACCACGCCCCAGTGACGGTGACTCACCGAACGCATGATTTCAGCGACAACACCCTCGAAGGGCACCGATATAAACTTGGCACTGTGGGAGGCACCATAGCGATCCCACAGGTAATGCACTACCTGGCGCACACCAACCTCGTGAGCCGTGCCACCGAGGTTGAAAAACAGGAAGTGGCTGCGCAAACCCCGACGCATCATCAGGTAAGCCGCCACGGACGAATCATAGCCCCCGGAAATCAGGGTCAGCACATTTTCGACACTGCCCAGCGGATAGCCGCCCAACCCCCGGTGCTTGCGATGGGCAATATGGAACTGGTCGTCCTGGACTTCAATCCGCACCTCAACCTGTGGAGATTTCAGGTCAACCCCACTGGCACCCGATGCCTGCATAAGCGCGGCACCCACGGTGCGCTCCAGATCAATAGAGCGGAAACTGTGTTCACCGTGACGTCGGGCCCTGACGGCAAAGGTTTTGCCAGTCAACCGGTCCGCAAAGGCCTCAACAGCCTTCTCGGCAACGTCTTCCAGACTGACAAATGGAAACGCTCCGATTTCCTGGATCGTGGAAATGCCCGGTATGCGCAAAAGCAGCTCAAGGGCCGGCCCGGACAACCCGCGACCGTCTGGCACCTCCACGTCTACCCTGTCCCAGCTGCCTTCAACCCGAATCTCCGGATCAAGCCGCGCCAGCAGCTTTCGGATGTTCTGGCGCAGATGACGCATCTGCTGGCGACGGACGGGTTTACTCTTGATAGCAACTTCCGGAGCGGGACGAATAAGCAGTTTCATAAATCGGAATTTTGTCGGGTGGCGTATTGTACTGAAAGGCCTTAGTCTACCCTTTTGACTGCGTGCCTCAAAATCGGGCATTTCCGCAACATCCAGGAGTTTCACCGTTAATGCAGGAAACCACCATCAATGCCCTCGTCTCACCAGAGGGCAGCCTTGAAATTCTCTCCAATCATGAGGTCAACCGCCTCAAGGACCGCAGCGAAGGCGGGCTTTACCGGCTGTTTCGCCAATGCGCGCTGGCGGTTCTCAATACCGGCATCGAGACTGACGACTGCAAGGCATTGATGGAATCCCATGCCGACTTTGATGTCCGCCTGGTACCGCAGCCCCGGGGCCTCAAACTGGAACTGATCAATGCGCCCGGCCATGCCTTTGTTGATGGCGAAATGCTGAGGGCGATCCGCGAGCACCTGTTCTCGGTTTTACGAGACATTATCTACTCGCATTCGATCCCTCAGACAGCCGCTGGTTTTCGCCGGGATGATCCGGAGGACCTGACCAATTACGTATTCCACATTCTCCGCAACGCCCGGGTGCTGCAGGCAGGACGACAACCAGACCTCGTGGTCTGCTGGGGTGGTCACTCAATCGGCCATGATGAATACCAATACAGCAAGGATGTCGGTCATCAGTTGGGTCTCAGGGCCCTGAGCATCTGCACCGGATGTGGCCCGGGTGCCATGAAAGGACCCATGAAAGGTGCCACCATTGGCCACGCCAAGCAGCGGGTAAAGAACGGTCGCTACATCGGCATTACAGAACCCGGCATCATTGGCGCCGAAGCCCCAAACCCGATCGTCAATGAACTGGTCATCATGCCGGACATTGAAAAGCGCCTGGAAGCGTTCGTTCGCTGTGGTCACGGCGTGATTGTATTCCCGGGCGGTGTCGGCACCGCCGAGGAAATTCTCTACCTGCTCGGGATCCTGCTGCATCCGGACAATGCAGATCTGCCCTTCCCGGTGGTATTTACCGGCCGGCAGGAAAACGCGGAATACTTCGAGATGATCGACAAGTTCATCCGGAACGCCCTCGGGGATGAGGCTGCGAGCAAATACGAGATCATCATCGACGATCCGGTGCGCGTGGCCCAGACCATGAAAAAAGGAATGAAGGAGGTCGAGACGTTCCGGCGCGCGATGCAGGATGCCTATTATTTCAACTGGATGCTTAAGATCGACCCGGTGTTCCAGCTACCGTTCGAGCCCAATCACGACAACATGCGGGCGCTGGAACTGCATCGGGACCAGCCTGTGCACCTGATCGCTGCGAATTTGCGCAAGGCCTTCAGTGGCATTGTTGCCGGTAACGTCAAGGAGGGTGGTATACGGCAGGTTCAGGAAAAGGGGCCATTCGAAATCGCAGGCGACCCGACTCTGATAAAACCCTTGGAAGCCATGCTCGAGCAGTTTGTGACCCAGAACCGGATGAAACTACCGGGTTCTTCGGCCTACAGACCGAGCTATCGCATCGTCAGCGGAGCGGCCTGAGCCGCTTCGCTGACAGGGTAAGGCTTACTTGCCGCCGTCTGCCGGCAGGCTCGCGAAGTAGGCCGCCAGATTGGCAATGTCGGCGTCACTCAGGGCAGCAGCCTGCCCCTGCATAATCGCGGCCTGGCCGCCAGAGCGTTGCTTGTTCTTGTACGCCTTCAGGGCCGATACCAGGTACTGCTCGTTCTGGCCCGCCAGGTTGGGGTATGTCGGGATTTGCGCAAGACCATTCTGGCCATGGCACGCAGCACAGACTGCCGCCTTGGCCTTGCCGGCTTCGGCATCTGCGGCAGAAACTACTGCAGGCACAGCAGCGCCAAGCGCAAAAATTCCCGCAACAGCGTAGTGTTTCAGATTCATTGTTATTACCCTCTCATCGTCATTTTCCAGATTTTAAGGCCGGTTCGGAGGCCGGGCACTAAACTGACTTGCACTTATAGCACAGAGCGGGGCAACCTCAAATGCGATAGGTCAAGGACATCTTTTCGACGTTAGTCCTCTTTCCTGTTCTGGCTATTAGGGTGAAAGTACGTTCGATTCCGTATCCAAGATTGATTTAATTCTCCGGAGAAAACGCCAATGTCTGTAGAGGCCGAGGAACTTGCATGCCGCGAAGGGCACATGGGTGTTCTGACACTGAACTCCCCGGGCACTCTCAACGCGCTTTCCGAACACATGATCGAGCAGATTCAGGACATCCTGGACCGCTGGGCCAATGATGACCGAATCTGCATCGTGGTCATTCAGGGCGCCGGTGAGAGAGCCTTTTGCGCCGGCGGTGATATCCGCGAACTCTATGATGCAATTCTCGATGGGCAAGAGCCGGAGAAACCGGTACGGTTTTTCAGCCGGGAATACCGGATGGATTACAACATCCATCGCTTCCCAAAGCCCGTGCTGGGTATAGCCCACGGCGTGGTGATGGGCGGCGGTCTTGGTGTGTTCTCAGGCTGCCGGTATCGGCTGGTTACGCCCGATGTCACGCTGGCAATGCCCGAGATCACGATCGGGCTGTTTCCGGATGTGGGTGCCAGCTGGTTTCTGAAACGGCTGCCAGGAAGGCTGGGGCTTTTCATGGGGCTGACCGGCGCCCGTTTGAACGTCAGCGATACGCTGCGGGTTGGTCTCGCCGACATGGCCATCCTGCCGGAGGACCGGGATCGCCTGCTTGACCGACTGGCCTCGGAACGCTGGACCGGCCAAACCGCCGCCGATGACAATCGACTGTTCAGGTTACTCAACCAGATCCAGACACCGGATTACCGGACACTGCCACCCAGTCACCTCGCCCGGCACGAACAGCGGATTGCCAGGCTGAGCGCCGGCGATGAACTTCCGGACATCGTTGATCAACTGCTGGCAGCGGAGGTTGACTGCGACTGGTGGCATGCCTGTATGAACACGCTCAGAAACGGATGCCCGGTCTCTGCATGGCTGGTCTGGACCCAGTTACAGAAAGCGCAGCAAATGTCCCTGAAGGACGCCTTCCGCATGGAACTGGCGATGGTTTCCGAATGCATCCGCCGGCCTGATCTGGCAGAGGGAATCCGGGCTCTGGCTATCGACAAGGACCGCCAGCCAAAATGGAGTTACCCGAGCGTGGCCGATGTGCCGGAAGACGTGGTTGCGGCTCATTTCACTCCGGAGTGGGATGACGAGACGGATCCGATGGGCCTGGAGTAAGCCGGTCGGCGCTAGAACTCGGCGCCCGCCTGCACCAGCAACATTTCCAGATCCCGATTGTTGGTGGCGCGGGCAACGTCCAGTGCCGTTTGGCCGTCGCTCGCCTCGTAATTGACGTCGGCTCCGGCCGCCACCAACCGCTCCGCCGTCAGCAAATCCCCGTTGGCCACGATTTTCATCAACAGGGATTCGCCCCCCTGACTCACGTTGACGTTGGCACCGGCTGCCACCAATACCTTCACCACCGACAGATGGCCGTTTTCCGCCGCCCGCATCACGGGGGTATACCCGTACTGGTCACTGGTGTTCACATCGGCGCCGGCCGACAACAACAGCTGCACGCGCCGCTTTTCACCATTCCCGGCGGCTGAAACCAGCAGTGCATCCGCCTCGGCCAGGGCCTCGGGGCTCAGGGCAACCGGTTGGTTCGGGGAGGCGCAGGCGGACAGGAAAACAACAAGCGGAAGCAAAATCAGCAAAACACGGAAGGCGCCGGTTCCCTTGGCCATAACAAACAGTCTCTGTGGATCGCGTTGAAAGGATACGAGGGCCCATTCTGGGCAGACACCGGCGGAAATTAAATCGAGCGAGTCACAAACCCGGGCCATCCTTCAAAAGATCACGCACCACCTGTCGCAGACGATCTTCGCCTTCTCTCTGGCCCAGGCAAAGCCTGTCCGCCTGCAGCGCGGACCAGGGCCGCCCCTGAAGAACACCCTGGCACCAGACCGCAAGCGCCTCATGGCTTTTCAGCCACGCCATGATCCCCGGCACCTGACTCAGCTTCCGCAATACCGGGACAGTAACCTGAAAGCCACGATGCCCATTGGCGAAATTGCGGAGATCCCGCAAATCATCCTTGTCCAGCGTCGGCCCGGTGGGCAGATCGGCGGTTATCCCGGCCAGCAATGTTGGCTCCAGCCCCTGCCAGTTGCCGGGCAAGAGAGTAAGCCAATGATCGGCCAGGCGGTTGCGGATGCGTTCTTCCAGGTCGCGACCAGCCTGCGAAAAGCCGGCCACCATCTGCAGTGGGTATTCGCCACTGGATGCTTCCTGCTGCAAGCCAACCCTGACAACATGCAGACCGCAGGTCTGCCAAAACGCGAGCAGGTCAGCGCTGCCACCGAAGCTGGTTCCGAGGTAATCAACATCCTGCTCGGCGGCATACGCCCTGGCAGCCTGCACCATGCTTTGGCCAATGCCCGCGCGTCTGACCTCGCCTGATACTGCAATGCGGACAACCCTCAGACCCCGCAGGACCGCGGCCTCGGGATAGCCGCTGTGGCTGGCCAACGATTGCGGCAGCAGATGGCCCCGTATTCGCCGGGTACCCAGACTGACCTGCTGTGCCAGCTCATCCGGAAGGCCACCCTCAAGCGCGCACCAGAGCACACCAACCGTCTGATCGCCAATTCGCGCACGCCAGCTACGGGCGGCCGGGTCATCCAGCCACTGCCTCAGATCAGCGGGGCTGGTCCGGTAATGGGCATCCACCAGCAACCCAAAGGCACGGGACAGAGCTTCGTCACTTGCCGTTGCCGGCTCCCAGGGTTCGATGACCAGCTCGCCGGCGCTGTATTCAGTTTTCCCGGGCAAGCGACCACCGTCGGCCGCCAGCAAAAAGAGTCGGCTGATCAGGGCTTCCAGCGGATCGTTCATGGCCCAGCGTACCGGCTCGCTCAACGTTACCGACTGCCACTGGGGCGTTGATTGATCAAGGACCTGTCGAAAACGAATGGCAAAGCCCCGGCCAGCCCCTTCGTAACCATGGACCGTGGTGGCGAACGCCACTCTCGGCCAGCCGAGCAGAACCGATTTCAGCAGCGGCGCCGGAATCGCTGCTGCCTCATCCACCAGGACCACTTCGGCTTCCGGCAGCAAAGCCAGCAAGTCACGCACCGGAATAAACCTCAGGCGGCCACCGGTTCGGGAGGCGAGTATCCCCGGGCTGGCTTCGGCCAATTCGTCCCCGAGAGACTCAAGGGCGTGGCGAAAGAGGGTCTCCACATTCTGCTCCGAGGGCGCGGTAACCACGATGTCCTGCCTGCCTTGGCGCAACAATTCGGCTGCAGCCATACCCATCGCTGCAGATTTGCCACGGCCCCGGTCCGCCGTCACTATCAGCGGCCGGCGCCGTCGGCCCAGGCCAAAACGGACGAGGCGCTGAACCAATTGTTCCTGATCCCGGGTGGCGGCGATTCGAAAGCGTTTCTCAGGCAGGGGCGGAACCGGCGGCCGTGATTCCGGACGGTCGGGTGACACCCGGATGACCGCATCATCGTCGGCAAGCAGGTCGGCCATGCGGGCAGCAAACGGATGGTTCGGACCATGCTCCAGACCGGTTCTCGAGTAATCGGGATCCGCAAAGCGGGACCACTCTGCCAGCGGCGGCATCAGCCAGAACAGCAGGCCACCAGCGGTGAGCGCACCCGAGAGCGCGGCAAAGGCATCCGGAGGATTGCCGTGCCAGCCATCCCAGACGATAAGCGAGACTTCACACCCGAGCCACTTCCGGGCCCCGGGAGGCGTGACCCGGGTCAGCCGGGTATCGGGGCTATGATCCGCTGGTCCCGTCCAGAGGCCGCTCTGTATTTCCAGCCCGGGTAACAGACCGGAAAGCCACCTGAGGTTCTCTTCCCGATCACCCTCAAGCAGAACCAGTCGGCGTTCACCGTTGGCGGTGAGGCTGTCCTGCAAGGCACGCCATGCGGACGGATCCGCTTTGGCATCGGGTCCGGAATGGCTCATCAGCTAAGGTCGGCACCATGAGACTTGAGGTCGTCCAGGGCGCATTTTTCAAGGGCAGCCCGATGGGTGGCCCGCAGTCGGACCCTGGGGGCACAGCCGGCTTCAAAGGCTTCCTGCCACCGGCCGGCACACAGGCACCAGCTATCACCCGCTTTCAGGCCTTCGAAGCCGAATTCAGGCCTGGGGGTGCTGAGGTCGTTGCCCTGGGCTTTGGAGAATTCGAGGAATTCGTCGGTTACCACGGCGCAGACGGCGTGCAGGCCAAAATCATCCGGGCCGACGTTGCAGCAGCCATCGCGGTAAAAGCCGGTGATCGGGTCTTTGCCGCAGGTTTCGAGTTTTTCGCCAAGTACGTTTACCGATTCGGACATTTCCATGTTTAAGACCCTTTCGCTCTCATGTTTTGATCGCAATTATGCGGGAGCGGTATCCGCTCTACCAGCAGGCCGTTACAATACCGGCCATGCCGACCGAACCCCAAATTTCTGAGACCACCAACCTTCCGGATTTCCTCACCGATGAGCAGCGGGCGATTATCACCGCGGGCTATGAGCATTCGGTGATTACCGCCGTAGCCGGCAGTGGCAAGACGTCGACGCTGGCTTGGCGAATCCGGTATCTGCTGGAACAGGGCCACGATCCGGACCGGATGCTGGTGTTGATGTTCAACCGCAGCGCCCGGGTGGATTTCGAGCGCAAGCTGCAGGAGGTGTGCGCCCGGAGCGGGCTGGCGCTGCCAGAGATACGGACGTATCACGCCATGGGCTTGAGGTTGTACAAGAGGTTTGTTCGGGAGGGCTATCTGCCGGGGTTTTCGGACAAAATCCTGACCGAGCAGGAGATCAGCTTCCAGGCCTGGCAGTTGACCCGACGGCTGGCGCCGGAGGATCTGGCGGATGAAATCCGGCGCAACAAGAAGGATTTTGTCGAGACGGCGACGGGGTTTATTGATCTGGTAAAAACAACGCTGTCGCCGGCGGAAATCGTGTTTGAGGAACTGGGGTACTCGGACAAGCACAAATACCTCATTGACCTGTTCCACAGCTTTGAACAGTGGCGTAAGAGCCAGGGACGGATCAGCTACGCCGACATGCTGTACGAGCCGGTGATGGCGATTCACCAGAATCCGCCTTTGCAGCGGCTGGTAGGCAACAAGATGGATCTGATTCTGGTGGATGAGTACCAGGACACCAATGAGATCCAGCACCTGCTGCTGCGCTACGTGGCTGGAGACCGGGCCCGGGTGACGGTTGTTGGCGACCCGGACCAGACGATCTACGAGTTCCGGGGCGCAAAGCCCGAGTTTATTCTCAAGCGGTTCAGCGATGAGTTCGAAAGCCCGCTGGAGCAGACGCTCAGCTATACCTTTCGGTACGGCCATCGCGTCGCTTTGCTCGCCAACCATCTGATCTGCCACAACACCGGTCGCAAGGATGTGCTTTGCCATTCCCACGCTTCCACACCCGGCACGGAGATCACCCTGCATCGGTCGGAAAGCGATGCCGATACCGTTCTGCAAATTCTTCAGGGCCAATCGGAACCGGCTCTGGCAGGCACGGCCATACTGTTCCGGGTCTGGAGTCAGAGTGTCCCTATCGAGCTGAAGTTGCTGGCTCGTCAGATTCCCTACCGGATTGATGCCGGCAAGGGCGCGCTGTTCAGCCGGGAAGTTCAGGCGATCACTGCCCTTCTGATGGTGGTGACCGGGAAACTGGAAAACCTGCCGGACGAGGATCGCCTGGAGCTGGCACGGCAGTTGTTGCGCTTTCCTCATGTGGGTCTGAAAGAGCCGGAGCTGGAGCAGTTGGCGCGTTTCCTGGCAGGATTTTCCAGTGGCTGGCACGAACGTCTGCTGGCGATGGACTTCGACGCGCTGGCGCCCATGGCCGCCCGCAAGCTCAGGAAACTCGGCGAAGTGCTTGCCCAACTGCGCAGCTACGGAGGCCCGGTTGCAGGACTGATCAGTGTCTATGCCGAGCACACTGATCTTTACGAGGGCATCCGCAGCCTGGCGCTGACGCATGAGAGTGCCGAGGAACGGATCGATACGATACAAGGATTCCGGCAGTACCTTAAAAGCCTTGATGTCACAGCTGAAGGCGCCCTGGAGCACCTGAAAACCCTCAAGCAGCAGGCAGGTGAAAAACAGCAGGGTGGAGTGCTTCTCTCAACGATTCACCGCACCAAGGGTCTGGAATGGCCGACAGTTATCATTCCCGGACTGCAGGAGAAATACCTGCCGTACAGCCCCCGCCCCCAGGACAATGCCAGAGCATTTCTGGAAAGCGAGCGACGGCTGCTGTATGTGGCTATGACACGCACACGCCAGCAGCTGCACCTGATCACCCGACCGGCCAGCAAGCAACCGCACCTGGACGGCGATCTGGGCCCAAGCCGTTTCGTGGAAGAGTGCTGCTTTGAACTTGCCGAGGAATTCGGTCGCTGGCTGGATGATCGATCTCCGGCAGAAACATCAACCATTCGGTTAACTGCCCCCCTGACACCGGTCAGCCAGCGTTACGCCGACCGGGAGAGCGTCACCATTGAGGGCCAGGCAGCAACATTCGAAAACTCAACGGAACCACTCTGGCATCAAAAACGTCTTGGCCACGCGATCTTTGGTCCCGGCTCGGTGGTCGCCGAAGATGAGAATTCTTTCGAGGTACATTTCGACAACGGCGAGGTGCTTAACTTCAGTAAAAAAAGCGCGCATCTGTATTTTTCCGCTCTGGCCTGAAACGACCTCGGGGTCGTAAAGGTCAACTGGGTACAATTGCGGACGTAACAATCCGTATCATTTTTTTGTTTTTTTTGGCCTACTGGCCTAAATTCCGGGTATACAAGCACTTTTCATCTGGAAGTGCGGTACCACAACGACAATGAACAGGAGGTTCTGCATGAACGTCATGCGTCCGATTTCCGCGGCTGTACTGGCCGCTACCCTGGCAACCCCGGCCATGGCCGATCGTCAGGAAACCGTTTACATCAACCCGTTTGCCGGTTTTCAGCTGTTTGACGACAAGCGCGATCTGAGCGAAACCGGCACCTTCGGCGTTGGTGTGGAATACCGCTTCCGTCCCCACTGGTCGGTGGAAGCGCTTTACTCACGTGCCGATGCGGACCGCAAATACGTGCCGGGCGAATCGGAATTTGATGAAGTCCGGGTTGACGGTACCTACTACTTTGCAGGTCCGGACGAAGCCTGGAACCCATACGTGTCTCTGGGCGCAGGCCATGCAGACTTTGGTTCGGACAACAGTGGCGTTCGCACCGCGGGCAGCAATCATGACGAAACCCGAGTGAACGTGGGTACCGGCTTCCGCTACAACATCAACGACGCCGTATCACTGCGCGGCGACCTCCGTGAATTCCACGGCATCGATGAGAGCACCTTCGACACTCAGGTCTCTCTGGGCATCAGTTTTGCGTTTACCCGCACCGTGGCACAAGCGGCTCCGGCGCCTGCGCGCCCGGCAGATGCAGATGGTGATGGCGTGCCGGATTCACGGGACCAGTGCCCCGGCACCCCGGCAGGCGCAACCGTTGACAGCAATGGCTGCGAACCGGATTCGGATCGCGACGGCGTGGCCGACAGTCGTGACCAGTGCCCAGAAACACCGCGCGGTGCGGAAGTAAACAGCCGTGGATGTGAGCTGGACAGCGATAATGACGGCGTTGTGAATAGTCAGGATCTTTGCCCAGACACAACTGCGGGTGCTGAGGTCGACGAAACCGGCTGTGAAGGTGTCGTTGAAACCATCCAGACGTTCACCATCGAAGTGAATTTCCCGACCAACAGCTCTGTGATTGGGAACGCCTACGACAGTGAAATCAGTCGAGTTGCTGACTTCATGAAAGAAAATCCGGAAACCATCGTGGAAATTGCCGGTCACTCTGACAGCCGCGGTGATGCGGACTACAACCAGTTCCTGTCCCAGCGTCGCGCTGAAGCAGTTGCCGGCCGCCTGACCGGGCCTCTGGGTGTTGATCCGGCACGAGTGGAAGCCGTAGGTTACGGTGAGGAGCAGCCGATCGCATCCAACAACACAGCGGACGGCCGAGCTGCCAACCGCCGGGTTGAAGCGCGCATTCAGGTTCGCCGTTAATTTAAGGTTTTACCTGAGTGGTTTGAAAAGGCGCCTTCGGGCGCCTTTTTTTGTTTCTGCATAAATGCGAGGAACCGATGCTCAGAGCCATGGCACTGATCTTCACGCTCTCTGTTCTGGCAGTGCCGGCGCAGTCCCAGGTTTTTCGCTGCGAAAAAGACGGCAATACGGTGTTCTCGGACCAGCCCTGCGGCGAGGATGCTGAATCGCTTGAGCTACGGGATAACCGCATTGGCGGCAGTTTCAATCAGAATCTCCCGGTGCAGGAGTCCCCTGATCCAGAAGAACAGACCGAAGAGTCAGAACAAGAAAAAGAGGCCGGCACATGCCGTTTTATCAACTCCACCGATTTGCGTCGTTATCTGGTTCGCGAGCAGGTGGTGCGGGGCATGACCCGGGACAACGTGCGCCGTGCTTTCGGCAACCCTCCTGAAACCTACACCAGCCCCCAGGAAGTCTGGATCTACCAGACCCGCTATTACGGCGCGCTCTATGAGCTGACCTATGTGTATTTCAGGGATGGCTGTGTTGAACGGGTTGAGTACCGGAAACCCTGACCGCATCAAGCAGCAGGTTGCGGGGTGTCAGTGAACGATCGCAGAAATGCCCCAGCCTGACCCTGTACCCCTGCTCTTCCAGAAAGAGCGCGTAATCCAACACCATCCAGAGTTCCAGAGGACGCCGGAACAGATGCCTGACCAGCTCATGGCGGCGAACCTCGGCCAGCCGTTGCTCGCCAAACGCCTGCCAGTGATCAAAGTCCACCGTATCGGGTAATCGCAGCTGTTTTTTTGCCGCCGCCCAACGGCAAAAGGCGGGAAAACCTTCGTTCAAAAGGCGGGGCGGATTCGAAGGAACCGGCAGATACTCATCACACCCACTAAGTTGCCGCTGCAGACCATCAAATCCCAGGCGCCACTGGCTGACAAGGCGGGTCTGTTCTCTCACCCGCGCCGGTGCCGTCACGGTTTCCTGAACCGCAAGCCGAAGATCGTTACGGCTCGGCTGCAGCGCTTTTGGGTGATCCGCCGCCCGCTGTGAAAGCGGCCGGTAGTGTTCCATCTCGGTGAGGTGGTAGCAGCAGGGCGAGACGCTCAATCTTGGCAGCCCGGCTTCACTGCCTCGCTTCAGCAACTGTCGGTGCAGATCGCCACAAGCATGCAGTGCAACACCGTGGTGACGGCTGGGAAGCGACAAATCCTCTGCCATAACATCCTGGCAGCGGATCGACACGGGATCTCCGAACTGTTGTGCCAGTCGGTTGCCATCGCGCACCAGCTCCGGATTCCACTCGAAACCCTGTATCTCACTGGGGCAAAACGGCGCCAGCGTCCGGGACAGATGGCCCTTACCACAACACCAGTCCAGGGCGGGGTGTTCCAGCGGTGTCAGTGCCGCCGTAAAGGCGCCCGACTGCAGGCGTTTCCGACCGGGCATATCCGTGGCCCGGATTTCCGGGAGAGTCGCCTCTGATGCCTTTTCGGGTGCCGATAACAGCTCCGGCAGTTGAACCATGTCGGCGTAACGGTCTAGGGACGGCAACCATGAGGCAACCCGAGCCGCCAACTCAACCGGGCTGCCATCCAGTTGCTGGCATTCCCCATCGGTTAGTTCCGCCAGCATGGTGCCCAGTTCCGGATAACGACGCGCCCAAGCAGGCTCCGGCGTCATGAACGGCGCCGGTTGCCAGAACTCGGAATGCTGTACCAGCCAGTCGTTCAGCTGCTGCCAATGCTGGTAAAAAGATTCCGCGCCGTGGTGTAAACTCGCCGCCGGAGGTAACGTCATGCAACTGGCCTTTGTACTTGTTGAACCCAAGGTTCCGGAAAACGTCGGTGCGGCCGCCCGTGCGCTGTGCACCATGGGCTTCGGCGAGCTGTGGTTGGTCAATTCCGATCTGCACTCCCGCCCGGAAGCCCACTGGCTGGCCCATGGCAGCGACCATATCCTGGACAATGCGCGCATTTTCCCCGATCTGGCTGCGGTAAGAAACTCCGTAGACCTGCTGATGGGGACCTCCGCCAAGACCCGGCATCAGCGCCAGGATTGGCACGGCCCCTCAGATCTGCGGAAGGTTCTGGCCACGAAGGGTGCGTCCGTGGCAACCGCAGCACTGGTGTTTGGCCGGGAAGATCGCGGGCTGTCCAATGAAGAGCTGGCTCTCTGCGATCTGTTAACCGGCATCCCCATGAAGGTCACCTACCCCTCCCTGAACCTTGCCCAGTCGGTGATGCTCTACGCCTGGGAAATGTCCGGGCTTTCGGATGCCATGGATATCCGGCATGAACCTGCCGATGACAATCGTCTTGGCGCGCTCCGCGGCCGGCTCGAAACCTTACTACCGGAGCTGGACACTCCGCCGGAAGGGAAACTGTCCCAGTGGGTCTTTGAGCGGCTGCCGTTATTGTCTGATCGGGATATCGGGTTTGTTCATACGCTGTGCTCGAACATTGAGCGAAAGCTTGGCTCTAAGGCCCGCTCAGACTCTGAGAAGGCGCCGAACGGATAAGCCTTCCCGGGATACGCTGTGAATACGTCCATGTACGCTCGACGAAAACATCCATGTTTTCGACGATCCCGGGAAGGCTTATCCGTCCTGCTCCCGAGCCTTTTGCGCGCACCGGTTTGTTGGGACTATTCCCGAAATCTTCCGGGGCGGAAGGCATCCAAAGATATGGCTGGCTCCTCGCCTTCGATTACCTGGGCGATGACATCGGCACTGCCCGCGGACAGGGTCCAGCCGAAGGTGCCGTGGCCGGTGTTGAGGTAGAGATTTTCTCTGGGACCTCGTCCGATGATCGCCGGGCCGTCCGGGGTCATGGGGCGAAAGCCGGTCCAGGTTTCGGCGGCATCGAGGTCGGCGCAGCCGGGGAAACGGGATTCGACCGACTTCTTGATAGTTGCCAGTCGGGCTTCGGGAATATCCCGGTTAAAATCCGCCAGCTCGACGAAACCCGTAGCCCGTAGCCTGCTCCCCAGACGGGTGGAAACCACTTTGTAGTTGTCATCGTGAATGGTGGAGGCGGGGCCTCGTTCCGGGTCCTTCATGGGGACCGTCAGGCTGTAACCTTTTACCGGATAGATGGGCAGTTCGAGGCCCAGGGGCTGAACCAGGTGGTTGGACCAGCAGCCGGCGCTGATCACCACGGCATCCACTTCCAGGGCTTCCATGACTCCATCGCTGTTTCTGACTGAAATTGCGCTGACCCTCTGGTCATCGGCAATCAGCTTTTCCGCTTCCACGTTGTAACGAACCACTATCCCCTTTGCCTCGCAGACTTTAGCGAGTTCCCGGGAAAATTTGTGGCAATCGCCGGTTCCGTCGGTGTCATAGCTCAGGGCGCCATAAAGCGGACCATTGCCAACCATGCCGGGCTCGGCGTCGCGCACCTGTTCGGGTGTGAACAAACGGGAAGGGATGCCCAGTTCGTTCAGCAGTTCATGGGTCGTCCGGTAGCCTTCCAGCGCTTCCGGTGTGCTCGCCAGGTGCAGCAGACCCTGGTGGTCGCCATCGAAGGACAGATCAAGCTCCTTCTCAAGCGCCATGAATCGCTCCCGGCTGTGGATACCGAGGCGCAACATGGCGCGGCGATTCAACCCGAACAGCCCTGGCGACCAGGCGTAACGGAGCGTGGCGAACATGAACTTGAGTGTTTCCACAGACGGCGGAAAGCGTAGCTTCAGGGGGCCATCCTGCTTGAGGATCCAGGGGATGGCCTTGAATACAATCGCGGGATCGGCCCAGGGGTACACCACCCCATAGGATCGCTGGGCCGCGTTGGCCTTGCTGGTCTCGTTGCCGGCCATTGAATGACGTTCCAGCACAGTCACCTGGTGGCCCCGGCGATTCAGTTCATAGGCGGTGGTCATTCCCACCACGCCGCCACCGACAACAGCAATGTGCATGCATTCCTCCCTCATGTTTACTCCACGCCGGTCTTCGCCAGAAGACGCCGGTACTCTTTTAAAACGCTTTCATCTTCTTTCGGATATTCCGGCGCCAGTTTCTGCAATTGCTCAGCCAGTATGGCTGCGACAATCGGGCGCGCCTGGGGCTTCCGATCGCCCGGCACGATAAACCAGGGTGCCTGCTCTGTATGGGTCGCGGCAATGGCTTCCTCGGCAAACGCTTCGTACTCCCTGCGTTTTTCCCAGCCATCGATATCGGACCGATCAAACTTCCAGCGCTTGCGCGGCTTGTCCAGACGCTTGAGAAGCCTCTGGCGATGCTCATCCTCAGACAGGTTGAGCCAGATCTTGATCACCGTGGTGCCCTCTTCCACGAGATGATTCTCGAAGTTCCGGATGGAGCGGTAACGGTTTTCCCAGTTATAGCTGTCTGCTTCATGAACCGGCCAGACCCGTTCTGCGATCACAGCCTCATGATGGCTGCGATTGAAGGCGACCATCTCACCAAAGCCGGGCAGAAACGGCGTGACCCGCCAGAGAAAGTCATGGCGGGTTTCGGCCCCCCTCGGCCGGCTGAACGACCAGGCATGGAAACCAGCGGGGTCGGCGTAGGTTGCCAGAGTACGGATCAGGCTGTCTTTTCCACTGGTGTCCGGGCCGTGGGTAACCAATAGAACCGCCCTGGACTGGTTGGCCCAGAGCCGGCGCTGGTATTCACCGATCTGATCCAGACTGGCTTCCAACCCTGGCAGGGTGGTGTCATCGCCATCCAGAAAAGTCGGGTAATCCCGGAATCTGGGTTTTCCAGGGTCGTAGAGAAAAGAACTGGCAAACGCCGACAATTTCATCCAATGCTCCGTGCAAGTCCCTATGAATGTAATACAGGTCAACAATCGTACAAACTGGTAAACTTGTGAGATTGAATTCACAGAATAGCAGCCCGAATACAGGTTGCGATGGAGTGTAGTACCCGGCAATGAGTAAAAAACGTCGCGAGATTCCCGTATTCGATCACCCGATCATCGAAACCCACTGTCACCTGGATTACCTCAAGGACCGCCCGCTTGAGGAAACCCTGGAGCAGGCAAAACGGGTCAATATCGAGAAAGTGATCACCATTGCGGTGTCCCCGGACAACCTTGCCAGAGTACGCGAACTCAGCCAGGTTGCGCCTTGGGTTTATGGTACTCAGGGGATCCACCCCCACGATGCTGAAAGCTATTCTGATGACGTGGAAGCCGAAATCCGTGCCCACGCCCGGGACGAGAAGATCGTTGCGGTGGGCGAGATCGGGCTGGACTATTTTTACGACAACGCCGACCGGGACGTGCAGCGCGAGGTGTTCCGGCGCCAGCTCCAGATCGCCTGTGACACAGACAGACCCGTGGTGATTCATAGCCGGGAAGCCGACGAGGATACCATCGAGATCCTGGGCGAGTTTGAGACCACCCTCAAGCGCCGTGGCGTCATTCACAGCTTCACGTCCGGCCCCGGGCTTGCCCGTTATGCCCTGGACCAGGGGTGGTGCCTGGGCTTCAACGGCATCACCACGTTCAACAAGGCGGAGAACGTGCGTGACATCGTGCGTATGGCGCCGATCGAGCAGATCCTGCTGGAAACCGATTCACCCTTCCTGACCCCGGTGCCCTACCGCGGGAAGGAAAATGCACCGTTTTACCTGCCTTTTGTCGCCGAAAAAATCGCCGAGGTGAAAGAACTTCCCTTGGACGAGGTGATTGGTAAGACTTACGCAAACAGCCTGAGGACGTTTTTCCCCGGCGAATGATCAAGCGCGTCCCCATTTCCGCACTCAAGGTCGGCATGTACATAACCGACCTGAACAACGACTGGATTCCCCACAACACCCAGCGCAAGCGAGGTGTTATCAAAAAAGAGGAAACCATCGAGAAAATCCGCCGGATGGGGGTGGAGTTCGTTTATATCGACGCTTCAAAAGGCCTCGATTCCCAGGACTCGGAAACGGCCGCCGAAGTGGATCGTCGGAACGAGTCGGCCCTGCAAAAGGCGGGTGAACTGACGCCGGGCTTGCGGCCGCATGTTCCGCTTGCGGAAGAAATCGTGATTGCGCAGCAGATCCATAGTCAGGCCCAGGGGCTGGTGGGCGAGTTCATGAACCACGCCAAGGTGGGCAGCGCTATCGATGTGGCGCCCATCCACCAGTTGGCGGACGAACTGCAACACTCCGTGCTCAGGAATGCCAACGCACTAAGCTGCCTGGGGCGCATCCGGGAAAAGGACAATTATCTTCTGGAACACTCGGTAAATCTGAGTGTGCTGATGTCCCTTTTCGGAAACTACCGGGGCCTGTCGTCTGACGTCCTGCACCAGACCATCGTTGGCGCCCTGCTCCACGACCTTGGCAAGATCCTTACACCCGACGAGATACTGCACAAACCCGGCCGCCTGACTGCCGAAGAGTTCGAGGTGATGAAACTCCACGCCCGCCATTCACGGGACATTCTGGCTACCACAGAGGGCATTGGCGAGCTCACCGTCATCACGGCGGCCCAGCACCACGAACGCCTCGACGGCACAGGCTATCCAGAGGGTCTGAAGGGTGATGAGATCTCGGAATACGGTCGCATGGTGGCGATCAGCGATGTATACGATGCCATCACCGCAGACCGGGTCTATCACAAGGGCATGACACCAACACAGGGTCTGAAGAAGCTTCTGGAGTGGAGCGGCACTCACCTCGATCCCAGTCTGGTCAAACAGTTTATCCGTTGCCTGGGCCTTTACCCGGTGGGCTCGCTGGTGCTTCTGGAAAGTGGTCGCCTTGGCGTCGTGGTTGAAGCCAATGAAAGTGACCAGAGGCTGCCGACTGTGCGCATTATGTACCACACCAAATTCCGAATGCCGATCACGCTAGAAACCCTCGATCTCGCGAAACCGGGCACACAGGACCGGATTCTGCGAGCCGTTGATCCGGAAACCTACAAGATTGATGTCCGGAAATTCCTCGCCTGAGAACGCTGACAGCCGCGGACAGCTCGGAATGGAGTGGTTCAACGGCTGCTATCAGGAAGATGGATCAGAGAATCGGACATAGCGATTGCGGCCCCGGTGCTTGGCCTGATACATGGCCTGGTCGGCCTGGCGCAGGAGCTGGTCGCCGTCCAGATCCTCTGCCTGCGGGAACAGCGTGTAGCCGATACTGGCTGAAACTTCGACGCTGTGGTCCGCTACCCAGACCGGTTCGGCCACCCGGGCCAGCAAACGCATCAAGAGGCTTTCCAGGGCCGGATCGTCCTGAACATTCATGACAATGGCCGCGAACTCATCACCTCCGATCCGCGCCAGGGTGTCCTCTTCCCGGAGTTCCGAACGCATTCGGTGTGCGATCTCGACCAGCAACTGGTCACCCGCCTCATGGCCGAAGGCATCGTTTACCGGCTTGAACTCGTCCAGATCAATATAAACCACAGCCAGTTTGCCGCTCTGTCGGCGTGTCAGGGCCATGGCCTGCTGCAACCGGTCGGCAAACAGAACCCGGTTAGGCATTCCGGTCAGGGCATCGTAATGGGCCATGATCCGGAGCTTTCTTTCCTGCTCTTTAAGCCGACTGATGTCACTGAAAATACCGACAAAATGCGAGACTTCGCCATGATCGCCACGAACACTGCTGAGTGTTACCGACAAGGTAATCGGCTCGCCATCATTGCGCCTGCTGGCGAACTCTCCGGACCAGAAGCCCTGAGACCGGGCACTGGCGAAAATACCACTGCCTTCCTCCACCGGTAAGGGTGGCAGTCTTCCTATTGCCCGATTGCGGGGCCGGCCGGTTATCGCCAGATACGCATCGTTGGCATCAATCACGATGCCGTGATTATCAGTAATGAAAATAGCCTCGCGGGCGTATTCGAAGACGCTCGCCGCCAGCCGCTGCCGCTGTTCCGCGTGTTTCCGGAGAGTGATCTCATACAGGGAGCAAAGAATCAGAGCCTCCGGTTCGTCCTCGGTGTGGACGGGCGCCATGGTAAGCTCCACCCAGATCTCCGTGCCGTCAGAGCGATTCAGAACCCATTCGCACTGTTCCACCTGACCCGCCGAAACCCGGGCCAGCATGGGCGCCATTTTCTGTCGGGAAATCTGCCCGTCTGGCTGGAATTCCGGCGAAAAGACCGCCAGATCCTTGCCGACCAGTGATTCACTGGAGGTGTACCTCAGCAGGTCGACAGAAGCCCGGTTGGTGTCGATGAAAAGTCCACCCCGGATCAGCAATGCAGCTTGTGGCCAACCCCGGATAAGCTGGCGCAGACGCCTCTGTTCCGCGGCCAGCTGCCGCTTGCTCTTGCCCAGCCAGAGCGACGATGCCACCAGCAACATGAGCAACACCAGAATGGTAAAGACCCAGAGGCGATACTGGTGCAACGCATCCACCCAGGTAAGTTGGGGCGCCTGGTCGTAGGGCGGCACCCGTAGAGTGCGCGCCAGGTACTCAACCGACTGGTAGTCTGCAGGCGGCGAAAAACCCGAAATGCCGACTGACAGCGCCACCTCGTCTTCCGGCTCAATGGCAAAAAGCGCCGACGCGATACGACGGACAGCCCGCTCGTTTACATGGGGCAGCGCCACCAGGGGCCATTCCGGGTATAGACGGGTTGAAACAACGTAGGGGAAACCCGCCAGCCGCTGACGGTTCAGAACCTTTACCTTGGTAAACAGATCAGGGTCTTCCTGCGCCATCTGCTCCAGAATGCTGGTTCGGATAAAGCCTACATCGGCATCTCCGGAGAGAACCGATCGAACCACTCGGTCGTGGGTGCCCATAAACCGGATCAGATTCACTCTCCGGATATCAATACCGGCATCCAGGAGCTCGAGAACCTGCGTCTGGTAGCCCCCCAGGAAATGGACACCGGGCGAGGCAATGGTCTTATCACGGATATCAGCGAGCTGTTCAATGTCGTCGCGCTCGGCCCTGGTAAAGATCACGCCACCAAGACTGCCAGTCGAAGACTGGCCGGAGCGCCTGACCAGAGTCGCCAGAACGCCGGTCAGACTGCGTTCGCTTCGGATCAGTAGAAAATGGCTGGGATTGGTAAGAAAAAAATCGAGCCGGTTGGCGGCGATCGCCCGGCTCATATTCTCCTGATTGAGAACCTCCAGCCTTACGGATATGCCGGTTTCCCTGGACAAGTAGTCCGTCAGAGGCTGGTAACGTTCCTGAAGCACACTGTCCGGCCGATAGGCGAATACACCCATAGTCAGTGTTTCATCGGCACTGGCTGATGCCATCGCCACAAATTCCGTGGCAAACAGAAAACAAAGACAGGCAGCAAACCGGCGAATATTCAAGAGACCCTCGCTGGCAGAAACGAAGGATCTGACATGCGCTGGATGCCAGGATTCTGATCAATCATACCCTCTGCCAGCATAAGGCGAGACAGGGATCCGGCCATGGTTTCGATGGGTCCGGCTGCTCTGAGATAACGCTGGTTCGCGGCCAGATCCGGCAGCATAACGCTGGCCAGTGCCGTGCGGACCTCGTCCGGACTGATCCCCTGACGGGTGGCAATCCGGTACATTGAGTCGTGCATGCTCCGCACGAGATGCTGCAGGCCGGAAAAATGTCCGGTCAAAAGGTCGCGAACCGCTCTGGAATTGCTCTCTGCCACTTTCCGGGTCACCACCAACACATCGAAGATGGTTTCCGGAATGGCACTACTATCGAAGAGTCTGACGCCTCCGGTGTTCTCTATGAGTGACGCTGTTGGCTCGTAGCACACGGAAGCATCCACTTCACCGCGGGACCAGGCTTGTGCATGCTGGCTTACCGGCAAATCCACTTTTATCACGTCGCTGCGATCGAGCCCCGCTACCTCAAGGATTTTAAACAGCATAACGCCCGAGACACCGTCCAGCTCCACCGCAATTCGCTGCCCCTTGAGGGCTGCCAATTCCGTGATCGATGGCTTGACCATCAGTACATCGGCGCCGGCGGACACATCAGCGACGGCGACCACAACCAGTTCCAGCCCTCTCGACCATACGCGTATGGTTTCATCGAGAGTCAGCGCCGCCCCATCAAGCGCCCCTGAAAGAAGGCCCTCCATGGAGTCTTTGGCAGACGTGCCCGGCACCAGCGCAACCGTATCCGGCAACCAGTTGAAATCACGGGCAAGGTACAGTGGCTCTTAGCCGATCCAGGGGTGGATACCGAACCTCAGCGGGCCGGGATCGCTGCAACCCGGCAATCCCGCCGCGGACAGTCCGGCTGCTATCGATAGACCAAGGAATTCACGGCGTTGCATCAGGCTCCGGACCGGGCGAAGACATTAACATTTGTCAATAAACGACAGTTTACTGCTTCACATACTACCCGTAAAACCGCAACTTGCCTTGCACCGCGTCAATTTATCCCAAAGACAGGAACACCCCCATCAGCACCGGCGAGAGAAAAGACAGCAAGAAACCGGAGGCGATCGCCACCGGAACACAGGTCAGCCCGCCACTGCTGCGGATTACCGGCAGGGTGAAGTCCATGGCGGTAGCGCCACCATAACCAATAGCCATGGCCGGCCTGTTGGCAATCAACAAGGGGATGATTGCCAGCGCAACGATCTCCCTGAGCACATCATTGAGGAAGGCCACGCCGCCCCACGCAGGGCCAAGGGCTTCGCCGATGACAATGCCGGACAGCGAGTACCAGCCAAACCCGGAGGCAACCGCCAGGGCGTCGTGCCAGGGCAACCCAAGCCAGGGTATCAACAGGGCACCAGCCACCAGGGAACTGAGCGTCAGAGCCAGCGCGATACCGAGCCCCTGACGATTCATCAGAAGTTTGCGCAGCGACAGCCCGGCATTGCGCAACTGCAGGCCGATCAGAAACAGCAGCAACATCAGGGACCAGGTCGCCAGCTGTTCCGCCATGGGCATGTCCGGCAACAGGTAGTAGCCGGCAAGCAGCCCGGCAATAACCGCCACCAGCGGTTTCAGGCCAGCCAGAAAAAGCCGGCGGTATCCGGGGCTGACACTGCCCTCGACCCGCTCGATGGACATTGGCTGCCAGCGGTGGAACATCCAGAGCCCAAACATGTTGGCGACGAAAAGCACCAGCACCAGTGCCAGTACCTGGGTCGCCATGCCACCCAGTTGCGCCGCCAGGCCCTCCATCTGGCCAAGCCCCAGGCCCAGCAGCAACAGGATGAAGTAAACCAGTGCCTCCACCGTGTAATGGATCACCGTCATGGCCCGGCGGTTTTCCAGGGCGATGGCAAAACCCAGGAACAGGGGAGCAAGAATGAGCAAGGCTCCAGTCAGCATGGCGTCCTCGAAACAAAAAGGGGGTTATCAGGTCAGGGGTTTGAACTGGTCGGGGTCGGCATCCGGGCTGGCCTGTTCACCCTGCGGAACGCCGATGGTGCGGGCAAGACGTTGGGCGGTAACGGACCAGACCGCATAATCTCCGGGCTTCGGTTCGTAGCCTTTTCCCATCATGGTGCCGGCGACGCTCCGGAGAACCGATTCAGCCCGGGCCTGGGTTGGCCAGGGCCCACGGCAGAACTGCCCATCCGGGCGCGCTTGGTCAGGGCCAGAGAGAGCGACCAGGCCCCAATGGCCGCCGCCTGCTGGCCGGATGTGTAGCTCGATGCGTTGGCCGTCTTTCACCATGACAAGATCCCGGAGCGGGCTACGGCCGTGGAAATAGTGGAGCTTCATGGCGTTATGCTGTCAGTGCAGAACATGCCCTGACCTGTCCTGAACGAGAACCCAGGGTGCGATGACGACCGCCCAGAGTTCCGCATTGCGATCATACCAATCCTGCGCGGTGTCCGGCGCAACCTCACCAACGCGACCATCGTTCATCCACTGCTCGAAACGAGCTTTGTTATCCGCCGCCAACTCAGTCGCCACTTCAAGCAGATCCAGGTCCGGCGACACCCTGACGACCTGCCCCCTCGCAAAGTAGGTCTGCAGTTCGTGCCAGTGGATGCGAGAAGTCTCAAGATTCAGCTTGGCTTTCAATTCGTCCCGGGATGGGGAGGATGACATGACTACCTCATCAGTCTAAACAGGGCTCAGGCTGGCCAGACTACCGGAAATTGCATCTTTCCGCACCTGCCGGAGGACTCTGCCGATCTGCCGGTTTTACCCTCGGGAGTCTTGCAGAATACGTGAAATCTGATCCGAAAGGGTCATGGGGTCGAAGGGCTTCGGGATCACGCCCAACGCACCTAACTCACGGTACTCGCGTATTTCCGAATTCTGCAGTCGTGCCGTCATGAAAATAACCGGCACATCCGCCATCCCGTCAAGCTCGCGCAGGGCCTTGAGCGTTGCTGGGCCGTCCATACCCGGCATCATGACATCCAACAGAATAAGCTCGGGATCGAAGCCTGGAGCCGCTGCCAAAGCGGCAACGCCGGATTCGCACACAGCTGCCTCAAAACCACCGACATCTTGCAGAGCGATTTCAGCAATTGCCCGAATGTCCGGGTCGTCCTCGACGTAAAGAACTCGTGATATGGAGCTGGTATTGCCTGGTTTCATTGCGTCAATCCCTGATTGGTTCTTCTGTGTCCATTCCAAGGCGACGAAGAAGTCGCTGACACTCCTCGGACTCCTTCTGGCCACCGGCCAGCATTGCAGCGGCGCGCATGATAATCCGGTCCTCCTGCGTGCAATCGACAGGCAAAAAATGCACGGCGCCGATCAACTCCCTCACCCTCAATGGCAATCGCCACTGAACTTTCAGGCGATTACCATAGGATTGAGCCCAGGTGCGCACCAATTGCTCCGCCTCGGACGCATCAAGTGCCCCACCAAGGGCTATATAATCGTTGAGTACCTTGAGTACCGCCAGCTCACCCAGGCGACTGAGCAACGCGGCCTTTTGCAAAGAAACGGGCTGCTTCTTCAGTTTGATCGCCAGCCCCTGCGCCTCTTTGGCGACCTGCAGTGCACCCTCGTAGTGACTCTTCGCAAGCCCTTTGAGAACCTCGTGTTTGAGCTTGCCAGACACATCCAGAGACAAAGCCAACACCTGATTCAAGGCAAGACCTACCCCCATCGAGGAGATAGAATCCCGCAGGCTTTCTACTGGCTTACCGGTACGCCGAAAAGACGTGCTGTTGGCGACATCCATCAATCGAGCAGTAATGCTTGCCTCTTCGCGCCAACGTTCTGCCAACTGAGACGGCGATAATTCATCCTGACGTCTGATCAGTTCCAGAACGTCTGCCGGATCGACATCCGTTGGCAGCTGGATAATCCCCTCAAGCGAACTTTTCAGCAACGCCGACACTTCTGGAACTGTGTCTTGAGAAGGTTGAAGGAGTTTGACAAGACGTTGATGCAACTGTTGCACATCGAATGGTTTGGTCATATACCCATCGATACCGTAATGGGCGGCCTTCAGCACAGAATCGCGATCTGACCGGGCTGACACCATGACGATGGGTACATCACTATCTGATTTCCGGACTTTTTTGACGAGCTCCAGCCCGGCACCGTCAGGCAGATTCCAGTCAGCAATAAAGAGATCAAATGCATTTCCGCTCACCAGCTCGAGCGCCTCGCCCAGGCTGCCCGCCACTTTGACCAATGCACCGGGATAGATTCCCGCAACGACCGTCTCGAGCAGTTCCGAAACCAGATCGTCATCTTCGAGGATTAGCGCTTTCAAAAAACCACCACCTGACAAAAGAAAACACCGTCATTTCTTCGCGGAATAAATCGCGACCCCGTTACGCCCTTCATGTTTGCATTGGTAAAGTGCCTGATCTGCAGCTTCCAGTGCCTCCGCCCCGCTCGGGAAATCGTTGACGCCGGCAATGCCCGCGCTGAGCGTAACGTGGAAATTCTTTTCACCTACCGCAAAAACAAGCTCGGAAAAGCTCTCCCCAATGCTTTTCAGCAAATCTGCCGCCGCCTGCACCGAGCAATCAGGCAAAACAACCATGAACTCTTCCCCACCGTAGCGGCCGATCATATCCGTTTCCCGAAGCCGGTTCCGTAATAAATTTGCAAGCGCTCGTATCACGATATCGCCGTACCGATGCCCCCAGGTATCATTGACCTGCTTGAAATAGTCGAGGTCAATCATGGCGACGCTGGAAAGGTGGCCGAAACGACGGCATCGCGCGAGCTCTTTTTCAAGCTCCTGTTTGATCAACGAATGCTTGAGAAGCCCGGTCAGACTGTCACGGTTCATCAGGTCGGAAAGCTGACGCGCTCGATAGCAACGAATGCGCGCCGACCGAACCAGATAATCATCTGAAACCGGCTTTACGAGAAACTCATCTGCGCCTTTGGAGAGTGCTTCAAGCTGATCACCCCGGTCATCCTCTGAAGACAGGTAAATAATGGGCAAACTTAACCAGCGAGACTCGAAACGGATCAGTCGGGCGAGAGTGACGCCCGAGTAATCTCCAATCTGAACATCCATGAGCACGATGTCCGGCTGAAACGAGGATAGCTCCGCCATCAAACGCCTTGGGTCGGTGAGAGACTTCGCTTCTATCCCTGCTGCGCTCAGTACCAGACAGTAATGCTCGGCCAGCTCAGCATCATCTTCAACAATAAGCACCCGGCCGTTGACGCCAGAACTCCGTTCAATCGCCAGCAATTCAACACGCTCGGCCAACTCTGGCACGTTCACAGGAGCGGCAAAAAACGCCGATGCGCCAGCCTTTGCAATCCGATATTCATTATCAAAGGAGTCATTGGCACCAATGACAACAACAGGGGGACTGCGACGAGAGCCCTCGTTTTCCTGCTTCCTTGCGTGCTGCATAACAACAGGCATTGCCGAATCTCGGCAAAGAATAGAAGAAGCCCCTGTAATGCCAGAGAAAATACCCTCCAGAGCGGTTTCGTCATGCTGGTCCACGAATTGACAAACAAAACCGTAACGCCCTAGCTCGGTGGCCAATGAGGCGACCTGCCCCCCAGCATCATCGTCAACGAGAAGAATCCGGATCTGCATGCCATGGCTGCCCTCAAACCGGTTCTGATCCGGTGACGTTATATTTCCAGACTCCGCGCTTGAAAGATTCTCAGAGCTTTCCTCGATGAGACTGGCAAGAGCATCAATGCTGTCTGCAAAGCCGTCGGAAACCTCCACAGATTGCCTCTGCACCTCCGACGTTTCTCCCAGGGCTTCGGCCTGACTCTTCAACTGTTTTTCGATTAAGCGCGCCTGCTCACCCAGCCGAGGAAGGCCAAAGGTACCTGCCGAACCGGCAAGGCGATGCAACGACTGATAACAGCGGATAAGTCCCTCGGCAGACAATGTTCCAGACCGGGTCTGCTCGGCATAGCCGATCAACTCCCTGATGTCTGATCTGGCCCTGGTGAGAAACTTTTCCCTGAGGACTTTCAGCTTTTCGGAAACGTTATTGTCTGACTGCAAATCCACTACTCTCTTTCTTCCGGCAAAAGCAGTTTGCCGCAATGATTAAATCCACTATTCTCGTATCCAATGAAACCACGTTGCGGCCCACAAGGCTATTCTTCCAAGGAAGTACTTTGAAACGTCTGTCCCTCGGCACCCGAATTGCACTCATTACCCTCCTGACAAGCGCTATTACCGTTCTGATCCTCCTGGGAACCGCCTACAACGAGTTGCTGAAAGACTTCGAACGCGTTCTCAGCCAGAAACAGCTGATTGAAACGCGGGGCGTTGCAGACGAAGTCAACCGTTCGCTCGAGATTCGGTTGACGGCCTTGCAGGCCTTTGCCGCGACGCTGACAGATGGCAAAAACCTCATCCCTCTTGAGCGCATTAATAACCTGATGGGACGCCAACCCACTCTGAGCAATTATTTCAAGGAAGGCCTTACCGTGATGGATGCAAATGCCGTCGCCATCGCGGAAAACACTTTTGTGCCGGGCCGCATAGGCACCTCTTACGCTGACAGAAGTCACTTCCGGCGGGCAATGACAAGCAGGCAACCGGTTATCAGCAGCCCAATCATCGGCCGAAAAACGGGTCTCCCACTGCTGTCGTTTGTAGCCCCGATTGAAAACGACGACGGCGACCTGCTCGGGTTTGCCGGCGGCATTGTGAATCTCGAAGAATCCCGGATAGTGCCTCAAACCACCCTGGGTGATTCACAAACCATATTTCAGGTACTGGACACTGAAAGGTTCATTCAGGTCGATTCGCTGTCATCAAACGCGCCGATGCCCGAATTACCGGCGCCGGGAGAAAACCTCATCGTCGACGCGGCCCTCTCAGGTGTGACCTCCGGCGTTGTCACCGATAACGAAGGCAAGAAATGGATCTATGCCACCGAACACCTCGAGAGAGTCGGCTGGATGTTTTTGCGCGCCGTGCCCTACGAGAAAGCCACCAACCCGGCCTGGGCGTCGTTTCGGGAATTTCTCGTGGTAAGCGTTCTGGCTACCGTGTTGTTAGCGGTCACAGCCCTGATTCTTACTCGCGCAGCAACCCGTCCTCTGGAAATAATGTCGAAGAAAATACGAGCTATTAGCCGTGATGGTTCTGCCACCGGTCGCGTCTCGGAGTCCGGCCCCCCGGAAATCCGTAATCTTGCCCAGGCGTTCAACACTCTCATGCGGGAACGGGAGGGACTCGACCGCCTGAAAGATGAGTTCGTCTCCACCGTCAGCCATGAATTGAGAACCCCACTCACATCCGTTAACGGTTCCCTGAAGTTGTTGCAGGCGGGCGCAGCGGGCGAGCTGCCCGCAAAAGCACGGGCGATGGTCGATGTTGCGTTCCGCAACAGCGAACAGCTTCAGCACCTGATCTCAGACCTGCTGGATTTCAACAAGGCACTGGCTGGCCGGATGCCCATTCATCTCGGGCAGATCGAGGTGCAGCGGGCAGTCCATGAGGCCTGTCAAGGCAACGACAGCATGGCACGGCATTATCGGATCCCACTGAAGCCCGAGGACTGCGAACAGCACTGGCTCATGGCTGATCCACTACGGTTACGCCAGATACTGGATAATTTTATCAGCAACGCAATCAAGTTCTCGCCGGTGGATGGAACTGTTCGCATCTGGTCCAGTTATGCTCCGGATAACCAGATCAGGATTACGGTCGCAGATGAGGGCGCTGGCGTCCCGGAAACCTTTTCTGACAGATTGTTCCAACGCTTTGCCCAAGCTGAATCAGGTACTGAAAGGTCGAAGGCGGGAACCGGCCTGGGCCTTGCAATCACCCGGGAGCTGGCGGGCTTGATGGGCGGCGAAGTTGGTTACTATTATGAAAACGGGGCGCGTTTCTGGGTACAGCTGCCAGCGTGCAAACCCGATAACTCGGAGAAAGGGAGCGACCGTGAAGGCACCTGACGTTCCACCAGACGAACCCTTCCGATTGTCTGCCCTGGAGGAACTGGCTCTCCTTGACACACCACCTGAGGAAAGATTCGACCGGCTGACCCGGCTTGCCGCCCGAACCCTGAACGTCCCCATCGCGCTCGTATCCCTGATTGACACGGACAGACAGTGGTTCAAGTCGCGCCAGGGGTTGGATGCCAGAGAGACCGGTCGGGATATCTCGTTCTGCGGACATGCTGTCCTGCGCGAGGAAACACTTGTCATTGAGAACGCACTCGACGACGAACGCTTCTTTGATAATCCTCTGGTAACTGGCGATCCCCATATCCGGTTTTATGCCGGCGCTCCGCTCCACGACCCTCAGGGACAGAGGATTGGAACGCTCTGCATAATTGATCGCAAGCCCCGATCCTTTTCAGAAGAAGACAAAATAACCTTGAGGGATCTGGCAGACCTGGTGGAACGGGAATTCTCGATCGGTGCAATCCGGGACCACTCCGAGGATCGCACCCGAGCACTAAACGTGCTGACCGAGATCGTCCTGGATTCTGCCGGTGACACCAATGAGCGAGCGGCGAGAGCCCTGAGGATCGCCTGCGACTATCTTGGTCTTGAAACCGGCATTGTCAGCCGGGTCACCGACACGGTGTATACCATCCACTGGCATTTCACCCGTGGCACTAACCCAATCGAAAACGGCACGACCTTACCCCTCGAACAAACCTATTGCTCCCTGCTCCTCGAATCCAGCCATAAATTGTTTGCCATTCAAAACATGGCCGAATCCGGATTCACCAACCGCCCGTGTTACGAGATCTTCGGGCTGGAGACGTATCTGGCAGCGCCTATCTGGATCGACGGCGAAATCTTTGGAACCGTAAACTTCTCGTCGCACTCGCCCAGACATCGCCCATTCAGCGCAACAGAGGAGATGTTCGTCACTCTCTTTGCAGACTGGGTGGCCGATACCCTTTATCGCGTCCAGCGCACAGAAACCCTGAACAAACTGGTAACCCAGGCGCCCGGTATGCTTTACCAATACCGCCTGTGGCCTGACGGACACAGCAGTTTTCCTTACACCAGCCCGGGCATTAAAGAGATCTATGGGATTGACGCCGAAGAAGCGGCTATCGACGCCAACAAAGCCATAGCCCGGGTACACCCTGATGACCTTCCCGGGGTGCTCAAGTCGATTGAGGAATCTGCACAGACTCTTTCTCAATGGCAGCTCCGGTACCGAGTGCGCCTGGATACCGGTGGCTGGAGCTGGGTTGAGGGACTGGCACAACCGGAGGCTCTGCCCGATGACAGCATCCTGTGGCACGGTTACATCACCAATGTTGATGAACGCCAGAGAATCGATGAGATGAAGAACCAGTTCATCTCCACCGTCAGCCATGAATTACGAACACCATTAACCTCAATATCCGGTTCTCTGGGGCTGATCCTTGGCGGCGCAACCGGTCCAATCAACGAGAAAACCGCTCAGATGCTTGCTATTGCCCAGCGCAACAGTAAACAACTGCGGCATCTTATCGACGATCTTCTTGATATAGAAAAGCTGGTCAGCGGCAACGTGACGTTCGACGCGTCTGTCCAGAGACTGGATAAAGCAGCCGAGGCAGCCGTCGAAGAGATCCAGCCGATGGCCAGAAAGCGAGGCGTCGAGGTGCAACTGAATGTCCTGGAACGAGACCTGTATGCCAACTATGACATTGTTCGGCTTACCCAGGCCATAACAAATCTTCTGTCAAACGCAATCAAGTTTTCCCCGGCCGGTGCTGCCGTTAGGGTGGATTTGTCCAAATCTGGGGATGAGGCAAAGCTTGAAGTCAGGGATCAGGGCCCTGGTGTGCCTGAGAGTTTCCGGGACAGGATTTTTCAGAAGTTTGCCCAGGCGAACTCAACCTCTTCAAGGACAAAGGAAGGAACCGGGTTGGGCCTCGCGATTACGCGGGAATTGATGCAGGCAATGGGCGGTGAGGTCGATTTCGAATCCGAAGAGGGATCTGGCGCCTGCTTCTGGATCACCTTGCCGCTCGCGGAGCCGGGGACTCAATAAGGCCCCCGGTTCGCAAACGGTATGCTGAAAGCACGATGAATCAGCTGTCCAGCCCTTCCAGCAGACCGGCCATATCGTCGGCGTGCTCCTCTTCCTGAGCCAGGATTTCCTCGATAATCCGCCGTGAGGTCGGGTCCTGATCTCCCAGATAACGGGCAATTTCGCGGTAGCTGTCGATGGCAATCCGCTCCGCCACCAAATCTTCCACTACCATTTCCCGCAATGTATCGCCCTCAACGAACTCGGCGTGGGACCTCGTTAAAAGACCTTCGGGCGAGAAGTTCGGTTTCCCACCCAACTGCACGATACGTTCGGCCAGCCAATCGGCGTGCTGCTGCTCCTGGTCTGCATGCTCCAGGAACTCCTGGGCAGCGACATTGGCGTTGATGCCATCGGCACGGAAGTAATGGCTCTTGTAACGCAGGGTGCAGACAATTTCGGTTGCCAGCGCCTCATTCAGGATTTTCACGACATTGTCGCGGTTGGCACCGTAGCCCTCGGTAAGCGCTCCTTCTTCGATGTGCTTGCGGGCCCGCTCTCTGAGGGTTTTCACGTCGGTCAGAAACGGTTGATCGGTCATAATGTCTCTCTCGTTTCTCTCATTGATCTCTTGAATTCGGCATAGCGGCCGCCCGCTATGCCATTTCACCCTGTCCACTCAGGCAGTGCGCAACATTTCCCGCACCACGTAATGGAGGATGCCGCCATGCTTGAAGTAGACGGCCTCGTTGGCGGTGTCGATGCGAGATTTCAGCTCGCAGGTCTCCGTGGATCCGTCCTTGTACTTCACCGTCATCTTGAGGGTCTGTCCCGGCTTGATCTCGCCAGACAGGCCTTCGATGCTGATGGTTTCCTCACCGGTGAGCTTGAGGCTCTTGCGGTCCGTGCCTTCCGGGAACTGAAGTGGCATTACGCCCATACCGATCAGGTTGGAGCGGTGGATGCGCTCGTAGGATTCGGCCACCACAGCTTTTACACCCAGCAGACGGGTACCCTTGGCGGCCCAGTCGCGGCTGGAGCCGGTACCGTATTCCTTGCCGGCAATGACCACCAACGGCGTGCCTTTCTCCTGATACTTCATGGCGGCATCGTAAATCGCCATCTGTTCGCCCGAGGGCACGAATTTGGTGTAACCGCCTTCCACGCCGTCTAGCATTTCGTTCCTGATACGCACATTGGCAAAAGTGCCGCGCATCATGACTTCGTGGTTACCCCGGCGAGAGCCATAGGAGTTGAAGTCTTTCGGCTCGACACCGTGCTCCTGCAGGTATTTACCGGCAGGGGTGTCCGGCTTGAAGGAACCGGCCGGTGAGATGTGGTCGGTAGTCACCGAATCGCCCAGCAGTGCCAGTATGTTGGCATCCTTGATATCGTCGATCGCGTCCGGTTCTTCCTTGAGCCCTTCGAAGAACGGCGGATGCTGGATGTAGGTGGATTTATCAGACCACTCGTACACCTTGCTTTCCGGCACCTTGATGGACTTCCAGGTGGCGTCGCCGTCGAAGACTTCCGCGTATTCCTTACGGAACATATCGGTCTTCACTTTCTCCACCGCTTCAGCGATCTCCTGCTGGCTCGGCCAGAGATCCTTCAGGTACACCGGGTTTCCATCCTTGTCGTTGCCCAACGGATCTTTTGAGAGATCCAGGCGCACGTTGCCCGCCAGCGCATAGGCAACCACCAGAGGCGGCGATGCCAGCCAGTTGGTTTTCACCAGCGGATGCACCCGGCCTTCAAAGTTCCGGTTGCCGGAGAGCACAGAGGCCACGGTCAGGTCACCATCACTGATGGCTTTCTCTACCGCGTCCGGCAGAGGCCCGGAGTTGCCGATGCAGGTTGTGCAGCCATAGCCGACGAGGTTGAAGCCGAGCTTGTCCAGATCGTCCTGGAAGCCACCCACTTTCAGATAGTCAGTGACGACTTTGGAACCCGGCGCCAGCGATGTCTTGACCCAGGGCTTGGTACTCAGTCCCTTCTGGACCGCTTTCTGGGCGATCAGGCCTGCGGCCATCATAACGCTCGGATTCGACGTGTTGGTGCAGGAAGTGATCGCCGCAATGACGACCGCACCCGGATCCAGCCGGCTTTTCTCGCCATTCATCTCAAGGGGCTGGCTGGCATGATGCTTGTAGCTGTCGTCCACGCCCACCGCGGTCTGGCCACCCTCGGATTCCAGGTTGGCCTCACGGTTCTCGGCAGGCCCCTCGGCAGTTTCCATCAACAGCTCAAAGGAGGACTTCATGTTCTTCAGGGCAACACGATCCTGCGGGCGTTTGGGGCCGGCAAGGCTGGCCTCAACTTCGCCCATGTCGAGTTCCAGGTTGTCGGTGTACACCGGCTCATGGCCGGGCTCACGCCACAAGCCCTGGGCCTTGGCGTAGGCTTCCACCAGCTCCAGCTGTTCTTCCTCACGGCCGGTCAGGCGCATGTACTTGATGGTCTGCTCGTCCACCGGGAAGAAACCACAGGTGGCTCCGTATTCCGGGGCCATGTTGGCGATGGTGGCCCGATCTGCCACCGGCATGTCCTTCAGGCCGTCGCCGTAGAACTCCACGAATTTGCCAACCACGCCTTTCTTGCGCAGCATTTCGGTGACGGTAAGCACCAGATCTGTTGCGGTGATGCCTTCCCGAAGCTTTCCGGTGATCTTGAAGCCCACCACTTCCGGAATCAGCATGGAGACCGGCTGGCCCAGCATGGCGGCTTCCGCTTCGATGCCGCCAACGCCCCAGCCAAGAATGCCCAGGCCGTTGATCATGGTGGTATGGGAGTCTGTGCCCACGAGGGTGTCCGGGTAGGCGATGGTCTTGCCGTCCTGGTCCTTCTGCCAGACGGTCTTGCCGAGGTATTCCAGGTTCACCTGGTGACAGATACCCGTGCCCGGCGGCACCACACGGAAATTGTCGAACGCCTGCTGGCCCCAGCGCAGGAACTCATAGCGTTCCTGGTTGCGTTCCATTTCGATGGCTACGTTGTCCTTGAACGAGGACGCGTCGCCGAATTTGTCCACCATTACCGAGTGGTCGATCACCAGGTCGACCGGCGACAGCGGGTTGATCATCGCCGGATCCTTACCGGCTGCCTTGACCGCCTCACGCATGGCAGCCAGGTCGACGACGCCGGGCACGCCGGTGAAATCCTGCATCAACACACGGGCAGGCCGGAACTGGATTTCAGTGTCGGAATGACGATCCTTCATCCACTGCACCATGGCATCAATGTGGCTTCTGTCCACGGTGGTGCCATCCTCATTGCGCAGAAGGTTTTCCATCAGCACTTTGAGCGAAAACGGCAGGCGATTCAGGTCGCCGAGGGTGTCCGCAGCCTTGGGCAGGCTGTAGTAATTAAAGGTTTTACCCCCAGCATCCAGGCTGGAAAGGGTATTCAGACTGTCTTTACTGAGACTTTCGTTCGACATGTGGTGCCTCCTTTTTCGTCGTTATCCGCGTATTCCGGAAGGCTCTTTCGAAGCCCTTTCAGCAACGCATCGACCGGGAAAGCAATCCCATACCGGGCAATAGCCTGATGAAAGGACTCCACAGCGTGAAGTCACCTTTAACTATTGCAGCAATTAACAAGAGTTCAACCGCGGGCCGGTGAATGTTCGGCATCAGCGCGGTGAATATCAGACCAACGTCGGAGAGCCGGACGACTCTCCGACATCAGTTCCTGGAAGGTTTAGATGCGATACAGCTTCACCAGTTCATTCAGTTTTTCGGTGACCGCCTCAAGGTCTGAAGCCATGGTTCTGACCCGCTCCGCCTCGGATACCACATCGTTGTTCCGGTTGGCGATGGAATGAATATTCTCATTGATCTGAAGCGACGTGGCTGCCTGCTCTTCCGAGGCCGATGCGATCTGGTAATTCATTCGCGAAACCTCGCCGATGGCTGCTTCAACTTCGCGAATTGCCTCGCCAGTTTCTCGCATGGCCCGTGTTGACTCGGCAGAACGGGTCCGGCCCATCTCCATCGAAGCCTTGGTAGCTTCTGATATGTCGCTCAGTTCGCCGACGGTAGCCCGAATCTGGTCAGTAAATTCCTGGGTTCTCAGGGAAAGCGCCCTGACCTCATCCGCCACCACGGAGAATCCACGGCCATGCTCTCCGGCTCTTGCCGCCTCGATGGCGGCGTTCAGGGCCAGCAGGTTGGTCTGTTCGGAGATCGCATTGATAGAGCCGACGACAGAGGAAATGGATTCGATTTTTTCGCTCAGCTCATCAACCCGATTAGCACTGCTTTCAAGAGCTTCATCGGTAGACTCCGTGAGTTTCGACGCGTTAGCCATGGCCTCACCACCTCTGGTGGCGGCAGCAGAAGCATTGCTGGCCGCATCGGACGCCAACTGCGCGTTACTGGCGACTTCCTGGATACTGGCGGACATTTCATTGGTTGCCGTGGCCGCCTGATCAGTCTGAACCTGCTGCTCGTTGGCAATCTGCGTGGTTGTGTCACTGACACTGGTCATGTCATCAGCGTTCGAACGCAGTTGACCAGAAAGCTCTTTCAGCCGGGCGATGAGTTCGACAAACCTGTCGAGCATGTTATTGAAGGAGCTGGCCGTGACGGACTTGTCTGCGCCATCGAGACGTGAGGTAAGATCATTATCCGCATCGAACGTCCGTATAATGTCAATAATCTGAAACGACTGCCTTTGCTCTGCCCCCATTTGGATCGCAAAAAAGACGAGAATTGCAGACTCAAAAACCACGAATGCAGCATGCAGGAAGGTAATGGACCAATTGCAATCGTAGTTGAAGATCATGATCGGCATCTCGCCCAATGTGGCACCCGCCAGTTCAAGCGCTGTAAATGCAACATGATGCAACGCTATCGTTGCAGCACCGACCACCACGGGCAGCCAGTCGCGATAGATGATCACCAGCGCAAGCGCAGCAAAAATGTGGAAATGCATTTCAATACGACCCAACTGCGCCTGGATCATGATGGCCGAGAACAGCATCAGGCAGATTGCGAACAGTGACGACAAGGCCCTTGTTCCACGCATCGTAAAGAAGCCGGCAGTCGCAAGACCTCCCACTAGCAAAGACGCAATCAGAGCGAACATAGTGGTGCCATAGCCCATCGGCACCAGCAAGCCGACCACCGGAATATGAGCCAGAAGGATCAACAACATCTGGCGATCGGTGCGCTCCCGGATTTCAACTTCGTAAGACTGACTGTTTACTGCGGTCGTCATATGGAACTCTCGCTATTTTTGTCTTTTAGTAAGCGGCGAAGATCCTGTTCAACCAGCTTGAGATTCAGATCTGGTGTTGTGTAAACCAGCCTTCTGCGGAACTCTCCCGTCACCACATGCAGATGTGCGCTGTGAGCAATGAGATCATCCTCTGAACTACCCTGTTTAACGGCAAAATCGTTGTACGCTGAAGCCAGTTTTTGAGCGGCCCGGTGAGTTTCTGGCCGGTAGAATCTGAACGCCTTCCCAAGACTCTCCATGGTCTGGTCAAGCTCTTCCGGCGTGTCGTTTTCCGGGTCAAGGGTGACAAACAGGAATTCGACCTCAGCCCCATCCAAAAGCTGGCTCAGCTCCATCAGATTGACCAATTGAACCGGGCAAACAGTTCCGCACTGGCGATAACCAAAGAAAATAACGGAAAGCCCGTTCTGCGGCGGCTGGTAGCCATCCAGGTTCTCCCCCGGCTCATCAATCGCCATCCCGTAAAACCCGCTGTTGTTGAGCAACGACGGCATCACCGGGAGCGCAAGTGCCAAAAGGAAAGCTGCGGCGAAAAGCAGAATACTTGTCGTTTTCCTGTTCACATTTCCTGTCCGTGAAAGATCGGCGCAAGTTTGCAGAGAAGTTTGAAACCGGGCTATAGGTGCATTACGCAACGTTTAGCCCCTAGAACTTGCATTTGCAATCTTTTACGGACGCAAAAAGCGACAGATCTTTTTTTGTTGTAATGAGAAGTAAACTTTAGGGACAGGACTACATCTGGCGCTCGCCATAAAGTTGGGCGTACAGCCCTTCCCTGGCAATGAGCTCGTCGTGGTGACCCTCTTCAATAATCCGGCCATCTTCGAAAACACAGGCACGATCTGCCTGTTTTACGGCGCTGAGGCGATGGGCAATGATCAGCGTGGTGCGCTGTTTGAGGAAGGCTTCAAGATCTCGATGGAGCTGAAACTCGGTTTCCGCATCCAGCGCCGAGGTGGCCTCATCCAGGATCACCACTGAAGGCTCTGACAGGATCATCCGGGCAATGGCCAGGCGTTGACGCTGTCCGCCCGACAGGCGCACGCCCTGTCGGCCAATAACGGTATCAAGCTGGTCGTGCATTGCCGCAACCGTGCCGTCCAACTGGGCGATTCGCAGGGCATCCCAGAGCGCGGCATCGGGCTTATCCCGACCAAGGGTCAGGTTCTGTCGAACGGTATCGTTGAACAGAGCCGGGTGCTGAAGCACGGTCGCGACATGTTCACGAAGGCAGGGCAAGCCAATGCGCTCAACAGGCACTCCATCAATCAACACCTCGCCCTGCTGCGGGGTGTACATGCCGAGGATGACCTGAATCAGAGTCGACTTGCCGCCACCGCTGGCGCCCACCAGGGCCACTTTTTCGCCGGGCGCCAACTCCAGATTGATGCCCCGGAGCACCTGCTCCTCGCCATAAGCGAAGTGGATATTGCGCAGGGTAAGCCCCACGGTATGACGGTCGCGGAACGGGTTCTCCAGCGCCGGATAGCGGGGTTCTTCTTTCAGATCCAGCAACCGGTTGATACGCCCGAGCGCCGCATTGGCAGCGAACCAGGCGTACTGCATGTTGAGCATTTCCTGAACCGGCGTCAGCATGAACCAGAGGTAGCCGAAAATGGCGAACATCATGCCGATGCTCAGGTCGCTGAACAGCACGGTTACCATCGCGGCGGCCCGGAACGCGTCGACGCCGAACTGGAACAGCGCAAAGCTGGCCCGGCTGGCTGCATCGCTGCGCCATTCGAACTGGATCGCGTGGTCCCGCACGTTGCGGGCGCGGTCGATCAGCTGGCGCAGGTAATGCTTTTCCCGATTAGCCGCCCGCAGCTGGTGAATCGCATCCAGGGTTTCGGTCAGATCCCCCTGGAATTCCTCGTAAGCGCTGTTCTCCCGCCGCTTTAGCTCCTTGACCCGCTTGCCGATCAAAATTGTGGCGAAGATGACCAGCGGATTGAACAGCAGAATGAGCAGGCCCAGCTCCCAGTGCACCCAGAGCAGGACCCCAGCGGTACCCAGCACTGTCAGGCTCGCCACCAGAAAACGGCTGATGGTGGTACCCAGAAACTGGTCTACGGTATCCAGATCGGTAATAAAGTGACTGCTGATTCCGCCCGAGCCGCGAGTCTCGTACTCGGACATGGCCACCCGTTGCAAACGCCCAAGCAGGCGGGACCGGATGCGGAACACCACATCCTTGGAAACCTTGGAAAATTCCCGGGACTGCAAAACGTTGAACGACAGTGCCGCCACACGAAGCAGAAATGCCACCACAACCATCAGGCCGATATAGACCACCGGTGTTTCCCAGCTCCCCGGCAGGAAGGAATCCATTACCGGTAACACCGGGCCAGGCTCGTCCAGCAGCACTTCATCCACCAGAACCGGCAGCAGCAGTGGCACCGGCACACTCATCACGGTGGCCATGATAGCCAGCAGATTGGCACGCACCAGTCTTGGCTTGTGCTTGAGCGCAAGCCCAAAGATATCCCGCCAGGTGTACTGCTGCCGGGTTTCGCGAGTATCGATACCGGTTACGCTGTTTTGCGGGTGTTCCAAGCAACCTCCGGAGAATCAGATGTGCCCGGTTGGATACGCCCGGGAACTGACAATAGTCTACCTGTTAACTGGTTTGCTGCGATCAAAACCGACATCTGTCATCATGAGCCAACGATTTTCTGATGGACCAGGACACAAGCACCTGTGAAACACGATTGCCACTATCACCCCGGCGACCCTGCCAAATGGCACTGTGGGGAGTGCCAGATTCACTACTGCAGCCGCTGCATGCCCGACGCCGATACCCGACAGCGTCGGGCCCTGTGTCCGCAATGCAGCAAGGCCATGCGATACCTGGGCGCCGCCACCGAAGTGGTTCCTTTCTGGCAACGACTCGGCGCGTTCTTCCGCTACCCGTTCCATACCGATCCGCTGATCGTGATCGCCATCTGTACCCTGGTGCCGGTAGTCGCCCCCGCCAACCTGATTGGCATCCTTATCTGGCTGGTGCTGGCGCTTGCGCTCTTCAAGTACACCTATGCGGTGATCAACCACACCGCTGAAGGCCACCTGAAACCGCCCGCCGTGTCCGTCGCCTTCACCGGCAGCGGGTTTGATATTGTCATCCTGCAGTTGCTGGTCTTCGTGCTGATGGGCGGGCTGGTTGGCGCGGCTGCCATGCTCGGCGGCCCCATCCTGATGCTGCTGGCGCTGGCGTTTGTCATCCTGGCATTGCCGGCCAGCATCATGGTGCTTGCCATGGAGCGCTCGGTGGGCGCGGCGGTGAATCCGATGAATCTGGCGGTGCTGATCTCCCGAATCGGCACCCCCTATTTCCTGCTATACGGCTACCTGATCCTGCTGACCCTCGCCTCGGGCGCGGCCCAGGACTTTGCGGTGAATCATTTTCCGTTCTGGGTTGCCCAACCCCTCGCCGGCTTCCTGAACAGTACCTTCACCCTGATCCTGTTCCACATGCTTGGCTACCTGCTGTTCCAATACCAGGAAGAGCTGGGTTTTGCCTCGGATATCCAGGATGACACCGCCGGGCAAGACACCCACCAGCGCGACCGCAGCGCCCGCTTTGATGCCGATATCGATATGAACCTGAAAGACGGCAACTACGATCGGGTTCAGAGTATGTTGAAGGAAGCTTTGAAGCGGGACCGTGATAACGCCCTTAGAATCGGCCAGCTGTACCAGCTACTCACCGCCCGCCAGGACACCGACGAACTCTACCGCTACCATCCACGCATTCTGGGCTGGCTGGCCGACCGCAACGACGGCGAAGGCATCGCCGGTGTGCTGAATACGATCCAGAAAGCAGAACCCGGCTTCAAACTGGAGGATCCGGACCTTTCAGTGCGCTGCGCCCGGGCCCTGTACCACCGGGGCCAGTTCAAACCGGCCTTGCGAGTGCTTCAGGATTTCCACAAACGCTTCCCGGACAGCGAACAGCTGGCCCCAGCCTATCTGCTGGTGGCCCAGACCCTGGCCAACGGCTTGTCCCAGTGGGAAAAGGCAACGGCCTTCCTGACGTTTATCCAGAAAAAATGTGTGAATCATCCGCTGCATGAGCAGATTACGGTTTATCTGGAGCAGGCGCAGAATAAAGAGCCATTGAAGGGTCCCAAGGCGTCTTTTTCGGTTCAGGAGTAAGGCAGCGTATGGGGGCGGCTTCCCAAAACACGCTGTAAATACATCCGTGTACGCTTGGCTCCGCCATCCCTGGCTCCGCACAGTTTTGGGAAGCCGCCCCCATACCCTGCCCCGAACTGTGTCAATTGGCCTGCAATAATTGGCGATAATGGCGTGCTTTGGGCGCCATCTGGCGCTTTTCAAACTCTTCCACAAGCAACCGACAGGCCTCGGTGGTCAGCATGTCATCGCCCGTGCTTTTGAGCCGCTCGAAAGCTTTCTCGGCAGCCTTGAGGTCATGTTGCTTGAGACTGGTGAACAGGACCCGGTTATGGTCTTCTGCCGCTAGAGGCTGATAGCTTTCCCCTTTACCCAGGTATTCCTGCCAGATCGCAATCATCTGCTCTGGCTGGCGCCGGCTGAGGGCATCGTTCATCAGCTCTTTGGCGCGATCACGATATTCGGGCAAGTCCGGGCGGAGTTTGGCCAACTGGTAAAGGTGTTCCAGCAGAATATGGCGTTCCGGATAGTGCTCACGAAGAGCCTCGAATTGCCGCCGGGCCAAATCGAACTCCATTCGGCCGAGGCTGGCCATGGCCTGGGCGTAACCGGTGGTAAACCGGGCATCCTGCTCTTCCTCTTCGGGTTCGAAAAATTCCTCTCGCACCTGCAGCCAGCTTTTGCCAAGCAGCCAGACCAGACCGGCACCTGCGATCAGACCGCCAGCGTGGGCCATGTAGGCGATACCGGTGGCACCGGCATACCAGTAATCGTAGATTTCCTTGCCCACCCATACCGGTAAAAGAGCAATAGCCGGAGCACGAAAATAGTTGAAGTAAACGCCGAGAAAGTAGAAGAAACGGATCTTCTGCAGGCCATAGATGGCTACGTACATGCCCATCAGGCCGGAGATCGAGCCAGAGGCACCCACCAGGGGTACATAGCTACCCGCCGAAACCGCGGTAAACATCAGGCCAGACAAGGCACCGCAAACCAGATAGGCAATCAGGTACCGACCCGGCCCCAGGGCTTTCTCAACGGTGAATCCCAGTAGGAACAGGAAGATCAGGTTACCGATGATGTGGCCCCAGCCGCCGTGCAGAAACTGGTAGGTGATCAGGGTATACAGTGACAGATCGGCAGGAACCAGTCCCAACTGGTTGGCACTCAGCTTCTGGATGTACTGCTGCTCTATCGCAGTACGCTGCTCCTGCCAACGGGCCCTTTCTGTCGGCGCCCAGATCACATCACGGTTCTGCAGCAGATACTGGTAGAACTCCCGGTCCATCATCAGATTGATGGCCAGCCAGAAGGTTTCGTTCTCTTCCCGGAGTTGCTGAAACTGCTGTAGTTCGTATACCCGGCCTTCTTCACCCTGGAACTGGATTTGCCGTTGCAGGTAATCCTCGTAGGCCGGCGCCTCCAGCTCATGTAGGTCGGCGGCCAGGTACTGTTCAACGGCCTGCTCGAGTTTCCGGCTGTCGTCCCCCTGATAAAACAGGAAAACCAGCAGGCAGGCCATGATCAGGCCCAGGGTGACCCAGGGCGGGCGTTTCCAGTTGATGGCGTTCTCGGCGGGGATAATCAGCATGGGCGGTCACAATTCATCATAATCTGTCCCTGAAAGTCTGCTTTTTACCACAGCCACGCCTTCTTTTCGCGCTCAAATGGAATCCAGCGCAAAGGTCGCTATGGGTCAATCCCGGAAATGTGGCACACCCCACAGAGTCGGAAAAGCCCGGACTACCGGTGAGACTGTCATTGGCGCGTCACACAAATGACATTAAATCATTTCCAGCGACGGACTGTGCCGGGACATGTATCGACTTTTCGCCAATTGCCGTTATTCCTGCTCCGGCCAATAGTGAACAGGAATAACAAGAAAAACCGGATACCGAACCAAGGATTTTCAGATGACCGTACTTGTATTGGATAACCCGGGCCTGATCGCCAATGCTGCGATGGCCGCAGGCTTCACCGCTGCCACTTACGATGCCGGGACCAAACGCCCGCACCGCATGAAGTTCCATTACGGCTTCAACAAGCACTCACTGGACAAGGATGACATTGCCTTCCTGCAACAGCACGCCGCCTACCTGAAGGAGCATCCTTCCGTGAGCGTGCGGATTCATGGCCATTCCGACAACTTCGGTTCGGAGGATTACAACCAGTTTCTGTCACGATTGCGGGCCAATGCAGTGGCTCGAAGTCTCATTCAGGAAGGCGTGGATGAATCCCGGATTCTAATGCGGCACTGGGGCTCAGCGCGCCCTCTGGCAACGCCGGAAGACAGGGCTGCCAACCGCCGAGTAGAACTGGAATACATGGACATGGATGTCGCCCAGGCACTCTGAGCGGCAACGCCAACCCCATAGGCCGCCCCCGGACTTACCGCATAGCGGGGGCTGGATGCACCCTGCACAGGCGTGATGGAACACCCTGCAACCGCTGTCTGCGGCTTTTATGAAATCTTAATTATTCCGATTTCTGAAGCGATAAACGGATCAATTTCATTAAAACTGAAAATTATTATTCAATAAAAACAAGACTTTATTTACAAACTAGAAAGCAAACTTACATTTATTTAACGAACCTTTTGCCCGAATTCCTCGTCTTAGTCATGTATCCAGGGTTTAACTGTTACCTGACTAGAGAGGTCACTATGAACGCAAAAACCTTCACCACTGCCGCACTCATTGGTTCGATGTTCCTTGCCAGCGCCACATTCGCTGCAGGCGGTCCGCGCAACAGCGACGGCGGGGGTCGATCGGCAGAAACTGCCGATTCGGAAGATCTGACCACCATTGAGGTGAGCGATCTGCAGTTCATGCGCGAAGAGGAAAAGCTGGCCCGAGACGTTTATCTCACAATGGACCAGTACTGGGGCGACAGAACGCAGGTATTCGCAAGAATCGCGCTGTCCGAAGAATCCCATACCAGCACCGTAGACTACCTGTTGAAAAAGTTTGATGTTGAAGACCCGGTAGTGAATGACACGATCGGCGTATTCACCAATCAGGAACTTCAGGCCCTGTATGACGAATTGGTTGCCAAGGGAAAAAACTCGTTTGTTGATGGCCTGTTCGTAGGGGGCCTGATCGAAGAGAAGGATATGAGAGATATTCTGGCTGCGATTAATCAAACCGATGAGCGCGCCATCATTCTTGCCTATTCCAACCTGCTGGATGGCTCAAAAAGCCACCTGAAAGCCTTTGTAAGCGTGATCGAGGCACAGGGACTGACCTATGAGCCTCAGGTACTGGATGCGGAAGAAGTAGAGCTTATCCTGGAGGATGAGAGCCAGGTTGAAGACTGACCGGTTATAAAACCGGGTTGCTGAAAGCAGAACGGGCGGCCATTGGCCGCCCGTTCTTTTCTGGTCTAGCCATAAACCTGCCAGACGTTCCACAACAGCAATAAGGCTGTCACCAGAATCGCCAGCCAGGTCAGCAGAATGCCGATCATACGGGCCCAATGGGTGCCACCGCGACCGTTGATCATGCCGAAGGCATGAAGAATGCGGCCAACCACCAGCGCCATACCTGTCCAGTAAATCAGAGTACTGGAAACGCCGTTGAGCTCAGCGATCGCCAGCATGAGCAGACCGAGTGGCGCATACTCCACCAGGTTGGCGTGGGCCCGGACCGCGGCCTCGAAATCCCGATCATCGGTGACGCCCAGGCCCTTTTTGTACTTCAGACGAAATTTGACGACCTGCGCCGACAACACCAGCAAAAGAATGCCGATAACTGCGGCAAACACTCCGGTTACGGGTACGATCATGCTCAGGCCTTCTTGATTGCACTAACAATAGCGAGAAGCAACACAGCGCCTACCGTTGCGGTGACCAGCTCACCAACAGCACCCTGGGCCGCCAGACCCAGAAGACGGAACACAAAACCGCCGAGAAACGAGCCGACAATACCAATACCGATGTTGGCCAGAATGCCAAAACCACGGCCCTTCATGATCAAACCAGCCAGCCAACCGGCCACACCGCCTATAATCAAAAACAGAATCAGATTCATCTCTTGCCTCTCCCTGAGGGTCGTTGAACGAAACGATCAGTCCCGCAAGACTGCCCTGTTTACCGAAGTGCTTCAAGCACTTCCAGACGAGGCGATTACAATGTGGCAATCGTCTCCGACATTTTTTTATGGCAACGCTCGATCAGCTCCGGAATATCATCAGCCGTGAGACCCTCGGTTTCGATGGGCGGTAAAACCCGAATGGCCACTGACTCACGCCGGCCGGTCCAGCCGACGGCCTCATCGGCGTACTCCTGAACACAGACCATGGTGATGGGCGCGCCCGATGCTACCGCTGCGTGAAACGCGCCTTTCTTGAATTTCTGCAGTCCCCGGCCTCTGCTGCGAGTGCCTTCGGGGAACACCCAGAGGCTCTTTCGATCCCGTGCGATGGCGCTGCTTGTGGCCTTCATGACCGCAATGGCCTTGTGGGAGCGTCCGCGATTAAGGATAACGTTACCGCCCAGCCAGAAGACCTGGCCAAAGAAAGGCACCCAGACCAGTGACGATTTACCAACCGTGACGGTGCGCGGCGGCAACAAGTCGCCCACAACAAACAGATCGTCATTGTGCTGGTGATTGGCAATGACGACGGTAGGCCGGTCCTGCGGCATGTTGTCCCAGCCTTCAAGAGGACGCTCCATACCCAGAACCGCCCGCCCGAAACGAGCGACGACTCGCGCCAGGATACGGTTGTTATCCGGATTGAACGGCCTCGCCACGTAGAACACGAGCGCGAACAGGCAAATGATCGGTACGCTCAGCCACGCCAGCAGTTTTCTGATAATACCCATGCAACCAAACTCTGCAGCGAAATTTTGGCGCACAAGTGTACGCCAACTTTATATTCCGGCAACAGTGTCAATTTGTTCCCTTTGTTTACCCTTCGCCGAGGCTCTGACGACGTATCGCAGTGGCCCACCGGCGTCGACACTGTCGAACGGGTAACAGGTCACCAGCAGAAGCGTCCCCTCTGGCAGACGCTGGGTATCGATCAGCTCTGAACGGCTGTCCACCACCCGGGCACCCTCCACCAGGTAACTCTGCCAACGGCCATCCCTGCCCTGCAGACGCACCTCATTGCCGGTCTCCAGTGCTTTCAGGCTCCGGAAATGTGTATCCCTATGCCCGGCAATGATCACGGCTCCCCCAACATCTGCGCCTCCGGTTAATCGGCCCGGCCCAAAGGCCAGGCTCTCACCATGGGTATCGGCCAGAACAATCATCGAGTCGTTCAGTTCCGGAATAGCCAGCCGGGCTACCGGCCAGGTGTCCGCCCACGGCCAGGGGCGCGATTCCGTCTGCCGGGCCTGGCTTTCAGCCCAGGCGATCGCCAGTAATTCCTGGGCGATAACCGCCTTGAGCGGAATCCATAACCCGAATACCAACAAGGTAGCAGAGCTGGTCAATAACAGAAGCAGAAGCCGGGTCATGAGAACGCCCTCCTCTGCAGCAGCACAATCGCCAGTGAAAACATCAACCCCACCAAACCGAGCGCGATGAGCAACGGCGCCGATGTTGCCGTCTGTGGATAGCGCAGCATGCCCGCCTGGCTGCCCGCCGGTAGAAGAGTGGGCAAATTATCCGATTCCATGGGCGCCTCTGAACTTCGGGCGGGTGTGGAATCCACGGCCACAAAACTGGTGTAGGCAGACATCAGGCCGTGCTGAACCGCCAGCTCGGTCAGGCCGGCCTCATCCGGCTCCCGGCCTGTGACCTTAGCCTCATCCTCCAAACTGTCGATTTTCTCCCTCGCCCAATGCCGATGCAGCCCCGTTGCGGGAGCGGCCTGCTGCAGATCGAGCGTTCTGGTCCAGTCCCTGCCACCCGGCAGGCGCCCCGACACCTCCAGCTGCCCCATGGCCGGGACGCCACGGACCACATGAATCAGCGGCTCGCCCTGGAACAAATCGCCCGGGCGTCTCGGAAACGACTCCTGACCGGCTTTCTGGCCGGGCCAGTTGACCCCGATATCGGTCAGAACCGGTGACTCCATGGCTGAGAACAGGGCCTGCAGAGGTCCATCCACATCGGAAGGCGAGTGAATCGCCGTGTAGGTACCCCGCCCCCAGCGGGCGGCTTCGCGCATGAAGTGCCGGTTCGGCGCAGAGCCAATAGCCACCGTAAACAGCCTCTGGTTTCCAAGCTGCTGGCGGATCTGCCGGAACAGCGCAGCTTCATTTCCCACCGCGCCATCGGTGATGAAAATGACCTGGCGCACCCGTGCGCCGTCTTCAGTCTCGCCTCCGCCTTCCAGGGCTCTGGAAAGGGCCGGAGCCATCTCGGTGCCACCGTCGGCACGAAGGCGATCCACATACTGGCGCGCCCGGGCAAGGTTGTTACCGGTGGCCACTTCAGGCTGCATGAACAGGGAATGCGTCTGGCTGTTGAACTGGATGACATTGAACCGGTCCCTCGGTGTCAGTGTGTCCAGACCGGCCTGAAGAGCATCTCGGGCCTGGCGGATCGATTCGCCCGCCATGGAACCGGAGGTGTCGATCACGAACACCAGATCCCGGGGCAACGCCATGGCGCCGCTTTCTCCGGGCACCAGCATGGCCATGAGGTAGTCCTCTCCTTCCCAGGACTGATGGAACACCGCTGCCGAGGGCTCCAGCCCGGCAACCGGGCGCCAGCGCACCACAAAGTCCCGGTCCATAAGGATTTCGCCCCCATCGGGACGAACTGTGAACGTCTGGCCGTCCTGACTGGTCGCAAGTCGGTGCGACGGGCTGGAGACGCTCTCAAGGGGGAGCCCGGAATCAATCACCAGATTGATCACCGCCCGATGGCTATCGTCCGCCACATCACCCGGATTGACCGTAAAGGGACTGATGGCACCGGCGTCCGGCACTTCGGTCGTCGGCACTGCCCAACCACCCTGCCACTGATCCGGCGCTGCACTGAGCGCCTTTCCCGGCATGTAACGGGGCGTCAGCGTGGTTGGCACAGTGAGTTCGAACACGCCGGCCTGATACTGCACCGGTTGTTGATACTTCAGCTCCACCGATACCGTCTCCCCCGGGGGAATGTTGGCCACCCGTGCGGTAAACAGATTCGGCCGCTGCTGCTCGACATTCGCCGCGTGCTGCCCGGCCTGTTTTGCTTTCTCATAGGTCCGGCGCGCCGTCTCCTTCGGCTGCACCTTGCCTTCGATCGTCCGCTCGCCCACTTTCATGGTCAGTCCATACACACTGGCCTTTTCCGGCAGCGGGAACACAAACACGCCCTCCCGCCACCGGTCGCTGGTGTTTCGAAAACGCCTCAGCAGCCGGGAGTCGGCAATCAAACCGCTGATGCGCACATCGAAATCGCTCTCCAGAACCAGGGCCGGCTCCTGCCACTGACCCTGGCCGTCAACGAAATGAAACTGGCCAACGTTGTCGGTCTCATTCGCCTCGGCATAGAGTGGGTGGACAAACAGCATCAACATCACGGCGAGCCAAAGGCTGATGCCCTCCAGGCAGCGCTTTAACCGGATTCGCTGGCCGCTGTTAACGAAGGGACGTGAATAAAGCCTTAGAAGGGAACTGGAAATAATCATGAGGGAATCCTTGTGACTGCATGACTGTGCGAAACACCGCCATTTCAGCAATCCGGAAAGGAACTCCCATGGCAGATTGCGACAAACCGCCCTCGAAAAATGATGAATTGTGGCAACAACGCCCTTCAAACTTGTTATCAACACCTGCCGTGGTTAAATAGGCACACACCGGCAAGGGGAAGCAGCCGCCACCATGAAGAAACACGTTGTACTGATCGAAGACGAACCCGCCATCCGCGACAACTATCGCGCTGCGTTTGAGCGCCGTGGCTATCGTGTGAGCGCACACGGCGACCGGGCTTCCGCCTGGCAGGTGCTGCGTCAGTCGTTACCCGACCTGGCCATTATCGACGTCGGGCTGGGCGATGAACCGGAAGGCGGTTTTGCCCTGTGTCAGGACCTGAGATCACTGTCCCAGACCCTGCCGATTATCTTCCTGACCGCCCGAGACAGCGACATCGATTCCGTCCACGGTTTGCGCCTCGGCGCCGACGATTACGTCACCAAGGACATGAGCCTGGACCACCTGCTGGCCCGGGTTACCGCCCTGCTCAGGCGGGCCGACGCCTGGGCCGAAGCCCTGCAGAAACCGGACGAGGTGCTTGAGCGGGGCAAACTCTCCCTCAATGTGGATCGCATGACAGTGGCCTGGGATGAAACGCCCATCGACCTGACCGTCACTGAATTCTGGATGCTACACTCGCTGGTTCAGCACCCCGGCCATGTCCGCAGCCGGGAACAATTGATGGAAGCCGCAAGCACGGTGCTGGATGACAATACGGTCACCTCCCACATCAAGCGTATCCGCCGCAAGTTCCAGCAGATTGACGCAACCTTTGACGGCATACAGACCGCCTACGGCATGGGCTACCGGTGGAACGCCCGTGAGGTCTGAGTATTGAATCTCAAGCGCCAGCTGTTTGTTGCCAGCCTTCTGATGCTGCTGATCCCCTGGGCGGGCCTTCAGTTTGTTCTGGAGCTGGACGATGCCCTCCGCCAACAGGCCCGGCAGCAACTCCAGGCCCAGGCCGAAAGACTGGCCGCGACTGCCGGCGATCAGATCATCGGTACGCCGGTGGTCCGGCCCGGTGAGCCCGCCATCTACGTGGAACCTTTTGCCGGCAACCTGAACCTGGATGGTTACGCTGACGATTGGCCAGGATATGACGAGGCAAACCAGACCAGAAACTGGCAAAGGGTCACCAGCGGCAAAGCCGGGGAAACGGCTCTGCAATGGCAGGCCGCTACCGATAGACGGAACCTGTACCTGCTAATTCGCGTTAGCCATAGGCAACCCGTGTTCTTTAATCCCGGCAGCCCGGAACAGGCCCATGACCGGCTGAGGCTCTGGCTAGAGCCCTCAGGCGGCAACCTGGCCCAGGAATCCGGCCGGCAGTCCTGGTTACTGCGCACACCGGCTCCCGGCCAGCTCTATGGCCTTGAAGAGAAAGGCGGCCAGCCTGACTATCGCCTCTCCGGCTTTTTGCAGGGCGCCGGTGATGGCTGGCAGCTGGAACTGAAACTGCCCATGCCTGTCGACCGCAGCCGCCTGGGTTTTGCGGCCTTATGGGGCAGTGATCAGGTAACCGGCGTCTCCACGTCGGTTGATCCATTGCCGGTGCTGGTCAGTCGAAATCTCGCCCTGGAGCGACAGCTGGAACCACAACTTAACCCCGGCCAGCAGGCCCGACTGGTTGAACCGGCCGGATGGGTCATCGCGAGACAACAGGCTGACTCAGCCGTCACAGCGCCAGAGTTCGATAGTCTCAGCCCGGTGCAGGTGATCGAAAAGATCAGTCTCAATGCACTCAGGGGCCTGGTGCGCCTTTACCAGCCAGAACCCACCTCAATCGAAACCGACACCAACCGTGTGGACGTTGAGGCGCTACCGGAAACGAGCCTGGTCCGTCATGAAGATGACAGCGTCTGGCTGCTGACCACCCGGGAGGTTTTCGGTGGCCGCACGCTGATTCTGGAGAAGTCGCTGGATCAGCTTCTTACCCTCTCCGGCTCTGCCCTCGGCTCGGTCATTGCCCGCAGCACCCTCATCATTGTCGCTCTCACCCTGGTTCTGCTTGGCTATGCCAGCTGGTTGTCCTGGCGGATTACCCGGCTGCAGCGTGCTGTCAGCGCCAGTATTGATGAAGACGGCCGGATCACGGGCAGAGTGCCGGATGCCCGAAGCAAGGACGAACTGGGCCAGTTGCAGCGACACTTCAGCCTGATGGTGGATCGTCTCCACGGGTACAACCGGTACCTGGAAAGCTTCTCCCGGCGACTCTCCCACGAGCTTAAAACACCTGTCGCCGTGGTTCGTTCCTCGCTGGAAAACCTCAACCACAGCGATTCGGAGGAAGAGCGCAGGCAATACATCGAAAGGGCCGCTTCCGCCACCGAACGCCTCCGGCAGATACTCCATGGCATGAGCGAAGCGGCGCGCCTGGAACAGAGCCTGGACCATGCGGATAAAGAACAGTTCGATCTGGCGGAGGTGGCCGCAGAAGCAACCGCTGCGTATCAGGCCCTCGACAGCAGCCATCAGATCCGCTACTCGGGGCCGCAGACAGGCTGCAAGATCACGGGTTCGCCAGAACTGATGGTGCAACTGCTCGACAAGCTGGTCGATAACGCCCGGGATTTCACACCACAGGATGGCCTGATTCAGGTGGGCCTGAAAACAACTTCGGAAGGGCTGTGTCTGTCGGTCTTCAACGAGGGTTCAACGCTGCCCGAAGACACAACAACAGACATCTTCAGCCCCTTCGTTTCAATGCGGGACGGCCAGGAACAGGGCCACCTGGGACAGGGGCTACTCATTGTCAACCTGATTGCCGACTACCATGGTGCCCATGTGGAAGCCCGGAACCGCGCCCAAGGTGGCATTGACGGTGTGTCCTTCCGGGTTATGATCCCAGCTATCCACTCTTGACCACAGGACCACCCCGCCGTGAGCGCACGCCTGGAATCCCTCGACATTCACCCGCTTCGGAACGATCTCTACAACGAGCTGCACTCAAGGCCGTTCCAGGTGCTACCGACACCGGCGCGGGTTACCCAGATGGCGGTTCTGACAACACCTGAGCAACGGCAGGAACAATTCCGGCACCTGCAGGAACTCCATCGGCTGATGGGGCATCCGGTACCGGAGAACGAGGTGGGCTGCTTTGAACATACCTTCGGTGCCCTGCGGGTGCGTCGCGAGATGCACATGGAATTCGCGTCCTACACCTTTATCAACCTGGCTGCGGGTGAGGAAACACCCTTTAGCGAGACCGGCATTACACCGTTGCCCGAGGGGTGGCTGGAACAGCTGACCGGTACAGTGATTGCGGCATTCCACCTGGAAGTACGGCCCGCCGCTGACGGAACCGAAGGCGACCTGGACTATGTACGCAAGCACTTCGAAGGCATGCGACTGGTCGGGAGCAGTCCCCAGGAGGGTGCCGCCAGGGTATGGGGCACCTTTCGGCTACACAGTGACGGCTTTGGCCGGTTCATGGTGATGAACCACCACATGTCGGACAGCCAGCTGGGCCGTCTGACCCAGCGCCTGATGGAAATTGAAACCTACCGCCTGATGTCACTGCTAGCACTCCCCGTTGCCCGGGAAATCACACCGTCGCTGAACGATATGGATGAAAAACTGGCCGTGATCACCCGGTCACTGGCGGAAAATGAGGATGTCGACGAAGAAAAACTGCTGGCCCAACTGACCAACATTGCGGCCCGTATCGAGGCCTTCCGGGCCCACTCCACGTTCCGTTTCTCTGCCACCCGCGCCTATCACCGGCTGGTACTGACCCGCCTGGAGGAACTACGGGAAGACGAACTCTCCGGCCACCTGACCCTGACCGAATTCATGACCCGCCGGCTGACTCCGGCAGTGAAAACCTGCGAAGCGGTGAGCGAACGGCTGGAAGACCTTTCCCGACGGGTCGACCGGGCCTCGGACATGATGCGCACGCGGGTGGAGCTGGCAATCCAGAGCCAGAACCAGCAACTGCTAAGTTCCATGGACCGGCGCTCCAAGATCCAGTTGATGATGCAGCATACGGTGGAAGGCTTCTCGGTGGTGGCCATCACCTATTACCTGATCGGCCTGCTCAAATTCGGGCTGGATTCGGTTTACGAAGCCGGTGTCGTCTTCAACAAGACCCTGGTTCTGGGCATCGCCATTCCGGTGGTGATGACCCTGGTGTTTCTCGGCGTTCGGGTGGTCCACCATCACTTCATCAAGATGGCAAAACGGCAGTAGCTACTTCAGCCTGCCGAGATCCTGCTCGCCGGCAAACTGCCGGTAAAACTGCTGGGCCGTGCGCCCATTGCGTACGCCCTTGGCAGTGGCGAATCGGATCGCCTCCCGATGCAGGCCTTCCCGATCATCAAAATCGGGGAACAGCGCGTCCACCGCCTGCAGGTACACAGCCTGCGAAAACGCATAAAACGAAAGCTGAAGACCGAACCGGTCCGCCAGGGACACCTGCTCTTCGATGGCTTCGGCCGGGTGCAGCTCACCGTCGCGCATTTCGCTCTTGAGGTTATCAGACATGAACTCCGGCATCAGATGACGGCGGTTGGAGGTGGCATACACCCTCACATTCTCCGGGGGCAGTTCCAGGGAACCTTCCAGCACACTTTTCAGGGCCTTGTAGCTGGACTCACCAACGTCAAACGATAGGTCGTCGCAGAAGATCACAAACCGGAACGGCAACTCGCAGATGTCGTCAACGATTTCCGGTAGGTTGACCAGATCATCCTTGTCCACCTCGATCATCCGCAGCCCACGCTCCTGGTAGCGGTTCAACAGCGCCTTGATCAGCGACGACTTGCCGGTGCCGCGTGAGCCCCAGAGCAACGCGTTGTTGGAGGGTTCACCGGCCAGAAACCGCTCGGTATTTCGGGCCAGAGCCTGCTGCTGTCGGTCGATGCCCTTCAGATCCTGCCATTGCACCGGATCGAGCCGGCGGATGGCGCGCAGCCCCGAGCGATGCCGACGCCAGACAGCCGCCGGTGTGGATTGCCAGTCAAACGATGTTGTCGCGGACATAAACCTCTTTCCTATTCCGAACCGGGCCAGCCTGTGAAACACTGGCACCGTAAAAACCTTGATAACAGGAGACTTTACCCCAAATGGCCGTAAAATCCGTCGCTTTGGTGGCACACGACAACAAGAAAAAAGAACTGGTGGACTGGGTTGCCGAGAACCGCACCCGATTCGCTCCGCTGAAACTCTACGCCACCGGCACCACCGGCCGGCTGCTCCGGGATAACCTGGAGCGGGACGATATCCATTGCCTGCTAAGCGGTCCACTGGGCGGCGACCAGCAAATTGGCGCCAAGATCGCCGAGGGCGAAATCGACCTGTTGGTGTTCTTCTGGGACCCCCTGGAACCTCAACCCCATGACCCGGACATCAAGGCACTGCTGCGCATTGCCGCGCTATGGAACATTCCCGTGGCCTGCAACCGCGCAACTGCCGAATTCATTCTTACCTCGGCGTACATGACAGACGACCAGCATCATCCGAAAAAGCCGGATTTCTCCGATTACACCGGCCGCCCAGTGAGCACCTGAGTAATGTTCAATCGAGTCGGTTAAGGCTACACTTAAGTCGAAGCTGTGAAGCTGTAAAGGATCGCCGGCTCGCCGATGAAGACTTCCGATACTCACAAAGAAACTCGATACCGGAGCGTGGCCGCGACAGTCCTCTGGGCCCTTTGCCTTTTGCTCGCATCCCCACTGGCGATGTCCGAACAGGCCGACGACACCGTGACTGTCGGCATCGTGGGCGACAACAAACCCTTCTCGTTCGACGATGGTCCCGGCGCCTCCGGTTTTTCTGTTGATGTGCTTCGCGAGGTCGCCCGAAATGCCGATCTGAACTTCCGATTTCGCGCTGGCAGTTGGCCGGAGATCTACGATGCATTTGTTCGGGGTGATCTGGATGTCATTGACGGCATCTCGTTCAGTGACGAGCGGGCAGGAAACATCCTGTTCACCAAGCCCTACCACCTACGCCAGACCTATCTGATGCAAAACACCCAGAGGCCACTGGGAGACATCAATACTCTCTCAGATCTCAAGGGACTTCGGGTAGGCATTGTGCGCGACGTGTACTATCGCGACGCCCTCCAGGCAGAAGGTGTCTCCCTCACAAGCTATGATTCCGTTCACAGCCTCATTCGGGCCCTCGCGTTCGGCTGGGTGGATGTGATTGTGGGCCCCAGGCTCATACTTCAATACTATGCGAACCAGGCCGGATTCGGTTTTCTCGAAATTGCCGGCGCTGCGCCACTCGGGGAACTGGCGACCGAGGATTTTCGCATTGGCGTGCTGAAAACCAATGAAGACCTGTACCAGAAGATCGCCTTCGGGCTGGAACAGATTCCGAAAGAGCGAATCAGCGAACTGCTCAAGCGTTGGCAGGATCTTGGAGGTAACAGTCTCGTAGGCGGAACCAGTTTCTCCCTGTCGCCAGAACAGCGCCGGTTCATTGCTGAAACGGGCCCGGTTCGCGTTGGCCTGATGCGGGATTACGCACCCTACAGTTTCGAAAGCGGCACACGAATTCACGGCTTGAGCGTCGATATCCTCAATCGGATATCGGACCTGACGGGATTACAGGTGATACCAGTTGAGGGGCAATGGGTAGAACTGTTGCCATTATTCCGGGATGGCGAGATCGACGTCCTGGCCAACATGTCTTTCAGACCGGAACGGGAGGCTTTCACTCGTTTTACCAAGCCCTATCACACCATCCCGAATGTCGCTTTTACCCGGGACCCAACCCTGAGAACCGAGACTCTGGCTGATCTCAAAGATCAGCGTGTTGCCCTGGGTTCCGGTATTTACTACGAAGAGCCTGTCAGAGAGGCCCTGGGCGAAAATGCCCGAATATTCACGACCCAGGAGGCCATGTTCCAGGCGCTATCCCGAGACGAGGTGGATGTTGTTCTGGCCGCCCTGCCCAATGGCAACTTCTGGATTCGAGAGTTGGGCATCCCGGGTGTCCGGATCGCCGGCGAGCTGGTTCTGGACGAACAGACGGGAGAAGATCTGCGGTTCGGTGTGAGGCCGGGGCTCGCGCCGCTCGCGGACATCCTTGACGATGCATTGGCAGCAATCACGCCGGAAGAAATGCACACCATCGAGAGCCGATGGTTGGGCGCCAGTGTTGATATGGAAGTTCAGGAAACTGGCGAGGTTTCTCTGAACGCCGTTGAGCTCGCCTGGCTCGGGACGCATAACAATCAACTCAGCTACTGTATTGATCCGGACTGGTTCCCGTTGGAAGGCCTGGACGAGGAAGGCAGGCATGCCGGATTATCCGCAGAGGTTGCGCGACTCTTCTCCAAACGATCGCCAGTGGACTTCGAGCTGGTTGCCACGGACAGCTGGACCGAATCCATTGCCTCGATCAAACAGGGTAAATGTCAGATTTTTACCATGGCGATGCAAACGCCGGAGCGGTTGGAGTTCCTCAACTTTACTGAACCCTATCTTGAAGTGCCTACCGTTGTGCTGGGCAGGATCGAAGCTCCATTTATAGAGCGCGTGGGCGATCTTCGTGGCCAAAAAATTGGCGTTGTCGAGGACTATGCGTTCGCAGAGCTGCTCCAAAGCCGCTATCCCTCCTTGAACCTGGTCGAAGTTCCCAATGAACAAGCTGGCCTGAGGCAACTGCAGAACAACGAACTGGATGGTTACATCACCACTCTGGCAACCGCCAGTTACTATATGCAGGAACTCGGCCTCGCTGATTTGAAGGTCATCGGGCGGATTCCAGCAGACTGGTCGCTGTCTATTGCAGTCAGGAAAGACGAGCCTGTTGTTCTGGGCATCATGCAGAAACTGGTATCCAGTCTTACCACCCAGGAACGCAAAGACCTCGAAAGGCAATGGCGCAACATCCGCCTCAAAGAGCCTGTGGATTACACCCTGATCTGGCAACTGTCGATCGCCGCCATTGTGATCGCTTTCCTACTGGTTTACTGGAATAGAAAGCTGAATCGCCTCAACCATGATCTGACCGAGGCCAACGAGACGCTCGCGAAACTCAGCGTTACCGACGACCTGACAAAGTTGGGCAACCGAAGCTACTTTGACCAGGAATTCCGGAAGAGCTTCCAGTGGTGCCAGCGCCACAATTCTGGCTTTGCAGTGGCCATGGTCGACGCCGACCACTTCAAAAGGATCAACGACAATTACGGCCATGAAGCGGGCGACATCTGCCTGCAAACACTGGCAGAGCTTATGCGCAAACATTTCCGGCGGGAAACCGACCGGCTCTCGCGCTTCGGTGGCGAAGAGTTCGTTATTTTCGCCAGCTATGAGGACAACAGCGAAATTCGTAACCGACTGGAATCCTTCCGCAAACACGTCGAAAAAAGCTGCTCGGTGTGCGGAGAACACGACGTTCACCTCACCATCAGCATTGGCCTTGCCACTGGCATACCGGGCCCCGACGACTCGCCAGCAGAGTTTCTCAGACAGGCAGACCAGGCGCTCTACCAGGCCAAGCAGAACGGTCGCAACCGGCTGGAAGCGCGTTCAGTGGGTTCCTGAGTGGTGCTAGACTGAATAAAAACAAAGTAACAAGGAGAACGCCATGGCTCGCATCTACGAGGACAATTCCCTGTCCATCGGCAACACCCCACTGGTCAGACTGAACCGCGTGAACGACGGCGCCACGATCTGGGCCAAGATTGAGGGCCGAAACCCGGCCTATTCCGTTAAATGCCGGATCGGCTCTGCCATGATCTGGGACGCCGAGAAGCGCGGCACCCTGAAGGCGGGCATGACCATTGTGGAACCCACCAGCGGCAATACCGGTATCGCCCTGGCCTACGTGGCAGCCGCCCGGGGCTACAAACTGATCCTGACCATGCCCGCCTCCATGAGCCTTGAGCGTCGCAAAGTCTTGAAGGCACTGGGAGCCGAACTGGTGCTGACCGAACCTGCCAAAGGCATGCCGGGTGCCATCGCCAAGGCCGAAGAGATCTTCTCGTCAGACCCGGATAACTATTTCCTGCCCCAGCAGTTCCAGAACCCGGCCAACCCCCGAATCCACGAGGACACCACCGGCCCGGAAATCTGGGAAGACACTGATGGTGAAATCGATATCTTCGTGGCGGGCGTGGGCACCGGTGGCACGCTGACCGGCGTTTCCCGCTACATCAAAGGCACCAAGGGCAAACAGATTGCCACCATTGCCGTCGAGCCTACCGACTCACCGGTGATCACCCAGATGATGAACGGCGAAGACATCAAGCCGGCGCCCCACAAGATTCAGGGCATCGGTGCGGGCTTCGTGCCCAAGAATCTGGATCTGGAAATGGTTGACCAGGTGGAGACGGTCACCAACGAAGAGGCCATGGACATGGCCCATCGGCTGATGAAGGAGGAGGGCATTCTCTGTGGTATTTCCTGCGGCGCAGCGGTGGCGGCTGCGGTACGCATCAGCAAGCAGCCGGAGTACCAGGGCAAGAACATTGTGGTGGTGCTGCCGGATACCGCCGAGCGTTATCTTTCCACCGCGTTATTCGCCGGCCAGTTTGGCGAGCAGGAAAACGTTCAGTAAAAGAGAAAGGCGCAGCCTCGTGCTGCGCCCCGCACTCATCAGAACTGATATTTCAGGCCGACCCGACCGGTATCAAACTCCGGACCGCTGTTGGTTACCTGGCCGTTGAAGTCCTCTTTATCAATGTCGACGTTGTAGCGATTGTATTCCGCGAATGCCGTCAGAGCGGGCGTTACCCGGAAATCCACACCGGCACCGACAAAGGGCGACACCTCATCGTAGGTTTCACTTTCGTTGAATGCATCAACATCGAACGCAGACGCAAACGCGCCGGCCTTACCATAGACGCCGAAGCTGTCGGTCAGAGGCAGACGGCCAACAGCGCTCAGGCCAAAGCCTTTCAGCTTGCCTTCAACGTCGTCCTCGCCAAAGTTGCCGAAATCAATGTACTCCGCCTCCAGGGCAAAAAACGGATTGAACTGGTAGCCGACAGCGGCGCCAAGCAGATCGTTTTCGTCCTCGAACTCGCCGCCGTGTGATTTGTAGCCACCGTAGCTGCCGCTGACATACGGGCCTGACTGGTCCCTCTCCACGTTGCTCTGAGCTAATGCCACGGGCGCAGTAACAAACGAGGCTGTGAACAGTGCGGCGCTGGTAAAACGGATTGCGGAATTCATAGGGCGTTCCTCCTAATGAGTTCAAATATCCTTTCATTCCATGGAAATCGAAAGTTGCCTTTCAATTACCTGAACTCACCCTACTAGGAATTCCTGCCCTACCGGGTTAAACCCGGACTAAGATCCCGTAATCCGCAATTAACCTCGAAAAAACAACTAGTTTAATTCAGCGACTTCCTCACCAACCCCATGCAGTTGGCATAGAACGTTGTGGTGGCTGGCCAGTCCGAGAAGATACCGATGACACCTACCTCTCGGGCCAGAACATCGATCACGGTAAGCACGTCGCCGTCGTTGTTAATGGCGTCTGTCACTGTCTGGTAGTACCAGCCGCCGCCATTCTCCAGCGGGCCGCTGCGCTCGACGGTCCAGGCAATCAGGTTCAGGCCGGCTTCGCGCGCATTCTCCGCGTACCGGGACGGAACGATCTGCCCCTGGCTGTCCAGAGTCAGCAGCTTCCAGAGCGCCGGCGCCAAAATGTTCACACCCCTGCTTTTAAGGTAAGCCATATAGGTTGCGGACGCGTTCACAAGGGTAGACTCAGACTGGTCGAGGAAGACTGCCTGCCGACCAAATTCCGGCATTTCGTCTACCCAGAAAAGCACGTCCTGCAAGTTGAAGGACTGAGGCCATACGTCCTCCGGCTTTACTCCGGCATCAATGTAATCCTGGATCATCTGGCGGGCATAGTATTGCTGGCTGTAATCCCCCTCAAAGGGCATAGTAACCACCGGTGATTTCAGTTCCGGAGTGAACTTCGCGCCCAGAGCCCTGAACAACTCAATGCTCTCACGGTGTGTCATCAAGGTGCCCCGGCTGGAGTAGAGATCAGTGCGCCAGTCTGCGGTTCCAGCCAGGTATTCCTCCGGCGTGGTTGCCATTGGGTTGTGGGCATCCATCTTGCCCTCCAGTGACTTGAACTCGGCCAGGGTAATATCACTGGTGCGGCACTCGGCCTGTGCCGGCGTGCCCGTGGCAGGATCGGCGGGCACAAAAGGCTGGGTACACTTGGCGTTCAGCGCCGGAACGGCAACAATATTGGTGGTGGTATGAAGGTCGTCCTGGGCATGTCGGCAAACCAGTTCCCGATCCCTGGTGAAGGCGACATCACACTCCAGAATACCCGCACCCATGCGCGCTGCCGCAATGTAGGATTCACGAGTATGTTCGGGAAACTGCAGGGGTGCGCCCCGGTGGCCGATGGAGAAATCCGTTTTCTCGACAGTGTCGGTATTGCAGGCTTGCAGACGCTCTTTGAGCGGACTGTCGTCCATTGCACCAACCAGCCAGAAAGGCCGTGGCCCCAGATGGACCGAGGGCTCCGACTGTTCAGGCGCCAGCGCAATTGATTGCTGAGAGAGCTCTTCAACGGTCGCCGCTTGTGCCAGGGAAAGTACCGAGCACAGCACCAGCCCCGAAAGGATCCGTAACGTCATAACCTCCTCCTTGTGAGACCAATGATACCTTATCAACAGTCTCCCCAAGGAGGATTACGGCCAATTGACAGCCGATGCTGGATTATCTGGCAGGTTGCCCTCAGCTAGCCGCCGAAGCCTCATACTCGCGAATCATGGCAAACAACTGGTCCTTCAGATTCAGCCGCTTCTTTTTAAGGTTTTCCAGATACTCATCGGAGGTGTTTTCAGCGCCCGTTTCAATGCGATGAACGGCGTGATCCACTTGATGATATTCATCAAAAAGCTTGGCGAAGTGAGTGCTGTTGGTCTTCAGCAGGTGAATAGCTTCTTTGGATTCCGGCAGTTCGTGAATCAGATCGTGTTTTTCCAGGGACATTCGCGCAGTCTCCATGACTGTGGGGGATGAGATGTATTTGACTCATTCCAGTGTATGGCTAGCTGCGCTTGCCAGTCTTGACCCCCGTCAAGCGCCAGTGAGCCTGTGCGCTCAATTACCGCGCAGGTTCATCATTCCGGATACGGAGAAAGCTGGCAAAGCGGGGCAGCCCTGAGGCTGTGAGGCCATAGTGCTTGAATGTGATCGTGGTTCCGGGTCTCGGAGGAGACGCTCGCTCGGAATCGCTGAACCCCGTACCAATCCGGAATCGCCTGCCATCGTCCAACTCCACCAGCAGTGACCCCATCAGCCCCTCGTATTTGCCCTTTCCCGGCAGATGATGAACAACCACCGCTTCGGCATCCTGATACTGTTTTACTTTCAGTAGATCATCGGAGCGCCCACTTCGGTAGTGACTGGACCCCAGCTTCAACATCAAACCCTCTGCGCCGCCGTCGACGATCTTATCCAAACGCTGCATCAGTTTCTCATGGGTGCTCGCCCGTTGCTGATCGACAAGCGCCATGTAGGGTGATTCAACCTCTTGGATTAATACACGCAGCCGGGCCAAACGTTGGTCGAAGGTTGCCTCCTTATCCGGAAGATCAAACACCATGAACCGAATCCGCCGCCAATCGTTGTCATCGGGCACCACCTGACGCACCGCCCCTGACAATTCCGCAAAACGGCCCCGCCCCATCCAGAGCTCACCGTCCAGGGGACGTGCTGGAAACCCTCTGGTGAACCAACCGGGTGCCCGATACTCATGACCGCCACGGGAAAGAAATCGCTCGCCAGTCCAGTATGCTCGCACCCCGTCGAGCTTTTCACTGACCCAGTAGCCGTCCAGCGGCATGCCCTTTTGATACACGTTGGCGAGTGTCAGCTCGGGCGGTTTCGCTACCGCCACGGGGGAAAACAGAAGGGAAATCAGCACCGGCAGCGCGGCGCTGAACAATCGAAACGGCATGGCAATTCCTTTGCTCTCAGTTGCTTTTTCCTACAGAGGTCAGACTTTCCTTTCCGCCCCTGGTCAGCATCCGCGTATTAGTCGTTTCCGCAGGTGCTCCTCACCTTTTCCCGGAAATCCTCACGAATACGGGTATTCTCGGCCTCATTGACATAGACCCGCTCGCCCTGATCGTTGATGTTGTAGAAGGTCGAAACGCTGGCAAGAAACTTGAGGCGCGCCCGAAGCTTTTTGCACAGCTCGGCTTGCTTCTCCGCCTTCTCCTCGGCTTTGGCATTGGCAGCCTGCCGCGTCTCACGCTCTTCCTGCTGCTGCTCCAGAAACTCGGTCATCCTCTGATGCCGCTCCCGGGCTCCAGCATCCACGCTGGCCGGGGCGGCCTTTACCGTAACTTCACTTGATGCTGCCTGAGCTGGTGGACGGTCCCCGAAATGGGTCTGGCCGTTGGCATCGACCCATTTGTAGACGCCGGCGTTTGCCGAGAGGGGCATAAGGCAGACAGAGATCAGAACCAGAAATGCTTTCACAAAGAACTCCTTTTCACTTCGTTAACTCCATGGCTCACCTTCGAGGATATGCCTTCTACGTCGTTGGAAAGCCTAGCACCTCAGCGAGGAGGAGGTAAGCTCACCTGCTGGCGAAACTGAAGACTTTGAGACAGCGCTTGTACATTTCGTCTGTTTTCTGTTTGTAGGTGGCCTCGTCCATATCCCGCCAGTAACGGGGATTTCGGCCGCTGCGTTTGTCATGCTCGGCGGTCACCGGGTCCTTGTGACGATGCGGCTCAAACAGCGGGATATCCGGCAGCGGGGCGGTGCTGTCCATGTATTGCAGCCAAAAATTCCATAGGGCCTTGTGGTCTTCATCGTTGCTGGACGCAGCCTGGAAGTCGGTCAGGGGCAGCGCCTCTTCCCGGAAACGATGAACCATCGCACCGTAGTACAGGGGTAAGCCCTGGTGGGTCGGGCCAGTGTGGACATAGCCATCAAAGTCGGCAAACGGTGACTGCCAGGCAATCTGTCCAGCGTCCCGTTTTCGCTTGGGATTGCGGAAGGCGGTGACGAGCCCGGTTCGGCGGTTGAATTCCCACAGGGGGCCTTTGGGGGCTTTGTAGATCCAGCTGGGAAAGAGGTGTTCGATTAGGCTGACCCCCCCCCAAATGAGAGCGCAGCCGCCCCCTCCATAGACAACTATCGGCAAAAAGCCCTCTAGGAATAACTGCCTCTTTTCTTCGGCGCTAACATCAAGAAGGAGCGTAACAGCCACGGAAGCAAGGAAAATTCCCACTCCCCCTAAAATCAACGTAAACTTCGCAAAAACTTTGAGCAATAACCATCGCCAAGAAGATCCTGGCAGCGTAGCCCAGCGAATGCTTTCCTGGTTGATCCAGGCCATCGGAACTCTCTTCCTCTCCTCACCTCGGCCTTCTTCAACGTACCAGTTAGTGTCCTCATCCTGTCCCGGCAGCCAGGTTTCCAGAAAGTCGCCCGGGACCATGTTGGGAACATACTCTTTGGACAATTTCTGCCCAGCCTCCCACTGAAAGCGAAAACCCCGGGAACGCTGATCCAACTGCCCACGATGACGTGGACTACTGTCTCGCTCGGGGTGCCAAGCGGTAGGGCCGTAATACGAGCTTTCAAACATCTGAGGCTTCCTCCACAGTGTTCAGTTGTCGATGAGAAAGAACACTCAATGCTCGCCGATTGGTAGTCAAGCTAGCCCAGAACGGAGCACCATCTTTAGTAAAGTCCGGAGCCTCATGATTCCCGTGCCTGAACTCCTGGTAAACCAGAGGATCCCTGACCGGCGGCGCAGGAAATACGTACTCTCTATCAGTACCAAGATCCGCAACCATCCGCGCCCTTATCTTCCATTCGTGAAACACGAGCCCTCTGGGTCTCGGAGTTTCCAGCCAGTATTCTATGCCGTCAGGCAAAAATCTCCGATGCACCCACCAGTCGCCGTCCTGGGATTCCTGCAACTCAGTTTTGGCGACCGTAGTGCCCCCGGAGCCTGGATTAGGTCGGTGAACTTCCTTGACTCGACGAATGTTTACCCTGAGTGCACCGTCCAAGGGGCGCGCCGGAAACCCTATGGTGAACCAACCGGGTGCCCGATACTCATGTCCGCCACGGGAAAGAAATCGCTCGCCGGTCCAATATGCGCGCACCCCGCCGAGTTTCTTACTGATCCAGTAGCCGTCCAGCGGCATGTCCTTTTGATACACGTTGGCGAGTGTTAGCCCGGGCGGTTTCGCTACCGCCACAGATGAAAACAGAAGGGAAATCAGCACCGGCAGCGCGACGCTGAACAATCGAAACGGCATGGTCTAACCCTTCCGAAGAATCGGATACCACCGCAACTTTTCGGGCCGGTAGACTGGCGAGCCGAGCACCATGAGTGCGATACAGTTTCTTTTCCAGCTGTTGTTCCGGGCCCGTTTCCGGAAAATCACGCTTCAAAGGCGAGTCTTTCATGAAAAAGACCGAAGCCATTAAGGTAGGCCTCAAACTCAATGATAATTAACTTTTCCAAAAATCGCCTCGACTTCCTTCGGCCATTTGTATTTGAAGGGAGAGAATTTCCACCAAATAACTGTTGGCATAAGAAAAATAAATACCAGATGACCAAAAATCTTTGCTATTACAGGCTTCCCCTGCATCCCGTCCAAATATGAGTCGTAATTAGCCACTTCAAGATTACTGGAGTCTGCAGGAAGCAGGCCTTGATTAAAAAACCTCAAAACAAAGTTCCACCTCCGATAAAGATCTTCCTCTTTATAGCAAGAAAAAATCTTCTTGCGCTCCAGCTGCCTTTTGGGACGCCTTCCACAGAAATAATACTTTTCCCGAAGATAAATATGAGCGTAATATTGCTTATCCCACATGACGCCTGAACCAAAATATTGCCAATTGTATGAAAAAGCCACCTCTAGATCTTCCCAAGGGATCTGGTAACAGGTACCCCAACGGACAACGTAGACATTCTTACCTGCGCGATCAATTCTGATCGGCAGCGTTAGTGGAAAGAAAATCTCGAATAGATAGAACGTAACCCATACTGGCACAAGGAAGGCCGCTGTTGCCATTAATGCTTCCGAATAGAAATTATCGATAAACCACATTAGTAACAGAACGATCACCATAAATATATTTACCACAACCAGCATCCCTCTTCGGAAAAGGGAAAATGCCGTCCGTATATCTATAAATCGTTCGCAGATGTAAGCAACAGCCAATTCCATATCTTCCGACGAATCAGAAACACCAACCACTGGCTTTGCCGGCGGACTCGCAAGTCGCGCCCCCCGCGTGTGGAATACCCTGGTTTCAAGCAAGCCTTCCAGATTCGTTTCCGGAAAATCACATTTCAAAGGCGAGTCTTTCATCGACACTCAACTCCTCTACGTCGTTGCCATTAAGAATGAGGCGGAGTCCGCTTTCGCCCGTGATTTTCCGGCCATCCTTGACGTACTCAATCAGCATTCCAAGCTGGTCACACTTGTTGTGGTTGTAGTGGTCAAACCGAAATAAAACACCCCCAGTAAAAGAGTCTAACTGTTTCCTCCTATCAAACAGGTCTGAGATATCCTTCGATTCATCTTTCTCAAACCAGTTGGTGTCCAACTCGAACAGCTTGATGGAATACGTGCAAGTCCCATCACTGTAACCCGGTAAACACACCACAAAAGAGGTCATTTCCGACATGATCTGATGCTCACCCCGGTTTGTATCCCAATGAACTCCGATATGCTCAGTTATCCGCACAATGGGAGAGAACAGCATGTAATAAAACGCATCCAGCTCCGCTTCGAAATAGCGTCTAACTTCGACGCCCTCATTCGGAGAAATGGCGGTTCGGCTTTCCTCCAGCAGCTCTCCGTTCGATGGCCTGGGCTGCCGATCCCAGTATCGCAGCGTGGGCGCGTTACCCCAGAAAGACAGAGATAGGAAATCTTCAATCCGGGATCGAGTAATATAGGCCTGCACCATGCCGATCGCGACGGAAATTATGATCAGCGCAACACCTATGGCCACACCCACACCTAATGAAAAGACCCCAATCGCGGCCAAACTGGGTACAACAAGAAGACTGACACTGAGCCCAAACTGTACGCTTCCTAAGGCTACGGAGGCGTGGTGTCCAGTTTCCAACGACCTGTTAATAGTCCTAAACTCCAGCCACATCGTTAATATCGGCCCAGCGATCGCAATAGTCTTAACCATTCCTTTTGCAATTAATTTCGTTACAAGTCCCACCACCCTGAGTTCTTTAGAGGCACCAAGGACCACTGAAACCTTTAATCCTGTTGTCGCTGATATCCTCGTTTTCAGCACTTGCATGTGTTCGGAATTTGCCAATAAAGCACTGCCGTTAATGACACCTTCGGCCACACTGGCCAGACTATCCATAAAAGGCAGCCAACGTTCGAGGGCGGAGCGATCACCCAGCATCACGTCTTTTTGGGTCTCTTTCAGACCTGAGAACAGGTTGGCCACATTGATCGCGTGAAAGAAGGTCACAGCCCCAATGAACTTGCCCCGGTTCTGTTTAATGCTTTCAACCACCGGGTCCAACCGGGTATGAAGCCAGCCAAAGGGGTTGTCCTTGAAGTCCGGGGTCAAGTGGAAAACGTCGATCATGGTGCCTCGCAGGTAATTCCTGATCCTGGCATCCGCCATGCCGGCAGCCAGCGGCGTCATTGTCAGCTCAGACAGGTTATGGCCAGCGGCTTCCAGTGAGTTGCGGTGGACCGCCGTGAGCAGGTCCGTCGCGGTATTCAGAGTTATTCCCTGCCGATGAACATCTATGCCATAGCGCTTCTGGACGGCCTTGGTCCACTTTTTCCACCGCGGCCAGGTTTGAGGGTCTTTTGCCCAGGTTCCCATCTTTGCGGCGGGGGCGGCAAATTCCAGCATCAAGACGTCGGTGGCGGTGCTCACGCGCACATACGCTGGCATGTCGAAGATTTTGTTCACAATCTTCAGGCGACCATAATCAAAACCGGGGAGGTCTTTCAGTTTCTGGGCAATACCGTTGGTGGCAGATGCCAGAAACAACACGGTGTTGAGCATGTTACCGACAGTGCCGGCTTCGCCTTCGTCTGCTTCCAACCACCGCTCGGCGTCTTCCTTGCCCTTTTCCGCACCGACATATCCGTCCAGTATATCCGCCAGTTCCTGCTCAACCGCCTCGAACCCTTCCGCGCAATAACAGTCGTTGAACTCCAGCTTCCCGGCCAACTGGTCGGAGTCGATCCACCGCTTCCAGTCATCGAACACCAGTGCACGGGCCTGGTCATACTCTTCAATCTGTGTGTGGTAGCTTTCAACGAACGCGTCTTTTTCCCCTGAACGAATTCTTTCTTTCAGTTCCTCGGTCACTGCTTGCCGGTCGTCTTCCGTTTCCTTCTTGCTGGCCTCACGGGCAATGAGCGCATCCACCATCTGGGAGGTGGTGTAGGCGTAGGCGTTCTCCTCCGCATAATTCGTAATCAGGTTTACATGAAGGGCATGGAGTTGGCCCAGCTCAGAGGCGATACCTATTTCATCGGCAAGGGCGACGCAGTAAGAGAATTGAGTTTCTTTTTTGCACTGACCCTGCAAATCCGACTCACTGATTCCTTGTGCAAAATCCGTCAAGCTCCACTCGAAATCCACTGGCTCTGGCCGAAAATCTTCAACCACCTCGCTTATCGCTTCGGTTTCACTGATATTAACGGCCTCACCTCTTTCAGGGAGGCTACTCAAGTCGAACGACTGCATGTGCTCTTCGCGAATTTCCGCATCCGTGCGTACAAGTTCCTGCAAACGGGAAGTCCATCGATGTCGCACAAACTTAAGAAAAACTTTTCCTTCCGCCGGGTGATGTAAGGCGGGCAAAGCGCTTTGTGCGTCCACAGCGGAAAGAAGAACCGAGTTGAACCCCGGCTGCACTTCTGTCAACTCGCCTTGTTCGTTAACACGATACTCATGCAGCGTTCCGAATACTTCGGAGAACATATACACCCACCCGGGCGTTAGTTTTCGTACACAGTAATGCGTGGTTTCAAGCGCAACGGTGGGCGGTCGGAAGTGAGGGGGCAGCGCTACTTCTTCCTGACTGATCGCCCAACGTACCGGATACAACGCAACTGTCTTGAACTGGAGCGGGCACATCTGTGCCGCTGAGTCTATGTCATCAGCACCCTGTATAAACGCTGAGCTGTTAGCGCTACCCATGAACCAGTCCCTCCGTTGACTTTTTCTCGGCGAATTCTGCAATTCGCGCTATGGCTTTGCCTGGCGCTGCGGAATTCTCTTTCCACAGATTCTGTACTTCACTGTCGTCGAATGCATGGCGTCCAAGCCAGCCAGTCGTATTGATATACAGGGCGATATCGCGGGTGCTGTACAACCCCCGCGCTTTCGCCGCGTCGACTAGCGTAGAGACCATCCCCCAATCCTGCCCATCTGCATCGGTTTTTTGGAGCAAACGGGGAAAGTAGTTTGCAACGTGAAGTTCGAGCTTCCTGAGGGCTGTCTTTTCCGCCGCTCTTTCCATGGCAACCTGATGTTCCTCACGAATGCTAAACCTCTCAGCCGGCCGCTCACTACTGGGCTGATCGTTATGAAAGTAGTCCCACTCACCCTCGCGGCGATCCTGAATGGCAAACAGACTACAAGGCCCCATCAATCGCCTCACATTTTCACCTGACGAATCCAGCTTCAACAGGTGCCGCGCGATTTCAGGATCATAAAACCGGAAAACAACCTCATCTCCCGTGACCAACCTCGCCATAAGCAATCCACGCAAGTGTTGCATGACCTCTTCGAAGTGGCAGTCAGCCCGCAATACGATGGCAACACCCTGATGTTTCCAATCATTGAAGCATTTAAGTGTCAGCGAGCTATCTATTCCCGTTTCAACCAGCCACGGTGAAATTTCCAATAGGTCGGCAAGCTCCGTTTGCCTGTAGAGCGCATCACAATGAGGTGTTTCGATCTCACGATAAATAACTTGGGGCAGATTATTTACTTTGGCGCCATCAATAAGAATGAACGTCTTTCCCTCACCGGGAAGTCCAGCCAGATGCCCCATCAGATCGCACCTTGTGATTCTGGTGAGCAGACCTGGCAAATTCCCTTACCCTGATTCGCGGCATTCTTGATGGCGCGCATCTGGTCGGACTTCGCCATCGGTCTTTGCTGTGTCTCCGGCAGGGCCAACGGCGCAACAGCCCCCCCATTCTTATCCACCAACCCCGGCATCTCCGGCACCTGAACCTTCTGCCCACTCCCCTTACCCGGCGAACCTCCGGCATTCAGCTTGATGGCAGCGCCACCCATAGCCACACCGCTGGGGTCGATCTTCACGAAACTGCCACCGGCCTTGAGGGTGATTTCCGCACCGGCTTCAATAACGGTTTTCTGGCCGGCCTTGATGTGCAGTTCGGTGCCACAGTCGGTTAGCCAAGCCGTGCCGGCTTTCAGGTGCAACGTACCAGTGACGTTGAAACTACGGTCTTTGCCGGTTTTCTCCCGTTTTTCACCGTTCACCGTGGCGTGGTCACTGCCTTTGATGTGGGCCTTGCGGTCGTTGCCCACGGTCAGGTGGCGATCGTTCCTGATGACTTCAGTGCGGTTGTTCTCCGTGATCAGGGCCAGTTCTTTCTGGGCGTGAACGTAGATCTGTTCTTCGCCGGCTTCGTCTTCAAACCGAAGCTCGTTACTGCCCTCGCCCTTGTGGGTTTTGGTTTTCAGGGTGGTGCGGGTTTTGTGTTCCGGCAGCGAATACGGCGGTGTGTTGGTGGCGTGCCAAGTCCGGCCGGTGATGATGGGCTGGTCCGGGTCGCCGTCCAGGAAGGAAACGATCACTTCATGTCCGATCCGCGGCAGTGCGGTGAAACCATACTGGCCGCCGGCCCACTCCTGGCTGACCCGAAGCCAGGCACTGCTGTGCTCATCATTTGCCGCATAGCGATCCCAGGGAAACCGAACTTTCACGCGGCCGTATTGGTCGCAATGAACTTCCTCACCTTCCGGGCCGGCAACTACAGCCATCTGCGGCCCATCCATCAGGGGCTTGTGTTTACACAGTGGCCGCCAGCTTCGGTCTGCAGGGATGGCGGTAAAGTGGTTGGCGTAGCGTGTCGGTTCGCTGCCACCCTCTTCTTCCAGGGCCTGGGGTTGTGAGCCGGTGTGGGTGATCGCCGTGAGCAGCCAGTCGCGATTCATGGCTTCGTTGTCGTGGTCGGTCAGGGGCACCCTGGCCCCAGGTGCAAAATCCGGGCGATTGCTCTCGCCAAAGGCTGTGCTGGCGTCGCTGCGCAGGGCAGCAAGCCTGGCTTCAGTGAACGGCCGACCACTGGCATCCTGTTTGAATCGACCGGGGTAGTCGTAGTGCTGGTAATCCTCCCGGTGGACGAGCTGGTCACCAGACTGTTCATGCATCAGGGCGTAGGCCGGGTTTTTGAAGGTGTAATCCTTCATGACGACCGACGCGGGACGTACCCGTTCCCGGTAAGCGAACCGGAACACACAAGGCGTTCGGGTACTGCCCCCGGCTGTGCCTTTGTATGGGACGGCCTCAAGCCGTGGCGGATCACGATGATGATCGGCAAAAATCAGGGCCGGTGGCTCCTGGCCATCGAGGCTGCCGTGCTGGTAGCGGTAGTGCCAGCCTTCTTCGGCAGCCAGACGTTCAACAAAGGCCAGATCACTTTCCCGATGCTGGACGCAGTATTCCCGCTCCTCGGGGCCGCGTTTAAGGTCAAAGACGGTATCGACAATCCCCCGCTCCTCCAGCAGGGTACGCACAATCTCATCCGTGCCCCGGTTCTGGAAAATACGGCTGTTGTGCATAAGCGCCAGGCGCCAAAGCGGTGGCCGGAAAACCAGTTCGTAGCGGGTACGCCGATGGCCGGAATCACCACGGGAAAATTCGCTGACCACACCGGTAAAGCGACGCAGCGGCGCCCCGTCCCGCCAGACCACCAGATCCACCGTTTGCTCCAGAACGCTGGAGGCGCCAACGGACGAATCGGCACTGGCGAGATCAAGACGTCCCTGGAACAGCTCGGACAGCCGCTCTGTCAGCGCAAAGCCAACAACGGAAAAGTGATCAGAGGAGTATTCGCCAACTGTGGCGGTGAATTGCAGTCCGCTTGCCTGAGGCATGTCTTCGGTCCCTGAAGAGAAAAGAAAGTCCGGGCTTTCGCACCATCCTGTGCAAAAGTTTCGCCCTGATGAGAACATCCCGCTCTCATCAGGGCGGACCTAGTCTAATACAAGCTTCGGGGTATGCGGTACCCCGCCAGTAGTTCCTGTGTGAACGGGTTGGTGTTGCTGGCCGCATGGAGGCGATACCGCATCTCCCCGTCGTCAACCCGGAAACGGACATCCACCGCGCTGCTGCTCACGCCGGTAATGTCGGCGCTATCGAGCAGTCGGAACAGCGCCCAAGGGCCGCTTTCCGAGAGGCTGCGCGGCGAACGATTCACCTCCACCGGCACCAGGGTAATACGGCTCTCCACAGAGTCTCGGAGGGTATTCGGCCAGACCAGCGGAATACTCTGGCGCGGGCCGTGGCTGAACTCAACCAATTGGCCATCCACGTTGACCACGCTGCGCCGCTTGTTGGCTGAGAGATTGAGCGGCTCCAGCGCGAACTCCACGTCCAGGGAACCACCGCGAGTGAAGTAGGCCCTGCGGATTCGGTCAGCATTTTCCAGGGAAGTCAGTACCGCACCGCGCACCAGTCCGGCACGTCGGGCATCGCCCACCTGTTCCGGGTGATCCTCGAGGAACAGTTTCAGGTTGTCCTTATAGAAGGCGTCCAATACGCCGCCCGGGGCAAAGAATCGTTCAAAGTCCTGCAGTGCAACATCCCGCCCGGAGTCCGGGTTAAACGGATAATGGCGGGCCAGATTCTGCTGAAAAGGCTGATACACCTCGCGATACCACTCACGCTCTAGCTGCGCCACGGCCTGGTCCAGGACTACTCGCCAGCTTTCCGTAGCCAAACGTGTCAGAAGCCGGTTAAGAGGCTCCGGCTGGTTATCGGCCATGCGCTGCAGGGTGAATATCGGATCGGCACCCTGCAGGCCCATGCGGGCCCGGGCAGCGGCCAACGCAGCCTTGCCCTTGTCTGGCGCTTCCTGGATGTTACGCATGTATTCGTGCAGTTCCCCGACCACCAGCATGATCTGCTCAAGCCCGGTTGGCTGATCGCCATTTTCCCGGGTCAACTGATTGAGCTCCGCAAACTGCCGTTCAATATCCTGCAGCATGCGGAAATGGGGCGACTGCTCCAGAAGCTCCCGGGCTGCGGCATTCTCACCTTCTGCCGAAGGCACCAGGCGCGTGTGATGGCGAACCTGCCCGAGCAGGCTTGCCAGGGGCTCGTGGCCGCTGGTCAGGCTCTCGAGGATACGTACGCCGTGGTTGAGGTCCTCAAACCGCTGAATATCGATGCGGCTCAAGGCGGTGCGCCAGGCGTCGGCATAGTGCTCGGCATAGAGGGTCTGCAAACTGGCCAGCAGCCTGGCTTCATCCGCCTTGCTAAAATCGACGTTGTCCCGGCGGCCCAACACCCAGGCGTCTACCAGGGCCAGCTCCGTTACCGAGCCGGACTTGCGCAGGAACCACTTCTCAAGTCCCTCCCGGGTCAGCAACGCGGGGATAGTCAATGGGTCTTCCTCGACCGCTGCCCCAGAGTGGGAGGGCTCGCCATACCCATCCACCCGAGTGAACACAGTGCTGAATGCCGGCCCGGATGCCCGGGCCAGTTCCAACGGTGCACGGAATTCCTGTTCTGCTTCAATTTCCAGATCCCGGTAGACCCGGTCTGGCGTGGCAATCCGACCGAGCTCATGTTGTGCCCACTGCACACTGCTACGAAACGGCGCCAGGGTCATATCGGCAACCGTATCTCCCTGGCGAGTGAGCTGTGCCAGATCGGTATGCGCCATGGCATAGTCCAGATGACCCAGAAGCCGCTGCTGCAGGTCACTCTGACCGGGGAACGCCTGTTGCCAATAGTTCTGCATGTAGCGGGTCACAATATCGTCCCGACGACCACTGGCGTCATACAACATGCGCAACACCCGCAGGTGCTCCAGACGCTCAGTGCTGTTGTCCGGCGCCTGACCCATCTCGGCCATCACACCGAACATCAGGGCTGGCAAATACTGGTATGCCAGCATATCCAGATAGGATTCTTCTACTTCCGGGCCCACCTCATGGCCACGGAACAGGCCCATATCACTGAATAACGGCCAGTTCCGGCGATAATCGCCAAAGGCCAGGGTCGCCTCACGAAGTTCATCCAGCGGGCCGAGCAAATTCCGTCCGGTGTTATCCGGTTCAAAGCCCACCGGCTGCCAGTTATCGATGAACCCCTTAACACGGGTTTCCACGGCGGTCGCGGCCTCTGCATTCTTGATAAAGAAATGCTGCCAGCCGGCGGTCATACCCGCACCGGCACAAATGGCCACCACGGCGGCCACGGCCAACCGCCGTTGGCGGGACTGAATCACCCGTCGGTTATCACCGGCCAGGCCCGCCTCCGGATAGATGATCTGGGGGAACAGTGCCCGGGTAAACAGGGCAGCGGACTGCCCTGTCCGTTGAGCAGGCTGAATGGGTCCGGCAATCTGATAGTTGGCGGCAGCTGCTGAGACAAAGGCATCCTCCGGAACGCCCTCCTGCAACACCGAGGTGAAGTAGGTGCCGCGAACCATCGCAGGTGTCGAGAACACATCCGCAGACAGCAAATCGGTCAGGAATTGCTCCAGAACAGGCTTGAGGCCAGCAAGCTGGCGAGTAAAAGAGTAGGCTGCTGCCCGCTCCTCGGCGTCCCGGGTATTGGCCAGAACATCCGGCAAGCGATCGGTAAGCCGCTCAACCATGGCGGTGTATCGGTCCGCGAACTGGTGCAGCCAATCGTCGTTGTCCATCTGGCCCTCGAGGCTGAAGGTAAAGCCAAGGGCCTGTTCCTTCTCCTGCTTGCTCAGGGTCCGCACGAGCGGGCCAAAACCGTAGAGCAGGTCCATCTTGGTGAAAGTGACATAAACGGGCAGGCGGGAGCCGATTTGCTCCATCAGTTCCCTCAGGCGCGTCCGTAACAGGATGGCACGGTCCCGCCTCTGGCCGGGGTCTGCCACGCTGAGACTGGCCACATCAATGGCCAGCACCACACCGTTGAGGGGGCGTTGCGGGCGATTTCGCTCAAGCCAGGCAATGAAATGATTCCAAAGACGCTGCTGGATCTCCGCACCGGCACCCTGACTCTGGCTCAGCAGTTCACCATCCGGATCGATAAGGACACCCTCATCGCCGATCCACCAGTCAAAACCGAAGGCATTGCGATCCACCCGATTGTTGCGGGTTACGTTGGTGAGCGTGTAGGTCTGCCCGGAGCGTTGAATCAGGCTGGTCTTGCCAGCATCCTCCAGGCCCATCACCAGGTACCAGGGCAGCTGATAAATGCCTTTGCGGCCGGGGAGGTTGCTTTTCAGGGCCGCCAGCTGACGATCCAGCAGGCGCTGCTGCTTGCGCTCCATCGGCAGAATCGGATCTTCCTGTTCTTTCTGCACTTCGGCCTGCTGGACATTCACCTTGCGCAGGCGGCGCGCCAGCACCATGCCCCACATCATCGCGACCACAAGGACAACGCCCAGGGTTACGAGGGCCCGCATCTGCCAGGCCGCCAATGGAAACTCACCACTCAGCTCCCAGCGGGGCCCCAGCCACCAGGTGGCCACCAGCAAGGCGATAACGCCCAGTGTCAGCGTGACAGGGGCTGCATTTTTAAGGTATGGCAGAAGCCAGCGACCAATGAGTAAAGCTTTTCTCCACATGGTTTCCATTCCTGCTGTGATTCCTTGGTGTGCTCCGGGGATCAGCCCAGCTTTTCAAGCTGCCTGATCAGGGCTGGCTCCCAGTCCTCGAGAGCCAGCCCGCGAACCTGCGTTTGCAGATCCTGGACCTGCTGCGCGGCCAACGATTTAAGGCCTGCGTCTTTCATTAAACGCGCGCTGGCAAGACGCCAGTAAAAGCGGTCTCTTGGTTCTCTCGCTTCCGCCAGCCCGTCCTCCAGAAGTTGCATCCCGGCAGCCAGTTCCTTTTGTGAAACCAGATCCCGAGCTTTGTCATAAGTCTGCTCCCAGGCATTGGCGCTGCCGGCGGAACCACTGGTCGCCGGCGCGGACCAGAGCCACTCTTCCGCCTCGCAGGAGAGGAACGGCGTGCCATCGTTGAAGGTGAGCTCCGGCAACTGGGTAAGCCGCTCAACAAACTCCTTTGCAGACACACGGATGGCTTCAGCACAAGCATGATGGCCCAGGGCTGTCGCTACCCGGGCACTCAACCAATGGCCGTCGAGCCAGAACGGACTGACGGACAAGCTCTGCTCGATTTTCTGCCACAACGCCAGGTCGGCGGACTTTTCCAGGGCTTCCCGATAGTCGGCCACACGATCGGCACTCACGGCGGCAAGATCGGTACGCTTTCCATCCCGTGTCGGCGGTACCGTGGTGATGTTCTGCCAGATAGCGTAACGGCGAATCTGGTAACCCAGAGGCTGGTCCGGCCCGGTTTCGGTGAGCATGTCCGCGACTTTCAGAAGACTCTGCCGGGTTGCTCGCTCATCGCCCGGGTCCAGGGTTAGTGGCCCCAAGGAAGGCTTCGACGATGCGGGTTTCTGCTCTGGCGTATCCGTTCCCGAATCCTGGCTGACCGATCCTGCCGGCGAACGGGGTTCGGGGGCTGCCGTGGCGTCGTTAACCCTGGGAAGCTTTTCAACCGCCCGTTTAAGATCCTGCAGTGACTCCTCGGGTAACTCCCGGCCAGTGGCCTGGTCCATCAATCTGGCCAGAAGTTCAAGGCAGAACGCCCGACCGTCGCCAACGCTACCATCGAACGCCAGGGCGTCTACGCCTTTGCTGGCGCGCTGGAGCATCTGAGTGAACATCATTTTGCGGGCCCGCTTGCCCTTGTCCCCGGGATACGGCCAAGCTTGCTCCCACCATTCGTCCAGGATCCGGTGCAGCAGGTACAGAGACAGGGCGAACCGTTCACCGTCACCGCCACGTTGCAGAGCGATCAGCAAAAAGCCGAGAACTTTCAGATCCTTGCTGCGGTCCGAGAGAATCGTCAGGGCATCGCTTTCAACCCTGTTCCAATCAATATCGGTATGGGCCAGAGAGCCCACCTTCATGATCTCGTTTTCCAGAAACTCGAGCGTTGCATCGTCTCCGAGTGCCTCGCCGACAACTGAATCGCCGGGCAATGGTGAGACAACCTGTTCAACGTAGGGATGTTGCTCAATGATCTGCATGTTGCTGTCCTGAATCACTGTATTTCGCCGGCATTTACCAGCCACAGGTCTCGCGAAGCGGTTCGATTGCCCTGCGGTATCCCGAGAGATCAAACAGAAGGCCGTCAATGCGGCTGTTGGGCGAGTCGATGCGCGCTTCCGTACCAGTGATCATGGCTTTCACGGTACGAATGGCTGGCAGTCCCCGGCCGCCACTGAGCACGAAACCGTTGTCCCGCACCCGCCAGACGGTTTGTCCCCGGCCAAACCCCATCCGAACCCGCTCTTCGTCCATCGCCTTTGGCAGCATCAGAGTGAGCTCCGTAATGTTGTTGTGGCACTGAAGGGCCAGCAGAGGTCTGGGAGGTTGAACCCCCAAAGCCGGAACCGTCACTAGTTGGCCAGCTGCTTGCCCGGTATTCCGGTAAAGTACGCTCGCACCGGTATTTTCTGAATCGAGGCTGGCGTAGGCCTGTCGCCATCGCTCGGATCGCCGGGCATCCGGGGTCGAGAGTTCCTCGCCGGGTGCCGCCACGGGGGTACCAAAGACCTTGTCAAAGCAGGCCAGCCGTTCAAGTCGCTGGGACTCACTGGTACAGAGTCGAGCATCTTCAAGCTGGTCAGCGCAGGCATTGGAGACCAGTGAAACCAGCGCCAATGCCGCCGCAACACCACCGGTTAATCGCACTCTTCGGGGAATCATGACTCTGCCACCTGATACTTGAGGCACTTATGGGCAAGGGTCCGTTTTGGTAGGCCGAGGCTTTCTGCCGCCTGGGCCCGGTTGCCACCATACTGGCGCAATCGCTCGCGAATAATTGCCGCTTCAAATGCCTGTGCTGCGGCTTTAAGATCCCGAATCTCTTCCACAGCAGGTAGATCGATCGGATGTCCTTCTCTGACATCCCAGGGTGGGCTGGTCCAGCCATCGGACTCTTCGAACAGGTCATTAATCCTCAGAACCTCCGGCTGGATATCGTCACCGCATGGAGTTTGCAGGCAGGCCAGTTCAATGATGTTGCGCAGCTCACGGACATTTCCCGGGAAGTCGTATCCGGCCAGCAGGTGCAAGGCGTGGCTGGAAATGCCCATGGGTCCACTGCCCTCACGCTCGGTATATAGTCGGATAAAGTGACGGCAAAGAGCTTCGAGGTCGTCGGGCCGCTCCCGCAAGGGCGTCACCCGCAGCGGAAACTGGCTCAGGCGGTAAAAAAGGTCCCGCCGGAAGCTGCCGTCTTCGATACCTGCCTGCAGCGGCTGGTGGGTGGCCGCTACCAGCCGAAAATCCGAATGCTGTTCCTCGCGGGCCCCCAACGGGCGGAACTGACGACTTTCCAACACCCGGAGCAGTTTCGACTGCAGTGCCATGGGCATGTCACCGATTTCATCCAGGAACAGAGTGCCGCCGTTGGCCTGCGCCAGAAGCCCCTGCTTGTCCTGATCGGCGCCTGAAAACGCTCCCCTGGTATGCCCGAAAAGTTCGCTTTCCAGAAGGGTATCGGGGATGGCGGCGCAGTTGACCACTACCATCGGGCCTTCGGCCCGGTCGGACAGTTCATGGATACCCCGTGCGACGACATCCTTGCCACAGCCGGTCTCACCCTGAACCAAAACGGACAGCTGGCTGCCGGCGGCCCGGACGATCTGGGCCCGGAGGCTGGTCATGGCTTGGGAGTTGCCCACCAGTGTTCGGGCCAATTGTTCGCAACGGGTGCGAACGGTTTCCGCGTCGTGCAGATGATCCAGTGACCGCTTGAGCAGGCGGCGTTGCCAGACCTGATCGCGGCTCTGAAGTTGGGTAATCCATTGATGAACAAGCAGTTGCCGTAGACCACAGTACAGAGGCTGGCCGGTAATGCCGTCCCAGTCGGGTTCGTCCCGACACAGGACGAGCATGCCAAGGGTTCGGCCATCATTACCGGTGAGGGGCTCGAGCCACAGGGAACGCGGCCGGTCGCTAGCCTCGAACAAGGCCTGGAAGCCAACGTGGTCCAGGCGGTAGCTGGCGGCACGTGTGAGTTCCCGGGCTTTGCCGGTCTGCAGAACGTGAGCAAAGGGGTGGCTGAAGTCGCCGCAGTCGAATTCGCCCCCCTCGCCCAAGTCGCTGCAGTGCAGGGTCCGGCCACTGAGGTCGAGTTCGAGTGCCCAGCAGCGGGTCAGGCCGAAGGCGTTTTCCAGCTGCTTTGTGGCGGTTTTCAGCAGGTCCGGCAGGTTGTCCTGCTGGATCAGGGCCACCGCCAGGTTGATGCCGGTGTGCAGTTCCATCTGCATCCGTCCCATTCTTGTTCCCTTTATTGAGTTCTCGCCGACCGCGCACCCTGTGGTTCGGCTTTCCAAAACACTCTGTGAATACATCCTTGTACGCTCCGCCATCCATGGCTCCGCAGGGTATTTGGAAAGCCGAACCACAGGGTCCGCTACCTCCAGTTACCTCAAGCGACAGTTCCCACAAACTGCTGCTCATCTACACCGAGAGTCACTTTTCTTACCGGCTCCCGCGCCGCCAATTTTTCCAGCAACGCCAATGAAACCGGCGGCAAAAGCTCTCCCTCTATGATTGACTCAAGCATCCTTGCGCCGTTTTCACTTCTCGTCGCACGACTGCGAACGGCGTCAACCAGGCCGTCCTGAAGTTCCACGTCGGTGTGATAACGAACCTCGATCTGGTCTGCCAGGCGCTGGAGTTTGTCGCCCACGATCCGGTTGAGGGTTTCCTCGCCAAGAGGCAGGTAGGGCACCACTTCCATTCTTGCCAGCAAGGCCGGCTTGAAGAAGCTGGCCAGTTCCGGGTAGAGAGCTTCGTCCAGGCTGGCCGGCGACTCGGCGTGGTTGACGATGGTCTGGTATCCGAGGTTTGAGGTGAGGAAGAAGACCACGTTCTTGCAGTCGATCAGACGGCCTTCGCCATCGGCCAGTTCGCCTTTGTCAAATGCCTGGTAGAACAGATTGAGGACTTCCGGATGGGCTTTTTCGACTTCGTCGAGCAAGACCACGGAGTAGGGTTTCTGGCGGATGGCTTCGGTGAGGATGCCGCCTTCACCAAAACCCACATAGCCGGGGGGCGAGCCGATCAGACGGGAGACGGTGTGTTTTTCCTGGTATTCGGACATGTTGATGGTAGTAAGGAACTGACGACCGCCGTAGAGGAGTTCAGCCAGCTGTACCACGGTTTCGGTTTTGCCAACGCCGCTGGGTCCCACCAGCAGGAAGGCGCCCATGGGGCGGCCGGGCCGGCGCAGGTCGGCGCGGGCGGTAAGCAGGTGTTGGTGCAGGCAGTCGATGGCGGTGTCCTGGCCTTTGATATGCTCCTGCAGATAAGCCGGCAAATGGGTGATTTTTTCCAGTTCGTCGGTGGTCATGCGATTGACCGGAATACCAGTCCAGTCGGCAATGACTTCGGCCACCTGTCTGGCGTCAACCCGGGTGTGAACCAACGGCTCGTCGGCCTGGAGTTCCGTCAGTTCCTGCTCAATGGCGGCGGCTTCGCTTTTCAGGTCCGGGCGTTCTTCTGTTATCCCATCGGTCAATTCAGGGGTATTCGCTTCAGCCTGCGATTCGCCGGTGAGCAACTTTTCCCGGATCTCCACCAGTCGTGCCACCAGTTCGCGCTGGTCGTTCCAGCGTTGTTCCAGGGCTGCAGATTCAACAGTGATCCCGGCAACGCGCTGTTCCAGTTCCCGTTCCCGTTCGGCATCCACGGTCTGTCCCAGGGTGTGTTCCCGGCTCAGCAGGTTCTGTTCCATGGCCAGCTGATGCAGCTCGCTTCGGACGCGGCTCAGGCGTCTGGGCGGCGTGCTCAGATTCAGGCTAACGCGGGCGCAGGCGGTATCCAGCACGTCGATGGCTTTGTCCGGTAGCTGACGGCCGGCAAGGTAACGGGCAGACATTTCGGCGGCGGCTTTCAGGGCGCTGTCGGCGATAAGTACCTGATGGGCTTTTTCATAGACGGTGCGCAAGCCACGGAGGATGTGGACCGCTTCCACGGGAGTGGGCTCATCCAGCGCCACAGGCTGGAAACGGCGGCTCAGGGCTGGGTCTTTTTCGAAGTATTTCTTGTATTCGCGCCAGGTGGTCGCTGCGATGGTACGCAGCTCGCCCCGGGCAAGGGCAGGTTTGAGCAGGTTGGCAGCATCAGAGCCGCCTTCGCTGTTGCCTGCGCCAATCAGGGTATGGGCTTCGTCAATGAACAGGATGATCGGGGTAGCCGAGCCTTTGACCGCTTCAATCACGCCTTTGAGGCGTTTCTCGAACTCGCCCTTCACGGAGGCGCCCGCCTGCAGGGCACCCATGTCCAGGGTCCATAGCTCAACGCTCTTCAGACGGTCAGGCACGTCGCCGTTGACGATGCGCAGAGCCAGGCCCTCCACCACGGCGCTTTTGCCCACGCCGGCATCGCCCACCACAATCGGGTTGTTCTTGCGGCGGCGGCAGAGGATGTCGATCATCTGGTCGATCTCGGCGTCACGGCAAACCACGGGGTCCAGTTTGTCCTCCCGGGCCAGTCTGGTGAAGTCGGTGGCGTAGCGTTTGAGCGGGTCCAGATCCACGCTGGCCACTGGTTGCCCGGGTTCCTGCTCGCTTGGTTCCAGTCTCTCCGCGGAGCCCTCGGTGAACCGGTCAAATTGCTTGCGCAGCTGCTCACGATTGATGTCCACCATTGCCTTTGCCACCCGGGGCATCAGGTATCGATCGGCATTCATCAGCAGGGCCAGGAATACCGCGCCGGAACGCAATTCGGTGTGGCCAAGTTCGGTGGAAGCCAGCAGCCAGGCATCCTGCATTAGCTCCACCAACAGCGGAGAGAACGATGGGTAGGGCTCAGCGCTTTGCGACTCTCCGTTCAGGCTATCGCCTACCAGCGGTTGCAGTTGCTGATGCTCAAGGCCGGTGTGCTCCAGAATCTGGCGCACGTCGGAAAACGGCGTTTCCAGCAGTTTGAACAGCAAATGGGCCGGAGTGATTTCCGCGCCCTGACGGCTGATGCACAAAGCGGCCGAGGCTTCCAGCGCCTGGCGTGACATGTCGTTGAGGCGCCCGATCAGCGCTGGCAGTTCTACCCGAATCACGTTGATGTCCTTATTTCGGTAGTTGGTCGAGTACGCGCAATACGTCCGTGATGCGCTCGTTCAGTGCGATGTTATACAGGGAGTAGATGCCGGCCATGGCCGCCACAAACAGACCAGCAATGCCCCAGACAGGCATGCCGCTGCGCAACCGGTTCCGGGTTGGCGTTACATTTGCCCGGGCATCCGCAAGAGGCGCCGGTTCCTGCTCCTCCTGTAACGCTTTCAGTTGCTCGTGCAGGCCACGGACAATCTGGTCGTATTCATCGCGGCCGTTTTCCATCACCTTGTATCGCCCCTCGAAACCCAGACAGAGACACAGATAGATAAACGACAGCATGTCGCGATAACGGGCCGGCTCCTGCTCCATCCGGGCAAGAATGGCAAAGACCTTTTCTCCACCCCATGTCTCGTTGTGGAAGCGGGACAGCAGGGAGTGCTGTGACCAGATGCTATGGGCGCCCCAGTCGGTTCCCAGCACGGCCTCGTCGATTAAGGCGCAGAGGACGTACCGATAGGCGACAACAACCGGCCGGTCGTAACCCTGTTCCACCAGTTCCCGGTCGATGGCCGAGATCTCATCCACCACCTGCTGGTAGAGGATTTCCACTGCGCGATAGTCTGCCAACCTGCGTATCCTGATCACCAGGCCCAGCAATGGTGTGGCGGCGTCAATCAGGCGGTTATGTTCCAACCCTCTGAGCTGAAAATGCTCGTCGACCTGGCCTTCCCTATCGCCCTCAGCTGCTCCCCGGCTGTCGGCAAAAATCAGATCACTGAACGCACTGCTGCCGGAATTTCTGCCGCCATTGGGTAAGTCCATTACCTGTGCATCTGCCATGATTTAGCTCCTGATTGCCCAGAACTGCATTTCCATGCCCGGGAAACTGCCGGCCACGTGGAATGCGAAGCCGCTGGCGTTGTCGAGCATTTGCCAGGCCTGGCTCTGGTCGTCCAGGCGGAAGTACACGAAGCCGGCGTGGTACGGCAACTGCCGGGGTGCAACCGGCAATGCAGCAAGCGGAATCCCCGGCAGCTGCAGGCTGATCAGATCCCGGATCTTTTCCACCGAGGCCACCTTGCACTGCTGAGTGAACTGCTTGCGCAAGTCGTCCAGCGGCATGTCAGCTTTGACCGCCAGAATGAATTCCGCATCCCGGAGCAACTGGGCATCCTGGATCGGGGCCACGGTCAGTCCGTACTGGCGCTGCTGGAGCTGGATAGCCAGGGCCCTCGGTTCCAGCACTGTGCTCAGGGACTGCCGCAGAACCTGCATGAGCGGGGTAAAAGCATCCTCCGGGAGATCGTGGTCATAGGCCGGATACTCCCGCGGCAAGCGCCCTTCATCGGTGAAGGTCACCAGCTCACCACAAAGTTCAAGCAGGGCTTCGAACAGCCGTTCAGGATGCAACTGGCGAAGGCGAGCCAGATGCATGAACCTGGGGTGGGCGCGATTCAGCATCTGCAGCAACATGAAATCCGCCACGTCTGCAACGCCGGCCTGCCCAGGGGCACCGACACGCTCGGCAATATTGCGCGCCCGTTCCCGCATCAGTCCCGCCATTTCACCGACAAATCGCTGCAGCCTCGGTGCGGCTCGCACACTCAGCATGGTGGGGAGGAAGTTCGGATCCATCACCAGGCTTCCGTCCGGGCGCTTTTCAAGAATCCGGCCAATAGCCAGGGCCGCATAGGCGCTGCGATCTTCCCTCTCCAGCATCAGGCGGGGCGCCACTAGGCCCACATCAATGGCGTGGGCATCGCCGTCAATCGAATGCAGGTCCCGGATTTCCCGTGAGTCGGCACGGAACCGGCCGGCCACGGGGGCGTCCGGCCATTCCACTTCAGCCAGGCTTTCACTGCCCAGGGGTAACGCCAGGTAGACGACCTGGTTGGCCACTGAGGCATCGGTGATCTCCATCGGTTCAGGCATCACGTCGTCCTGGGGAAGACTGAAGCGGGTGCCATCCGGGAACAACCCCGATGCCCGAACCAGGCCAACCCGGCCGAAACTCAGATACTCCGCATTCAGCTCCAGGTCGCTGAAGCCATAGAGATAATCAGAGATCGCGAGCGCCCGTTCATTGATCTGATGCTCCAGATATCGTTGCTGTTGCTGGAAATGTTGAGGCTTGATAAACAGGCCATCACTCCAGACGACTCGATTGGTTACCGCCATCAGGTGTCATCCGAATGCTTGAGTTGAACTTCCCGCTCCCGCAGGTTCACTAGCAGGTTGTAGCGGCCGCCGATTGGATCCACCTTTACCACCTTCTTCCACTGGGACAGGTTGGGGTAGGCGTAAAAGGCGATCACGCCGATAAATCGGGTGTCCTCGCCAATCTCAAAGGGTTCGATGAACTTGAACTGGCCCGGCACCAGGGAGTAATCGCTGTGGTCCACATAGTTCTGGCCCAGTGACGACTCGAGGTCACTCAGTAGCTGGTCGAAATCCCCGGCCATCAGTAGTGAGCTGTCGCGCATCTCGATGATCTGAAACGCAACGGGCGTGGGTGCCAGGGATTCATTCGGGTTTACATCCGGTTCGGCCACCATGGTCAGTCCGACCCGGCTGGGCAGATCCTCCGGGTATCCCACCGGGATATCCGGGTCCCAAAGCACTTTTGCGGTTTTGGTGACCGCGTTATAGGGTGTGCTGCATCCGGCAAGCACGAATACGATGGCCAGCAAACTCCATTTGCAGGTCTTCACAACGGGTTCTCCCTCTGTAGTTGGCGCAGGTTCTGGTCGTAAGCCTGTTCGAACACTTCCTGGAACAGACGCTCGAATCCCTGCTGACGACTGGATTTCAACTCTCGGTAATAATGCTGGTACATATCCCATGCCCAGCGTCCCTCGTCCTCGTTCTGGCGCAGTCCCCGGCGGTAACCATGGAAACGACGCAGCAAGGCCTCGGGCGAAAAGGCATGCAGGATGGCCTCCAATGCCTCGCTGATGGCCTCACGGGTTGCCTGCTGGTGATGATTCAGGCTCTGCAGACTCTCCCGGACCGCCGCCGGCGCCGACAGGTGAACCGGGCTACGATGGCTGGCGAACAGGGTCTGCACCGTATCCTCATAACCCTCACCCAACCGCAGTGGATTATCCTCGATGGGTTGCAGGCGGGTTCGCAGCGCCTGATGCCTGCTGTCTTCTCCCTGATGCAGGGCCAACAGGCCTTCCACGGTCGACTTCAGTGTTTGCCCTGCTTCCTCCAGGAACAGACGCATCTCGTCGCTGTCGGCAAAGTCCAGCCCGACTTCCATACCCCGCAACAGGGGGGCACCACTGATGTGCTTGCTGCTCTGATCGGAAGCCTCCCTGCGATCAGCGCTCTCTGAAATCTCAGACATCCTGTCTTTCTCTCCTTTGCGAACTGGCAGGCCCATCGCTACGTCGCGGTTTTCACGGTACTCATCCGAAACCTGCCTTTCGGCGGCGCGCCAGGAGGTCTCGCTGACCATCAGCGCGTCAGCATCCGACTTCTGTTGGTCCGGCTGTAGGTTCCAGGGTGCCAATGGGTCATCACTGACTGCCTCCCCGGCTACCGCGCCAAAATTCTGCAGCGGCTCTGGGTTCTCAGTCTGGCTGGTTAAGTACCCGGCCCGCATCAGCGGCCCTTCATCGACATCAATCAGTTGCCGGGCCTGATCTGCCTCACCTCTCTCAAGCAACGGTTCACTTACAACCTCGGCCAACTCCGCACGAAGTTGATAGCGACCAATACTGATGGTATCGCCATGATTCAGTCGTGCCCGACGGCCCCGACCCACCGGCTGACTTGCGCTATTGATGTAGGTCCGGCCACTGCGATCAATCAGGCAGAAGCCGCCGTCCAGAAAACGGATCTCCGCGTGGCCGGGAACCGCACCCGTTCGGTGGGACGATAACCGCCAGGTATCACTGGCTGCTGTACCGATAGAGCCGCCACGAACACTGAAGCAGTGGTCGATGGTTGCCCCGCCGCCAGCAACAGTCGGATTGGTGACTGTCAGTTTGAGTCCCACAGCCTGTTGTTCATCCATGAATATCTTCCCTGCCGGATTCACCGGCGAATCTGGATCCGGACCGCCGGTCGGCGCCTTGCCTTTTCCGGGGTCACGAAGGAATTCCAGCCCAGCCGCACATCTTCTCCCAGCTCCATGGGACGGATGTCTTTCGGACGCATTTGAAGCTCCAGGTCGTACGCCAGCTGCTCCCGTGTGGTGAACTCAACGAGCTTGACCAGGCGTTGGTGGTCCTGGCCATTAGGCAGGAAATCCGCAAAGCGCTGTCGGCTGAGATTTCGCAACCGGAGCACGAATTTACCACTGCGGTCCCGAATGGCCGATCCCACCAGTGTGTCGCTGCCCAGACAGGCGTTAGCCTGGCCTAGTCGGGTCTGCTGATCATCGGCGATGGCCACCTTGCGCAGGACCCACTGTTCAATACTGACATCATCCAGATCGAAGCAATGGGCAACGATGCCGCTCACCACCTCAGGCGACCGGCTACGACCGGCCATCAGGCCGGAATAGGCCAGCATCTTGGACCAGTTCACCGGTGTCGCCTCCCGCAACCGGCTGTCGCCCAGACCTATCAGGGCAAAGATCAGCTCTGAAAAGCCGTCCGAGGCACCGGGTTGAAACCGAACGTAGTAGCGATACTTGCGCCATGCCCGGTGGAACAGCGTGACCAGGCGATGATTGAAAAAATCAAGAAAATGCCGCCGGATGCCCAGATTCTGCCCCGCTTCCCAGGCCAGGTCTTCAAGGTAATAGCCCGGCAACGGCGACTGTGAGCCGTGCAATCCCAGAAAGCTGACTTCCATCTGATACGGGGCGTGCTCGTGCTCCGGCGACAGCGCCGAAACCACATCGCTACCGGGAAACCCTAGCCCCGCGGAGGCAGAAAACCGGATCCTCTCCTGGCGGGGTTGATCGTCGCTGTTTCGCTCCAGGTCATCCCCGTGGTGCCGGTGAATCAGGTCCACCAGCTGGAAAAAACTGTATCGCCGCGCATTGCCCAGAACGGGTTGCAGCTCGGCTACATCAGCGGCTGCTGACCTTGCTGTAACGTCCATGTGTACCGTTCCTGGTTATCGGTGTTCACCACTTCCAGTTGGTGAAATGCGTTGATACTGGCGTAAAGAGCAAAGAACTGGCTGAGTACCGTGCCGAACAGGTAAAGATCGCCCTCCGATGCAAAGGCCTGCTGCTCCAGTTTCAGTACCGAGCGAATCCCCCGCACCGGCAGGCCTTTGACCATCCGGTCAACCGGAGCCGTCTCGATACAGGTAATACCAGCAAGACGCTTCTGTGATACCCGCTCCGCCTGACGGTCCACCAGAGCCCGGAAATCATAAACTCGAAGCACCGTGCGCAGAGCATCCACGTCCAGCATGGACAGGTAATTGAGCGACAGATTCGAGATCAGCGTCCACAAAAGGCTGCCATCCAGTGTTGGCCGCAGGGTCGCCGTGGGCCGGGTAATGTTGCTGAAGGCGGCAAACGCCGGCGTGCTCTCGGTCGCCATGCAGATTTCGCCTACCGCCAGTTGGCTGGGCAAGTGGCGGTTGGTGCAGGTGAGGGTCAGGGAAACCGCTTCCTGCCGACTCAGGCACTCCGACTCGTCGCCCCGGACAAACGACATATAATGATCAAAGCCGTCCCCGCGCACGCTATCCCGGGCCCGGACTCGATAGTACAGGGCGGTCCGTCCTCGATCCCGTTCCACCTCATGCTGGAAACTCTCAAAGGGCGTGTAGATGCGGGGCTCACCGCGCCCGGACCGTCCCTCCAGCCAGCCTTCCACCTGCTCAATGCTGAACACCTCGTAGTGATCCGGCGAGCGGCTGGAAGGCGAAATCCGGTATTCGGTCTGGCGGCCGTTCAGGTCCACCGGCTCACCTTCGTGGGTAAACAGGTTCACCGCCGGGGTACAATAGAGCTGGAAATTGTCCTCCCGCACTTTTGCATCCGGTGGCAATATCCGGCTGAAATGGAAACGCAGGCTGATTTCGTCGGCCTGCAGCGCTGGCAGCCGACGCCCGAGTCCGAGAAGATCCACAAAACGGAAGGCCTCCGGGAAACTGAGATACTCCTGTAGAATGCGGTAACCGGGGTAGGCGTTCTTGGGATACGGCAACAGGGCCTCTTCGTTGCCAAAACCGACCGGCCGCAAAAGCGAGGCAGGCAGACGGTAAACAGCGTCGCCCACCACCAGATCGATGCGTTCCAGATAGTGGTTCAACCAGAGAAAAAGGGTTTCGGCGATATGACTCTCGCCGCCCAGATAAAAGCGCAGGCTGTCCATGCCCAGTGACGACAGGGGCTGATCGGTGTGCAGTGCCAGGTCCACGGTCACTGAGGACACTTCCCGTGAGTGCTCTGCATGTGCCGCGGCAACGCTCACAGGAAATACATCCACCGCCCGGCAAGTACGAAACCGACACTGGGTCTGGCGATTCGCATCGCCCAGGGGACGGCTCTTGATCTCGGTATGACGCTCTACTCTCTGGCGTTCACTGATTGCATGCAACTGCGGATCGAAGCGCATGATCGTGCAACTGGGTACCGGCCGCAGATAATTCGGCCACAGCATGTTCAGCAGCGAGTGCGTGATCTCCGGAAACTCGTCCTCAACCTTTTCCCGCAGTTTGCCGGTCAGGAAAGCGAAGCCTTCCAGCAGCCGCTCCACATCCGGATCGGTACTCTGCTCTGAGAGGAACCGCGTCAGCTGTGGATGGGCATCTGCGAATTCCCGGCCCTGAAGCCTGAGAAAACTTAACTCGTCTCTGTAGAACCGATTTAACCTCATACTGCTACCGCATCCTTGGGAGTATGAGACGGTCGGTACACTTTTCTTCCGGGAAAAAACAACTCGCTACGCTCAGACATTTTTTTCCCTGCAGAAAAGCATCCCCACCGTCTCCTGCCATCCTTGGTGTTTGCTTATCCGTTTCGTTACACCACCTGGTAGTAACGTTTGTCATCCAATACCAAATCTATGGTTGTTTTGTCGTCTTTCGAACCGACGTTCAGATAGACCGTCACCTGAAACCGCAGCTGTAACGGATCAGGGCCCTGGGGCAAATTAACGACATCCACCCGCTTCACCCTGGGTTCGAACTTCTCGATGCACTGCCGGATCGCGCCACGGATCTGAACGCTCAGATCGTGGGTGCCGAGCGTGGCGTCGTTGAAGTCCAGCAGGCCCAGATCCGGTACACTGGCACTGTTACCCGGGTGGGCATTCAGCAGCCGAACCAGGTGGCGCTTGATCGATTCAACAACGCGGGTGACGTCTCCCATACTCTGGCCAGCCGGTTCAGCAGCCTGCTCGAGTCTCTCGAACAGGCTGCCGCTGCTGGCCTGCGATCCGTCGCTGGCCGGGTGCTGAAACACGGATTAATCCTTGTCCAGCCGGCCAACCAGTGACAGTTCGAAGTTGGCACCCATGTACTTGAAGTGGGGCCGAACCGCCAGGGACACCTGGTACCAGCCCGGATCACCTTCCACGTCAGAAACGGTGACCTGTGCCGCGCGCAGGGGGCGACGGCTGCGGACTTCGGCGGGCGGGTTTTCCTGGTCGGCCACGTACTGACGTATCCAGGTGTTCAGCTCCCGTTCCAGATCCTGACGTTCCTTCCAGGAGCCGATCTGCTCCCGCTGCAGGACCTTGATGTAGTGGGCCAGGCGGTTCACGATCATCATGTAGGGCAGCTGGGTACCCAGTTTGTAGTTGGTCTCCGCTTCCTTCCCTTCCTTGGTGTTAGGGAACTGCTTGGGTTTCTGCACCGAGTTGGCGGAGAAAAACGCAGCGTTATCGCTGCCTTTGCGCATGGTCAGGGCAATGAAGCCTTCGTCGGCCATTTCGTATTCACGACGATCGGTGATCAGCACTTCGGTCGGGATCTTGGCTTCCAGTTGACCAAAGGATTCGAACAGGTGCACCGGCAGGTCCTCGACTGCACCACCGCTTTGGGGACCGATGATGTTCGGGCACCAGCGGTACTTGGCGAAGCTTTCCGTCAGGCGGGTGGCCAGCAAGTAGGCCGTGTTGCCCCACAGGTAGTGTTCGTGGTCTGCCGACACGTCTTCTTTGTAGTTGAAGCTGCGCACCGGGTTTTCGGTAGGATCGTAAGGCACCCGCAGCAAGAAGCGCGGTGACGTGAGGCCCAGATAACGGGCGTCTTCGGATTCACGCAGGGAGCGCCATTTGGCGTATTTCGGGCCTTCGAAAACGGCCTTCAGTTCCTTGATGGCGGGTAGTTCCTGGTAACTGTCGACGCCAAAGAACGACGGTGCCACCGAGGACAGAAACGGAGCATGGGCCATCGCTCCGACAGACGATACGTACTGCAGCAACTTCATGTCGGGTGTGGACGGGGTAAAGGCGTAGTTGCCAACAACCGCGCCGACCGGTTCACCACCGAACTGGCCATATTCCGTGGAATAGATGTGCTTGTAGAAACCGGTCTGGGTAACGTCCGGCGCGAACTCGAAGTCTTCCAGCAGCTCGGTCTTGGTGGCGTGGAGGATATCCACCTTGATGTTCTCACGGAAATCGGTGCGGTCCACCATGAGCTTCAGGCCGCGCCAGGAAGATTCCAGCTCCTGCAGCTTGGGCGCGTGCAGGATTTCATCCATCTGGGCGCTGATCTTTCGATCCAGCTCCACCACCATCTGGTCCACCAGGGCCTTATTCACCGGCTGACCTTTTTCATCGCTTTTCAGCAGATTGGCTATAAATGTTGCCACGCCCTTGCGAGCGACATCGTAACCCTCATCCGCCGGCGCCATGCGGCTGTTGGCCATGACCTGGTCGAGGAGAGAGCCTTCAGTGACGGATTCGGAGGCAGCAGATTGCTGCACAGCAGTATCAGACATACCACATCCTTTTAGTACGTTTTGAATTCAGTCGGAAATTATGAGCGGGTGTTCCCTTACTCGTTGCTGTCTGTGGCCAGTTCCAGTTCGGCCAACAGCTTGTCCCGGGCGTCGTCGTTGTCCAGCAGTTCCTGAAGCTTGGAACGGAACGACGGTACGTTACCCAATGGGCCTTTCAGGGCCACCAGGGCTTCCCGCAGTTCAATCAGCTTGTTCAGCTCCGGAACCTGACGGGCAACGCTGTCGGGAGAGAAGTCATCAAGGGTCTGGAATTCCAGGTTTACCGGCAGTTCGTCGGCTTCCTCATCCAGCTTGTTGGTCACGGTGGTGGAAAGGGTCAGGCCGGCTTCCTTCATGACCGAACGGAAGTTGTTCTTGTCGACGGAAATGGCCTTGCGATCTTCGATGGGGGTTTCTTCTGCGTGTCCCTTGAAATCACCAACCACGAACATCTTCAGCGGCAACTCGGTTTCTGCCTGCTGATCTCCGGTGGCGGGGACGTACTTGATATTGATGCGCTCTTTAGGCGCGACGGAACCGTCTTTTGAAGACATGCGCTTGCTCCCTGTGCAAATCATTTGCAATTGTTCAATCCCTTGTACGCACCCTCCTGGCGCGCAACGAACAAAACTCTACACAGATCACTTGCCAGTCTCAAGCAAAAACTGGCCAACTTTGTTCGCGAATGTGCGGCCGGGCAAGCTTTTGCCAGAATACGCGGGATCTCCAATCTGTCATCACTCATACGAAAATTCAGTCAATGACGGCATTGTTGGCTGTGGCTATACTCGCCCAACGAGCAGGATCAACACGAAACCATAAGGAGATCAACATGAGTGACCTGAAAACCCGCTTCGACGAGGCCGTGAATTACATCCAGACTGCCGAGGGCGACTTCAAACCGTCCAACGAGATGAAACTGGAGTTCTATGCGCTCTATAAGCAGGCCACCGAGGGCGATGTGTCCGGCAAGCGCCCGGGCATGATGGATTTTGTCGGCCGCGCCAAGTTTGATGCTTGGGAAAAGGCCAAGGGCATGTCCAGCGATGAGGCCATGCAGAAGTACATCGACAAGCTTGAAGCCCTGAAATAACTGGTGTTCCAGCCCAGACTCTGGTCGAAAAATGACCAGAGTCAATCTTCCTGAATAAAGCTTTGCGCTCGTAAATGAGCTGTCATAAGATGCGCGCAAAATAACAATACCAATTCACCAGGAAGAGTTATTTATGGACATCACGGAAGCGCTGGAACAGTCCCAGCCAGGCTTGGTGGCACGGGTCAAGGACGCCATCCACGAACAAAAGCTCAATCAACGCTCGGAGCAAACCTACCTGCACTGGATCACCCGGTTCGTGCTGTTTAGTGATCTGAAAGATCCGGATGCGCTGGCCAATGAAGACCGCCGGCTGTTTCTGGAATACCTGAACGATCGCATGCGGGTATCCCGGGCGCGTTTCAATCAGGCCAGCCAGGCCCTGGCATTTTTCTATGAAGATGTACTTGGTAAGACGCCCGCCGGAGACAACGGCTGCGCCGCAGCCTGATAGCCTGTCTCAACGCTCATTCATATTGATGTTAAGCGCATCGTAAGTGCGGTTCTCGGGTGGGCGGATCACGTAGTTGTTGCTGTGGGTCTGCCCGGGGATGGATTTCGGATTGCTGAACCGGAACTCCACCGGAATCTGTGATCGGCCGAGGTCCGTGCGGTTATCTCCGGGTCGAAGCCCGAGGGGATCCAGGTAGAAGTCGTCTTCAACCCGGGGTTTGAGCGGTACACCCGCAGCCGGTGCCGCAAGGCCACCCTCGATAACGGTATTGGCCAGCGTCTCTTCCTCCATGGAATTCAGCTGGATGGTGTGGATGGTTGAGCGTTCTTCGTACTGGAAAGCACTGTCCTGCGCATCGCTCTGCGCAAAGGCCGCACCGGCAGAAAATGCCGCAGCCAAGACAAGCACCGTGATTACCCTGCTCTGAACGTTCCCCGCTTCTCCACGCATACCCATGGCATTTACCCCGGCAGACGATCCTGTCTGCGACCAGTTGTGACAAATTTTGATCAGTTTATCGACAAATCACACAACCTGCCCGGGCACTCGCCAATTTTGTGACATCATTCACTTGTCGTCGGATGGCGCCTCGTAGCGAATTCCTACGACAAAGACCGACTTCCAACCTTCCGGGGTGCGAACGCTCACTTCGTCGTCCAGGCGTTTGCCGATCAGGGCCCGGGCGAGCGGTGAGTTGATGCTGAGATAGCCTTTGTTCAAATCAAACTCGTCGGCGCCGACCAGGCGATAGGTCTGTTCGTCACCCTCTTCGTCTTCCACCGTTACCCAGGCACCAAAAAACACTTTGTCCCGGTCATCCGGCAATCGGTCCACAACGGTCAGCTCTTCCAGGCGCTTGCCCAGAAAGCGCACCCGACGGTCGATTTCCCGCAGCTGCTTCTTGCCGTAGATGTACTCGGCGTTCTCGGATCGATCACCAAGAGCGGCAGCTTCCCGCACGGCCTGAGTCACTTCCGGGCGCTTTACCTTCCAGAGATACTGCAGTTCATCACGCAAGGCCCGCTCGCCTTCCGGAGTGATGTATCTTGGGCGTGGGCCGCCATTACCGGGAACCTGGGTCATTGGTCTCGCAACGTCCTCTGCCAGTTGGGAATCAGAAATTGGAAGGGCATAAAAAAACCCCGTAAAAACGGGGTAAGGCTAGCGCTGTGCTGGAGGGAGAAGCAAGCAACAAATCTGCAGGCTTCCAAAGCTACAGTTTCAATTATGCACAGCATGGATTACACCGGCGTGGCCGAGGAATTACGTTTTGGTCAGGGAAACTACGAACGCTGGCCCCGGGAATTAGGTTGCAGACTCTAGGTTCGGAGCATAGCGTAGCGCTTATATTCTTTTCGAACGTTTCCATTCTCGGAGAAAACAACATGAATACACAGAAGCTGCTGAACATGGCACTCAATGGCGTGGATGCTATTGGTTACCGGCTCGACCAGTACGGAATTACTGGCAAGGTCAATCGGCACAACATTGCGGCTTTTCTCGCGGCCGAGCAGAAGCATCTGGAAGGTGAATGGGACAGCATTCAGGTGCGGGTAAACCGTCGCCGCTCCCAGGTGGAAAAGATTACCCACGAGATCGAGTCCCGAAGGGACGCGCTGATTGGCCCCGTGATGTCACGCATCAACCGTTTCCGCGCCAGTCAGTAAGTATTTACGCCGGCGGATCAAGAGGCGGTTCGGGTTTCCCCGGCCGCTGAATCCGTCGGCTGCTCGGCCTGGGCCGCGCGAATGCGTTTGCGGGCTTCAGTGTAGGCGGGAATCTTCACCGCCACGGTAAGCCCTGGCGATTCCTCCCCGGGATGCGTATCACTGAGGACAATCCGGCCCTGGTGAATCTCAGCAACAGCGCTCACAAGGCTCAGACCCAAACCATTCCCCGGTAGCGAACGGCTCTTGCCTACCCGGTAAAACCGCTGGAAGACCTGGTCTTTCTCGGCATCGGGAATACCGATTCCACTATCCCGAACTTCAAACACCGCATCGGCACCCTCGCGCCGAACCGAAACCCCTATAACGCCATGCTCCGGCGTATATTTGATAGCGTTATCAATCAGGTTGCTGACCATCTGAAACAGAAGGTCGCGGTCGCCCTCGATCATCACTCCGCTTTCCAGGCCCTGCTCGAACGACTGGTCCTTGTCCTCAGCCAAGGCCTCATAGAGCTCACAGGCATCGGTGACCAACTCATCCAGCGGCACAGGTTTCATGTCGGCGGTATTACCCCGGGTTTCCAGGCGGGCGATGCGCAACAACGCGTTGAAGGTGGCCAGCAGCTGATCGGCCTCCGCCACGGCGCGGCCGGCCTGCTCCCTCGCCTCGTCGTTATCCACCGACATCAGGGTGTTTTCCAGCTGGTTGCGGAGTCGGGTCAGGGGCGTGCGCAAATCGTGGGCAATACTGTCGGAAACGTGCCGGATGCCCTCCATCAGATACACAATCCGGTCCAGCATCTGATTCAGGTTTTCCGCCAGCTGGTCGAAATCATCGTCGGTGCCACGGGTTGGTATCCGCAGGGAAAGGTGGCCGTTCATGATCCGACGTGATGTGTTGTTGATAACCTCGATACGCCGGGTCGTACTGCGGCTCATCAGGAAACCACCAAGCAGCGCAAGGGCGAGGGTGATCCCCATACCCCAGTTGATGGCGGTTTCAATCACCCGCTTGAGGTTGGTGAGTTCGTCAACATCCCGTCCGACCAGCAGGCGCAAACCACCCTGAACCTCAAAGATCCGGGCACGGGCGAGGCGTTCGGGCCCCGTCCAGCCGACGGATTCGTTCAGGGTAAAATTGATCCAGCCGCTCTCTGACCGGCTGCCTTCCGGCCAGGTCTCTATGTTGCCGGCCAGCTTCAGGAAGTCGTCGGTGGTCAGCAGATAGATGGATTTGGCGTTGGGGTCGCGGGCAACACGCTCACGGATGATGGTGATGAGGCCATTTACGCCACGGCCACGATATTGCTCCGCCAGACCGGCAATTTCCGCTTCAATGGTTTCGTCGGTCTGGGCGGTCATGAAGCCCGCCGTACGCCAGTAGATAAAGGCCAGTAACAGAAATACCGAGGTGGCGAACACCACCATGTACAGCAGGGCTAGCTGGAAGGACGAGGTCCTGAGCTGGCTAAGCAGTTTCACGTAACATGTACCCTGCACCCCGGATGGTCTGCAGTAAGGGTGTATCGAATTCCTTATCGATCTTGGCTCGCAGCCGGCTGATGTGTACGTCGATAACGTTGGTCTGGGGATCGAAATGGTAATCCCAGACTTTCTCCAGCAACATGGTCCGGGTGACCACCTGGCCGGCATTACGCATCAGGTACTCCAGCAGACGGAACTCCCGGGGCTGGACATCAATATTCTGGCCGGCCCGCTTTACCGTGCGTGCGAGCAGATCCATTTCGAGGTCGGCGACCCGCAGTACGGTCTCGGTTTCAGCCGACTGCCGATTTCTGCGCACCAGGGATTCGATACGGGCCAACAATTCGGTGAATGAAAACGGCTTGGTGAGGTAGTCATCGCCGCCGCCACGCAAACCTTCCACGCGGTCGTCCACATCACCCAGGGCGCTGAGAATCAGAACCGGCACCTGGTTTCCGGTCGCACGCACGGTTTTAATAATGGACAGGCCGTCCATTCCCGGCAGCATGCGATCTACAATCATGATGTCGTAATCCTCGCTGGCCGCCATCATCATGCCTTCCTTGCCATCGGCTGCATGGTCGACCACGAAGTCGGATTCCTTCAGCCCTTTGACAAGATAATTTGCAACGTCCTGATCGTCTTCGATTACCAGCGCTTTCACCGGCTCTCCTCCCGATAGCGGATTACAGTAACGACAAGGGTACGAAGAAGTTGGCAACCCGGCCAGTTACGATCTTGTAAGAGGGTGTCGCCAATGGCGACGGTCAGGCTTTCCCCGGAAACCAGCCCAGACTCTCACCGGTCGCCCCGGTAGGCCGGTATTCCGCGCTTACCCAGCCGTCATATCCCATGGCATCGATAGCCGCAAAAACATTCGAAAAGTTAATCTCCCCCGTGCCGGGTTCGTGTCGCCCCGGGTTGTCCGCAAACTGAATGTGGCCGATCCAGGGCAAAAGACACTCCATGGAGCGCACCAGATCCCCTTCCATGATTTGCATATGGTAAAGGTCGTACTGCAGGCGCACGTTGTCGGCGTCGATTTCCTCGATCAGTGCGAGCACCTTGCCGGAGGTATCCAGTACGAAGCCTGGCATATCCACGCGCGAGTTAATGGCTTCCAGGCACAGGGTGATACCCTCGTCAGCCAGCTTGCCTGCTGCCCAGGCGACATTACTCACCAGCGTCTGCCAGGCAATGTCATCGGCAACGTTCGCCGGCTTCAGCCCCGCAAGGCAGTTCAGCTGCCGGCACCCAAGGGACTTGGCATAGTCGATCGCCTGATCCACGCCGGCCTGGAACTCCTCAACCCGGTCCGGGAGACAGGCGATGCCCCGTTCACCGGCGTCCCAGTTACCGGGCGGCAGATTGAACAGCACCTGAGTCAGCTGGTTATCGCTAAGCATCTGGCCGAGTCGCTCTTTGGGGTAGGCATAGGGGAACAGGTATTCCACGCCCTCAAAACCCGCGGCCCGGGCCATGGCGAAGCGCTCGGGAAAGTCCACTTCCGTGAACAGCATGGACAGATTGGCAGCAAAACGGGGCATGGCGTGTTTACTCCTTCGGTCCGCGGCCAGGGGAGCCAAGCAGGGCACCGTTCAGATGCTCCAGCTCCAGCAACAGGCCACTGTGGTCGACATCACTGTGGCCATTGGCCACCAGCGACAGGTATTCGTTATGCGTCTGTTGAGCCAGGGGCAGGGTCAACCCTTCCGCACGGGCCTCATCCAGAATCATCCGCATGTCCTTGAGCTGAATCCGCGCCGGCGCGCCGGGTGCAAATTCCCGGTCAATCATCCGTTGGCCGTGCAGCTCCAGAATCCGGCTACCGGCGAACCCGCCCAGCAACGCTTCCCGCACAGCGGCAGGATCGGCACCGCCTTTCGCCGCCAGCAAAAGCGCCTCGGACACAGCACCAATGGTGATACCAACAATAGCCTGATTGGCCAGCTTCGCCAGTTGCCCCGCGCCAACAGGACCAATCCGCGTGCACTTGCCGAGCGCCTCGAACACCAGCCGGGCGCGATCCACATCCGCTTCCGAGCCACCCGCCATGATACTCAGGCGGGCTTCAGCCGCGCCCACAGTACCCCCGGACACCGGCGCATCCACATACCCAGCGCCCTGCTCTGCAACCAACTCGCCATGCCGCCGGGCCACGGAAGGTTGAATTGAACTCATATCAATCACCAGCGCGCCCGGCTTCAGGGCATCAATCGCGCCCTGGGCGACCAGCACCTGCTCCACCACATCGCTGTTCTCCAGCATGGTGATCACCACATCGGCATTGGCAACGGCCTCCGCCGGGGATTCGGCGATCACCGCCTCAGAGGCAAACGGCTCGCACTTGCTGGACGTGCGGTTCCACAGAGTCATTGGAAAACCCGCGTTCAGGAGGTTACGGGTCATGGGCGTACCCATCAGGCCGATGCCGAGAAATGCAATATGGGGTTTAGTCGAGGTCATGGTTAGCTGGCCTTACTCAAAGGTTCGGGGCGTGGTTGGGAGGCGTCTTCCACAAAAGTTAGATGGCCGATTATACAAACAAAAACGCCACCAACCGGAACCGGTGGTGGCGTTTTTTACGACCCAGGTACTCAGTGGCTAGCCAATAACTCAGGCCACCTCTGACATCTGTATGCGAATCTTCTTCATCGCATTCTTCTCTAGCTGCCGTATACGCTCGGCAGAAACGCCGTACCTGTCGGCCAGCTCGTGCAGGGTCGACTTGCTTTCAGACAACCAGCGCTCCCGGAGAATATCCTGGCTGCGCTCATCCAGTTGCCCCAGAGCCTGCATCAGCCGGCCATTGGAATCGTCCGACCAATCCGCGTTTTCAAGCTGGGTCGCCGGGTTGCTGCGAGCGTCTTCCAGATAGTACGCAGGCGCCTGATAGGCGTTGTCGTCATCGTCGTCCTGAGGACCGTCAAAGGCGGTATCCTGAGACGCCAGCCGACCTTCCATTTCGCGGACAACCCTGGGCTCGACACCCAGATCCTCGGCAACAGCGTTCAGCTCATCATGGCTGAGCCACGCAAGCTTCTTCTTCTGGCTGCGAAGGTTAAAGAACAGCTTACGCTGGGCCTTGGTGGTGGCCACTTTAACAATCCGCCAGTTACGCAGGATAAACTCGTGAATCTCTGCCTTGATCCAGTGCACCGCAAAAGACACCAGCCGCACACCGTATTCCGGATTGAAGCGCTTGACCGCCTTCATCAGGCCAACGTTGCCTTCCTGAATCAAATCCGCCTGAGCGAGGCCATAGCCGGAATAGCTCCGGGCAATGTGAATCACAAAGCGCAGGTGGGACATAACCAGCTGACGGGCGGCTTCCACATCGCCCTCGTAATGGAGCCGTTCAGCCAGCTCCCGCTCTTCGTCAACTGTGAGCACCGGGATGCGGCTCGCAGCCTGAATATAAGACTCGAGATTCTGACCCGGAACCAGTCTGTCAACCAGTTGTAAACTCGTACCCATGCTCTAACCTCCGAACCCAACGGCCCTAAATATATCAATTACCCTTTAGACCGCCAAGAACCCTGAAAGTTCCCGAAATTCCCAGTAAAACGTTATAAAACAACTATCTGGAAAATTCACCGTGGCTTTACTATTTATCAACCTACGCTAATAGAAGCTGTCTCTTCAATACGGTTTTCCCGTTATTCGGATCATGCTCCTCCGGCAATATCACCCGGCTCCATGTCATCCAGATGACGCTTCACGGCCACCCAAGCGCCTAGCCAGCCTAGCAGCATCGAAACAATTATCAACGCCAGGGCGCCATCAATGTGCAGCCCATCCAGGGAAAAGTCGCTCCTGTACAGGCCTGCCAGCCGCTCTATGGGCCCGCTGAGCCACCAAAGTGACAATTGCAGTAATATCAGGGCAACAATCCCACCACCGAGCCCGAACCAGGCGCCGGTGTACAGAAAGGGCCTGCGAACAAAACTGTCTGTTCCGCCCACCAGCTTCGCAACCAGAATCTCGTCCCGACGGCTCTCGATTGAAAGCCGTACGGTATTGCCGATCACCAGCACAACCGCCGCCGCAAGCAGGATCGCCAGCGCCCAGACAGCACGGGCAAGCAGATCCGTCATGGCGTTCAGCCTCTGCAACCAGCCCAGGTCTACCTGAACCCGCTCTATGCCTTCCATGCCCTCGATAAACCGCACCAACCCCTCAACACCCTCAGTGGACCGGGCGCCCTCTTCCGGGGTAATCAGCAGGGTATGTGGCAGCGGGTTATCCCCAAGATAGTCCAGAGCATCTTCCAGGCCCGATGAAGCGCGGAACTCTGCAAGCGCCTGGTCGCGATCCACCAGCTCAACACCTGCCACCCGGCCGTCTCCGGAAATTTCGTTACCCAGCACTCGGGCTCGTTCGAGAGGCACATCCAACTGGATATAGGCGGTCACCCGGGCGCTGCTCTCCCAGCCTGCGCTGACTCCCTGAAGACTGGTCAGCAGCAACAGCAATGCCACTGGCAGCGCCAGGGCAACCCCCATGACCGTCCACGTCATCAGACTCGCCACCGGTGTATGCAAAAGGCGGTTGGCACTGTCCCTGGCGACCTTGCGGTGATGGATGAAATAACTTTCTGCCTGCTCACGCCAGGGCGCGCGAGCCTGGTTGGCGCCGCGGGTAGGCTGTACTTTCTTGCGGGGATCAGCGGCCATGGACACCTCCCCCGAGAACTGGCGTGCCGCCGGCCACCAGACGGCCATGATCCAGTTTCAGCGTTCGACGCCCCATCTCGTTGATCAGGGCGATGTCGTGGGTTGCGATCAACACGGTCACACCCACCTGGCTGAACTGCCCGAACAGATTCATGATGTCCGCAGACAGAGCCGGGTCCAGGTTACCCGTGGGCTCATCCGCCAGCAGCACCGGGGGTTTGTTCACCACCGCCCGGGCAATACCCACGCGCTGCTGCTCCCCGCCAGAGAGCTGCATCGGGTTCATTTTTTCCTTCTGCAGCAAACCCACCTTGTCCAGGGCCGCGCGCACGCGGCGACCCGTATCTCTGGGAGAGGCGCCCATGACTTCCAGTGGCATGGCGACGTTGTCGAACACCGTGCGGTCAAACAACAGTTGGTGGTTCTGGAAGACCACGCCAATGTGGCGACGAATGTAGGGAATCTGGCGTCGGGGCAAACGGTTGAGAACCTGCCCCCCAACCACCACTTCACCGGCACTGGGGCGCTCCATCACCATGATCAGCTTCAGCAAGGTACTTTTGCCGGCGCCGGAATGACCGGTCAGGAACGCCAGTTCGCCACGCTCCAGGCCAAAGTTGACCTGTCGCAGAGCGGTGTGATCACTGTCGTAACGCTTGGTGACCTGGCGAAACTCAATCATGGGCGGCTTCCGCGCGGCTGGATTCCGGGCTATTCGTCAAACAGGGCGTCCACAAAGGTTTCGGCATCAAAACTGCGCAGGTCGTCCACCTGCTCACCAACACCAATAAACCGGATGGGCAACTGCAACTGACGGGCGATGGCAAACACGATACCGCCTTTGGCCGTGCCGTCCAGTTTCGTTAACGTAATGCCACTGACGCCGACGGCCTGCTGGAACACCTGCGCCTGGCTCAGGGCGTTCTGGCCGGTGCCTGCATCCAGCACCAGCATGACCTCGTGGGGTGCGGATTCGTCCAGCTTCTTCATAACCCGGACCACCTTTTCCAGCTCCTGCATCAGGTTGTCCTTGTTCTGCAGGCGGCCGGCAGTATCGGCAATCACAACATCAACACCACGGGACTTGGCCGACTGGATGGCATCGAAAATCACCGACGCACTGTCAGCACCGGTGTGTTGCGCCACCACCGGAACCTTGTTGCGCTCGCCCCAGACCTGCAGCTGCTCAACGGCAGCGGCACGGAAGGTATCGCCGGCGGCCAGCATGACCGATTTTCCTTCGTTCTGGAATTTCTTGGTGAGCTTGCCGATGGTGGTGGTCTTGCCCACCCCATTTACGCCCACCATGAGAATCACATAAGGCGTCTTGCCGGAGTCGATCTGCAGTGGCTTGGTGACATCCTTCAGCAGACCGTGCAGTTCATCCCTCAGAGCCTTACGCAGGGCCTCGCCGTCTTTGAGCTGATTGCGCTCAAGCTTGTCGGTGAGTGAGTCGATGATTTCAGAAGTGGCGGTTACGCCAACGTCTGCCATCAGCAGCGTCGTCTCGATTTCCTCCAGCAGCTCCTCATCAATTTTCTTGCCAAGCGAGAACATGTCGGACAAGCCACCGGTCAGGCTTGCCCGGGTTTTGCCCAACCCCTTTTTGATGCGCTCGAAAACGCTGACCTGAGGCTCCGGTTCCGGTGCTTTCTGCGGTTCTTCCGCGGGCTCTGGGGTCGGTTCCGGCTCAGCCACCGGCTCTGGTTGTGGCTCTGCGGCGGCAGGCGCTTCAATCTCGCCCTCTTCCGGCTCTGGTGCCGGCCCTTTGGAAACCTCGGGCTTGCGCTGCGGCACCGGCTTGGGGCGTGGTGCCCGGCTACGGTTGCCGACGATATCCAGGACAAATACGAGCACAAGAAGGGCCAGGAGGCCGATTGAAATCCACTCTGCCGTCATAAAAATCAATCCATCAGTCTGAATGGGCGGGACAAAGAAAGCCGGTATTCTAGCAGACTGTCCCGGTGAAGTGAGGGTCGCTCCGATTATCGCGACCGTAAACGTTTCCGGTAAGATGCAGGCACATATCCTGAACCGAATATTTCCGTGGAGCGGCGGCTATGGCGCGCAGACAATCCGCAAGCAGGTCTCACCAGACGAGATCCCCAGCCGGTCGCGAGGCGGCTCCGGCTGGCAAAGGCAGCGGCACCGGTGAGCTGCGAATCATTGGCGGCGACTGGCGCAGCCGCAAACTGCGCTTTCCGGACGCCGGTGGCGTTCGACCCACCCCCGCGCGCACCCGCGAAACCCTGTTCAACTGGCTTGCCTTCCACCTTGCCGGCAGTGACTGCCTCGATTTGTTCGCCGGCTCCGGCGCCCTCGGGCTCGAGGCTCTTTCCCGGGGTGCCGGGCAGGCCACCCTCGTGGACCACACGCCAGCCCTGGCCAGAGCACTGCGGGACAACCTCCGGTTGTTGAAATCCGACAACGGCGAAGTGGTGTGTTCGGACGTCGAAAGCTATCTGGCCCAGAGAAACCGGCCGCCATTCGATATCGTGTTCATGGATCCGCCGTTTCGCCAGGGCTGGCTCGAAAAGCTGTTTCCGTTGCTGGAACAACAGGCGTGGATCAAACCCGGCGGCTGGGTTTACGTGGAACACGAGAGCGAGCTGCCAACGCCTTCTGTGCCCGTTTCCTGGCAGCTGCACCGGCAAAAAAGTGCGGGACAGGTCACCTACTCCCTGTTCCGGGTTGTTTCCGGGCCAGAATAAAAAAGGGCCAGATGAACACTTTCATCTGGCCCCGGATTCCCCGCCGAAGCAGGTTTACGTCGATTCTCTACCCGGTATCAGGCCGAGGGGCGCAGCGAGTAGGCCCGGAGGTGCTCGGCGAACTCTTCCAGATAGCGGATACCGCTGGCTTCCGCCTCACGGCACCACTCCATCAGCGCGTTCAGCTTGTCCTGGGGTTTGAGCCCACGCTGGCGCCAGAGCGCCTGCAGCTCGTGGCTCTTCTCATAGATCTGGCGCAGCACCGCATTGCGCTCCAGCACAGACTCGAGGGTTTCCTTCTCCTTCGGCTGAATCAGCGTGATCTCACGGGAGAGCAGTTGCTTGAGCTTCCGGTAACGGGGACGGATCTCATCGTCCATCAGCGACTTCTGCTGGCGCAGGACCGGCTCCATGACACGTTTACGATACTGGCGCATGATATCAAACCGGTTGTTGGCGATGGCCTGAACCGTTTCCACATCCACCTCCAGTTTACCTGGCACATGGTGGGCAATCGGTCGATAACCCTTGGGCTTGGCCAGCCCGAACAACTGGAACAGGCGGATGTAGCCCCAGCCGATATCCACCTCGAACCAGCGGCGAGACAGCTTGGATGAGTTGGGATAGGTATGGTGGTTGTTGTGCAACTCTTCACCGCCAATCAGAAGACCCAGTGGGCTGATATTGCGGGCGTTATCGGCACATTCGTAGTTCCGGTAACCCATCCAGTGGCCGATACCGTTGACCACTCCGGCAGCCCAGACTGGAATCCACATCATCTGCACCGCCCAGATCCAGATACCGTGAACGCCAAACAGGGCCAGGTTGATTACCGCCATCAACGCGATGCCGAGCATCTTGTAGCGGCTGTAAACATTGCGCTCCACCCAGTCTTCCGGTGTCCGCTGGCCATAGCGCTCGAGCGTTTCGGGCGTCGCCGATTCCGCATAGAGTTCGGCGCCCTGGAACAGGACCTTGCGAATACCCAAGACGACCGGGCTGTGGGGATCTTCCTCGGTTTCGCACTTGGCGTGGTGTTTACGATGGATGGCGGTCCATTCCTTGGTGTTCTGCGCAGTGGTTAACCAGAGCCAGAACCGGAAGAAGTGTTTCAGGGCCGGATGCAGGTCCAGCGAGTTATGCGCCGAATGGCGATGCAGGTAGAGCGTTACACTGACAATCGTGACGTGTGTCATTCCGAGGGTGACCAGAATGAGCTGCATCACCGACAGGTCAAGAAGACCATTAAACCACATAGCAAATCCTCAAAATCAATATCTTTGGCGCGAGGCCAACCTTCACACTTTAGCGTACAGCTGTAAGCCACAACAACAGCATTTGGATGCAAAATTGTTACTGATTACACTTAGTCGTTTTCCACCGGAGATTCCCGCCCGTGCCTGAACTGCCCGAAGTAGAAACGACCCGACGGGGTATAGCACCCCACTGCGAAGGCGAGACAATAACCCGAGTGACAGTCCGCAACGGCAGTCTGCGCTGGCCTGTTCCGGCCGATCTGGGCGAGAAACTGGAAGGTCAGGTGATTAAAAGTGTAGACCGCCGGGCCAAGTATTTGTTCCTGAACATGGACCGGGGCACGGTAATTGTTCACCTTGGCATGTCCGGCAGCCTGCGCATCATCACTGACAACACCCCTCCCCTGACCCATGATCATATCGACGTGGCATTACAGTCTGGCGTCATCCTTCGATTCAACGACCCACGCCGGTTCGGCTGCTGGCTGTGGGCTGATTCCGCCGAAGAGCACCCGCTGATCACCCACCTGGGTCCGGAACCCCTGGCCCCTGAATTCAATGGCGCGCACCTGTTCCGGCTCTCCCGCGGCAAAAACACACCGGTGAAATCGTTCATCATGGACAATCAGGTGGTCGTGGGTGCCGGTAACATCTATGCCAATGAAGCGCTGTTCAAATCGGGCATTCATCCCCGGCGCAAGGCCGGGAGAATCAGCCTCGACCGCTATCACAGGCTGGCCGAAGCCATCCGGGAAACGCTCAGCGCCGCCATTCTGATGGGCGGAACCACCCTTCGGGACTTCGTGAACAGCGATGGCAAGCCCGGCTATTTTGCCCAGTCCCTGCTGGTGTACGGCCGGGGCGGCCAGCCCTGCAAGGAATGCGGGGCACCACTGAAGGAAATCCGGATGAACAATCGCTCAACGGTTTACTGTCCCCGTTGCCAGCGCTGAACGCTTACCAGATCGCACATTCTGCAACGAAAAATCGTTTGAAAATGCGCAAATATGATTCATAGTTAACAGAGGATTAACGCCCACGGTTTACAATAGGATGGTATCCGGTAGATACGATCCGGGTTTGCTTTTCTTTAAAGCACTACCCTTTCAGGGCCACTAAAGCTCAGGAGACAGTAAGATGACCCGCAAGATTTCCCGCACCCTGGTAGCCACTGTGGCGGCCTGCCTGTTGGCATTCTCATCCCTCGGGCACGCCCAGGCCGTGGACGAAACCCCGTCGGCACTGGCAATGACCGGTGATGCGATTTTTGTTCGCCCGGCCTTGCTGGCTACCACCATCGTGGGCAGCGCTGTCTACCTGGTCTCCCTGCCCTTCTCCCTGCTGGGCGGCAACGCTGATGAAGCAGGGGAAGTTCTGGTAATGGGCCCGGCCAAGGCGACCTTCGTGCGCTGCCTGGGCTGCACCCGTACCGGCAAGAAACCCGAGACGGTCCAGACCAGCAACTGATCCGGCTCCATCGGGCGCGCCTCCGTACTATCACGGCTTGCCCCGACGAGCGAACTCCGGCAGCCTGAAGAAAATTCTTCAGGCTGTTTTTCTCTATGGTTGACTGGTCCTCGCTTAACACGGTGTTCCTGGATATGGACGGGACACTGCTGGATCTGCATTTCGATAACCACTTCTGGCTCGAGCATCTGCCGGCAAGGTACGCCGAGCACTACGACCTCCACCCCCAGGAAGCGAAAGACCGCCTGATTCCGATGATCATGGCCGAGCGCGGCTCACTGAACTGGTATTGCACCGATTACTGGAGCGAGCGGCTGTCCCTCGACATCACGGGGCTGAAAGCAGAGGTAGGTGACCGGATCGGTTACCGCCCCCACGTCACGGATTTTCTCGATGCCCTCCGACAAGTCGGGCTTCACTCGGTGATTGTCACCAACTGTCACCCCGACCCCCTGGCCCTGAAGCTGAAACGAACTGGCCTTGATACACGGGTGGATGCCATTGTTTCCAGCCACCAGTTGGGCAAGCCCAAGGAAGATCCCTCGTTCTGGCAGGACCTCCAGCGAGTAACGCCTTACCAGGCCGAAAGCACCCTGATGGTCGACGACAGTTTTCCGGTGCTGGAAAGTGCGCTGGCGGCCGGCATTGCCCAATGTCTGGCGGTACTGGCACCGGACAGCCAGCAGGAAGCCCGCGAACAGCACCCGGAAATACCCTGTATTCATCACTTCGATGAAATTCTCCCCGCGCTTCGCCAGCGGTCGCCCCTGCCATCCGGCCGATGACAGGGTTATAATTGGGCTACAAGCCCATCAGGTGAGGAGACATGACGGCATCAACCGCTGACGACCAACGTGTAAGACTCGATAAATGGCTCTGGGCCGCCCGATTCTACAAGACCCGCTCCCTGGCCAAGGAAGCGATCGAGGGTGGCAAGGTCCACTACAACAGCCAGAGATGCAAACCCGGCAGGCTGGTGGAAGCCGGCGCAAAGCTGACGTTGCGCCTGGGCTGGCAGGAAAAAATCATTATTGTTGATGACATCAGCGACCGGCGCCGTGGTGCACCCGAAGCCCAGAAGCTCTACCACGAAACCGAAGACAGCGTTAAGAAACGCGAGGAAATGGCCTGGCAGCGTAAAACCATGCAGGCAGCGCAGCTTCCTCCGGCCAGACGCCCCTCAAAGAAAGACCGAAGGGACATTCAGCGCTTTCGCGAACAGAACGGCCTCTGAACCCTTTATTACATCCCCGCCCTAAGTCAAACGTGCAACGACCGGCATTCAGCATTCAGGAGACACAACATGGCAGCCCGCGACCAGTTCCAGCGCTTTATCTTTGAACACAGCCAGGTGCGGGGAGCCTGGGTTCAGCTAGCGGACAGCTATCAGGAAATCGGCAGCCAGGCGCCCTACCCGGACACGGTCCGGGAACTCCTCGGTGAAGCACTGGTGGCAAGCATCCTGATGAGCAGCACCCTGAAGTTTGAGGGTACATTGTCGGTACAGGCCCAGGGTGAAGGGCCTCTGCGCACATTAATGGCCGAGTGCAGCCACGACAGACACATCCGCGGCCTGGCCCGCTTTGATGAGCATGCGGTCAGCGAAGACAGCTTCCACGATCTGCTCGGCGAGGGTCGGATGGCTATTACCATCACGCCCAACCGCGGCAACCGTTATCAGGGCGTTGTACCCCGGGATCAGGAGACACTCGCCGGCTGCCTTGAGGAATACTTTGATCGCTCGGAGCAGATTCCCACCAGCCTGTTCCTGTTTGCCGACGAAAACGGCGCCGCCGGCCTGATGCTACAGCGCTTGCCGGGCGCCACAGAGGAGGATGAAGACCTCTGGGACCGGGTAAACCATCTGGCCCGAACTGTGGAAGCCTCCGAATTACTGGAGCTGGACAGCGAAACCCTGCTTCACCGCCTGTTCCATGAGGAGACCGTACGCCTGTTTGACTCCGAACCGGTCGCCTTCCAGTGCAGCTGCTCACGGGAGCGTACCCTCGGCGCCCTGGAAGCCATCGGCCGCGAAGAGTGTTACAGCATCCTGGAGGAAGAGGGCTCTATCGAAATGGACTGCCAGTTCTGTCATGCTCACTATCGCTTCGATAGAAATGATATTGATCATCTTTTCACCGGTCATACGCTACACTAGAAACACGTTCGATTAGCCGGGAACCCGCTGATAGCAAGGCTTCCCGGGCAGTCGTTTTTTACCGGCGTCTCTGGCATAATAGCGCGCCTGAATTGACCCGATTGCTCAGATTTCCGTCAATTTTAGGAAGCGGCCTGAGCAATCACTAAGACATCCCGAGGGCGAGGTCGAAGTGAGCAACACTTATAGTGATCTGAGTACAGCACGACTGGTTGAGGTGGCACTGGCGCGTGAAGAAGGCCAGCTGGCATCCAACGGTTCCCTGGTCGTAAAAACCGGTGAGCGCACGGGCCGGTCTCCCAAGGACCGTTATATTGTCGAGGAGCCCAGCACCTCGGACGATATCCACTGGGGTCCGATCAACCGTCCTTTCGACGCTGAAAAATTCGACGCCCTCTGGGATCGTGTTGAAGCCTACATCGCCGAGAAAGACCAGTTCGTGTCTCACGTTCATGTTGGTTCCGACCCGGAACACTACCTGCCGGTCAAAATGACGACCGAGACCGCCTGGCAGAATCTGTTCGGCCGCAACCTGTTTATCCGTCCGGACAGCTATAACCCGGCAGACAAGCAGGAATGGCAGATCCTGAACGCCGCCAACTTCGAGTGCGATCCCGAGCGCGATGGCACCAACAGCAACGGCTGCGTGATGATCAACTTTGCCAAGCGCAAGGTTCTGCTGGCTGGCATGCACTACGCCGGCGAGATGAAAAAAGCCATGTTCTCCGTGCAGAACTTCCTGCTGCCGGAAAAAGACGTGCTGCCCATGCACTGCTCGGCCAACGTCGGTGAAGACGGCGAAACCTGCCTGTTCTTCGGTCTGTCCGGCACTGGCAAGACTACCCTCTCCGCCGATCCGCACCGCTTCCTCATCGGTGACGACGAGCACGGTTGGGGCCCGGGCACCGTATTCAACATCGAAGGCGGTTGCTACGCGAAGTGCATCGACCTGACCCGGAAAAATGAACCGATCATCTGGGACGCCATCCGTTTCGGTGCCATTGTCGAGAACGTGACCATCGACCCTGAGACCCGTGAGCCGGATTACACCGACGTATCCCTCACCGAAAATTCCCGCTGCGCCTACCCGCTTGAGCACGTTGAAAAGCGCGTGATCGAGAACCGCGCCGGTGAGCCATCTCACATCGTGTTCCTGACCTGCGACATGACCGGCGTCCTGCCGCCCGTGTCCATCCTGAGCCGCGAAGGCGCCGCTTACCACTTCCTGAGTGGCTATACCGCTCTGGTTGGCTCCACCGAGATGGGCTCCTCCTCGAAGCTGAAGTCCACCTTCTCAACCTGCTTCGGTGCGCCCTTCTTCCCCCGTCCGGCCGGCGTTTACGCCGAGCTTCTGATGAAGCGGATGGACGAGTTTGGCAGCAAGGTCTTCCTGGTCAACACCGGCTGGACCGGCGGTCCTTACGGTGAAGGCCAGCGATTCAGCATTCCGACCACCCGTGCCATCATCGCCTCAATCCAGAATGGCGACCTGGACGACGTGGAAACCGAACACCTGCCGACCCTGAACCTGGACGTGCCCAAGCATGTTCCGGGCGTGGACACCGAGCTGCTGAACCCGCGCAACACATGGGTAAGCCCGGACTACTACGATGGCAAGGCCCAGGAACTGATCGCCCAGTTCGTCGAGAACTTCAAGAAGTTTGACGTGGCAGATTCGATCGTCGAAGCCGGTCCGAAGCTGAGCTAAGTCGATTACGGCAAGTAAGGAAAGCGCCCTGCGAAAGCACGGCGCTTTTTTTGTATGATAGCCCAACACACTTTAGGAAACGGCTTCATGAAACAGCGTCTACGCCAGCTCTTTTCGTTTATTCTCAAACCACTGGAATCCGGAAAGGTTGGGCCCAGCTACAAAGATTCGCACCGCACCGTGCTGAATGTGGTGGGCGTCCTGTTCCTCGTTCTGGCGACGGTGTCGGCGGCTATGCTCGTTTACACCGGTAAGGCAGGCGCCTTGATTCCCGTGCTTGTTTTCTTCGGTATTGGTGGCGTGTCCCTGGTGGTCGGGACGTTGGGCTCGGATGCCGCGGTGTCGAAGATGTGGGGCAATCGGTGAGCTGAACCGGTTCCAACAAGGAGGGTTATTCGTGGGGAAGCATTCATGGAACTGAAGCGCAGTCTTCTCGATCAAGCCGCAGGCAAAGATATCATAACGGACGAACAGGCTGACCAACTCTGGACGTTCCTCTCAGAACAGCAGCAACAAACACCCTCTTTCCGTTTCACCCACATCCTCTATTACTTCGGCGGGCTGATTGCAATCGGGGCCATGAGCCTGTTCATGACCCTCTCGTGGGAAAGCCTTGGTGGATGGGGTCTGCTGCTGATTGCCCTGATCTACGCCGGCGCAGGCCTGTGGCTCACCGAGTTTTTCCTGAAGCGGCTGAACCTGAAAATTCCTGCCGGGATCACTGCCACTTTTGTCGTTGTCCTTACTCCACTCGCGGTTTTCGGGTTTCAGGCCGGCATGGGCTGGTGGTCGGGCGGCCATGAATACCGGGACTACCACCGCTACATCGACTGGAGCTGGTTATTCATGGAACTGGCTACACTGGCCTCAGGCGCAGTCATGCTGTGGCGCTACCGATTGCCCTTCCTGGTCATGCCGGTGGCCGTCACGCTCTGGTACATGAGTATGGATCTGGCTCCCTTCCTGTTCGGTGAGGAGTACCTTGCCTGGGAGCTCAGGAAATGGGTCTCCCTCTGGTTCGGACTCCTGATCGCCCTGCTGGCTTTCTGGGTGGATATCCGAAATCAGAGCAGCCGCGACTTTGCGTTCTGGTTATACATATTCGGTGTGACGGCTTTCTGGAGCGGACTTTCCCTGATGGAGTCTGAGAGCGAGTGGAGCAAGCTGCTCTACTGCATGGTGAATATTGCCATGATTTTCACCGGGGCCATTCTGGGCCGGCGGGTATTCGTGGTCTTCGGCGGTCTGGGAGTGGCCGGGTACCTTGGCTATCTTGCCTACGAGGTTTTCGAGAACAGCCTTCTGTTTCCAATTGCGCTTACGTTGATTGGTCTGGCGATCGTGTGGTTGGGCATTCTTTGGCAACGGCACGAACAGCCCGTTTCAGACCGATTGCGACGCCTTCTTCCCACACCGCTCAGGGAACTGATCGAGCGTCGCCATTAGACAGAGAGCCAACACCAAAACCTCAGGCGTAAAAGATAAGGGGTATGAAGGCCACCAGCACCAGCGAAATCCCCATGGCAATCAGCGGCATAATGATACGCTCATGGCGCTGATAAAAAGTCCCCGTTTCCTGTTGCGCCGCCAGCACTTCCGCCTCTCCAACCACCTGCCGGGTCAGCAGATGGTTCAGGGCTACCGGCGGGCTCAGGTAGCCAAGTTCAAATGCCACCAGGGTCACCATCCAGAAATGGATCGGATGAATTCCGCTGGAATAGGCAATCGTGGCAACCGTGGCGGTCACCAGGATCACGGCACCGAATGCGTCCATGATCATGCCCAGGATCACCAGGATTACCACCATCAGCAGCATGGCCGACCAGGCACTGTCGAACGACTGCGGGAAAACCTCCATCAGGTGGGCCCGCTCGATCACACCACCGATGCTGACCGACAGCCCCAGCAACAGCAGCAGCGCGCCAATTTCCGCCGTCGTATCGTTTGTGGCGCCGCGGAGACTTCGCTCCAGGCCCTGATGATTGATCTCTCCCGAGGCTTTTCCTGACCGGTTTTTCAGGCTGACATGCTCGTACACAAGGATTGCCAGCATGATCACCGGCAGCAGCCTTGGCGCCGAGAATTCATCCATGCTCACGTCCAGCGCCAGCCGGTAAAACAGCACCACGGCAGCGATGACCAGAACGTAGGGAATCAGGGGTTTGAGCGCCTGCGTCATGGCCGGGAAGGCTTCAGCAGAGGGCGCCAGGTTGAATTCACTCTGTCGGTTCACACTGAGGGCCACGATCGCGAACATGGTGGCGGTCAGCACGAACACCCAGATGCCCCAGCCAAACAGCTCATCAGTGGTGACTTCCCGGTTCAGGTAAGCAATGACAACCACCAGCAGGCAGGGGCGCAAAACCACGCCCAGGGAACCGGACATAGCGGTCGCCGCCAGGGCCAGATGCCGCCGGGCACCGGCGGCACGCAGCTCACTGTATATCACTGCGCCGGCCGCGATCACGAAAATGCCGGAAGCGCCGGTGTAGGCCGTTGGCACGGCCGCCACCAGAACCGCTACAACCGCCAGCATTTCCGGTGGCATGCGCCAGGGCCGGAAGACATTGAACACCAGGGTGGCCAGGCGGGTCTGCTTGAGCATCATGCCCACCCACACATACAGACCGACATTCAAAAACATGTCGGACAGCTCCATCATCTTGCCGAGATAGATACCAATCCCGGAGGCGTGTCCGATCAAAGCGAAATAGGTGCCGGAGATCAGGCACATCACGGTATACAGGGGAACAGCCAGGAAAGCCTTGTTCAGGCTGCCGCCCTCCTGAAGGTCATCGGGAACGCGGAACAGCCGGTACAGGCTAGCCAGGGTCAGGCAGGCGAAACCGATAATCCAGAAATTGTGCAGCAACAGCTCTTCCGATGAGACCGCCGTGTCCGAGCCAAGGCTGGATTGTCGGAAGATCGCACTCGAGCCCAACAACATGGCGTTGGCAATGGTTTGCAGGGTATGAGAGACGGTGTAATCCAGCCGGGTTTCCATGGCACGCATGGCGATATGATGACGAGTGAGAGTCGCCGTGACCGCACACAGCATGACAAGGATCACGAGGATGAAACGCTGTGACTCCAGGCCAAAGGCGATCAGGTCAGCAATAAAAAGTTCGATGGCCCGATAGGCTTTCACCCCTGGTGTCAGCTGTTCACTGAGATTCTCGAAATTCTGGTGGGCCTCGCGGCAGTCAGCAACCGCTCGTTCGATGGCAAGCCGGACGTCAGCCGGGTCTTTTTCCTCGGCCCCCAGCAACGCGGCCATCGGGTCATCCGTCTCGGCATCCGCCGCCATTTCTTCAGCAACCGCCGCGTCGATATCCCGGTTCGGGTCGCAGGTGGGCTGAACCGGATCCATCCGCAACTTGTAATAGCCACTCCAGAGCTGTTCACCGCCCCGAAGCATCTGGTTGTGGATGTCGCTGCTCGTGGAGAAAATGACCACCGCAAGCAATAACAGACAGGCGGGCAGCGATGAAAACCACTCCAGCCCGCTACGATGAAAACCGCCCTTCGACATAACTGATTACTCTGGGTAGGGAGTGGTTACAGCAGATCGTCCAGATCCATGGTTTCAACGGCTTCCGCCTGGTCATCCCAGAAGCTGCCCAGCTGCCCCATGGGGGTACGGTGCCCGGTGTTCTCAACCCAGAGACGGTCAGAAACCGCGACGATCATATCGGTGGCCATGGCGTCCACGAACCGCCACTGCTCATTGGCCGGCGTAGTCTCGATCGATTCGGCATGATCCCGGATCACCGAACGAACCATGGCTTCGTCACCCTTGTTCAGGGCCGCGATGGCGTGGAACACGTGGGGCAAACGCACACCCGCAACCTCGCCCTGATCGTCGGCGATGGCCAGCCGTTCAAACGCGTTCTCACCCTCGGGCTGGGCACCCGGAATCATCGCCCACACCGTTGCCCGCAATGCCATGGGCGCACCCCACCATTTTTCATTATCGAGGCAGCTTGTGGCCCGGGCGGCAATGGAGCCAACGTTCGCCGGTACGCCAATGGACGAGGTGGACTGAATCTGGGCATTAAGCGCCTGGAGGCCGGAAAGAAGACCCGCCATGTAGATGAACTCGTCCATGTCGTCATCAAAATCCGGGCATTCGCCATCGGCAGGATTGCCGTAATGGGCATTGTGGTGCTGCCAGGCCTTGTAATAGCGCCGGGCAGCAACGCTATGCGCGCGCTTCTGCCGGATCATGGCATCCTCGGCCTCATTGCCGTTCATGGCATTCAGGGCGGCAAGTGCGGCCAGCTCGTGCTCCCTTGCCTCTTCTTCGGCGCAGCCGCCGGCACTGAGGTAGAGCATCACCGCCAACTGGTCCGGCTCATTGGTAACGCGGCCGAAGGACATCAGCAGTGGCGCAGTCGCCTCGCTCATGGCGCACCCCATGGCCAGATCATTGCTTTCCATCAAAAAAGGCACCGTGTGATCCCTGGAGAAGCCCTGCATCACATCCCCGGTAGTCTTGTACATCACGTGATTCACCGCGCTGCAGCCGCCAAGGACCAAACTGGCCGTGAAAGCCGCCACAAGGTTACGTACTCGACGCGTGGAAAATGGCGACTTGCGGGAGGGATTCCGGAAATGGGTCATACCTTCTTCACCTTTTGCGTTTTTTGTTCTGATGCAGCCCTGCTGCAATCGCACGGCCCGGACTCTGGCGGAGAAACCGGTTTGTTACAGTCTGTAACCAGGCACGCATTATGGCGCAGGAGGCCCCGTTTTTATGCGACCGATGCCGCAAATGACGCCAATTTACACACACCTATGCCACCCCTTGGTTTGCACAATGGGCCGCGAGCCACTATAGATTGGAGCAACCGAGAGTCGTTGTGATTCCGGCCAGTACAGACCGAACCCGCAGAAATACAATAAAAGGAGTATCCGATGCGCAAACCTGAACTCGCCGCGGCCATTGCCGACCGCACCGGGCTGACCCGGGAAAAGGCCAGCGAAGTAATTACCGCATTTACCGACCAGGTATCGGCCGCCGCCTCCCGTGGCGAGGATGTCACCCTGATCGGCTTTGGCACTTTCAACATCCGCAGCCGCGAAGCGCGTGATGGACGAAACCCGCAAACCGGCGAGACCATTCGCATCCCTGCCAGCAAAACCGTAGGCTTCAAGGCCGGCAAGGCTCTCAAAGACGAAATCCGCTAGTCAGGCACAGGCCCGCAGCTGCGGGCCTGCTCTACCCCTGGTTCAGGTTCCGGCGACGGAAGCACACTCGGAGCGAGTGGCATCTACCCGGCAGCGAATCGCTTTCATCAACTTGATAGCCCGCTCATCGTATACACCGTCCTCCAGCAACGAGAGACGCACCTTGCGCAGCATCTTGTCGTATTCAGCGGTGTCTTCCTGGGGCAGCTGCATCCAGACGTCTTCCGGAATTTCAGCCTCTGCCTGGGCAATAATCTCGTAGGCTTCGTCTATGCGTTTGATGGCCTGGTCACGCACCATCTGGCCGGCCGAATCCGGGAACCGGTCACGGTGGATGATTACCTGGAAATTCATATACCCGAGGGCATATTTGACCACCGCACCGTTGGGCTGAACGCCCTTGTAAAGTTCCAGTGGTGTGTAGGCGACGGCCGGAGCATAGGCCAGGTCCACGCTACCGTTGTTGAACTTGCCGGCAAAGTTGGCGGAATTGGACCCCACCACAGATGCCCCCACATGGCGAACCATCCGCACGGATGCCTGATCGTAATCGAGGGTTGCAATCCGTTTGCCCTGCAGTTTCTCAACAGAATCGATGTTGCGGTCCCGGGTGTGGAGATAAATGGCGCCCCCGGGGAATACACCGGCAACCTCGTAGGGACCATCAATCAGGAACGGCCGGGCTTTGGGCTGGCTGAGGGTGTTGTACAGCAGCCGCATTTCCTCTTCGCCGGGCACTGCGCCCATGGCTTCAAGGCTGCCCGTGAACTTGTTGAATTCCCGGGCCCGGGTGCCGGTGAGCAGCACGGCGTCGCACTGGCCCGCCTTGAAGTCCTCGGCGGCCACCTTCTCATCGGTGTAGGCGCGAAGGTCCAGCTTGATGCCGTTTTTCAGAGCAACCGGCTGGAAGGTTTTGGTGATGGCAAACAGGGGACCATTGGCACCAACCGGGTCAAAAACGCAAAAGCTGCGTTCCAGAGGCTCGTTCTGCGCCTGTGCCTGCCCCATCGAGGGGAATACCAGACTGGCACAGAGGGCAGCTGCCAAAGCTACCCGCTGGGGGAGGTTTGCTGATTTCACGGGATGACTCCTGATTATTATTGTCGGGCGCCGGTCTGTGAAAATGAACCGGTCAGGCCACGCTTTCCTTGGTCGACCATAGGGCGACGGCTACAAGAATACGTTGGCACAGGTGCCTGCCATCAAGGGTTTTTCAGCAAAAAGGGGGGATTCTGTGATGGTGTCGACAGAGGTTCCGCAACCCCTGCCGCACTTTGTCGCCTAAGCCGGATTCAGATTGCCGGCTTTGGCCAGGCCTTTCGACCCTCACTGAGAGTGAGCCGGACGACACCCGGCAGTTCGCGATCGGTCACCGGCGCATGGCGACCGGCTGAAACCAGTGTTTTCGAGTTCGGTGTCCAGAAGGCATCAGGATCAAACACACAGACATCAGCGATTTCACCCTCGGCAAGGCGGGCTGTTCTGCCCAGCGCGGAAGCCGGACCGTTGGTCAGCGCGCGAATCAGATCAGGCAATGCCAGCTCATTCATCTCCACCAGTTCCAGCCCCAGCGACAGCACACTCTCAATGCTCGACAGTCCCGGCTCGGTGGCTGCCATGGGGGCCTGCTTGGCGGCGGTATCGTGAGGTTGATGCTGGCTGACAATGGCATCAATCACACCGTCCCGAACACCGGCTATCAACGCCTTCCGATCGCCCTCGCCGCGCAGAGGAGGCCGAACATGGAAGCGGCTGTCGAAACCGGCCAGGGCCTCCTCGGTGAACACAAGCTGGTGCATGGCCACATCGGCGGTTACCGCAATGCCGCGGCGGCGGGCTTCAGCCAGCATTTCAACACTGCGACCACAGGAGAGCTGGCTCAGATGCAACCGTACCCCGGTTTCCTCCGCCAGCAACAGCATTTCCATCACCGCAGCGGTTTCCGCCACTTCCGGAATACCGAGCAGCCCCAGGCGCGAGGTTACCAGGCCGTCGTGGGCGTAGCCGTCGGCAGCCAGGGCCTGGTTCTCGGGACTGAACATTACCGTCAAACCAAAGGTCTGGGCGTAGGCCATGCACCGGCGCAAGATGCGGGCGTTACGCACGCCCCGGGAGCCATTACCCACAGCGACACAACCCGCTGAGGCCAGGCCCGCCATGTCGCTGAGCAAATCCCCCTCCAGACCACGGGTGATGGCACCAATGGGCAACACCCGGATCGGCGACCGGCTGGCGGCGCCGTCCCGGATCAGGTGGGTGACGGCACTGGAATCGTTCACCGGCGAGGTTTCCGGCGAAGCGCAGACCGTCGTGAAACCGCCATGAGCCGCTGCGAGAGTTTCCGAGGCAATATTGCCTTTCTGGCCATTGCCCGGCTCACGGAGGTTACAGCAAAGATCCACAAAGCCCGGCGTTATGACAGCGTTTTCTGCGCTGATTGTCTCGTCGGCATGTGCCCGGGCGGCAGCTTCGCCCATCGCGGCAATACGGCCATCCCGAATCAGCAGCGCGGTATTCTGCTGCTCCGGGCCCTGACCATCGAACAGTCGGCCTCCGGTAATCTTCAGGCTGGTTCCGGATGTGTTGACACTGCTCATGCCTGGCCCCTCTCACTCAATTTCTGCTGCCGTTCTGAAACCTGGCCACCCATGGCCATGGACATGACCGCCATCCGGATGGCGATGCCGTTGGTCACCTGGTTCAGAATGACCGACTGTGGTCCGTCGGCAACCGCCGATTCGATTTCAACGCCCCGATTGATCGGCCCCGGGTGCATAACGATGCATTCCGGATGGGCCAACGCCAGTTTTTGCTGGTTCAGGCCGTAGAGCCGGTAGAACTCGCGCTCGCTGGGCAGCAATGCGCCTTCCATCCGCTCTTTCTGCAGTCGCAGCATGATGACCACATCCAGATCCTTCATCCCGCGGGTCATGTCGTATTCCACCGTGCAGCCGAGGCTTTCCACGTCTTTGGGAAGCAGGGTTCCCGGGGCAATGACGCGAACTTCCTCCGCACCCAGCTCGTTGAGAGCCCGGATCTGGGAGCGGGCCACTCGGGAGTGCAGCACGTCGCCAACGATAGCGACTTTGAGGCCCTCGAAACGCCCCTTGCGCTGGCGAATCGTCAGCATATCCAGCATGGCCTGCGTCGGGTGAGCGTGGCGACCATCACCAGCGTTGATGATGGCGACGCCGGGCGTCACGCTCTCGGCAATAAAATGCGGCGCACCACTCTGGGAGTGCCGGACCACGAACATGTCGCTGGCCATGGCTTCCAGGTTGAGCAGCGTGTCAGACAGGGATTCGCCCTTGGAGGTGGCCGAGGTGCTGATATCCAGGTTGAGCACATCCGCAGAGAGGCGTTTGGCCGCCAGCTCAAAGGTACTGCGGGTTCGGGTGCTGGACTCGAAAAACAGGTTTACCACGGTTCGCCCGCGAAGCAGTGGCACTTTCTTGATGGTTCGCTCACCGACCTCGATAAAGGAGTCCGCCGTGTCCAGGATGTCGGTCAGCAGCGCCCGATCCAGACCGTCGAGAGTGAGGAAATGCCGCAACTGACCATCCCGGGTCAGCTGCAAGTGGTGCGGGGAAGAGTCGTTCGCGGTCATGGGTCGCCTGTTATCCGATTCGGAGGTTTATTGTCCGGCTTCCTGAAGCTCGATACGGAGCGGGTCGGGGCCACGCAGTTTGACGCGTTGATGGGATTCCAACGCCATTGTCTTGCCAGCCACATCCGGCTGGATGGGCAGTTCCCGGGCACCGAGGTCAATCAGGGTGGCCAGTATGATACTGGCTGGACGGCCATAATCGAAGATCTCATTCATGGCGGCGCGGATCGTCCGGCCGCTCATGATGACATCGTCAATCAGGATGATGTCACGGCCTTCGGTATCGAAGGGCAGACTCGAGGGTTTCACCCGGGGATTCAGGCCGATGCGGCTGAAATCATCGCGGTAGAAGGAGATGTCCAGTTCGCCGAACGGCTCTTCGATGCCAAGGCGTTTGCTCAGCACGTCGGCCAGCCAGACGCCTCCGGTCCGTATACCGATCAGGACCGGGGATTGCACGCCCCGTTGCTCGAGCGCCTGACGCAGCCCGGTTTCCATCTGGTCAAGCAACTGATCAATATCAAGCAATGCCGTCATTCGGTCCTCACTGTTGAAAAAAGGTTTCCAGGATCAGCACCGCGGCCCGGTCATCCACTCCGTGGCGACCAAAATCACGACTGCCTCCGGCGGCCATCACTTCACCCTTGGCCTCGAAGCTGGTGAGCCGCTCGTCCACCATCTCGACCGGCACGTGGTAGCGCCCATGCAGGCGCTTGCCGAATTTGCGCGCCCGGGCACACATATCGTTTTCGGTGTCGTCCATGTTGAGGGGCAAACCGACCACGACCAGGTCCGGACGCCACTCCTCGAGCAGGGACTCAATCTGTTGCCAATCGGGGATACCGTCTCGGGCAGGAATCAGAGCCACCGGTTGGCCGGATCCAAGCAACTCCTGACCAACCGCTACGCCAATACGGCGGGTGCCAAAATCGAACGCCATGACGCGACGGCTGGCCGGTTCAGGCATGACCGACCGATTCGCTGAGCTGATTGAGATCAATGCCGATCAGCTGCAGCACCGCCTTGTAGCGCTCTTCCCAGGGAGTACGGAACAGGATGTCGGTGTTGGCCGGACAGGTGAGCCAGGCGTTGCTGCCCAGTTCCTCTTCCAGCTGCCCTTCGCTCCAGCCGGAATAGCCCAATGCCACCAGGTACTCGTCGGGACCTTCGCCACGACCAATGCCTGCCAATACATCGCGGGATGTGGTCAGCAGAACATCGTCGGTGACCTTCGCCGTGTTCTGCCAGCTGGTGCCTGGGGGATGCAGCACAAAGCCGCGTTCCGGCTGCACCGGACCACCGCTGAATACCGGCAGATCCAGCTCGCCGCCTGGCAGGTCCAGTTGTTCCAGGATTTCACCCAGGTGGATGTCCAGCGGCTGATTGATCATTAACCCCAGGGCACCGTCGTCGGAATGCTCGCAAATGTAGATCACGCCGCCATGGAAACGGGGATCAGCGAGATAGGGCGATGCCACCAGGAACTGGTGGCGCAAGCTATGGGGAGAGTGTTGTGATGCTGTCATCCGGATGTCAGCCCCCGACGCTGGAAGGACCAGGTACGTATGATTTCGAGTTCATCCACCTCTTTCCGCATTTCGTCCGGAAATGGTGCAAAAGGTGAGGCCATCCTGACTATACGGATGGCAGCATCATCCAGGACGGTGCTGCCGGAAGACTGCAGGATCGCCACCTCTTTAATGGTGCCGTCTTTCTTGAGTGACACCAGCATTCGCAGTGTGCCATAGATTCCGGCATTGCGCGCCTCGGTCGGGTAGTTGATATTCCCCACCCGCGTTACCTTGCTCACCCAGTTCTGAACGTACCAGGCGTTGGTGGACTTGAGCGTAGAGGCGGCGGTTACCCGCATCACCCTGGGTTTGCGGGCATAGGCCTGCTGCTGGGCATCGAATCGGGCCTCAAGGCTGGCAATTTCCAGGCTGCGCTCCATCAGGCTCTTTTTCTCGCGAACCGGCAGAGGCTCCTCTTCCGGCCTGGTGCGCTCCTCAGGCTGGCGAACCTTCTGACGGGAAGAACTTTCGGTCTGAACGACCTGCTTTTCCTGACGCGGCTGCGGCTCGGTTTGCGCAGGAGGCTCGGGTTGAACCTGGGCCACCTGCGGCTGGCTCACCTCCGCCGGCTGCGGGGTGGTCATTTCCCGAACCTCTTCCTCGGTACCACTGCCCTTCTGACTGGTCTGGGCCAGGAAATCCGCCTTCTCCGGAGCTTCCTCATCGTCAAACTGGGACAGGGTGATTTCCATGGTCTGGGCAGAGGAACGGGGCGGTTCAGGCGCAAAGGTGATTCCCAGCACCACGATGGCGTGCACCGCCAGCGCCATAAACAGGGTGAAGGAAAACCGGTCGAAGTCGCTTACCTGAACTGCCATTCCTGATATGGATCCTGTCGTTATACCTGCCCGGCCGCCATCACCGGATTATGCCTGGCCCAGACGCTTCGCAATCGCGTCCATCAATAAGCCACCAATATCGATCCCGAAGGCCGCATCGAGTTCCCGGATACAGGTCGGGCTGGTGACATTGATTTCGGTAAGGTAGTCACCGATGACATCCAGGCCCACAAAAATGAGGCCTTTCTCTTTGATCACCGGGGCAACGCGTTCGCAGATCTCACGATCCCGCGCGGTCAGTTCACGACCTTCACCCCGGCCGCCGGCGGCCAGATTGCCCCGATTCTCGCCATGGGAGGGTATTCTCGCAAGCGAATAGGGGACCGGTTCACCGTCGATCAGCAGGATGCGCTTGTCGCCATCGCTGATTTCGGGGATGTATTTCTGGGCCATGGCCTGGTGCGTGCCATAGTTGGTGAGGGTTTCGATGATGACACCGAGATTGAAATCGTTTTCCCTGATACGGAAGATCGAATGACCGCCCATGCCGTCCACCGGCTTCATGATGACATCGCCGTGTTCGGCGTAGAACTCGCGGAAGCGACTCGCCGAACGGCTGACAAGTAGTGGCGGCGTCAGGTCAGTAAACTGCGTGGCGAACAGCTTCTCATTGCAGTCGCGCAGCGTGGACGCCGGATTGACCACCAGAGCGCCCTGTTGCTCGGCCGCCTCCAGTATATAGGTGGCCATCAGGAACTCCCGGTCTACCGGCGGGTCCTTGCGCATGAGGATGACATCAAGATCTCCCAGCGCCCGGTCCTGGGACGGCCCGAAGCCGTACCAGTTTTCCGGATCCATGTGCACAGTCAGGTCACGGGTGTGCGCCATGGCACGGCCACCGTCCAGGTACAGGTCGGGGAGCTCCATGTACTCGATTTTCCAACCGCGTTTCTGGGCAGCCAGCAACATGGCCAGTGAGCTGTCTTTCTTGAAGTGGATATCTTCAATCGGATCCATCACGATCCCGAGTCTGACGGTCATGGGCGTTCCTGCACTCCTGAGGGTTAAAAACACGAACCGGTCTGCAGAGCGGACCAGACATTAAGTGCTATGCTTTGAAATCAGATGGTATTGTACCCGAACTGCAAATGCATCCGGAGAAATCCTCAGTCAGTTACGTGACGTTGCGGGCAGTAGTACATTTGGTCACAAACTAATACTTTTTATCCGGCCATTGATAATCTATAAATGAGCGGGGTTTATAGAAGAACCTTAAGGTTTGTGTTAAAACCCCCGTTTTAAAATAACGACAGTCGCTGAGCGCAAGGCAGTTGGACAATGGATGACAACTTCGAGAACTTGAAGATCATGGTGATCGACGACAGTAAAACCATACGTCGCACCGCAGAAACCCTTCTGAAAAAGGTCGGCTGTGAGGTCATCACCGCGACTGACGGCTTTGACGCTCTTGCCAAGATTGCCGATTCACAGCCGGACATCATTTTTGTCGATATCATGATGCCCCGTCTGGACGGCTACCAGACCTGCGCACTTATCAAGAACAATTCCTCCTTCAAAAAGACGCCGGTTATCATGCTCTCCAGCAAGGACGGTCTGTTCGACAAGGCCAAGGGCCGTATTGTCGGCTCGGACCAGTATCTGACCAAACCGTTCAGTAAGGATGAGCTGCTCAATACCATCCGCCAGTATGTTCCACAGGCGGAACAGTAAACCTGCTGACCCAAAGAACCATCGAGGAAACCATGGCCCGCATTCTTATTGTTGACGACTCCCCTACCGAGGTTAAGAAAATCTCCACGATCCTGGAAAAGCATAAGCACGAGGTGCTTACAGCTGACAACGGCGCAGACGGCGTTGCCAAGGCTCGTGCAGAGACCCCGGACCTGGTTCTGATGGATGTGGTTATGCCCGGCCTGAACGGCTTTCAGGCAACCCGCCAACTGACCCGCGCCCCGGAAACCGCGTCCATCCCGGTCGTCATCGTAACCACCAAGGATCAGGAAACTGACCGCGTTTGGGGCACCCGACAGGGCGCCAAGGGTTACCTGGTCAAGCCGGTTAACGAAGACGACCTGATCAAAACAATCAACAGTCTGATTGCCTGATCCCCAACCGTGGAGTAAGCATGTCCGCCCAGGCCGCCCCTTTTGCCGTTCTGACGGATATCGCCGCGCGCAGCCGGTCGCTGGCTGCCGGCCTGCCGGAACAACAGCAAGCCGTTGAACTGTGGAACGGCATCGGCTTCGTTCTCGCAGGCGAACGGTACGTTGCCCCCATGGGCGAAGTCACTGAAATCCTCCACGTCCCCCGGTTTACCCATATACCGGGGGTTCGCCCGTTTTTGCTTGGTGCGGCCAATGTTCGCGGCCGCCTCCTGCCCCTGGTTGATCTTGCCGGCTTTTTCGATATTCCCCGCTCTTCCCGTAGCCAGCGGGAACGGCGCGTGCTGGTGGTAGAGCAGGGTGACATTTTCAGCGGGCTGGTAGTCGATAGTGTGCTGGGCATGCAGTATTTCGCAACTGACAGTTTCAAGGATTCGCCCGAGGGCGTGCCTGAAAACGTTCGACCGTTTGTCTCAGGCGGTTATGAACGCAACGAGGAAGTCTGGAAAGTGTTTTCGGCCGTCGACCTGCTCGAGGACGAACGATTTCTTGACGTCGCACAGTGGTAAGGGTGGTGACAATGGCAGGAACATCACCCTGACCGCCTGAAACCCGAAAAAACAAACTTGCCAATTTCTTGAAGAGGCCGGGAGCCAGAAAATGAAGAACAGAGCCGGAAGACTCAGTATGGGACAGGGAGGCAACAAGCTGGTTGCCGGCCTGATCGCCGCGCTGATCGCACTCACTATCCTGCTCGTTGTGGTGCTGTTCATTATCAATACAGACAGCCAGAACGATCAGGAATATATCGCCAACACCGCCGAACTGAGGGTGCTCTCTCAGGAGATTGCGAAGAACGCGACCGAGGCTGCCGGCGGTACCGCCGAGGCCTTCAACCAGCTGCGCCGCTCCCGTGACGAATTCCAGCAGCTCTGGACCAACGTAACCGAGGGTAATCCGGAAACCGGTCTGCCGCCGAGTGAACTGGCCCAGCAGAGTGGCGTTCAGGAAAACTGGAACACCGTGCGGGAAAACGCCGACAGCATCCTCTCCACCCAGGATGCGGTGCTCGGTCTCCACGAGGTTGCCCGGACTCTGAACGAAACCATTCCGCAGCTGCAGGTTGAGTACGACGATATCGTACAAATCCTGCTCGACAACGACGCACCCGCCGAACAGATCGCACTGGCCCAGCGTCAGTCACTCCTGGCGGAGCGGATTGTTCGCTCGGTCAACAACGTACTCTCCGGTGACGAAGACGCGGTTATCGCCGCGGACCGTTTCGGTCGTGACGCGAGCCTGTTCGGGCGAGTGCTTGAAGGCCAGCTGAACGGCAACCCGGCCATGGGGATCTCTCAGGTAAATGACGAAGACGCCATCTACGGCCTTGAAGCTGTCGATGAACTGTTCCAGTTCGTTTCCCAGAACGTAGACGCAATCCTTGAAGCTTCTCCCGACCTCTTCAAGGTTCGTACTGCTGCCAGCGACATCTTCCAGAATTCCGAGATCCTGCTTTCCGAACTGTCTGTACTGGCCGAGAACTTCCGGACCCAGTCCGGCTCACGTCTGGTCAGCCCGACCCTGGCCTTCGCGATCCTGGCCGCCATGGTTGCCATTGTTGTGTTTATCGGTCTGGCCCTGTACCGCGAAGCCCAGGCCCGACTGGCTACTACGCAAGAGCAGAACGAGCAGAACCAGAACGCGATCCTGCGACTGCTGGACGAACTGGCCGACCTGGCTGATGGTGACTTGACCACCGAGGCCACGGTAACCGAGGACTTCACCGGTGCCATCGCCGACTCCATCAACTACGCGATCGACCAGATGCGCGGACTGGTACAGGCGATTCGTGGTACTGCCGTACGGGTAGCGTCAGCGGCTCAGGAAACCCAGGCCACTGCGATGCATCTTGCCGATGCTTCCGAGCACCAGGCCCAGGAAATCGCCGGCGCCTCCGCCGCGGTGAACGAGATGGCCGTGTCCATCGACCAGGTATCCTCGAACGCTGCCGAGTCCTCCGCGGTTGCGGAGCGGTCGGTTGCGATCGCGAAGAAAGGCGCGGAAGTGGTACAGAACACCATCCGCGGCATGGACAACATCCGTGAGCAGATCCAGGAAACCTCCAAACGGATCAAGCGTCTGGGTGAATCTTCCCAGGAAATCGGTGACATCGTATCCCTGATCAACGACATCGCCGACCAGACCAACATCCTGTCCCTGAACGCGGCGATCCAGGCCTCCATGGCCGGTGACGCTGGCCGGGGCTTCGCGGTTGTTGCGGACGAAGTACAGCGACTGGCGGAACGCTCCTCTGCAGCGACCAAGCAGATTGAAGCGCTGGTTAAGACGATCCAGTCGGACACCAACGAAGCCGTTATCTCCATGGAACACACCACCGCCGAGGTGGTCCGTGGTGCTCGTCTGGCCCAGGACGCGGGTATCGCCCTCGAGGAAATCGAAAACGTATCCATGTCTCTGGCGGAACTGATCCAGAACATCTCCAACGCTGCACGTCAGCAGTCTTCGTCGGCGGCGCACATTTCCAACACCATGAACGTTATCCAGGAAATCACGTCCCAGACGTCTTCCGGTACCAACGCGACTGCGAAGTCTATCGGTAACCTGGCAGAAATGGCGTCCGAGCTTCGGTCCTCCGTTGCCGGCTTTACTCTGCCGGAAGAAGAAGCGGCGGATTACGAGGAAGAGGAAGACAGCGACGTTCCGGTGGTGGGCTGATTTCCGTTCCAGGGCTGTTGACGGTTTATGGCGCAAATGCATAACAACCTGTCACCTGCCGAGGGCATCTGGTCACTGCGTCGACTCCCGGATATGGACGAGGCGCAGTTCAGCCAGTGGCAAACCCTGCTGGAACACCGAACCGGGATCACCCTGTCTTCCGAGCGCCGTTCGTTTCTGGAAACGAACCTTGGCATCCGGATGCGGGAAATCGGCTGCAGCAGCTATCAGGCCTATTACGAAAAGATCGTATCCGGGCCGGATGCGATCAGGGAATGGTCAACGCTGGTGGACCGGCTCACTGTCCAGGAAACCCGGTTCTTCCGGGATTCCGACGCTTTCCGGCTGGTATCCGACTATGTTCTGACACGGCCGCGGGAACAGCTGAAAAAGCGCCCCCTGGAGGCCTGGAGTGTCGGATGTTCCACCGGGGAAGAGCCCTACACCCTGGCCATGGTGCTGAATGAATGCATGGAGCAACTGGCATTGCAGCCTCTGTTCGGTGTCACCGGCTCTGATATCAGCAAGCCGGTGATCGAGAAGGCCCGGAACGGTCAGTTCAATCCCCGCAAACTGCTGGGAATGGACGAGGAAATGAAAGCACGGTATTTCCGCCCGGCCGAGCGGAACACCGTAGAAATCGTGAACAGCATCCGCGACAGGGTGTGCTTTACCAGACTGAATGTTCTGGACCTGGATAAAGCACCCATGCACGGGATGAACATTATCTTCTGCCAGAATCTGCTGATTTATTTCCGTCGCTGGCGCCGGCGGGAAATTGTCAAGCGACTTGCAGAGCGGCTGGCGCCCGGGGGGTTGCTGGTACTGGGCCAGGGAGAGCTGACCGACTGGCAGCCTCCAGGGTTACAGAGAGTCCCCTCGGAACATGTGCTGGCGTGGATCAAACGCCAGACTGACGAAGAATAACCGGAGTGGTTATGGGCAATCACCATGACAGCATCGCCCTCGACTGGGTTCGGGGAGAGATACAGGACACGCTGACCCAGGGTCAGCATGCACTGGAAGCGTATGTCGAGAATCGTGACGACACCGCGCGCCTGCGCTTCTGCCTGAATTATCTCCATCAGGTACATGGCACCCTGCAAATGGTCGAGCTCTACGGTGCAGCCCTGCTCACCGAGGAGATGGAAAAGCTCACCCAGGCCGTACTCAACGAAACCGTTGCCAATACCGACGAAGCCGTTGAAGTCCTGATGCAGGCCATCCTGCAGTTGCCCCAGTACCTCGAGCATCTGGCCAGCAGCCAGGACGATTTCCCGATGGTGCTGCTGCCACTGCTTAACGACCTCCGGGCCGCCCGTGGCGAATCCCTGCTGTCTGATACCTCTTTGTTCAAACCAGACCTCGCCCCCTCGCGAATGACCGTGTCCGGGAAGGTCTCTCAGCGCCTGCAGGACCCCACAGTCCTGGGCCACATCCGCAAACTGCGCCAGATGTACCAATTCGCGCTGGCCGGTGTTATCCGGGAAGCGGATCTCGATGCTCATTTCGAGTACATGCAGAAGGTGATTCAACGGTTGGTCCGTTTATGCCAGAAAACGCCCCGGGGCGAGCTCTGGAAAGCGGCCAGTGCGTTTGTGGAAACACTTCAGGCACATGTAAACCCGGTGAATGCGGCGGTGAAATCCCTGCTCAGGGAGCTGGACAGTGAAATACGCCGACTGACCGATGAGCACGCCGATATCCTTCAGCAACCGGCACCGGAAGCGCTGCTCAAACACCTGCTCTACTACGTTGCCCGTGCGCGGGATCTGGATTCACCCCAGGTCAGTGCCCTGCGGGATGCCTACCAGTTGAACCAGGCACTGCCGTCAGAAGACGATGTTGATGCCGCCCGAACCCGTGTCTCCGGCCCCGGCCGGGACGCCATCCATTCCGTTGTCGGCGCGCTCAATGAAGAGCTGGCGAAACTGAAGGATCAGCTGGATCTGTTTGTCCGCTCAGAGCTCCGCCAGAACAGTGAGCTTGACGACCTGTTGCCGGGTCTGCGCCAGGTGGCCAATACCCTGGCCGTGCTGGGTCTGGGCATACCGCGGAAAGTGATCACCGAGCAGGTCGAACTGGTTGAGAAACTCAGCGCCCAGTCCGAGCTGGTTGACGATGGCACGCTGATGGATATCGCCGGCGCACTGCTTTACGTCGAAGCCAGTCTCGCCGGTCTGGACAGCGAAGGTCAGCAGGAGTCGTCCGCTGACGAAACCTCCGATACACCGATTAACCTTGGCTCCCGGGAACTGGGCGAGGCCAGCGGCGCGTTGCTGCGGGAATCACGGAACACTCTGGAGCAGGTGAAATCCGCCATCGTCAATTTCATTGCCTCGCAATGGGATACCCGGGAAATCGAGCATGTCCCCGGCCTGCTGCACAGCATTCGCGGCGGCCTCAGCCTGATTCCGCTGGACCGGGTTGCAAGCATGCTGGCCTCGGCAGAGCGCTACATCAGCGATGTGCTGCTGGACGGCAAGCAGGTTCCTGACTGGAAGCAGCTCGACATCCTGGCCGATGCGGTTACCAGCATCGAGTATTACCTGGAGCGCCTCGCTGAAGGGATTGGTGAAAACGATTCGATTCTGCGGGTTGCCGAGGACAGTCTCGCTTCCCTTGGGTTCCCGGTCGGCGCAGAGCCCACCTGGACCGAAACTGCCGCAGAAGACGTGCCGGTTGTTGAACCGGCTGAAGAGCAACCGGAAACCACCGTTACGGCTGCCCCGGAAGAGGCCAAAAGCTCGGATTCGGAGCTCCTGGACGATGAGATTCTCGGCATTTTCGTTGAGGAAGCCGAAGAGGTACTCGAGACCATTCATGAATTCTATCCCCGTCTGCGCCAGAATCACGACGACCGTGAGGCTCTGACCGAAGTTCGTCGTGCTTTCCATACGCTCAAGGGCAGCGGACGACTTGTGGGCGCGACCAGTATCGGCGAATTGGCATGGTCTGTGGAAAACCTGCTGAACCGGGTGATCGATCAGACCATTCGCCCCACCGAAGACATGTTTACCCTGGTGGACGAGGTCAATGCCCGCATTCCGTCACTGATCCGTGAATTCAAGGACGGCCAGACCGCAGGCGACGTGGAGGAGCTCATCAACCGGGCCGAGGCCATGGCAACCACCCGTCGCACCGACGACGATGCCGTGACGGCGCAGGACATTCCCGAGGTCGAAGACACCGTCGCCGACTCGGGAGAAGAAGAGCAGGAAACCCCGCAATCCATCGTTGAAGAAGCCACCGTTGAGGCCGTGTCGGATGAGTCCGCCGATGACGATGACCTGATTGACGATGAAATACTTGAAATATTCGTCGAAGAAGCCGGTGAGGTGCTGGACACCATTCGCGAATACCTGCCAATGCTTTTGCGCCAGCACGATGACCGCAGCGCTTTGTCAGAAGTTCGCCGTGCCTTCCACACGCTGAAAGGCAGTGGCCGTATGGTCGGCGCGCTGGTTGTTGGCGAATTGGCCTGGTCCGTGGAGAACATGCTGAACCGCGTTATCGACGGCAGCATCTTCATGAACGATGACATCGCCAGTCTTCTGGAGGATGTCACTGCCAGCCTGCCGGCCCTGGTCGACGATTTCGAGAAGCGCCGTGCGGCTTCCCTCGATACCGCCAACCTCGAAGCCCGCGCCAACGCCCTGGCCAGCGGTGAGATTCCTGATGCCAGCATCATGCCGGCGGCCGAATCGGACGGCTCCGAAACCGTAGCGGAAGATGAGATCACCGCTGCAAGCGCAGAGATCGAGACGACTGAAGAGGATGCGGTCGACCCGGTATTGCTGGATATTTTCGAAAGTGAAACCGAGACCCATCTGCAGACGCTGAAGGATTTCCTGTCAGCAGCCGGAGACAAGACCACGGTTACCTACACCGATGATCTTTCCCGGGCCCTGCATACCCTCAAAGGCAGCGCCCATACCGCCGGCATTGCACCGATTGCTGCTGTAATCACACCACTGGAACGCTTCGTCAAGGAATCCCGGGCACAGAACAAGCGGGCCAACCGCGACGTGCTCTCGCTGATCGAATCCGCCTGCGATTTCCTGACACAGGGCCTGGCCCAGATCCGTGAAAATCCACAGGCCTCGCTGCCGGGCACCGAAGCCTTCCTCGAGAAGCTGGACCAACTGACCGAAGAGACACTCCGCGGCCACAGCGAGGAAGCTCCTCGCCAGCATCCGCAGCAGGCTCCGTCACGGCTGGTTCAGCTGTTCCTGAACGAAGGCCTTGACATTGTTCTGGATGCTGACCGGATTCTCGACCACTGGGCGGACAACCCCGGCGAGATGGAGTCGTTGAACCCGTTGCGTTCCGAGCTGGAGCAGTTGACCTCCGGGGCCTCGGAAGCCGGACTCAGCGACGTTGCCGCGCTCTCCAGCGCGTTGAAAGACACCTATGACGAAGCCGCCAGACACGATGAAGCGCCGGACGAAGCCTTTTTCGAGACCGTTCGGGCAGCTCACGAACAGCTGATCAACATGATGGATCAGGTGGCTGCCGGGCTTGCCACGGAATCCAGCGACGACATGGTTACCGCGCTCGAAAACCTGAAACGGGCCCCGAGCACAGAAAACCAGGAACCCGACGCCTTCGAGCAGGAATTCACCGGTGAACTCGAGGAAATCGATCTCAGCTTTGAGATGGATGAAACCGAAGTACCGGCAAATGAAGAACCAGCGGCGGCCGAACAACCGCCGCTGCCGGAAATGTCCGAATCCGATGATGAGATGGACGAGGAGCTTGCGGAGATCTTCCTGGAAGAGGCCCGCGACCTCATCGACAGCACCGCCGAAGCGCTGCAGAGCTGGAGCGAAAATGCCGGAAACCTGGATATCCTTCGGTTGCTGCAGCGGGATCTGCATACCCTTAAGGGAGGTGCACGCCTGGCCGACATTCCTGCCGTGGGCGATCTCTCCCACGAGTTGGAAAACCTGTTTGAGGGACTGACCGAGCAGCGGCTATCGATTAATGATGAGCTCTCAGATCTGCTGTTCCGCTGCCACGATCGGCTTGCGGGCATGGTCGAGAACCTGGAAGCCAAGGAGCCACCGCGCCCTGCGCCGGATCTGATTGGCGAAATCCAGGCGTACATGGACAGCGCCACCGGAACACGCCCGGTCACCAATGTTGCGAGCCCTGAAGAAGAAGCGGAACCGGATTTCAACGACGAAGAGCAGGCCCCGCTCCCGGAGGTCGAGGAACCCGTCGATTCCGATTCAGAAGCCGCGGAAACCGGCGAGGCGGAAGACGGCGTTGCCGATCTCTCGCACCTGGATCCGGAGCTGGTCGGCATTTTCCTGGAAGAAGCCTACGACCTGATCAACTCTACCGGCAGCGCCCTGCACACCTGGACCGAAGACCCGTCGGACCGGAGCATTGCCGCGGAACTGCAACGGGATGTCCACACGCTCAAGGGTGGCGCCCGGATGGCTGGCGTTGAGGCCATTGGCGACCTGACCCACGTGCTCGAAGACCTGTTCGAAAAGGTTGCAGAGGGCCAGCTGGAAGCCAGCGACGCCATGAACGACCTCTTGTTCGCCTGCCATGACCGGCTCGCGCAAATGGTTGAGCAGGTGGCGACGCAGAAGCCTTGCCCACCGGCGGAGGAGCTGGTCGCTCGCGTCCAGTCCATCCTTCGGGGCGAGTCGGCGCCGTCCGATGATCGTGAGCAAGAGCCGGAACAGCTGGCAGGGGCCGAAATTGCCGAGGCGCCCACCGAGGAGTCAGCAGATGCCCCCGACCTCAGCGAGACTCTGACACAGGCCAGCGATGATGACCTGATCGGCATCTTCCTGGACGAAGGCCTGGAAATCTACGACGCCATCAGTGAGTGTCTTGACCAGTGGCGCGAGGAACCGGAGGAACTGACCGGACTGACCCAGCTGCAGCAGGAACTACATACCCTCAAGGGTGGTGCACGACTTTCTGACGTCGATCCGATTGCCAACCTGGCAGAAGCCTGGTCCGACGCTCTGGATCCCCTCATCTCCGGGTCCAATAACCAGAAGACGTTGCTGAAGCTCAGCGACCGGGCATTGGGCAGCCTGAAGACCATGCTCAACAGCCTGGAACAGGGCAGCAAGCCCGAGCCGGATGCGGACCTGATCGAGGACTTCCGGGTGGCCCACGAAGTGGCCGCCGAAGAGACCGCTGCTCCCCGAGAAGAGTCCCAACAGGAAGCAATCGATCCGGAAGTACTGGAAATCTTCCTGGAGGAAGCCGGTGAAATCATGGATCAGCTGGAGCAGCTGCTCGATGACTGGCGCAAGGAGCCGGCAAACCACACCTTCAACCAGGAAGCTCAGCGTGCATTGCATACGTTGAAAGGCGGCGCTCGCCTCTCCCAACTGACCCAGCTTGGGGACAGGGCCCACGCCTTTGAGACACGTCTGATCGACCTTGGCGGCAATGCCCCAGATGAGTCCCAGTGGCAGGCCATCACCGAAGATCACGACGCCATCATCGCCCTGGTTGCCGACATCCGTAAGGGCTATGAGTCCGGCATGGGTGTGCCTTCGGCAAAGGCCGAACAGCCTGCGCCAGCCCCGGCCGCGCCGGAACCGAAAAAGCCTGAAGAGCCAACGCCTCCCGCCCAGGCAGAAAAACCGGTAGCACCGGCACCGAAGCCCGGGAAATCGCCGGCCAAGGTTCGCAAACAGGCGGCCGAGGCACAGCGGGCGGCCCAGGAGACCATTCGGGTGTCCGCACCGCTGCTGGATGAGCTGGTCAACCTGGCGGGTGAAACCAGTATTACCCGTGGCCGGCTTGAGCAGCAGACCAGTGATTTTGGCCATACCCTGGAGGAAATGGCCGCCACCATCGAGCGTCTGCGTGAGCAGCTGCGCCGGATGGAAATCGAGACGGAAGCCCAGATCCTGTTCAGTGCCGAGAAAGAACACGGGCCGGATTACGGCGACGACTTCGACCCGCTGGAGATGGACCGTTACTCCTCCATTCAGCAGCTGTCCCGCGCTCTGACCGAGTCCTCTTCGGACCTTGCAGACCTGCGGGAAACTCTGTCTGACCGGGTGCGGGACACCGAAACCCTGCTTGTGCAGCAGTCCCGGATCAACACGGAGCTCCAGGAGGGTCTGATGAAGACCCGGATGATTCCGTTCGCCTCCATGGTGCCGCGTCTGCGGCGCATCGTTCGCCAGATCAGCGGCGAACTGGGCAAGAAAGTCGACTTTGATGTCCGCAACGCCGAAGGCGAAATGGACAGGAGCATCCTGGAGCGCATGATCGCACCCCTGGAACACATGCTCCGGAACGCCCTGGACCACGGCATCGAAAGCCCGGCGGACCGTAAGCAAGCCGGCAAGCCGGAGACCGGCGAAGTCACACTGTCACTGACCCGCGAAGGCGGCGACGTTGTCCTGAGGATGATCGACGATGGCGCCGGCATTCCCTCTTCGGTCATTCGCGACAAGGCGATCCGTCAGGGCATGCTGCGGGAAGACGAGGATCTGTCCGAGCGGGAAATCCTGCAGTTTATCCTGCAGCCCGGCTTCTCCACCGCCCAACAAGTAACCCAGATTTCCGGCCGCGGCGTGGGCATGGACGTGGTTGCCAGCGAGATCAAACAGCTCGGTGGCAGCCTGGACATCGATTCCGCCGTTGGCCGCGGAACCACCTTCACGGTTCGCCTGCCGTTCACGGTTTCCGTCAACCGGGCACTGATGGTGTCCACCGGCGAGGATTTCTACGCGATCCCGCTGAACACCATCGAGGGTATTGTCCGGGTCAGCACCTACGAGCTTGAGGAATACTACAAGCCGGACGCACCGATGTACGAATACGCCGGCCAGGAATACCGGCTCCAGTATCTGGGCAGCCTGCTGAACAGCGATCACCATCCGAAGCTGCAGGGACAGGCCCTGCCGCTGCCAGTGATCCTGGTACGCGGCGCCGAGCAGCCCATGGCCCTGCAGGTGGACAACCTGATGGGCAGCCGGGAGATCGTTGTTAAATCCCTTGGCCCGCAATTCAGTTCGGTGCGCGGTGTGTCCGGTGCCACCATCCTGGGTGACGGCAACGTGGTGGTGATTCTCGACCTGCCTGCGATGATCCGTTCCGACATCCTGTCCGAGCGCCAGCGCCTGGCCAATCTCGAGAAAGCCCGCGAGTCTGCACGGTACGAGGAGCAGGCTACCGTGGTCATGGTGGTGGACGACTCGGTTACCGTACGAAAGGTTACCTCACGACTGCTGGAGCGCAACGGCATGGAAGTCATCACTGCCAAAGACGGCCTGGACGCGGTCGCACAGCTGCAGGATCACAAACCGGACATCATCCTGCTGGATATCGAAATGCCGCGGATGGATGGGTTCGAGGTTGCCAGCTTTGTGCGCCACGACGATAGCCTGCGGGAAATTCCGATCTGCATGATCACCTCACGGACCGGCGAGAAACACCGCGAACGTGCGCTGGCCATTGGTGTGAATGAGTACCTCGGAAAGCCGTTCCAGGAAACCGAGTTGCTTGAGACCATTGAGCGGCTGACCGGACGTCAGTGATGGCCGGCCAGACTGGCCGGCCACGGGTCGGGATCGTCTCGGATGTGGTTCTGCAGCGACACCGACTGCAGGCCGCAACATCCAAGTTCGGTCTCGAGGTGCGTTTTTCCGGGGATCCCGAGCGTTTGCTGGGCTACCCGGAGTTCCCGGATGCCAGCCTCTGGCTGGTCACCCTCGAAGACGAGGCCGATCACCCGTTACTGTTCGATCACCTGCTTGAAAATACCGATGCACCGGTACTGTTCGGATTGGATGAAGCACCCAAGCCGGGAAGTACCGAGTATTTTCGCTGGGAACGACGTTTACTGGGCAAGCTTGAGCAGCAACTGGGGCATCTGGAAGAGCTGGACTCAGAAGCCACTCTGGCAGAATTGGAGCAGGAAACGCCGGCACCAGCACCATCGCCGGACCTGCCTCACTGGATAACACCTGCAGTACCCGGTTCGGTGGCCGAGGAAGTCTGGATTCTGGGCGCTTCACTGGGAGGGCCGGCGGCGGTTAAGACGTTTCTGGACCACCTGCCGCCGAATCTGCCCGTGGGCTTCATCTACGCCCAGCACATAGATGGGAACTTCACAGAGGTTCTTACGCGGGTACTGGGTCGCCACGCCCATTACCAGCTCAAGCGGGCCGAGGAAGGCTATCGGGTCAGGAATGGTGATGTCGTGCTGATGCCGGTGGAGCACGAGTGGAAGCTGAGCGAGCAGGGAGCCCTCACCGAAACCAGCAATGCCTGGCCGGGGCCCTATGGCCCCTCCATTGATCAGGTCCTGCTTAACGTCGCGGACCATTACGGCCAGCGCTGCCATGCTATTCTTTTTTCCGGCATGGGTAATGATGGCGCTATTGCAGCGCCTTTACTGAAAGCCTACGGTAGCCGGATCTGGGTCCAGGAGAGCACAAGCTGCGGCAACAGCTCTATGCCCGAATCCGTCGCGGCCACCGGTTGCAGCGGTTTCTGTGGCACCCCGGAGCAGCTGGCACGGGAACTGGTAAAAACCATCGAAGAATCCTGCCTGCTCAAGAGCCGGCAGAAACGGGACTCCGCCTGAGGTAACACGCAATGAATGACAACAGCCAATCCCTCTCCTGCGTCATGATTCCCATGAGCGGACGGCAACTCTTGCTGCCCAACGTCTCGATTGCGGAAGTGGTCGACTATGCCAGCGCTGATGCCGGCGCGAACACGCCGGAATGGCTGGTTGGCTACCTTGACTGGCGGGGCCTGCAGCTTCCGGTGATTTCATACGACGCGGCCAACGGCGGCGCCCTCACCGTTCCAGGTGACAATCGCGGTCGCATCGTGGTCCTCAACACCATCGGCGATCATCACAAGGAAGTCCCGTTTATGGCACTGGTTACCCAGGGCATCCCCAGCCAGGCCCGTTTGGCGGAAGACCAGGTCAAGAAGCTGGAGGGTGAACCGGGGCCGGCGGATCTGATGCAGGTCGAGGTTGAAGGTGAGCATGCCTGGATCCCGAATCTGGAATTTCTGGAATCCCTGGTTGTAAAGTCCCGACACTGACCCGTGCCACTGCCAGACATGGCAGACAGCCCTGCAAATGTTATAATGTTTCAAATTTTGCAGGATTGCGACCATGTCTGCCCGTGCTATTCCCTACCGGCCTCACAACCACGATGCCTGTGTCATTCAGGCCCTGACTGACGCCCGGACCATTTGCCAGCGGCAGAATGCCCGACTGACGCCCATTCGGGAACGGGTTCTGGAGCTGATCTGGCAATCCCACAAGCCGCTGGGCGCCTACGATGTGCTGGCGGAGCTGTCGTCCGATGGTCATAACGCTGCGCCGCCCACCGTTTACCGCGCACTGGATTTCCTTCAGCAGCATGGGCTGGTGCACCGCATCGCGTCGCTCAACGCCTTTATCGGCTGTACCCACGCGGGTGAAAGCCACACCGGCATGTTTCTGATCTGTCGCGCCTGCGGCAATGTGCTCGAACTGACCGCTCCAGAGGTGTCAACAGAGGTTCGTAAAGCCGCATCCGGCGAAGGCTTCCGGGCCGAGACCACGACGCTTGAAATTGCCGGCCTTTGCCCCCGATGCCAGTCGGAGCCCGGCCATGACTGATCCTCTGGTCAATCTGGAGAACCTCACTGTCCGGTTTGACGAACGCCCCGTGGTTGATCAGGTCAACCTGAAGATTCACCGTGGCGACATCATCACCATCATTGGTCCAAACGGGGCAGGCAAGACGACACTGATCAAGGCCGTACTCGGCATCCAGAAAGTGTCTGAGGGTCAGGTTTCTCTGAAAAAGAACCTGGTGATCGGGTACGTCCCGCAGCATCTGACGCTGGAGGCCACACTGCCTCTGAGCGTCAAGCGGTTCATGCTGCTCAGCGGCCAGTCCCTCGCGGAATGTGAGTCTGCCCTTGCCCGCACCGGCGTCGGACACCTGCTGCATGCCTCCGTGCACCACCTCTCCGGGGGAGAGAAGCAGAGGCTGTTGCTGGCTCGGGCCCTGGCCCGCAAACCGGACCTTCTGGTCCTTGATGAGCCCGCCCAGGGCGTCGACATCAACGGCCAGGCGTCATTGTATGATCTGATACGCCAGCTGAGGGATGACCTGAACTGCGGTGTTATCATGATCTCCCACGACCTGCACCTGGTCATGGCAGCAACCGACAAGGTTATCTGCCTGAACCAGCATGTCTGCTGCAGCGGTTATCCCGAGGACATCTCCCACGACCCGGCTTTCATCGAAACATTCGGTCGCCCCGTCGCAGAGTCCCTCGCGGTCTATCATCATCACCACAACCACAGCCACGATCTGCACGGGGATGTTGTCGAGGGCAGACACACGGAGTGTGACCATGCCCATCATTGACGCGATTCTGGACGATTTCTTCTGGCGCGCCCTGATCGGCGGACTCGGCGTGGCCCTGGTAGCCGGGCCATTGGGCTGTTTCGTGGTCTGGCGGCGAATGGCGTATTTTGGCGACACACTGGCGCACTCGGCCCTGCTTGGCATCGCCCTGAGCTTCCTGATCAGCGTACCGCTGAACCTCGGTGTGATCATCACCTGTGTGGTGCTGGCCATGGCGCTGGTACTCCTGTCACGGACCCGGACTCTGGCAACCGATACCCTGCTGGGCATACTGGCCCACAGCGCCCTGGCCATAGGCCTGGTAACCCTGAGCTTCATGCCGGATGTCCGCGTCGATCTGACCGGCCTTCTGTTCGGGGATCTGCTGGCCATGAGCCGTGAAGACCTGCTGTGGATCTACGGCGGCGCGGCACTGATCATTATCCTACTTGCCGTGCTCTGGCAGGGGTTGCTGATGAGCACGATTCACGAAGAACTCGCCCGGGTGGAGGGTGTTGCCGTAGAGCGGCTTCGCCTGGTTCTGATGCTGATGTTCTCACTGGTCATCGCGGTAGCCATGAAAATCGTCGGCGTGCTGCTGATTACCGCACTGCTGATCATTCCTGCGGCAACCGCCAGGCGCCTGGCCCACAATCCGGAAATCATGGCAGCCATGGCCGTCGGATTCGGGTTTGTCGCGGTGAGCGGCGGTCTGAGTCTGTCCTGGCACCTGGACACACCGGCCGGCCCTTCCGTTGTTGTCACGGCTTTTGCCGTATTCCTGCTGGTCTACGGCGCAGCTGGCAAAGTCCGGACCTGAGCATTTCCCTCTCTTCATGAGCTGGACTAGAGTATAGGAGTAACGTCGGTCTGTTCTGAGGGTACAGACCCAGCCGCAAAGGACGCCCGGCATGGAAAGCTCGACTCCAGCCCGTTTCCGCAGACCGGTCTTATGGCCAGGAATCTGGATTCCCCTGCTTCTGGTCGCCGCCGGCCTGCTGGTAACCGGAATTACTGCCAACATTGAAGCGCGTCGGGCCATGGCGCTTGCCGAAGCGCGATATCACGCCCAGCATCAGGCCCTGGTGAATCATCTGCTGGCCAACGTTCCGGACCAGTCGATGGTGGGCGACCACAACCAACCCGTGTCTGCCTGGCTCCAGGCCTTGTTCAGTGACACCCTGCCGGATTCTCTCGGACTGCGCATCGACACCCTCGAACGACATACCAAGATGCCGCTGTTGGAACTGGGCACCAACGGTTCGGTGGACCCGACACGGGCGCTGCGTACCGAAGTTTCGCCAATGGATCAGAACTGGATACTCACGACCGTGCCGTCTCCAGAGGGACTTGAAGCGGTCGCCCAAGCCTCCCGACGAACCGTCTGGATCGCCGGTGCAGCCCTGTCGGTGTTCGCGGCCGCCCTCACCCTGGTGCTGAACCGACGGCTACACCGGCAAACACTTCACATCCGCGGTCTGGAACAGAGAGAAATTGGTGCTGACCATCAGATCGCCAACTTTCAGGTCGAAAAATCGATACTTCGGCGGGCACTGAACGATAGTGAGCAACGGAGCCGGGATCTGGTGGCCCTGTCCGGTGCGGTCATATGGGAACTGGACGAAAGAGGCAGGATCGGTTTTGTTTCACCGCAAATCGCCGAACTTCTGGACCAGGCACCCGCTGACCTGGTCAACCAGCCCCTGGAGGAACTTGTTGCACCGGCGTCCCGGGACAATTTCCGGCGAGCTCTTGCGGCCGCCCGCAGTGACAGTTCCATTGAACGCGTTGACCTTTCCCTGGTCCATCGTGACCAGGAGACGGAGATTCCAGTAGTACTCAGGGTTCGGGCGCTGAAAGACCCGGTTCACGGCCTCTCGGGCTTCAGGGTGAGCACCCTGCAGCGAATGGCGCTCTACTCGAGCGCTTTGTGACTGCCATCGCAGAGAGGGGCGTTACCGGTTTGCTTGCACCCGCAGAACCACACCCACTCTTTCTTCTCCGCCTCGTATTTGATCGGGGTCATCCCGGTCCCCTTGTGGGAACCGTCACAGAATGGCTGGCTACCACTGCGGCCACAGGCACACCAGAAGTAGTTCTTGCCCGCCTCAACCATCACAGAAAACGGTGTCTTGCTGGCGACCACCGGTTTTTCATCCGACATAACATATCCCCCGATTCGTGACTTTACTGCACCAGTATAGTCACTCTTTCGGAAGCCCTGTGTTCAGAGCGGCCTGATGACATCGGGCAGGCGCCGGGTTTCGGTGAGTTCCATAAACTCATCGCCAAGGCGATCACTCTCGGCAATCGCCGAACGCCAGGCTCGTTCCCGGCCGGCATCGTCACCGGCATAGCGCTCGAAATCCTTCCGGTCCGGGAGCTTGCGGTCAGGCAGGGACTCCAGATAGCTTCTTGATGGCGCAACCAGCAGCACGTCCTGCAACCGGGAGGCGTCGCCCCGCCGCCAGGGCAGGGACTTGTCGAACCAGCCGGGAACCACCTTGTCGGTGAAATGCGGGTAGAGCACCACGCCAGGCTGCTGGTAAGGCAGATCCAGGTGGTAGTCCAGCAAACCACCGTCTCGATAGACACCCTCGGGCGCGCCGGGGATATTGCGGACACCGGACATCACCAGGGGGATAGATGCGGAAGCCAGGAGAGCAGGCAACAGGTTATCCCGGTTAAACGCAACCTCGTGGCTGGGAAAATCCACCAGTTTGGACACAGGCGCTTTCAGGCGGGCGTCATGGATGATGCCCCGCTCCATGAACCTGCCCAGATGACGACGACTGACCATGTTGGCGCTGATTGCGCCCATAAGGCCGAGCCCCAGCCGGCCCCGGGCGTCTTCCGCCAGCATGCCAAGGCTGCGAACGACCACAACGTTCAATCGGTACCATGGGTGGTTCAGAATGGCGTCTTCCCGCCCACCGAGCAGCTCTTCCAGAAACAGCACGCTCTTGCGGCTCACTTCCGCAGCGCTGACACCCTTGGCAAAGCGTTGTGCGGTATAAAGTTCCGCCAGCCGGGCAAGCTGGACTTTCGGGTCATCGGAGCAAGCCACGGCGGCAAAACGCCAGCTACCGATCGACGAGCCGATCAATGATCGCTCCTGCGGAACCGTTGGCAACCAGTCACCGAAAATGGCTTTATCCAGGCCACTTATTCCCAGAGCCTTGGGGCCCCCGGCAGCACCCGGAATGACATGCACGTCCTCGGGCGACAGCGGCTTTTCCCTGAGGCGCTGCATCGCGCGCCGGCCTGCCCGGATCGTCAGAGCCGGTTCTCGGATGTGAATAGCAGTCATAGGATAGTCCCTGGGCGTGTCCCTGAATCAGTCCCGCGGAGTTTAACGAAGTGGACAAGGCGCGGCCAACTGAACAAAACTAATGGTGGTCATAAACGGCGCTATCTGCTTCATTAAATGAACGGCCATGCTAGACTTCAAGACTGTCCCGGCACCGGACGCGGGCGGATACGACTCAAACAGCGGGAGTATGCTGTGAATTTTTCGGTACCACCCTCCACCCTTGCCACCAACCCCACACTCGCGGTGCTGGGGTTCAAGCGCCAGTTGGTCTATCACCTGCATTTCTGGGCATTTATCGCCGTAGCGCCCCTGGTTCTGGTGCAATGGCAGCAATCCCATTATCTGCTTTCCGCGGTACTGGTCCTGTTCTGCACGAACGCCCTTCTGGTTATCGCATTCCTGAGGTTCCGGGGCACCTACTTCCTCAAAGGCCGTCTGTTTCCACTGCTCGCCGTGGTCAGTGCCGCCTACTCGACACACATCAATGGCCATGCCGGCCTGTACTGGGCCTACCCGGCTGCCACGGCCCTGTTCTTTTTACTACCGCTCAGGGAAGCGATTGGAAGCAACATTGTTTTCGTTGTTGTTATGGCCGTCGTGTCCTTTTTACGATTTCCCGAGGCCGACTTCTGGCGGATAACCTTTTCGCTGGGTCTCACGTGCCTGTTTGCCATGATTTTCGCCTGGCTGGTGGGCAAGCTTCAGCAGGAACTCACGCGACTGGCAACCACCGATCCCCTGACCGGCTGTCTGAACCGCTCGCAACTGGCCGACATCCTCAACGGTCAGATTCAGATGCGGGAGCGGTATGAGCGGGTCTCCAGCCTGATTCTGCTGGACCTTGACTACTTCAAGACGATCAACGATCAGTGGGGTCATCTGGCCGGCGACAAGGTGCTCACGGAAATGGCACTGCGCCTGAGATCCCGCCTGCGCGAGAGCGATCAGCTGTTCCGGATTGGTGGTGAGGAGTTCATGATCGTTCTGCCGGAAACCCGCCAGAAAGATGCCGATGTGCTGGCGAATCAGCTTTTGACCAGCATCAGCGCACGGCCATTCCTGGAGGATATCAAGGTAACCGCCAGTGCCAGTGTCGCAGAGGTCAGCAAGGGTGAGACCTGGTCAGTCTGGCTGAACCGGGCGGACCAGGCGCTTTACGAAGCAAAATCCCGGGGTCGCAACCAGGTCGTCAACGCGGCCCGGCCGCTACCGGTTGTAGGCCGGGGTGCCGAGGATATGCCCGATTCCGCATCGGGCTAAGGAAAGCCCGCCCCGGGGGTTATCCCTCGCAGCGCTTGCGAAACTCCCGATAGGCACTGAAAACCTCCCAGGGGCACTCCAGATGGGGGTAGTGCCCGATATTCCTGAGGGTGACCACATCACCATCGGGCATCAGTTCCCTGTAGCGTCTGACCATGCCGGCACCCGAGACCGGATCGGCGGTACCCGAAATCAATCGCATCGGCTGCGTTGCCTTCTGCAGCGCGCCAACCCACCGGTTGCGGTGACAGCGTCGTTCTTCCATGAACTGGATCAGATGATGCAGGATGCCCCGGCCGTTGTTATAGGTCAGCAGGTGCCAGAAATCCTCCATATCCTGTCGATCAGGCGGATTCTGGCTTCCGAATAACCGGCGGAAGTTTCGCTCGAAACTGCGTCGAGTCAGGCCCCGGCTGATCAGCCCGCCAAAGGGGCTCCCCAGCAGCTTCTGAATAAGCAGGGGATTGTGGACCTCGGGAAAAAGGGCGCCGTTGAGGAAACAGACACTCGCAATCCGGAAGGGCAGCAGGTCCTCTTGCTCCCTCGCCAGAAGCTCCTGGGCAACACTGCACCCGTAGTCATGAACCAGAAGGTGCACGGATGGCAGACCCAGACCCTCAATCCAGCCCTGAAACAGATCCGCCTGGTCTTCAATGCTGTAGTCGTAATCGGCGGGTTTATCGGAAAAGCCAAAGCCCAGCATATCCAGGGCCAGCACGTTGTGCTGCTGAATCAGCATCGGCCAGAGTCGATTCCAGTCCCAGCTGGCAGTGGGAAATCCATGAATCAGCACCAGCGGTTCTCCCGAGCCTGCCATCCGGCTGAAGATGGCATGTCCCTCGAAACTGAACCACTTACCTCCATGTTGCCACCCTTCTAGGGTGCCTTCCTCGCGCCCCGCGGCGGAAACCCCACCAACGGTCGGCATCACCTCATCCATGCATTGTCCCCGACGAACATTGATAGCCTGAAACTGTAGAACAAACCGGCCGCCACTGCCATAGCCCCACCGCCCATACCACTGGGCGTGGCGGCCAAAGTGGTCTTTTCCGACGATGCCTGCGTAAAGCGTAGAGATGGCGGGCAAATTGCCTTAAGCTTTGGCCCTCGTAAGACACTGCTAACCGGAAAAGACTATGAGCAAACTCCTTGACGACCTCTCAGGGCACTTCCGTGCCATCATCGATGGCCTGGGCGAAGACCCGGATCGCGAGGGTCTGCAAGACACTCCAATGCGCGCGGCCAAGGCCATGCAGTTCCTCACATGCGGGTACCAGCAGGACCTTGGCGACCTGGTGAACAATGCGGTATTCGAATCGGCCATGGATGAAATGGTCGTGGTTCAGGATATCGAACTCTACAGCATGTGTGAGCACCATATGCTGCCGTTCATCGGCAAGTGCCACATTGCCTACCTGCCCGCAGGCAAGGTACTGGGCCTGTCCAAGTTTGCCCGCATCGTCGACATGTACGCCCGCCGTCTGCAGATCCAGGAAAACCTGACCCGACAGATTGCCGAAGCTGTTGAGAGCGTCACGGGCGCCAAGGGCGTGGCCGTTGTCATCGAAGCCCAGCACATGTGCATGATGATGCGGGGCGTGGAGAAACAGAATTCCCGCATGAAAACCTCGATGATGCTGGGGCAGTTCCGCAAATCCCAGGCGACCCGCACAGAGTTTCTGACGCTGATCAGTAACAATCGCTGAACTATCTGACCCGAGGGAGGGCGCATGACAGACGTCAACGGGAATCACCTGGCAAAAGTCCGCATCAAGGATCTTCTTCTCAGGGCCTACATCGGCATCAAGGAAGAAGAAATCAATAATCAGCAGGACGTGTTGATCAACGTTGCGCTGACTTATGATGCGACGGAAGCCGTAAACCAGAATGAAATCTCCGCTGCCCTCAACTATCGAACCATCACGAAGCAGATCATTCACCACGTGGATGGCAATCGCTTCGCCCTGCTCGAGCGTCTGACCCACGAGGTCCTGACCATCGTCATGGAGCATGAAGCGGTACAGTGGGCCGAGGTGGAAATCGACAAGCCTCACGCGCTACGCTACGCGGAGTCCGTGTCTGTCTGTCTGCAGGCACACCGTTAATCCAGCGAGGTTTCGCCAGCATCATGCCCAGTACCAGCCCGGAACAGTTGCGTGACATCCTGACCACTGTAAGGACCATCGCCCTTGTCGGCGCGAGTGAAAAGACCAGCCGGCCTTCCCACGAGGTCATGGAATACCTGCAGTCCCAGGGCTACCGAATCCTGCCGGTCAATCCCCGCCTGGCCGGTCAGACCGTGCTCGGTGAAACGGTATACGCCGACCTCCGAAGCCTTCCCGAACCGGTGGACATGGTTGACCTGTTCCTGGCGCCGGAGCGCACCGATGCAATTATCGACCAGGCCATCGATCTGAAAATCCCCGTGGTCTGGCTCCAGATTGGCGTCATCAACCATGAGGGGGCGGCGCGAGCGGAAGCCTCGGGACTGACCGTGGTAATGGACCGTTGCCCCAAGCAGGAAATTCCACGACTGGGGATAACCGGAGTTTCCGGACACGCCTGATACCCGATTTGCATCAGGAACTGCGTCACACTTCCAGCACTCTTCTGTAACCGGCCTGTCAGGTCTGACATAATCACCGGACATAAAACAGAAGACTGGTAGAGCCATGTGGTTCCGACGTAAATCCAGCAAACAGCACCGACATTCCGTCTCGGCGCCGGCGCTCGCAACTCATTCGGACTCCCCTGTTTCGACTCTCCAGCGGGTGCGCTTACCGGTGGACCTTCTCCAGCCCGGCATGCGCGTCGTGAGCCTGGACCGGCCCTGGACCCAGGTGCCGGTTCTGTTTCAGGGCTTCACCCTGACTGATGACAACCAGGCGCAGATTCTGCGGCAGTACTGTGAGTGGGTTCTGGTGGAAGATGAAGAATCACGCCTGAACCCGGTGCTCGATCAGATCTCCCTACTCAAGCGTCGCACCAGCGAACCGCTGCCGGAAACCTGCTCTCTCCAGCAGGAACTCCCAAGGGCACACGCAACCTGGAGCCGGACCCAGGCCTTTGTGGAAGAAGTCACCCGACAGATTGAAGCCGGCAATGACCTCAACCTCCAGAGCGCCCGCCCTATCATCCGGGAGTGCGTGGACAGCGTGAAAGCCAACGCAAGCGCCATGTTCTGGATGAGCCGGATAAAGTCCCGGGATGCCTACACCGCAGAGCATTGCCTCAGGGTGGCTATATTCTGTGTCGCCTTTGCCCGCTTCCTGGGCATGCCGGACGACGACCTGGAGACCGTGGGCATGTGCGGTCTGCTGCACGACCTTGGCAAACTCAGGGTTCCCGACGAGATCCTCAATAAACCCGGCGCGTTGACGCCGGAAGAGCACAGCATCATGCGCCAGCACACAACGCTGGGTTACGAGTTGCTTCGTGCTGATGCCAATCTGGATCCGATTATCAGCGATGTCTCCCGTCACCACCATGAACGCATGGATGGTCGCGGCTATCCTGAACAGCTGGCGGAATGGCAGATCAGCCGTTTCGCCCGTCTGGTTTCCATCGTCGACGCCTTCGATGCCATCACCAGCGACCGGTGTTACCGGGATGGGCTACCGGCCTCCGAAGCCATTCGCATCCTGTTCCGTAACCGCGGCCAACAGTTCGACGCTTCCATGGTGGAAGCCTTCATACGGATGATTGGCGTGTATCCGCCCGGAAGCCTGGTCGAGCTGTCGACGGGAGAAGTGGCCATCGTCCTGGCGACCCACCCCCGGCGCAAGCTGAAACCAAAGGTGGAGGTGCTGCTCAATGGCGACAAGCAGCCAGTCACCCCGCGTATCATCGACCTGGGAGGCACGGGTTCCGAACCAGACGAGGGTTCTCCGGAAATTGCACGGCCACTGTCCGACGGCGCCTTTGGGGTCTCGCTTCGGGACCGAATCAAGCAACTGATGGCGGTGGCCGATAGAAATGCTTCATAATTGCGCTGGCGCTGCCGACTGCCCGGCACCACCGTTTCAAGTCACGGAGTAACCTGTGGAACAACCTGTATCACCCCCCAAAGCTGTTGTCTCGGGCCTGCTGAACCCGCTGTTTCCGGTGGTGATCTTTCTGGTTTTCCTGGGTCTGGCAGCCGGCCTGCGCTATGGGCTGGTGCAGCAGGACAAACGTCAGATAGAAGCAAACCTGGCCAACGAAGCCCGGGCCATGGCCAACCACCTCGAGCGGGAATTCCTGATTCATGCCGAAGCAATCCGGCGCATGGCTGAAAGACTCGAGACAGCTCCGGACATCACCGAACAGGAGTGGCGCCAGGACGCCCGCAACTATCTGGACGATTTTGGGGTTTACCAGGCTATTGAATGGATTGATTCTGATTTCGTTATCCGCTGGCTGGAGCCATTCACCGATAACGAGGAGGTCATTGGATACAACGTTGCCTTCAACGAGGAACGACGCCAGGCGCTGGAGCTGGCGAAGCAGACCGGCACCTGGGATCTCTCCGGTGTCATCAATTTGCGCCAGGGCGGCAAGGGCATGGTGATCTACGCGCCCGTGGGAGCAGGCCCTGCAAACAATGGTTTCATGGCCGGCGTGTTCAGGATGGAAGTACTGGCCCGCCAACTCCTCACCGAACGGGTTCTGGAATCGTTCCGGATCGAGATCCGTGAAGCCGGCGAAGTGAGCTACCAACTGAACGTGTCAGAGCCGGTCAGCAGCGAATTTTCGCAACGCCAGTCCGTGAATCTGCCAACGCTGGACTGGACCCTGACACTTCGCCCGTCTGTCGAGTGGGTGGAGAACCAATACAGCGACTGGCCGGCCCTGACCTTTACCACGTTCCTGTTGATGGGCCTTCTCACCAGCCTGACCACGTTACTGGTACAGCTGATTCTGAAACGCAATCAGGCCCTGCTGAAGACCCGCCGGGAACTGGATCAGGAAATCGAACAGCGCACTGCGATCCAGAAGGATCTGGCGCGGCTGGAATCCACCGACACCCTCACTGGTCTGGCCAACCGTCGGTTCTTCATGGAAGACCTGTCTCACACCCTGAACATTGCGGATCGCCAGATGCGCCAGGTTGCCCTGGTTATGCTCGACCTCGACCGGTTCCAGACGCTGAATGACTCGCTTGGCCACCAGTTCGGGGATGAGCTGCTGATCAAGGTGTCCGAGCGGCTCAACCGTTTGAGTAACGAACGGCTGCTGGTGGCCTACTCCGGAGGCGATGAGTTCATGTTCTGCCAGCAGCAGGTAGACGACATTGACGACATCATTCACCTGCTGGGCCAGATCAAACAGTGCTTTGACCAGCCCTACGAGGTTCAGGGCCAGTCCCACAGCATTACCGGCACCATGGGCGTGGCGGTGTATCCCCAGAGCGGTCTGGACGCAGATACGCTGTTGCGCAATGCCGACATTGCCCTGTATCGCGCCAAGGAACAGGGCCGGAATACCTACCAGTTCTATACCGAAGGCATGCAGGAACGGGAAGTCATGCGCCTGGAGCTGGACAAAGATCTCAGCCAGGCCCTGGCCAACAACGAATTCGTGCTCTTCTATCAGCCTCAATTGAATCTGGACACCGGTGAAATCCAGAGTGTTGAAGCGCTGATACGCTGGCGCCATCCCCGCCGGGGGCTGCTGCCTCCCGTGGAATTCATCCCCCTTGCTGAGGAGAGCGGCCGGATCACCGATATCGGGCGCTGGGTAGTGATGGCCGCCTGTCGGCAGCTGGCAGCATGGAAAGGGACGCCACAGGATGGCCTGCGCATTGCGGTCAATCTCTCGGGCCGGGAGCTGGACGACGAGGATCTGGTGGATCATATCCGGGAAGCGCTGGCCGCAGAGAATGTCCCGGCGGATCGTCTGGAGGTTGAGCTGACCGAGGAGATCTTCATCCAGAATATCGAGCACAATCGCAATCAGCTCTCCCGTCTGCATCAGCTGGGAGTGAACCTGGCGATCGATGACTTTGGTGTCGGTTATTCGTCTCTCGGCTACCTGCGGGATTTCCCGGTCGACCTGCTGAAGATCGACCGCTCGTTCATCACGGAGGTCACCGAACGCCACGACGATGCCGTCATTACCCGGGCGGTAATCAATCTGGCGCATAATCTGGGTATTCAGGTGGTTGCCGAGGGCGTGGAAACCGAGGAGCAACTGAGCTTCCTGAAGAACCAACGCTGCAACTTTGCCCAGGGTTACCTGATCAGTCGGCCGATCCCGGTCGATGATCTTGAGAAGGCGCTGGCCTCCGGTGTTCTGGTGGCAGGTATCACCGCCGATTCCGGATTGTAATTCCCCCCGGCCGTCCCCAAGATACGGGTAAATCCTCCAGGTGAGATTCTATGGCTGCGCAATACCTGACACCGGAACAGGACGACAAGATTCGCCAGTGGGAACGCTGGAACCGGAACTATTTTATTTTTGCCTTTGTGGCGCTGACCATCATTCTGGTGTTCAGCAGCCAGCTGGGCTTGTCCAGCGATGAAAGCTGGGGCCCCTTGGGTGTTCTGATCGCCGCCCTGATTACGCCGATCATAGTTCTGCAGCTCAAGCTGGCGTGCCCGGCCTGTTGCCACAAGATTGGCTGGCAGGCAAAGCTTATGGCGCCGGATCAATGCAAGACCTGCGGTACGTTTTTGCGTTCCCGAGATTAATAGGCCTTCTGTGAACCCCATCACTCTGAAAAAGGAGCAAGGCTTGACGGATGACTGGCTTCGCAGAGTGACTGGGAAAACCCTCCGCTCTAGTCCTAATTCAGAATCTCAGGCCCGTTACTCAGAAGTTTACGATACGAGTTCTCGGAATCTGCTGGAGTCCACTTCCCGGTTAAATGCTTTGCTACATACTTTTTGCTACAGCAGCGTAGCTAGCCAACGCATTAGCTCTTGATACAGAAGGCGGCGATGTAAAGAAAAGCTCACCATTCTCAAATGAACGTTTCATTTCCCCATCTTCCATAGAAGAAGTCATATCCTCATATTCCCTATGAAACCAGTCAGGCACTTTTTGAGAGTTGATCATGATTTGATGTTTGTTCAATGTGACACTGCTGCCTGCGAATGAAGTACCGCTGTCTTGAGCAGCTTGCGAAAAAGCTTCTTGGAACGCCTTTCCGGCGGCCACTACACTATCATCTGAAATCAAAAGGCCCTTTGACGACCATTCTTGCATCGTGTCTATACCAAGAGCCATTCTACCCAGCATATAGGTCCCAATTTCCCCAGTTACGCTTATTAACCCGCCATTTATTGGCTCTCCCGAGGTAAGGGATTTAGCCTCTCTGCTGATTTGCACAGCGTCCTCAGGAGGCTTCTCTTTTGGCAAATTATTGCCGCCTGTTGTGGCAAGTTTTGTACTATTTTCTGTAAAACCAGTCTGATTTAGCGCAGACAAATAACCCGTATTGTTCGATATCATATTTATTGCTCCTCCCATTTCTCGGGGGAGCAATATCAATGCCGCTTTCCCACTGAATCACAGCAGTCCTCGCCTAAAATACATTAATCACCGGTGGCGACACCGTATGGTAGAAACGCCGTTGGATAGAAGCCAAGACTTCTTCTGCTTTCTCCGCATTCAGACCAACGTCCGCAGCGATATCGACAAGAACTTCAGTCTGACCAATATCACGATCCTCTTGGAAGAATGCCCTCAACACGCGCCCAGAGTAATCATGGTCGAACCCCTGATCTTGAGCAAAAGCGAGCAGTTCAAACGCCTTATCAGTCCGTGGCTGCGGAGAAATTTAAGGCTGTTTCATCACATTGGCATCAGCTTATAGCTTGCGCCCCCGCCCCTGTTCATCCAATGCGATAACTGTGCTTTAGCCCGCCAATCGACCAAAAAATAAACGCAGCCAAACACCATTAATTGACTATTGCATTCAGTAAACATTTAAACCAAAATATTAACACGTCGGGCGTTTGTGTCCCCTCGTTTCACTGGCAGTCCCGTGGCAGAGGTTTTTCAACAAGGTCGAGCGGAGCAGAACACATTGAAGCTATTGCATCTATCGAGGATCGAGAATGATTTCGTCAAATTCATCACGACCCAAAACTGCGTCTCCAGTACCGAAGTCGGAAACTGAGCTTGTGGAAGAAATGAAAGAGGGCAGACCAGAGGCTTTTGCGGAGGCGTATAAACGCTACCAACCCTCAATGGCTCGCATAGCGAGAAGGCTGGTTGATCGGAACCTTGCAGAAGATGTCGCCCATGAAGCCTGGTTGGCGGCACTCCAGAGGATTACAGGGTTTGAAGGTCGGTCGACGCTTCAAACGTGGCTGTGTCGAATTACCTTAAACGTGGCATTCAATGCGCTGCGAAGAAATAAACATGAGGTCCAACTAACACCAGACCCGGGTGAATGGATTAACGAGCATAATCTGGGTTTGGCACCTGACCAATCATTGCCACTGAGTGAACCAGAGATGGCAACTCATGTTGCAAGAGTCCGAAGCCTTGTAGACGTGCAGCTAAAGAATATGAGCCGTGTTCAAGCGAATGCTTTGTACCTTACAGGTACTTCCTCAATGGATGGAAATCAAATCTCCAAGATATTTTCGATCTCGCACGGAAATTTGAGAGTTATTCTACATAGAGCCAGGGCGGATTTAAGCAGTAGCATCAGCATAAATTAGCAAGGTCGGTCTTTGCTGAAGTGAAGACGCGACTCTCACCCCACCTACTCTCTACTATTCCACCTGAGTGACTAAATCGTCACTTGGTGGAAGACTCCGCAATACTCCCGCTGAGCACCAAGGTCTTTCCTTCAAAGCAACGTCAGTGTTGAGCCAGCTGTTTTCCGAATTCTTCCAGCGCATTCGTTTGTCGCAAAGACCCCAAAATGATTTCGCGAATACATCCCGTTTTTGGTTGTGGCAGATGAGGCTCTCCAATTGGTCAGCAGAAGTGCCGAATCTGCCGACAGCATTCAGGAGCTATTGGAGCAATTCAAATTCTGAGTGATCGGTAGAGGGGACAAACCCTCCATGTTTGCAGTCTCTACCAACCAACGTTCAACGGACCTCAACGAACCCTGAAATTGAGGTCATAGATTTCTCTATCGTCACCGTTAACCGGTGTGATGTCCTGAGGGCAAGCAGACATCGCAACGATCAGATTGTCTAAGGCCTCAAACTCAATCACATCGCCTGCCTTCGAAATCGGTGGAAGAAACTCAATGGCACCATTCTTACCAAGCCCAACGTTCATCCATAAGTTCAGAGGTGATGGGAGATGTGTGGCAGTCTCACCGATTGCTGCGAGTGCCATTCTCAGGTTATCAGTACAGTTATCGTGGTAACCATCGACGCCTAGCCCCTTGTACCTATTGAGATCGCAGGAAGCGATGAGCATGTCATGCACGCCTGGAGAGGTGTCACTAAGCACCTTCAACACGGGACGCCGCCAGTTCGTGACTAATTCGTCCTGTTCCTTGATCGAGTTCCTTCCCAGATGAGTCCTGCAATGCTCCATAGATAACGATTCATGCAGGTTATCTTCCTTAAACGCCCAGAAATCACAAACCTGGCTCCCGATGTCATTCCTCAATTCGAGCGTGTTGCCTTTTTTCAGGCGCACGGCCACACCACAACGAGCTGGAACCCTGTACCATTGTCCCAGATTGGGGGTGCCATCTGAGGCAATTGCGCTAGTCAGAGAATCGTTACTGCCTTCGGGTATCCCTGGAGCAAAACTGAGAAAGTTCTCGTTCATGATGATCTTTACGCCTCTGCTGATTTCGGAATGGCCCTTCTCGCTACCTTCTCGAGGGCGGCGGTCAGAACTGCATAGCTAACGATGGTCGCAACGATGGCATTCAAAGGTGCGACACTGAAAACACCCGTGTCTGGCGATGCCACCGAGACGGCAATTGCAATTAACCAGGCGACAATCGCGACGCCGTTGAATCTTTGTGGCGTAAAGCTCTCAACGGATGGGTACTTTGTTCTGGCACGGAAGAAGAAGTCGGCAATGATGATCCCACCGATTGGTGGCAGGGACACGCTCAGGAAACTGAGCCATCCTATGAAGTTGTTGTACAAAAAGTCCGATGCGACCGTACCGAATATGCCAGCAGCCCATACCAGGTGGGATCGCTTCAGGCCGGTAATATTCACCAACCCAAGACCTGACGCGTAGAGTGCGTTGTCGTTGGTTGTCCAGATATTGAGGACGAGCAAAATAATCCCAGCGCCTAACAGGCCTTGTAGAGCCAGAACCTCAGCAATGTCCGAAACCCCTGTGGCGATTGCGCCGACAGCGCCAAAAATGAACATCAGGCTGTTACCGAACACGAAACCGATTGCAGTAGAAAAGACACCGATTCGCTTATTCTTTGAGAAGCGCACAAAGTCCGGAGTAAGCGTCGCCCCACTGATGAACGAACCGACGGCGAGTGACATCCCGACCGCAATGGTCATAGACCCGCTGGGCTCCGAGAAAAGGATCGTATCGATGCCTTCGGGCGCGTCAAATATGGCCTTGAAAACGGAAGTGAATCCGAGAATCAGTATGGCAGGAACCGCGATCATGCTGAGCAATTCAATGGCCTTGAAACCTACCGCTACGGTATAGGTCATTGCCAGACCGCCGACCAAGAGAAGAGGAACATAAGGGATGCCCACATACTTGGTAATGGGGGCAGACAACATCGCTATCCCTACACCGAACCATCCAATTTGCGTTATGGCCAGCATGAAAGAGGGAAGCTTCGACCCTTTAACGCCGAAGGAATGCCACAATAAAACGTGCGTTGAGAGGTTGGTTTTAGACGCAGCGAACGCCAGGAGGGAACCGTATATCCCGAGTAGCAGGTTGCCACCAAGAATAACCAGGAGAAGATCGGGCCAAAGACTGAAGTTCTGGCCTAACGTGCCGCCGGTCCACATGCTCGACGCAAAGAATGTGAATCCCAGCATTACCGCTGTCATAGAAATAAAGCCCCTTCTTGCATTGAGAGGGACCGCTGTTAATGCGTAGTCACCATGACTCTCCAGCTCGTCTTTGCTAGTTTGACTGTTCATAGCCTTATCCTTGTAGTTTGATCAAACTTCATTCTTGAACGTCCAACCATCGTCTTGAGAGATAGTTGTGTTCGTCCATCACCGAATTCCAAATTGCTATATTTGATCTACGCTCGAGATAGTTTCCGCCTTCGTGCACCTCCCCTGGGTCAATGATTTTGTTGCCAAACGGATCTTTAAGAGATTTTTTGGTCTCGCGACCTTCGTACCAATAATTCCATTCATCCTTTTCCAGAAACTTCTTGGTGCTTTTCGGGTTTGCGACATATGCACCGTTTCTTGTCATCGAAGCGCCGGCAAATCCGTCAAGCCACCAATTCAGGTACCGATATGCCATATCAAGTTTTTTACCTTGCGCTTCACTGGATATTGAGAGCCCACCAAACCAGCCTCGATATCCCTCTTTTGGTGTGCACATATTGATGTTTATTCCGAGACGGCGAAGATAAACAAATCCTTGCCACCACATACTTGATATTTGAACTCGTTGAGCATTGATTGCATTAGCCACTTCGGATTCTTCTTTCCAGAACTGTGCAAAATGCTTTTTCTTTTTTAATCCCAAAAGAGAATCGATCAATTCGTCTATTTCAGGGATTTCAAAGTTTCCCGCATCCTTAAAACCTTTTCCGGAATACGATTGGTAGGCGAGATAACAGTCGATCACACCGATTGCCGCATCATTCTGGATGCTTACCTGACCGGAAAATTCAGGATCAAATAAGGCTGCCCAACTATTGGCGTAGTCCGTTTTCTTGCCGACCATGGCAAAAGTGTCGGCGTTGTAGACCGTTGGCAACATGCTCAGCTTTTCGGTGCAATCTCCGGTTAAACGGTCCCCTGAATCGATAAACAGTCTTGAAAATGGACTTCCTCCGGGAGTTCCCTTGGAGTCACAAGAAACTTTTAGACTATTGAGGGACTCAGATATGTCATCCCAATGGGCAACCCTGTTGATGTCTATCGCTTGTAAGCTTTTAGTCGGCCAAATCAAATCCAGGTCGTGAAACCACTGGTCATATACATCAAACTTTTGAGGACTTAGCGCAGCAACCCGCTGCGCCTCAGTACCGTCCAATGTGATGTACTTAATTGGAAACCCAAGATCTGACTCAGCCTTTTTCTTTATTACTTCCAGGTGCGTTACTGATGTTCCCAAGACTGTTAATTCTTCTGTGTTGCTATTTTTTATAGTCTTCATCACATACTCCATTTCACATATAGGACGGTGCTTGTTCCATAATTTCTTTAAAAGTACAGAACTCAACACCCTCGTGGCTTAACATGTAATCAATTAACCTTTCGTGCATAAGAAGGACTTGAGGCCTTCCCGAAACATCTGGATGGATCGTCATTGGAAAAACCGCGAAATCGTATTCTCGATAAACCCAATCAAACTGGTCCTTCCACAATTCTTCAATTTGCCGTGGTGTGACAAACCCATGACTGTTTGCCTGGTTTTTCACAAACATCATTGGGACTTCATCATCCAGGTACCAATTTGCAGGGATCTCAAGAAGGTCAGTCACCTGCCCTCTTTCGATCGGTTTCATCCACTCTGCGGCATCCTTTGAGTAGTCGATCTTCGTCCAACGATCATTCTTTCTCAGGTAATAGGGCTGGAAGTCGTGGTGCATCAGACTGTGGTCGTACTTGATGCCGCGAGAAAGCAAAAGATCGGCGGTGTTTTTACTGAACTCCCACCATGGCGCGACGTATCCAACTGGCCGCTGTCCACTGAAGCGCTCCACCAGTTCAATGGATTTGTCCAGGACGTCACGCTCTTGCTCGTACGTCATTGAAATCGGGTTTTCATGGCTGTAGCCATGCAGCCCTACCTCATGCCCTGCCTCGACTATTTCCATGAATTGATTCGGAAAGCTTTCAATCGAGTGACCAGGAACAAACCAGGAGGCTTTGATCCCGAACCGATCAAACAGATCAATCAGTCGCGGAGTACCGACTTCGCCCGCAAAAACACCTCTGGAGATATCGCTGGGTGAATCCTCGCCTCCATAGGAGCCAAGCCAGCCGGCGACGGCGTCGAGATCAACTCCATAAGCAACCATTATTTTTTTCATCGGTATCACCTCAATGAGACACAGTGTCTGGTGTGTAAATGTTTTGTTTTGATAGCGCTGCTTCCAGGAAGAGCGCGGTTTTGAGAAGGAAATCGTCCTTGCCGGACGCCGCAGACAACTGAATAGACGTCGAAAACCCATTGGGGGCGTGGCCATTCGGAATGGCTATCGCTGGCATCCCAAGGTAATTCGCGTACATCGTGTTGCCGAGGATGAGTTTGTTGAACGCCTTGAATTCCTCGACGCCCTTTAGCACCGACTCAATAGCAGGCGGTAGAATTTTTACTGTCGGCTGGAGAAGGATCTTGTTACCAATACTGGAAGACAGCTCCGCTCGCAGGTTTCTTCTTATCTTCTGCAAGAGTGCATAGCTCTTCCGATTGAGTAACGTTCCCTCTTTCAGTCTCTGCAAAATCTTCGGGTCGATATATGAGGTCAGTCCATTCTCAAATAATGCTTCGTACTGCTGGGCGGCCTCATGGGCGACCAGGCTTCCATGTATTTCGAAGAGCCGGTCAACTTCGGCGTAGGGTGAAAAATCAACTTCGTGAATCTCGAACCCAAGGTTGGACAACAGATCCAGGGTTTTATCGAAATTGTCTTTGATGTGCGGATCCCGTGGCTGGATCGATTTATTCCGTGGCACCAGAAACTCGGTTTGCTCGGAGAGCATTCGAAACTTCGGTATGGGGGCCAGACCTCTCAGGGCCTGATCCAGAATGATGCAGTCCTGTACTGTAAGAGCATTTATGCCCAAATGATCCAGGGAGGGGGCCAGAGGGGCCACTCCCCTTAGGGGATACCTATCGAACGATGGCTTGAATCCGACGACGCCACAAAACGCAGCGGGGATCCGGGACGATCCCGAGGTATCCGTACCCAGTGACACGGGCCACAGTCCGGAGGCGACACCTGCGGCACTTCCCGAAGACGAACCGCCTGTGATGTATTTCCCGGTAGTTGCTCGTGGATTAATGGGACTGCCAAATAAGTCGTTTGTCCCAACTCCAGAAAACGCCAACTCGGACAGATTTGTCTTCCCGCCGAAGACCATTCCCTGAAAACCAAGTCTTTCGACGGCCTCGGCATTTCTTTTTGCTGGCGGCGCGTTCCTGTATAGAAGAGAACCGCGAGAGGTAGTGCACCCTTCAACATCGATAAGATCTTTTACTCCAAAAGGAATGCCGTCGAGCAATCCAAATTGCTCATCATTCAGATACCTTTTTTCACTGGAGCGAGCTTGGGCCAGAGAAGTTTCGCCCAGAGGCTCCACCAGGATCCCCTGGTTCTTGGAATACCCCTGTTTAAACCGAGTTTCCCTAAAGACATCGACCGGACTTAATCGACCTGATCTCATCCCAAAGCTAAGAGCCTCAATTCGACTTCTTAGGGCCCCCTCACGAAGAATTTCGCTAATTCTCATCACAATTGCCTTCCAGGTATTGTTCTATTTTTGAAAGATAGCTGAAAATGACTATTGGATACAATACCTATTTGTGATTAGCAAGGCTCTGTTAGGTCCAATTTGCATTACAGTGCAAAGTCGCTATGCTCCGACAAGCGTTTCGGGAGGAAAAAGGCATTGGCAAAACAAAGGGCTAGTGGGAAAAAACCGAATTTTGAGGTCATCAAGGACGCACTGGCGGCGGCGCTTGAAAGGAGAGCTTTTCCGGAAGGACAGGTTATTCTCGAGAGACCAATCGCTGAGATCTTCAAAACAAGTCGAGCCCCGGTAAGGCGCGCCCTGGCCGAGCTGCATGAAGAAGGCAAGCTGTTTAAGTTCGAAGGCAGAGGCTACAAAACCGACAACTCTGACATCATCCTGAGGGAGGAGATTCGCCCAGAGACGCTTGGTTTGGACGACGAAGCCCAGACTAGCGCTCCCGCAGAGGCTAGTATTATTGACGATGTTTACAGAGCGACTAAAAGGTCCACCTCAATCGCTATGACGTTTGGCCAATTCAGGATCCGCTCTGAAAAACATTCCCAGCATTTTGGAGTCAGCAGGACGATCTCCAGAGAAATTCTCGGCAAACTGATGGACGAAGGGCTTGTTGGAAAAGACAGTACCGGACACTGGATTACCGGGCCGCTCACGGCTCGGGATGTAAAGCAGGATTTTGAAACAAGACGGCTGTTAGAGCCTTACTCCCTTGAAACCTGCGGACCCTTGATTCCGGTGGAACTCCTAGAGCAGATGAAACTTCGCCTCCAGGAAGCACTTGCGCAAACCCCAGAAGAAAAGAATCAGAGTCTTTTGGAGACGATTGAAGCTGACCTTCATCAGCGATGCCACTCATTCAACCCGAATAAAAAAATCGCCAAATTTATCAACCAAAGCTTAACGCCTCTGGTTGTCGGGCTGGTTTTCAGCGACGCAGTAAGGGCGTCAGTTGAAAAACCTGGCCTTCGCGAGCACCTTGCTATTATTGAGTTGCTGATCGCCGGGAAGCACTCTGAAGCATCTGAGCATCTTCATGATCACTTGCTCAACGCAGAAACCAGGACTTTGGAAAGGATGAAGTCCCTATCCGTTATCCCAGAGCCTTCTTTGCCAAGCTACCTGGTAAAAATTTCCTAAAAAAAAGCCGGGCTAACTTCCGCCCGGCAAAGGGCTGACACTGTGCTAAGCCCATACCTCCCAACAGAACAACTACATTTTAAAACCCCGCTCCCAATTGGCTAGAGCCGTTTCGGATTGCACACCACCTGCGTACCTCAATACCTCATCCTCAAGTTGCCCTAAAAAACCTTTGACCTGTGAGTTGCTCACAGGTTTTAGTCTATCTTTAATATTTTGGAGTTGGCCGTGTCTGTGCGGGGCCGGCTTCCGAAAACCGCTGCGAGTACATCCATGTACGCTTGCGCTGAGCCATCCATGGCTCAGAGCATTTTCGGAAGCCCGCCCCGCACAAACTCTCCTCCAACTTTAGCGATATTTCCTGACAATCTCCGATTGGGGAGTTGAGGCAAATGAAAGTCAAAGAGATTGCACAGGCCGCTGGTGTTAATCCGGATACGGTTCGTTTCTACACCCGTGAAGAACTGCTCAAACCAACCCGTAACCCGGACAACAACTACCAGCAATACGATACCGAGGATCTTCGGCGGCTTCGATTTGCCCGGAAGGCCCGGCAGCTGGGATTTTCGTTGCCTGAAATTCGGCAGATTCTGGATCAGGCGGACGACCATCATTCGCCGTGTCCGATGGTTCGGGACGTGTTTCAACACCGGCTGGCAGAAGTTGAGCGGGAGATTCGGGAGTTGCAGCAGCTTCGCAAGCGAATGACCGCTGCGCTGGCGGCCTGGCAGGACATGCCGGATGGTACACCGGATGGTCATACCATTTGCCGGCTGATCGAACACTGGGATGATCCGGCGCCCTGTTGCGGGGCAAACGAACAGAACGAGGGGTGATTCTGGATGACTGATACACCTGTTCTACAAACAACCCTCAGCATTTCCGGAGCTTCGTGCCAGGGCTGTGCGAAGAAGATTCGTAACGCCCTGGAGCCGTTGACCGGCGATACCGGGCTCGTTGACGTCGATCTGGAAAAACAGACCGTGGCCTTGCCGGAGGGAGTGGATGCCTCTGAGGCCGCGCGTATTGTTACCGAGACTGGTTACCCGGCTGAGCCTTTTGAAGAAGACGCCAAGCCGGGCAGTTGCTGTTCTCCAGCTCATCAGGATAAGGGTCACTCTATCGACAGCGCCGAAGACCGGGCAACCGGTGAACGTTCGGCACCTGCCAGCTCTGACGCGACAACCGTAGCGGATGAGCAGATTCATCTTTCGGTGACAGGTGCGACCTGTGCCTCTTGTGTCAATACGATTGAAAAGGCCCTGATGTCGGTTTCCGGGATCAGCCATGCGCATATGAACCTGGCAGACAATACCGCCACCGCCACGGGTGATGCCGATCCCGAGTCACTTGTGAAGGCGGTTGAGAGTGCCGGTTATGGCGCCAGTGTGATCGAGGACGCGGACGAAGCGGACGATCGCAAGCAGGAGGAAGACCGGAGACAGTACAAGACACTGCTGATAAAGATGGCAGTGAGTCTGGGCCTGGGGCTTGGGCTGATGGTTTGGGGTATGGGCTTCGGAACCATGATGGTGACGGACGCCAACCAGGGCACCTGGCTCGGACTGGGTCTGTTGACGCTGATCGTGATGGCCGCCACCGGCGGGCATTTCTACACCGGTGCCTGGAAGGCGTTCCGTCACCACAACGCCAACATGGACACCCTGATTGCCCTGGGTACCGGCACCGCCTGGCTCTATTCCATTGTCGTGGCGAGTATTCCCGGAGCGCTGCCGGAGATGGCGCGCCATGTCTACTTTGAGGCCTCGGCGATGATTATCGGCCTTATCAATCTGGGTCAGGCGCTGGAGCTTCGGGCTAAAGGCAAGACATCAGAGGCGGTTCGCAGATTGCTGGACCTGCGGGCAAAAACGGCGCGGGTGATTCGCGATGGTGAAGAGCAGGATCTTCCGGTCGAGGAGGTTCGCAAGGGCGACCATATTCGGGTAAGGCCCGGGGAGAAATTGCCGGTCGATGGAGTCATCGCCGAAGGCTCCACCCGCATGGATGAGAGCATGCTCACGGGTGAGCCCATGCCGGTGAGCAAATCCGAAGGCGATGAGGTTTCTGCCGGTACCCTGAATACCCACGGTTCGATTGTCTATGAGGCTACCCGGGTAGGCAGTGAAACCGCGCTGGCGCAGATCATCAAGCTGGTGAAAAAAGCCCAGGGCTCCAAACCGGCTATCGGGCGGCTTGCCGACAAGATTTCATCGGTGTTTGTGCCCACCGTGATGCTGATTGCGGTAGTCGCGGCGCTGGTCTGGTACAACGTTGGGCCGGAACCGGCCGTGGTTCATATGATGGTGGCAGCCACCACGGTGCTGATTATCGCCTGCCCCTGTGCCCTGGGCCTGGCGACCCCGATGTCGGTGATGGTCGGAGTTGGCAAGGCCGCGGAGTACGGCGCGCTGATTCGTCAGGGCGATGCCCTGCAAACCGCCGGCAAGCTGGATCTGGTCATACTGGATAAAACCGGCACCATCACCGCAGGCCATCCTGCTGTCACCCGGGTTCATGCCATCGACGGAGATGAGCAGCGGCTGCTGGTCCTGGCGGCCGGGCTGGAACAACACTCCGAGCATCCCCTGGCCGAGGCCGTTCTGGAGAAAGCGAAAGCTCAAAGTGTGCAGCCCGCGAAGGTGACCGGTTTTGAAGCACTGAACGGCAAAGGGGTGCAAGGTAAACTCGACGGAGAGCCCCTGCGTCTGGGCAACCGCCGCTGGCTGGAAGACCAGGGCATTGGACTGGACGGACTGGCTGAGGCCGCCCGCGCAATAACCGAGGAGGCCGGCACGCCCCTGTTCCTGGCATTGGGCAACGAGGCCCTCGGCGTCATTGGGGTAGCCGATGCGATCAAACCGGACTCCAAGGCCGCTATCCAGCGACTCCACGAAGCTGGGATCAAGGTAATGATGGTCACCGGCGATGTCGACGCCACTGCAAGGGCAATCGCCAAAAAAGCCGGTATCGATGACTATCGCGCGGAAGTTCTTCCTGAAGACAAGGCCGAGGTAGTCAGCGAAATGCGCGGCAAAGGCCACGTTGTTGCTATGGTCGGCGATGGCATCAACGACGCCCCGGCCCTGGCGGCGGCGGACGTCGGCTTTGCCATTGGCACCGGAACGGATGTTGCCATTGAGAGCGCAGGCATCACCCTGATGCGCGGTTCGCTACACGGCGTGCCCGATGCCATCGAGATCTCCCGGGCCACCGTAAAAAACATTCACCAGAACCTGTTCGGCGCGTTCGTCTACAACACCCTCGGTATTCCGGTGGCCGCCGGCCTGCTCTACCCGGTCTGGGGAATACTGATGAGCCCCATTCTGGCTGGCGCCGCGATGTCATTGTCATCGGTCACCGTAGTCTCCAACGCCAACCGTTTGCGGCTGTTCCGAACCAGCCACCGTCCGGAACGGAACGACAGCAACAGTGATCCGAAAGAGCAACAGGAGCGGAACTGATGGAAACACTACTGGTCAACGTCGGAGGTCTTGCCCTGATGGCAGCCATCGTCTGGTGGTTCTGGCTTTCCGGTTCTGACGACACAGGCTCCAATGAGCATGAACATCACCACTGAGGTATTCGCCATGAAAAAACACACCCTGGCTTTTGGCCTGATGGCAGCCCTGGGATTCAGCACCACGGCGCTGGCAGCCGGTGCAGCCCAGAGCATACACGTTTACAAATCCCCAACCTGCGGCTGCTGCGGTGACTGGATTGATCACCTGGAAGAAAATGGCTTCGAGGTGGAGGCGACCAACACCAACGACATGGGCAGGATCAAGGCCGATGCCGGTCTGATCGCCGGTCTGGGTAGCTGCCACACCGCCTTTATCGGCGACTACGTCATTGAAGGCCACGTTCCGGCCGAAGACATCAAGCGCCTGATAAGCGAAGCGCCCCGGGCCAAAGGCCTCAGCGTGCCGGGTATGCCCATCGGATCTCCGGGCATGGAGATGGGCGACCGGAAAGACCATTACAAGGTCATCCTGTTCAACGAGTCAGGACAGACACGGATTTTTTCCGAACATAACTAGTATTGATCGCCACGCAGGGGTCGTTGCATCAGCGGCCCTTGCGACACTGATTCCCTCCCGAAACGTTCCCTGCCCTGTCTGTTTTTTCTACACTCTGATTAACCAGTGTTCTATCATTGGCGCCCAGAAACCCAGAAAAACCGAGAGGGACCCTCGTTGAGCATTAAAACCCGAATCCTTGGTCTGGCCGCCAGCCTGATAGTCGTGGCTTCGCTGGCATCTTGGCTGGCCTATCGGGAGCTATCCGAAAATATCATCGAACGCTGGGGCCAACAGGTGGCGGAAATACAGGTGCGCTACGACAGCGCCCGACTGCTGCAGTCCCTGGAGCGGGAGATTGGGCTGGCCAAACAGATGGCGAGCTCCTCCACACTGATCAACTGGGCCGCCAGTCCCGATGACGAAACGCTCAAGTCTGAAGCCATTCGCCAGATGGAGAGTTTTCGTTCCAACTTCCGGGACAATAATTACTTTGTCGCGCTGGTCGGGAACGGCCACTATTACTACAACAACGCAGAGAATGAGTACGCCGGCAGCCAGTTCCGGTACGTTCTCGACGAGGAGAAGCCCGACGACGCCTGGTTTTTCCAGCTGATAGAAGAAGGCCGCGACTTCCATCTCAACGTGAATCCGGATACCGAACTGGGGGTCACCAAGCTCTGGATCGATGTATTGATGCGGGACGAGGCCGGCGAGATAGTCGGCATGGTCGGAACCGGTCTTAGCCTCGATGCTTTCCTGCAGGATATTGTCGACATCGATCAGGAGGGCATCACCACGCTGTTTGTCGATTACAACGGCGCCATACAGCTGTACCGCGACCGCAACTACATCGATTTCGCCAGTATCATCAAACCCGAAGGTCAGAAGAACACGGTCGACCTGCTGTTCGAGGATCCCCAGGACAAACAGCAGATCCTCGGTATGCTGCAGCTGCTGAAAAAGCGCGGGGACCAGGCCGGTCAGGTGGAAAGCGGCTTTGTGACGGTGGATGGTCGCAAGCATCTGGCCGGGGTTGCCTTTCTGCCCGCCATTGGCTGGTTTGAAATTACTCTTCTGGATCTGCACACTCTCCTACCCCAAAGCTATCTCTGGCCACTCGTAGCCGTATTCCTGGTGACCTTGCTTGTGAGCCTGTTGCTGTTCCATTTCATCATCCAGTCACGGATTCTGAAGCCCATCATGAGCCTCGAACGCGCGGTGGAAAAAGTCCGTGAGGGTAGCTTCGACCTGCCACGTCTCGAAAAACCGAATAATGAGGTCGGCTGGCTTGCCGACCATTTCGAGAAAATGGCCCAAAAGCTGGGCCAGTCCACGCGGGAGCTAGAGACAAAAGTGGCTCAACGAACGGATGAGCTGAACCGGCTGGCCCGAATTGATCCGCTGACCGGTCTCAAGAACCGTCGTGGACTGGACGAGATACTGGAAGAAGAGATTCAGCGGGCTCGTCGGCAGGACAGCGGGTTTGGCGTTATCTGGCTGGATATTGATCATTTCAAGACGATCAACGACAACCTCGGACATCAGGCGGGCGACCAGATTCTCTGCCGTGTCGCACTCTGGCTCAAAGCAGGCGTTCGGCCTTACGATCATCCAGGAAGGTGGGGCGGCGATGAGTTCGTGGTTCTGCTATCACCCTGTGACCCTGACACTCTGGAACAGATTGCCCGGCGCATTCGGGAACTGGTGGAACAGGAGAGTCGAAAAACCGGCGCAGCGGTAACGGTCAGCGTCGGCGGATTTTTTGCCCGACCCGGCGACACCAGCGATACCATTCTCAGACATGCAGACCGCGCGCTTTACCGTGCGAAAGCCGGCGGCCGTAACCAGGTCTGCATCGACACGCGGGATGACGAAACAGCGCTTTCCGAAAACTGACAGACAAGCCGGAACCCCGAATCGGAGGCTCCGGCGGTATCAATAATCAGTACAGGAACGGCGCAAGGGCCAGCTCCAGCCGGGCCTGGGCCGAGTAGACATTAGCCACGGGAACGGCTGGCTGCTCGGGCGGCACCGCTGAGGGCCAGGCTTTTTGGAGCTCGTCCAGTGCCTTCACGGCATCACGCCAGGCTTCCCTGTTCTGCTTTTTCAGTGTCGCCTGATGGCTATCCAGATAGTCACGCGCGGAACTCACAAAGCCGCGACCGTCCTGATATTCGTGCACGGCAACAAAGCGCCCTTCTTCCAGGGCCTCGTCATACTCAAGCACGGCCTGCTTGGTCAGCGAGAGGACCACTCTCGAGACGGTTCCGGCGCTCTGTGCGTTCTTGCTATCGACAGCATTGACCGCTTTCTCGAGAGCCACCCAAGCCGCCTGGAACTCCTTGTTTATGTCGCTCCAGCGCTCAACCCCGCCGGCCTGATTCGCCAGCAACTCCAGACGTTCACTCACGTCGTTTTGACCCCGGCTCTCAAGGCCGGGTTCAACCATGCCGTAAAGCTCAACCCAGGGATGGGTCAGATGTGGACGCCCGTCAGCGACCTTGCCCGCCTTGATCAATTCCCGAGCCGCCATCAAATGACCCTGCATCATCTGCAACATGGCAACATAGGCGCCGTCAGAGGCGATAGGAGAAACAGCGGACGATCCGCCTTCGCCACCTTCTCCGCCTTCTCCGCCTTCGCCACCGGCGGCAAAGTAACTGAACGCCGCTCCTGCTCCGGCTTCACCACCTTCACCTCCATGGTGTTCACCGCCTCCACCTCCGTGATGTTCTCCGCCCTCGCCGCCTTCTGCTGAGCCCGAGGTCATCATATCGTCATGATGCTTCTCTTTATGCTCGCTGGCGACAGCTCCGGAACTGGCAATCAGCGTAGCCATGCCGATGCCGGTCCAAAGCTTCAGCTTTTCATTCTTCATTCCGTTCTTTCTCCTGTTAAAAACCGCCTGCTGCTCTTCGTCAACAACGGTAGAATTGATGGCATGTCCATAGTGGTGCATGATGCGCCACAGCAAATACTGATTGCAAATTATTCGTATTAAGAGTTGAGCTAACCATGATTATCTGTATCGACCAGATCCTGACCCCCGAACAGCTCGAGCGAATCCGCAACACTCTGGACGGCGGCGAGTTTCAGGACGGGCGGAGCACAGCCGGGTGGCATGCAAAGCTGGTCAAGAACAACGAGCAATTGACGGTGTCCGGGGGCCAGACGGAAGGTCTTCGGGCCGAGGTGGAAAAAGCCCTGACGGAACACCCCCTGTTCCAGATGGCAGTGCGGCCTGCCAAGGTCACACCTCTCATTTTCAGTCGCTACCGGGATGGTATGACCTACGGCAATCATGTGGACGATCCCGTGATGGGCCGGGGAGCCGGCAGGTTGCGGACCGATGTTTCCTTCACGCTGTTCCTGGACGATCCTGACAGCTACGACGGGGGCGAACTGGTTACCGAGACTACGGCGGGTGAGCAATCCTACAAATTACCGGCCGGCGCGGCGGTAGTCTATCCGTCCTCAACCCTGCACCGGGTTGATCCGGTCACACGGGGCCAGCGCCGTGTCGCTATCGGTTGGGCTCAGAGCACCATTCGGGAACCAGCCCAGCGGGAAGTGCTCTTTGATCTGGACACAGCCCGGCGACAACTGTTTGAACGTGAGGGCAAAACGACCGAATTCGATCTGCTCACCAAATCACTGGCCAACCTCCAGAGATTCTGGACAGAAATCTGATTTGCGTATTCTGCTATCTGACGCATAGAGCCATAACCGTTATACTCCGCCCCATCATTCATTATTTACCAGCCAGGTTACTTCATGCTCAATGCCGACGCCCTCAGCCAGTTGCGCCAGCTGAAATCGGATATCAAGGACAACAAGGTGGTTTTTCCAGGTACCGTCAAAGCCACCAATGGCCGTTTCGGGTTCGTTGCGCTCGACGAGGGTCGGGATGTTTTCCTGCCACCCGAGGAAATGCAGAAGGTGTTGCCCGGGGACCGGGTGAATGTCACCGAGCAGGAGGTTGAAAAAGGCAAAACCCAGGGCGTAGTGGACGAACTCCTGGAAACCCGCCTGAACACCTTTGTGGGTCGTTACCTGGTAAAAGGTAAAGGGCATTTCGTGGTGCCCGAGACGCCGGGGATCAACCGATGGATCTTCATTCCCCCCAAGGAGCGAATGAACGCCCAGCAGGACGATTACATCTACTGCCAGATTCACAAACATCCGATCAAGGACGGCAAGGGCCAGGCCAAGGTACTGCGGGTAATCGGTAAGGCCGGGGAACCCGGTATCGAACGCTCTTTCACCCTGGCCACCTTTGATCTGGCTGACACCTGGCCGGACGCTGTGCGCGCTCAGGCCGACAGCCTCGGTGAAGGCGATATCGAATCCAGGGAAACCGGACGGGAGGACCGCACGGACCGCCCGTACGTGACCATCGACAGCCCGGGCACGCAGGACATGGACGACGCCCTGCTGGCCGAACCCAACGCCACCGGCTGGACCCTCTCGATTGCTATTGCCGATCCGACCGCCGTGATCGACACCGACAGCCCGGCGGAACAGGAAGCGTTCAATCGGGCCACCGCTATCTATTTCCCGGGCGAGCCCCTGCCCATGCTGCCAGACAGCATCAGCACCCGCCTGTGCTCGTTGATGCCGGAAGCCAAGCGTCTGTCCCTGGTCTGCGATCTTCAGGTTAACAATGATGGCAGTCTTGGCGACTACAGTTTTCATCAGGCCGTTATCCAGTCCAAGGGCAAGCTCAGTTACGAGCTCGTTTCCAACCTGATCGAAGGACGGGAAGACGACGACATCAAGGCACTGCCGGAAGCCGTTGCCAACAGCCTCGATCAACTGCATCAGGCAGCGACAGCCCTCCGGAAATGGCGCAACGAACATGCGCTGCTGAGCGGCGACCGTCCCGAATTCCGCCTCCGGCTGGATGAAAACAAACGTATCCGGCTGATCGAACCGTCCATCCAGAATGAAGCCCATCGGCTGGTGGAAGAATGCATGGTTGCCGCCAACCGCTGCGCCGCGGATTTCCTGAGTAACCACACGGCCGGCCTGTTCATCCAGCATCCCGGATTACGTGATGATCGCGCCGACAACATCCGGTCACTGATCGACAGCCACGCACCGCATCTTTCAGGCGTCGACGCCCATCAGGCCGAGGGTTTCAGGAAGCTGATGAAGGAGACGGACTCTCTGGAGGCCGAGGTACCGGTCAAGGCCATCCTGTCCCGCCAGCTGGCCCGGGCCGAGCTGAGCTTCAAGCCGGCTCCTCATCAGGGCATGGGCCTCGATGCCTACACCACCTTTACCTCGCCACTGCGCAAGTTCTCGGATTTTTACGTGCATCGGCTGATCAAGGCGGCTCTGTGGGACACCCCCATGAAAGCGCTGACAGAGGATCAGCTGGAAGCCCTGCAAGCTGCCCAGATCCGCGCCCGACAGGCGGCGAACAGCCTGGAATCCTGGCTCAAAAGCGATTTTGCCAAAACTCTCGGCGAAGAACCCATGGCCGGCGTTATCTGCCGCACAGTGCCCGCCGGCTTCTTCGTTCGCCTGGATGCCAACGGGCTGGAAGGCTTCGTCAGCTGCAAGGATCTTGACGGAAAGTACAGCTTTGATCCGGTTACCATGCGCCTTATCCACAACAAGAACGGACGCATCTTCCAGCTGGAACAACCGGTAACGGTCAGCTTTTCCGGGGTGGATGACGAGCGCAGGCAGATTAATTTCAAGCTTGTGGAAGCCCAGGAAATTGCCAGCCAGAGCAGCACTGACGGCGGTTGAAAAACCACAATGGCAGGCGCATCGTATTCATCAGGACATGCTCCCCTGATGGAGGTGCGCCATGCCCATCACGCCCGATGAATTTCTGAAAAAGTACGGCTTCGACAAGGAAGACGAGGAGCGGGACCACAGCCTCCGCAACAACGCCATGGAGCATGCCAAACACTTGCGCAGGCCCCATGCTGGCACGCCCCACGACTGGGAAGAATGGGAGCGCTACAAGCGGGAGCATCCGGATGAAGTGGAGGATGATGATCACTGAGCATCAACTCCTTCCTCCACCTTGTTTTCGGGTTGGTTAACAAATTTTTGCATTGTTTTTCATTTCTCTATATTCCATAGAGCAGCCTGATAACTCTTTTCATTTCATTTAGTTAGAAAAAACACCTTCCTCATCTTCCTGATTCTATTGGGTCAATGCCTCATGCTGGTGCACCAGAGGCGAGACGCGCTCATTAAAAATTGTTTATACATTTACCCAAATTCCGGAGTGTCGCTGTCCCGGACTCATTTCAACCAGTGGAATTTGGGTAGCAAAATGAAGTTCAGTTGTTCTCAAAGCGTGGAAAAAAGAGGCGCTGCATTTGCAGCAGCCGGAAGGGCTCTCGTCAGTCTTGTCATGGTCTTTTTACTGGCCGGATGTCAGGTTTATCAGTTCGACCCGAATAGCGTGAGCGCCGAAAACCCGGGTTCGTATACAACAGGAACGGTCCCGTTCACCATTGTTGGAGAGGAGCGTCCTGACTGGCTGGTTCCGGAGTCTCCCGATGCGCCTGAAGTTATGGTCACCCGGACAACTGAAACCAAGGGGTCGACGGGTTTCAACGGCGCCAGCTTTTTTGGCTACATGGTTACCCTGTCTCTGATTCCTTATTACGATGAAGTCCAGTACGAGGACATCTACGCGCTCAGCTGGCAGGGTGAAACCTTGCTCGAAAGCCGGGTGACCTACTCCATTGATTCCTATCTGTCTCTGTATTTCCCGACGCCAATGATGTTCATGGGATCACTGAATGATGAAGCCGCCGAACAGGCAGTAGCCCGGGACTTCATCACCAACCATCACAAGGACAGTGTTCTGGCACTCATCGATGAGCAGCGCCGCGAATTCGAGCAGGCAAACCCTGAGACCGCCGCCGAGATTGCAGCCTACCTGAAAGCCGGAGGAGCGAACTCTGTCTATCGCCCGTCGGCTGTTCTCAGACTGATTGACCTGGCTCCCGACACCAACACGCTTGCCTATCACGCGGCCAACAGCCAGGTGCCCGGCTACGTTGACCTGCTACCTGCTCGCTATCAGGCCTGGCTGATCGGTCCGGAAGGTTTGCGTGGCATAGATCTGAAGACACAGCTCGCCGACGGAACCGACGCCGATCAGTTACTGGTCCGCATGCTTAACGCCTATCCAGACCAGAGTGGCGATGTTCAGTCCGGTTATTACACCGGTATGACCCGGGCGCACCGGGAGACATTGAAAGAAGCGGGCCTGCCCGAAGGGCTCGTGGATCGTATGACCAATGAGGCGCCCTCTGCTCAACTGCTGGCCGCCGCAAAAACAGGCAAACTCCGCGATGACAGCGGCAACATTCGTACTCCCACCGAAGAGGAATTGCTGGAACAATTGGTTCGGCAGGACAATCAGGGTAAATTCCTCAGCCCCTACACCAGCGATGACGTCCTTGCGGAATGGGTGAATTCCGCCATCAATGCCAATATCGGCGCAACTGTCGGCACTGGGCTCGGAGCAGCAGCAGGCGCCTATGCGGGTGAAAAAGCTCTGGAGCAGGTACCTTTCGTCGGCAGCTTTCTGGGTGGTGCCATAGGTGCCGAGATAGGCAAATCCGCAGGCCGCGAAACTGCGATCAGTGCCTCGGGTGGCTGGGAAGCGATTCGTGCCTCTTCAGACCGGAGTTTTGATGACATCCATTCCATGGCTCGCTACCTGAAAGCAAAATACGGCCACACCGGCAACTTCAAGGATGCCATGGAAGCCACCCGACAGATCTACCCGGAGCTGGCAGAAGCCCTCGCGAGTGCCTACTGAAATAATTGGAGATATACATGTTTACCAAGAATCATTTGAAACTGGTTTGCGCTGTAGCGCTTGCCTCCGGGTTTCTCTCGGGCTGTGCCAGCAAAATTGAAAACGTTCAGGGCAAGCCCAGTGTCTACGAGGACGTTTCCACCACCGGCAGCGTGGGCGGTGTCGGCATCGAAAGCCAGGACGTGGTCGCCATGACAGACCAGATGATGCGTGACATGCTGGCAAACCCCATGCTCACCGGCCGTTCGACGCCACCGCGAATCATCATCGACAATGAATACATCAAGAACGAGAGCACCTCGGTTATCAACACCAACATGCTGACAGATCGCCTGCGCATTGAGCTGAACCGCGCTGCGAACGGCCGCATGGTCTTTGTGGGTCGCCACTTCTCCGACATGGTCCAGAAAGAGCGGGATCTCAAACGAGATGGCGCCGTTGATGGCGGCACAATTCGCCAAACAGCTGCCCAGGCCGGTGCAGATTTCCGCCTGGGAGGCCGTATCTCTTCGCTGGACGCGATTGATCGCAACACCGGAACCCAGTCCCGTTACAGCCAGGTGACCTTCGAGATGGTCGATCTTGAGCTGGGCACCATTGTCTGGAGCGGACTCTATGAGATGAGAAAGGCGGCCCGTGACAATGTGGTTTACCGATAAGACCTGGCTGAGGCCGGCACTGGCGACCGCCATCGCCGGCACACTGGCCGGCTGTGCCAGCGGACCGAAAGTGTATGATCGGGCCACATTGGCACCGGCCGAAACGTCGCTTGTAGCGAGCAAGCCCGCGGTTCTTCGGGCCGATTTCGAGAACCTGTTCGAGGAAGGACAACGAAACAAAGTCCTTAACCTCATGGAAATCGGGATCAAGGCCTATAGGGCAGGCTATCGACAGGAGGCGAAGAACACTCTGACCCAGGCCCGCCTGGAGATCGAGAATGTTTACGCTGACTCCGACGCCGCCCGTAAGGCCCGCAGCATCTGGTATGAAGAAGCGGAAAAGGACTTCAAAGGCGAGCCTTACGAACGGGCTATGGTCTACCTGTATCTGGGCCTGGTTTACCTGGAAGAAGGTGACTACGGTAATGCCCGTGCCAGCTTCCTGGCAGGATTGCTGCAGGACGCCTTTGCCGAAGAAGAACAGAACAGCACCGATTTCGCGCTGTTGTTGTACCTGGCAGGCTGGTCCGCCATGCAGATGGGCAGCGACCAACTGGCGCGGGAGCATTTTGAGGAGCTGAAACTCTATCGGCCGGATGCGCCGATTCCCCAAGCCGACGACAACGCGCTTCTGATTGTGGAAACCGGCACCTCCCCACGGAAGCTCGGGGATGGCGTCGGCCACTATCAGTTGGTCTATCGCCGTGGCAAGAACTTCCGGGATGTAGCTGCCGAGGTCCGCAACGGTGAGGAATGGTCAGCCCTGTATCCCATGGAAGATATTTTCTTCCAGGCCTCCACTCGCGGTGGTCGGGCTATCGATCGGATTGTCGAGGGCCAGATCCAGTTCAAGGAAAACACCCGCGCCGTTGGCTCCACCCTCAGCAGTGTCAGCCAGGACAGCATGCTGGCCGGCTTCAGTAGCGCTGCCGGCGGCGCCGTCGGGGCCGGGTACGCTGCCATCAGCCTGATCAGCGTTGCGGCCGAAGGTATGTCAGCGTCCGCCAATACCCGGGCAGACATCCGGTACTGGGCGGGACTCCCGGACACCATACACCTGTTACCGGTAACCGCCGCCGATGGCGATCCGGTCACTGTCCGTTTCCTGGATAAAAACGGTCAGCCTGTGCCAGGCCTTGCCGACAATACCGAATTCAAATTTGATGGTCGCGGGGCCGGCCTGGCCTTTGCCACGTCTCGCCGCCCGGATTCCGGAGGAAGCCAATGAACAAACTGATTACTTCTCTTGCCATCGCTGCGACCTGCGTGGGTCTGCTTTCCGGGTGTGCCGGCAAATCCGCCAGCAGCACGGACCTGATTGAGCGCACCGCGCCAATCACCATGAACTCGGTGGCATTCACCGACTACAACCTGAAGCGCACCTGGAGCCGCGGGTTTGGCCAACTGGAAGACGGCGAACGCTATCGTCTGTCACTGGTCCAGCACGGCCAGCGGCCAACGGCAACCGGGACCACAGAGGTGTACGTGGTTCTGCGCAACCACACAGATTACGATTACCGGATCGAAGCCCGCACCCAGTTCTTCGATCAGGACGGCGTACCCACCGATGTGAAACCGACCTGGCAGCGCTCGACCATCCCGGCCAACAGCATCGCCACCTATCGTGAACTGTCTACCAGCACGCAACCTTTGCAATACCGCGTGGAAGTCCGGGAGCTTAACTGATGAAGCGATTTGCACTGGCACTCTGCGTGCCCTTGCTGGCGCCGGGTTTCGCCCTGGCAGCCGACCAGACCCATGAGGCTGCGCCGATGATGGCGCCGGCACAGAAGCCGTTGACTGATGAAGACCTGAAAGAAGATCGTTCGGCACCCCAGCGCACAGAAAGCGTGGACGTGATCCTCTCACGCTTCAAAGGTGCCTTCGGCGAACAGCCACCCCGCATGGCGGTGTTCTGGAATCGCGCGTTCGACGACCAGGTCAGCGACTGGAGCAGCAACACCCGTGGCGTGGTATCAACACGAGCCTCTCTGAATGGGGAGGTACCCGACGGTAACGTCAATCTCCAGGCACAGGGCCAGGCAGCAGCGCAGGGTGAATACCGCTCGAATCGTCAGACAGGCCCTGCCGGACCGGCGTTCGAACTCCAGAGTGGGCTTGTCAGCCAGATGGTTGAGGCCGGCGTCACGGTGGTGGATCGAGCGGCCATTATGCGTATTACCGATAACGCACTGGAAACCGGTGAGTTCTCTCGCCTCTCCCCGGATCAGCGCCGGCTGGAAATGCGCGCACTGGGCGAACACGCGGACATGTTACTGGTGTTTCGAAAGCTTGCCAGCGACCGATTCGAAGTGCAGGTTCTGGACGTTCGCGACGGCAGTGTCCGTGTGATGTTGAGCTCCAATGGTGTTCCGCCCGAGAAAGCCGGGGGCCGCCAGTGGAAAGCCACCGATCGCGGATTTCAGAAAGTCGAGCAGACCGTTACTCTGGATGAAATCGGCCGGGAACTGGCGCTGCAGACACTGGCAAGGCTGTCTTCCTGATTCAGGAAGACAGCATCCGGTCCAGCTTCTCATCCTTCTGGCTCCAGACTTCTCCGAGCCAATTCTTGACGTTCCGGCGGTGTTCTGCGTCGGATGAGTAATCGCGGCCCTTCAGATGGTCCGGGATATCAACCGTGCGGATTTCCATTTTCACTTCCTTGACCCGGCCACAGATGAAGTCCCAGAACGTGGGCGCCCCATCCGGATAGGCGATGGTCACGTCCACCAGGGTCTGAATCGAATCGCCCATGGCGTCAAGCACAAAGGCAGCACCGCCGGCCTTGGGTGTCAGCAGGTGCTTGTAAGGCGATTTCTGTTTGTCATGTTTGGCCTGGGTAAAGCGGGTGCCTTCAACAAAGTTCATCACGCTCACCGGGGTATAGCGGAACCTCTCACAGGCCTTGCGCGTTGAGCGAAGATCCTCACCTCGCTTCTCAGGGTGCTTGATCAGGTATTCACGGGTATAGCGTTTCATGAAGGGGAAATCCAGCCCCCACCAGGCGAGACCGATCACCGGAACCCATATGAGCTGCTGCTTGAGGAAGAACTTGAGGAACGGCGCCCTGTGATTGAAAACCCGCTGCATGGCAAAAATATCCACCCAGCTCTGGTGATTGGCCAGCACCAGGTACCAGCTCTCACGCTTGAGTTTATCGGCGCCCTCCACATCCCATTTCGTGCCATGGGTCAGCTTCATCCAGCCGGTATTGCACGCCACCCAGGCTTCTGCAATCCAGATAATGACTTTAGTGCACAGAACCCGGAAGCCGGTGATGGGGATAATGAGTTTCAGAATGGCCGGGATGTAGAGCAGGATGCACCAGAACAGGGTGTTGATTCCGAGCAGGATGGAATTGAGTACGCCGATCACGGGGGCGGGTAGAAAGCTGAGCATGGCGATCCTGTTTTTCTGGTTGTTCTTTCCAAATGGGGCCCAATGATAGCAACCACAGACCTCATTGGGCAGTGGCCTGAAGTGACCGGTTTGCCAACCGGTTTGGACACTTCTGCCATGGCCCCGAAGGGTGCATTTGCCCTATTCTTGCCACAGCCTGCGGGTTCGGGCGTTAGCACGTTGTGTTCGTCATCATTCTGAATCTTTGCTTTTACGGATAGTCCCATGCCCAATCTTTTCAAATCAGCCGCTGATCGCGCAGCGGGCGTTACCCGCCAGACAGCCCTGTACGCAGGCAACGCCTTTGACCGGGTTTTCCGGGCCGCCAGCCTGGTTCAGGCCGGGCAGACTCCGTTTGAAACCCTCTACACCGACGGTCTGGTCAGTCTGCGTTACTACCCGCCACTGGCCGAGGATTTTATCGAGCTGGACGGGGAGACCATCGCGGTTGAGCGAAAAGCGCACAGGACACCAATTGTGATCGTACCGCCCCTGGCGGTGAACATGCTCATCTATGACTTGTTTCCCCAGCGCAGTCTGGTGCGGTTTCTGCGGGCCAAGGGGTTCGAGGTCTATCTGATCGACTGGGGCACGCCAACACGGGAACACAGCCACTACAACCTGCATACCTATGTGGCCGAATTGTTGCCGGCCTATCTGAACCGGGTGCGGGAACACAGCGGTGAGCAGGAGCTGTCGCTGCATGGCTGGAGCATGGGCGGCATGTTCACGTTGTTCTATTCCGCACTCAGCAACGATCAGCACGTTCGCAATGCCATCGTACTGGGCTCGCCGATCGACAGTCACGCCTCGGGAATCCTGGGGCTTGTGAATCAGCGCATGGCGGATGTGGCCGGATTTGTCCGGGAACGGACCGGTTTCCGCCTTCACGATGTCAAACCCCACTGGTTTCACACGCCGGGCTGGGCCAACACCATCGGGTTTAAGCTGACGAATCCGATTGCCAGCGTGATGAGTTACTGGGAGCTGATCATCCGGCTGGGTGACCGGGAGTTTGTCACCAACCACGCCACGACGTCGGCGTTTCTGGACCGCATGGTGGCCTATCCCGGCGGGATCATTCAGGACACTGTGGTTCGGGTATGGATCGACAACCAGCTGTCCAAAGGTGAGATCCAGATCGGCGAAGATATCGCCAAACTGGACAATGTGAGTGCCAACTTACTGGCCATCGCCGGCGGCGACGACACGCTCGTTACCCCCGGTGCCGCAAAGCGGGTGATGGATCATGTAAGTTCTACGGACAAGACGTTCCGGGTTGTGCCGGGTGGGCACATGGGCATCCTTGCCGGGAGCAAGGCGCCTCGTCAGAGTTGGCTGGAGTTGGCGGAGTGGCTGGCTGTTCGGTCGGACTGAGCCCTCTGCCTCGGATGCTTTGGAGATTGCCGGCAGATGTCGGGGAGGGCTTTCCAAAACACGCTCCTTGCGGCACGTCCATGTGACGCTTGACTGTCGCCATCCATGGCGACAGACAGTTTTGGAAAGCCCTCCCCGACACCTGCCTTCGCTGGCATCAGAAGTTCCTCAGTGTTAACTCCAACTCTGAAAGACTGCTGATCACTGCTGAGGGCTGAATCCCCCAGTCTTCGAAAACCTTATCCGGATCCCTTTTTACCCAGATTGCGAGTAATCCCGCAGCTCGGGCACCAATGACATCCCAGGCATTGCTTGAAACCAGACACAACGGCTTCTCCCAACAGCCCGTGGCCCTTCGGGCATGGGTGTACACTGCCGGATCGGGCTTGAAGCTTTTGATGTCGTCTACCGATACCAGACCTTCGAACTGCTCCAGCAGATCGTTGTGTCCCAGGACCTTTTCCAGCGCCGGATAACTTCCATTGGAAAACGCGAACAGCGGATACTGCCCTTTCAGTGTTTTCAGTGCCGGCAAGGCATCGTCGAACGCAGGCAGAGACAGGTAAGCCGACATCAGGGCGTTTTCGCGTTCTTCGGACAGGGTCAGTTTGTGGGTTGCCATGGCGTAGCGCAGGGCTTGGCGGGTGCAGACACCGAAATCTTCGTAGACTTTCATCAGGCCCTTGCGAAACGAGAATTCCAGCTGTTTCTCCCGCCACAACGCGGCTACGCCCTCTGCCCTGTCACCAGCGTCTTCCGCCAGCAGGCGGGACATGCCCATGGGGTCAACCAGGGTTCCGTAGACGTCGAAAGCGAGGGTCATGCTCATCGGTGGGGCTCCTCATCCGGAAGGCGGTTCGGGGTCGTATACTGAAGTCACAGTATCGGGATTTGAACGATCACTCAACACAGTCACCAATGACGACGGTTCAAGCGAAAGGAGCGAATCTCACTCGCCGGCTATGATTATCCTCAGGAATTTGCTCGTTTTAATGGTGCTGGGCACGACCGCCGCCTGCGCCACCAGCACGCAACTCTACACGCCAGGGCCATCAACATTAGGGGCCGAACCGGTTACTGATTTCGACCGCTATGTGGCATCGGTCAAAACCTACGTCGATACCAATCTGGTGCCGGTGGAAGGGTTTGAACGGGAACAGCAGGTATTATGGAACCTGCCATACAGGCTGTCGCCGGCCGCCGATTGCAACTCCGGAGATCGCACCGGGCTGTTGCTGGTGCATGGCCTGAGCGATTCACCCTTTGTGTTCCGGGATCTGGCTCGTTACCTCGCGGATCAGTGCGTGGAAGTCCGAACCCTGTTGCTGCAGGGACACGGCACCCGTCCCGGGGATATGGTGACGGCCAGCGCCGACGTCTGGCGCGATCAGGTACGTAATCACTTCGTCGCCTTGTCGCAGGATGTGGACCGGGCATTCATTGGCGGCTTTTCACTGGGCGGGGCGCTGGCCACGGATTACGCTCTTTCGGAGACGGGGCCAAGACCGGCGGGCCTGATTGCAGTCGCGCCCGCCTGGCAGCTCAACGGTCTTCGGGATTACCTCTGGCTGGCGCCCATTGCCGACGTTTTTGGTGATTTCGTGGAAAAAGAACCCGAGCTTAATCCGGTGAAGTACGAGTCGTTTTCCTTTAATGCCGGCAGCCAGATCGGCGATGTCATCTCGGCGGCGCAAAGCCGGATAATCCAGAAGGAAAGCCTCGATATACCCCTGTTTCTGGCCGCCACGGAGGCCGACTCGGTGATCAATCTCGAGTATCTGGTCACGCAGTTCCGGGAGCGGTTTAGCAATCCCGGGAATGCCATGATGATCTTTCGGGATACCCGTAAACCCTGGCCGGTCGCGCAGGCCGATGAGCGCATCCGTTTCCTGAACAGTTATCTGCCTGATGCCAATATCCTGGAATTCTCTCATCAGTCCCTGCTGATTGCGCCAGACAACGAACTCTACGGCCTAGGCGCGCCGCTGCAACGGTGCCTGGAACCCAACAACATTTCCCTCGAGGATTGCCGGCAGTTGTCAGAAAAAGATCTCTGGTTCAGCGCCTGGCACGATACAGAGCGGCCCGTGTTTACCAGCCGGCTGACCTACAACCCATGGTTTGATGATCTTGCTCAGGCCATCTGGTCCTTCATCAAGGAAAGCGAGTACACCAAGGTGCCGTAGCGCCACAGGGGGCATCGGGTTACACTGCCATTCATGAACCCGATTGATACATTCAACCTGGATTTCCGGGCCCTGAGTACGTTCCTGGCGGTCCTTGATGAAGGCAGCGTGTCCCGTGCTGCGGTGCGGCTGGGTGTTACCCAGTCGGCGGTGAGCCACACGTTGGAGCGCCTGCGCCAGGCTTTGGGTGACCCACTGTTCGTGAAGTCCGGGCGAGGCATTGTGCCAACCCGCTACGCGCTGCAGGCCGGGCCGCATATCCGTCAGATCCTCGATGACCTGCAATCGCTGTCCTCAGGCCCGCCGTTCAGTCCGGCCACGGCCGAGTTCACGTTCACCATTGCTGCCAATGACTACCAGCGGGACCTGCTTTTGCCCGGCCTGGTGCGTACCTTGCGGCAGGAAGCTCCGGGCATCAGCCTTCAGGTGATTCCATCTGGCATTCCCCGGGCAGACCTGTTGCGGAAGGATGTCTGTGATCTGGTCATTTCTCCGCACGCGCCGGAGGCGACGGACATTATGCAGCGGGGCCTGATGGCCGATCGGATGGTGGTGTTCTACGATCCCGAGTACCGCAAACCGCCTGCAGATCTGCCGGAATACCTCAAGGCGGACCACATTGCGCTGCTGTTTGCCACTGGCGAGAAGCCAACGGTGGAGACCGCCATGGATACCCGTGGCCTGGTTCGCCGCAATGTGGTGACGGTTTCCAATTTTTCCGGCCTGCCTGAGTTCCTGCGAGGCACGGATATGCTTGCCACGGCGCCGGAGGGCATGAGCAAACACTTACTCCGCGACTTCGCCTGGGTGCCTCTGCCCTTTGATTTCAAACCCTTCACCCTGCTGATGTTGTGGCATCGCCGCAATCAGAACGATCCTGCCCACAAGTGGCTGCGGAATCAGGTAAATGCTGTTGCCGCTACGCTCAACGGTCTGAAAAGTTAATCAATTAGTTTTGCTCATAGGTTGTATGAGCCTTCTTGCCGTTATCTTCCCTCTGCTTCTGCCCTAGACTGCGTTTACTCCCCTGTCGACCGGGTCGGGTAGGGCTCTCCAAAACACGCTCCTTGCGGCACGTCCATGTGACGCTTGACTGTCGCCATCCATGGCGACAGACAGTTTTGGAGAGCCCTACCCGACCCGGCCTGTTGGACTTTTTGAGATAACGCATCAGGAAAACCATGCTGACTTTAACCAGTGTCTGGACAACGATACTTCTCGCCGCCGCTGTGGCCCTTGGGCCGCTGGCAACGGACATGTATCTGCCGGCACTGCCACAGATTGGTTCAGACTTTGGCACCGGTACCGATCAGGTTCAGCTGACGCTGAGTCTGTATATGGTCGGCTTTGCCATTGCTCAGCTGATTTGCGGTCCGTTGGCAGATCGCTTTGGTCGCAAGCCGATCATGATTGGTGGTTTCGTGCTTTTCGCCATTGCCAGCATTGGCTGTGCCTTGGCGTCGAACATCGAAACCCTGATTCTCTGCCGTTTCCTGCAGGCCCTTGGTGGTTCTGCCGGCCCGGTCCTGGGTCGGGCGGCGATTCGGGATATCTATACGCCCCGCGAGGCCGCCAAGATCCTGGCGATCCTGGCCAGTATCATGGCCCTGGCGCCTGCCGTTGCACCGACCATTGGCGGTCTGCTGACCGCCAGCCTCGGCTGGTCATCGGTGTTCCTTGCATTGGGTGGCTACGCCCTGGTGATGGCGGTGGTTGTGGCCTTTGGTATTCCCGAGCCGATGCGCCCGGAACATCGCCAATCCCTTAGAATCTGCAGCCTGCTGCGGAACTATCGGACCATCGCGAAGGACATCAGCTTCGTGGGCTACACCCTGACCAACGCGCTGATCTTTTCCGGACTGTTTGCGTTCCTGTCCGGTTCTTCGTTCGTCCTGATCGATTTCCTGGGCGTACCGACCGAGCAGTTCGGCCTGTACTTCGCCTGTATGGTGGCCGGTTATATTGTCGGCAACCTGACCGCCGTCCGTCTCGGCCGTCGTCTGCTGCCGGACCAGATTCTGGTTCGTGGCCTGATTATCGCCGTCGGTGGCGGCAGCCTGATGGCCGTTCTGGCCCTCAGTGAAGTATTCAACGTCTGGGCGGTTATCCTGCCCCAGGCCCTGTTCATGATTGGTACCGGGATGGTGCTGCCCCAGACCATGGCGGGCGCCCTGGCCAACTTCCCCACTATGGCCGGTTCTGCCTCTGCCCTGTTCGGCTTCACCCAGATGGCCGTCGCCGCCATCGCTGGCATGCTGGTCGGCCATCTGCACGACGGCACCTCCCTGGTCATGGCCTCTATCATTGCAGCATGCGCCGCCATTGCGATGGGCTGTTATCTGCTGCTGGTTCAGCGTTACCCTGCGAAAGGTTTCGAACCGCAAAGTGCAACCGGTAATTGAGGCAAAATCATCCAAAGTGGTCTACACAGAGTACGTTAGACTCTAAACCAGACACCGAGGAGCAAATACCATGAGCAGCGTTAACCTGGACGGCAACCCCATTGAATTGAGCGGTAAATTTCCCGAAACAGGCGACAACGCGCCTCCCTTTACCCTGACCAACAGCGGGCTGGAAGAAGTCAAACTCGACAACTGGTCCGGCAAGCGCAAGATCCTGAACATCATCCCGAGCATCGACACCGGCGTCTGCGCCGCGTCTACCCGGAAGTTCAACGAAAAGGCCGGCAGCCTGGACAACACCGTGGTCCTCGTAGTCTCCGCCGACCTGCCCTTCGCGGCCGCCCGCTTCTGTGGCGCTGAAGGTCTGAAAAACGTCGAAACCCTCTCCACCTTCCGGAACTACAGCTTCCAGCAGGACTACGGCGTCGCCATTCAGGATGGCCCCCTGGCCGGTCTCTGCGCCAGGGCGGTGGTCGTACTGGATGAGAACGACAAGGTCATCCACAGCCAGCTGGTTGATGAGATCAAGGATGAGCCGGATTACGATGCGGCGCTGAAGGTGCTGTAACGCTTCTTATCGCCCTGAGCGCCGGACATATCACCGGTTTTCGGGGCAGTTGGATGGGGGCGGGCTTCTGAAACCGTGCGGAGCCATGGATGGCGGAGCCGAGCGTACAGGGATGTATCCACAGCGTGTTTCAGAAGCCCGCCCCCAGCCGACTGCATGCTCCAAAACCAGAACCTGTTAGAATCCCCGCCCAAAGCCCGAATCCTAACCGAAGGCCCCTGACGCCCCGTGCAGACCACCACCCAAAACCCATCCCTGGCCCGCCAGCTCTACAGCATGACCTGGCCCATGCTCTTCGGGGTGCTGTCCCTGATGACCTTCCAGCTGGCCGACAGTGCCTTCGTGGGTCAGTTGGGGCGTGATCCGCTGGCAGCCCTGGGTTTCACCCTGCCGATGCAGCAACTGATCATCGGCCTTCAGGTGGGTCTGGGGATCGCCACCACAGCGATCGTATCCCGCACGCTGGGGGCCGGCGATGAATTGCGCGCCTTCCGGCTGGGCGGCCTGATCATTACCGTGGGCGGCAGCCTCGTTTTCGTCATTTGCATGGCACTGTGGTTCCTGCAAAGCCACATCATGACCGCCCTGGGCGCTGAAGGCTCACTACTGCCACTGGTCCGGCAATACTGGGTCCCTTGGCTGATGGCGGCCTGGACCGGGGCCTTCCTGTACTTCGGCTACAGCGTTTGCCGCTCCCACGGCGATACCAAATTGCCCGGGTACATGATGGTGGCCACGAGTCTGACCAACATCGCCCTGGACCCGCTCTACATCTTTGTTTTCGGCTGGGGACTGCCCGGCGCCGCCTGGGCGACCATTACCTCGTTCGGAATCGGCTGCCTGGTGATCTATCCGAAACTTCTGAAACGCCACTGGATCCGGTTCGACCTGCGCGAGCTTGCCCTTTGGAAGGCCCTGAAACAGCTCAACGGCATCATGGCCCCGGCCATGGTGAGCCAACTGATGCCGGCGGTCTCGGCTATGCTGGCGACAGCTCTCGTGGCCGGCTTTGGCTCCGCCGCCGTAGCCGCCTGGGGTCTGGGCACCCGTCTGGAATTTTTCTCCATTGTGGTGGTGCTGGCCCTGACCATGTCGATGCCGCCGATGATTGGCCGCATGCTGGGTGCCGGCGATATCGAGCAGATTCGTAAACTGGTGCGTCTTGCGGTCCGGTTTGTGGTGGTCTGGCAACTGGCCATTGGCCTGACCTGGGTGGTCGCTTCCGGGTTGGTGTCGGAACTGTTCTCCAGCGACAGTGATGTTCAGGAGGTTCTCGCCGGTTATCTGGTGCGGGTACCGCTCAGTTATAGCGGTCTGGGCGTGTGCATGCTGATGGTGTCGGTGTGCAATGCCCTCGGCCTGGCGATGCGGGCCCTGCTGGTCTCCACCCTGCGCCTGTTCCTGTGTTTCCTACCCCTGCTCTGGATCGGTAGCCAGATCAACGGCGTCTACGGCCTTATGAGTGGTGCCCTGGTGGGCAATCTGTTTGCAGGCGCCATGGCTTACAGCTTTTACCGTGCCGGCATGACGCGCCTTAAGGCCGAGATATCCTCAGGCAAAGCGTGAGCGGAAGCTCTCGGGCACCGGCACCACTTCCTTGCGGTGGTAGTTGAAGAAGACGAAGCCATACTTCGCCAGTGCCACCGGCTGGCCGCTCTCGGCCTTGGTGACCCGGAATACGAAATCCCCGCCATACTTGTTGAAGTCCATCAGACCCACTTCAAAGCGCAGCATTTCCGGGAAGAAGGACTCGGACTGGTACATGGTGGCCAGGTCGGTGACGATAATGCCGGTGCCGTCCTTGCTGGCTTCCTGTATGCCATAGCTGACCAGGAACTGGGCCCGGGCCTCGGAGAGCATGGAGATGAGGGCGTCGTTGCCGAGGTGGTTGGCGCCGTTGATGTCGGTGATTCTGACGGGCATCCTGGTTTCGAAGCAGAAGACGTCATCCGGGAAGGAGAGTTTGATTCGGGCCACGGGGGTTCCTGTTTTCACTGGGTATCTTGGGGCAAATCATACGCTGTTCGACTTTAGTGTTCATCTCAAGACGCCCAGTCCCAAATCGGTTATCTTGCTATGAGACCTCCGCGCCGATGGTTTTGGTGGAGCGACGGCAGGGAAGGGCTTTCCAAAACACGCTCCTTTCGGCACGTCCATGTGACGCTTGACTGTCGCCATCCATGGCGACAGACAGTTTTGGAAAGCCCTTCCCCGCCATCGTTCGTATCACTCCCGCGCACTGACAATAAATATTTGAAGATGGAGTTTTATGGATATTCGCCCTGCTGCCACACTGGTTCTGGTTCGAGATACGGCCGACGGCCTTGAAGTCCTGCTGCTGCAACGTACCTGGGACGCCGTGTTTATGCCCGGCTATTTTGTATTCCCCGGAGGCAGGGTCGAGGAAAATGAGACTCACGGCCAGGATCATATAATCGGGACCGCAGACGCCGAGATCAGTCAGATCATGAGCGTCGATGAGGGCGGCGCGGACTATATGTTGGCGGCGGTTCGGGAGTGTTTCGAGGAGTCCGGCGTTCTGGTTGCGGTGGATAAGCAGGGCAACCCGATCGCCGGGGATCATCCGGCCCACGCGGATCGGAAATCGGTGTTCGACGGCGATCTGTCTCTGGCCTGTCTGTGTAAAAAACACGGTCTGGCGATTCCGTTGGACCGACTGGCCTATCTCGGCCACTGGATTACGCCACCAGGACCGCCACGGCGTTTCGATACACGGTTTTTCGTGACGCCCGCTCCTGAAGGGCAACTGGCCGGGCACGACGGGATCGAAACCATTGATCATATCTGGACCAAGCCGGAGCAGGCCCTTGAGGACCATCGCAAGGGTCAGTGTTTGCTGGGGTTGCCGACGATCCGGACGCTGCGGGTACTCAGTGATTTCGACACCACTGAGGCGCTGATGCGCTACGCCCATGCCAATCCGCCGGAGCCTTATCCGAGCCAGCCCTGGCCCGCTCGGAAAAAGGGCAAACCGGTGACGCTGGAACCGGGTGCGCCGGCCTACGATGAGGCGGCCAAGCTGGATCCGGAGGGCGAAGGCTCCACCCGGGCGGAGATTATTCCGGGTGAGGCGGTAGAGGTTGCCGCCAGGGTCGTCCGTCTGACGGCGCCCAACCCGGGCATGATGACGGGGCCGGGTACCAACACTTACATTCTGGGCCATGAACGCTTTACGGTGATTGATCCCGGCCCCGCCAACGAATCCCATATCGAGCGGATTCTGGAGGTGACCGGTGGCGTGATTGACCAGGTTCTGGTGACCCACACGCATCAGGACCATTCGCCGGCGGTTGCTGCCCTGAAAGAGCGCACAGGTTGCCGGGTGTTCGGTTGGCCGGCGCCCGCGGGTGCCGGGCAGGATCAGACCTTCCGGGCCGACGATGAACCGGAGCACGGTGATCTGATTGTGACCGAAGCCGGGGTCCTGAAGGTGCTGCATACGCCGGGCCATGCGTCGAACCACCTGTGTTTTCTGCTGGTCGACCAGCAGCTGCTGTTCTCCGGTGACCACATCATGCAGGGCTCAACGGTGGTCATTAATCCGCCGGACGGCGACATGAAGGCCTATATCGAGTCGCTCTACGAGTTGCTGGCAGAGTCTGTACGTTACATTGCGCCGGCACACGGGTTCCTGATGGGGCATCCCGAAGCGGTGATCGATTTCCTGATTACGCACCGCCTCTCGCGCGAACACAAGGTGGCCCGTGCGCTGGAAGCCCTTACTCCCGTGGATCTGAAAGCCCTTACCGCCAAAGCCTATGACGATGTTCCGACGGCCATCCACGGCCTGGCGGCACGGTCAGCCCTGGCGCATTTACTGAAACTGGAAGCGGAGCACCGGGCGTTCCGGGAGGACGATCTCTGGCATGCCATACACGAGAGCTAACGCGGGAGTAACGAAAGCACACCGGATTTCGCAAAACACCCATATTGTTAATCGCTTTTCCGGCGTATAACAGGGTTCGTTATAACTTGCCCGGATTTCATGAAAGTGGCATTAAACCTTTGTCACAGCGGTATTCATGACCGACAGAGGCACTCTATCCTTGAGCGCACACTGACGAACCGTGAGGAAATATGCTGTTCGAGCGGCTTAAAAAACCGTCCCCCCGGATCCTGCTGATCGGCCTGGTGATACCCTGGCTGTCGGCACCGCTTTTGGCCGAAACCGATTCGGCAAAGGCCAACAAAAAATCTGAAGTGCTGGTTGCCGAGCTGGCCGAGGACGAAAGCGTCGAGGACGTTGAGCAGTCGGCTCCCTTGCAGACAAAAGGGCAGGAACACAAATCCCGGAAACCGGAAGCCCCGCGGGGCGGTGCCGGTGTCGATACGCCCTCAGCCGCATCACGGAAAGTGGCGCCGAATATCGATCTGAAACAGGTAGCACCGCCACCGGAAGCCCAGGTGTCAACGCCGGCGGACACGGATGCGGATGCCGCCGAATCCGAGGTGATGGCAACCGAAGCCGTGGCCGAACCTGAGCCGCAATCCGAACCCGAAATTCGCGAGGGCAAGGTATTCACCCTGCTCGAAAACGATGTCATGCCGGGCACGTCTACCCGCCTGGCCTGGACGCCAGGCATCCAGATTGCCGGTCTGTCCCAGACCACGCCGGTACTGGTGGTTAACGGTATCAACGCCGGCCCCACCCTGTGCCTCACCGGCGCCGTCCATGGGGACGAGCTGAACGGCATCGAAATCATCCGCCAGACCATGTACGACCTGAACCCCGAGAAGCTCTCGGGCACGGTGGTAGGCGTGCCGATTGTGAACCTGCCTGGATTCCAGCAGGGCAGCCGCTACCTCCCCGATCGTCGGGACCTCAACCGGCATTTCCCGGGCAGCCCCAACGGCAGCCTGGCGGACAGGATTGCCCATTCGCTGTTCGAGAACGTGATTCGCAAGTGCGACATGCTGGTGGACATCCATACCGGCTCGCTGAAGCGCACAAACCTGCCACAGCTTCGCGCCGACATGAACAATCCGGATGTGGCGGAATTTACCCGCGGCTTTGACCGCATGGCGGTGGTACACAGCTCGGGTTCTGCAGGCATGTTGCGCACGGCCGCCGTGGAGGCCGGCATTCGAACGGTCACCCTGGAAGCGGGCGAATCCCACCGTATCCAGCAACACCAGATCAGCGCCGGCGTTAACAGCCTCACCAGCTTGATGGAGCGCCAGGGCATGATCTCCCGAATGTTCGTGTGGGGCGATCCGGAACCCGTCTACTACGATTCCGACTGGATCCGGGCCGATCACGGCGGGATCCTGTTCAGCGAAATTGAATTGGGCGCCAATGTATCAGAAGGTGAGATTCTCGGTTACGTCTCCGACCCGATCACCAACGCCCAGCACCCCATCCGGTCCACCAGTGATGGCCGTGTGATCGGTATGGCCGTGGACCAGGTGGTGATGGCCGGTTTCGCCGCCTACCACATTGGTACGGAGGCAGAAGTTCCCGGAGAGTAGTATGCTAGGCTTTTTTCGGGCATCACCAACCCAGAGGAGCCTTTGTGTCTTCCGAGAACGCCGGAGTCTTATCACGTATTCCCGGCCTGGCCTACATCGGGCTCGTTCTCACCCCGCTATTCTGGGCCGGCAACGCCGTGGTGGCCCGGGGTACGGTCGAGAACATCCCGCCGTTATCCATGTCCTTCTGGCGCTGGGTGATCGCGCTGGCTATCCTGCTGCCCTTCGGGCTTCCCGGTATCTGGCGCCACCGCCAGGTTATCCGCCAGCGCTTCGGTTCCATGCTGGCACTGGCGACCTTCAGTGTGGGAGCCTTCAATACCCTGCTGTATCTGGCGGCCACCACAACCACCGCGACCAACATTGCCCTGATCAACGCCACCATTCCCATTTTTGTCGCTCTGCTTGCCTGGATCCTGCTCGGCGACCGGACCCGGCCGATTCAGGCCTTGGGAATCGCGCTGGCGATTACCGGCATCGTTACCGTGATTGCCCGCGGCGACCTCTCGGTGCTGACCAGTCTCCAGGCCCAACCGGGCGATCTGATCATGGTGGCGGCAGTATTCAGCTGGGGCCTGTTCTCGGTGCTACTGAGGCGACAGGCGGTGCCTCTGCCGGCACTGACTTTTCTGACCACCCAGATCCTCCTGGGCACGCTGGTTGTGCTGCCCTTCTACCTGACAGATCTGGTTTTCTTCTCCGGAGGCTTCGAGCTGTCAAAAACCACCGCCATGCCGCTACTGTACTTCGCGATCTTCCCGGGGATCCTGGCCTATGGATTCTGGAACCACGGTGTGCATAAAATTGGCCCGGCCAGAGCAGCCATCTTTATGTACCTGACGCCTGTCTTTGCCTCGATTCTTGCGGGCATTTTCCTGGCCGAGTCCCTCGGACTGTTTCACATTATCGGAGCCGTGCTGATTCTTGCGGGACTGGTGCTGGCGACACAAACCCGAGTACGCACGAACTACCCACTCTCAAAGCAGCAAGCAAAAGGAGACACCCATGGTTGAACTCACTCTCAGTAACGCTCGCGGCTTCTTTTGCCTGATTCTGATGCTGTTGACCGCGAGCCTGTCGGCACCGGCTGCGGCAGAACCCTGCGATCCGGAGACAGCCAAGTGGAATCCAGAGCATTATTACCCCGAAGATGCCGTGGTTTTCCATAAAGGCCACTGGTACGAGTCCAGAGAGATGCATAAGGGACTGGAGCCCGGCATCACGTTTGACTGGAACAAGCTCGACTCAGTGCCCGACTGCAGCAACCGACCCGAGAGCGGAAAGCAGGCCAAGGGCAGCGACAAACAGAATGACGGCAAATCCCATCGCGGCGAAACCGCCTCAGGAATGTGCGTAAGGCCGGAACAATGGCTGTTTTCGAAAAGCTATGAAAAAGGCGACCTGGCCAGTCACGGAGGACAGATCTGGGAAGCCACCGGGCCAACTCGGGGGGACATGCCAGACATGGACGAGCCCCCTCACTGGAAACTGGTTGAAGAGCACTGCGCCCTTCAAAATCAGTGATCTGACAAGTCCCTGTCCAGGGCCGCTTCAATGCGGCCAATGACCTCCTCAAGAACCGACCTCGGGCAGCCGATATTCAGGCGCATAAAGCCACTGCCCGGGTCGCCGAAGGAAAGTCCGGGATTCATGCCCACACCGGCCTTCCGAACAAAAAAGCGTTTCAGGCCCGCATCGTCCAGACCCAGTTCGCGGCAATCCAGCCACATGAGATAGGTGCCCTCAGGAGCAGACACCCGGATGCCGGGCAGGCGCTGACCAACCGCTTCCACCACATAGTCCCGATTTGCCTGCAGGTAGGTCATCAGGTCGTCCAGCCAGGGACCGCCATGGCGATAGCCGGCCTCAAACCCGGCAATGCTGAACGGATTGCACTGGGGCAGATGCATCGATTCGAACACCGCCTTGATAGCCTTGCGCCGGTCCGCATCCGGAATCACCAGCGCCGACAGTCCCAGCCCGGGCATATTGAAACTCTTGCTGGGCGCCACCGCCATGACCAGTGCGTCGTCAGGGCCGGCCAGGTTGGCCAGCATCGTATGACGGGGTTTGTCGGGAAAAATGAGATCGCAATGGATCTCGTCGGACACTACCACCACCTGATGTCGGCGGGCGATAGCCAGAACCGCGCTCAGCTCCTCCTCCGACCACACGCGACCGACCGGGTTGTGCGGTGAACACAGCAGCAGGACTTTGGCATCGGGACGTGCTGCACACTGTTCAAGGTGATCCAGATCCATGCGGTAATGGCCCGGGTCACCTGTGTCCCGATCCTCGGGCACCAGCGGATTCTCGATCACCAGCCGGCCACTGTGCCGGACCGAACTGAAGAACGGCGGGTACACCGGCGGCTGAATGATCACACCCTCGCCGGGCCCGGCGTAGGCCATGCACGCGGCGTTGATGGACGGCACCACGCCGGGCGCCATCAGTATCCATTCGCGCTGGATTTCCCAGCCGTGACGGTTGGCAAACCAGTCAATCATCGACTGATAAAGACTGTCCGGAAACAGGGTGTAACCGTAAACCGGGTGTTCCGCCCGCTCGGCCAATGCACGGGTAACCGCCTCCGGTGCCGCAAAGTCCATATCGGCAACCCACACCGGAATCACCTCCTCGGTGCCAAAAACCGCCTGGCGGGCATCGAACTTGACGGAACAGGTATTCTCACGGGAAACCGGGTCATCGAAAGGGCTGGACACAAGGACTCTCCAGAGCAGATATCAGTATTGGAAACCGGTATTGTGGTGGGCCCAACCAGGCACCGCAAGCGCCTGCCCGAACACAAACATTGTATTCATCTCCGGCTTTGGTCGAACATCGTCGATTAACACTTGCCCAGATGGGCCGATACTTGCGAACCTAACGGTTTATCCAACAAAAACTTCCAAACTTTCTCCCGGAGCCTGTTCAATGATTGGCCAGATCCTGTCCACCATGTTGCCGGTGTTCCTGATCGCTGGTTGCGGCGCCCTCTACGGCCGTTATCGGACCCCCGATATCCAGGGACTGAACGTTCTCAACATGGAGCTGTTCGTGCCCATGCTGGTCTTTGCCGTTCTCGCCGACCAACAGGCTCCGCTTCAGGAGTATGCCCGGCTGGCACTGGCGGCCACCGTGGTCGTGCTCGGGTCAGGTATTGTTCTCTACCCGCTGGCCAGGATTCTGAAGCTGAACCTGAAAACCTTCCTGCCGCCAATGATGTTCAACAACTCCGGCAACATGGGGATCCCGCTGCTGGTGCTGGCGTTCGGTGATGAGGCCCTTCCGGCGGCAATCGTGCTGTTTATTGTGGAAATGCTGCTGCACTTTTCGGTGGGGCTTTACATGCTTGACCCCCACACCTCCATCATCAAACGGCTCAAGCTGCCCATAGTATTTGCCAGTATTGCCGGGCTGTCGGTGAATCTCGGGGGCGTACCCCTGCCGGAATGGCTGCTGGAAACCCTGAACATGCTGGGGGGTGTCTGCATCCCGCTGATGCTCTTTGCCCTCGGCGTGCGCATGCTTGATATTGATTTCAGTGACTGGAAGCTGGGCATGCTGGGCGCAGTCGCCTGCCCCGCCAGCGGCCTGATACTGGCCTGGCCGATGATTGCGGTGCTGGATCTTCCCGGCATGCAGATAGCCGCGCTGTGGGTATTTGCGGCCCTGCCACCGGCTGTACTCAACTACATGGTGGCGGAACAGTATCGACAGGAGCCACACAAGGTCGCGTCGCTGGTATTATTGAGCAACCTGGGCAGTCTCATCGTTATGCCGGTTGTGCTCGGGCTGGTGTTTGCCGCCGGCTACGTTTGATCAGAGGAAGGACCCGATGTCTGAAACCGTTGCGGTGGTGCGCGCCTCCCGCCCGAACTTTCTGATACTCGCACCACTGTGCGCCGGTCTCGGTGTGGCCCTGGCCTGGCAGCAGGGCGCATCGCCGGCCCTGGTTGACACCTTGCTGGTTCTGATTGGCGCCCTCCTGGCCCATGCCGCCGTTAACCTGCTCAATGAATACGAAGATTTCATCTCCGGACTGGACCTGATCACCCGGCGCACGCCTTTCTCCGGCGGCAGTGGCGCTCTGCCGGAGGTTCCCTCCGCCGCCCGGCAGGTCCTGTTGGCCGCATCCGGTACGCTGGCACTGGTTGTGGCCATTGGCCTCTACTTTCTGTGGCTCCGGGGCCTGCCCATGCTGGTGCTGGGTGCCGCAGGCGTGGTGCTGGTGCTTACCTACACCCGCTGGATTACCCGTTCGCCACTGATTTGCCTGCTTGCTCCCGGGCTGGGATTCGGCCCCGTGATGATCCTGGGCAGCCTGATTGCCCTGGGGGCACGGCTCGATGCTGCGGCCGTTGCGGCCTCTGCCATCAGCCTGCTGCTGGTAAGTGAGTTACTGCTGATCAATCAGATTCCGGATGCCGATGCAGATCGGAAAGTCGGCCGGCGGCATCTGGTCATTACCATGGGCCGGCCGGCTGCTGCCCGCCTGGCAGGCCTGCTGTTACTTGGCAGCTACGGCCTACTCGGCTCGGCAATCTGGGTCGGATGGTTGCCGACCTGGACGGCCATCGCCCTTGCGCCATTGCCGGCAGCGATCTGGGTTAGCACCAGGCTGCGGGGCGCCCTGAGCAGCCCCGCACAGCTGAACACCCTTCTGGGCATCAACGTCGCGGTGCTGTTAGCCACTCTCGCGTTGTTGATCTGCGGGCTCAGCCTTTAAACCGGAAGACGCTGACCCGCGAACGCAGCTGCCCGGCAAGCACCGCCAGGTCCCGGCTGGCCCCGGCAACCTGCTCGGAACCGGCTGACGTTTCCACCGTGGCGTCGTGGATGCGGCTGATGTTGCGGTTGACCTCTTCCGCAACGGAACTCTGCTCTTCCGAGGCACTGGCAATCTGGGCGTTCATGTCGTTGATGGCGCCGACTTCATTGCGGATTCTGGCGAGGGCAGCTTCCGCCTCGCTGGTCTTGTCCACCGTGTTACGTGCCAGTTCACGACTGCTTTCCATCACGTTGGTCGCCTCGCCGGCACCGGTCTGCAGGTTGCCGATCATTTCCTGGATCTCCCGGGTGGAATCCTGGGTCCGCGACGCCAGGGAACGCACCTCGTCTGCCACCACCGCGAAGCCCCGACCGTGAGTACCCGCACGGGCGGCTTCAATGGCAGCATTCAGTGCCAGCAGGTTGGTCTGTTCGGCGATGGCATTGATCACTTCTATGATCTTCTCGATGTTGGCGCTGTCCTCAGACACCCGCTGCACGGTCCGGGTTGCCTGTTCCAGGGTTTCCGCCAGCTCGCCAATGGAGGCCGCGGTTTCCTGGACCACGCGATTCCCGCTTTCAACCTCGGTATCGGCCTTCTGGGTAGCGGTGGCCGCGCTGGCCGCGAAACCGGCCACTTCGTTTACCGTGGCCGCCATCTGGTTCACGGCTGTCGCCATCTGTTCCGCTTCGCTGGCCTGCAGACGGATCTGACGGCTGTTGTTGTCGGAGGTCGCTTCCAGTTCAGAAGACGAGCTGGACAGTTCCTCCGCCGCTGAGCGGACCTCCCGGATAATGCCGCCCAGTCGCTCCACGGTATCCTGCAACGCGCCCATCACGCTGTCCGGGTAGCGGGTTTGAATATCCTGGTCCAGCTCTCCGTCAGCCAGCTGGCGAATCGCCTGGGCAACATCCTCCGGTTCACCGCCAAGAATTTTCTTCAACCTGCGGATGATTACCATTGCTACAAGTGCACCCAGAACGACCGCAAGACCTGTTACCGACAGGTTCAGGGCATTAAATGTGCTCGCCGCCTCACGCACTTCATCAACACCGGTGGTCACCACGTCTTCCTGGTGGTCGATAAAGGCGTTGACCCGTTTGAGCCACTCCGAATAGGCGCCGGAGACATCGCTGAGAAGAAATGCCCTGGCCTGATCGATGTTGCCTGCCAGTCGCAGCTCGAGCAGTTCATCCGTTAACGTGAGGGCCCTGAGCTCAATGTCTTTTATCGCCGCCAGCAGTTGCTTTTCCCGGCTGGTAGCGCCTTCTTCCCGGAACATTTCATCCATGGGGCCAGCAGAATCCCGGTAAAACGCCTTCAACCGCTCAATGTCAGCGAGGTGTGTTTGCAGGTCCCGCTCGTTCTCTACCAGCACCGCATCCCGGATGGCTATCGCCCGATCGTGGACACTGCCGCGAAAGTTGATCGCGTACCGCTGTTTCACGGCAGCGCCGTCACCCACATCGGTCAGGGTCCTGTCGATGAAACCGACCCGCTGGTTGCCAATCAGACTGACCGCAATTACCAGGGACAGAATCAGTCCAAAACCAAGGGCTAGGCGTTTCGCAACGGTGAAATGACCAAACATCAGTAGGCTCCGGGGCAGATTTTTATTGAATGAGCCTATGACTTCTTTAAAAATGGCAAACTGGATCAATCAATAGAGCCTTCAACCCCGTTTTTTGACAATCCTTTTCATTACTGCAATCAATCTTTACATCTCACGCCCCGAGCCCTTGCAACTGCCTGAACTTTAACCGATGGTAAAAGTAGCTTCTGAGCAATTGCATTCACGATACGGAGGTCTCCCCATGAGTGTTCTTCTCCTGCTGATCAGTGCCCTGGTACTGATCTATCTGGGTATCGGCGGCACCACAGCCGCTGCCGTCATGTCTCTTGCGACCGTTGTGGGCCTGTTCCAGGATGAATGGCATCTGATCAGCATTCTCTGCGGCGGTGTGCTGCTGGCCCTGGCGTTGATTCTGGTTATCCCTGGCGACTTGCGTCTCGACAAGCTCAGCCGCCCACTGCTCGGCTGGGTACGCAGCCGACTGCCCAAACTCTCGGACACCGAAGCCGAGGCCCTGAAGTCCGGGTCGGTCGATTGGGACGGTGAGCTCTTTTCCGGCAAGCCCAAGTGGAACAAGCTGCTGGACGCCAAGCCGGCACACCTCACCAGCGAGGAACAGGCCTTCCTGGATGGACCGGTGGAAAAGCTCTGCGCCATGCTCGACGACTGGAAGATCACCCACGAGCAGTACGACCTGCCGGACAAGGTCTGGAAGTTTATCCGTGAGAACGGTTTTTTCGGCCTGGTGATTCCCAAAGAAGACGGCGGCCTGGGGTTCTCCAACACCGCCCACTCTGAAATCGTGATGAAGATTTCCACCCGGAGCGTATCGGCTGCCGTTACCGTGATGGTGCCCAACTCCCTCGGCCCGGGCGAGTTGCTGATGCACTACGGCACCGATGAGCAGAAACAGCATTATCTGCCCAGACTGGCCGGCGGCGACGAGATTCCCTGTTTCGCCCTCACCTCCCCGGTGGCCGGCTCCGACGCCGGCGCCATCCCAGACAAAGGCATCGTCTGCAAGGGCAAATGGAACGGCAAGGAAGTGCTGGGCCTGAAAGTCACCTGGAACAAGCGCTACATCACCCTGGCCCCGGTGGCGACACTGATCGGCCTGGCCATCAAGGTCTATGATCCGGACAAGCTGCTGGGCGATTCCGATGAAATCGGTGTGACCTGTGTACTGGTGCCCAAAGACACGGACGGGGTCAACGCCGGTGCCCGCCACCTGCCCATGAACACCGTATTCATGAATGGTCCTACCTGGGGCAACGACGTGTTCATTCCCATGGAACAGGTCATCGGCGGCCAGGATATGCTCGGCAAGGGCTGGACCATGCTGCTGGAGTGTCTTTCTATCGGCCGCTCCATCTCCCTGCCCGCCCTCGGCACCGGTGCCGGCAAGGTGGCCAGCCTGGCCACCGGCTCCTACGCCTACACCCGGGAACAGTTCGGCCGGACCATCAGCCAGTTTGAAGGCGTGCAGGAAGCCCTGGAGCCCATCGCAGGCTACACCTACATGATGGACGCTGCCCGGCTGCTGACCTCCGGCATGCTGGACCGTGGCGTTCGGCCCTCGGTGCCGTCCGCTGTGCTGAAATACCGCAATACCGACCTGATGCGGGAAGTCATCAACCATGCCATGGACGTAGTGGCAGGCCGCGGCGTCATCACCGGCCCCCGCAACTTCCTGGCCCGGGCCTACCAGGCGGTGCCAATAGGGATCACCGTGGAAGGCGCCAATATCCTTACCCGGAGCCTGATGATCTTCGGCCAGGGTTCCATCCGCTGCCATCCGTTCATTGTTGAGGAAATCGAAGCAGCAGGCATGGAAGACGAGGACAAGGCAGCGAAGAAATTCGACGGTATCTTCTACCGGCATCTGGCTCACACCACCCGCAATGCCCTTCGGGCCCTGCTGCTGGGGCTGACCAGGGGATGGGCCGAATCGGTGCCACGGCAAGGCAACATCAAGTCCAGCTACCGACAGCTGGCGCGGTTCTCAGCAGCCTTCGCCCTGATGACCGACGTCACTCTGCTTACCGTTGGTGGTGGCCTCAAGGCCCGGCAACGCCTCTCAGGGCGCATGGCCGACTGCCTGGTGCAACTCTATTACGCCACCGCCGTCATCAAGCAGTGGCATGAGGAGGGTTACCCGGATGACCAGCGGCCGCTGGTAGAGTGGTGCCTACAGACCTGCCTCAGGGATCTACAGGGCTCCATGCGCGAAGCCATCATCAACTTCCCGGTTCCGGCCCTGCGCTGGCCCCTGCGACTGCTGGTGTTCCCGCTGGGTGCCACTGGCCTGAACGGTCCGGACGACAAGTTGGGCGCACAGGTCGCGGAATCCATCGTCAAGGACACCCCGGTACGCCAGCGCATCAGTCGCGGTGCCTACACCACCATGGACCCGGAAGATCCGCTCGGGCGGGTGCTCAATGCCTACAAGCTGGCCAACGAGACCGCGGACATGCGCAGCCGGCTGCATGACGCCATGCGTAACCGCGATGAAGACGAACTGGGCGGCATTGACCTGTTGATGGGGCATCAGCGCAAGGAACTGGTTGACTGGGCCTGTGCCCAGGGCGTGGTCAAGGCAGACGAGTGCGACAAACTGCTGGAAGCACTGGAAGCGCTCTATGATGTGATCCGCGTCGATGCTTTCGATGCCGACGGCCTGAAAGCGCTTTCGCGCTGTGCCAAGGGCAAACGCAAGGTGGTCGAGCGCCCACCCAGAGAAGAGAAATGACGAGGAATAAAGCGTGGGCCAGTCGATGAACGATCCTGGTGATTTGCGTCCGAATGAGGAGGCCGTGGCACTTGAACCGGCCTCCGATGCAACGCTGCGATTCATCGGCACCATTCATACCCCCTGGCGCGATCGCAAGGACTGCCCGCGCCAGGGCCGCCTTAACGGCCCGGAGTGCCAGCTGGTTCTGGACCCTGTTTGGCACGACGCGCTGGCGGGGCTCGAAGACTACGACACCATTGAGGTGCTTTACTGGCTCGACCAGAGCCGCCGGGACCTGATCCGGCAAAGCCCCAGAAGCGACGGCCAGACCTTCGGCACCTTCGCCCTGCGCTCCCCGGTGCGACCCAACCCGATTGGCACGTCCATGGTCAAACTGGTTCGTATAGAAAAAGGAGCGCTGATCGTACGCGGCCTGGACTGTCTGGACGGCACCCCGCTGCTGGACATTAAGCCAGACCGCTGCGCCTTCAGCCCGAAAGCGCCGGATAAAACGGGCGGTGGGGAGTGACCCGTTACTGGTCGAGAAGGTTGATGATTTCCCGAGTGTCCTTGATCACCGTATAAATTCGGTCTTCCACTCTCACTTCTTCCCGACCATCGCCGATGTCGCGCACATCACCATAATCGTAAAGCTCACGATGCAAACGGTCGCCCCGGCCAATATCCACTTTTTTCTGCCAGCCAGGGGGCAGCGGCTTGCCCTGTTCCAACTTCTTCTGCAGCCCGGGCGGCAATGCATCGGTGTGATTGCCAGCGTTGACGGGCATGCTCGCACCAAACAGCAATACAATAACGACAGCGGACAGAGTTTTGTACATGGTCTTGTGGCTCCTCTCAAACAAAGGTCAGGAACGGGCTCGATGGATCGCCAAGCCCCGATAACTTTGTGTACACACGCTCAGTGTCCACGTTACGTTCCGTCGCAGGATTAGCATCCTGCTCGCCTGCCCGGCTAATCGGATACCTCTTCCGAACGTAATCCTGAATTGATCGCTTCTGAAACCAGCCAACGCCGCAGAAGCTGAATCCCTCGTTCACGACGACGGCTGGTTTTCCATGCAAAGTAAAAAATGTCGCCCGTCATCACGGAGTGGCAGGGCAAGCGCACAAAGTCACCGGAATCCTTGCGGGTGCTGAGCATGTAGTCGTTGGTCAGCGCAATTCCCTGGTGGAAGCGCGCAGCCTCCAGCGACAGCAGCATATGACTCGAGTGCAGTAAACGGCAGGATTTGGGCAGGTCCAGGCCCGCTTCACGATACCAGGCTTCCCAATCCCCACCCTGCCGGTTATAGATGCTGTAGGTCGACAGCAACGGAAACTCCGCCATCATCGCCGGCGTTAACGACACCGATGCCGGGTCGCCGGCAACCTCTTCCAACGCCAGCTCCCGGCGTATCTTCTGCCAGTAATCCTGGCTGCACACGGGGAACAGTCGCTCCTCGTAAAGCAGCTCATAGCTGAATGCAGGAGAAGAAGGCTTAACGGTAATAAAGCAATCTGCAACCCGGTCCGACAACACCGGATTGCCACTACTCATCTCCAGCGCCAGATCCAGCTGAGGATGCAACCGCTTCAGATCCGGCAACCTTGGCACCAGCCAGCGCACGGCAAACGAACTGAACACCGAGAGCCTCAGCAAGGACTCCTCATGCCCCAGAATCTGCTCACTGGCCCGCTCAATCTGCAACAGCGCTGAACTGACCGCATCCAGGTACTGCCGGCCCTCATCGGTCAGCGACAGCGTCCGTCCACTGCGCCAGAACAACTGCTCGCCCAGGTAGGTTTCCAGCTGCTTGATCTGATGGCTGACGGCACTCTGACTCACCGCCAACTCATCGGCGGCGAGTGAAAAGCTGTTGAGACGGGCAACGGCTTCGAAGACAGGCAGGGCTTTTAGAGGTGGGAGCTTCATTATCTAATTTTCTAATAGCAGATGAATATTGATCATTTTATCGGATATTAGCACTCAAATAGAATTCCTGAGCCAGTTAGGGGGGCCTGGGCAGGAAATGGCTTCCGAAAATGCTCGGAGCCAGGGAAGGCGGAGAGCAAGCGTACATGGATGTACTCGCAGCGGTTTTCGGAAGCCATTTGCTGACCGGGCTCATGCACCCAAAGTTGAAGAATTGAGGAGAAAAAAATGTCAGGAAAAACCGTAAACAGCGCCATCCTACTGCTGGTGATCGGCAACGCCATGGCATTGATCTCTGACGTGTTCATCAAACTCCTCGAACCCGGCGCCCCGGTGTTCCAGTTTGCCTTCCTGCGCTGCCTGATCACCCTGGCACTCCTGCTGCCAATGGCCGGGCAACTGGATCGGAAAAACCTGTTCGCCGGCCTGAAAATCCACACCTTCCGGGCCCACATCCACCTGGCCGGCCTGCTGTGCATGGTAGTCGCCCTGGCCAACCTGCCGCTGGCGACCGCTAACGCCGTGTTCTACGCCGCGCCCATCCTGGTGATGGTGCTCTCGGTATTCCTGTTCCGGGAAAAGCTCACGCCGCTGAGTGTCAGCGCTGTGTTCAGCGGCTTTGCCGGTATTGTGCTCATCCTGCGGCCAGTGGAATTCAACTGGGCGGCCGTGGCGGCGCTTGGCTCTGCCTTTGCCCTGGCCATCAACGCCGTGCTGGTCCGAAAACTGCCGAAACAGCAGAGCACCGTTCACAAACTGTTCCTGAATTACCTGCTGATTCTGCCCGCAGCGGGTGCACTGGCCTGGTGGGAAGGCGCCCAATGGGATTCTGGCATCCTGATCGGTGCCATGGGCTCGGCGCTGTTTATTCTCGGCTACAACATCACCGTACTGCTGGCCTATCGGCAGGTGGATGCCAACCAGGTCACCAGTGCCGAATACACGGGCCTTATCTGGGCCGTGGGGATTGGCTGGATCTGGTTCGGTGAAGTGCCCGACCTGTGGTTCCTGGCTGGCAGCCTGATGATTGTGGTGCCCCTGCTGCTCATTGGTCTGCAGCACCGGCGCAAGGAACCTGCAAGGGGGTTCAACCCGGCCCCCGAGCAACAGGGGCGCCGGAACCAGGAGGAATCATTCAGTGCCGGGAAGATTCAATTAGCACGTGAGTGTCGTGAATAATCCGACCGATACGGGCCTCCGGCGGCAATCCGTCACCATAGCCGAGTTTGATGCGGTAATGGCCCGAATGGTGACGGTGCCAGTCGCGCCGACGCTCGTATCTGTCGCGATAGACATCCCGCTTGTGTTTCTTGCCCCATCCGCGCTTGTCACCGTGGTACCTGTGGCGATCGTGGTACTTCCGGTCCCATTGATGCTTCTTGTAGTGCCGTGGTTTGTGGTGGTGCCGATGGTGACGGTCGTCCCGATAGTGGGCCTGCAGGAACTTTTTCTGGTGGCCTGGGGGTAGCGCACTCCCCCGCTCATGGTGCGGTTGCCAGCCATGACCGCGGCGGTCATCGTCACCGGCCATCACCGGAGCCGATGCCATCAGGAATGCCGTTACCAGGCTTCCGATCAACAGTCGCTTCATGATGATTCTCCCGTTCTGCTCAGAGACAGATCTCGCATCCGGACCCAGTGCCGGATGCCTCTGAACCCAGATTATCGAAGCGGGAGCGAATGTCAGTGCCTTGGGGCCGGCTTTGCAGGATCTTTACGCAAGGCCCCGTCAGCTTGACGTTTGAATGGCCGGTAGTGTCGTATTTTCTGTCAGAAGGTGAAGAAAACGTTCAGCGCCTCAGGTGGTTCTGCAGTCCTCGAAAATATTGAGCGACGGCTTGATCGCTTCGGTCTTCACGTTCATCAGTCCCAGCATGGAGGAGAACAGGTTGTCGTGGCTCAACGGTTGCGATGCGATCCGGTTGACGCACTCAGCATCAATCCGGTTATCCATCCGGAAACCGTCTGACAACCACACAACCATGGGCACATGGGTCTGGGCCTCCGGCGCCAGCATGTAAGGAATACCGTGCAGGTAGATGCCACCCTCGCCCAGTGACTCGCCATGGTCAGAGACATACACGAGAGCCGTGTTGTAATCCGCCTGCATGGATTTCAGCATGCGCACGGTTTCTCCGAGCAAGCGATCGGTTACCAGAATACTGTCATCGTAGGCGTTGATGATGGCCTGTTGGTCACAACTCTGCAGTTCATTGCTCTGACACTCGGGCAGGAACTTTTTCTGGTCCGGTTTGCTGCGCTTGTAGTACTCGGGACCGTGACTGCCAAGCTGATGCAGCACCATGAAATGGTCGTTGTTGTCTGCGGCATCGAGCTGCTGATGGGCACCCTTCAGCAGCACCAGATCATCACAGTACTCGCCCTGGCAGAGATCGGTATCCTCCGGACGAACGGTCGGAATCCGGTCACACATGCCCTTGCAGCCGGAGTTATTATCCAGCCAGGTACTGACAATGCCGGCGCGGGTCATGACATCCAGGAAGTTATCACTGTTCTTGGCCACGGCTTCATCGTAATCCGATCTGCCCAGCCACGAAAACATACAGGGCACCGACAAGGCCGTTGCGGTCCCGCAGGAGGATACCCGGGGAAAATTGACCAGTGTTCCGCCCGATTGCCGGGCCAGTTTACTGAGCTCCGGGGTGGTATTGCGCTGATAGCCATTCAGACCAAAATTGTCTGCGCGCGCAGTTTCACCAAGAACGAAAACCACCAGATTGGGTCTGCTGCGATCGGAAACCGGGAGAGAAACCGTCGCATCCAGCCCCACCTGCTGGTATTCCTGGGGAAACTGCGCCGCAGCCACCTTGCTACCCAGCGATGCCAGGGCAGCAACACTATTCACCGGCACCACAAGATCCTTGATGTCGCGGTGATTACGGAACGTTGAAGCCATCTCCTGATAGCTGGTCAACGCCAGTACCAGAATCAGAGCGATATCAACAATGATCGGGGCCAACCAGTGAGTGACCCTTTTCAGGCCCGCCGGCCAGCTCACACGAACCAGGAAAAGCAGCACAACCGGAATCACAAAAAAGAGCGCCATGTGCACAAGCAGTCCGAGGCTCAGCAGGCCGCGAGCCTCCTGCACATCGGTTTCGAACACGTTCTGCAGCATGTGCTTGTCGATCAGCACGCCATACGCGTTCATGAAATACCCACTGAGCGCTGCATTCAAAAACAGAAACACCAGTACCGGCTTGAGGATAAATCGTGCCGAAAACAGGCCGATCAGGAGATGGTTGACCAGCAGCAACAAAAACGCGAGTTTGAACATCAGCATCGGCTGATCAAAGCCGACGTATCGATCAATGGCGGTGTAGAAAGGACCGTTATACAGAGAGGTCAGTGCAAGGGCGCTGATCAACACCAGCCAATGCGGTTTGATTGCAGGCCATTGAAACCGGCCGGTTCCGCTACGCACAAACGGCTGCGCGTGAAGAGTGGGTTTTGAGGACAAGCCCATGGGATTTTCCGGGATAAGTGTGATTCAAGGTCTGGTGAGTGTGCTCCCCGAACCTTAAAGCAAACTTAAACGGACTTAGCTCAACTCATCACGCAGGTGGGATTCGATGGCAAAGGTGTGCGGGCAATCCGCACCCATTGCCCTCAGGGACTCTGCAAGGCGCAAGAGATAATCGGCATTCGGGCCACTGGGGCCTGAGGCAGAGGCGATCTGGCGGGCAATATCCGCATCCGGCGCGTGGCCCAGGAAGGCTTCGTTGTCTTCGGTGGCAATGTAAACCAGGCCGTCGGCATGGCTGCCATCGTCGAAGGTGAGCGTGATGCTCAGGCGCAGATAGCCGTTCTTTTCACGGACATCCAGGTGCTCGAACACTTTGGGTGACACCCTGAACGCCATGCCCTTGCAGACAGCATTTGGCTTTTCTACCAGGGTAACCACGCGGCCGGGCGCCTCCGGCGTGCCCCGATGATCGTGGGAACCCTGCCAGAACCGCCTTTCCCACCCGCGAATCGACGCCGGGCGCTGCTCCAGAAAGGGGAAATCCACCTTGTAGATCAGCGAGCCGTAACCAAACAGCCACACCGACTCCACGCCGGAGAAATCGTATCGTTTGCGATTGTGCTCAATGGTATTGGCAGACATCAGACACCCTGCAGCGAAAACCTGTCCCGCGATACTCTAGGTGGAGGCAATGAAACCCGCAATGCCCGTCAGCACGATTTCAGCCGCCATGGCCGAGAGGATCAGACCGCTGATCTTAGACATGATGTTCAGGCCGGTCTTGCCCAGCACCTTCTCCAGATAGCCGGACAGGTGCAGCAACACCGCGAGGATCAGCAGGCTGGATACCAGCCCCAGGAGCCCGCCTGCCACTTCGGATACCCGGTTAAGCTCGGCGCCATACACCATGATTGCACCAATGGTGGCCGGCCCGATCATCACCGGAATCGCCAACGGCACAACGGCAATGTCATCCCGATCTTCATCGGGCAGCCCGGTGGCGTGATTCCGGGTACCACTGGTCACCAGGCTGATGGCGGTCAGGAACAGCAGGCAACCGGCACCGATCCGGAACGAATTCAGCGTGATGCCGATGGCGCTGAACAACAGCGGGCCGGCAAAGAACAGAATCACGCCCATCAGAAAGGCCGAAACGCAGGCTCGGCGGATAATCGATGTTTTCTCGGTTGCTGGCAGGCCCCTGGTCAGCGCCAGGAACATGGTCACCACGAAAAAAGGCGCCAGCAGGAACAGAAAGCGAATGGTGCTGCTGATGTAAGTCGAGAAAAACGTTTCAATCATTCCGTGTCGTCCGGGTGCCATCGAAAGCCCGCAAGCATAGCTTGCTACGCGGCACTCTGCCGTAAGGAAGTGAACGTATGGATAAGCTTAACCACAGCCGGACGGGTGGATTCGGTTAAGTCGACAGTTCTTCCAGATAGGTTTCGCCGTCGCCGTACAGAGAGGCGAACTCCTCCTCGGGCACCACGGTCACGGCAATCTCCGGTTCATGTCCACCACCGCCCAGCAGGACACCCCGCATCGGTGTGATATCGGAAAAGTCCCTGCCCCAGCCGAGGGTAATGTGTTCCAGATCCGGCCGCAGGGCATTGGTTGGATCCAGTTCCAGCCAACCAAAATCCGGCACAAAGACGGCCACCCACGCATGGGTAGCATCGGCACCGACGAGTCGTTCCTTGCCCTCGGGCGGATGGGTCAGGATATAACCGCTCATGTAACGCGCGGCCAGGCCCACCGAGCGCAGGCAGGCAATCATGATATGGGAGAAATCCTGGCAGACCCCGCGACGGGCCTTGAACGCCTGCTCGACCGGAGTGAAGGTTTCCGTCGCCGTTGCATCGAAGCTGAAATCGCGATGAATCATCCGCATCAGGGCATCGGCCGCCTCCACCAGCGGGCGTCCCGGAAGGAACGCCTCCCGGGCATAGGCGGCGTACTGGGAATCAATGGGCACATTGGTGGAGACAAACCGGAACGCCGTGGCCTGAAGATGGTCTGGCGGGAACTTCCTGTCGGCTCGGTACCGCAGGCTGTCACGCACGGTTTCCCAGGGAACTTTTGCAGCGGCTGCCGAGGGCTTCGGACGTTCACGAAGCTCCACCCAGAATTCGCTGATGATCTCGAGGTACTCGTGGTCGGCGGTGAAATGAATCTTGGTAATCCGGTTGCCAAAGCAGTCCAGGAAGGAACGCCTTGCGGAGGGTTCCGGTGAGATCGCCAGGTGATGCTCAAGATTCCGCTGCCAGGGCAACGCCCGCGGCGTGAGCCTCAGCAAATGGTGGGACTCCCCCACCACCTGATCGTACTGGTAGAGGGTCTCATGACGCACATGGTAACGGACAAATGTCATGACAGGCGCCTCAATCCGGGTTCACAGACCGGTCGGAATACCGGGTGTGAATAAAACACTGCCGCTGGATTTCATCAGAGACACGATAGGCCTCCGACCGGATGTCACACAATAGCTCCGCCAGAGCTTCACAGGCTTTATCCGGGCGCTTGCGCTCAAACGGATGCAAATCAAGCGCTCGCAGCCGCTGCAGCGATTCGTTCAGATCCGGCGGAAACAGCTGACCAGTTTTACGCCCCATCTCCGGCAGGTCCTTCTGCAGCTGGCGCAGCTGGAACATCACCGAATGAGGATTGCTTGCGTCTATCACCAGGGTATGGAGTACCCCCAGAAGCTCCGGTGTCCGACGGTACCGGGTGCGGTAGGTGACTTCCGAGTTGGCCACTTCCAGCAGCCACTCGAGCATGGCATGGCGGCTGAACCGGTCGCTGAACAGGGGCACGCAAATCAGCGTACAGAGATTGGCCAGTCGCTCCAGGCGCCGGCCGATCACGAGGAAAACCCAGCTGGCATCCCGCGTAATGTCATCCATCGCAAAGCCCGCCAGGGAGATGCAGTCCAGCAACACCAGGTTCAGTGCCCGAATCGACCGGTCCGGCGTGGTTGGCGCCGGGCTCAGGGGCTTGCCCACCCGATTGAGCGTGTGCCAGTTGTCGGAAGACAGACGGTCCCGGACCTGGCTGGCATTGAACAGCAACGCCTGGAGAATCGACGCAATTGAACCCGGAAATTGCAGGTCACTCACCGCTCGCAACAAGGCGTCGGGAAGCGGCTCGGGGACCGCATCTTCTTCAGGCTCCGGAAGGGTCCCGAATTGCTCGGCTGCCTGTTGCAGCCCGAGCAGGGCTTCTTCACTGGCCTGGTCGTGGCCCGACAGACGGTTGAACGCCGCCCGCAATAAACGGGCGGTTCCCTCCGCCCGCTCCGAGTGCCGGCCCATCCAGAACAGGTTTTCCCCCACCCGGGAGGGCGTGTCCCGCTCGCCGTCGAGCAGGTCAGACACCTGCAGCCGTTTCTTAATCAGTGATTTGGAGGGAGCCGTGTAGCGAGCCTGTACCCAGGTGTCCTTCGACAGCCCTCCCCGTTGCATGGAGATGACTTCCACACCCGCATCCATGGCGACCCGGGTCAGCCCACCGGGCATGACCCGCCAGCCGGAGGGCGTGGCCGCCGCAAACAGCCGCAGGCCGATGGACCGGGTGGCCAGCGGCTGCTCCGGATCCCCCTTCCAGACCGGCGCCTGGGAAAGATGGACGAGCTCCTGGCCAACAAAGGCATGGGGATGGGCATGCATCTTCTTGATCAGGGCGTCACGCTCTGCACCTTTCACCTGGTAACCGAACACCGGCTCCATTCGCATGCTTGCGAAGGCGGGTTTAATGACCAGCTCGTCCAGGTGCTCGATGACATAGTCCAGAGCCGGTTTCTCACCACACCACCAGGACGCCACCGACGGCATAGCCAGAGGCGAGCCCAGTAATTTCTTCGAAATCTCCGGCAAAAACCCGAATAACGCCGCACTCTCCAGTACCCCGGAACCCAGAGCATTTGCCATCAGAACCTTGCCTGCCCGCACCGCTCCCAGAAGCCCGGGAATCCCCAGCACGGAATCGGCGCGAAGCTCCAGCGGATCACAGAAGCCATCGTCCAGCCGGCGATAAATGGCGTGTACCCGCCGCAGGCCCTGAAGCGTTTTCAGGTACACCGTGTCATCTCGCACGGTCAGATCCTGGCCCTCGACCAGCGGCAAACCCAGGTAACGGGCCAGGAACACATGTTCGAAATAGGTTTCGTTGAAACGGCCCGGGGTCAACAGAACGCAAAGCGGTGACTCGGTTCCGGCTGGCGACATGCCCGCCAGGCTGTTCTGGAAACCCTGGAAGAATTCCGAAAGGTTGGTCACCGGCAGGTTGTGGAATGGCGCCGGGAACGCCCGGGAAATCACCAGCCGGTTCTGAAGGGCGTAACCGGCGCCGGAGGGCGCCTGGGTACGGTCTGCCATCACCCACCAACCGCCGTCTGGTGCGCGCGCCAGATCCACGGCATACAGGTGCAGGAACCGGCCCCCGGCAGGCTGAATCCCCTGGCAGGGCCACTGGAAACCCGCCTGCCCATAAACCAGGGCCGGAGGCATAAGACCTTCTTTTAACAGCGACTGCTCGCCGTAAAGATCGGCCAGAACGCTGTCCAGGAGCTCTGCACGCTGGGCGACGGCTTTCGAGAGCCATTGCCACTCATCGGCGCCCAACACCAGCGGCAGCAGATCCACCTCCCAGGGTCGGGTATCGCCTCGGGGATCTTCATAGACGTTGTAGGTTACGCCATCTTCGGCAATGGCATTGGAAACCGCCTGAGCCCTGAGATTCAGACCGGCGACAGACTCAAGGTTCAGCTGCTGCAACAACGGCCGCCAGTGCGACTTGGGCCCGGAACCCTCGGTGCCAAGCTCATCAAACCGGTCCGGCACCGGATGGTACTGGCGGAGGATGTCAGTAACTGCTTGCTGCTTCGCCACCTTGAATTCAGGCTCCGTTAGTCAGTGAGCTGGAAGCATAGCCGCTTTCTACTCTCCGGAGCCAGCATCAAACCACACGTCCAGGCATCTTATTTGTGATATCGCAGATCCAGGGTAAACGGAAACTCACGATGCTCCGGAACCGGCCGCAGGGGCTGTTGCCCCGAGCTGTGTCCCATCCGGAAGAAGCGCGCCATGCGGCGGCCTTCCGCTTCGAACGAGTTCACCGGCAAAGTCTCGAAATTCCGGCCACCGGGATGGGTCACGTGATATTCACAGCCGCCCAGGCTGCGTTCATTCCAGGTGTCCACGATATCAAACACCAAAGGCCCATCGACACCAATGGTCGGGTGCATGCACTGGGATGGCTGCCAGGCCCGGTAACGGACGCCGGCGACCGATTCACCCACCATCCCTGTTGGCTGAAGTGGCAACGGCACCTGATTGCAGGTGATCTGGTAACGATCCGGGGCAGCGCCGCGTACCTTCACCTGCAAACGCTCCAGGGAAGAATCCACGTAGCGGGCGGTACCGCCGATCGCGCCGTGTTCCCCGGTCACATGCCAGGGCTCCAGAGCCGAACGCAGTTCAAGGGTTATACCCTTGACCTTGTAATCGCCGATCCGGGGGAAGCGGAACTCGAAATGGGGCGCGAACCACTCGCTCTCAAGCGGGTAACCCTGGGCCTTCATATCGTCGATAACGTCCTCGAAGTCCTGCCAGACATAGTGAGGTAGCAGGAACCGGTCGTGCAGCTCGGTTCCCCAGCGAACCAGCCCGCTGGGTTTGTAGGGCTGCTCCCAGAATCGGGCCACCAGCGCCCGCAGCAGCAATTGCTGGGTCAGGCTCATGCGGGCATGGGGTGGCATCTCGAAGGCCCGCAATTCGAGCAGACCATGACGCCCACCCGGGCCGTCCGGGGAATAGAGCTTGTCGATACAGAACTCGGCTCTGTGGGTATTGCCGGTGACGTCCGTAAGCAGGTCCCGGAGCAAGCGGTCCACCACCCAGGGCGCGACCTTTTTGCCCACAGGGCATAACCGCTCCATCTCCCGGAACGCCAGCTCCATTTCGAACACATGGTCGTTGCGCGCCTCATCAATCCGCGGCGCCTGGGAACTGGGACCAATAAACAGGCCGGAAAACAGATAGGACAGGCTGGGATGGTTATGCCAGTAGCTGATCAGGCTGCGCAGCAGATCCGGACGCCGCAGGAACGGGGAATCCTCTGCCTTTTGCGAACCCAGCACAAAATGGTTGCCACCACCGGTGCCGGTGTGACGTCCGTCCATCATGAACTTCTCGGAGGTCAGCCGGCACTCGTAGGCGTCCGCGTACAGAGTCTCGGTCTGTTCAACCAGCTCATCCCAGGTCCGGACCGGCTGCACATTCACTTCGATCACCCCGGGGTCTGGCGTGATGCGGAAATGACTCAACCGGTGATCCGAGGGCGGCTCATACCCCTCGAGCAGGACCGGCTGCTGCAGCTCCTTGGCGGTTTTCTCGATGGCGGAAACCAGGGCCAGGTATGGCTCCAGCTTTTCCAGCGGCGGCATAAAAATACGAAGAATGCCCTCCCGGGGCTCCACGCAAAGGGCGGTGCGGACGATCTCGGGTGCCGACTTTCCTTTTTTCGGCGGCGCCCGTTCCGGCGACACCTGCCCGGACTGGCCCCGGCTGTTCCATTGCCGGATTTCCTCGCTGGCAGGCAGCGGGCCACGGGGCGCAAACGGGTCCTGCTCATGGATCCAGGGGTAATCGGCTTCCTCCACCCAGGGCTGGCTGTCCAGGGGCAGCCGGTGCCCCATGGGGGAGCCGCCCGGAATCAGGTAACAGCGCTCACTGCGAAGGAACCACGGACCGGTTTCCCAGGCCTGTTCCTTTTCCGACACACGCAGTGGCAGCACATAGCCGACGGGCTCATCCAGCCCCCGGCTGAAAATCTGCTGAAGCTGCTTGCGCTCCAGGGCATTCTCGAGTTTTGCATCGAAAGGATCGACGTTGACCGGCAGCCGTCGTTCCCGCCACAAGTAATAAAAGGCATCCTCGAACCCCGGGAACAGCTGTTTTTCATCAACACCAAGCTCTTTCGCCAGGGCCGACAAAAACCTGTGAGCATCTTCCGGGCTTGCGTTGCCTTCGATGCGCTCATCCGCCAGCCAGCGCTCGTCCCGCCAGATCGGCTCGCCGTCCTTGCGCCAGTAACAGTTCAGGGACCATCGGGGCAGCGGTTCTCCCGGATACCACTTACCCTGCCCGAAATGGACCAGCCCGCCAGCGCCGTAGCGGTCCCGCATCCGGTGATAGAGCTCGATGGCCTTCTTGCGCTTGGTGGGGCCCATGGCCTCGGTGTTCCACTCCGGCTCGTCCCGGTCGTGATTCGCCACGAAGGTAGGCTCACCGCCCTGGGTCAGACGCACATCCAGTTCTGTCAGACGCTGGTCCACGTCATGGCCCAGCCCAACGATGCGCTGCCACTGGGCCTCGGTATAGGGTTTGGTCACCCGAGGTGCTTCCCAGATGCGCTGAACGCTCATCTGGTGCTCGAACTCAACTCCGCACTCCTCCACCATGCCGGTAATGGGCGCCGCCGAGGACGGATCCGGGCTGCAGGCCAGCGGGATATGCCCTTCTCCGGCAAACAGGCCGGACGTCGGATCCAGCCCAACCCAACCGGCGCCCGGCAGAAAGACTTCGCACCAGGCGTGCAGATCGGTGAAATCTTCCTCAGCGCCCGAAGGGCCATCCAGTGCTTTCTGGTCAGCCTTGAGCTGAATCAGATAGCCGGACACAAAGCGGGCCGCCAGCCCCAGATGCCGGAGCGTCTGCACCAGCAACCAGGTCGAATCCCGACAGGAGCCGGAGCCCTTTTTCAGGGTTTCCTCCGGGGTCTGGACACCCGGCTCCATCCGGATCAGGTAATCAATACGGTCAGCAAGGCTCTGGTTCACACCCACCAGGAAATCCACGCTGGGGGTTTCCTTGCGGTCTATGGTGGCCATCCACTTACGGAATTCCGGTGTTTCCGGCAGTTTCTGTAAATAAGGCGCCAGCTCTGCCGTCTGCCATTCCTCGTAGTCAAACGGAATGGTCTCTGCCCGGGGTTCCAGAAAGAAATCGAACGGGTTGATCACGGCCATCTCGGCAACGAGGTCCACGGTGATCTTCAGCTCGCCCGTTTTTTCGGGGAACACCAGGCGGGCCAAATAATTGGCCTGGGGGTCCTGTTGCCAGTTAAGGAAATAACCTTCTGGTTCCACCTTCAGCGAGTAGCTGAGGATGCGGGTTCTCGCGTGCGGACAGGGACGCAGACGAACTATCTGGGGCCCAAGGGTGATCGGGCGCTCATAGCGATAGTGGGTGGTATGGCTCAGGGCAACATGAATCGACATGGAACCTATCTCGCAGGCGAATAGAATTGGCAGTTTCAGGCTGTCTCGTAGACAGGAAACCAGGTCTCTGCAATGTCGTCGTGGAGCTCACCGATTTCCAACTGCAGGTTTTCCAGGAACAGGATCACGTCTTCCTTGCGGATCAGCGCATCCACGTCGCCCTCCCGGGTATGACGTACCGCCTGCAACGCGGTGCGTAACGGAATCTCGTTCCTTGGAAGGCGCCCGAGCGCGTTGGCCACTTCGCTGAGGCTGTGCAACACCGACCGCGGGAACGGCTCATTCTGCAGCAGAAAGCGAATGACCAGAGGCCCGCTGACCTTGCGCCGGACATTGTGACGGTACATCTGGAAGGCACTCTGGTAACGCAGCACACTGGTCCACAAGAGCCCGCCGTAGGTTTCGGTGCCATCCCAGCCGTCGAGGAACTGCAGGGCGCCCACTTCAATCTGCCGGGTGGCCATGTCCGCCCGCTCCAGGTTGCGGCCTACCCGGATGAAGTCATACCCCTCATCGTGACTCATGCAACCGGCCAGCAAACCATTGAGCATCTGGCAGCGACCCACGATTTCGTTGAGGAATTCGTACCTCGCCCGCTTACCAACCCCCTGGTCTATGTTCTCCAGGATGTACCGGTACAGCTCGTTGATCACCTCCCAGGCGTCGGTCGGAATCTGGTCGCGGGTGGTGCGCACGTTCTCCCGAGCGGCCTTGATGCAGGAGGCAATGGAGCTCGGGTTGTAGCCATCCGCCATCAGAAACTTCACACAGTTGCGCTCATCCGCCTTCTGATGATGCTGGTCAAACAGCGCCCCCATGCCCGTCACGGCCACCAGTCCCTTCCAGGAAAGCTGGGTTTCTCGGGGCATGTCCAGCGACAGGGAATTAAAGGCCATGATCATCCGGGCGTTGTTCTCGGCCCGCTCAAGGTATCTGGCCATCCAGTACAGTCGTTCCGCTACACGTGACAGCACATCAATTCTCCTCGTCCACGATCCAGGTATCCTTGCTTCCACCGCCCTGGGACGAATTCACCACCAGGGAGCCTTTTCGCATCGCCACCCGCGTAAGCCCGCCGGCAGTAACGTAGGTTCTCACGCCCTGCAGCACGAAGGGCCGAAGATCCAGGTGTCGGGGCGCCAGGCCCTCGTCGCACAACGTTGGGGCCACAGAGAGACTCAGTGTGGGTTGGGCAATGTAGTTGCGCGGGTTCTTTTTGATCAGGCGCGCGAACTCGGTGCGCTGCTTCTTGGTGGAATGCGGCCCCACCAGCATGCCATAGCCCCCGGACTCGTTCGCGGGCTTGACCACCAGCTCGTCGAGATGCTCAAGGACATACTCCTGATCCTGCTTGTTCACACACATATAGGTGGGCACGTTCGGGATGATCGGCTCCTCATCCAGGTAGTAACGGATCATGTCCGGCACGAAGGCATAGATCACCTTGTCGTCGGCCACGCCGGCACCCGGTGCATTGGCCAAGCCAACCTTGCCATTGCGCCAGGCTCGCATCAGACCGGGCACGCCCAGGGTGGAATCGGAGCGGAATACCTCCGGGTCCAGGAAATCGTCGTCAATGCGGCGATAAATGACATCCACACGTTCCAGCCCCTCGACCGTGCGCATGTAGACACAGTCATCCTCGCCAACCACCAGGTCGGCCCCTTCCACCAGTTCAGCGCCCATGCGCTGGGCCAGGAAGGAGTGCTCGAAGTAGGCGGAGTTGAAAATACCCGGTGTCAGCACCGCAATTTTCGGGTGGTCCTGAGGCCGGGGCGAGATTGACGCCAACATGTCGAACAGCTGGTTGGTGTAGTCGTCCACCGGCAGGATGTTGGTGTTGTCGAACAGCTCCGGGAACACCCGCTTGGTCAGCTGACGGTTCTCCAACATGTAGGAAACACCCGAGGGCACCCGCAGGTTGTCCTCGAGAACATACACCTTGCCGTCCTTGTCACGCACCAGATCCGATCCGCAGATGTGCGCCCAAACTCCCAGTGGCGGCGTGAATCCGCGACACTGCTCGCGGAAGTTCTTGGAGTTAGCGAACACGTACTTGGGAATCACCTTGTCCTTGACGATGTTCTGGTCGTTATAGATGTCGTTGATGAACATGTTGAGCGCCGTCAGGCGCTGCGCCAGGCCCTGCTCGATGGTTTCCCACTCCCGGAGCGAGATGACCCTCGGGATGATGTCGAAGGGCCAGGCCCGGTCGATGTTCTCGCCCTCACTGTAAATGGTAAAGCTGATCCCCATCTCCAGTATCGCCAGTTCGGCTGCCTGCTGACGCGCCTGGATTTCCTCGGAACCAAGGTTGCCCAGGTAGTCGGTAATCGCCGTGGCCGCCGGCCGGGGCTTGCCCTTGGCGGCAATCAGCTCATCGAAGAAGTCGTTGGGGTCGTAGTTTTTCCAGTCTATCGATTTGTTCTTTTTCATTTGGGGTCCTTTCGTTAACCACCGTGAGCTATTCGGTGTACCAGGCGGAGCTTCTCCACCACCGGAGCCGCAAGCACGAAGGGGTAGGCGTCCTCATGCCCCATGCTTCGGTTAAGGCTGTTGAGCGCAAGCGTCAGGGGTAACCAGTGCTTGATCAGTGCATCGAAATCGTCGGCCTGGTAGGGATCAAACGCAGGGTCTGGTTCGCTGTTCATTACCGGGCGCTGGCGGGCATTCACCCGCATCCCGAACTGCCAGGCAGTCTCTAATGTATCCACCATATGCAGGTAATGTGCCCAGGTCTCGGCCCAGTCTTCCCAGGCATGGCTGCTGGCATAGGCGCTGATGTACCAGCTCTGCCAGTCACCGGGCGGGCCGTACTGATAATGCTGGTCCATGGCCTGCCTGTAGTCCCTGGTGTCGTCACCAAATACTTCCCGCACCGGGCTCAGCCAGGGCCCGGACCGCACCAGCAGGTCCCAGTAGTAGTGGCCGGATTCGTGGCGAAAGTGCCCCAAAACAGTGCGATAGGGTTCAGCCATCTGGCTCCGCATTCGCTCGCGCTCTACGGGGTCCGCCTCCGCTATGTTCATGGTTATCACACCATTGGCGTGGCCGGTTTTTACTTTCGCGCGTTCGTCGAACATCGCCGGCTGGTCAGCCAGAAAATCAAACGCCAGCCCGTACTGGTCCTCATTACGGGGTTCGCAGGGCAGCTCAAGGCGCAACACCGAATACACCAGTCGCCGCTTTTCCTTCTCCAGACGCCGCCAGAGATCGTTGTTCTTCAAGATGCTGAGATCGGGGATGGTGCGGTTCAGTCGGCAGGCGACACAGAAGGTGTGGGAGTCCGGAGAAGGGATCAGCCAGTTGCAGGCACCCTGGTTCTGATAGTTGCCACACAGCCGGTAGAGGTCGCCCCGGGCGACGGCCGCCCAGGTGCCATCATCGTTTGGCTCGATAGCCAGCAAGTCCATGACATCCGGGGCAAAGCCCAGTCCAGACCCACAACTGGTACAACGACTGTTTTCAAAATACAGCAGGTTGGCGCATCGGCCACAGTGAAACAGCTTCATCAGGGGACATCCTTGGCCGAGAGCGGCAAGACCATCCTTTTAGTATTGGCCAAAAGGGCCAAAACGCAACCTGGACACGCCCGAAAGCTGCCCGAAAGTCCCCTGCTGCCAACCGTTAAACGGCCAGAGCCGATTCGTTCTCGCTAACCCCGGATTCTGGTGCACGAACCAGATATTGAGCCGCATCAAAGCGTCGTGTCTGCTGACGGAACTGCCAGGTGAAGCCTGGCCATAATGTGGTGTTCTTGCCGTTTTCGTTCACGTACCAGCTCTTGCAGCCGGTCTGCCAGACTGAATCACCAAGCTTTGCGTGAATGGAGGCGTTGTAGCGGCTCTGGGCGTCCTGTCTCACTTCCAGGGTGCTCCATTGATGCCGCTGCTTTTGTTTGAGGGCATCCAGCACATACTGAATCTGGCTCTCAATCATGTACACCATGGAGCTGTGGCCGAGGCCGGTATTCGGCCCCATCAGCATGAAGAAATTCGGGAAGCCGCTGATGGTGGTGCCTTTATAAGCTTCGGCGCCATCCTTCCAGGCCTCCAGCAAATCCTGACCATTACGGCCAAAGATCATGCCCGCGGGAATCGGGTCCTGGGCTCGGAAACCGGTACCGTAGATGATGCAATCCACTTGCCGCTTGTTGCCCTGGCCATCGATCACGGTGTTGCCCTGCACCTCACGGATACCCTCGGTCACCACATCCACATGATCCTGGGCCAGCGCCGGATAGTAGTTGTTGGAGATCAGCACTCGCTTGCAGCCGAAGTGGAAATCCGGGGTAACCTTTTTGCGCAAGGTCTTGTCCGGAATCTGGTTGCGAATATGCCGGCGGGCCTGCAATTCACCCAGCTTCAGAATACGCGGGTTGCCAACAAAGCCCAGTACCCGCGCCTCAAGCGACCAGTAAATACTCTGCCTGAACGCATTGAGTGTTTGTGGGAACATCCGGAACAGCCGCTTCTCCATTGGCCGGATGGCACGGTCCGGCTTGGGCATTATCCACGGAGGGGTGCGCTGGTACAGGTCTACCTTCGCCGCCTGCTTCGCCACTTCCGGAACAAACTGAATGGCCGACGCGCCGGTGCCAATCACCGCTACCCGCTTGCCACGCAGATCGTAGTCGTGGTCCCAGTCCTGGGAGTGGAAGCGCTTGCCCGTGAAGGACTCAATCCCTTCGATTTCCGGATACGCCGGCGTGCTCAATCCCCCCATCCCGGAAACGAGGATATCGGCCCTCAAGGTAGTGAATTCCGGCAGCCCCTTATCGGTTCGATCCAACCGGTCTCCCGGCTTCACGCCTCTTTCCTGCATGTACGCCCAAAGCGCCGGACTATCACAGGTTTCAACAACCCACCGCTGGTGATTCTCGTCAAATCGCGCCCCGGCCACATGGGTGTTCAGCCGGATATGCTTCATCAGTCCGTATTTCTCGGCACAATGCTTCAGGTAGGCCTTGATCTCACTTTGCTGGGCATACATCCGGCTCCAGTTCGGGTTCTGCTCGAAGGAGAAGGAGTAGAGTGCAGACTGAACGTCACAGGCACACCCCGGGTAATGATTCTGGTGCCAGGTGCCGCCGATGTCGTCGCTCTGTTCAAAGATCACGAAGTCGTTGTAACCGGCTTCCTTGAGTTTGATGGCCATGCCCAGGCCGGAGAAGCCGGTGCCGATGATGGCGATCTGTGTGTTCTGTGTCATTGCTGCACTCCTGCGTTGGCCTGCCCGGCCTTGTCTGTTGTTGTCCGGTTGGTCATGATGTCCGGTAGACACATGTATACACAGGTGGGTATACAGCCGTATACCAACGGAGCAGCGAATGGCCTGCGTTGACTAATACTTGGCCCCGCCTGCAGGCCCAACCTCCAAAAATGAGAAAAAGATGAGCGTAATAACCGGCGGAAAGCTGAAACTCATTCAGGCGGCGCTTCGGCTGATTACCGAAACCCGGAGCCTGACATCGCTGGGATTGCGGGAACTTGCCCGGGAGGCGGGGCTGAATCCGAACACGTTTTACCGGCACTTCAAGAGCCTCGATGAATTCGGGCTAACGGTACTGGGTTACATTGCCGAGGAGATGAAAGCCGGAGTACGGGATTTGCGCCAGATGGCCGATTCTTCGGAACAGGCATCCCGGGATACCGTGGCCTTCGTTTACCACTATTTCCTGGCCAATCCGGCGGCCACCACTGTCGCTGTCCGGGAGCTTCATGGCCCCTCGCCGGTACTGCGCCGGGCGCTCGAATCCCAGCTGGAAGCCAGCGCCCAAGAGATGGCCGAGGATATTATCGAGCGTCAACTGGTCAGCGACGTGCCACCGGAGACCATTCATGAAATCTCCCGCATGACCATTCGGTACATTCTGTTCCGGGCGATGGACTACATCGAGAAACCGGCACAGCGGGAAACCATCCAGGCCGAAACCGAGCGTTTCATCAACCGACAATTCCGGGGCGCCATTCTGGACGGCCTGTCGGAATCGTCGATTCAATCTCTGCGCCACCGCCTTCCCTAGCCTTCGGTACCGTCATTTGACCGTAAAGGTTCTCATTTAGGTGTTTCTCAGCAAATCTGGTACCATCCCCGGCTACGTAAAAACCGAGATATCCATTGAGTCGGTCGTTCCGGAGGACGCGCTTAACATGAAAATCGGTATCCCCAAGGAAATTTTCGAGGATGAGAGGCGGGTGGCTGCAACGCCACCCTCTGTTCACAAATTAGTCGGGCTTGGTTACGACGTCATCGTGGAAGGAGGCGCCGGCGAGGCGGCCAACTACTCCGATGCTGCCTATGAAAAAGTGGGCGCAGCCATAGCAACAGACACCAGTTCGCTCTGGAAAGAAGCCGACTTCATTCTGAAAGTCCGCGCGCCCATGGAAAATCCGGCGCTGGGTAAACACGAAGCGGATCTGATGAAAGAGGGCGCGTTTCTGGTCAGCTACATCTGGCCGGCGCAAAACCCGGAACTCCTGGAAAAGCTGGCCGCCAGAAAGATTACCTCTTTCGCTATCGACAGCCTGCCCCGCATCAGCCGCGCCCAGAAGATGGACGCCCTCAGCGCCATGGCCAATATTGCCGGCTATCGGGCGGTGATCGAAGCGGCCAACCATTTCGGGCGTTTCTTTACCGGCCAGGTCACGGCTGCCGGCAAGGTGCCACCGGCCAAGATCATGGTGATCGGTGCCGGCGTTGCCGGCCTGGCTGCCATTGGTGCTGCCAACAGCATGGGCGCCATCGTGCGAGCCTTCGATACTCGCCTGGAAGTGAAAGAACAGGTTGAAAGTATGGGCGCCCAGTTCCTGGTGCTGGACTTCGAAGACGAGGACGGCAGCGGCAGCGGCGGCTACGCCAAGCAGATGAGCGACGAGTTCATCAAGGCGGAAATGGAATTGTTCGCTGAGCAGGCCAAAGAGGTGGACATCATCATCACCACCGCTTTGATTCCCGGCAAGCCAGCACCGAAGCTGATCACCGCAGACATGGTGAAATCCATGAAGCCCGGCAGCGTGATTGTGGATCTGGCGTCCGAACGGGGCGGCAACTGCGAGCTCACCGAGCCTGGCAAAGTGGCGCACGAGCACGGCGTAACCCTGATCGGCTACACCGATTTGCCCAGCCGCATGGCCAAGGTGGCCAGTGAGCTCTACGCCACCAACCTGGTGCATCTGCTGACCGAGCTGACACCCGAGAAAGACGGCAAACCCGTGGTGAACATGGAAGATGATGTCATCCGTGGTCTTACCGTGGTTCATGAGGACGACATCACCTGGCCACCACCACAACCGGAGGCACCGGTCAGTCCCAAGCCGGCACCGGGTACGGAGGAGCCGTCGGCCGCTGACAAGGCCGCCGCGAAGAAAGAGGCCGATCGCAAGAGCCTGATCGGTAAAGGCGTCCTTCTGGCTGTGACCGCGCTGGCACTCTACGGGGTTGGCGCACACGCGCCGGAAAGCTTCCTGCAGCACTTTACCGTGTTTGTTCTGTCCTGCTTTATCGGTTGGCAGGTCATCTGGAATGTCACGCCTTCCCTGCATACGCCTCTCATGAGCGTAACCAACGCGATCAGTGGCATCATCGTGATCGGTGCGATTCTGCACCTGGCACAGGCGGAGAACATTGCCGTCGGGATCATGGCCTTTGTCGCGGTGCTGATTGCCAGCATCAACGTAGGGGGCGGCTTCCGGGTCACCCATCGCATGCTCAAAATGTTCCGCAAGTAGGAGACGCCCGATATGAGCACAGGACTGGTGAGCGTGGCCTACGTGGTCGCAAGTATCTTGTTTATTCTCAGCCTTGGTGGCCTTAGCCACCAGACATCGGCACGACGGGGCAATCTCTACGGCGTCGCCGGTATTATCATCGCCGTGGGAGCAACCCTGGCCAGCGTTGACGGCGGCATCGTCTCGATCCTGGTGGCCGTGTTGCTGGGCGCCGGCATCGGCATTGCTATCGCCAACAAGGTGGAAATGACCCAGATGCCACAGCTGGTGGCCCTGCTTCACAGCTTTGTGGGCGCGGCAGCCGTGTTTGTCGGCTTTTCAGGCTACATCGAGCCTCTGATTGCAACCTCCGGCGCGGAGCACACCATCAAGCTGGTGGAGGTCTTCGTTGGCATCTTCATTGGTGCGGTGACCTTTACAGGTTCGCTGGTGGCCTGCGGCAAGCTTGATGGTCGCATCGACAGCAAGGCCCTGACCCTGCCCGGCCGGCACCTGATGAACCTGGCAGGCGTTATCGTCTGTGTCTTCCTCGGGGCCTGGTTCCTGGGTACCGACAGCATGGCCCTGGGCATCGTGGCGCTCGTTCTAATGACCATCATTGCCTCGGTCCTCGGCATCCATCTGATCATGGCCATCGGCGGTGCCGACATGCCTGTGGTGGTCTCCATGCTCAACAGCTACTCCGGTTGGGCCGCAGCCTCCATCGGCTTCATGCTGGGCAATGATCTGCTGATTGTCGTTGGTGCCCTGGTGGGCAGTAGCGGTGCCATCCTCAGCTACATCATGTGCAAAGCCATGAACCGCTCGTTCATCAGCGTGATTCTCGGCGGCTTTGGCCAGACCAGCAGCAGCTCGGCTGCCGCCGATGCTGACCAGACCGTGCATGAATCCAGTGTGGATGAGGTCTGTGAAGAGCTACGCAACGCCCAGTCGGTGATCATCGTGCCCGGTTATGGCATGGCGGTCGCCCAGGCGCAGAACGGCGTCAGCGATATGACCAAGATCCTTCGGGACCGTGGCGTAAACGTGCGCTTCGGTATCCATCCGGTGGCCGGCCGCCTGCCAGGGCATATGAACGTACTGTTGGCGGAAGCCCACGTTCCTTATGACATCGTTCTGGAAATGGATGAAATCAATGATGATTTCCCGGATACCGACGTGGTGCTGGTTATTGGCGCCAACGACACGGTAAACCCGGCGGCAGCAGAAGATCCCGGTAGCCCGATTGCCGGCATGCCGGTGCTGGAGGTCTGGAAGGCTGGACAGGTTGTCGTGCTCAAGCGAGGCATGGCCACCGGCTATTCCGGCGTAGAGAACCCGCTGTTCTTCAAGGACAACACGCGCATGTTGTTCGGCGATGCCAAGGACAGCATCGACAAGCTGGTAGGAGGTTTGCGGGGCTGAAGGCAGCCCCGCGCCTGATCTGTTGCCAGTTTATTCCGTGGTGTTGTAGACGTAAGACGAGACCGTGCCGTCCTGGTTGAACCGAACAACCAGGTCGGTGGTTTCTGCATCACCAAAGGCAGACCACTTGTACTTGCCATAGGTCCAGGTGCGTTTGCCGTCTTCGATCCCGGTGCGCCACGGCTCGCCGAACATCTCCTGGATATCCGCCCGTGTGGTTTCACCAATCTGGATCTGGTCCACATTGTGGGTGGCGAAGTCTTTCCCAACGGTCGCACAGCCCACGATGGCCGAGATCATCAGAGCCACAGCCAGTGTTTTGATTGAACCCATCATCGACATGCTGATCCCTCTTACTTCAGGTGTGTTTCACCCATCATAACGTGTCTCTGATCAGACGCGATTACGAAGACGACAGATTCACCGGGCACAAAAAAGCCGCAGGCCCGAAGACGCTGCGGCAGGTTTCGATCGTCCGATCGAAAGGGGTTAATCAATAAAGCTTGGCGAGGGACTTCTTGGCGAAAGATTCCACCTCGTTCAGTCGGCCTTCTTTCACCTTGATCAGCCATTCCGGATCCTGCAGAAGTGCCCGTCCCACGGCGATCAGTTCAAACTCGTGGTTGTTCATTCGCTCCACCAACTCATCAATGCCGGCTTTCTCAACGGCTTCCTGCTTGCTGGCAAAGGTGCCGCTGATGAAATCTTCCGTCAGCCCGACACTGCCCACGGACATGGTCGGTTTACCGGAAAGCTTCTGGGTCCAGCCTGCGAGATTCAGATCCGAGCCTTCAAACTCCGGCTCCCAGAAACGGCGGGTGGAGGCGTGGAAAATGTCGACACCTGCGTCCACCAGAGGCTTCAGGAACCGCTCAAGTTCCTCAGGGCTATTAACCAGTTTGGCTTCGTAATCCTGCTGCTTCCACTGGGAGAACCGGAGCATAATCGGGAAGTCCGGGCCAACCCGATGACGCACCGCTTCAACGATCTCCACTACGAACCGCAGACGGTTCTCCAGGCTGCCGCCGTACTCATCGTCGCGCTGGTTGGTACCTTCCCAGAGGAACTGGTCCAGCAGATAGCCGTGGGCGCCATGGAGCTCGACACCATCAAAACCCAGGGCCTTGGCATCCTGAGCCGCATCGGCAAAGGCGACGACAACATCCTCGATGTCTTCTTTACTCATGGCCTTGCCGTTGGGCTTGCCCGGTGCGAACAAGCCGGAAGGACTGTAACCGGGTACCGAAGGATCCGGCGGGGTGCCCTCCTTCCTGACCGCACCCACGTGCCAGAGCTGCGGGAAAATCGCGCCGCCGGCCTCATGGACCGCGTCGACCACATGCTTCCAGCCCTCAAGAGCGTCGGTGCCGTGAAACGCCGGTACATTCGGATAGCCGTTGGCGGCCGCGTGATTGACGGTCGTGCCTTCGGTAATGATGAGGCCAACGCCCGCTTCGGCCCGTCGGCGGTAATAGGACACGACGTTCTCTCCCGGAATGCCATCCGGCGAGAAGTTACGGGTCATGGGCGCCATCGCCACCCGGTTTCGCAGTTTGAGGTTGTGAAGTTCAAACGGTTCGAAAAGCGGGCCAAGATTCATGCTCATGGTAGTATGCAACCTCACTAATTTGGTTTCGTAAAGCAACCCTATTAAATCTGGTTTTAAAATGCAACCCTATTCGGTACACTCCCGTCATGGCCAGAAAACGTTTTGATGACTCCAGCTGTTCCGTCGCCCGCGCCCTCAATGAAGTGGGCGACTGGTGGTCCCTCCTGATTGTCCTGCACGCCATGTATGGCACCCGTCGGTTCGTGGATTTCCAGCAGGAACTGGGCATTGCCAAGAACATCCTGTGTGATCGCCTGGCACGGCTGGTGGACAATGAAGTGCTGCGCAAGGTGGATGTGGGCGAACATGGGTCACGCTTTGAATACCGCCTGACCGAAAAAGGCAGAGATCTTTTCCCGGTGGTTATCGCTCTTCGTCAGTGGGGAGATAAGTGGAACCCTGCCCCGGACGAGCCTCCGCTCGATTTGCGCGACCGCGCCACCGGCCGGCCGATTCACACGGTAGAAGTCCAGGACGCTGATGGCCAGGCCCTGTCCATCAGAGACGTGTTTGTCCCGGACGAGAGCCTGCCCGTGCGGAAAAAGAACTCTGCCTGACTATTCGCAATAACCGCAGCAATCGAATCACCGTCGTTTTTTTTGAGTTGAATCAATCCGCTGATTAAACGCGCTCACCTGCCCGGGCATTCTTGCGCTAAATCAAGTTTCCATTTCCCGATGTCATTAATCTGCAGTCATCAACGATTCAGGTTAAGGAGATGGATATGTCCCGTACATTCAAACTTGGTGTTCTGGCTGCAGCGGTAATGGCTGCTGCTCCCGCTGTTCAGGCGTACGAAGCTGGTGATTTTATCGGCCGCGTTGGTGTGGCAACGGTTGATCCGGATTCTTCCAGTGGCAACTTGAACTCCAACGCGCTTGGCGAAATTGATGGCGCCAAGGTCAGCGTCGATTCCAACAGCCAGTTGGGACTGACCGCAACCTACATGCTGACCGACCAGATCGGGGTTGGTGTTTTGGCGGCAACCCCGTTCAAACATGACATTAATGGTGATGGTTCCGTTCTCGGCGGTGCCGGCAAACTGGCAGAAACCAAACACCTGCCTCCGACCATCACGCTGCAATATTTCCCGATGCCCAGCGGGAGCAAACTGCAGCCATACGTTGGCGCTGGTGTGAACTACACCAACTTCTTCGAAGAGAAGACCACTCAGACTCTGACCAACACCTACGCCACTCTGGCACCGGGTGTGACCAGGACCGACATCAAGCTGGATGACAGCTTTGGTCTGGCAGCCGAAATTGGTCTTGACTACATGATCACCGAAAACGTGGGTATCAACGCTGCGGTCTGGTGGATCGACATCGACACCGAGGCCACCATCAACGCGTACGCGGGCAATGCAGTCGCCGATACCAGCACCATCGACGTGGATATCGACCCCTGGGTCTACATGGTAGGCGTGTCCTACAAGTTCTGATCCCCGTGCCTCCGCCAGTCGCCACGGTCTGTTGGCTGGCGGAAGGTGCGTTTTCCTATGCGGGGCTTCTCCGGCCCCGCCTTTTTATATCGATACCCAATCATAAAACAGCTCTTCCCTGAGCCTGTCATCAAATCCTACTGAACCTCGAAGCTGAGCTTGGCCATAACCTCGGCAGGCGGTGGGTTCAATCTGGCGATTGTCTGGAACTCATCAACCCATTCATGCTCTCCGTGCAACCCATCAATAAAAGTTGGTCGGATAGACTGGTAGTAGAGAGTCGCATCCACCTGCAGGGGCAAAGCCACAGCCGCGCCAACCGGAATCCGATAGCGGATGGTGTCCCGCCCCGCGTTATCAGCGTTAAAATCACTATCCCCATTCAGCCCGATCGGCCGGACATCTTCTGGCACCGAGGCCATATCGAACCCCTTGGGAGGGATACGATTGTCCTTCAGCGGGTTAGCGGCGTAGAGCAGAATATGGGTAATTGCGCCGGTGGTTGAGCCAAGAACAGTTTCATAAACCGGCACATCGTTTTCGGACGATACCTCATTGAGATGAGCCTGATAGCAGACCGAGGAATCAAAATCGGAGGTCTTCTTTGCGGCCAGACAGGCCTCCGAAGTAAACACCGCATCCATTGGCAAACGATAAGACTCATCCGGGAGCCCGCTGGCAAACACCGTTGCGCCATTGGCATCACTCACCCGGGTTCCTACCCACATTCTTCGAGCGGGGAAACTGGTGGGTAACTTGTGGCCGGTTTCGTTCTGAATGGTCAGATCAAAGGCCAACTCGCCAGCTCCGAGGATCTGCCCGGTTACTGATAGCGTGACAGCCGTTTTGAGGAACGCCCGGGTCAACTCCGCCGTTGCCGCGAATTCTCCCGCCTCATTGATATCGCTGCGACCGAGTTCCTCCCTGAACAGTTCCAGGGTTTCAAGCAACCAGGTATTTCCGCCGAGCATCACATGAGGTGAGTAAGGCTGCCTCTCGGGCCAACTGGCGTTTACCGAGCCGTTCGGTCTGACCGCCAGACGGGTGAGGAAGTCCTCACCGATCTCTTCACGCGCCATATGGCACTGCTGACAGGAACGGGGATTGCTGCCATTGGGTCCGAAATCACTGTTTGCCCACTCGGTGTAAGGCGTCTGTTCGGGGTAATCCTCACCGTTGGGCTGATCCGTCTCCATATCGATGGTCGGGGTGTAAAGTTCGTGGCAGCTGGCGCACTGCCGGGAGTCCGACATATGCAGACCAAAGACTGGCGTGTAACCGACCTGATTCTGCATCGCCTGCCCCTGCGGGTTCTGGTATGGCCCATGGATCGTGAATGCGTCTGGATCACCCTCGGCAGGAATCTCGAAATTTCCGGAGTGCACGCCATCGGGGTAGGCATTACCGTCCAACACGCTGTCGGTTATCTGATGGCAGGCTGTGCAACTGACCCCCTCTCGGGCATGGGGGTCAACAAGGGCCTGTTCGGCCCGGTAAAAACCATCATCGAGACCTGACCCCGTCTGGTGAGCATGCGTGGTCGCCATGGGGCTGTGGCAGGTCAGGCATTTGTTCTCAATGAAACCTGCCAGATGGGGGAATGTCTCCGACTCATGCACCATGTTCGCCCGGAAATAAGGATCGGTGAACGCATTCGCCATCACCGTACTTTTCCAGTCTGCGAAGGGACTGATTTCATCACCCTGGGGCGAGGGCTGGTTCTCCGAGATCTGAGCATCTGGCGCCCGCAGCACGGCGGGGCTGTCACCCGGAGAACTGGCTTTGTGGCATTGACCGCAATCCGCGGCCGCCAGGAAAACGCCGGTCGGACTCCAGTGTTCTATCTGGGCAGTTAGCGAAGGTAAGACCTCTTCATGGCCGGAATCCGGGTCGGTTTCGTCGCTAACATCAAGCCCTGGCCCACCGCTGTCACTACAGGCTGCCAGAAATATTGCCGCGACTGCGACACATCGTCGCAGAAACGCACCGCTTCGGAGCAAATTTCCCATAACTACCTCGTAGAAATACCTGAATTTTCAGGCTGATACACAATCAGGATCGTGGTTTTGACGCTGATCAAATTTTCCTCAGAACAGTCAGGGATCAGTAGCCAATTTTTGCAAAAGAGTTTTAAGCTAATAACGAAAAGTCATGGATTGCAAGCATTCGCGAGGCGGTCTGCAAAAGAGAACTGGGGGTCAAAACATGAAGAAAACACTTCTTGCTAGCGCGTTAATAGCTGCCGTTGGCTCGTCCGGGATGGCCTGGGGGGCGACCGGGCTGAGTTTTGGTGACACCGTTCAATTGAGTGCCAATGGCGGCGCCAATAAAACCAAACTGGTCCGGATGACCAATGGTCGGCTGGTTTCCGTTTACGGCGATTATCTCGATCCCAACGGCAACACCGTATACGACGTCAAAGCCCAGGCCGAACGGCCAGCCCGGGACCTTTTCGCACGGTATTGCGATTCGGGTTGCGATGATATTGCCAACTGGTCAACCCCGGTCAACATCTCCGGTACCGCCAGTCAATCTTCCATTGACACTGATTGGTCAGGCGATGGCACCCGAACGCCTTTTGCGGGCGATTCTGACAAGCCCAATATTTTTAACAGCGGCTCCCGGATTATCGTGTCCTGGGTTGATAAATACTGCGATGGTGGTGCACAGAGAACGGTGACCTACCTTACCCGGGAAAACCGGGAAATCCCGTTCAGCTGTACTTACGCGGTCACAAGTGCCAATAACGGCGAAACCTGGTCCACGCCGGTGCAACTCTCAACCGGTGAGCGGGATGCAAAACAGGACGTACACCGGGGCCTCGGAACCGGAGAGTGGGCCATTACCTGGCAGGAAGATCCCCGGGGTCTTCAACTTGGTGAAGCGGACGGCCCGGGCGATGGCGCATCCGGCGCGAACGTAAGCCACGGTACCGATATATGGTACAGCTATGCCGTGGCTGGCTGGACGGTTCAGGATAAGGGCATCTGGACCACTCCAGTGCGAGTCACTGACAACTACGATACCCAGACTGCGTCCGGTAACTTTGACGTTATCCAGGACACCGCTGGCAACGTTGTGGCAGATGATCAGATCGAGGGAGGCACGGCCGGAGCGTCACGGGCCAACCTGGCCCTTCAGTTCGGGTCACTGGATTCCGTTCCACAAGTGATTCTTGCCTATGAGGAAACCAAAGGCTCGAGCGGTCTCGATGAAGGCAAGTACGTTCGCTACCACACCTTCGACTGGAACACGCCGGGCGAGGAAGCCGGCTGTATCATCAGTAATCCGGCTCTGAATGCCCGCCGGGTACGCTTTGTACCGCAAAAAGAAGCTGGCAGTGCCAGCGGGCTTCGCTTGGGCATCTTTTGGAAAGAAGGTGAATTTACCCAGGGCGGTCCCTCCGACATCATGCTTCGCAAAGGCGTGGTCAATGGCGGAAACGGCTTCTCAACGGCAGAAATGGTGCCCGCTGTGGATGCCAACTGCGCCGTATCCGACTACGCGTCCGCCATTGTGCTGAACAATCAGCCGGCACTGAACATGAGCAGCCGAACTGAAGACGCACAGGCGACCACCGATGCCAATATCGCCACCTCAACCATCTCCGATGACACGTATCAGAAGGTTGAGGAAAATGCGATTGCCCACCGGGGCCTCCTGCGGGGCGACGATCTCTACATTGGTTACACCTACACCCCGGTACTGGCAGAGCTGCTGTACACAAACACCAAGAACTACAACTTTTACATCCGGCATTACGATGCGGCGGCAGGCACCTGGTCTGTACCGGAAAACCTGAGCAATATCGAGGACACCGGCATCAATGTGCGAGAGCCCCGGCTGGTCGGCACGCCCGGCAGCACGCCAGCGTGCACAGCGCCGACACCGAATCCGGAAGAGTGCCAGGACAAGACCAAGTTCTACGTTGCCTGGGGCACCCAGACCAACGTCTCAGAGTGGAGCCTCGAGGAACCCAGCGAGCTGGACCTATATGCCGCACGGGCTGAGGACAAGGGTGATTACGTCACGCCGATAGTTCGTTTCGCGGGCGATGCGGAGGATGTGGAAGACTTCGAGTCACAGATTCGAATGACGCCGGCCGGCAACGAACTGTTCGTGGTCTGGAACGAAAATGATCCGTCAGGGACCCATGCCCTTTACCGTGAGGCAGTCACCACCGAGATTCCCGATGATGGCGGTGATGACAATGGTGACACCCCAACCGCAACCAGCAGCAGCGGTGGCGGTACCATCTTCGGATGCAGCTACAACCCGGGCGCTCCGTTTGACCCGACCCTGTTCCTCCTGACTGCGCTGGCCATTGGTGGTCTGACCGTAAGGAAGATCAAAGCCCGCGCATAACGGCCAGCGGCGATAACGAAAAACCCCGGCACTGAATTCAGGCCGGGGTTTTTTCAATGGTACTCAGGAAAACAGATACCAACCCGGCAACAGGGCAGCATTATAAGCAGCATGCAAAATCACACAGGGCAGCAGCGAGTCGTACCGGTCCCGAAAATACCCAAACACCAGAGCAGGCAGGAACACCAGCCAGGCCATCAGATCGGTTCGATAAACAAGATGCCAGGCGGTAAACAGAAACGCCGCGATAAGGTTTGCGAAGGACAGGCCGGCAAAGCGTTTCTGACCCACCGGAGTACTAGCCAGCCAGCCCTGCACCACCCCGCGAAATGCCAGTTCTTCGATGATAGGCGCCCAGAGCACCAGTGAAAGAATCGACAACAGATCAGCATCCTGCCAGCCACTGCCTCCGGCAAGCACTGTCAGCAAAACCCCAATCAGACAACCGGCAACCAGAGCGAGCACAAACTGACCATCGGCCATGGACCGCGTTGGTCGGCTCAAGCCCAACTGTGCCCGTAGAGAGCTGGATCGATGCATAGGCGGGAATATCCTGGCCGGACTGGTTTCAGACCCTGATACTAGAGCATCCACACTCAAAAAGTCAGGGCACCAGAAACAGAAAAACGGAGCCGAAGCTCCGTTTCTGATAACTGCCAATCAGCCTTCAGGCACTCTGGCGCTGAGCCGGACGGCTCCGCTGACTACCGCCATTCTGGCTACGGCCACCGCTGCGACCACCCGGCTTGGCGCCGAAGCTCTTCGGCTTTCCGCCGGGACGACCATTGCCACCGCCGTTACCATTACGGTTACGGGCACGGCTGGGGTCGGCCTTGGCCTTGGGCTTCAGCGGCAGGTTGTTGGTCGGCTCAAAGCCTTCCACTTCCGTGCGCGGCAGCTGCTTTTTAATCAGTCTTTCGATACCAGCGAGCATTTTGCCTTCATCGGCACTGACCAGTGACAGGGCGTGACCGCTTTCACCGGCGCGGCCGGTACGGCCGATGCGGTGCACGTAATCTTCCGGCACGTTGGGCAGTTCAAAGTTCACCACCTGGGGCAGCTGCTTGATGTCCAGGCCACGGGCGGCGATATCCGTCGCCACCAGCACACGCACTTCTCCGGCCTTGAAGTCCGCCAGCGCACGGGTACGGGCACCCTGTGACTTGTTGCCATGGATGGCAGCGGCGGTAATGCCGTCCTTCTCCAGCTTCTGGGTCAGGCGGTTGGCACCGTGCTTGGTGCGAGTAAAGACCAGTACCTGATCCCAGCTGTTGTCCCGTACCAGCTTGCTCAGCAGGGCTGTTTTCTGGCTCTGATCTACCGGGTAGACAGACTGCTTGATGTTTTCGGCAGAGGTATTTCGAGCCGCGACTTCAACCTGAACCGGGTTATCCAGCAGACCTTCGGCCAGAGTCCGGATCTCGTTGGAGAAGGTAGCGGAGAACAGCAGGTTCTGACGCTTGGCCGGCAACAACGAAAGGATCTTGCGGATGTCGCGGATAAAGCCCATGTCCAGCATGCGGTCGGCTTCGTCCAGAACCAGGATTTCCACTTCGTTGAAGCGCACAGCATTCTGCTGATAAAGGTCCATCAAACGACCCGGTGTAGCCACCAGCACGTCCAGGCCTTTGCGCAGCTTCATCATCTGCGGATTGATTTTCACACCACCGAAGACCACAGCGGCCTTGGTGGGGATGTATTTGCTGTAAAGATTCACGCTGTCATGAACCTGCGCCGCCAGCTCACGGGTGGGTGTCAGGATCAGGGCGCGGGGGCCTTTGCCAGTGCGCGGGTTTTCACCCAGACGCTGCAGCAGGGGCAAGGTAAAACCGGCGGTTTTGCCGGTACCGGTCTGGGCAGCAGCCATAACGTCCCGGCCAGAAAGCACGGCGGGAATAGCCTGGGCCTGAATGGGAGACGGGGTTTCATAACCCTGGTCAGACGTGGCACGGACCAGCTGCTCGGACAAACCGAGTGAAGAAAAACTCATATAAGATCAACTCTTGATTATTCTGCCTCCACGACCACCGTTTTCGGCGAATGCGGGCAGATGCCATGAACATTCATGGAATAAAAGACGACTACGGTCACGCGCCGTTATCGGGGTGACGTCCTCTGACAGGTCGTATGGAAAGGTCGCACGGGCTTAAAGCCTTAAACTGCGGAATCCCTAGAGGCAGGATGCGGGCACATTAACAGAGCCCCGGCCAATTAGCCATAGGTGATTATAATAAGCATCCGAAGGAACCTGGCACTCATCCTCAAGTCAGAGTGCTTTGATCCCCGCAACCTAACACGGAATTATAAGGAAGTTTCAGGAATGAGCGTCAGTATCGGCCCATTGAGCCTGTCCATCGGTCACCTGCTATTGGTTATTGCCTTCGGCCTGGCTCTACTGGTTGGAGGGATACTCGGCCGCAAACACCGGGTTCCGGTGGCCGGATCAGTGGCCGATATCTTTGTGGTAGCGATGCTGAGCGCCCGGATCGGTTTCGTGATCAGCTACTTCGAGCATTACCAGAACGACCTGCTGGGCATCATTGATATCAGGGACGGCGGTTTCGATGCGCTCTGGGGTGTCATCGGCGCCATCATCTTCACCGGCTTTCTGATGTGGCGCAGGAAATCGCAACGCAAGCCACTGGCTACGGCCGCGTTAACGGGCGCCCTGTTCTGGGCCGGCACCGCAGGCACCATCACACTGATCGAACAGCAGGCCCGCAGCATGCCGGACGTTACCCTGCGCTCGCTCAATGGCGAAGTGATCAACCTGTCCCGGTTGGCTCCGGGCCAACCCCTGGTGGTGAACCTCTGGGCGACCTGGTGCCCACCCTGCATCCGGGAAATGCCGGTGCTGGAGGAGGCCCAACACATCTATCCGGATATCGCGTTTGTGTTTGCCAACCAGCGGGAACAGCCCGAGACCATCCGTTCCTTTCTGGCGGAAAACCGCCTCAACCTGAATAACCTTTACCGGGACGATCAGGCCCAGCTGGCGCGAGCCGTGGGCAGCAATGGCTTACCAACCACGCTTTTTTATAATGCTCAGGGCGAGTTGATCGATTCCCACATGGGCGAGCTGTCACGGCCGACCCTGGCCAGGGGCCTGGAAAAGATCCGGGTACTCAAAGAGTGAACCAGACCCGCTGGTCCCGTTAGCCGCATGGCGTTTTTATTTATTGGGTTGCCGCTTTGGCAAAATTTCCCAGTGCGCCGCTTACTTTTCCAAGCACCTCATCGCATCCTTCAATGCCATGGCGGCTCTTGAGGTATTGCGGGTCGTTGTACCCCAGCCAGACATCACCGTTGGCATCCTCCCAGATCAGGGCCTTCTGGGGCAGGTCGATGGCGACACTCTGGGCGCACTGCATCAGGGGCGTACCGACTTTGGGATTGCCGAAAATAACCACTTCGGTCGGACGCAACGCCAGCCCGGCTTTTTCCGCGCCCTTCTGATGATTGACGCGAGCCATAACCGTCATGCCCTTCTCTTTGAGCACAGACTCGAGTTTGTCGGCCGTGGCTTTGACATCGTGACTGCTTTTGATCGCGACCAGCCCGTCTGCGGCATGGGTGAGCATGGCGAACAACAGGGTTGATGCCACCAGAACCAGTCTGAGAGTGCAGCGCATAATATCCTCCAGAGGATTTGCTGAAGTTTTCAGGATAGAACAGAGGCAGGCGTTACGCATGAACGCGCATCAGTAGATCGCTGCCGCACCCTCTGGCCTGCTCTTGAATCGCTTGTGCAGCCAGAGGTACTGATCGGGCTGCTCACGAACGGTGGTTTCAATAAACCGGTTCCAGACTTCGGCGTCCTGTTCGGGATATTCACCGAAGGATTCCTGAATCGGAGAAAATACGACACGGTAACTGCCATCGGGCATTCGCAAGTGACTCACGCAAATGACCGCGGCGCCGGACTCGCGGGCAATGTAACTCGGCGACGTAATACAGCCGGCACTGACTCCAAAAAAGGGCACAAACACCTCCGACTTCTTGCCGAAATCCTGATCGCAGGCGAACCAGACCTGTCCACCTTCTTTCAGGAACGACAACATGGGTCTGATCTGACGCTTGGTGAACGAACGGATACCAAAGTGCCTCCGCCGGCCACGTTCGATCATACGGTCAATCACCGGATTGTTGTTGGGGCGATACATGTAACCCGGTTTCTCAAGCTTGCAGGCGATCAAAGGCAGTGCAAAGTCGAAAATACTGTAGTGTCCGCCGATCAGCAGCACCCCCTTGCCACGTCGTTTCGCTTCTTCAAGGTGCTCGGTGCCATGTACCGAGGCGCTCTCGCAGTAAGGGGTCATATCCCGCCACCAGGCATGAACGCTTTCCAGAACGCCACGGGCCGAGGCCACAAAGGCGTCTTCAACCAGTTGCCCGCGACTTGCGGCGTCCAGCTCCGGCATACAGGCTGCCAGGTTGGCGTCTGCAACCCTGGCGCGGGATTGCATCTTTCTGGAAAGGAGCCTGCCCAGCCAGCCTCCCAGACGCTGCTTCAGCCCCATTGGAAGAAACGACAAAAGCCAGAGCAAGCAAACCAGAGTCCAGGCAGGCCAGTAGGACGGATGCCAGAGAGAGCGTTTCCTGTTTCTTTTGCCGGACGCCATGTAAAAGTGGCCTGTGATAATGAAAAAACGGTCGACCAGCCTGACACACTCTTCATCCGCTAGATAGGTGAGATTCTCATGGATGCGGTTGGTCAAAGGGAATCCGATTCCCGAGTTCAGGAGTATGGTTTTGAGGAGATACGTGTTAATACGTAGAAGTCATTCCAAAAAGACAGGAAACTCCTCGCTATGTTCCGATGGAAGTTCGCCCCAGCTCTTGTGATCATGCCGCTACTGCTAGCCGGCTGCAGTGATAACACCAGCACGAGCCAACCGACGACAACGGATATCAAGCCACCGTCGGAAACGGGGGTACTCAAAGTGGCTACCCGCAATGGTTCCACCACCTATTATCTGGACCGACATGAAAATCCCGTCGGCCCCGAACACGCCCTGATCAGCGCCTACGCCGAACAGCGTGGCTGGCAGGTGGAGTGGACCATGCTCGAATCCACGAGTGAGGTTCTTGCTGCGCTGGAGTCTGGCAACACCCACCTGGCGGCCGCCGGGCTGACCCATTTGGCCTCCCGCGATGAGCGCTTCGTACGAGGCCCGGCGCACACCGAGATTACCGAACAGCTGGTTTGCCATCGCGACGCACGTCCCATGCCCCGGAAACCCGAAGACATTCCCGGCACCGATATTGTCGTAACCGCCGGCTCCAGCTACGTTGAAACCCTGAACAAGCTGAATGAACAGCATCCGGGAATTGGTTTTGAGGAGGATGCGGACCGCACTACAGAGGTCATTCTCTCGGACGTTGCCGAACAGGATGTCGGCTGCACCGTCGCCGACTCCAACATTGTTCAGGTCATGCGCCGGCATTTCCCCCACCTGGAAGTGGCGATGACGCTCACTCAGGGCCGGAATCTTGGCTGGTACATGCCCAAGGCTTCCGAAGATCTGGCCTCCGATGCCCACGAGTGGATGAATAGCGTCGAAGGCGATGAGGCCATAGGGCTGATGGAGAACCGCTACTATGCCTACATTGGCGACTTTGATTTCGTGGATCTGCGGGCCCTGAATCGACGCATTGAAGACCGCCTGCCCGATTTCATCGATCAATTCCGGGAAGCGGAGGCCAAAACCGGCATGCCCGCAGACCTGCTGGCCGCGCTGGCCTATCAGGAATCCCACTGGGATCCAGCGGCGAAATCCCCCACCGGTGTCCGCGGCATCATGATGCTGACCCGACGGACCGCCGAATCTCTGGGAGTAACCAACCGGCTCGATCCCGATGCAGCTATTGATGGCGGCGCCCGCTATCTGGCCGACCGTCACCGCCGCCTGCCAGAGACTATTCCTGAGCCGGACCGCACCTTCCTGGCGCTGGCGAGCTACAACATCGGCCGTGGGCACCTGCTGGATGCCCGGGAGCTGGCGCGGAACCTGAACAAGAATCCGGACTCCTGGCAGGATATGACCGAGGTGCTACCCCTGAAAGCCGACAAGCGATACTACCCCAGCACCCGCTACGGATACGCCCGGGGCTATGAGCCGGTGCACTACGTGCAGCGCATTCGCAACTACCGGGATGTCATACGTTCGGCGTTTGAGTGATCAGGTTCCGAACAGGGCCGAGCGCAGGGGCCGCAGGAAACCCCCGGATTCCTTGTGGCTCGCATGGGTCCGCTTGCCATCGAATTCCAGGTAGCCATCCTCAATCGGCTCGAATCGCAGGATTCTGACGTCCTCGAGATAATTCTGGGACGATTTCCAGGGCCCGTGAGTGCCCTGGCGGGGCAGGCGATCGGCGGCCCGGCGAATGTAGCCAGCATCCAGAGAGCCAAGCACCGTGTCGTCGCCGCGACTGTTCTCAGTGTCCCGGGCCACCACGCTACGATAGCCACGCTTGTCCATCAGGTTCATCAGCCGGCACAGGTACTCGGCGGCAATGTCCACCTTCAGGGTCCAGGAAATGTTGGTGTAACCGAAGATCATGCCGGCGTTGGGCACGCCCTCCACCATCACGTTCTTGTAAATAATCTTGTCTTTCATCACGACTTCCTGGCCGTCCACGGTCGGCCGGATCCCACCCAGCATCTGGATATCCAGACCTGTTGCCGGGATGATGATATCCGCTTCCAGTTCCTCGCCCGATTTCAGGCGGATGCCGGTTTCCGTGAAGCGGTCAATATGATCGGTGGCAATGGACGCCTTGCCGGCTCTCATGGCACGGAAAAGGTCCCCGTCTTTTACCACGCACAGGCGCTGGTCCCACGGATTGTAATCCGGCGTGAAGTGCCGCATATCGGCGGTGTCCCCAACCTTGCGTTTGATAATGCCCAGGAACAGCCGGCGCATGAACTTCGGGCTCCTTCTGGAGCGCAAGTAAAGGAAACGGGAAATGGAAATATTCCGGGCCCGGGTCAGCCGATAGGCGGTTCTCTCGGGCAGAATTTTCTGCAGGGCCAGAGACACTTTGTCGGTTGAAGGCAGAGGCATCAGATAGGTGGGTGAGCGCTGAAGCATGGTGACATGCGAGGCCTTCTCGGCCATGGTCGGCACCAGGGTAATAGCAGTTGCGCCGCTGCCAATAACCACCACCTTCTTGCCCGCGTAGTCGAGATCTTCCGGCCAGTGCTGCGGGTGTACGATCTGGCCGCGGAAATCATTTTCACCCGGGAAGTCCGGCTTGTAGCCCTGATCATAGTTGTAGTAGCCGGTACAGCCGACCATGAAGTTGGCGGTGTATTGTTCTGTTTCGCCGGTGGCTTCGTTCAGGGCCGAGAGCTTCCAGCATTTGTCGACACCTGACCAGTCCGCTGTCCTCACCGCCAGCCCGAAGCGGATGTGGCGTTCGACATCATGCTCCCTGGCGGTCTCCGCCACATAATTCTTGATCGATGCGCCGTCGGCCAGCACCTTGCCGCCTGTCCAGGGGCGGAAATTGTAGCCGAAGGTAAACATGTCCGAATCCGAACGGATTCCCGGGTAACGGAACAGATCCCAGGTGCCACCCAGGGACTGCCGACGTTCGAGGATGGCAAACGACTTGCCGGGGCATTCACGCTTAAGATGGCATGCCATGCCAATGCCGGAAACGCCGGCGCCGATGATCAGTACATCGAAATGCTGGTTACTCATTGCCTGTCCTCTCGGATTCCAGTCCGCTTTTTATAATCAATGGCCTGCAATCAAGATAGCTCAGGCTGCGCTGGTCGGGAATTGGCCAAAGTGGTCCCTGCCCCTGGTTGTTTCAGTCAGTCTCGAGATGCGAAACCGCCGACCCGCAACGCCGTTCAACTCCCGGGCGTGAAATCGGGGTATTTCTTCTGCAGCCGATAGAGCCGGATGATGGTGATGATGTTGGTGACCAGCACCATGCCTTCTGCCAGGGTTCCACCCACGGAACCGATAACGATGTTGTTGAGCATCCAGGCCAGGGCAGCAAACCCGAGCACGATTCGCAGGGGAATTCCCCTGAGCATGAACATGCCCACGGTGCCGAAAACGGCGGCGGCGAGCGGGAATACATCGGTGATGGATTTCCAGGTCGCCCAGGCTACCACCAGGTTCACCACGAGCATGCCCAGCATAATAGGCCAGTTGCCCTGGTACTTGCGCGCCAAAGTAATGCGCACAATCACCAGAACGGTCAGTGCCGAGGCGGTCCAGCTCTCGAAGAACGCGAACATCAGGGCAAACGCAACGTTGGCGGAGATAAGCAGCACCATCAACCGGTCGTCATTCTTGTTCGCGAAGCCGGCAATGCAGAAACCCAAGGCTACAAGACCGCACACCTGGCCCAGAACCTCGGCGAGGGTCATGTCCGCGATCAGATCAATCATCCTTTACCGGCCTGTCGCTCGTCGCCATATCGGTAATCCCCTCTGCCCGCAAAAGGTTTCAGCCTGCCACAATCAGGGCCTTTGAGCCATCAAGCTCCCTGTGCCAAAGTGCTCACGTCATTCAGCAAGGACCACTCAAGACCATGAAAACCGTATTCTCTCCATTGCACAGCCGCCGACACGTCAAAACCGAACTGGATGGCGGACTGCTGATCGAGCCTCACGAGAAGCCGTCCCGTGCCGAAACCATCCTGGCACGAGTGAAAGAACAGGCGCTGGGAGAGATTCTGGAACCGGAAGAATTTGGTCTGGAGCCCGTCAAGCGGGTGCACACGGCGGATTACGTGGCGTTCCTGGAAACCTGCTGGCAGGAATGGCTGGCTGCCGGCAAACCGGGTGAAGCCATCCCGGCGGTCTGGGCGGGTCGCGGCATGCGCCACCGGCTGCCCAGGGACATCGACGGCCGGCTGGGCTATTACAGCTTCGCGGCGGAGACGTCGATCTCGGATGGCACCTGGGAAGCCGCCCGGGCATCCGCCAATGTGGCCCTTACCGCCCAGAAACTGGTGGCCGGAGGCGAGCGCGCTGCCTTTGCCCTGTGCCGCCCACCCGGACATCACGCCCACGCCGATCTGTTCGGCGGGTACTGTTTCTTCAACAACGCCGCCATTGTGGCTCAGGCCTTTCGTGACCAGGGCTATGGCAAGGTCGCGGTGCTGGATGTGGACTTCCACCACGGCAACGGCACCCAGGCGATCTTCTATGATCGCAACGACGTGCTCACCATCAGCCTGCACGGCGATCCGGATCTGGTGTTTCCCCATTTTCTGGGCTTTGAAGACGAGATTGGCGAGGGCGCCGGTGAGGGCTACAACCTGAACATGGTTTACCCGCCAAACACGCCCTACAGTGTCTGGAGTCAGGGTCTTGAAACCGCCTGCGAGCGGATCCATTCATTCCAGCCAGACGCCCTGGTCGTTGCCCTGGGTGTCGATACCTTCGAAGAAGACCCGATTTCGTTCTTCAAGCTGACCTCCGGCGATTATCTGACCCTGGGCCAACGTCTCGCCCGGCTTGGACTACCAACGGTATTTACCATGGAAGGCGGTTACGACGTCGACGCCATCGGCGTGAATGCGGTGAACGTGATGCAGGGATTCGACAGGGCTGCAGGCTGAATCAGCCCTTGAAGCCCTTGCCGAGAATGTAGACTTCCCGGGAGCGGGAGCGGGAGGAATCCGGCTTGCGCACCACAACCTTGTCGAAGACAGCGCGGACTGATTTCAGGTACTCGTCGTACCCTTCGCCCTGGAACACCTTGGCCAGGAAGCTGCCTTTGGGCTTAAGCACCTGGCTTGCCATGTCCAGGGCCAGTTCCACCAGATACATGGACGAGGCCTGGTCGGCCACGGTCACGCCGCTGATGTTCGGAGCCATGTCGGAGATCACCACGTCCACCGGGTCATCACCCAGGGTGGCCATAATCGACTCGAACACGTCGTTCTCAGTGAAATCGCCCTGAATGAAATCGACGCCGGCAATGGCGTCCATGGGGAGGATATCTGAGGCAATGACACGGCCCTTGTGGCCCACCAGTTTGGCCGCCACCTGAGACCAGCCGCCGGGCGCCGAGCCCAGATCCACCACCACCATATTGGGGTGGATCAGCCGGTCCTTCTTGTTGATTTCAAGAAGCTTGTAACTGGCCCGCGAGCGGTAGCCATCCACCTGCGCCTGTTTCACGAAGGGGTCGTTGACGTGCTCTTCAAGCCAGCGGTTACTGCTTTTGGATCGGGCCATGGGGTCTCTTCACAACGGGAAAGCCAAACCCTAATTGTACGTGCCGCGCCGGGTGGCGGCAAAATCCTGACAACCGGGACGGCCACACGTACAATCCTGCCTGAATTCTGTGATTTTTCAGAACCCACCACGCCCACCTGACGGGAGACCGCCTTCGTGAATCTGGCCGACATCAAAAAGCTGCACCAGAAAAAGTACCGGCAGTCGTTTGGCCACTATCTGGTTGAGGGCGAACACCTGGTTCTTGAGCTGCAGAAAGCCGCCGACCGCCAACCTGCTCTGAAGGCCTCGGAACTTTACGTCACCGGAGCTTATGATCACTGGCAGAGCCCGTTCAGGACTCATGTGATCAGCGATCGCCAGATGGCACAGCTCGCCGACACCCGAACACCCCAGGGGATTCTGGCGGTGTTGCCCATGCCGGAGCGCCCGGCGGAACCGGTGCCCGGCGAAAAAACGATTTACCTGTATGAGGTTCAGGACCCCGGCAACCTCGGTACGATACTGCGCACCCTCGCCTGGTTCGGCGGTTTCCGATGTCTGCTGAGCCCGGGCAGTGTCGACCCCTTCAACCCGAAGGTGGTGCGTGCCAGCATGGGGGCGCTCTTTCACGTCCCTCTCGAAACCGACGTTGCTCTGACAAGCCTTGCGGACCGATACCAGAGCTTGGCCTGCCTCGACCTCAATGGCGGTTCGATGGCATCCCGCGGCTTCAGGGAACACGACTGTTATCTGTTCGGCAACGAAGCCCGGGGCGTGCCGCGGGAAGCCCTCGATCAATTGAAGGCGGTGCCGTACAGCATTCAAGGCCAGGGGCAGATCGAGTCCCTGAACCTGGCCTCAGCGGTGAATATGTGCACCTACGAATTAATGCGGGACCTTTAGACTGCAAACCCCATGCTCTGAGCACTTTCCCCAATCGTTCTGGCGGAAACCGCCATTGCCTGTGCATTGCCAATTGAGCACGATCAGAGTCTGATCCCGAGACCGGACTGATGACTATGGAACGCTATCTCCAGCCCACCGCCTTTTTTGACTATGACCATCCCCGGCTGAAGGCCTGGATCGAGTCAGAGCTGGAGGGAGTTCCTGATGAGCCGGTGGAGCAGATCAAGGCGCTCTACCTCGCTGTTCGTGACAGCATCAGCTACAACCCCTACGTGTTCCGGACCGATGCCAACACGTTCAGTGCCAGCTACGCTCTGGAAAGCGGCGAAACCTACTGCATCCCCAAGGCGGTTCTCCTGGGCGCGGCAGCTCGCTCGATTGGCGTTCCCAGCCGCCTCGGCCTGGCGGATGTACGCAACCATCTCTCAAGCCCGAAACTGATCGAATGGCTGCGGTCGGACATTTTCCGTATGCACGGGTATATCGAGCTGTTCCTGAACGGCCAATGGGTCAAGGCGACGCCGGCGTTCAACCGGCAACTGTGCGAACTGATGAAGGTGGAACCGCTGGAATTCGACGGAGTGCACGATTCCATGTTCCAGGAGTACACCGAGGACGGCCACGCGCATATGGAGTATGTGAACGACCACGGCCTTTTCGACGACGTGCCTCATGAGTTCATCGTCTCTGGTGTCCGGGCGGCCTACGGTCACCTCTTTGCCGGGGAAGAGGAGCCTGAAGCTCCGAAAGGCAGTCTGGTGCAGGATATATCGAGCCCCTAGAGCCTGCTCGAATCCATGAAGACCTTATTCTCTCCTCGCTACCGTGTCTGCTCTCTGTCCTGCCAGCGCCCCAGTGATCGCATCCAGCACGGCATCAGAATCGGGCACTGTTTTCCCGGTCTCAGTCTCGCCAACGCGGCTGAAGCGCCTGAAATCAATGGCGCTCCAATTCTCAGGGTCCATAATGCGCTGCACCCGCTCAACATTGTCACGGGTTGCAGGTTCCAGCTTGTAGCGGAAAACATAGTCCGGTGACATATCTCCGAAATCCTGGCCATGGTGATAATCATGCAGCAGGAGCAAGGCAAGTCCACCGCCCATGAAATGTCGGCCGAGGCTGACCAGTAACTCCCCCTGCCGGATACTTTCCAGGGCCTCAGGTTCCCAGTCTACGCCGCCCACCAACAGATCTTTGCCCGGCGTCCGGCCGGCATTTCGAGCGGCTTCAATGGCACCCATTGCCATACCATCACTCGCGCTCCAGATTGAGACAGTATTCGGATAGCGCTTCAGCAGGACCTCCGTTTTTTCACGGGCCAGCGTGCCGCTCCAGTTGGCGTACACCAGTTGCATAAGCTCGCTGCGCTGCTGGACCGCAGCCGCCAGCAGCCCTCCATTCCTGTCCTTGGTGGCAGACGAATCAAGGGTTCCCGAGAGGGCGACCATGGGAATACTGGGGCCGGAGGCCAGCCCCAATTGTTCGGCCTGTTTGCCCAGCAGGGTGACCAGGGAACGGCCGGCGGCGATATTGTCCGGCGAAAGATGGCCAAGCCAGCCCGACAAGACGCTTCGGGGCATACCGATGCTGGCTCGAGCGGCGTCAGGCACATCGGTATTAAAGGTAAACGTCTTTACACCGGCCCCATCCGCGAGCCTGAGCATGGATTCGGTAACATGTTCCTTGCACATGAACAGCAGGTAGTCCGGCTTATCTTCACGGCTCAGCACGTCCTTCGCCATGCGAAGGTAGCTGAATCGATGACTCTCCCGATCGTATTGAACCTCCAGGTCAACCTCGAGATCCTCCGCCACCGCTTCCATGAAACCGGCCACCAGTTGCCAGAAACGGGAGTCGTCCGGGGAAAGAAAAACAACGCTTGGCCTTGGGCCGGCGTTCGCCAGAGGAACTGAAAGCAGGAGCAGGAAACTGATCAGAAAGCGGGCTGAATAAGACCTCATGGAACGAATTACCCTCTGGACGACCTAGCAGAGTTGGCTTTTAAGGGGCTTAAGCTACCGACCTGTCGTGTAACACACAAGCGGAGATCCGTAACCAATGTCTCAGTTCAGAAGGGAATGTTCAGAGGCCGGAGCGGGGTCTTCAAACTCAACGTAGAGCTGGCCGGCCAATTGTTCGTAGAGCCCGGCTTCTTTGAGGCTCTTCATCCGAGCCGAGAGCCTGGTCAGGAACTGCCGGTTGGCTTCGGTGTTGTGGCAGGTAAGCCGATCGTAACTTTCAAGAAGAGGCGTCTTCGGATCGTAGCTGAGCTCGTCCATGAAAGGCCGGACATCCGGAACCGCAGCAATCATGGCGCCGAATCTCTGGTGCTCGAGCATGGCCAGGTTCTGGGCATCGCTCTTCGACCAGATCACATTAACGTCGTGGCCCTCCAGCACTCCGTCCAGATAGGTCTCATGACCAATAACCGCACCCACGGTTTTCCCCTCCACTTGCGACAGGGAACTGATGGGATCTGCGTCCTGCGGGGTGAACAGGTAATAGGTGAATTTGCCGAGTGGAAAACTGGCAATAACCGCATCGTCGCCCAGTCGACGCTCCAGGACCTCGGTGAAGGAATAGATGCAGTCTGCGCCATGCTGCTCGAATACCATCATGGCCCGTTTGTAGGGAAAGAACTGCTCGGTCACAGGCACATCAAGGCCTTCCAGGGCCCTGTGCAGGATTCTCTGGTAAACACCATCCCGATTTTCGGTCAGCAGACTGGTGATATCCGGAACCGCGATCCGGATAACCGGATCGGCCACGGCAGGCGTACTCAGTATGACTGCGGCAAACAGGAGGACCCGAAATTCAGAGAGGTAGCGTTTCATGACTCGCGCATCAGTCCATGACGACAAATAAATGACTATTTTTCATACAGGTTCCTCAGTATGGCAATGTCGTTTTCTATACGCCAGAAAAACCTTGTTAAATATGGGGGTTTGAAAAAAAGGCACCGGATTGCTCCGGTGCCTTTCTCTCTCATCAGGCGGCGTTGAGTCGATTACGCCGCTTCGTCTTCGCTCTCGTCCACAGAATTGCGGATCAGGAAGTCAAAGGCGCTGAGTGCGGCTTTGGAACCTTCGCCCATGGAGATCACGATCTGCTTGTAAGGCACGGTCGTCGCGTCACCCGCCGCAAAAACGCCCGGGATGGAGGTTTCGTTGCGGTCGTTAACGATGATCTCGCCGTGCTGGCTCAGTTCGATGTCACCCTTCAGCCATTCGGTGTTGGGCACCAGGCCGATCTGTACAAACACACCTTCCAGAGAGATGTGATGCTGCTCACCAGAGGTGCGGTCGGTGTAATTCAGACCGTTGACCTTGCCGTTCTCCCCGGTAATCTCGGTGGTCTGTCCCGACGTGATGATCTCCACGTTCTTCAGACTCCGCAGTTTCTTCTGCAACACCTCATCAGCGCGCATCTCGGCACCGAATTCGATCAGGGTTACATGGCCCACGATACCGGCCAGATCGATGGCTGCTTCGACACCGGAGTTACCGCCACCGATCACCGCCACGCGCTTGCCCTTGAACAGGGGGCCGTCGCAGTGCGGGCAGTAGGCCACACCCTTGTTGCGGTACTCTTCCTCTCCCGGAACGCCCATCTGGCGCCAGCGGGCACCGGTGGACAGCACCAGGCTGCGCGCTTTGAGAGTGGCACCGTTTTCCAACCTTACCTGGTGGAGCATGCCCGGGCGTGACGCCGGGATCAGCTTCTCGGCGCGCTGCATGTTCATGATATCCACGTCGTATTCCTTGACGTTTTGCTCCATGGCCGCCACCAGTTTCGGACCCTCGGTGTAGGGTACGGAAATCAGGTTCTCAATGCCCATGGTGTCGGCCACCTGGCCACCGAAACGCTCGGCCGCGATGCCGGTGGAAATGCCCTTCCGCGCAGCGTAGATGGCAGCAGAGGCGCCAGCCGGGCCGCCACCAATGATCAGGACCTCAAAAGCGTCTTTCTGATTGATTTTCTCGGCGTCTTTCTCGCTGGAGCTGGTGTCCAGCTTGGCAACAATTTCTTCCAGAGTCATACGGCCCTGGCCCCACGGCTCACCGTTCATGTAAACGCTGGGAACCGCCATGACTTCGCGCTGCTCCACTTCATCCTGGAACAGGGCCCCATCGATAGAAGTGTTCGTGATGTTCGGGTTCAACACGCTCATCAGGTTAAGGGCCTGAACCACGTCCGGGCAGTTCTGGCAGGACAGCGAGAAGTAGGTTTCAAACTCGAACCGGCCTTCCAGAGACTGGATCTGCTCGATCACATCCTGGGACGCCTTGGAGGGATGGCCACCCACCTGCAGCAGGGCCAGCACCAGGGAAGTAAACTCGTGGCCCATGGGAATGCCCGCAAAGCGAACGCCAATATCAGTGCCTACACGGTTAATGGCGAAGGACGGACGACGCACGTCATTGGATTCTTCAGTGCGGAGACTGATCTTGGAAGACATCGGCTCCAGCTCTTCCAGCAACTCCCGGAGTTCCTGGGACTTCTTGCTGTCGTCATAGGCCGCAACCAGCTCAATCGGCTGCTGCAGCTTTTCCATGTAGGCCTTGAGCTGTTCCTTGATATTGGCATCCAACATAGTCTGACTTCTCCTTTAAATTTCGGAACTAAGTATTTGAATCAAATACGGTGGTTAAGTTGAGTTGGTGCAACAATACGGCCCGGCCACTCAATGCTCAAATTAATTGACCCAAACTGTTTGATAGGGCTTTGCTATACCACCAGATTCACCGCTGCTCGGGGCTTGACCAATAGCGCATATCCACCGAAAGCCTGCCGCAGTATGATGTTGTCATATCGTCGCAACATCATTCTCTGGTATCCAGAATAGGCAACGCATGTTTCTAGACCGTTTCCACTCCGTCCAGGACGGACACGTCGTAATTTCCGCCCTGCAGGCAAGCCAGTTCGCCAAGGAAATCGCGGGGGATTTCAATCCCATCCACGACCCGGATGCCCGCCGTTTCTGCGTGCCAGGAGACCTGCTTTTCGCCATTGTGCTCGCGCGATTCGGGCTGTCGGAGAACATGACCTTCCGGTTCCGCAGCCTGCTTGGGGAGAATGTGCCGCTCAAGTTCGTTGAAACCGAAAACACCATTGACGTCTGTGACGACGCCGGCAAAGTCTATATCGAGGTGGCCCGCAGTGGCGCGACAACCCGGGATGAGGAGTTGATCGAGACCATCACCCGTGCCTATGTGGCGGCCTCCGGCAAGAACTTCCCCCATACCCTGAAACCTTTGATGGAGTCTAACGGGGTGATGTTCAATCCTGATCGCCCCATGGTGATGTACGAGAGCATGAGCCTGGCCCTGGAGAATCTGGATCTGCCCTCGCCCGGGCTGGAATTGCACAACGCCACCCTGGAGGCAGCCGGTAAACGGGGTAACGTTCTCCTGGAATACCGTCTGACAGCCGATCACAAACCAGTGGGCGAAGTGACCAAACGGCTCGTATTAAGTGGTCTGCGGCCGTACTGTGCCGAGGCGATGGCCGGCGTAATTGAAGAGTTCTATCGCCTCAAGGCCCGGGGTGCCGACTATTTCAACAAGGACAACAGCGGAGACCATAGCAATGCCAATTCAGCCGGGTGATACCCTGCCAGACATCGAACTTCAGGTAATGGGCGAAAAAGGCCCTGAGAAAGTCCGTACCAGTGAACTCTTTGCCGGCAAGAAAGCCGTTCTGTTTGCTGTACCCGGCGCGTTTACCCCCACCTGTTCAGCCGCCCATTTACCCGGTTTTGTGGTAAATGCCGACAAACTGCGGGCCAAAGGCATCGACAGCATCGTTTGCACGTCAGTAAACGACGCGTTTGTAATGGACGCCTGGGGCAAGGCCCACAACGCCGAACAGATCGTCATGCTGGCCGATGGCGTGGCAGAGTTCGCCAAGGCTCTGGATCTGACCCAGGATCGGACCGCGAACGGCATGGGCATTCGTAGCCAGCGCTACGCCATGATCGTGAATGACGGCAAAGTCGAGCTGCTGAATATCGACGCTCAGGGATTGGACCAGACCAGCGCCGAAACCATTCTGGAAGCTCTCTGAACCTCACTTTTTCGTCAGACATAAAAAACCCCGGAAAATCCGGGGTTTTTTGTAACCAAGCTTTCCGTAAGGAGAGCTTAGATCTTGCCAACCAGGTCCAGTGACGGAGTCAGCGTTTCTTCGCCTTCCTTCCACTTGGCCGGGCATACTTCGCCAGGATTCTTGCGAACGTACTGAGCGGCTTTCACTTTGCGCATCAGGTCGTCTGCGTCACGGCCGATACCTTCAGCAGTGATTTCCATCGCCTGGATAACACCGTCCGGATCGATCAGGAAGGTAGCGCGGTCTGCCAGGCCCTGACCTTCGCGCATCACACCAAAGTTGTTGGTGATGGTGCCGTTCTGGTCGCCAACCATGTAGTAGTTGATCTTACCGATGGTCTCGGAGCTGCTGTGCCATGCCTTGTGGGTGAAGTGCGTGTCGGTAGACACGGAGAATACTTCAACGCCCAGTTTCTGCAGCTCTTCGTACTTGTCAGCCACGTCGCCCAGCTCAGTCGGGCACACGAAAGTGAAGTCGGCCGGGTAGAAGAAAAATACCGCCCACTTGCCTTTCACGTCTGCTTCGCTGATCTCAACGAACTCGCCGTTTTTGAAGGCGGTAGCGTTGAACGGTTTGATCTCGCTGTTAATGATGCCCATTAAAGAACTCCTTGTTGATGGATTCATAAGTTAATGAATTTGTGGCGCCCACAGTACGGATATCGGCGATGCGGATAAAATTGATAATTCCCAAGCCAGGGATAGAAAAAACCTATCTCTGGCTTTTGAAGGGAATTTTTCCGCCACCCCGTTTATGGGGTCTTAGCCAGCCAGTTCAATCTTTCCAAAGTCCAGAATATTTTCTTTCGGTGACGCTTTAATGGCAGCCACTTCGGCCCGCTTGTTCGCGAGGATATACACGAAGCAGCCAAAATACAGTGCAATCACCAGGGCGCCAACCCACTGAATCCGCAAGAAATCCAGCTGGAACAGCATGGTCAGACCAACCATCGCCAGGAAATTGAACACAACATAATTCACCCGCCCGAGGCGCTGGGCAGTGAGATTGAGGTTGTCGGTATAGAGCCGGATCAATGAATCCAGCGAGTTCACCACCATCAACACACCCACCGAAATCATGGCGAGATTGGTGAACGCCGCAATCTGCAGACCTTCCGCGTGATAGTGGTAAAGCACGGTAAACCAGACACCAATGGCGATGGACGGTACCACCAGCATGGCAATCAAGAGCTGCCAGGTGCGGATACCGCTCACGAAACGGGCGGTGAACTGGCCGATCATGATGCTCCAGGCAAACCACCAGAACAGGTAGAACTCGTGGTAGTCGTTGATCGGCAGGGCAAACTGGTGGATGTTGGCGAAGTACTCGCCGATCAATCCGGCGGTGCCAAAGAAGTCTGCCGGTGAGCCCGCACCCATAACGAACGCCCGGAACCACATGCCCACGATCAGGGCAATAAACAACAGGCTCGAACCCAGACTGAGGATGCGCACATATTTGATCTTGGAGCTGGAATAGACAGCCAGCGCAATCGAGGCAAAGACAATGAAGTAGAACGCTGGCACCACCGATTCGCCATCACCGAGCATGGGCAGGTACCAGGGCAGATTCACCAGCAGCAGATAGGCGGTAAACGCACAGGTGCCGATGATCACCACGTTATTTACGACCTTTACCAACGGAATCTCAAAGAACTGCACCCGCGGCTCAATGATCGCGAAGTAAAAACAGGTCAGGAAATAGAAGCCCCAGATCAGGAACGCCCAGAACCCGAACTCGATAGCCAGGGGGTTGGCAAAGCCGTACTCCGGGCTCGCAGACAGATCGCCATAGCCACCGAACTCGGTCAATGGGAACATGATCAGCCCCACATCCAGACCTGAGGTGAACAGGATGGCGATAAAGGTGAAGGTGCGGACGGGCGTCACGCCGATGCACTGGATGTCCCACCATTTGTACAGAATCAGCACAATGGCGGCGAAGGTGAAGATCAGACCTGCGGATAACCAGAGTGTCATAAGGTCCTCCGGTTACTTTGTTTCTTTGCAATGAACAGCATGGGTGTTCCTCCTCTACTTTGTAAGCGCTGCTTCTTTCGAATCGGACACAAACCCAGGACTTGCCTATCGGGCGCCCGAAAACGGCAGAACACCGTCGCGCTGATAGGGAAATCCTGAGGGCTTGCAAAACCCCGGGCGCGTTGCACGTCCGGGTGGGATGACGACGCACTATGCGAGCGCGCGCTTTGCCTGTCCCGGTCGCTGACGTGTCTGCCACTGGTCGTCCATCACCACAGGCGCGTCAGAAGGTTGCAGGGGCTCCCTGCCCCGGATCAGATCGGCTGCCCGCTCGGCCACCATGATGGTGGGCGAATTCAGGTTGCCATTGGGTATGGTCGGGAAGATGGACGAATCCACCACCCTGAGATTCCGGATACCGTGAACCCGCGTCTCCGGGTCCACCACCGCCAGCTCGTCGGTGCCCATCTTGCAAGAGCAGGACGGGTGGTAGGCGCTCTCGACCGCCTGGCGGACAAACGCATCAATTTCCTCGTCGGTCTGGACCTCGGCGCCGGGCTGGATCTCCGCTCCGCGGTAATGGTCCATGGCCGGCTGGTTGATGATTTCCCGGGTCAGGCGCACACAGTCCCGGAAGCCCTCGCGGTCTGCCTCGTGCTGCAGATAATTGAAGCGGATGGTCGGTGCCTGTTTCGGGTCGGCCGATTGCACATGCACAAAGCCCCGACTTTTCGGCTTGTTGTGACCAATGTGCAGCTGGAATCCGTCTCCGTTGAAGGCTTCTTTACCGTCGTAGCGCATGGCTGCCGGTAAGAAGTGATATTGCAGGTCGGGCCACTCGACGCCGGCCTTGGACCGGATAAAGCCACAGGACTCGAAGTGATTGGTGGCGCCCAGACCGTCCTTGCGGAGAATCCAGCGAACACCGATCTTCAGCTTGTTCCACCAGTCCAGCTTGCCGTTGAGCGACACCGGTTGTTTGCAGCGGTACTGAAAGTAAAACTCCAGGTGGTCCTGCAGGTTCTCACCAACGCCGGGTAGCTCGTGCTTTACCTCGATACCAGCCTTCTCCAGTACCTCACGCTTGCCTATTCCGGACAGCTGAAGCAGGTGGGGTGAACCGATAGAGCCCGCTGACAGGATGACTTCTTCGGCGGCTTTCGCCTCGTGCACCTTGCCGCCCTGCTCGTAACGGACACCGGTGGCGGTTTTGCCATCGAGCAACACCTTGTGCACCAGGGCATGGGTGACCACAGTCAGGTTATCGCGCTCCATGGCCGGGCGCAGATAGGCGTTCGCAGTGGACCAGCGACGACCGTTCTTCACGGTCATGTGCATGGCGCCGAAGCCTTCCTGCTGGGTACCGTTGTAATCATCGGTCTCAAAGTAACCGGCATCGGAACCCGCCCTGATAAAGGCCTTGTAGAGCGGATTCTGCATGTTATTGCCGTTATTCACACCGAGCGGGCCCTTATCGCCCCGGTAGTCATTGCCGCCAAAAGCCCAGGTCTCGGCCTTCCTGAAATAGGGCAGGACGTTGCGGTAATGCCAGCCGGTAGCGCCCTCGGAATCCCATTCGTCAAAATCCCGGGCGTGGCCACGGACATACACCATGCCGTTGATGGAGGAAGAACCGCCCAGCACCTTGCCCCGTGGGCAGTGCATACGACGGTTATCCAGGAAGGGCTCCGGCTCGGTCTCGAACTGCCAGGCGTATTTCTTGGTGTTCATGGGAATGGACAGGGCGGTGGGCATCTGGATAAAGATGCTCTTGTCGCTGCCGCCGGTTTCCAGCAGCAGCACCCGGTGGCGCGCGTCCTCGGTCAGGCGGTTGGCCAGCACGCAACCGGCGGAACCCGCACCCACAATGATGTAGTCGTATCGATTTTCTGTCATACGCGTTCTCCTGTGTGGCCTGCGATTAAAAGGGTGCGTCCAAATCTTCCATGCCCACATACACCGATTTGATCTGGGTGTAGTGCGCAATGGTTTCGCCCCCGTTCTCGCGGCCGATGCCGGAGAGTTTGTAGCCACCGACCGGCATTTCCGCCGGGGAAGCGCCGTAGCTGTTGATCCAGCAGATGCCGGCCTGGATCTGGTGAATCACCCGGTGAGCCCGACGGATATCGTTGGTGAACACGCCAGCGGCCAGACCGGTGTCGGTGTTGTTGGCCCGGGCAATCACCTCGTCCTCATCGCGGAACGTGAGCACCGACATCACCGGCCCGAAGATCTCTTCCTTCACAATGGTCATGTCATCGGTGCAGTCAGTGAAGATGGTGGGCTCCACGAAATAGCCGCCTTTGGAATCCTCCGGCTCAAAGGCCCGACCGCCGTGGCTGAGAGTCGCCCCTTCGGACAGGCCTTTGGCGATGTAATCGAGCACCAGATCCCGGTGTTTTGCGGAGATGAGCGCGCCGAAATTGGTGTCCGGATTCATCGGGTCGCCAGGCTTGATATTGTTGCGGGTGCGTTCCAGCAGACGTTCGATAAAGCGCGGGTACAGATCTTCATGAACAAACACCCGGGTGCCGTTGGTGCAGATCTCACCCTGGGTGTAGAAGTTGCCGACCATGGCGGCGGAAATGGCGTTCTCAAGATCCGCATCGTCAAAGATGATCAGCGGTGACTTCCCGCCCAGCTCCATGGTGACGTCCTTCAGGGTGGAGGATGCCGCTGCCATCACCTTCTTGCCGGTGGCCACTTCTCCCGTGAAGGAGACCTTGGCAATCTCGGGGTGGTGGGTCAGCCACTGGCCCACTTCGGCGGCGCCCTGCACCACGTTGAATACGCCCGCCGGCACGCCCGCTTCGGTAAAGATTTCCGCCAGCTTCACCGCACCCATGGGGGTTTCCTCAGATGGCTTGAAGATCATGGCGTTGCCGCAGGCCAGGGCCGGCGCGGATTTCCAGCAGGCGATCTGGATCGGGTAGTTCCAGGCGCCAATGCCGGCACAGATGCCCAGGGGCTCCCGGCGGGTGTAGTAAAAATCACCGCCCAGGTCCTGTTGGTTACCTTCGATGGAGGGTGCCAGGCCGGCAAAGAACTCAACCGCATCGGCACCGGTGACCACATCCACGGCTTCTGCTTCCTGCCAGGGCTTGCCAGTATCGCGCACCTCTGCGGCAGCCAATTCATCATTACGCTCTCTCAGAAGCGCAACCGCCCGAAGCAGAATCCGGCTGCGCTCAATGGCAGTCATGGCAGACCACTCGGCAAAACCGGCACGGGCACTTTCAATGGCGGCCTTCTGCACGGATTCATCCGCCACTTCCACTTCGTAGATAACCTGACCCGTGGCCGGGTTCACCACAGGGAAGGTTTCGCCGGTGCTGTTGGCCAGGAAACGGCCATGGACGAAATTCTGAACAACAGGAAGAGATGCAGACATAGTCGGTAATTAACCTCGGTTCGGTGTCTTCAGGCCTTGTGGGCCGTTCGAATCAATCTCGGCTCAGGCGGCTGCCTGGGCCAGTGTCTCGTGGACAAATTTCTTGCAGAGCCGCTCACCGGCTTCAAAGCTCTCTGCCGGGTCCAGGCTCAGGGCACTGCGCAACCAGAACCCATCGATCATTGCCGCGGTTTGCCGGGCGACCTCGGTCGCCGCAGCCGGTTCAAGCACCTGTGCGAAGGAATATCGCAGGTTGCTGTACAGCCGGGCGTTGTTGATCTGCTGCAGCCGCTTGAGCCCCGGCTCATGCATCGACCGGGCCCAGAAGCTCAGCCAGGTCTTGGCCGCCAGCGCCGAGCGCTGAAACTCGGAAAAGTTCGACTCGATGATGCAATTGAGCCGCTGTTCCGGGGAGCGGTCGGTCTTGGCCATGCGCTCCCGCAGTTCCTTGCCCAGTTGATCGAGCAGATAACGCAGGGCCGCCTCAATCAGACCCTGCTTGCCGCCGAAATAATGGCTGATAATCCCGGAGGACATGCCCGCCCGTTTGCTGATGCTCACAATGGTGGTGTTCTGCATGCCCAGCTCGGCAATTGAATGCATGGTGGCTTCAATCAGCTGCTGCTTGCGTGTGTCTTTGACCCCAACTTTTGGCATGGCGGCTTCGGTTACTCGTCTTGTTTCCGGTGTTGAAAAGCAGCACCAATCAGCCCTGCTTTTTATTAATTGAACGTTCAATTAATAAAAAGCTTACAGAAGCGAGGCGGGGAATTCAAACCTGATCAGAAAGCAGGGAAGCCTCGCGCCACTCTGATATGGCGCGGTTGTGACGGCAGGAAGGACAAGCAAATATCAGCTATGGCGACGGTAATCCGGGTCTGTCCAGCACACAGGAAGCGCTTCACCGGAGGGAAATGCGAGTTCGGCTTTTTTAAACAATTCAGGATCCTGCGCCTCCTCTCCGTAATGGAGGCTGCCTCGCACCTGCTGGCTATGGGGATCAAACAGCGCCTGTGTATCCAGAACTTCGATCAGGTGCCCGGTTGCTTTTTCAGCGACGAACATAGAGGCCTCCTTGGGAATGAATGTCTCCTTTCAACGTAGCAGATGGGCCGCTATCGAGACAGGTGCTTGAGGGCTACGGAGAGCACAAAGGGACGGGTGGGCAAGGCGGAGAATCTGCAGATATGAGACATTTCGCTACATTAAATATTGGTTCTCGGCTTTTCCGGTGAAGAAAGGCTGTTAAGCTGATGATCAGGAAAATAAAAAAGCCTGATGGCGATATAACGGGGTCTACTGTTGGTGATCCTCAGCACTGCTCTGCGTATCTTTTTACTGAGTCTGGCGACTTTCACGTCGCATTTTGCGCATGCGGATAGCGCCCCGGTCACACTTGCCTCAGAAAAACCGATTGAAAGCCATTTCCAGTACTGGGAAGACGCCAGCGCCGAAGCGGAGCTGGCCGATGTTCGCGCCCTCCCCGATGCAGCCTGGCAGACCAACCCATCGGGAAAGGCCACCTTCGGGATTACCGATTCCGCCTACTGGCTGCGGGTTGAGGTGCAAAACCAGACCGGCCGCGACCAGCTTCTGATTGCAGAGCTGGGCTATTCCCAGCTTGATGACGTGGTGTTTCACGAGCTCTCCGGCGGCACCCTGCTCCGAGAATTCGCCACCGGGGACACCCGCTCTTTCTACCCCAGGGATGTCGACCATCCCAACATGCTATATCGATTCCATGTAGCCCCGGACGCCTCGAAAACGCTTTATATCCGGGTCGCCACCCAGGGCACGATGGTGGTGCCGCTGCAGATCTGGCAACAGAATGATTTTTACGAGGCCGCTGCCAACGAGCAGAAACTGCACTTTTTCTATTACGGCAGTCTGGCAGTGATCATCCTGATCAACCTGGCCGTGTTCCTGACCCTGCGAGAAAAGCTGTACCTGTTTTACGCCCTGGCCATTTCCGGCTACTTCCTGTTCTTCGCCGCTGTGCGCGGCTATACACTTCAGCACATTTACCCGGGCGCACCGTTTCTTCACACGCATGTGCTTCTGCTGTCGATGCCATTCCTGGCGATGTTCTCGATACTGTTCTGCATGGAGTTCCTCCAGGTGCGCTCTAACAGCCCCAGGCTGTACCGGGCCCTGCAGGCGATGCTCTTGTTTGAAATGCTGTTTTTCCTGTCTGCGCCGCTGCTGGATTACGACACCGGTATCCGGGTGGCGGCCGTTTCCGCGTTCGCATTCTTCTCGCTGCTCCTGGTGGCCGGCCCTGTTGCCTGGGCTGCCGGTGTCCGGGCCGGGGTGTTCTTCACGATCGCCTGGACACCTCTTACGATAGGGGTCTCGGCAACGGCGGGGCGGGCCCTGGGCCTGTTGCCGGAGAATTTCTTTACCGAGTACGCCATGCAGATCGGCTCCGGGCTTGAGGCTTTCATTCTCACGCTTGCCCTCGCCGACCGCCTATACCGGGAACGGGAACAGAAAATCCAGGCTCAGGCCGATATCCTCAAACAACAGAAGGCCCGCAACGAAGCCCAGACCCAGTTGAATGAAGCACTGACCCATGACCCGGTGACCGGGCTACCAAACCGCAACCGGTTCGAATGGATGGTGGATGAGCAATTGCGGCAAAACCCCAACGGGCGCTTCATGGTGGGCGTTACCCGGATAACGCAGCTCAAGGAAATCAACCGGACCCTGGGCCTGGACCGCAGCGAACGTTTGCTCAAGGCCATGGCAGAGCAGATGACCCGTTTGGCCTCAGGCCTGCCGATGGTTCATCACATCGTCGATGCGCGTGGGAACGATGAGCGGGTATATCAGCTGTCTGGCGACAGTTTTGGTTTGTTGGTGAACGTCAGTAAAACGGCAGACGACTTCCAGTCGCTGGATAACGCACTTAAACAACTGGCGGAACCCGTGTTGCTGGACAACATTGCCATAGAGCCCAATCCCCGGTTTGGTGCCGCCAGCTATCCGGAACATGGCAAGAAAGCCGCTCTGCTGATCCGCAATGCCCATGTCGGCATGGAAATGGCGCCTCATGGCCCTTATCAGACCGGCCTGTATTCCCGCAAGGATGACATCTATGACGAAAGCCGGCTGACATTGATGTCCGACCTCCGGGAGGCACTGCACCACAATCAGACCGAGCTCTACTATCAGCCCAAAATCAGCCTGGCGACAGGCAAAGTGGTGGGTGTGGAAGCCCTGATCCGCTGGCATCACCCGGACCGAGGCTGGGTACCGCCGATTGAGTTCGTTCCGATGGCCGAGAAAACCGGGGTGATCAAACATCTGACCCGATGGGTGGTGGATCAGGCTCTGAACGATCTGAAGGAACTCCATACCCTCGATCCGGCTCTGACCGTCTCTGTGAATATCTCTGCCCGGGATCTGAGCTCTCCAGAACTGGTGGGGTTGTTCGAAACCCGGACAAAGCGAAATCAGCTGAACCCGGAACAGGTCATCATTGAGCTGACCGAAACCGCTGCCATGGACGATCCCCACAGGGGCCTGAACGCCCTCAACGATTTAACGGCTATCGGGCTGAAGCTGTCGATTGACGACTTTGGCGCCGGCTACTCCTCGCTTTCCTATCTCAAGAAACTGCCGGCCAGCGAAATCAAACTGGACCGCGCCCTGTTACAGGATATCGAATCCAGCGAGGGCGCGCGGATGATTGTCGAAACCGCCATCAGGATGGGCCAGGGCCTGGGCTATCAGGTGGTGGCCGAGGGTGTCGAAACCGAAAAGTCGGCCCGCCTTTTGAACCAGTTGGGAGCGGAAATGCTCCAGGGCTACTGGATCTGCTCGCCGAAGCCGCTGCACGAGCTACAGGCCTGGCTAGAGGTTGAAAGAAAGGCGCCCAGCCTCCAAGGACTACAACAGGTATAGAATTCCCTGAAAAGGACGGTATTAGCCATGAGCCTTGATCAGATTCAGGCCCTTATCGACACCTGGACGGGATTGGGCATCTGGCTGGCCCTTGTTGCGGCCAGCGTCGTCTGGGTGGTTTACGACCTGAGAACCAGCAACAGCCACATTGCCTCCATGATGCAGTGGGTGTGGGGGCTTACCGTGCTTTATTCCGGGCCGGTCGGCGTGGCTATCTACCGATACTCGGGGCGTAAACAGATCCCGACCGACAGCCTTGCCCGCAAGGGTTTCCGGTCGGTGGCACACTGCTACTCCGGCTGTGGGATCGGTGAAATTCTCGGCGTGATTATTTCGGTTGGCCTGTTTGCCATGGGTAATTTCTGGGCTGCCATCATCACCTTTACGCTGGCCTATATCTTCGGCTTCGCCCTGAATATTGGCCCGATGATGCAGAACGGCATGGCATTCAAAGAGGCGTTCAAGGGCGCCTTCTTCGCAGAAACCATAAGCATCGTTGTGATGGAGTCCGTGGCAATTACCACCGATCTCTACCTCGGCGGCAACGCCACCATGGGTGATGCCCTGTTCTGGTCCTCTCTTTACATCTCACTCTCACTGGGTTTGTTTGCAGCCTGGCCCGCCAACCTGCTGCTGATCAAATACGGCCTCAAGGGTGGCATGGGCGATCCGAGGGATGAGAACGCGGCTGCTCACGCGCACTGCCACTGAATTGCTGATCACATCCAGCGGCGAACCTCGGCACAGTAGGTCGCATAGGCGGCACCGAACTTGTCCCGCATGAACCGCTCCTCCGGAACAATCTGGAAATGGTTCATGTAGAGGACAAATGCCGGTAGAAAAAGCAGGGCCGGCAGATTGCCAAGCCACAGCCCCCAGGCGCAGAGAACCAGCAGGAATCCGAGGTACATCGGGTTTCTGCTGTACCGATAGACACCAGAAACCACGAGACTTTCCGACTGCCCGGGAACCCTGGGATCTACCGTTGTGCCCACCGTTCTGAACGCCAAGACACCAAGAACCGCGATCGCCATACCCGTCAGTGCAACGCCAGACGCCAACCAGCCTGCTGCTGGAATGGCGATTGCCAAGTCAGGTGCAATGCGGGACAGAGCCCACATTCCAACCGCCACAATAGAGACTAGAGCCACCGGCGGTACTTTCAGCTCAAGCGCTGTCATAAGCCATTACTCCTCTGTTGACCGGAGCGCCCGGCCAAGAGCGGTATAATAATCGTAAAAAGCGCTGTTGACGCGTTCGCGTTCCGCGCCCACCGGGTACAGACCCAGTTTTGCCTCTTCAGATTCCCGGGTTCCGCTCACCAGAAAGGCGTTCTTCACGTTTGCATCCTGCACAAACGCTTCAAACGCCCGGGCGCAAAGCTCTTCGGGCAAGCTGAAATATTGAATTCCTGCCGCTTTGTCCGCCTTCACCGAGCACCGGAAGAGCTCGCTGGGCTCTGCGCCTTTTTCGTCCAGAAGAATCGCCTTGAAGCAGGCCTGCAGTCGATCGTTCAGCGGATGCCGCACAGCGTCGTCACGGCCAAGCCAGAGCTTCGAGGCAAACTGGCCTCTCTGGGCCTCGCCGAAAAGTTTCTCGCCGATGTAATGATCGAAGGCGTGAAACCACTCGTGGGCGATGCTGCCGGGCCCGGCATTCTTGGCCAGTGAGAAGCTGCGCGTGGCCGGCGTGTAGTGGGCCGACACACCGGGCCGCCCACCAATGCCATATTGAAGAGCCAGGGTGCCACGCAGGGAAACCAGCGACTCGGTGTCGCCAAGAATGGTCATCAGGTCGCACAGGGCATCGTAGAACAGCGACGCACTGCGCTGTTTTTCCGGCTCGGTGACCCAGCGGCCAAGCTCGATGGAACGGAACTGGAAACGACGGCGGACGTCGAGAAAGGTAACCGGCGCTCCGGCTCGATGGTCCGGGCCCCGACGGTAAAAGGTTTTAGCCATGGGGCTATTGTACGATGAAATTCCGGCCTGTCTTTCAGGCACCGGGAGAAACATTATTTGGCGGGATTGACCGGTTTTATGTGAATTATGACCGTCTGATTTTCCGCCGGCTTGTGCCACACTGCCAGAACCAATAACGACAATATCCGGACCGAGTGTTTGCCATGACCGACACCCAGACCCACTACCGCACCTGTAACATCTGTGAAGCCATGTGTGGCCTCGAAATCCAGCATCGGGGTAGCGAGATCCTGTCCATCAAGGGTGACAGCAACGACCCGTTCAGCCACGGCCATATCTGCCCGAAAGCCGTTGCACTGCAGGATTTCTACAATGACAAGGACCGCCTGAAAGCACCCATGAAGCGCACCGCGGACGGCTGGCAGGAGATCAGCTGGGAAGCTGCCTTCGAGGAAATCGCCTCGCGGTTTCGGGGCATTCAGCAGGAACACGGGCAGGATGCGGTCGGGGTGTACCTGGGCAACCCAAACGCCCACAACTTCGGCAACGCCATCATGCTGCCGCGGTTCTTCAAGGCGCTCGGCACCAATAACCGCTACAGCTCCGCATCGGCGGACCAGTTACCACACCACGTGGCCTCCAATTACATGCTGGGTGCCGGCATGCTGATTCCGGTGCCGGACATCGACCATACGGATTTCATGCTGATCATTGGTGCCAACCCGATTGTTTCCAACGGCAGCCTGATGACCGCCCCCGGCGTCGGCAAACGCCTGAAGGCCATCCAGCAACGTGGCGGCAAGGTGGTGGTGGTTGATCCACGGCGCACCGAGACTGCGAGAAAGGCCGACCAGCACCTGTTTATCCGCCCGGAAACCGATGCCCTGTTCATGCTGGCCATGGTTCACACCCTGTTTGAGGAACAATTGGTTACCCTTGGTCATCTGGAAGACCGGATCGACGGGCTGGAGCAACTGGCCGAGGCCGTAAAACCCTATAGCCCGGAAACCGTGGCGGCAGCCTGTGGTATGACCGCAGAGGCCATCCGCGAGCTGGGCCGGGAGATGGCAGCTGCGAAGAGCGCCGTTTGCTACAGCCGCATGGGCGCATCGACGCAGTCGTTCGGCGGCCTCTGCCAGTGGCTCAACAATGTATTGAACATTCTCACCGGCAACTTCGATAGCCGCGGTGGCGCCATGTTCCCCCAGCCGGCCTTTGATCTTGTCAGGGACAAAAAGGGCAAGCCGAGTTCCTATGGCCGTTACGAGTCCCGGGTGCGAAAACTGCCCTACTTCAACAACGAATTCCCGGTCGCTACCCTGGCTGATGAGATCCTGACCCCGGGCGAGGGCCAGATCCGCGCGATGATCACCATCGCCGGCAACCCCGTGCTTTCGGCTCCCGGTGGAGCCCGCCTGGAAGGCGCCTTCGATAACCTGGATTTCATGGTGTCAGTGGATATCTACCTGAACGAAACCACCCGCCATGCCGACATCATCCTGCCGGCCACAACCGGGCTGGAAGTGCCGCACTTCGATGTGTTCTTCAACTCTTTCGCCGTTCGAAATACCGCCAAGTTCTCGGAACCGATGTTCGAGAAAGGACCGAACCAGAAACACGACTGGGAAATTCTGCGGGATCTGGCCCTGCAGTTAACGGGCCTGGAAGACGATGGCGTAACGCCGGAGGCCATGCTGGATCTGGGACTGAAACACGGCGCCTACGGGAAAGAGGGCATGAGCCTGGAGACCCTGAAAGCCAACCCTCATGGCGTGGATCTGGGACCGCTGCAGCCCTGCCTGGCGCAGCGCATCCAGACCGAAGACGGCAAGATCCGGTTGGCTCCGCAGCTGTATCTGGACGATCTGAAACGCCTGGATGCCTCGGGCCTGTTGCAGTCAGATGAGAACAGCGAGTATCCGTTCACGCTGATCAGCCGCCGCCTGCCCCGCAGCCACAACACCTGGACCCAGAACTCCCACCGGCTGGTAAAAGGCAAGAACCCGTGCACGTTACAGATGAACGCGTCAGATGCCCTCAAAATCGGGCTTGAAGACGGACAACTGGCCACGGTTACGTCGGCTTCCGGAAGCATCAACCTGCCGGTGGAAATCGACGACGATATGTTCGAGGGTGTGATCAGCATGCCCCAGGGCTGGGGCCACAACCGGCCGGACACCGCCATGTCGATCGCCGAGGGACAGCCCGGCGTGAGCATGAACGACGTCACTGATTCCGGGCGCATTGACGCACTGACCGGGAATGCGGCGTTTAATGGTACCCGGGTGGCGGTGAAGGCCGCATAAAGATGCCGGGCAGCTAGCCCGTGCAGCCTTATCGATAACTCCTGATCAGAGTCGTCAATTGTGACTGAAAGTCCGGCTTTTGCATGATTGCATCAACCTGATTGATCACATCGTTAGCGGATGGATGCTGGCGCGAAACCCCAAGATGGAAAGGGATCATGGAGTTTGGAATAAAATCGACCTTGCGAATCTTCAGGTTTTCGGTGTAGCCCAGTTTCCCTGCAATAAAACGGGCGTCTTCAGCGGGCTGCACCAGAAAATCCCCGGCTTCCCGGAACATCAGGAGATGCATCATCGTCTCACTGTCCCGACCGGGAACACGCTCCAGATAGCCTGGTATATTGTTCTCTTCCCATTGAGAGCCCTTTTCGACGATTACCTTCAAACCGGACAAGTCAGCAAAGCTGGAGGCCGATTCGATCAGGTCTTTATTGGGGTTTTCAGCCGAGTAAACCAGGTGGCCAAAATCCTGAATGAAAAGCGGCCCCGCTGAAAAGACTGCGTAGTTCTGCCGCTCCTTCGACGGATAGGTGAGGAGGCCATCGTTCAGCCCCAACCTGACGTTGTACTGCGCCCTCGACCACGGCATCACCGCGCTCGCCATATCGTAGTCGGGGATAAAACTGAAAGTTAACCGTACCACTTCCGGAAATAGCCCGGCTGCCTTTTCATCCTGAGAGAAACTGTAAGGTTTTGAATTGTCGGCAAACGCAAACTTCAGTGTACCCTCTGCCACGGAGACAGCCGGCAAAGCCAGCAACCCCATCGAGCAAACGAGGCACCACAGCGCGATGAGGGCTTTCAGACTGCGTTTGTTCACCAACGTTACCTCTGAAGAAATTCATGCCAGGCCCAAGGTTATACGCCCTGCTCGGATCACAGATTCATGCGAACACAGGGCGTATCACTCCGGCTGCTCGGCCGAATTTACCACTCTAGCTGCGCGCCCGTCTGGTACTCAATCACCCGGGTTTCAAAAAAGTTCTTTTCCTTGCGCAGTGTGGCCTGTTCATCCAGCCAGGGTGAGACGTTCTTTGCTCCGGGGAACGGCTCTTCAAGACCTACCGTCCTGGCACGGCGGTTGGCCACAAATCGGAACTGTTCGCTGTGGTACTCGGCCGAATAACCGAGAATCGGGTCTCGCAGGATGTAGTCCGCATAGGCCCTCTCGGCGGCTTCTGATTCGTCCCACATCTCGCGCACGGCCTTCGGATCGAAGGTGATGTTCTCCTCTTCCACGATCTGGTTGACCACTTTCAGGCCGAAGGAGAAGTGCATGGCCTCGTCCCGCAGGATGTACTGCAGCTGTTCGCCGGTGCCTCGCATTAGCCCACGGCGCTGGAGGGCGAAGATGGGGCTGAAGCCGTTGTAGAACCAGGTGCCTTCGAACACCGCCGCGAAGAACAGGTAAGACATGATGAATTCCTGCAGGTCGTCTTTGTTACGCAGGTTCATATCCGGCCGCATGGCCGCATCCAGCCGGCGGTTGGCAATCTGGATCTTGCCGTTGATGGCGGGCACCACGCGGTAGCGGTTGTAGATCTCGCTCTGGTCCAGGTTGAGGGTTTCGATGCAGTGCTGGTAGGCCCAGGTGTGCATGGCTTCCTCGTACACCTGGCGGGCCTGGTAGATCTGCAGCTCGGGCGCGCTCATCTTCTCCATCACCGCCAGGCCGATGTTGCGCATGGCGAGGATGTCGGAAGTGGTGAGGTAAGCCAACACGTTCTCGTACACGTGCTTTTCCGGCGCGGTCAGCCGGTGGTGGTAGTCGTGAACGTCCTGGGCCATGTTCACGTCCAGGGGGGTCCAGTGGTTCTTGTTGGCGTTCATGAAATACTCCCAGGCCCAGGGGTACTTGAACGGTGCCAGCTGGTTAATGTCGGTTTCGCCGTTGATGACGCGTTTGTCGTCCACGTTCACCGGTGCCGGGGCGCCGGGATGCGCCGCTTTGGATTCAGTTTTTGGTTCGTCGTCCCAATCAAGCATGGTTTTGCCTCGAAATCGTTAAGTGAGCAGTTACTGACAGGCTTCGCAGTCCGGATCGTCGATGCTGCACACCTGGGGTTGGGGCGCGGCAACCGGTGCGGTTTTTTCAGCGCCGGTAGCTCCCAGGGAGCGCAGGTAATAGGTGGTTTTCAGCCCACGTTCCCAGGCCAACTGGTACAGGGCATCCAGCTTTTTGCCGCTGGGCTCGGCCATGTACAGGTTCAGGCTCTGGGCCTGGTCCAGCCATTTCTGGCGCCGTGCTGCGGCTTCCACCAGCCATCTTGCGTCGATCTCAAAGGCGGTGGCGTATCGCGCTTTCAGTTCGTTGGGGATGCGGTCGATCTGCTGAACGCTACCGTCGAAATACTTGAGGTCATTCACCATCACGTTGTCCCACAGGTCTTCGGCCTTGAGGTCACGAACCAGGGAAGGATTGACCACCGTGAACTCGCCGGAGAGGTTCGATTTCACAAACAGGTTCTGGTACGCCGGTTCGATGGACTGGGACACACCCACGATGTTGGAAATCGTCGCAGTCGGAGCGATCGCCATCACGTTGCTGTTGCGCATGCCGTTTTTTGCGATCAGTTCGCGTACGGGAGACCAGTCCAGCCGGGCGTTGGTGTTCACAGACAGGTCCCCTTCCCGGCGGTTTTCCTTGAGCAGGTTGATGGAGTCGATGGGCAGGATGCCCTGCTGCCAGAGTGAACCCTCATAGCTCTCATAGGCACCTCGCTCACCCGCCAGCGAAGCTGAGGCGCGGATGGCGAAGTAGCTGAGTTGCTCCATGGCAACGTCAGCAAACTCAACCGCTTCCGGGCTGGAGTACGGCAGGCCCAATTGATAGAGCGCGTCCTGGAAACCCATGAGGCCGAGGCCAACCGGGCGATGCTTGAAGTTGGAGTTGCGGGCCTGGGGCACGGCGTAGTAGTTGATGTCGATAACGTTATCGAGCATGCGCACGGCGGTGTTTACCGTCTGTTCCAGACGCTTCACATCCAGCTCGCCATTGGCGATGTGGGCCGCAAGGTTCACGGAACCAAGGTTGCACACGGCGATCTCGTCGGCGCTGGTGTTCAAGGTAATTTCCGTACACAGGTTGGAGCTGTGTACCACGCCCCGATGTTGCTGGGGGGAGCGGAGGTTGCACGGCTCCTTGAAGGTAATCCAGGGATGGCCTGTTTCAAACAGCACGGTGAGCATCTTGCGCCAGAGTTGCTTGGCCGGGATCCTCTTGAACAGCTTGATTTTGCCCTGCTCTGCGAGGGCTTCGTAATGCTCGTAGCGTTCCCGGAAGGCGTTGCCATACAGGTCGTGCAGATCCGGCGCATCGCTGGGGGAGAACAGGGTCCATTCCCGATCTTCGCGCATGCGCTCGATCAGCAGGTCGGGCACCCAATTGGCGGTGTTCATATCGTGGGTGCGACGGCGTTCGTCGCCGGTGTTCTTACGCAGCTCCAGGAACTCCTCGATGTCCAGGTGCCAACTTTCCAGGTAGGCACACACCGCGCCCTTGCGCTTGCCGCCCTGGTTGACCGCCACGGCGGTATCGTTCACCACTTTCAGGAAAGGCACCACGCCCTGGCTCTGGCCGTTGGTTCCTTTGATGTGGGAGCCCAGCGCCCGCACCGGTGTCCAGTCATTACCCAGGCCGCCCGCCCATTTCGACAGCATGGCGTTATCGCGGATGGCGCCGTAGATGTCTTCAAGATCGTCGCCCACCGTCGTCAGGTAACAGGACGACAGCTGAGAATGGCGGGTACCGCTGTTGAACAGCGTGGGTGTGGACGCCATGTAGTCGAACGACGACAAGAGGTTGTAGAACTCGATGGCCCGGGCATTCGGGTCGTCTTCCCGCAGGGCCAGGCCCATGGCCACGCGCATGAAGAAAACCTGTGGCAATTCGAGGCGGGCCTTGTTCCAGTGCAGGAAATAGCGGTCGTACAGGGTTTGCAGACCCAGGAAGCCAAACTGCAGATCCCGCTCCGGCTGAAGGGCGGCACCCAGGCGCTCCAGATCAAAGGCGGCCAGAGCGTCATCCAGCAATTCGTAACGGATTCCCGCCTCGACAAAGGCGCTCAGTGCCTGTGGATAAATCTCAGCCAATGGCAGACTGATAGGCAGACCAAGGGCAGCGGCATTCTCCAGGCGAAGCTGCTCCAGGAGCAGGCGTGCGGTGACGGCACTGTAGTCCGGCTCCCGCTCAATCCGGCTGCGAGCCGTCATGATCAGGGCCGACAGCACGTCTTCCTCAGCGATGCCGTCGTACAGGTTGGTCAGGGCATCGTCCACCAGGGAATCACCGTCGATGCCCTCCAGCCCGGTGGCGGCTTGCTCCACCTGCACTTTCATCAGGCCCAGATCCAGCGGAGCAATCTCGCCACTGGTCTTTTTCACCGTCAGGTGGGGGTGTGCCTCAACCGGGGCATGGCGGGCGCGCTCGCGGGCATGCTCTTCCCGGTACAGGACGTAGGCGCGGGCCACCTTCTGCTCTTCCGCCCGCATCAGGGCCAGTTCCACCTGATCCTGGATGTCTTCGATATGCACCTTGCCACCGGCTTTCAGGCGGCGACCGATGGCCTGGATCACCTGGTCAGTCACCCGATGTACGGCATCGTTGATCCGTGCGGAGCCGGCGGCTTTGTCACCCTCGACGGCGAGGAAGGCTTTGGTCACGGCAATGCTGATCTTGGACGGATCAAAGCCCACAAGCGTGCCGTTGCGCTTGATGACCTGAAGGGATTCCGTGTCCGTGTGCGAGGTTGGCCGGGGTTCGGCCAGGGCTGAGGCAGACATGCAGTGTTCTCCTGAATACGCGTTGAGTTCCTTTCACCATCGCGTACGCAGGGGCACACCTCACCATGGGAATGGCTGGGCATAACCGGTCTGCTCACCCTGGGTCGCGAAGGTGCAGTTGGGAGCCTTAAGGCTCCTTCATCCCTGGCAGGTCTTCGGACTCAGGGGCGTGAATCGTTCGATTCGGCCTCGTGTGGCGACTTCCCGGCTTTCGCCAGTGTCTTGATGCCACGCTTGTTCCCCAATACCGCTGCGCGTCAGTTCCGGAGTCTCACCGGATTCCCGATACCAGAATGGCTGAGATGATCACACGTTGACCGAGTTGGTTACGCACTGATCACTACATCTGGTATTTGACCAAGGATAGAAACACTATATACACGATATTCGGAAGGGACAACCTGAAGCAATAAAAAAGGCCCCGGAGAGGGGGCCAAACACGTGACAGTTTCAACTCAGCCAATCAGTGGCTGATCATCCAGGGCCGCATGGAGGGAAACATCTTCTTCCCGTCAGCGGTGTAGAACAGCATGGACTTTCCGGGTTTCGGGGCGCCGCAGCCGCAGGCGCGACTGTGCTCCTTATCATTCGCCCTTCGGTCTGCGGTGGAAAACACCGGCTCATGCCGGGACCGCTCGTTCCGATCCTCGGCAGCCCTTTTGGCCGGGTCCATGGCGGCAATGTGGGATGGCAATACGATCACCCGCGGCGACATGACCTTGCAGGTGGGGCATTGCGCCGGCTTGGCCGCATCCTCCATGGTGGCCAGTGTGTGAAAGAGGCCATGTTCACGGCACTTGTAGTCATACACGGGCATGGCGATTACTCCTTATCTTTCGACAGCGGTACGTCCATGCCCCCGCTGACTTTTTTCTGCGGACCCTCAGCGGACGGGTTAATGTCGAAGTCGAAGATGCCCGTCGGTAACCAGAGCGTGGCGCAGGCGTTCGGGATATCCACCACGCCGCTGATGTGGCCTTCCACCGGCGCACAACCCAGAATCGCGTAGGCCTGAGCCTTGGTGTAACCGAACTTGGTCATGTATTCGATGGCGTTCAGACACGCCTGACGATAGGCCACATGAACGTCCAGGTAATGCTGGCCGCCGTCCTCGTCTACGGAGATGCCTTCGAAGATCACATAGTCGTCGTAACGGGGCTTGATCGGGCTGGGCTTGAACACCGGATTCTTGATGCCGTACTTCTTCACGCCGTCCTTGATCAGGTTTACCCGCAGATGAATCCAGCCGGCCATTTCGATGGCGCCACAGAAGGTGATTTCGCCGTCGCCCTGGCTGAAGTGAAGGTCGCCTACAGAGAGGCCGGCCCCGTCCACGTACACCGGGAAATACACCTTGGAGCCACGGGACAGATCTTTGATGTCACAGTTGCCACCATGTTCCCGCGGCGGCACGGTACGCGCGGCCTCGGCGCCGGCAGCTTTGGCGGCATCACCGGTCATCTGGCCCATGTGGGCGGTCTCACCATTGGGCAGTGTTGCCAGTTCCGGCACACGCTCCGGATCGGTCGCGACCAGTCCGGCTTCACGCTTGTTCCAGGTATCCAGCAATTCTTTGGAGGGCAGGCAGCCAATCAGGCCCGGGTGAATCAGGCCGGCAAATTCCACATTGGGAATGTGCCGGGATTTGGTGAACATGCCGTTGAAGTCCCAGATGGATTTCTGGGCCTCCGGGAAGTGTTCGGTCAGGAAGCCACCGCCGTTCTGCTTGGAGAAGAACCCGTTAAAGCCCCACTGGCTCTCTTCGAAAGTGCCGATGTCGAGGATGTCGACTTCCAGCAGGTCGCCCGGCTCTGCGCCCTCGACCCCGATCGGTCCCGACAGGAAGTGAACCTGGCTGAGATCAACATCGCGCACGTCGTCGGCGCTGTCGTCGTTCTTGATCTGGCCGCCGGTCCAGTCATAGCACTCAACGATGAAATCGTCGCCCGGCTTGACGGTGGCCACCAGCGGAATATCCGGGTGCCAGCGGTTGTGAATTTTGTCGTTCTCATAGGCCGACTTGTTCAGATCGATCTTGATAATGGTTTCAGCCATAACGGGCGCTCCTTGGTGTTGGCTTGCACGATTAGGTAACGGCTTTACTATCCGAAATCCCGTCCCTGTGAGGTATTCGCGAAATGCCCCCGGTGCCTACGTCATTCGACGTATTGGTGCACCGTGACCTTCCTGCCCTGCAGGCCGGCTTCAAACCGGCGACAGTCCGGATACGCCAGCAACGCCCGGGCAACGGCGGGTTCGAGCCGCTGGCGAAAAGCCCGCAGCAGTTCCCGGGCGCCATAGCGAGCGTCGTAGCCACGGCACAGTTCCTCTCGCAGCTCAGGCGACAGCGACAGCTCAGCGTGCTTTTTGGACAACCGGCGATTGAGGCCCGCCAGCTCAATATCCAGCAGGGCTTCCAGCCAGTTGTCGGTAAGTCGGTTGAAGGTGAGGATCTGATCAATCCGGTTGAGGAATTCCGGGTCAAAGTGCCGGCGCAGGGCGGTATCGCGAATGGCCTCGCCGTTGCCGGCTGATAACCCGAGCCAGCGGCGCCAGCCCCGCTGGTAGCTCTGCTCATACGTCTCCGCCTCCAGCGCACCGGCGTTGCTGGTCATGAAGATCAGGGTGTTGCGGAAGTCGATCTCGCGGTTACCGGAGGGAAACACCAGCCGACCGGTGTCCAGCACGTTCAGCAGCGTGCGCACCACTTCCTTGCTGGCTTTTTCGATTTCATCAAACAACACAATGCCGGGTTTGCTAAACGAGCCCTGTACCTTGTCCAGATCGAACAGGCTGTGGCCTTCCTTACTGCCCACGTAGCCCGGCGGTGCACCGGTCAGGGCTGCGGCGTAATGCTCCTGGGCCAGGGTGTTCATGTCGATACGGCACAGGCCATCGCGATTACCGTGGATGGCTTCGGCAGTGAGGCGCACGGTTTCGGTTTTGCCCACGCCGGTGGGACCCAGGAACAGGTGCACCGCCAGCGGCCGGCTGTCCTCGCCGATATCGGCTTTCACCCGCACCAGCATGGATTCCATGGCGGCCAGGGCCTCATCCTGGCCGACGATATTTTCCCGCAGTCTGGCCATCACGGCCTCGGGCTCGAAGCGGAACCGGGAAGCACGAACCGGGCCTGAGGCGGCCCGGTTCTTTTCAATGGTTTCCCGATTGGCTTCCAGCCGTTCGTTGATAAACGGCATGAACGCCTCCCGGGCTTAAGCCCCTGCGGATTTTTCCTTGCAGTCGAACGGCAGCTCGCCCACCGGGCACTCGGCGGTACCTACCGTCTTCCGGGTCATGGCCTCCACGTTTTCCTGCGCCTTCTGGGCGTCCATCACCCAGGTACGGTAGAACTCGAACGGGCAGTCGGCCACGCCCTTGTCGCCGTCCCCGGAGGCATGCACACCGGTGTAGCCCCTGTGCAGCAGCTTGAACAGGTGATTCTGGGACTGGTCGTTCGCACGGGCATCACGGATCTGGCTTACGGACAGCTGGGCATACTGGATACCCATATCTTCCTCACCGCATTCCCCGAGGGTACGGCCATCGAAGCCAATGATCGCGGAGTGGCCGAAGTAGGAATACACGCCGTCAAATCCGGCGGCGTTGGCCACCGCAACGTAACAGTTGTTGGCCCAGGCCATGCTCTTGGCCATCATCACCTGCTGTTCCTTGGCCGGGTACATGTAGCCCTGACAGCGAACAATCAGCTCCGCCCCCTTCATGGCGCAATCGCGCCAGATCTCGGGATAGTTGCCGTCGTCGCAGATGATCAGGCTGATCTTCATGCCCTTTGGCCCCTCGGTGACGTAGGTGGTGTCACCCGGGTACCATCCCTCGATCGGACACCAGGGGATACACTTGCGGTATTTCTGAACGACCTCACCCTCGTTGTTGATCAGAACCAGGGTGTTGTACGGCGCCTTGTTGGGGTGATCCTCGTGTCGTTCTCCGGTCAGCGAAAACACGCCCCAGGTGTTCGCCTCACGACAGGCGGCGGAGAAGATGGCCGTTTCGTCACCGGGCACGGTGGCCGCGGTTTCCATCATTTCCTCGTTGTCGTACATGATGCCCATGGTGCTGTATTCCGGGAACACCACCAGGTCCATGCCCGGCAGGCCGACTTTCATACCCTTGATCATGTCAGCAATGTTGCGGGCGTTGTCCAACACCTCAGCTTTGGTATGCAGCCGCGGCATCTTGTAGTTCACCACCGCCACGCCGACGGTATCGTTGCTGCTGGAAATATCACCGTGTCTCATCGTTCTGCTCCTCGTTAAACCGCCAGATAGCTCGCAATCTTGTCCTGATCCGCTTCTTCGCGGCTCTCTTCGTGCACAATCGCGCCCTTTTCAATCACCAGGATCCGGTCTGCCGCATCCATCACGAAGCTCAGAACCTGCTCCGACACCACAATCGACAGGCCCCGCTCATCCCGGATGCGCCGAAGGGTCTGCGCGATTTCCTTGATAATGTTGGGCTGGATACCTTCCGTAGGTTCGTCAAGCAGCAGCACCTTGGGCCGGGTGGCCAGTGCCCGGGCAATAGCCAGCTGTTGTTGCTGGCCGCCGGAGAGGTTGCCACCACGCCGGTTTTGCATTTCCTTCAGTACCGGGAACATCTCGTAGAGGTCCTCGGGTACCTTCTTCTCTCCCACGGCGGCCAGGCCGGTCTCGATATTCTCCCGTACCGTCAGTGTCGGAAAGATCATCCGCCCCTGCGGCACGAAACCGATTCCGGCGCGCACACGCTGGAAGCTCTTCAGGCCGGAAAGGTCGTTCCCATCCAGGCTGACCTCACCGCCTCGCGTGGGGGTCATGCCCACCAGGGATTTCATCAGCGTGGTCTTGCCCATGCCGTTTCGCCCCACCACGGCGACAATTTCGTTCTTTGCCACGTCGAGGTTGAGGTCATCGATGATGGTGCTTTGGCCGTAGGCCACCGAATGATGTTTGATGCTCAGCATGATCAGTGCCCCAGGTAGACTTCGATGACTTTCGGGTCCGATTTCACGTGCTCGATGGACCCTTCGGAAAGGACTTTGCCCTGATGCATGACCGTGACCCGGTCAGCGATATCACCGACAAACTGCATGTCGTGCTCGATCACCAGCACCGTATGGTCCCGGGTAATCACCCTCAGCAGCTCGGCGGTTTTCTTGCGCTCGGTGACGGACATCCCGGCCACCGGCTCATCCAGCATCAGCAGGTCCGGTTTCTGGATCAGCAGCATGCCGATCTCCAGCCACTGCTTCTGGCCATGGCTCAACGAGGCAGCCGGCTCATTCAGGGCCTCGGTCAGGAAGATGGTTTCAGCCACTTCCTCCACAGCCTTGATCACCTCCGCGTCGCGCTTGAATCCCAGGGCGCCCATCACGCTGTGTCCCTTTGGGTAGGACACTTCAAGGTTTTCAAAGACGGTCAGGTCCTCGAACACGGACGGGGTCTGGAATTTCCGGCCCACACCCGAGTGAACAATCTGGTGCTCCTTGAGCTTGGTAAGCTCCTTACCGTCAAACTTGATGGAGCCGGACGTGGCCTTGGTCTTGCCGCAGATCAGGTCCAGAACCGTGGTTTTACCGGCACCGTTGGGGCCAATGATGACCCGGATTTCCTTGGGATCGAGGTAGAAGGACAGGTCATCCACGGCCTTGAAGCCATCGAATGACACGGTCAGGCCTTCGACCGCCAGCAGGAAATCCCCACTTTTGCTTTTGGCTGCACTCATCACGATTTCTCCGGGCTGTAGGAATCGATCATCGGATCGTAATCAGGAGTCTTCTCAGCGGTCGGCTTCGGCTCTGCGGCTTTTTCCGCGGGCTTGGCCTCCAGCTGAGCACCCTTGTTGCGCTTGAAGATCTTGTCTTCCAGGGGCATGACGTAGGTCTGATACAGGCCGGCCAGACCGTTCGGGAAGGCCAGTACGACACCGATAAACAACGCACCCATGGCAAACGGCCAGAGTTCCGGGAAGGATTCCGAGAAGCCACTCTTGGCGGCATTCACGAGCAAGGCACCGTAGACCGCGCCGAGGATGGACAACCGGCCACCCAGGGCACAGAAGATGACCATCTCGATGGAAGCGACGATGCCGATGAACGACGGCGACATGAAGCCGACAATCAGGGTGAACATGGCACCACCGACGCCTGCAAAAGCCGCTGCCAGGCAGAACACGAAGATCTTGAAGGCGGCAACGTCATAGCCGGAAAAACGCACCCGGTTTTCCTGGGCGTTCATGGCCACCAGGATGCGGCCCAGCTTCCGGTTCTGGACAAGGCGCGCCACAAACAGGCAGAGGAACAGCATGCCAACACAGACAAAGTACAGGATGGTCCGGGCCTCATCGGTGCGGATGTCCCAGCCGTTCAGCGTCTGCAGATCGGTAATGCCGTTCACACCGCCGGTATAGCCCTGCTGTCCGATAATCAGGATCGTCAGGATTGCGGCAATGGCCTGGGTGATGATGGCGAAGTACACGCCCCCCACCCGCCGGGTAAACATGGCGAAGCCGATAACGAACGCCAGCAGAACCGGCACACCGATCACCGCAAGCAGGGTGAAGGAGAAGCTGTGGAACGGTTCCCAGAACCAGGGCAGCTCGGTGAGCTGGTTCCAGTCCATGAAATCCGGGATGCCGGGGGTGGACTGGATGGCGGTGGCCTCCGGAGTGGAGGCCTCCAGCTTCAGGAACATGGCCATACAGTAGCCGCCAAGGCCAAAGAACACACCCTGGCCCAGGCTGAGAATGCCGGCTTTGCCCCAGCACATCACCAGGCCAATGGCGACAAAGGCGTAGGTCAGGTACTTGCCCACCATGTTCAGGCGGAATGGGTCCAGCGCCAGTGGCAAAAGCACCACCAACAACACGGCCAGTGCGACGTAATACAGTCCCTCGCGGGTGGCAAACCATTTCAATGGGGATGAACTCTTCATGACAATCTCCTAGCGACGGACCTTGAGGGCCATGAGTCCTTCTGGACGCAGCATCAGGATGCCGACGACAACCAGCAGGGTGAGCACCTTGGCCATGGAACCACTGAGGAAGAACTCCATGGTGGACTGGGCCTGGGATATACCGAAGGCGGACACAATGGTGCCGATCAGGCTCTGGGCACCGCCAAACACCACCACCAGGAAGGTATCTACGATATAAGCCTGGCCAGAGGACGGACCGGTGGAACCGATCATGGTGAAGGCAGCACCCGCGACGCCGGCGATGCCACACCCGAGGGCAAAGGTGGCTCGGTCGATACCGGCACTGTTGATACCAACGGCTTCAGCCATGGGGCGATTCTGAACCACCGCCCGCACTTTCTTGCCATAGCCGGATCGGTACATCAGGAAATACACGCCCACGGCAATGGACAGCGCGATGATCATCACGAACAGGCCGTTGATGGGCAGCTCCACCAGGTCAGTCACCTGGATCGCTCCCATCATCCACTCGGGCAGGTCCACACCCACTTCCCGGGCGCCAAAGATGGATCGGTAAGCCTGCTGCATGATCAGGCTGAGACCCCAGGTGGCCAGAAGGGTATCCAGTGGTCGGTGATAGAGTCGCCGTATCATGAGCCATTCAATGAATGCCCCGAGGGCAGCACAAATCAGGAAAGCCAGAACCATGGCGACGAAGAAGTAGCCGCCGAACAGGCTCGGCAGATAGGACTGGAAAAAACCGGATGTCAGGTAGGTTGTGTAGGCGCCGAGGATCATGAACTCCCCGTGGGCCATATTGATCACCCCCATCTGACCAAAGATGATGGCCAGGCCCAATGCCATCAGTACGAACACTGAAAACAGGGAGAGCCCGGCAAACCCCTGCATGGCAAATATCGACATCAATTCACTGCTGGTGTAGCCATCAAACATGACCCTTACTCCCCTTTAGACCAACGTACCCTTCAAACCCTTAATCTCGTGTTCAGAGGCAACGGATGCTGGCGCCCGGGGGCGCCAGCAGTCCGGGCTTATTGGTAGCCTTCCGGGAACGGGTCCGGTTCCATCAGTTCTTCGGTCTCGTAGACAACCTTGTACTGGCCGTCAGGTTGAGCCTGCCCGATGCGGGTCTTGGACCACAGGTGATGGTTTTCGTGGATGCGCACGTAACCTTCTGGCGCTTTCGTGAACTCGATGCCTGCAAACTCTTCACGGATCTTGTCGATGTCGAATGAGCCGGCTTTTTCAACCGCCGCTTTCCACAGCCATGGGCCGAGATAAGCCGCCTGGGTCACGTCACCGATGACCATGTCATCGCCGTAGGCTTCCTTGAAAGCCGCAACAAATTCCTTGTTGTTGGGGTTATCGAGGCTCTGGAAATACTTCATGGAGGCGTAGATGCCGTCCACGTTCTCACCGCCGATACCGCGGATCTCGTCCTCGGTCACGGAGATGGTCAGCAGAAGGGGCTTCTCATCGGTGAAATCGATACCGGCTGCTTTCATCTGCTTGTAGAAGGCCACGTTGGAGCCACCGACAACCGAGGCAAAGATCACGTCCGGCTTGCGCAGCTTGATCTTATTGATAACGGAGTTGAACTGGGTGTGGCCCAGTGGATAATACTCTTCGCCAGAGACCTTGAGGCCCAGCTTGTCCTCGATGTGCTTGCGGGCGATCTTGTTCGAAGTACGGGGCCAGATGTAGTCCGATCCAAGCAGATAGAAGCTCTTGGCACCCTTGGTTTCTGCGGCCCAGTCGATACTGGCAAGAATCTGCTGGGTCGCTTCCTGGCCGGTGTAGACCACGTTGGGTGACTGCTCCAGACCCTCGTAGAAGGTGGGGTAATAGAGCATGCCGTTGTATTGCTCGATAACCGGGAGAACGGCCTTGCGGGAAGCCGAGGTCCAGGCACCGAAGATCGCAGCAACGTTGTCCTGGCGCAGTAGCTTCCGGGATTTTTCAGCGAAGGTCGGCCAGTCACTGGCGCCGTCTTCCTGAACGAATTCAATCTGGCGGCCCAGGACACCACCGGAGGCGTTGATCTGGTCAATAGCCAGCTTTTCCGCCTGAACCGAGCCAATCTCACTGATCGCCATTGTGCCGGTGATGGAGTGCAGAATGCCCACCGTAACGGTGTCATCCGTCACCGCCAGACCGGTCGTGTTGACCTCTGCTGTGGCCGGCACTGCCGCCTGTGCGGATGTCGCAAGCATGACGGAAGCCGCCAGCGTCATCAGGCTCTTTTTCAGCCCCAGTCCCTTACCGAACGACCGCCCGCTGGCGGCTTGATCTGTCGTATCCATGGTGATTCCTCGCAGTTTTTGAAGTCCGGATCCGCGCTTCCCTTCGAAAGCACAGTGCCCACGAGAATCATTCTGCTCGGCACCCGTACAGGTGCCCATTCGGCAATCGCCCCAGCGCGCTACGTCATTTGACGCATTCCTGTAACCAACAGGACAGGCTAAAAACGCAGGCATGCAAAAGAAGAACATCCCTGCACCGGTCTATGGCACGGATATTGTTCCGGCTTTCTCATCCGGTGCATTTCAGCTTGAAGCTGCACTAACGCGGGGCACCCAGAAACCAAAGGCAAGGCAGTCATGGCGGCAAGACAGAATATTTTTCGGGTTCGGCGAAGCTACAACCAGTGGGTAGCCAACCAGACCCTGGAAGACTATGCGCTTCGCTTTACTGCCAAGAGTGCCAGGCGGTGGTCTGCGGCCCGGGTGAGCAACACCGCCCTGGGCGCGATTTCCTTCCTGGCACTTGAGGCCATTGGGGGCTCCATTACTCTCCATTACGGGTTCGACAATGCGGTTGCCGCCATCCTGGCCGTAAGCCTGGTGATTTTCCTCACCGCCATCCCGATCAGTTACTACGCGGCCCGTTACGGCGTCGACATTGACCTGCTGACTCGCGGTGCTGGTTTTGGCTATATAGGCTCCACCATCACCTCGCTGATCTACGCCTCGTTCACGTTTATCTTTTTCGCCATCGAAGCCGCCATCATGGCCATGGCACTGGAAATGCTGTTCGGGGTTCCCCTGGTTCTCGGCTATCTGATCTGTGCCGTGGTCATCATTCCACTGGTCATACATGGCATCACCACGATCAGCCGTTTCCAGGTCTGGACCCAGCCGGCTTTCATCCTTTTGCAGCTGATACCGTTTGTTTTTATTGTTTACGCCGATGCCTCGTCAGTCAGCGACTGGACACAGTTCGAGGGACTTAACCCGGTTGATTCCGGTGGCTTCAGCATCGTTATGTTCGGGGCTGCGGCGGCTGTGGTGTTCTCATTGATTGCCCAGATCGGCGAGCAGGTGGATTTCCTGCGCTTCATTCCAGAACCCCGCAATGCCCGGGAAAAGCGACGTTGGTGGGCCGCCGTTATGGCAGGCGGACCTGGCTGGATTGTGATCGGCATGTTGAAAATCCTGGCGGGCTCCTTTCTTGCGGTTCTTGCCCTGAAACAGGGCGTTACCGCCTCAGAGGCGGCTGATCCAACCCAGATGTATCTGATCGCCTTCAATTACATTACCCATTCGCCCGAGATCTCCCTGGCGATGGCGGGCATTTTCGTCATTCTTTGCCAGCTCAAGATCAACGTTACCAATGCCTATGCCGGCTCCATCGCCTGGTCCAACTTCTTCTCGCGACTCACCCACAGCCACCCCGGGCGAGTTGTCTGGCTGTTTTTCAACGTCGCCATTGCCCTTCTGGTGATGGAACTGGGTGTTTACCGGGCGCTGGAGGAAACCCTGGGTTTCTACGGCATCGTCGCCATTGCCTGGGTTGGTTCGCTGGTGGCGGATCTGGTGATCAACAAACCACTGGGGCTCAGTCCCGCACACATTGAGTTCAAACGTGCCCACCTGTATGACATCAACCCGGTCGGGGTTGGTGCCATGCTGACGGCCTCTATAGTAGGCATCATCTGCCACACCGGCATACTGGGCGTCTATCCGGAGGCTCTGTCCCATTTTATCGCCATGGGCGTTGCGCTGATCATGGCGCCTCTGATCGCCTGGAAAACCGGTGGCCGTTTCTACACAGCACGGCCATTCGTCCCCATCGCTACTGACCATCAGCTCGTGCAATGCACGATTTGTGAACATCACTTCGAGCCGGAAGATCTCACCCATTGTCCCGCGTATGACGGCACCATCTGTTCACTGTGCTGTTCGCTCGATGCCCGTTGCGCAGACGCCTGCAAACCGGGGGCGGGATATCAGGAACAGCTCAATCAGTTTCTCGGGAGCCTGATGCCAAAACCGGTGTTGGCCGGTCTGCGCTCAAGGCTCGGGCATTTTCTGAGCCTGCTGGTGCTCATCAACGGCCTTTCCGGCCTGCTGCTGTCCCTGATCTATTTCAAGACGCCGGTCGCTTCACCCGCTGAAGGCCTTCTTTTGTCGGTGACCCTGTGGAAAGTATTCTTCATTCTGGTGATCGTAACCGGCGTGATCTGCTGGCTGTTCGTGCTCGCCCATGAAAGCCGGGTAGTCGCCGAGGAAGAGTCCCGACGCCAGAACCGCCTCCTGATGGAAGAGATCGTCGCCCACGAACGGACCGACCAGGCTCTTCAGCAGGCAAAAGAACAGGCGGAGGCCGCCAACGGGGCGAAAAGTCGCTACTTGACGGGGATCAGTCACGAACTCCGTTCCCCGCTCAATGCCATCCTCGGCTATGCCCAGTTGATGGAAAACGACGAGACCATTCCCTCCCACCGCAAGGAAGCCCTCGGCGTCATTCGCCGCAGCGGTGAGTACCTCGCCGATCTGATAGAGGGGCTGTTGGATATTTCCAAGATCGAGGCTGGCCGCCTGGACCTGCACCGCGATCAGGTTCGAATAGAGCTGTTGATGGAGCAACTGGTGACCATGTTCCGCCTGCAGGCAGAAGATAAAGGCCTGGCCTTCGATTACCACTGCCCCAACCCGCTTCCGGAAATGGTCACCACCGACGAGAAGCGGCTGCGCCAGATTCTGATCAACCTTCTCTCCAACGCCATTAAATACACGGATCGGGGAGGCGTCTCCCTGACCCTGCGTTATCGAAGTCAGGTCGCCGAGTTCACCGTACGCGATACCGGGGAAGGCATAGCCCCTGAGAATGTGGAACGCATCTTCCGACCCTTCGAACGTATCCGGACACCGGGGCAAAGCCGGGCCGGCACAGGCCTGGGTCTAACCATTACCCGCCTGCTCACGGAAATCATGGGTGGGGATATCTCGCTGGAGAGCGTGCCGGGCCAGGGTAGTGTCTTCCGGGTCAGTCTGATGCTATCAAGCCTGCATTCGTCGACACCTCGCTCGATATCAATGCCGGCCAAGCGCATCTACGGTTACCACGGTTCGCGGCGAAAGGTACTGCTGGTGGATGACGATGTGTCCCACCGCCAGGTCATGCGGGCCATGCTCTCGCCCCTGGGCTTTGAAATCGTCGATCTTGGCAATGCTCTGCAGGTTTTGGCAACCGTTGAGGCGGAACGCCCTGACCTTGTGCTTCTCGACGTGTCCATGCCGGGCCAAAGCGGCTGGGAAGTCCTGGCAATGCTACGACAGCACAAGCACACCATGCCTGTCGTGATGGTCTCTGCCGACGCTAACGAGGGCCACCACGCCGCAGACTCACCGCGTCTGCACGATGGCTACATCATCAAACCGGTTCGGCTGAACCTGTTGCTCGACACCATTGCCAGCGTGCTGGATCTCAATTGGCGATTCGATAAGAGCCCGGATCCCATGGCGGCTATTCCAGCACCCGACCATGGCGTTTTGCCTTTACCCAAAATGGAGCAGCGCCTGGCTCTGGCCACTCTGGCCCGGATCGGACACCGGAAAGGCCTGCTTGAGGCATTGCATGACCTGAAACACAGCGGTGAGGCAGCCGAACCCTTTGCGATTGAGCTCACCAGACTCACCAACGATTTCCAGTTTGAGAAAATTCTTGAACTACTCGAGGTAGCCGAACATGAAGCTTCATAATGACCGGAAGACTGTCGTGATGGTCGTAGATGACGCAGTCGACTCCATTCGAATGATCAACGATGCCATGGAAGAGGCAGGTATGACGGTGCTCGTTGCGCTGGAAGGAAACCAGGCCCTTACGATCAGCCAGAATATCACCCCGGATGTGGTATTGATGGACGCTTTGATGCCCCATATGGACGGCTTCGAAACCTGTCGTCGATTGAAAGAGAACCCTGCGTTCGCCGATATTCCCATCATTTTCATGACCGGTCTGAGCGATACCGAACACGTTGTTATGGGGCTCAACGCCGGTGGCGTGGATTACGTGACCAAACCGATTAACACCACCGAACTCCTGGCCAGAATGGATGTACACCTGACGAATGCCCGCATGACCCGCAGTGCTCGTAGCGCCCTGGATACGGCCGGTCAGAACCTGTTTGCGGTGGATCGCGAGGCAAATTTGCTCTGGGGCACGCCACAGGTTTGCCAGTACCTGCCCGACGCAGCACACCCCGAATTCCCCGAGGTACGCGCCAGACTGGAGGAATGGCTGGGCCATCGTCCCGAGCCGGGCCACAGCATGCCAGTCGAAATCATGGGCATCGACAGGACGGTAGAGTTTCTTGCCCTTGTGGATAACCGGGAATACCTGCTGCGGCTGAAAACACCACAGAACCAGAACAGCGCAACAGCAGCCTTGCGGCAACGGTTCGAACTGACACTGAGAGAATCCGACGTGTTACTCTGGATCGCCAACGGCAAGACCAACCGGGAGATAGGCCAGATCCTGGATATGAGTCCCCGAACCGTTAACAAACACCTGGAGCAGGTATTCCGGAAACTGGGCGTAGAGAACCGGACGGCGGCCGCAGCCAGTGCAATCCGCTTGCTGGCAATCCAGTAATGGCCTCGGGCACTTTTGCTCATAGCGTCTGTCCATCGGGGTACTGTGAACCTGAAAGCGAGAAGCGTGATGAGAAAGACTGCCACATTTTTATCAGTGCTGGTTCTGATGGGCCTGTCAGGGCTTTCGTTGGCACAGACACCATCCCCGCTCACACCTTTCTCGGAAATGCAGTCCCTGAATGATGGCTGGGAGCCTCTGGAATTCCCCAAGATAGATCAGCTCAGCCGCTATGAACTGACAACCGAAGACGGTCAGCAGGTCGTGCGGGCGACCACGGACGGCGGTGCGTCAGGACTGATCGCACGGGTCAGGCTGGAGCCAACCGATTCGCTGATTCTGCAATGGCGCTGGAAGGTCTCGAATGTCTTCGAAAACGGGGATGCCCGGGAAAAGTCCGGGGACGATTACCCGGCCAGAATCTATGTGGCGTTCGAGTTCCAGCCCGAGAAGGCGGGGTTTTTCGAGCGCGCCAAACGCAAGACCGTCGAGGTGTTATTCGGTGAGTCCCTGCCGGGCAATGCCCTCAACTACATCTGGGCCAATACTCTCCCGAAGGGCGAGATTGTGCCCAACCCCTACACCGAGAAAACCATGATGATTGCCGTTAATTCCGGATCAGAACAGGTCGGCGAATGGGTCACGGTGGAACGGGATATCATGGCCGACTATCGGGAAGCGTTTGGCGAGGAACCGCCACCGGTGGTGGGTATTGCCATCATGTCAGATTCGGACAACACCGGTGAGAAGGCCACGGCCTGGTATGGTGACATCCTTCTGAACCCGGGTTCCTGAGCACCGAACACGACTAACGGTATTGCTCGGGAAATCCGGGGATCACAAAGCTTTCTCCAAGCTTTCGTATCGGCGGCACTTCACCCTTTTCAGCCAGACGGATGTAGGCATCATCGAACTCTTCCCGCAGGATGGCTGCCCGGGGATTGGCCAGCGAGAACAGCCAGGTCAGATTCCTCAAACGGATCGCCGATTCACGGATTTTCTCGTCTTTAGGCATGGTCAGGGTTTCCACAACCGGATCCCGATGACCAAACAGGTAATGGCCGCGGCCAAGCTTGAGCATTTCCAGAGCAGCCCGATAGTTTGGAGCCTGGGTGACGTCAATCGAACCTTCCGCCTCCAGCCAGTACAAGAGCCCTCCATAGGTGTACCCGCCTATCGTGATGACGGTCTTGCCCTGCAGTTGATCAAAATGTGTAAGTGGTTCGGTTCCCTCCAGATACCAGGCGCTGAGCTGGGTCGCTAGGGGAGTGACCCAGGTCTCCAGAACTTCACCGTTAAGGGCGGGAACATTGGCCGAACCTGGCCAAACGTCAATTTTACCGTTGCGCAGATACAGGTATACCCGGCTGATGGGCAAGAAGAGAAATTCCGGTTCGTAACCTGCTTCCACAGCGATCTTCCGGGTAAGCTCGATAAAGCTGCCAGCAGCGCTGCCATCGCTGGCCTGATAGGTAATTGGGGGAAACTCCACATAGGCAATGCGCAGAGTCTTGTTTACGGATTCCGACGCGGCAAGGGAGGCGGAAGTAAATAATAGACCTACCAGCAATATCCAAAGCCGGACAACGATCAAATGCATGGCTTCAGAGAGTCGGGAAGAATGGACCGGGCAGTTTCTGGGCATGGAATCCGTATTGTTCGGGTCTGTTTTGCCAAAGATTAACAGACCCGGGAAGATCTGCACTGACACCGCCCGCAAAAATCTGAACAGAATGTCAAATATGGTTAATAACCATGTACAGACCGACACCGCCCATGACCAGCATGTAGGGAAACGCCATCACCACCATCTTGCCGTAGGACAGCCGAACCAGCGGCGCTATAGCAGACGTCAGCAAAAACAGGAAAGCCGCCTGGCCATTCGGTGTGGCAACGCTGGGAAGGTTGGTTCCGGTGTTGATGGCAACCGCCAACTTCTGGAAATGCTCGTAGCTGATGGCCCCTGCATCCAGAGCCTGTTTGACTTCACTGATATACACAGTCGCTACGAAGACGTTATCGCTGATCATTGAAAGCACGCCGTTGGCAATGAAGAACATGCCAGGCTGACGGGCTTCAGGAAGCGACAGCACGTAATCAATAATCGGCTTGAACAGGTGCTGTTCGTGGATCACCGCAACCACCGCGAAAAACACCACCAGCAGCGAGGTAAACGGCAGGGATTCCTGGAAGGCCTTACCAATTTGATGCTCGTCGGTAACGCCGGTAAAGGAGGTAATCAGGATGATGACCAGCAGGCCAATCAGGCCGACCTCGGCGAGATGGAAAGCCAGGCCTACCACCAGGATCGCGGCGGCAACGGCCTGTACCCAGAGCGCAGCCTGATCAGCCTTGGTACGCTTGGTCCGCTCGTTCTCCGCAAACTCTTCCAGCACCTGACGCACAGGCTTGGGCAAGCGCCCGCCGTAGCCGAACCAACGCAGCTTCTCCAGGGCCCAGCAGGTAAATAATCCAGCCGCCAATACCGGCAAACTCACTGGCGCCATATGCAGGAAGAAACCGGCAAAGTCCCAACCCACGACTTTGGCAATCAACAGATTCTGGGGCTCACCCACCATGGTGGCAACGCCGCCCAAGGCGGTACCGATAGCACCATGCATCAACAGGCTCCGCAAGAACGCCCGGAAATTTTCCAGATCTTCACGGTGCAGCTCGATTACCTCGTCGTCGCTGCCGGCGTTGTGATCCTTGTGCTGGTAACCCTTGCCGGAGGCCACCTTGTGGTAAACCGCGTAAAACCCGACCGCCACGCTGATAATTACCGCGGTAACCGTCAGGGCATCGAGGAAGGCCGAAAGCAGTGCTGCTGCGCTACAGAACAGCAACGATAACGCCGACTTGGAACGCACACCCACCAGAATCTGGGTGAACGTCACCAGCAGCAGTTCCTTCATGAAGTAGATGCCCGCCACCATGAACATCAGTAGCAATATCACCGGGAAGTTGGTGAGCACTTCCAGATACACTGCATCCGGCGTGGTCAGGCCAATCAGCAATGCCTCTACCGCCAGCAGGCCACCCGGCAGAAGCGGGTAACATTTCAGGGCCATGGCAAGAGTAAAAATAAACTCTGCGATCAGAAGCCAGCCGGCTGTTCCGGGCCCCAACGTCCACATGACAATCGGGTTGGCGATGAGAAACAGCAGGATGACCTGCTTGTACCAGACGGGCGCCTTGCCAAGGAAGTTGTGGGTAAAGCCGGAGATAACGGTATTGGGCATTACGGAAATCTTCTGAGAAAACGGGTTATTGGTATTGTGTGCCAGCAGGCCCGCATCTTCCTTGATATTTGCGTACCGGGGTATGGGCCAAAGGTACAAAATGAAGACCGATTTTGGTCTTACTAACAAGCAAATGGGGAATGGGCGCTGATCAACACAGATATCGTCGTAGTAGTACTTGATCAACAAAGATGTAGCGCGCGTATTTTAACCGATTTATGTGGCTGTGAGGTCGCTTTGTGAAAAAAATACACAATTGTTCTGGGAGAACGGCGCTGATGGGGTCTGTTGAGAAAATTTGTCGGAGTCGGCGCGTCCCTGCGCCGGGAGGATAATGTAATCAGAACCGGTAAGTAACGGAACCGGTCACTTCACGCCGCGTGCCGCACGTACCAGAACTGTCAAAAGCCGTTGCTACATACTGTTCGTCCAGCAGGTTCTGGGCATGCAGCCCCAGCGACACCTGGCCAATGTCGTAGGTAATCGCAGCATCCACCAGGGTGACATCCGGCACTTTGAGGACCGAATTATCCGCGTTGAATGCCGCTCCGAAACTCTCGCCGAGATAACGCACGCCGGCACCCAGCACCAGGCCATGCAGCATGCCACCCCGGAAGCTGTATTTTCCCCACAAGGCTGCTTCATGTTCCGGTGTGTATTCCAGCGGCTCGCCCTCTTCCACCGGGTTGCTGGCTTTGGTGATCTCGGCATCGGTATAGCTGTAGCTGGCGATCACATCCAGCGTCTGGAACAGACGGGTGCGGGCTTCCATCTCAAGGCCCTGTGAGTTGGCCTCGCCCTTCTGCTCATTGGCGAAGGTCGATGGGTTGGTGGTCAGGTAGTCTTCCCGGGTCAGGTCGAACCAGGCCAGTGTCACCAGCGTGTCCGTATTGGGCTGGTATTTTACGCCCACCTCGTATTGGTGTGCGGTTTCGGGCTCGAACGGGTTGCCGGCCGCATCGGTACCTGTGGTGGGGAGAAACGACTCCATGTAGCTCACATAAGGGGCAAAGCCATTCGCGAACTGGTAACTGGCGCCGACACGACCAGTGAAGGCCTCGTCTACCCGGCTAGCTGTGGCGCCGGTGAGAGTATTGATTGTCTCGGAACGGGCCACGTCATACCGGCCGCCAAGGGTAACCGTCCAACGATCTACCCGGATCTGATCCTGGAGGTAAATGCCGGTCTGTTTGAGTTGTCCGTCCTCGTCTTTAAACAATGGGGCATCAGGGACAGGCGCCCCATAGACAGGATCATAGATGTCCAGGTTACTGGCGGCCCCAAAGAACTGCCGGGATGACACATCGATATCCTGATGGTCGAGGCCGACCAAAACGGTATGTTCTGCCGAGCCCGTCTGGGCAGTCAACTGCAGCTGGTTATCCATGGCCAGTCCGTCAATGCGACCGAAACTGTCGAAGCGTGACCGGGTAATGGTTCTCTGATCCGCCAGCAAGCCGGTGGTGTAGATGGTCTGGTCGTCAACATCGTTACGGTAGTCCCGGACATTCTGACGCAGAACTATCTGGTCATTGATGCGGTGCTCAAACTCGTAGCCGATGGCACTCTCGCGACGCTCATAGGCATCGTACCCTGGCTCGCCGGTAAACCGGTTGGCAGGAATCGGGCCATTCGGATTTGGCTCCAACGTGCCCTGCAACGGGTAACGTTGAGATGGCTGGGTATCGTCGTACTGCCAGTGCGCCAATACCGTCAGTCGGGTGTCGTCCGTGGGCTGCCAGGTCAGGCTGGGGGCCAGGTACTTTCGGTCGTCGTTGACGAAATCCACCTGGGTTTCGCTGTCGCGAACCAGGCCTACCAGGCGAACCGCGAGGGTATCACTGTCATTCACCGCCCCACTGATATCAAACTGACCCTGGACCAGATCGTTGGTACCAGACTCAACGCGCACTTCTCTGCGGGTATCGAAAGTAGGACGCTTGGACACATAGTTCACCAACCCACCCGGACCGGCTTGTCCGTACAGAACGGAAGAAGGCCCCTTGAGCACATCAATGCGCTCGGCGCCATAGGGCTCCAGGCTGTAACCAGCGGCAAAGCCGGGGTTCGCCAGTTTCAGGTTGTCACGAAACAAGCCACTGGTGGCCACATCGAAGCCGCGTATTCTCAGAAACGTGGTGCGCGGCTCGAAACCAAAGGTCTCGCCTCGGGCGCCGGCTGTATAACGCAGAACTTCGCCCAGGTTGGCCGCGTTCTGGTCCTCGATCTGATCCGCTGTGACTGTGGAAATGGACTGGGGCGTTTCAACCACGTTGGTGGTTGTTTTCGTGCCGGTAACGGTCGCCTCTGCGGTGTAGCCATCACTCGGTGCGGTGCCGCTCGGTTCGGCGGCATCTGCCGATACTTCAATGGCATCCAGCTCGGTAATATTCGCTTCCTGCGCATACAGTATCGGGCTTGCCAGAACCCCGGCTATGGCCACGGCCAGGCCGGACGGGAGTATGTACTGGCGATTATCACGTAACGAATTCATTGATCAGCTCCAAACAACGCGCTTTACAAGTTTAAGTGTAATGCGAATTATTGTCGTTTAGATCCGAGCTTTGGTATTCCAGAAGCCAAAAAACCTGTGCGCAATGCTATTTCTTGTGATTGGCCGCCCGTTGTCGGGGAGAAAAGCCGAACTCTCGGCGAAACGCCGTCGAAAAATTGGTCGCGTGGGTGTAACCCACCCTGTTCGCGCTCTGTTCAACACTGAAGCCTTGCTCCAGATAATGTTTTGCCAACCGAAGTCGGCATTTTCTGAGATAGTCGAACACCGGCACGCCGTACATCGCCCGGAATTTCGCTCGCAAGCCGCTTGGGCTCATGGCAGCCATCTGTGCGAGGTCCTTTAGAGTGTGGTCATGGTCCGGGGTGAACTCCAGATGCTGCCTTACGAGCTCAAGTCGCTGACGTTGCTGGACCGGAACCACCGGAACATCCGGGGATTCATGCTCGTCGCCTACCAGACCCAGTCCGGCAAGCTGCAGCGCGAGGCCCTCCAAAACCAGGTTTTTCTGGGCGACGGTCATCGTGAGGCGTGCATGGGTCCGCAGCAACTCCTCGAACGGGTGGGGCAGACTCCATTGGCGCAGGGGAACCCGGGGAAGAATGGTCAGGTCTTGTAAGCTGGAGGAGACGTGGCCCAATGTTGCGCCCCGTGGATCGAAAGCGAGTGCCACAATTTGCAGATGCTCTTGCTCAGGCTGGTGCGCCCGTAACGGATAGTCCGGGTGCAGCTGCATGCTGACAGCATTACCCGGTGACAAAACGTGTTCGACCGACCCGAGGGTAAGCTCAACGGTGCCATCCAGAACGACCAGCACAAGCAACGGCGCATGACCAGAAGAGACTGATTCATACGCCTGGAGCACCTGAAGCGAAGAAAACGTAAACCGAAAACCCGAAGGCAGGCTGTACTCGGCAATCTCACCCCGGGCAACAATACGGTCATCACTTCCGGTGTCGCCCTGGATGGCCGGAAACCGAAATTCTATGTCGTAAAGCTGCCCGAAACGTTCGAAATCTGCCTGACTGAATGTGTGCAACCTGCCCACTCCACGCCTATCCAACCTGGTCTGCTAACTATGTCTCTGTTGTCCGGTTACGAGGTCAATGGAGCGTCCGTATCATAGTTGCCCGTCTTGGTGGAACGAAAGGTAAGGAAGGCCAGTTCAGGTAGTCAGCAAAAAAGTCTGCGTGCCGTGAAGGATCTATAAGCACAGAAACGCAGTCGTGGATATCACAGCAACCGTCGATGGGGGCGGCATGGTCCGGGTGCTGAAGGCTCTCCAGTGCCCGGAGAATCACCGCGTCCATACCGGCCCGCTCACCGCGATCGGAAAGGGCCCGGGAGACCAGTATGGCTGAGAGAGTCAGTTCGATGTGCATACAGGATTCATCCCGCGGCCCGTGCAGGCAAGCAAGATCGAAGGCGCTGCCAGCCAGCGAGATAACATCCCGCCACTGCCCCTGCTCACTGCAGTCGTGGGCATTCTCCATCCAGAACAGCCAGAGGTCTTTGCGTTCTTCCAGCGGCAGGTCCGCGAACTGTTGGCGGTGATTGGGACACAGGAATTCCATCACGTTCTCCTTGTTTATTCACGATAATGATAATAATTATCATTATCGCAAAATACAAGAAAACGTTTATTCTGTGATCGAGGCCTTGCTGGCCTGCGGGGCTATTCTACAGTGACGCTCTTGGCCAGGTTCCGCGGCTGGTCCACATCGGTACCCTTCAACACGGCCACATGGTAGGACAGCAGCTGCAGTGGCACAGTGTACACAATCGGCGCGGTAATCGGATGCACGGACGGAATCTGCATCACGTGCAGGCCCTCTTCCGCTTTGACGTCGGCCTTTTTATCAGCAAAGACAAACAGTTCACCGCCGCGGGCCCGGACCTCTTCCAGGTTGGATTTCAGCTTCTCAACCAGGTCATTGTTGGGAGCGACAGTGACCACTGGCATTTCGCTGTCGACCAGGGCCAGGGGGCCGTGCTTGAGCTCGCCGGCAGGATAGGCCTCGGCGTGGATGTAGGAGATTTCCTTGAGCTTGAGGGCACCTTCAAGAGCCACCGGGAACTGGGAACCGCGCCCCAGGAACAGGCTGTGGTTCTTATCCATGAATGCCTTGGACATCTCGGCGATCTCGCCATCCAGGGCCAGCACATCGCTGACCTGGCCAGGCACGAGGTGAAGAGCCTCGACGATTTCAGCTTCCTGCTCCTCGGGCAGCCCATTATGACGGGCCAGGGCCAGGGTAAAGATCAGCAAAGCCGTGAGCTGGGTGGTGAACGCCTTGGTAGAGGCCACGCCGATTTCCGGCCCCGCCTGGGTCATGATCACCAGGTCGGATTCGCGAACCAGGGAACTGCCCGGCACGTTACAGATGGCCAATGCTGCCCGGAAACCCGCTTTTTTCGCCTGACGCAGGGCCGCCAGGGTATCGGCGGTTTCGCCGGACTGGGAAATACAGAGGAACAGGGTGTCCTGCTGGATCACGTGTTTGCGATAGCGGAATTCGGAAGCCACCTCGACGGAACAGGCAACGCCCGCCAGCTCCTCAATCCAGTAACGGGCCACCATACCGGCATGGTAACTGGTGCCACAGGCAATGATCTGGACATGACGAACGTTTTCGAGGAGGTTCGCAGCCTCGGTCCCGAGGGCCTGTTCCAGCACCCGGGTCCTGGTGACCCGGCCTTCCATGGTCGCCTTGATCACCTTCGGCTGCTCGTAGATTTCCTTGAGCATGAAGTGGCGGTACTCGCCCTTGTCGGCGGAATCGGCGCCGTGCTCGAAGCGTGTTACTTCCCGCTCAACGGCATTGCCATCGCGGTCGAGAATGGCAATGGCGTCCTTTCGGATATCGGCGATATCGCCTTCTTCAAGGAACATGAACCGGTCGGTCACTGGCAGCAGCGCCAGCTGGTCAGACGCGATGAAGTTTTCGCCAATACCAACACCAATGACCAGGGGGCTGCCCTCACGGCATACCACGAGGTGCTCCGGTTCGTCGGCGTGTACCACCGCCAGGGCATAGGCTCCGCGCAAACGGGCGATCGCCGAACGCACAGAATCATGGAGATTACCCAGTGTGCGGTAGTGTTTCTCGATCAGGTGCGCGACGACTTCGGTATCGGTCTGGGAGGTAAACTCGAAACCGTCAGCACGCAATTCCTCACGCAACTCCTGATAGTTTTCGATGATCCCGTTGTGGACAATAGCCAGCCGGTCGCCGGACATGTGCGGATGGGCGTTGATCTGCGATGGCTCGCCATGGGTTGCCCAGCGGGTATGGGCAATGCCCAGATGGCCTGCCAGGGGATTAGCTTCCATAGCTTCCGCCAGGGCGGCTACCTTGCCCAATTCACGGGCGCGCTGGACACTGTGGTCGCCACCGATTACAGCCATACCGGCCGAATCATATCCCCGGTATTCCAGACGGCGCAGACCCTCAAGAAGGATACCCTGAACGTCCCTTTCCGAAACGGCGCCTACAATTCCACACATGCTGTTCTACCTGTCTGTTGATCGTTTGTATCAGTGTTTCTTCGGCTTTTCCCAACCGGCGATATTGCGCTGCCGGCCCCTTGCGACGGCCAGTTCGTGGTCGGCTACATCACGGGTGATGGTGGACCCGGCACCGATGGTGGCATCGGCCGCAACGGTAACCGGCGCAACCAGGGCTGTATTGGAGCCGACAAAGACCCCGTCGCCGAGCACCGTCCGGTACTTGTTCACACCATCATAATTACAGGTGATGGTTCCTGCACCCACATTCACATTACGGCCCAGTGAGGCATCACCCACATAGCTGAGATGGTTGATCTTGCTGCCCTCACCCACAATGGCCTTTTTGGTTTCCACGAAGTTGCCCACTTTGGTGTTGGCCGCCAGTTCCGTGCCCGGCCGGATACGTGCAAACGGCCCGATTTGGGCGCTGGCGCCAATTACGGCCCCTTCAATCACGCTGTTGGCCTTGATCTCCACGCCATCTGCAATGGTAGCGTCCTTGATGACGCAACCGGGGCCAATGGATACATTACTGCCAAGGCTGACCTTGCCCTCGAACACCACGTTCACATCAATCCAGAGGTCATTGCCGATACTCAGCTCGCCACGGACATCAATCCGGGCGGGATCCGCGAGTGTCGCTCCTTCTGTCATCAGCCGGTTAGCCTGCTGGCGCTGGAACCAACGTTCCAGTTCAGCCAGTTGAAGGCGATTGTTGACTCCCTGGACTTCATAGGGATTCTCCGGCTGGGACACCGCAATACGGAGACCCTGTTCCACCGCCATGGCAATGATATCTGTGAGATAGTATTCGCCCTGGGCATTGCTGTTGGAGAGCGTCGGCAACCAGGTTTTCAGGTGTTTCGCCGACACCGCCAGAATCCCGGTGTTCACCTCGCGGATCTGCCGCTGCTCGGCGGAGGCGTCTTTCTGCTCGACGATCGACTGCACGTCGCCATCAGCATTCCGGACAATCCGTCCGTATCCCTGGGGATTGTCCATGGTGACGGTCAACAAACCCAGGGTGTGGTCATCCAGTGTCCCAACCAATCCGTCGAGCGTCTCATGACGAGTCAGAGGCACATCGCCGTAAAGCACAAGAACACGGGCGTCATCGGGAAGATCCGGCAGGGCCTGAGCCACAGCATGGCCGGTACCCAACTGCTCACTCTGGGTGACCCAGTTTACCGAGACCTCATCGGTGGTTTCCCGAACCTTGTCAGCACCATGACCTATGACCGTATGGATCCTCTCGGCGCCAAGCTGTTTGGCGGTGTCGATCACGTGATGAAGCATAGGACGGCCGGCAATCGGGTGCAGCACCTTCGGCAGTGCGGATTTCATTCTGGAACCCTGGCCAGCGGCCAGAATGACGACGTGTAGCGGGCTCATGGAAAAGTCAGGCTCCCGGAGTGTTTACTCTCTGAATGCTGAAAATAAAGAACCGCACCCTTCAGGGCCGGACGGCCAACGCAACACGTTGGTCTTCCAGCCGCTCAGGATGCGGCTTCGGTGTTCGGCAAACCCGAAACGGAAATGCTTAGCGCATTTTGTTACGCAGCTGCTGGATGGTACGAAGCTGGGCAACAGCCTCGGCCAGCTCTGCAGCGGCACGGGAGTACTCGAATTCACCAGTCTTGTTGGCAAGTGCTTTCTCGGCTTCTTTCTGAGCTTCGAGCGCGGCTGCTTCGTCCACATCCTTTGCACGAACAGCGGTATCCGCCAACAAAGTCACCAGATTGGGCTGGACTTCCAGATACCCGCCGGACACGTAAAGAATTTCTTCCTCACCGCCCTGCTTGATAATCCGAATAGGGCCCGGCTTCAGCTGGGTCAGCAGCGGGGTGTGACCCGGGGCAATACCCAGGTCACCTTCAGAGCCCGCTGCGATCAGCATTTCCACCAATCCGGAATAGATCTTTGTTTCGGCACTTACCACATCACAATGCACGGTCATACCCATGTCAGTTGCCTCTTTGATCGATCCGGAAACAAATGCGTCGGCTCAGATTAGCTCTTTGCCTTGCTCTTCATTTCCTTCGCTTTCTCGACCGCTTCCTCAATGGTACCAACCATGTAGAACGCCTGCTCGGGCAGTTCATCATAGTCGCCATTCAGGATGCCCTTAAAGCTGCTGATGGTTTCCTTGAGGGAAACGTACTTACCGGGGGAACCGGTGAATACTTCAGCAACGTGGAACGGCTGGGACAGAAAACGCTCGATCTTACGGGCACGGGCTACAGTCAGCTTGTCTTCTTCTGACAGTTCATCCATACCCAGGATGGCGATGATGTCTTTCAGCTCCTTGTAGCGCTGCAGGTTGGTCTGCACGCCACGGGCCACTTCGTAATGCTCCTGACCGATGATCAGCGGATCCAGCTGACGAGAGGTGGAATCCAGCGGATCGATCGCCGGGTAGATACCCTTGGAAGCGATGTCACGGCTCAGTACAACGGTAGCATCCAGGTGCGAGAAGGTGGTTGCAGGCGACGGGTCAGTCAAGTCATCCGCCGGTACGTATACCGCCTGGATGGACGTGATGGAACCGTTCTTGGTGGAGGTAATACGCTCCTGCAGCTGACCCATCTCTTCAGCCAGAGTCGGCTGGTAACCTACCGCAGACGGCATACGGCCGAGCAGTGCGGATACTTCGGTACCTGCCAGGGTGTAACGGTAAATGTTGTCGACGAACAACAGTACGTCACGACCTTCGTCCCGGAACTTCTCGGCCATGGTGAGACCGGTCAGGGCCACACGCAGACGGTTTCCGGGGGGCTCATTCATCTGGCCGTAAACCATGGCAACCTTATCGAGAACGTTGGACTCCTTCATTTCGTAGTAGAAGTCGTTACCTTCCCGGGTCCGCTCACCAACACCTGCGAATACGGAGAGACCGGAGTGCTCTTTCGCGATGTTGTTGATCAGCTCCATCATGTTTACGGTTTTACCAACACCGGCACCACCGAACAGGCCAACCTTACCACCCTTGGCGAACGGGCAGATCAGGTCGATAACCTTGATGCCGGTTTCCAGCAGGTCCGCAGACGCTGCCTGATCGGCATAGCCCGGTGCCTTACGGTGAATCGCCCAACGCTCTTCTTCACCGATCTCGCCGGCTTCGTCGATGGGACGACCCAGAACGTCCATGATACGGCCCAGAGTCTGGGTACCAACCGGTACCGAAATCGGGTTGCCGGTGTTTTCTGCTTTCAGGCCACGCTTCAGGCCTTCGGTGCTGCCCATGGCGATGGTACGAACAATGCCGTCACCCAGCTGCTGCTGGACTTCCAGAGTTGTTTCGCCACCTTCAAGCAGCAGTGCGTCATATACTTTGGGTACGGAGTCACGTGGGAATTCCACGTCGATAACCGCGCCAATGATCTGAACGATTTGTCCGCTACTCATGCTCGGTTCCTCGTTATCTTGATAGTCAATAAAACCAGTTGGATTGTGGGTCGGATCAGACCGAAGCGGCGCCGCTCACAATCTCCGATATCTCTTGGGTAATGGCTGCCTGACGCGCCTTGTTATAAGCCAGCTGAAGCTCGTCGATAATGCTACCGGCGTTATCAGTTGCGCTCTTCATGGCGATCATCCGGGCTGCCTGTTCACATGCCAGATTTTCTACCACACCCTGGTACACCTGGGATTCAATAAAACGTGGCAGAAGGCCATCGAGGATCTGCCTGGCATCGGGCTCGTAGAGATAATCCCACTGGTTCTTGATCTCTTCTTCGTCTTCGCTCTCAGGCAGGGGCAGAAGCTGCTCCACCTTCGGGCTTTGGGTCATGGTGTTGACGAACTCGTTGCTGACCACATAAAGACGGTCGATCTTGCCTTCCGAGAACGCATCCAGCATAACCTTGACGTTGCCGATGAGTTTTTCAGAGCTCGGGCTGTCCCCCAGATGGGTCAGCGCCGCGACGACATTGCCGCCGTAGCTCCGGAAAAAGGAAGCCCCTTTCTGCCCGATGGCGCACAGATCGGTTTCCACTCCTTTTTCTTTCCACGCTTTCATTTCACGGACAAGCGCTTTGAACAGGTTGATGTTCAGACCACCACAGAGGCCACGATCAGTTGACACCACGATATAGCCTACGCGCTTGACCTCGCGCTCGACCATGAACGGGTGCTTGTACTGAGCATTCGCCTTGGCAATGTGCCCGATCACCTGACGCATCTTGTCGGCATACGGGCGAGTTGCCTGCATGCGTTCCTGAGCCTTACGCATTTTACTCGCAGCCACCATTTCCATGGCGCTGGTGATTTTCTGCGTGCTCTTGATGCTTGAAATCTGGTTACGTATTTCTTTGCCGACGGCCATAACTCACTGCCTTCTCAAGTTAGACACTCGTTGCTACGAAAAGCGGCCCGCGACAATTGCCGCAGGCCCGTTTTCTTACCAGCTCTGAGTGGTCTTGAATTTCTCAAGTGCAGCTTTGAGGCCGGCAGCGATTTCGTCGTTGTAATCGCCTTTCTCGTTGATCTTGTCGAGGAGGTCTTTCTGCTCGGAGCGCATCCAGTCGAGCATCTGCGCTTCAAACTTCACTACCTTGTCGACATCAACGTCGTCCAGGAAGCCTTCGTTGGCTGCGAACAGAACCGTACCCATTTCAGCCACAGACATCGGGCTGTACTGGTTCTGCTTCATGAGTTCCGTTACACGCTGACCGTGCTCAAGCTGCTGACGGGTTGCTTCGTCGAGGTCGGAAGCAAACTGTGCGAAAGCGGCCAGTTCACGATACTGGGCCAGAGCCAGACGGATGTTACCGCCGAGCTTCTTCATGATCTTGGTCTGGGCCGAACCACCTACCCGGGATACGGAGATACCGGCGTTCATCGCCGGACGGATACCGGAGTTGAACAGGTTGGTTTCCAGGAAGATCTGACCGTCGGTAATGGAGATTACGTTGGTCGGTACGAACGCGGATACGTCACCAGCCTGGGTTTCAATGATCGGCAGGGCGGTCAGGGAACCGGTCTGGCCTTTCACTTCACCGTTGGTCAGCTGCTCAACGTAATCAGCGTTAACACGGGACGGACGCTCCAGCAGACGGGAGTGCAGGTAGAACACGTCACCCGGGTATGCTTCACGGCCCGGCGGACGACGCAGCAGCAGGGAGATCTGGCGGTAAGCCACAGCCTGCTTGGACAGATCATCATAGATGATCAGGGCGTCTTCACCACGGTCACGGAAATATTCACCCATGGAGGTACCGGAGTACGGAGCCAGGAACTGCATCGCTGCAGGATCGGCGGCACCGGCGGCAACCACGATGGTGTGATCCATGGCACCGTGCTCTTCCAGCTTGCGTACAACGGCCGCAATGGAAGACTGCTTCTGACCGACGGCAACGTAGATACACTTGATGCCGGTGTCTTTCTGGTTAATGATCGCATCGATGGCGACAGCGGTCTTACCGATCTGACGGTCACCGATGATCAGCTCACGCTGGCCGCGACCGATCGGCACCATGGTGTCGATTGCCTTCAGACCAGTCTGAACCGGCTCATCAACGGACTGACGAGCGATAACACCCGGTGCAACCTTTTCGACCGGAGAGGTCAGGTCGGTACCGAGGTCGCCCTTGCCGTCGATGGGGTTACCCAGAGCGTCGACCACACGGCCCATCAGTTCCGGACCAACCGGTACTTCCAGGATGCGGCCGGTGCAACGAACTTTCTGGCCTTCGGCCAGATCTTCGTAGTCACCCAGCACAACCGCACCAACGGAATCACGCTCCAGGTTCAGAGCCATGCCGAACGTGCCGTTGGCAAATTCAATCATCTCGCCGTACATAACGTCGGCCAGACCGTGGATCAGCACGATACCGTCGGATACCGACAGGATCGTACCTTCGTTCTTTGCTTCGGAAGAGATGTCGAGTTTCTCGATTCTCTTCTTGATGATGTCACTGATCTCGGATGGATTCAGTTGCTGCATGCCAATATCCTCAAACCTTGTGCTGAAATCAGGAGCCCAGAGCGTCGGCCAGCTTGGTCAGCTTTCCGCGTACAGATGCGTCAATGACCAGATCGCCGGTGCGAATAATCACGCCGCCAATCAGAGACTTGTCCAATGACGCTGCGAGTGACACTTGCCGCTCGAGTTTCTTCGAAAGTGCCTGGGCGAGCTTCTGTTGTTGTTCGTCCGTCAGCTCGAAAGCCGCGGTAACTTCGATATCAACAGTGCGCTCCAGATCAGCCCGGTACGTGTTGAAGAGCGCTGCAATCTCAGGAAGAAGAGTCAGCCGGCGGTTTTCAGCCAGTACAGCGAAAAAGTTGCGGACCTGATCGGTGACGCCATCTTCAGCGACCTCCAGAATCAGTTCAGCCTTCTTCTGCTCTTCCAGACCCGGATTCGCGAGAAGCTGTCGAATGTCTTTGTTCGCGGTGACCTGCCCGGCGATCGTCAGCACCTTGGACCACTCAGCCAGCTGTTCATGCTCCTGAGCGGCACTAAATGCTGCCTTTGCGTAGGGACGGGCCAGCGTTCTCAGTTCTGCCATGATGAACCTCGTCGTTTAAAGTTCTGCCGCCAGTTTTTCCAACATCTCGTTGTGCTTGGAGGCATCGACAGAGGTTTCCAGGATCTTCTCGGCACCGGCAACGGCAATGCTGGCAATTTCTGCACGCAAAGCGTCACGAGCCTGATTCCGCTCCTGTTCAATTTCGGCCTTGGCCTGCTCAATCAGCTTCTGGCCTTCCTTGCGGGCGTCATCCTTGGATGCTTCCACAATCTGGGCCGCGCGCTTGTTGGCCTGTTCAATCAGACCAGCAGCTTGCTGCTTGGCTTCACGCAGTTCCTGAGCTGACTTTTCCTGAGCCAGTTCCAGATCGCGCGCAGCGCGGTCTGAGGCAGCCAGTCCGTCAGCGATCTTCTTTTGACGCTCCTGCAGTGCGGCCATGATTGGCGGCCACACGTACTTCATGCAGAAGACGACAAAGATAAAGAACGCGATGGCTTGACCAATCATCGTCAAATTAATGTTCACGTCTTCACCTCTCGCCTGTTTTGTTAAGAATCATCTGACCGGGGCAAAACCCCGGCTCTGGCGACTCGATTAACCGGCGATCTGGCCGACAAACGGGTTGGCGAAAGTGAAGAACAGTGCGATACCAACACCGATCATGGTTACGGCGTCCAGCAGACCTGCAACGATGAACATTTTAACCTGCAGCATCGGGGTCATTTCCGGCTGACGCGCAGCGCCTTCCAGGAACTTGCCACCGAGGATACCAAAGCCAATCGCAGTACCCAGGGCACCCAGGCCAATCAGCAGTGCAACGGCAATAGCGGTCATTCCAACTACAGTTTCCATGATAACTCCCAGTTTTCAGTTAGGTTTTTCAGTTTAAGGGTTTAGGGTTTAGAACTACGGCTTAATGGTGTCCGATCAGTGACTGTCTTCGTGAGCCATGCTCAGGTACACGATCGTCAACATCATAAAGATGAATGCCTGCAGGGTGATAACCAGAATGTGGAAAATCGCCCAGGGTACAGACAGTGCCCACTGTGCCCAGAACGGCAGCAGTGCAATCAGGATAAAGATCAGCTCGCCTGCGTACAGGTTACCGAACAGACGCAGAGCCAGTGAGATCGGCTTGGCGATCAGGCTCACGCCTTCCAGCAGGAAGTTGATCGGGACAAGCAAAATCTTCAGGAACAGATTGTCTGAAGAGAAGGGGTGCAGGGTCAGCTCACCAACGAAGCCACCCACGCCCTTCACTTTCAGGCTGTAATAGATGATCAGAGCGAATACGGACAGGGACATGCCCAGAGTAACGTTTACATCCGTAGTCGGAACGACCTTCATGTATTCCAGACCCATCAGGTGGAACAGCTGGGGCAGGAAGTCCACGGGCACCAGGTCCATCAGGTTCATCAGGAATACCCAGCAGAAGATGGTCAGCGACAGCGGCGCAATCACCTTGTTCTTGCCGTGGAAGGTTTCCTTGACGCTCTGATCGACAAACTCAACCATCACTTCAACAAAGTTCTGGAGCCCGCCCGGCTGGTCTGAGGTGGCGCGCTTGGCGGCCAAGCGGAAAATAAACAGGAACAGGGCACCGAGGGCGACTGCCCAGCCCAGTGAATCGATGTGCAGAGCCCAGAAGCCCATGTCGGATGCTTCCCTGCCGGTGTGAGCCAGCGTCCAGGTTGCATCTTGAAGTACGGTACCGTCGGCACGCTCGTAGCCTGCCGGAAGTTTACCGTAGGTGAGGTTCTGGAGGTGATGCTGGATATATTCGGATGCACTTCCTGCCATAACGGTTTCCCAGGTCCAGTTAGCTTTGCTGCGTATTGCTGCCCGCCAGAAGCGGTGTCAACCAGTTGGTGACCAGCATGATCGCAAATGTTAAAAAAAGTGCCGCAATATCAAGCGGCTGAATCCATTTGAACACCATCGTGAAGAGGATGGCGCACAGGATGAGCTTGCCGGCCTCACCCTGATAAAAAGACGTCATGATCTTCTTGGCAGACCGCGCGCCGGCGTAGCGGAATGCCTTGAGCGCAAAATAACCATGGGGGATCAGAAAGATAAGTCCACCCAGCAGCGCTGAATAACCGGAAACCTCGCCTCGCAAGAGAAACGCCACGCTGACGAAGACAAGTACCACACTCTCTATTACAAACCATCGTGCGATGGGTGGACGGCCAATGCCGCCTGAAGCTGCCTTCGTCATGTTCGTTCCGGAAGTACGGTGCTTTTCGGTCGATGTCGTTTAAAAAGTAAGCAAATACACCGACACGAGCGCCGCAGATTATATGTGTTCAATGTGCACGAATCAACAAAACCGGGAACCGGCTGATCCGTCAAAAGCGGCGTAATAACTGGGTTTTGGCAATTTTCGTCACAAATAGACGGCCGTTCAGTTTTTCACCACTACATGTTGTGTACGTAACCAGATACGAACTTTCGTAGGGGGGTCGGACGACCCACAAAACCCCGACGATTTTATTTGATGTGGCCCAGGATGCCGTCGAGTTCGTCGAGGGAACTGTACTCGATCACCAGCTTGCCTTTGCCACGCTGGCCATGATCGATCGACACTCGTGCACCCAATCGCTCCGCCAGGTCATCCTGGAGCGCGCGAATGTTGGGGTCCACCACTCCCTTTTTCCGGGATTTGCTGTCCGGTGTTTCCTGTTGCACCCGTCGTACGAGGGCTTCAGTCTGGCGAACCGACAGGGATTTGGCCACCACCTGTTTGGCCACCTGCATCTGCAGTTCCGGCGCCAGGGTCAGCATTGCCCGGCCATGGCCCATTTCCAGATCGCCATGCTCGAGCATAATACGAACGTCTTCGGACAAACCGATCAGTCGAAGCAGGTTGGTAATAGTCGTACGGGATTTGCCCACGGCTTCGGCCACTTGGGCCTGGGTCAGGCCAAACTCGTCCTGCAGGCGCTGAAGAGCGAAAGCTTCTTCAATGGGATTGAGGTTCTCACGCTGGATGTTCTCGATCAGCGCCATGGCGATGGCGGCTTCATCGGGGACATCCCGGATGATGGCGGGGATGCTGTCCAGGCCGGCCATCTGGGTGGCCCGCCAGCGGCGCTCACCGGCGATCAGCTCGTAACGGCCTTCAGCGATGGGACGAACCACCACCGGCTGCATCACGCCTTGTTGGCGGATGGAATCTGCCAGTTCCTGCAGGGCGGCGGGATCCATGTCGCGCCGGGGCTGGTACCGGCCGCGCTGGATCAGATCAATGGGAACTTCGCGGAGCTCACCGTCGTGGTCTTTCAGCTCCTGGTCAAGATTGACCTTGGAGCCCGCCAGCAGGGCGCCCAGTCCACGTTCACCCAAACCTCGTTTCTTCGCCGCCATGGTGTCAGTCATTCTTCCCGTTGAATATCGTTGTGCTTAAGTGAGTGACAGGGCGGTATGTTACACCGCAACCGGCGCGGATGTCTTTTTTGAACCGTGGCGGCGTACCATTTCGCCGGCCAGGGCCAGATAGGCGATCGCACCCTTGGAGGCGCGGTCGTATTTCAGGGCCGGAACCCCATAGCTGGGGGCCTCGGCCAGACGGACATTGCGGGGAATCACTGCACGATACACCTTGTCGCCAAAGTACTCGCTCAGCTGGCCGGAAACGTCCAGGGTAAGGCTATTGCGAGGGTCGTACATGGTGCGCAGAATGCCTTCCACCTGCAGATTCGGATTGACCGTTTCCTGAATCTGCTCAACGGTGTTCATCAGCGCCGCTAACCCCTCAAGGGCGTAGTACTCGCACTGCATTGGAATCAGCACAGAGTCTGCCGCCGACAGGGCATTCACCGTCAACAGGCTGAGCGATGGCGGGCAATCGATGAGGATGTAATCGTAATTATCACGAACGGTGTTCAACGCCAGTCTCAGGCGGTGTTCGCGACCGATCTCGTTCATCAGTTCCACTTCGGCCGCCGTCAGGTCACCGTTGGCCGGAAGGATATCGAAGCCGGAAGCCTCGGCGGGAATGATCACCTCGGCGGCGCTGGCGCGCTTGGTCAGCATGTCGTAGCCAGACAGTTCCAGGGCGTTTTTATCCACACCACTGCCCATGGTGGCGTTGCCCTGGGGATCCATATCCACCAGCAGCACCCGACGCTTAGTGGCGGCCAGGGAGGCAGCAAGGTTGACGCAGGTGGTGGTTTTGCCCACACCGCCTTTCTGATTGGTCACTGCAATCACGCGCGCCATGTCCTGCCTCCTTGTTTATGGGTTACCGGTTCAGAAATTGGACTGCCAAACTACCGGGAATTCACGGTCCGGGCGATCACCAGCAGGTGGCGGTCGCCATCGGCGCCCGGTACGTCCAGGGAATGGCTGGATGTTACCTGCCAGCCAGCCGGAAGGGCAGACACTTCATCATCCGGAAACTGACCTTTCATGGCAAGGAACTCACCCTCATTTGCCAGCAGATCACCGCACCAGCTCACCAGATTCTCGAGCGCGGTAAAGGCTCGGCTGCTGATCTGGCTGAAGGGTTCCGGAGGATTGCAATCTTCCGCGCGCCCGTGAACAACCTCGACATTTTTCAGGCCGAGCTCCAGCACACACTGGTTGAGAAAGCGGGTCTTCTTGCCGTTGCTGTCGAGCAGGGTAAAGCGTTTTTCGGGCAGGGCGATCGCCAGGGGAATACCGGGCAGGCCGCCGCCGGCGCCCACATCCAGAAGATGGTCCGTCGTTACCCACGGCAGAATGCTCAGGCTGTCGAGCAGTTGCCGGGACACCATCACACGCTCATCACGCACAGCAGTGAGGTTGTAAGCCCGGTTCCACTTGTTAAGCAGGCCCAGAAAAGCCAGCAGCTTTTCCTGCCGATCCTCATCCAGGGACAGGCCCATCGTGGCCAGTCCATCCCGGAGTTGGCCGTGCCAGAGTGACTTGGTCATGGGCGCGGATCAGGCCGACTGTTTGCGCAGCAGGTCGCGCTTTTTCAGGTGCACCAGGATCTGGCTCACCGCCGCCGGGGTCACACCCTGGATACGTGAGGCCTGAGCCACGGTTTCCGGCCGCACGGTCTTGAGCTTTTGCTTGATCTCGTTGGACAGGCCGCCGATGACGTCATAATCCAGATCCACCGGCAGGGCGGTGTTCTCGTTTTTACGGAGCCGCTCGATCTCGTCCGTCTGACGGGAAATATAACCCTCGTACTTGATCTCGATTTCCACCTGATCGGCGACCACCGGATCTTCGGCTTTCTCGGCACCGATCTCGGCAATGTGGCTGTAGACAATCTCGGGCCGGCGCAGCAGCTCTGCCAGGGACTGATCACGGGTCATCGGCTGCTTGAGAAAGCCGTTGGCGCGCTCACCGGCCTCGGTATTCGGGTGAATCCGGGTGGCCTCGAGGCGGCTACGCTCGGTGGCGATCGCTTCGCGCTTGTCATTGAACTTCTGCCAGCGCTCATCATTAACCAGGCCGAGCTTGCGACCGGTTTCGGTCAGACGCAGATCGGCGTTGTCCTCGCGCAGGATCAGGCGATACTCGGCGCGGCTGGTAAACATGCGATAGGGCTCGGACGTGCCCATGGTGATCAGGTCATCCACCAGCACACCCAGGTAAGCCTCGTCACGGCGCGGGTACCACTCGTCTTTTTCCTGCGACCGCAGGGCAGCGTTGATCCCGGCCAGCAGCCCTTGGGCGCCCGCTTCTTCATAGCCGGTTGTGCCGTTGATCTGGCCGGCAAAATACAGGCCCTGGATAAACTTGGTTTCCAGGGTATGGCGCAGGTCCTGCGGATTCAGGTAGTCGTATTCGATGGCGTAACCCGGCCGGGTGATATGGGCATTTTCAAAACCGGGAATAGAACGCACCGCCGCCAACTGGATATCAAACGGCAGGCTGGTGGAAATCCCGTTCGGGTACAGCTCGTTGGTGGTCAGGCCTTCCGGTTCTACAAAGATCTGGTGCGAATCCTTGTCAGCAAAGCGGTTTACCTTATCCTCGATCGACGGGCAGTAGCGGGGGCCCACACCTTCGATGCTGCCGGCAAACATCGGCGAACGGTCGAAACCGCTGCGGATAATATCGTGGGTCTGTTCGGTAGTCCGGGTCACGTAGCAGCACACCTGTTCCGGATGCTGGCTACGGCTGCCGATGAAGGACATCACCGGGGTGGGGTCATCCCCCCACTGCTCCTGCATTACCGAGAAATCCACAGACCGGGCGTCGATGCGAGGCGGCGTGCCGGTTTTAAGGCGACCAACGTTGAACGGCAGTTCCCGCAAGCGCTGTGCCAGGGCATTGGCCGGCGCATCACCGGCACGGCCGCCGGCATGGTGCTGCATACCAATGTGAATAACGCCGCCCAGGAAAGTACCGGTGGTAAGCACCACGGTCCTGGCGTTGAAGCGAATACCGGTCTGGGTCACGACACCGGTCACCTGGTCGTTTTCCACAATCAGATCGTCCGCCGCCTGCTGGAACAGTGTCAGGTTCGGCTGGCTTTCCAGGGTATGGCGGATGGCGGCTTTGTAAAGCACACGGTCAGCCTGGGCACGGGTGGCGCGCACGGCCGGTCCCTTGCGACTGTTAAGGACCCGGAACTGGATGCCAGCCTTGTCCGTGGCCTCGGCCATGGCACCGCCAAGCGCATCGATTTCTTTCACCAGATGGCTTTTACCAATACCGCCGATGGCCGGGTTGCAAGACATCTGGCCCAGGGTCTCAATGTTGTGGGTCAGCAGCAGGGTCTGGGAACCCATGCGCGCAGCCGCCAGCGCGGCCTCGGTACCGGCATGGCCACCACCAATGACAATGACATCGAAACGGGTCGGAAAATCCACAGCTCACCTCGGAAATCGGGGGATAAAATCGGGCGGCGAGTATAACGCTTCACCCGGGAAATTGCAGTCAGGATGTGCAAATTTTAACCAGAGACGAACTACGTTGAAAGCGGCAGTGGCCTGGTCAGGGCTCAAAGGGGAGTTTTCCGAGCGTTAAATGGATAGTGGAAAACCGAAACCTACGGCTTTTCATGGGTTTGGATAACTCTTCTCAGAAAAGTTTTCAAGAAAGTTATCCACATGCAAGACTACTTATTAATCACCCTAAAAAAACAACTAAGCTATTGTTTTATTTAATTTTACAGAAAGTAATCCAGAGGCTTTCCGTAGGTTGTCCAACTAATTATCCACAGAACTGCCGGCTGTTTTTCGTCGAAGCCGCCAGACCACCAGCAACACCAATCCGTTCAGGAGCGAGAGCAGGAGGAAAAACCCCGGAATGCTTACCTCCAACACACCAAGCACCACAATTCCGGCCAGGGCACTCACCACCATGAACAACGCATTAATGACATTCAGCGCAGCAATGATACGGGCACGTTTGGTCCGTGGCGTTTCGTGCTGGATAAAGGCGTACAGAGGCACGATGAAAAGACCGCCGCAAATCCCGATACCGACCAGATCCATCAAAACCCTCAGATAGACAGGATCGGTCAACAGGGTCCACCAGGTGGAGGCCATGGGATCATCCGGCACCGCAAAATACAGGTCTATTCCGAACAGGCTCAGCCCCAGGGCGCCCCAGGGCACGGGTGACAGGGTAATGCGGTGTTTGGTGAGTCGCTCGCACATCATGGAGCCGATGGAAATGCCGATCGTGAACATGGCCAATAACAGGGTCACCACGGTCTCGTCACCCAGGAGGTTGGTGCGGGCAAAATTGGGAAACTGGGTCAGATAGGCGGCTCCGAGGAACCAGAACCAGGAGATGGTCAGCACCGCCAGCAACACCTGCCGGCGCTCGGCCGCCAGAGCCATCAGTCTCCAGGTTTCGAGCACCGGTCGAAAACGGACATTGACACCGGAACCATCGGATTCGGTCACCGGAACCTGACGCGCCGCCAGATAGCCGAACACCGCCATGACAAAAACGGCAACCGCCGTCAGCCGGGCCGCCATCTCAAAGCCCATCAATAGACCTGCCGCAATGGTGCCCAGAAGGATTGCCACAAACGTGCCCATACCAACCAGGCCATTGCCGCCCACCAGCTCATCGTCCGCCAACACCTGGGGCAGGATCGCGTATTTCACCGGACCGAAGAACGTGGACTGGGTACCCATCAGGAACAACAGAACCAGCAACAACTCGTACCAGCCGAACCACAGTCCGAGTGCGGCAACGGCCATGATGACAATTTCCGCCAGCTTCACATTTCGGATGATTCGGGATTTTTCGTAGCGATCCGCCATCTCGCCGGCAATACCGGAAAACAGGAAAAACGGCAGTATGAAGAGGAAAGCGGCCAGGTTAACCACCACATTCACCGACAACCCCATCAAACCGCCGGCACTGAAGGTGATCAGCAGCAGCAGCGCGTTCTTGAACAGATTGTCGTTGAAGGCGCCAGAGAACTGGGTCAGATAAAACGGCAGGAACCGGCGTTGGCCAAGCAAACGGAACTGACTTTTCGATGGCATCAAGAAACCCTGTTTTGGTGCGTTGCCGGCATTACGACCGAAAATCTGCCCGGATCCGGTGCGGTAGCGTAGAAAGCGGCAATCATGTTCATTTATTTGACGGGGTTAAGCTTAGTTAAACGCTTGATTTTTGGCCGTCTGGTACGCAATTCGCTTGGTCTCCTTGTTCAGACACTATTTTATCAGGCCAGGATGGCTGGATTATTGGCACTATAAAGGTTCCTGACCATGAGCAGCGTAGTCCGACTTCCAAGGCGCATCTATCGCGGAGCCGAAATATCCAGGACTCCCAAGATCATCGACGACTATGATTTCAGTTCTGTTTACCAGCCGATCCTGAGCCCAACCCATCGAAAACTGGTTGGCTACGAGGCATTGGTCCGGGTCAGAAAGAATAATGAGAGTGTCTCTCCGTTTACGCTTTTCGAACAGGCCGAAAAAAACAACCAGACACCGGAGCTGGACCGGCATCTGTTGCAGCTTCACCTGGACAACTTTGCGGCCAGCTCCCAGGCCGTCTGGCTGTTCCTGAATATCAATCCCGGTACCTGCATCCATCCGGAAGCCTCCCTGGAAAAGCTTGCTCTGCAATGCCAGCGTAGCGGAATCGATCCCGAGAAAGTGGTTCTGGAACTGGTCGAAACCGCATCCGACAACCCAGCCGCACTTCTGGAATTCATCCTCAAGGCCAAAGCACACGGCTTTCAGATCGCTATCGACGATTTCGGTATGGGCGATTCCAATTTTGAGCGCCTGTGGCGCATCAATCCGCTGATTGTGAAACTCGACCGGAGCCTATTGGTAAACGCCGAGAACAACAGTCGCGCCCGAATGCTGCTGGAGAGTCTGGTAAAGATGATCCGCGAAAGCGGCAGCCTCGTGCTTCTGGAAGGGATCGAGAACCACACCCAGGCTCACATTGCCCTGCAAACGGAGGCCGATCTTCTGCAGGGCTTCCTGTTCGCAAGGCCGTCCAACCTGAAACAACACGAGCCGGAGCTGACCGAACAGGCGCTAAAACGCATCATTGCCGATTCCAGCGAGTCATCAGCCCAGGACATACGGGATCAGGAGAGTTATTTCCGCCTTCTGCGTTTCGAAATTCTCGAAGCCTGCCATTCCCTGAGCCGGGAGTTGCCGTTCAGCACCGCCTGCAACAAGCTGTTGGAAGTGGATGGCGTGAAACGCTGCTTCCTGCTCAATCCACAGGGCATCCAGCAAGGCAACCTTGCCCGCGCCAATCCGGACATTCATCGCGGAAAGTTCAATCCGCTGTATCATTCCGCCGGCGCTCAATGGACCCACCGGGAGTACTTCCGGAATGCCCTGGAACGGCCCCAGCACATCAGCAGCTGTCGGCCCTATGTCGGTCTGCCGGATGCAAAACGTACCGTCACCCTCTCAACAATGCTGCCGGGGCAACAGGTCTTGTGCGTCGACATACATCCGGATGAGATGTTTGGCGGCCAGCTGGAGTTCCCGGCCACCCTGTAATCATCCGGTCAGTCAGAAATCGTCGGCGCGTTTCTGTGGCGCGGCGGCCAATCCCGTGCCGCCCGCCTGTCCGGACGCCTGACGTTCCAGTTCTTTTTCCACCGCATTGGAAGACTTGGCAAACCGGGCCAACAGGTTGTAGAGCACCGGAATGATGAACAGGGTCAGCGTGGTGGCGAAAATCAGCCCGCCCAGAATGACCATACCAATCGCAGCCCGACTCTCGGCTCCCGCACCGGTGGCAATCACCAGGGGCACGGCACCGAAAATCGTCGATATGGTAGTCATCAGTACCGGACGGAAACGCAGACAGGCGCCTTCGAGAATCGCCTCCCGAACCTCGTAACCCTTGTCCCGGAGCTGGTTGGCGAACTCCACGATCAGTATCCCGTTCTTGGCCATCAACCCCAGCAACATGATGATGCCGATCTGGCTGTAGATGTTCAGACTGATACCCGTCCACCAGAGCGCCAGGAGAGCCCCGGTTACCGCCAGCGGCACCGACAGCATGATGATCAGCGGATGTATCCAGCTTTCAAACTGGGCTGCCAACACCAGGAACACGATGACGAAAGCCAGCGCAAAGGTAACGTAAATTGCCGCCGAGGATTCCTGGAATTCCCGGCTCAGGCCCTTGTAACTGACGCGGGCTTCCGGCGGCAGGTTATCCACAGCCAGGTTGTTCAGGTAGGTCAATGCCGAACCCAGGTCGTAACCATCCGCCAGAGACGCACTGATCACCACAGCGGGCAGGCGGTCGATGCGGCGGAGGTCCGGGTTGGCGCCGATCTCCTGCACGGAAACCAGTGCCTGCAATGGGATCAGGTTACCGCCCTCCCGGGGCCGCAGGAAAATCTGGCCCAGGTCTTCGGGCGTTGCCCGGTTGGCGTCTTCCGCCTGAATGATTACATCGTATTCCCGGCCTCGATCGATGTAAGTGGTTACCTGCCGGGAAGCCAGCATGGTCTGCAAGGTGAGGCCCACGTCTTCCACCGTGATATCGAGATCCGCGGCCCGCTCCCGGTCGATGTTTACCCGCAGTTCCGGCCGGGTCAGCTCGAAATCGGTATCCAGGTCCTGAAGATTGGGGTTTTCCTTGGCCCGCTCCACGATCTCCTGGCTCCAGGCCTGCACCGATTCGTAGTCCGGGCCGGCCACCACAAACTCCACGGCCTGGCTGAACCCCCGCTGACCCAGACCCGGCGGGTTCACGGCCACGGTCCGAATGCCGGACACATCGGCCAACTTTTTGCGGATTTCGCTGGTCACTTCCTGCTGCTTGATCTCCCGATCTTCCCAGGGCACCAGGCCCATGATCATGAACGCGTTGTCCTCTTCATCACGGAACCCGACGATGGCAAGCAGGCGGTTGGCTATGCCTTCATCCAGATACGGCAGCAATGACTCTTCCACCTGGCGGACGTAGTGGTCGGTGTATTCCACCGTTGAGCCACGGGGCGCGCTGGTGGGCATGATAATCACGGCACGGTCTTCGGTAGGCGCCAGCTCCTGAGGCAATTTCGGATACACCACGGCGGCAATGACCAGGCCGACAAGTCCAAGGCCCAGTAACAAGCCCGGCTGCCTCAGGGAAAACTCCAACAGCCTGCGGTAACCATTGGTCAGGCCATTCAGGACCTTTTCACTGGCGGCCCAGAGACGATGACCTTCTGCCGATTCGGGGCTGTGCCTGAGCCACTTGGAACACAGCATCGGCGCCAGGGTCAGGGCCACGAGGCTGGAAAACACCACTGCCGCCGCCAGGGTAAAGCCGAATTCGGCAAACAACCGGCCAATGTTGCCGCCCATGAAGGAGATGGGAACGAACACCGCCACCAGGGTCAGAGTGGTCGCAATCACGGCGAAGGCAACCTGCTTCGCGCCCCGGTAGGCGGCAAGCAACGGGGGCTCACCCTCGTCAATCCGGCGCTGGATGTTTTCCAGCATCACGATAGCATCGTCCACCACCAGGCCGATGGCAAGAATCACCGCCAGCAGGGTCAGTACGTTGATGGAAAAACCCAGGAAGCCGAGACCGATAAAGGCACCAATCACCGCAACAGGAATGGTCACCGCGGGAATGAGGGTCGCCCGCCAGGAGCGCAGGAACAGGAAGATAACCAGGATAACCAGGGACACCGCAATGGCGAGCGTGGTGACCACTTCCTTGATGGAAGCCCGGATGAAAATGGATTCGTCGTAGCTTTCCGCGATGGTGACTTCCGGTGGCAGTGTCTCCCGGATCTTCTCCAGCTCGGCGCGGACGGCATCGGAAACCGCAACGGTGTTGGCCTTGGACTGGCGGATAATCCCCATGCCGATGGCGGTCTGGCCATTGGCGCGCAGGCGGCTCACATCCGACTCCACACCCATCTGGACATTGGCCACCTCGCCCAGGCGCAACAGATCATTACCATCCCGGCGAACCACAAGCTCCCGGAACTGTTCCACGTTCGACAGCCGGCCCTCGGCCCGCACGGTGAAATTCCGGGTGGACGAATCCACCGATCCTGCAGGCAGCTCCACGTTGTTGGCACGCAGGGCCCGTTCCACTTCCGCCACGGTGATATCCCGGGCCGCAAGACGTTCGCGGTCCAGCCAGACCCGGATGGCATAGCGCCGTTCGCCGCCAATACGCACGTCGGCAACACCATCGAGTACCGACAACCTGTCCGCCAGGACCCGGTCGGCAAAGTCACTCAATTCGGCACTGTCCCAGACATCACTGCGCAGGGTCACCCACATCATCGGGCGTGCATCGGAATCCGCCTTGCGCACCACCGGTGGATCGGCTTCGTCTGGCAGCTGGTTCGCCACCCGGGACACCGCATCACGGACATCATTGGCGGCAATATCCACATCCCGCGCCGTCGTAAATTCAATACTGGTTCGGGACTCGCCCTGCTCGGTGGATGATTCGATCGACCGAATACCCTCAATGCCACTGATGGCACCCTCGATCACCTGGGTAATCTGGGTGTCTACCACCTCGGCCGCCGCGCCGGTGTAGTCGGTGGAGATGGAAACAACGGGTGGGTCAATATCCGGGTACTCGCGCACCGGCAGGCCCATCAGGGCTGCCAGACCGAACACAACGATCAGAAGACTGAGGACCGTAGCGAACACCGGCCGCTTGATGGAGACGTCAGAGAGGACCACCGGTTACGACTCCCTGGCCGTAATAAAACGGTTCTCGGGAATGGCTTTGTCGTCTTCCAATACCCGAACCCGGTCCCCACTGCTGAGCCGGTCCTGACCGGTCACGATCACCGGGTCTTCCTGGCTCAAACCGTTCGAAACTTCCACAAAACCGGGCATGCGCGAGCCCAGGCTCACCGAAACCCGCCGGGCCACACCGTCTTCAGCCACAAACACATACTGTTCATCACCCCGGATCATCACCGCCTGCTCGGGGATTACCAGCGCCTGCCGTTGCCGGAGTGTAAGCGTCGCAGACATGAACTGTCCCGGCCGGAGCAGGCCATCCGGGTTATCGATCAGTGCCCGGACAGGCAGCGAACGACTCAACTCACTGACCCTGGAACCCAACTCCACCAGCTGACCGGAAAAGGTCTGGTCCGGATAGGCCGGCGATGCGCCCCTTACCTCTTGCCCGAGACTCACCTGCCCCAGGAAACGCTCCGGGATCGAAAAGCCCAGTTCCATACGGTCGGTGGTATCCAGGGTAGTCACCGAGGTTCCGGCAGTGATATAGGCGCCGACGCTGATGTCACTCAGCCCGACCACACCGGCGAACGGCGCCTCAATCCGGTGGTTTTCCAGACGAACTTGAGCTGACTGGCGCTGTGCCTCGGCGACATCGACTGACGTTTTCAGTTGATCCACCTGGGACTGGGAAATACTGTTGTTCGAACGCAACCGCTGTGCCCTTTCGAGCTGTCGGCGGGCATCCGCCAGTTGCGCCTCGATCACCTGCAGGTCTGCCCGGGCCTGGCGATCATCAAGCCGCAACAGCACCTCGCCCTGCCCCACCCGGCGGCCGGTTTCCAGATTCAATTCCACCACCCGGCCACTGACTTCCGTGGTCAGTTCCACCGCGTTCAGGGCTTTTAGACTGCCAACGGCGTTGACCACATCCCGTACTGCCTCCATCTGCGGAAGCATGGTGTTAACCGCGCTGGCGGGACGTTCGCGGCCGCTCTGGGCGGCGGTCGCATCATCGAAGTTCTGATACACAAAGGCGCCGCCGATAGCGACAGCCACCAGTACCAACGCAATCAACCACTGTTTCCACATAGGATTTCCAGGTATTTCGGGGTCAGGTTAGTCGTCTGTTACTTTTTCTGGATGACCAGAACCACCTCGCCCACGTCGATTCCCCACTTGCTCATGGTGGTCTGATTGATCAACGTGTCGGGCGTAATCAGGTACATCCAGTCATCCATGCGTACGTCCAGGGTACCGTCGCCATAGGCCACCTGGAGCACATAATTCATGTGAATTGCATTGCCACTCCAACGCATGGTTCCGGGTTCAACCACGTCACCGGCGTCAGCATGGTAGCCGTCTTCCGCGGGAGTCAGGGTCCAGACGCGGGTCTGCACTTCGCCGTCATCGAAACGGAACACTTCATCCAGGGTGCCCACGCCCTCGTCATCCCACGACGCGCTGATATCCGCATCAAAGGTGCGAATCACCTCACCGGAAAAATTCTTGACCACCCCCCGGGCGGAAAGTTCGCCGGTAAAGAACTCTTCAGGGACCAGCTCTGGCGTGCGGTCGGCATAGTCCTCGAGCGAGGGGCTGGCACAGCCACTGAGCAGCAGTGCCGAAAACAATACCCAGAGTATAGGGGTCGACAGGCGTTTCGATATCTCAGTAAACAGGCTTTGCATGACTTTTACACTCTCCGAACAGGGATATGTGGGGGTCCTCGGCGCAAGGAAATACGCCGAAACCCTCTTTAACGATCATTACCCGGAATCCACGATCTCTGCTACGTCATCTCGGCCAATTGTCCTTTCTGACAGTCTGCCCGGTGCTTTTCGTCAATGGCAGTGCCCCGGTATTGGCGTAAAACACAAGGCAACGAACGGTGGTTGTCCACCAAAGATTGTTGAGAAAGACACAGAGGAATTGGCTATGCCGGTTTACAAAGCGCCCTTGCGCGACATGAAATTCCTGCTGAACGAGGTGTTCGATTACCCGGGTCATTACGCCACCCTGACCAGCGGTGAAAACGCTACGCCCGATATCGTGGACGCGATACTCGGCGAATGCGGAAAGTTTTGTGAAGAGGTGCTGAGCCCACTTTACCTCTCTGGCGACGAAGAAGGCTGCAAACTGGACAACGGTGAAGTCACCACACCCGCCGGTTACCGGGAAGCCTACCAGCAATACGCCATGGGGGGCTGGCAGGGGCTCTCAGCGCCCGAGGAATACGGCGGCCAGGGCCTTCCCGCTTCCATGGGACTGCTGAAACAGGAAATGATGGGTACCGCCAACTGGCCTTTCTCCATGTATCCGGGGCTGTCCCTGGGGGCCATGAACACGATTTTCCTTCACGGTACGGAAGACCAGAAACAGACCTACCTTGCGCCACTGACCGAGGGCCGCTGGGCCGGCACCATGTGCCTGACCGAACCCCAGTGTGGCACCGACCTCGGCCAGGTAAAGACCAAAGCCGAACCACAGGCCGACGGCAGCTACCGGCTTACCGGAACCAAGATCTTCATCTCCTCTGGTGACCACGACCTGACCGAGAACATTGTCCACATCGTGCTGGCCCGTCTGCCCGACGCCCCCAAGGGCACCCGGGGTATCAGCCTTTTTATCGTTCCCAAGTTCCTGCCCGACAGTAATGGCGATGTCGGTGAGCGCAACGGTGTCGTCTGCGGCAGCCTGGAAAAGAAAATGGGCATCAAGGCCTCGGCCACCTGTGTACTGAATTTCGATGGCGCCACCGGTTTTCTCATTGGTCCCGAGAATGAAGGGCTCAATTGCATGTTCACTTTCATGAACACCGCCCGCATCGGCACCGCCATTCAGGGCGTCGGGCCGGCGGAGCTGTCCTATCAGTGGGCGTTGGCCTATGCAAAAGATCGGCGCTCCATGCGGGCACTCTCAGGCAAGAAAGAGCCGGACCAGGTCGCTGACAGCCTGATCCATCATGCTGATGTGCGCCGGATGTTACTGACCCAGAAGGCCATCGCCGAAGGCGGTCGGGCCATGCTGTATTACGCAGCCCGGCTGGCCGATCACATGGTCGAGGGATTCACCGAGGGTGACGATAAAAAGGCGGAGAAGTACGATGACAAACTCGGCTTCCTGACGCCAATTCTGAAGGGCTTTCTCACTGAACTCGGCTGCGAAGCGGCCAACCTGGGGGTCCAGGTGTTTGGCGGCCACGGGTACATCCGCGAACACGGCATGGAGCAGATTGTCAGGGATACCCGCATCGCCACCCTGTACGAGGGCACCACCGGTATCCAGGCGCTGGACCTTCTGGGACGAAAAGTATTGCTGATGACCCAGGGCGGCGCGGTGCGCGAGTTCACCCTGAACATTGCCAATTTTGCCCGTAAGCATCTCACCGATAAACGGCTACGGCCCTGGGCTCTGGAACTGCTCAAGCTGACCGGGCAATGGAACCTGCTGACCGTCCGTATCATGCTCGCGGCGCGCAAGGATCGCGATGTGGTGAGTTCCGCATCCTACGATTTCCTGATGTATAGCGGCTACGTCACCATGGCCTATATCTGGCTGCGTCAGGCTTCGGTGGCTGTGGATAAACTCGATAACGGTGGTGAGGAATCCACCGGCTTTTACCAGGCCAAGCTCGCCACCAACGAGTTCTATTTTGAACGTTTGCTGCCCCGGGCCCAGAGCCACGCCACCAGCATGCTCAGCCCCAGCAAAAACCTGATGCAGCTCGACGCCGAGAATATGGCCTTTACCGGGTAAAGGTTCCGGTACAACTTACACCCGGGCCCCGGCCCGGGATTTTTTTGGCCTTGAAAACGGGCTCTCTGACCATACTCTTCTGGCGGACCTTTTATTGGAGCTTTTAACTAACTGAAGATATTGGACATTATCCGGAAAATAAAAGAAGGAGGTTCGAATATGGACACTCGTACTGACGACTTTTATCCAACCCGCCTGGAACGCCCCACCAAAAGCTTTGATCGGCAGGACCCCGTGGTACACAGCGAAGGTTCCGAGAAAACAAACGGACCACTGAGTGAAACCGAACTGGCACAGTATGAGCGCGACGGGTTTTTAGTCTTCGACAGTTTTCTCGACCAGGCCACCGTTCGCGAATTCCGCGAGGATCTGCGCGCCTACGAAGACGATGAGAGCATCCTGCGCTCCGAAGGCACCATCACCGAACCCGGAAAACAGGAAATCCGTTCGATTTTTGGCATCCACGAACTGTCAGACCGATTCGACCGCCTGACCAGGGATCCGAAGATTCTGGCGATGGTACGCCAGCTACTGGGCAGTGAAGCCTACATCCACCAGTCCCGGATCAATTTCAAACCCGGTTTCCACGGCAAGGGTTTTGACTGGCACTCGGATTTTGAAACCTGGCACGCCGAGGACGGCATGCCACGGATGCGGGCAGTCAGCTTCTCCATCGCCCTCACCGACAACACGCCTTTCAACGGCCCGCTGATGCTGATTCCCGGCTCCCACAAGACCTTTGTTCCCTGCGTTGGCCGCACACCGGAGGACAACTACCAGTCATCTCTCAAAAAACAGGAATTGGGTGTTCCCAACAATCGGGACCTGGCAGCCATGGCGGATGACTACGGTATCAAAGCGCCAACCGGCCCTGCCGGCTCGCTGATCATCTTCGAGTGCAACACGCTCCACGCCTCCAATGCCAATATGTCGCCCTGGCCGCGCAGCAACCTGTTTTTCGTCTATAACAGTGTGGAAAACCAGCTCCAGGCCCCATTCTGCGGCAACAAACCGCGCCCGGATTTCCTGGGCAACCGCAACAGCACTGAGGCATTGGTGCCAGTCACCTCCGAGGAACGCCGGAAGACCGGGTAGCGCTATTTACCGATACAGAAGCTGCTGAAGATCTTGCCCAGTAACTCATCAGGCGTCAGATGCCCGGTGATCTCGCCCAGGCTATCCTGGGCGGCACGCAGGTCTTCAGCCAGAAGCTCGCCGGCACCGAAACCCTCCAGCTGGCTCTGGCCCTGGATCAGCAGGGCCTGGGCGCGCTCCAGGGCATCAAGATGGCGGCGCCGGGCGAGGAAACCACCTTCTGTGGTGCTGGCAAACCCCATGCATTGTTTGAGATGGTCCCGGAGAATCTCCAGGCCCTCGGCAGACTTTGCTGCCAAACGGATCACCGGCGCGCTCTGATGCTCTTCGGCACTGATACCGACCGTTTCACCAGAGAGGTCCACCTTATTCCGTATCACCGTCACCGGGGCGTTGGCCGGTAGCTGGTCGATGAAATCCGGCCAGATTTCATGGGGACTGGTTTTATCGGTGGTGGTGGCATCCACCATCAGAAGAATGCGATCGGCCTGACGGATTTCCTCCCAGGCCCGGGCAATACCGATCTGTTCCACTTCGTCCGGGCTGTCCCGAAGGCCGGCAGTATCGATAATGTGCAGGGGCATCCCATCGATGTGGATATGCTCCCGCAGAACATCACGGGTTGTGCCCTCAATCGCCGTAACAATGGCCGCTTCGCGACCGGCCAGGGCATTGAGGAGACTCGACTTGCCGGCATTAGGCCTTCCGCCGATCACCACTTTCATGCCGTCACGAAGAATCGTTCCCTGCTGGGCTTCGGCCAGGATTTTCCCGAGCCGCTCCAGGAGGTTTTGAAGGTCACTGGCTACCTTGCCGTCGGCCAGGAAGTCGATTTCCTCCTCTGGAAAATCGATCGCCGCCTCCACGTAGATCCGTAGATGAGTGACCGCGTCCACCAGATCCTCGATCTGCCTGGAGAACACACCCTGCATCGAACGAACCGCGCAGCGGGCCGCCTGTTCCGAACTGCTTTCAATCAGGTCGGCAATCGCTTCGGCCTGGGCCAGGTCCAGTTTGTCGTTCAGAAACGCCCGCTCGGAAAACTCGCCGGGCCGGGCGAGCCTTGCACCCTGGCCGCACACCTCACGGAGCAGAAGATCGAGAATCACCGTACCACCGTGCCCCTGAAGCTCGAACACATCTTCGCCGGTGAACGAGTGGGGGTTGGGGAAAAACAGGCCGATGCCCTCGTCTATTAACTCGCCATGGCTGTCATGGAAGGGGCCGTAATGGGCGTATCGCGGTTTCGGCTCAAACCCCAGCATCTTTTTTGCAATGGCGAGGGACTTGGGCCCAGAGATACGAACAATGCCAACTCCGGCCTGTCCCGGTGCGGTGGCGATGGCTGCGATGGTGTCAGAACTCTGGCTCATGCTTTTTCCACAGGCTGAAAACAACAAAGGCTCCATACAGGAGCCTTTGCCGGGTCGGTTCGGGCACCGGTCAGTGCTTCTTGCCGGCCATTTCTGCTTCGATCTTGCGGGTAATGTACCACTGCTGGGCAATGGACAGAATATTGTTCACCAGCCAGTACAGAACCAGACCTGCCGGGAACCACAGGAAGAAGACCGTAAAGATCAACGGCATCATCTTCATGATCTTGGCCTGCATCGGATCCGGCGGCGTCGGGTTCAGACTCATCTGAAGGAACATGCTGGCACCCATCAGAATCGGCAGGATGAAGTACGGGTCCATGACCGACAGATCCTGAATCCACAGCATGAATGGCGCGTGGCGAAGCTGAACACTCTCGAACAGAACCCAGTACAGGGAGATGAACACCGGCATCTGCACCAGTATGGGCAGACAGCCACCCAGCGGATTGATCTTCTCCCTCTTGTACAACGCCATCATTTCCTGGGACATGCGCTGCCGGTCGTCTCCGTACAGTTCTTTCAGCCGGGTCAGCTGGGGCGCAACGGCCCGCATCTTGGCCATGGACTTGTAGCTGGTAGCGGACAGATGGAAAAACACCGCCTTGACCAGAACCGTCAGCAGGATGATGGACACGCCCCAGTTGCCAACCAGGCTATGGAACCAGTCCAGAATGATGAACAGCGGCAGCGAAATGAAGAACAACCAGCCGAAATCAACGGTACGGTCGAGGTTCGGAGCCATGCCTTCAAGGCGCTCAATAATCTTCGGCCCAACGTAGGCCCGGGCACCGATCTCTGCGGTTTCGCCCGGCGCCACACTGGTAGCCGGATAAACAAAGCCCATTACATAGTTCGGGCCACGGCGCGTGGTCTGGTACTGGGCGGGAATATCGCGCTCCGGTACCCATGCCGACAGGAAGTAGTGCTGCAGGAAGGCCAGCCAGCCGTTGGTAACCGACTGATTGATCTGGTTTTCCTGGAGGTCTCCGAAATCAAACTTCTCGTAGGGATCTTCCGGGGAGCTGATGACCAGACCCAGGAAGGCCTGGATACCCATGCTGGTCTGGGAGGTCGGGTCCGGGGACTGATCCCGGACGATCTTGCCGGTGAAATTGGCCTGCCATTCTTCACTCGACTGGTTTTCAACCAGATATTTGACGCCAATTTCGTAGCTGTTGCGTTCAAATTCATAACGCTTGGTGATCTGGACGCCATTATCAGAGGTGTAAGTCAGATCTACCTGAAGCTGATTGTCGCTTTCCGCCAGTTCATAGCTTGCAGCGTCAGCACTGTAGACCGGAGCCGAACCGTTTTTGCGACTATCCGGGCCATCACGACCAATCAGCCCACTTTCTAGAACGTACAGCCGATTCTGCGTGTTGTTCAGGAGCGTCAACGGCTTTTCGCTGTTCAGGGTATCGTCGTAATCAAGCAGCCGTGCTTTTACCAGGTTACCGCTGACCCGATCGATCTGCAGATCGTAGACATCGGTGCGAACTGTGATGAACTGATCGCTGACCGCGGTGGTGGTTTCGGTTGAGCTGATGACAGCCTGACCAGTCTCCGGAGTGGTGAACTCGCCATCACCATCAACCTGAGCGGAGCTGTCCTCCGGAAGCACCATATTGTCGGAATTGCCCATGTTGCCAGCGGTTTGCGAAGGCTGGGATTCAGCGACCTGAGCCGTCTCGGGCGGCTGATGGTAGTCCTCATTCCAGGCAAGCACCATCAGATAACTGACAATAGCCAGGCCGGCAAATAATACGATGCGTTGAATATCCATAGAGTTACTGTCTGGTCTGGGTTGTTGTATGGGAGTGATCAGCGTGTACGCAGGCTGTTGCGGTTTCCGGAGCCCGGGGTTCTGCCGTTCCCGGTACAGGATCATAACCGCCTTCCGCCCAGGGATGACACCTTAACAGACGCCGGATTGCGAGAAATAATCCTTTAAGCGCGCCATGGTGGTTAATGGCTTCAACGGCGTATTGTGAGCAGGTGGGGTAGTGGCGGCAGTGGCTGGCCATCAGCGGGCTGATTGCATACTGGTAGAAGCGGATGGGCAGAAGCAGAAGCTTGCGCATTAACCCGTTCCTCGATTGGCAGATTCCGATGGTGCTGCCCGGGATGGCTGAGATTGAGCGTACTTTTTCCTGAGACGTCGCCAGAGGTCATCCATGGATGCCCGAACCGAGTGGTTGTCCAGGGAAACCAGCCCCTGGCGTCCCAGAACCACAAGATCCAGGCCGGGCAGGTCCGTCTGGTGACGGAAACTTTCCCTGACCTGGCGCTTTACCCGGTTTCTCTGGACTGCAAGCTTCAGGTTTTTCTTCGAAAAGATCAAACCGATCCTGGCGTGACCGAGATTATTCGGTGTCGCCAGGATCAGAAAATTCCGGTGTGGAACTTTCAGCTGCACGTCGTTGAAGACTTTGCCGTAATCAGCAGGTCGCAAGAGACGATGTGATTTCGGGAAACTCAAAGCCTTTATGAGGCAATCAGAGCTTACGCGGACAGACGTGCGCGGCCCTTGGCACGACGACGGGAAATAACCTTGCGGCCGTTGGCAGTGGCCATACGGGCACGGAAACCGTGAACGCGCTTACGCTTCAGGACGCTTGGTTGAAACGTTCTTTTCATGGTGATGATCTCACAATTCGTAAGTTGGAAATTCAGTAACTGGCTGGAAAATGAACAGCCAAAACAGGAGCGGCATTCTATGCAAATACCGGTGGGAATTCAATGCTTATTGCTAGGGGGTTGTGCGCATGCCCGAAATTCTTAATCGGCCAGGTCAGCTAATAAATTCAGTAAGTCTTTTTAAAATTCTTTTAAGGATTAATTATTACTGTTATTAGTACCTAAGGTTTCTGTGGATAAGCGAAGAAAATATCAGAAAAACAGGTTGTTGAGCGGTTTATAAGGGTATTGATAAGGCACCCTGAGATCTGTGGACGATGGCAGGGTGAAATGTGGGTAAGTCGTTTTCGAAGCGACGTTCAAAGTTATCCCCGGTTGCATCCCGTGGTTCCTAACAGGGTTAAACCCGGGCTGTACACACAGGGCTGTGGGTAACTTTCATTGCAGGAATTTTCTGTACACAAGGTTGTAGGTAAGTTCGTAAGAAATTGAAATATAAAGAAATAAATTTCCACAGGCTGTTCATGAACTGGCTTTAGCCCTTTCACTGGAGGGCCGGTCGGGTTAGAATTCGGGGTCATCTCACAGGACAGGAAGTCCCTTGTCCGTTTAGAGACATTTCAGGGTTATCGGGAGCAGGCTGTCGTGCCAAACAGTATGTGGCATCAATGTCTTGAAGTACTCCGGGACGAGTTTCCCGCACAACAGTTCAATACCTGGCTCAGGCCCCTGCAGTCCGATCACCGGGAGGGGCAGCTGATGCTGTTCGCCCCAAACCGTTTTGTTATGGATTGGGTGAACGAAAAGTACCTGCGGCGTATCGAAGAGGTGCTCAAGGATCTGAACGGTGGGCAGGCGCCCCGGGTCAATATGAAAGTGGGTTCTGCACCCCGTGAAGGCGAACCGGTCAAACGGTCGGAAGTACCTGCCCGCGTCAACGGTCAGGTTCAGGAAGAGGCCGGCAGCCGGGTAACCGAAGAAGAAAAAGGCGTGGCCGCTACCGTCGCATCCACACCATCCGTGCGCCCGAAGAGTGACACACAGCGGCGTCCGGTTCAGGTTGAAGGTGACATCAAGCACCAGAGCTTCCTGAACGAGGGATTTACCTTCGAAACCTTTGTGGAAGGTAAATCCAACCAGCTGGCCCGTGCGGCATCCATGCAGGTGGCTGAAAATCCGGGTGGCGCCTACAACCCTCTGTTTCTCTACGGAGGTGTTGGTCTGGGTAAAACCCACCTGATGCATGCGATCGGTAACGAAATTGTCCGTCGCAATCCCAAGGCCAAGGTTGCCTATCTCCGGTCAGAGCGCTTTGTCGCAGATATGGTTAAGGCATTGCAGCTGAACGCCATCAATGAGTTCAAGCGCTATTACCGTTCAGTGGATGCCCTGTTGATCGATGACATCCAGTTCTTTGCCCGTAAGGAACGTTCCCAGGAAGAGTTCTTCCACACGTTTAATGCGTTGCTGGAAGGTGGTCAGCAGGTCATTGTCACCTGCGACCGGTTTCCGAAAGAAATTGTGGATATGGAAGAGCGACTCAAATCGCGGTTTGGCTGGGGCCTGACGGTGATGGTTGAGCCGCCTGAACTGGAAACGCGGGTCGCTATATTGATGAAAAAAGCCGATCAGGCCAACGTGAAGCTCAGCAGCGAAGCGGCCTTTTTTATTGCCCAGAAAATTCGTTCAAACGTTCGAGAGCTTGAAGGTGCGCTTCGTCTGGTGATAGCGAATGCTCACTTCACTGGCTCTGAAATCACGCCACCGTTTATCCGGGAGAGCCTGAAAGACCTGTTGGCGCTGCACGAGAAACAGGTGAGCATCGACAACATTCAGCGCACGGTGGCGGAATATTACAAAATCAAGGTGGCCGACCTGCTCTCCAAGCGCCGGACCCGGACGGTTACCCGGCCAAGGCAGGTCGCCATGGCGTTGTCGAAGGAGCTGACCAATCACAGCTTGCCGGAGATTGGTGATGCCTTTGGCGGGCGTGACCACACCACCGTATTGCATGCGTGCAAGAAAATCGTGGAGTTGCAGGAGACTGATCCGGGCATCCGCGAGGATTATCAGAATTTTATGAGACTGCTGACCACCTGATGCCGGGCGTTGGCGAACAACATTCACCCTTCCAACATAAAGAAAGCTGAGTGCCATGAAACTGACGATCAGCCGTGAATCCCTGCTTACCCCGCTGCAAAGCATTGCTGGCGTGGTGGAAAAGAAACAGACCATGCCCGTGCTCTCCAACGTCTTGCTGGTGGCCGAGGACAATACCCTGACCCTGACCGGTACCAATATGGAAGTGGAACTGGTGGCGCGGGTAACACCGGTGCATGTAGATCAGCCCGGCCGGATTACCGTTCCGGCCCGCAAGCTGTCGGATATCTCCCGGGCCCTGGGGGACGAGGCGCCGATGGAGCTGTCGCTTGAAGGCGATCGGTTGCACCTGCGGTGTGGCGCCAGCCACTTTACCCTGTCGACCCTGCCGGCGGAGCACTTTCCGAACGTGGAAGACGAAGACGAGAGCTTCCGTCTGGAATTGCCCCAGAAAGAACTCGGCCGGATGCTCGATGCCACGGCGTTCGCCATGGCTCAGCAGGACGTGCGCTATTACCTGAACGGACTGTTGCTGGAAGTGGACAAGGACCATGTGCGGACGGTAGCTACCGACGGCCATCGATTGGCCATGGCACATCTGGAACTGGCCACCAATTGCCCGGAGCTGCGTCAGGTTATTGTTCCGCGCAAAGGGGTACTGGAACTGGCCCGGTTGCTCGATGATGTGGAAACACCGGTGACCCTGGTTATTGGCGATAACCACCTGCGAGCGACGGTGGGGTCTTATACCTTCACCTCGAAACTGATTGAAGGCAAATTCCCCGACTACAATCGCGTGATTCCGCGCGGGGGCGACAAGATCGTCCTGGCGGACCGCGCCACCTTGAAGAATACCCTGCAACGGGCGGGCATCCTGTCCCACGAGAACATCCGCGGCGTGCGCTTGAACCTGGCATCCAATGAACTCCAGGTATTTGCCAACAACCCGGATCAGGAACAGGCCGAAGACGCGCTGCCGGTGGACTATCAGGGCGAATCCCTGCAAATCGGTTTTAATGTAGGCTATCTGGTGGATGTCATGAACGCGCTGGATGAGGACCAGGTAAAAATAACCCTGTCGAATCCGAACAGCAGTGCGTTGATAGAGGCGCAAAACGATAACCGTTGCCTCTATGTTGTCATGCCCATGAGGCTGTAGGAGGAGATGAGATTGATGAGTACCGTAACGAATGGAATCAAAGGCGCCTTCAGGATTGGCCAGACTGTGTCGGTACTCGGGCGCACCGGGATCAACTGGCTTCGGGGGGATCGCCCTCCAACGCCGCGCTTGCTGAGGCAGACGTTTGAATCCCTCGGTGCAACCTACATCAAACTGGGACAGTTCATTGCCAGCTCCCCGACGTTTTTCCCTAAGGAGTATGTCGAGGAGTTCCAGCACTGCCTGGACAGAACACCCAACCTGCCCTTTGGTGTGATCAAGAGAATTATCCGGGAAGAGCTTGGTCGGCCCCTGGAGGAAGTCTATTCGGAAATCGATCCGGTGGCCCTGGCGTCGGCATCGATTGCCCAGGTTCACGCCGCGCGTCTGGTCTCCGGTGAAGAAGTGGTGATCAAGGTTCAGAAGCCGGGTGTGGAAAACATTCTCTTAACCGATCTGAACTTCCTGTACCTGTCTGCCCGTATTCTGGAAACTCTGGCACCGAAACTGTCCTGGACCTCCATGTCCGGTATCGTAGAGGAAATCCAGCGGACCATGATGGAAGAGTGCGATTTCATCAAGGAAGCGAACAACCTGAAGGTGTTCCGGGATTTTCTGCATGATACCCATAATGAAGATGCGGCAGTACCGAGGGTGTTCGAACACTGCAGCACCCGGCGGATCCTGACCATGGAGCGGTTCCACGGTGTGTCCCTGACCGATCTGGAAAGTATCCGCGGTTACGCCCGTGATCCGGAGCGAACCCTGATCACGGCCATGAACACCTGGTTCTCCAGTCTGACCCAATGTGAGTTTTTCCACGCGGATGTGCATGCCGGCAACCTGATGGTTCTCAAGGACGGTCGGGTTGGTTTTATCGACTTCGGAATTGTTGGTCGTATCAAGCCGGATACCTGGCAGGCGGTGAGCGATTTCATTTCAGCCGTTATGGTTGGGAATTTCGAGGGAATGGCCGACGCGATGATCCGAATCGGTATTACCCGCCAGACGGTTCGGGTAGATGATCTGGCCAGCGATTTGAGACGGCTGTACCAGCAGATGGATCGAATGGTGCCCGACGAGGTTCCCTATGAGGCGGAGCAGGCAGAAGACGATGTTAATCATATCCTGATGGATATGGTTAAGATCGGCGAAAGCCATGGTCTGCATTTTCCAAGGGAATTTGCTTTGCTACTGAAACAGTTCCTGTATTTCGATCGCTATGTTCACATCCTTGCACCAGAAATGGATGTGTTCATGGACGAACGGTTGAACATGCTCCACTGAGGCTGTCGCCTTGAGCGATTGGCTTTTGTACACTAGGGCAGCGTTACCGACGGGAAGGTAACGCTGCCTTTTTCGTTAAAGGGTTTTGTGTTGTTTCCTGCCCTCGTCCCCTTCGAGTCTGCTTTTCTATGGCGCTTGTAAAATTCCAGACTGAGAACTTCCGTAACCTGTCGTCGGCGCCGGTCAGCTTTTCATCGTCGTTTAATCTGCTTTACGGAGAAAATGGAAGCGGTAAAACAAGCGTGCTGGAAGCCATCGGTTATCTGGGATTGGGCCGTTCGTTTCGGGTGAACAGACACCAGGCAGTGGTGAGTCATGGCGAACAACGGCTGACGGTGTTTGGTGGTCTAGATCATGGGTTGGACTCACGCAGGCATGGCAGCGAGACCGATCTGGTGCATCGCCTGGGAATATCCCGGGATGTGGGTCAGAAGGAAACGATGTTACGGGTGGATGGTGAGGCGGTCAGGAGTCTTTCTGCCCTTGCCAAGCATCTGCCGGTATCTGTGATCGATCCGGGTGTTTTTGATGTGGTGGCAGGTGGACCCGGCAAGCGGCGTCAGTTTCTGGACTGGTTAGTGTTCCACGTGGAACCTTCCTTTGGATCTCTCTGGCAACAATGCCAGAGAGTGACATCACAGCGGAATCAATCGCTGAGAAATGGTAGACTAGACGAAGCTTTAATGCGTGTCTGGGATCATCAGTACGCTACCCTGAGTGAGCGCATTACTGAGGCCCGTGTCGGCACCTTTGGCCGGTTCAAGTTAGCTTTTGAAAAGCTGGTTCGGGAAGTAGAGGTACCCTGGACCGAAGGTCTGAAGCTCGAGTATTACCCGGGCTGGGATGTCAGTCGGCCGCTGGCAGAATTACTGGTAGACCATCGGGATCAGGAGCGAAAAGTCGGGCACACATTGTATGGTCCGAATCGCGCAGACATCCGGTTGAAGTTTCAGGGCAGGCCTGTTGCCGAAACGTTCTCCCGGGGCCAGCAGAAAACCCTGGTGATTTTGATGAAGATTGCCCAAGGCATGGTGTTGAGTGACATGGGCAAGCAGGTGACCTTTTTGCTCGACGATATTAACGCCGAGTTGGATGAGGGCCATCGCGCCATGCTGGCTATCAGGTTACAGGCATTACGTTGTCAGGTGTTTATCACGTCTATTGAGCGTCCCATGGTGGATCAGCTCTGGCCCGAGGGTAATGCACCGGATTACAGATTGTTCCACGTGGAACATGGCAAATTGACGGAAGAATAAGACCGGTGCGAAGAGCAAAGAATGCTCCGGCCTATCACGCTTCAGGAGTTTCCGAATGAGTGAATCGAACTATAATTCCTCCAGTATCAAAGTCTTGAAAGGGCTGGATGCGGTGCGAAAGCGGCCAGGCATGTACATCGGGGATACCGATGATGGCACTGGCCTGCACCACATGGTCTTTGAATTGGTGGATAACTCCATCGACGAAGCGCTTGCGGGCTACTGCTCAGAGATTGGTGTGATTATCCACCCGGACGAATCGGTAACCGTGAAAGACAACGGACGTGGCATCCCGGTGGACCTCCACGAAGAGGAAGGCGTTTCGGCTGCGGAAGTTATCATGACCGTGCTGCACGCCGGCGGTAAGTTCGACGATAACTCCTACAAGGTGTCCGGCGGTCTTCACGGCGTGGGCGTCTCGGTCGTGAACGCATTGTCCTCTACCCTCACCCTGACCATTCGTAGAGACAACAAGGTTTACGAGCAGACCTATACCCACGGTGTTCCCAATGCACCTCTGGCAGCCGTCGGCGAGACCGACGCATCGGGTACCAAGGTGCATTTCATTCCCTCGCCGGAAACCTTTACCCACATTGAATTCCACTACGACATTCTCGCCAAGCGTCTGCGGGAACTCGCGTTCCTGAACAGTGGCGTGCGCATTCGTCTGACCGACGAGCGTTCTGGCAAGGAAGAAGTCTTCGAGTACGAAGGTGGCCTGCGCGCCTTTGTCGAGCATCTGAATTCCAACAAGACCCCGATCAACCGCGTTTTCCATTTTAATCGCGAGCGCGAAGACGGTATCGCGGTGGAAGTGTCCATGCAGTGGAACGATGCTTTTCAGGAGAACATCTACTGCTTCACCAACAACATCCCCCAGCGCGATGGCGGCACACACCTGGCCGGCTTCCGGGCGGCCCTGACCCGTTCTCTCAATAACTATATCGAGCAGGAAGGTCTGGGCAAGAAGGCGAAAGTTGCGACCTCCGGTGACGATGCCCGGGAAGGCCTGACTGCCATCATCAGCGTTAAGGTTCCGGACCCGAAGTTCTCCTCACAGACCAAGGACAAGCTGGTCTCCTCCGAGGTGAAGACTGCGGTTGAGCAGGAGCTGTACCAGAGTTTTGCGGAGTACCTGCAGGAGCAGCCGAACGAAGCCAAGCTCATCGTCAACAAAATGCTGGAAGCCGCCAGGGCTCGTGAAGCCGCTCGAAAGGCGCGTGACATGACTCGCCGCAAAGGCGCCCTGGATATCGCTGGTCTGCCCGGCAAACTGGCGGACTGCCAGGAGAAGGACCCCGCCCTTTCCGAACTTTACATTGTGGAGGGTGACTCGGCCGGTGGTAGCGCCAAACAGGGCCGTGACCGCAAGACCCAGGCAATCCTTCCGCTGAAAGGTAAGATCCTGAACGTGGAAAAAGCCCGCTTTGACAAGATGCTGTCCTCTGCAGAAGTGGGCACCCTGATCACCGCTCTGGGCTGTGGCATCGGCCGGGAAGAATTCAATCCCGATAAACTGCGTTACCACTCCATTATCATCATGACCGACGCGGACGTGGACGGTTCCCACATCCGGACGCTGCTGCTGACCTTCCTGTTCCGTCAGATGCGCGAAATCATCGAGCGTGGCCATGTCTTTATCGCCATGCCGCCGCTTTACAAGGTCAAGCGTGGCAAGCAGGAGCAGTACCTGAAGGACGAGAAGGCCAAGGAAGCCTACCTCACCCAGACCGCTCTGGAAGGTGCCCAGCTCTATGTGAACCCGGAAGCTCCGGCGATCAAGGATTCCGCTCTGGAAACCATGGTCAAGGACTACCAGGCGGTCATGAACATGATTGGGCGTCTGTCCCGGGCCTACCCGGCCAAGGTGCTGGAGCAGATGCTCCAGAACGTCACGCTCAAGCCTGAGCATCTGAAGGAAGAAGCTTCCGTGGCTCGCTGGGTTGCGCGTCTTGGTGATGGCCTGGACCTGGATACCCGCACCGGTACCAAATACACCTTCTCGGTCACCAAGGATACCGAGCGGGCGCTGTACCTGCCGAAGGTAACCATCTACGTGCATGGCATTCCCTACGAGCATGTATTCAGCCATGAGTTCTTTGAATCATCCTCGTACGCAGCGATCGCCCGCATGGGTGAAACCCTGGATGGCCTCATTGAAGACGGCGCCTATATCCAACGTGGCGAGCGCAAGCAGCCGGTGCTGTCGTTCGAAGGTGCCCTGGACTGGTTGATGAAAGAGGCCCAGCGTGGTCTGAATATCCAGCGCTATAAGGGGCTTGGCGAGATGAATCCAGAGCAGTTGTGGGAAACCACCATGGATCCGGAGACCCGCCGAATGATGAAAGTGACGATCGAAGACGCCATTGCGGCAGACCAGATCTTCACAACCCTGATGGGCGACGATGTCGAACCGCGTCGTAACTTCATTCAGACCAATGCCCTGGAAGTGACCAACCTGGACGTCTGATCACAACCGTCCAAAAGGCACAAAAAAAAGCGGCGAAGGCTTCAAACCTTCGCCGCTTTTTTTGTTTTCGATCCCGTGCGGCAACGACCCTCAGAGGTTTTATTTACCGGTGCTCGATTCCGACGATTCGTTTCGCTCCCTCTCTTTCTCCGCCAGATGCGGTGCCATCACCTCTTCCAGCGTGTACCCGGTCAGCCGGCGGATGGTGCGCCAGAGATAATAAAAGATCAACATCATCATAATCATGGAAGGAATGGCGATCATGGGATAGCTCACCAGGGTCATCCGACCAAGCTCCTCATTAAACGCCTCGGTACCGGACGGGCTGACCACGATCCATTTAGCAATCACGTAGTTCATGATGGATGAAAACAGGAAGGTGCCCGCAAAGAAGTAACTCGCCTTGAGCAGGCGGGCTTCGAATTCCTCAACCCGATTGTGTTCTTCAAGGGTCTTATGGATCTTATCGACATCCAGAACACTTGGGTTATACAGAAGGGTGCGTACCAGAGGGTACTTGGTCCGTGTGGAAGCCAGTACCGCCAGACCTATAATCGCGGGAATCGCGGCTTCCTTGATGGCTAACCAACCCGCATCCAGCTCAAGCAGGCCAATGCCGCCTGTCAGCCCGACACTGACCAGACCGAGTACCGCAATGAAGTTTTTCTTGCGGTACTTGATCAGTTCGAACAACCCCCAACCCAGTGGAAACGCCAGGCCGATGACCAGTGCGTTCACGCTGCCCAGATGTTCTTCGCCACTGAACTTCATCAGGATAACGGATGGAATGATAATACTGACCAGCAAGTCGACCCAGGGCCTTGGCTTGTGGTCCGGAACGTTGGTGGAGCTCGGAGACGTCATGTTCTAGCCTGATTGGTAAACTGGAGCAGGCCGGAAGGCACTGCCGGAGTAGTCTGGGCAGTATACGATGAATCCAAGTGTGGACGTAACCGCCGTCACCGCACACAGAAGCGGCGGTTTGGCTGAATAGAGGCTTTCCAAACGGGCATAAAAAAACCGGGCTTATGCCCGGTTTTTCTGTTTCCTCTTGAGCGTCAGCGCCGATCAGGCACCCACTTCCTTGAGGCTTTCTTCCACAATCGCCAGTCCTTCTTCCAGCACCTCGTCTTCGATGGTGACCGGCATCAGGAACCGCAAGGTGTTGCCGTACATACCACAGCTCAGGAGAATCAGACCCTTCTCCTTCGCCTTCTTGGTTACCGCCGCTGCCAGTTCCGGCTTCGGCGTACGGCTTTCCTTGCTTTCCACCAGCTCAAACGCAGCCATGGGACCAAGATTGCGCACATTGTCGACGTGGGCAAACTGTTCCTGCCACTGGCTGAAGCGCTGCTTCAGTTTTTCGCCCAGCGCCTGGGACTTGCCGAGGATGTCCTCTTCCTTGAACACGTCGAATACGGCCAGGGCTGCCGCACAGGCGGTCGGGCTGCCCGTGTAGGTGCCGCCCAGAGAGTTCGGCCCGGACGCGTCCATGTACTTGTCGGTACCGACGATGGCGGAAATCGGCATGCCATCAGCCATACTCTTGGCCATGGTCATCAGATCTGGCTCAACGCCACTGTGCTCTATGGCAAACATCTTGCCGGTCCGGCCAAAACCGCTCTGCACTTCGTCTGCGATCATGAGGATGTCGTTCTCGTCGCAGATCTTGCGGATTTCCTTGAGGAAGCTGGTCGGAGCCGCGTAGAAGCCGCCCTCACCCAGCACCGGCTCGATAACGATCGCTGCGGTGTTGTGGGCCGGGGAATCGGCTTTCATGGCCATTTTCAGGCCACGAAGTGCTTCATCTTCACTGACACCGTGGTACGGAACCGGATAAGGCGCACGATAAACGGTGCCGGGCATGGGGCCGAAATCCGTCTGGTACGGCGCTGCCTTACCGTTCATGGCCATGGTGTAGAAGGTCCGGCCGTGATAACCACCGTCGAAGCAGATGACGTTGGTTTTGCCAGTCGCTGCACGGGCGATCTTCATGGCGTTTTCCAGGGCCTCGGCACCGGAGTTGGCCAGCATTACCTTGGCGTGGCCACGCACAGGAACCACACCGCTGAGCTTCTCCGCCAGTTTCACGTAGCCCTCATAGGGCATAACCGTCTGGCAGGTATGCATCAGCTTGTCCAGCTGTGCTTTGACCGCTTCCACCACCTTCGGGTGGCGATGGCCGATATTCAGTACGCCGATGCCGCCGGCGAAATCGATCATGCGCTTGCCGTCTGCGTCCCACAGCTCTGCATTCGTTGCATGGTCGGCAAACTGTTCATTGGGACTTGCCGCGCCCGCCGCAACGTAGCGTTCTTTGAGTGCCTGCAATTCTTTATTGCTCACTTTGCCATTCTCCCTGGGTTCAGGTTCGAAAGTTTCACCTAACAGTGTAAGTAGTACGGTCACAGGAAACAAACCGACTATTGTCGCCCTCAGGCCGCATTGTCCCGGAATTGCAGTTTTGCCAGGCGTTGATAGAGGGCGTTATGGCGCATCAGTTCCTCATGGGTGCCCACCGCCAGCAGGCGTCCCTGGTCCATAACGGCAATCCGGTCCGCGTCCCGGACCGTGGCCAGGCGATGGGCAATCACGAGGGTGGTACGCCCGGCAGTGAGAGCTGGCATCGCTTGCTGGATCAGGTTCTCGCTCTCCGCGTCCAGTGCGCTGGTGGCCTCATCCAGCAACAGCACTGGCGCGTCGGCCAGCAGCGCCCGGGCGATGGCAAGACGCTGCTTCTGGCCACCGGACAGGCCCAGGCCGGCATCCCCGAGCAGCGTCCCGTAGCCTTTTGGCAGGCTCTGGATGAAATCATGGGCATGGGCGATCTTCGCAGCCTGCTCGACATCCTCCTGGCTCGCGTCAGGCCGCGCGTAACGGATGTTGTCGGCCACCGTGCCATGGAACAGGGCGGGATTCTGGGGCACCAGGGAAAAACACCGGCGCAGGGCATCGAGAGACAGATCGGCAGTGTCGACGCCATCGAGCAGAATTCGGCCCTCTGTCGGTTGATAGAAGTGCAGCAGCAAATCGAACAGCGTGGATTTTCCGGCTCCGGACGGCCCCACCAGGGCCAGTGTCTCGCCTGCTCTGATCTCCAGCGAAAGATCTGTCAGCGCGGGCTGTTCCAGCCGCCCCGGGTAACTGAAGCTCAGCCGCTCAATCCGGATTGCCCCCTGAACGTGTTCAGGGAGTGTCTGTGTCGACGCTTTGCGTTCAAACGCCGGCTCAGTCTGTAACAGTTCAAACAGCCGCGCCGCCGAGCCTGCAGCCCTCTGCAACTCGCCGATGACCTCGCTGATGGCGCCGGCAGCAACACCCACCAGCAGACTGTAGAAGACAAAGGCTGCCAGCTCGCCCGGGCTGATCCGGCCGTGAATAACGTCCAGACCCCCTATCCAGATGACGATGCCCACAGCGCCCATCACCAGGGAGATGGCCAGTGTGGTCAGCCAGGCGCGCTGACGGATACGCTGGCGGGCAATCTCGAATGCCCGTTCAGACACTTCGGAAAAATACTTGCGGTCGTGGGGCTGATGGTTGAAGGCCTGAACGGTCTTGATCTGGGTAAGGTTCTCGCCCACGTAGCTGCCGACATCGGCAACCCGGTCCTGGCTTAAACGGGAAAGAGCCCGCACCCGCCGGCCATAGAACAGAATAGGCGCGATCACCAGGGGGAAACCCAGCAGAATAATGCTCGCCAGTTTGGCGTTGGTGATGAACAGCAGCAGCAAACCCCCGACCAGCATCAGGGCATTGCGCAGCGCAATGGAAACCGTGGAGCCAATCACCGACTGCAGAACCGTGGTATCAGCGGTAAACCGGGACTGGATTTCCAGGGCCCGGTTCTGCTCGAAAAAGCCGGGATGAAGATCAATCAGGTGGTTGAAGACTTTTTTGCGGATATCCGCCACCACCCGTTCGCCGATCCAGGACACCAGATAGAACCGGGCAAACGAGCCAAATGCGAGGCCCAATACCAGGATGAAAAACAGACCGATGGCCCTGGCCAGGTTCTCCGGCGACTCGGTGGCTAATCCCTGATCGACAAGAATACGTAGACCCTGTCCTAACCCGAGTGTAATTCCGGCCGTAAAAATCAGCGCCACCAGGGCACCGGCGACAGCCCGGCGATAGGGGCTGATAAAGTCGATGACCAGTTTCAGGGCCTTGCGGTGACGAGTGTTAATGATGTGCCTCCTGGATACGGGGTGCTGTAGACTCCGCTAACAATACGGTTTGTACTCCATACAAGACCTATCATACAGCTACGCAAGAGCGTGCGGGTGGAGCAGCTTGCCAGGACCGTCGAAAGCCAGGGATGGCTTTCGCCGAGCGTACAGGGACGTATTTACAGCGTGTCCTGGCAAGCTGCTCCACCCGCGCGCTCGACTACTCCGAAGCGGAAGGAACATGAATTGAGAGCCTACGCCGACAACGATTACCCGGCAGATCATAAACCGGACTGGAAAATCATTTCAGGCCTCTGGCCCTATCTTGCCGAATTCCGCGGCCGAGTAGTCCTGTCCCTGGTTTTGCTGGTGTTGGCCAAGCTGGCGACCGTTGCCACGCCCATTGCCCTGAAATACATCGTCGACTACCTCGACCAGAACCGCGGCGCGGACATGCTGCTTTGGATCCCGGTGATCCTTGTGGTGGCTTACGGCACACTGCGGTTTGGCGCCACCCTGTTCAACGAGCTTCGGGATGCGGTATTTGCCCGGGTGGCTGAACGGGCCATGCGCCGGGTGTCCCTGCGAGTGTTCGAGCACCTGCACCAGAGGGAACTGGCCTTCCACCTGGATCGAAAGACCGGTGGCCTGGCCCGGGATATCGAGCGGGGTACCAACGGCATCAGCTTCCTGCTGCGTTTTACCCTGTTCAACATTGTGCCCACCCTGCTGGAGATCCTGATGGTCGCCGGCATTCTTTTCGTGGTGTTCAACGTGGGTTATGTGCTGGCGATCCTGGTGGCCGTGGTGGTGTATGTGGTCTTTTCCATCAAGATCACCGAGTGGCGGACGAAATTCGTGCGCGAAGCCAATGCCCGGGATAACCAGTCCAACTCGCGGGCCATAGACAGCCTGTTGAACTATGAAACCGTCAAATATTTCAATAACGAGCGGTACGAGGCCGAGGTCTATGATCGGGATCTGGACGACTGGGAACAGGCCCGTCTGAAAAACCGCCTGTCCCTGGCCGCGCTTAACTCCGGTCAGGCATTGATTATCGGTCTGGCGATGATCGTGATCATGGCCATGGCGGTCCGGGAAGTGGCCAGTGGTGAGATCACCCTCGGTGACTTCACCATGATCAATGCCTACCTGCTCCAGCTGTTCATTCCCCTGAACGCCCTGGGGTTTGTCTACCGGGAAATCCGGCAGGCACTGGTGAATGTCGAGCGCCTGTTCAAACTGCTGGGGGACAAACCGGCGATTGAAGATGCTCCAGATGCTACCGAGCTGGCCGTGGATAGAGGCGAAGTGCAGTTTGACCACATCCACTTTGCCTACCGCCCGGACCGCCCGATTCTGAAGGATGTGAATTTTTCCATCCCGTCCGGCCACAAGATTGCCGTGGTGGGAGCCAGTGGCGCCGGCAAGTCCACCCTCGCCCGCCTGCTGTTCCGCTTTTACGACGTCGATCAGGGCGCCATACGGATCGACGGCCAGGACATTCGGCAGGTGACCCAGGACAGCCTGCGCTCGGCGATTGGTGTGGTGCCTCAGGATACGGTGCTGTTCAACGATACCCTTTACCGGAACCTGGCCTATGGCCGGCCGCAAGCTACCGAAGAAGAAGTCTATCGGGCGGCCCGGATGGCTCACCTGGAAGACTTTATCCACAGCTTGCCGGAGGGTTATGAAACCAAAGTCGGCGAACGGGGCCTCAAGCTCTCCGGTGGTGAAAAACAACGGGTGGCCATTGCCCGGGTGATCCTGAAGAACCCGCCGTTGCTGATCCTGGATGAGGCCACGTCCTCTCTCGATTCACTTTCGGAGCAGGCCATCCTTACGGCGCTCAAGGAAGTCAGCCAGAGGCGTACAACACTGGTGATTGCCCACAGGCTGTCGACTGTTATGGATGCGGACAGCATCCTTGTTATGGAGGGCGGAAAAATCGTGGAGAGCGGACACCATCAGGATTTGTTGGCCCGGAACGGGCACTACGCCCGACTGTGGTTCCAGCAACACCAGTCTGATGGCGGGGATACCGAAATTCAGCCGGAATCCTGATCGTTGTAGTCAAACACGACCACTTGATTGCGGCCTTGAGCCTTGCCCCGGTACATCGCCTGGTCCGCACGTACCAGAATCTGGCTGGGTTTTTCGTCAGTCCGGTCGGAAATGGCAACGCCGCAGGTTATGGTGCCCCGCAGTTCATCAAAACCAATGAACCGCAATTGTTCAACGGATCGGCGAAGGCGTTCTGCAAATTGCCTGGCACTGTTCTCGTCGCACTGAGGCAAGAGCACGGCAAACTCCTCGCCACCGATTCGCCCCAGCGTGTCGCCCGTACGCAGTTCATTTTTGATGCGGTGGGCAGTCTCCCTCAGGACAAGGTCACCAACGTGGTGCCCGTAATGATCATTCACTCTCTTGAACCAGTCAAAATCGAAGAGTACGACCGCATAGCCGGCGCCGTTCCGTTTCAGCCTCTCAAACTCCCAGGACAGCACCTCGGTGAAGCGACGCCGATTGGCTGCACCTGTGAGATCGTCAGTGGTTGATGTCTGTCGGAGCTCTTCTTCAAGCGTTTTCTGGGAGGTGATATCCAGGATCGCGCCGTGCCAGATGACCGTACCGTTCGGCTTGAATTCCGGTTTGGAACGGCCCAGAACCCAGCTGACCACGCCCTCGTTTATAACCCGATATTCACAGATCCAGTTTTCGCCGCTTTTCTTCGAGTGGTTAATGGTCTGTTCAACAAAGCCGCGGTCTTCTGGATGAATGGCCTGGAACACAATAGTCCCATCGGCGAGCGCCTGCTCAGGCGTCACGCCATAGACCCGTTCAATGCCGGCACTGGCATAGGGAAACGTCATGGTTCCGTCCGGTCTGATCTCGAACTGGAACACCACTCCCGGCAAGAGCGACGCCATTTTTTCAAAACGCTGGATCGTTTGCTGTTGCTCAGCCTTGATTTGCTCCAGCCTCTGTTCGTACTGCTTGCTGCTGGAGATCTCTATGTGCGTTCCGGAAATCCACTCGGGCTCACCTTCAAGTGTCCGACTGACGAGGCGACCATAATCTCGGACCCAAACCCAGTAGCCGTCGCGATGACGCATGCGGGCTTCACACTCGTAATACTCGGAGTCGCCGCGGAAATGAGCCGTTAACTTCTGTTCGGACAGAGCCAGATCGTCCGGATGGGCGTGCTTCATCCAGGTGTCGATGGAAACCGGTTGAAGTTCTTCCAGCGAATACCCGATGATTTCCGCCCAGCGCTCATTAAAAATCGTCTCCCCCGTCTGGACGTTCCATTCCCAGGTTCCGGCGCCGGTCCCTTCCAGAATGGTTTTTAGACGTGAGGCTTCGTCTTGCTGAAGATAAAAAGAATGAGAGGGCATTCCACGTACTGCATGTCAGAGAGTTCCCGGCGATCATATAAGAACATGTAGCTGGAGGCGATACCCATTAGTCAGTAGATTCCACAAGTGCGAGCGCCAAACCTGAGGCCCTGGAGACCTGCTGCGAGACGGCCTCCCTGAGCACCGGAATGTCCCCAACAATCAGGCTGAACCAGTTCCGGGCGCGGGTGATGCCGGTATAGACCAGCTCTTTTGTCAGGACCGGGCTCAAACGGTCCGGCAAGACCAGGCAGGTGTGGTTGAACTCCGAACCCTGGGATTTGTGCACCGTCATGGCGTACACGGTTTCCAGCTGCTGCAGACGACTGGGCGAGATCCAGCGAATACCGCCAGCGGTGTCGCTATCCGGAAACGCCACCCGCAGGGTATAGCGAGGCTCACCGGTGTCGGTCCGGTCCCAGGGCACGTTGACGGCAATGCCGATGTCGCCGTTCATCAGGCCCAGATTGTAGTCGTTGCCGGTAATCAGCACAGGCCGGCCCTCATACCAGCCCTCGGCCCGCGGGATCAGTTTTTCAGCCAGTAACTGCTTTGCGATCCGGTCGTTCAGGCCTTCCACGCCCCAGGGGCCCTTGCGCAGGGCACAGAGCACCTGAAAGTCACTGAAGGCTTCAAGGAGCTGCACCGCCATCGCATCCCAGTCTTCGCGGGGACTGTTTTCGTTCAGGCCATGATTCTGCAAGCGTTCGAGGTAATGGCGGTAACCAACGGCTGGTGGCAAGCTCTGCCCATTCACTTGCCGGCCCTGCCCGGCATTTCGGAATGCCTCTGGTGAGCCGGTGATGGCATGTCGACACACCAGGTCCAGGGTGTCTTCCGTGTCCCCACTTTTCGACCGGCTGTTAAGCAAAATTACGTCGTCGAATTCTGCTTCCCGGATCTGGCGCAACATGGCGTTGTCAAGCGCGTTAGTGTTCACTGCTTCGGCAAAGGCGCGGATACCGCTGTCCTCCCGGAACCGGTAGCTCTTGCGCAGCATGGCCACGGCCTGATCCATGGGTTGGCCGGTTTCGTCCACCAGTGACTCCGGTATCTCGCCTTCGGCCATGGCGGCCAGCCACCGGGCCGTCTCCGGTGTGTAATGCGCCAGCAACGCCCGCTGGCAAAGTTCCCCCAGTACTGCACCGGCGTCCACCGAGGCCAGCTGGTCCTTGTCGCCCAACAGGATCAGCTGGGCGTTGGCGGGCAGGGCATCAAACACCGACGCCATAAGATCCACGTCCATCATTGAGGCCTCGTCGATCACCAGGATATCCACCAGCAAAGGGTTGTCCCGGTTATGGTGGAATTTGCGGGTATCCGGCCGGCTGCCCAGTAACCGGTGCAGGGTAGTGACCCTGGTGGGGATATCATTCAGGTCCACGTTGCCCGGCAGTTCGGCAAGGGGTAACCGGCTCACTGCACCACCGATGGATTCGTTCAGTCGGGCCGCCGCCTTGCCGGTCGGGGCTGCCAGGCGGATCCGGTATTTCCGACCGGCCCGTTCGGGGGATTCCCCGGCGACGGCCTGCAGGGCCGCCAGCAGGTTGACCACGGTGGTGGTCTTGCCGGTGCCCGGCCCGCCGGTGATCACGGCGAAATGGTTGCGGGCCGTCAGGGCACAGGCCAGTTTCTGGTAATCCACCGGTTCTGACGACCGGAACAGCGTATCCAGAGCGAGGGACAGGGTGCGGGCCGGACCGGATTCCGGATCTGCCAGGGGTGATGGCAAAGCCAGGCGGTGCCGGATACCCGCCGCAATGCGTTGTTCGTAGCGCCAGAATCTGCGCAGATAGAGCCGGGTTCCGTTCAGCACCAGGGGTGTTGTATGTGAGCCATCACTTACGGCGCAGGCGCTTTCCAGTGTGCTCAAGCATTCCGGCAGCGTTACAAGTGCAAGCACGTCGGCGGGCTTGGGCCGGTCCGGCTCGCTGGTGCCGGGATCGGTGAGCGGCTCCTGGACCGACTCCTCTGGCGGCAGTGACAGGGTACGCCCGGCATCGGCCAGGAGATTGCCCAGATCGACGCAGACATGGCCACGCCCCACCTGATGGGAGACCAGTGCCGCCAGCAGCAGGAGCAGTGGGTCCGGGCGTTCGCCCTGCTCTTCCGAGAGCTCCCGGATCAGCCGGGCAAACCCCACATCCAGCGCGCGGATCCACTCCGCCTGCTGCCAGTGCAGCAGCAGGGTCTCGGTTTTATCCGGGCTCGAGAGCAGATCTTTGATAGCGAAGGTGGTATCACCGGCAGCGGGTATGGTCGGCGTTTCCGCAGCGATGTCCTCCGCGAACAGATCAATCTGGTGGTCGGACTTTCCGGTTTGGGAGCGGGAACGGCTCATGCGGCCACCTCCGCAACCGACTCGCCATCAAACAGGGCATCCAGTTGTTCAATCAGGGCTCTGGGCGGTTTGTCGGTGAAGGCGCCACCTGTGCTGGAATCAATGCCTCGCAGGAACAGATACACCGCGCCGCCAATGTGTCGGTCGTAGTCGTAATCCGGCAAACGGGCTTTAAGCAGCCGGTGCAGGGCCAGCAGGTAGAGCACGTATTGCAGATCGTAGCGTTTATCCAGGATGGCGTTGCCCATTGCCTGATCGGTATAGGCGCTGTCGTCTTCGCCCAGGGTATTGGATTTGTAGTCCAGCACGTAATAGCGCCCGTTGTGTTCGAACACCAGATCGATAAACCCCTTGAGCATCCCGTTGAATCGGGTCTCCTCGACTCGGGGACGGTCCGCGTGATTCAGGGTGTGCGCGGTTACCAGCTCGTCGAGTTTCCGGATACTGACGTTGCGGCTTTCAAACCAGAACTCCAGTTCCGGGCGCAGGGTGGTCAGGTCCGCCAGGCAGACGGTTTCTGCACCGGCCCGGTCGAGGCTCAATGGTTTGCTGATCAATGCCAGCAACCAGCGCTCCAGCGACTCCACCCACTCGTTCCAGCCACGGGTCCCGCAGCGCCGAGTCAGTTGTTCATGAAGCAGCGGCGGGTTATCCACAACCCGCTGGAACCCCTGTTGCGTGCACCATTCCAGCAATTCGTGCAGGAAGGTGCCGGGTCCGGCGCCTTTCGGAAAGTTATGCTGGTTGCGCTGGTTGGCCATTTGAGCCGAGTCTTCCTCTTCGTCCAGGCTGCTTTCTTCCAGCAGGTTCTGGGTCTGGGCATCTTCCACCTCACCGGTAAACGCGATCCCGGTGCCGGTCATGCCGGTGTATTCGATGGAGGAGTAGCTGGCAATCCACCAGTCCTCTCTGGCCTCGCGGGAAGAGACCATGGCCGGGCCAAGCGCTTCCGGCGCCGGTTCGTGGTAGTGCGTATCGTCCGGATCCGGTAACGGGGCTATCCGGATCTCTGCTCTGCCCTCTGCCAGTTTCCCCAGGCAGTCGCTGATACGGCTTTGCCCTTCGCCGGCAATCAGGTAGCCCAGTCCGCTTTGCTGCCAGTTGTCCAGGGCCGCCGTGCCGACCCAGGTGGCGAAGCGGGCCCGGGTCAGGGCCACGTAGAGCTTGCGGATATCCTCGCCTAGGCGCTCCCGGTCCGCCCTGGCCACGTCGTCCGGCGACGGGTCGAATACCGTGACCAGCCTGCCCTGCTCATTGTGATAGCGCACGAAGGCCTGCTTTTCACTCTGGGCGCGAAAGGCCGTGCCGAAGGGAAGAAACACCAGCGGGTACTCCAGGCCCTTGGACTTGTGCACGGTGATGACCTTCACCAGCCCGGCATCACTTTCCAGCCGCAGGGTACGGTGTTCATCTTCCTCGTCGGCTGCACGCAGAATCTGGGTGTAGTGATGCACCAGGGCATGTTCGCCGTCCAGTTGCAGGCTGTCCTGCTGCAGCAACTCGGCAATGTGCAGAATGTCGGTCAACCGCCGTTCGCCGTCAGGGCGTTGCAGTAACTGGCCTGGCACCTCGAAATCCATCAGGAAGGTTCGCAGCATGGGCAGTACACCCTGTTTCTGCCATTGCTGCTGGTAACCAATAAAGCGCTCGATTTCCCGTTCCAGCACGAGCTCGTCGGTGAGAAGCTGATTCATGGCATGCCAGGACTGACCGAGGGTGGGTGTAGCCAGGGCCGCGCGGATATAGGCCAGCTGCCGGGGCTCGGCAAATGCCCGAAGCCAGCAGAGCATTTCCTGTGATTCCCGGGAGGTCAGCACCGAATCGCGGTCTGACAGGTACACACTCTTGATACGCCGCTGGCCCAGGGCGTCCCGCACGGCGCTGGCCTCGTTGCGGTTGTTGACCAGTATCGCGATGTCTTTGGGGGCAACCGGCTCCAGATTCTCTGAATTATCGTGCAAAGCAAAACCCGCCTGCCCGGCCTGGCCCAGGGTCAGCAATTGGGCGATCTCACTGGCGCAGGTTTCCGCCACATCGGCCGTGGCAGTGCCCTTGGCCATACCTTTCGGATTGCCGTCCCTGTCCTCTTCCCCGGATTCGTGGGTCCAGAACACCAGGCTGGGCTGCACTTCCCCGTTGATCGACCAGCTTCGTTTGGTGCCATGGGCGTCCACACCCTGGAACGGCAGCGGTGAGGTATCGCCCTTGCCGAACAGGAAGGCGCCGTCCCGGCTGTTCTGGTCACTGTGTTCAAAGACCCGGTTAACCGCCGCCACCATGGACTTGGCGGAGCGGAAGTTCTTACCCAGTGTGTAGGTGCGCTCTTTCACGCCCTGCCGGGCCTGCAGGTAGGTGTAGATGTCGGCCCCCCGAAAGCCGTAAATGGCCTGCTTGGGATCCCCGATCATCAGCAGGCAGGTACCGTGATCACTGCCCGCCACGTTGTAGATGCGGTCGAAGATACGGTACTGCACCGGGTCGGTGTCCTGGAATTCGTCAATCAGAGCAACGGGAAACTGGCGACGGATCGTCGCGGCCAGCTGGTCGCCCCGGGGGCCGTGCAGCGCATCGTCCAGACGGGTGAGCAGATCGTCAAAGCCCATTTCCGAGCGTTTCTGCTTTTCTGACTCCAGCCGCCCGGCAATCCAGTGGCTGGCGTGGCGCAGGATGTCGGATTTGGCGTTGGGCTGGTTCTGGCTGAATTCCAGCAGCGCTCCGATGGCATCAAAGGCCGGGTGATGAGGGGCAGAATCATCGCCCTTGAGAATCTTGTCGAGCCCTTCGGGCGTCTGATTCTTGAAGCCCGCGGCGCTATCGATCTTTTCGGGCAAAAGGTCGTCCGATTCCGCCCAGGCAACCAGCAAATCCCAGACCTTGATCATGGCATTCTTGCTGGCGCCATGGAGTCGCTTGCTCTTGTTCAGATCGTTCAGCAGCTCGATGACGTCATCGCGCCACTGGCGCCAGGGGTGGGCTTTCAGGGCCTGTGACTGTTCCAGACGCCGGTGGACCACCTGATCGATGGCCTGATAAACACTGTCCGGCGGTGTGCCCAGGCTCTGGGGATCGTCAATCAGGTTGCGAACACCCTGGCGCAGGTCCCCGGGGGTTTTCCAGTGGCTCAGGGCCTCGTCCATCAGCGCCGGCGGCAGAGGATAGACAAAGGTGCGCCAGTAATCCCGGGCAACCTCGTCCAGCAATTCGCTCTGGTCGGTTTCGAGGGTGAGTTTGAACAGGCTGCCGCTGTCGAAGGCGTGCTCGCTGAGCATGCGGTTGCAGAAACTGTGGATGGTGGATACCGCCGCCTCGTCCATCCATTCGGCGGCCAATAGCAGCTTCTTTCGGCATTCCGGCCAGCTGGCCGGATCCGGGTAGCTTTCATCCCGTAGCTGGTAGATCAGTGCCGTTTCCGCGGGTGGATTGGGCTCGTCGGGCGCGTCGGAAAACACCTCCGCGGCCTGGGTGAGCCGGGTGCGGATACGGTCACGCAGTTCCTTGGTGGCGGCCTCGGTAAAAGTGACCACCAGCAGGTTGGGAGGCAGCAGGTTTTGCAGCGGGCTGTCTGACGGCTGGCCGTGGCCAAGCACCAGTCGCACGTACAGGATGGCAATGGTGAAGGTTTTGCCGGTGCCGGCACTGGCCTCGATCAGGGCACTGCCGTTGAGGGCCAGTGCCAGGGGATCCAGGTTCGGATTCCGGTTGGTCATCTGCTCGGTCATTCCAGGCCTCCGATCTGATCTGCAGCCGATTTGTCCTGCTCGGCTTCCCAAACCGGCACGTAGAGCTGATGCAACAGGGCTTCGAATTCACCGCTGGCCATCAGCAGCTCCGGTGTTTCAAAGGCCCCTCTCAGGTAACCGGTATCCCGCTCCAGAGCAATGGAATAGGCCTGCTGCGCCTCCGATATGGCTCGCTCATGGTCACCGACGTACTTTTTGCTGCCGTAGAAACTGGTGATCCAGGCAAAGCCGGCCTCGCAGTGAATGGGCAGCGCCCGGGTGGTGGCGTCCATCCACCCGCTGAGCACCGTTTCGAACAACGGTCTGGCCCGCTCTGGATGCAATGGAGCAAAGCGGAATTTCCGTCCCTCCTCCTTGCCCAGAACCAGGGTCTCAAAAGGTTGACCGCCGAGCTGGCCTGCCAGATGGATCAGCCAGTCCCGCATCAGATTGGCATAGCGTACTTTCTTGCTGGATCCTGAACCGGTCAGCAGGCTGGAACTGGCTACCACCAGCCGGCACAGCTCTCCCTGGGCATTGCAGCGCAGGTTGTCGATCAGATCCGCGATTTCCACCGAACCCAGGGCGTTTTCAAACCGGTAATCAAAGGGCAGCGGTTCAGCAACCGCTTCCGGCCAGTCAGCCAGTGCGTTCTGGTAACGCTCGAACAGATCGGGCAAGCGCCCCGCCAGCTCGGAACGCAGGCGGTGTTCGGTCACGCCCATACCCAGGTCGCCGCGTCGCGCCATGCGGTCCAGAGTTGCCTGCAACCGATCGTGCAGTTCCTCGTCGCTGCTGGCTTTCAATAGCCCATCCTGGATCAGCTCGTTGTCCAGGCGCCAGCGGTCCAGGCCGTCCAGCTCGAAATTTTCGTTGTCGGTATCGTCGTCTTCGACATCCTCGAAGCGCACCTGCAGCCGGCGCTGGTAAAAGGTGTCGATGGGCTTTTTCAGGAAAGCCGCCAGATCGTTCAGGCTGATGGGCTCTTCGGGCGCCTGGTAAGGTAGTGCCGACTGTGTCTGCGCGGCAGCCTCACCACCATGGGCACTGCGCCATTCCCGCTCGTAGGTAAATAACCGGCGTGCCTCCAACACCTCGGCCAGGGGACGGGGCGAACTGGTTTCCCCCTTTGCACCCGCCTCCAGCCCGTTGGCTTTCGGGAAATAGCTCCGGCTGAACGGCTGTAACGGGTGTTGGGTAGTCAGTGCCTGGGTGACCTTGGTCTCCGGTTGCCCTGCCACGGACCACAGGCTGTCCAGATGATCCTGAAGCTGCCCCACCAGAACCGACGGCGGCCGTTCCGAATCATCCTTGATGCTGCGGCCTACCCAGCTGATGTAAAGCTGCTCCCGCGCGGATAACAGGGCTTCCAGGAACAGGTAGCGATCGTCTTCCCGGCGGGAGCGGTCCCCCGGGCGGTAATCCTGGGCCATGAGATCGAAATCCACCGGCGGCCGGGAGCGGGGATAGTCGCCGTCGTTCATGCCCAGCAGGCACACTTTCCGGAAGGGTATGGCCCGCATGGGCATCAGGGTGGCGAAATTGACCTTGCCGGCCAGGAAACGCTGGTTCAGGCCGCCTTCATCCAGCCCCTCCAGCAGCACATCCTTGACGATGTTCAGGGGCAGGGTCTGTTCCTCAAGGCCTGCTGCCAGGGCGTCTTCCAGCCACTGCTCCAACTGGCGGCGGAAACGGTTCAGCAGCAACAGGTCGCCGCCTTCGACCTTGTGGAAGAACTGCCCGAGCATCTCTGAGAACAGGCGTTCCCATTCGTCCGGTGTGCGATGGGTCTGAAGTGCCTGCCAGAGGGTTTCCAGCTGATGCACAAAGTCGTTCAGGCGGCCGGCAAGACTGGCCTGCAGCCCGCCGATCTCGCCGAAGGGTTCCACACCGGCCCAGGGCTCATCGTCGCCCATACCATAGCCCAGCAGCATTGAGCGCAGCCCGGATTGCCAGGTGTTGCGCTCCAGCTCGGAGGGCAGGTCCAGGCTTTCCCGGTGCTGGCCGTGCAGACCCCAGCGGATATTGGCGCCCTCGACCCAGCGACGAGCCAGGGGGATCTCGTCTTCATTGATTCCGAAACGGTCCCGTATGCCAGGTACTTCCAGCAGGCTGATGATCTCACTCACCGAAAAACGGCTGCGGGGCAGTGACATCAGGGTTTCCAGGGCAATCAGCACCGGCTCGTGGTGGCGCTGGCCCTGGTCGGAAATGGTGAAGGGAATGTGGCGCTTCCGGCCCGGCTGGTAGCGGCCGAATACGGCCTGGATGTGGGGCGCGTACACGTTGATATCGGGCACCATCACGATGACGTCCCGGGGCCGCAGCGTGGGATCGACGTTGAAGGCGGCGAGAAGCTGATCGTGCAGAATTTCCACTTCCCGCTGCGGGCTGTGGGCCTCGTGGAACGCCAGGGAATGATCCCGCTGAATATCCAGTTGTCGCCGTTGCTGGCGGATCTCCTGGAGGGGCGTCAGGTTGTGGATATCGTTCTGCAGCTGATGCAGCAGGCGCGGTGCTTCCGGGTTGCCATGGTCCGAGAAGATATCAATTTTCTGGTCCGGGGTCTGGAAGCTGCCCCGGTACTGGTCTGGATTGTCGAACTCGTCCAGCAGACGGATGTAGTCCCGGCCCTGCTTGCCCCAGGCGGCGAGCAACGGATTGGCGTGCTGGTGCAGCTGGTCCGGATCTTCAATGGCGGAAAGTGTCGGATGGGTCCTGCCCCGTTTGCGTTCGGCGGTGAGCAGCTCCCGGTCGCTGATGATGTCGGCCCAGTAGAACTGGCAGGGGTTGTGAACACACAGCACTACCTGACTGAACCGGCTCAGCACGTACAGGGCTTCCAACGCTTGCCGGGGCAGTGAGGAGACGCCAAAGACGACAATGCGGGTCGGCAGCCGGAACGGGTTGGCCGGCGCCTGAAGTCGCTGGCCCTGTTCCATGAACCGGGTATGGATCTGCGAGCGGCTGGTATGAGCGTCTGCGCCCACATCCTCAACCAGCCGGCGCCAGAGCAGGGGCTGCCAGCGGGTTTCCGCATCCAGAGGTTTTTCCTCGGCCCGGGCGGTGATGATCACATCCTTGCCCTGCTCCCAGGCCGCCAGCCAGTCGGCCCGGAACACCTGGTACTGGTCAAACAGATCGGCGACCTTCTCCGCCAGCTGGAAATTGCGCAGGTCCGGATCGTTACCTTCCAGAAAACGGGCCAACGGTGTAAAGGCTTCGTCCTGCCCCACCAGACGTGGCAATAACCGGTACAGCCGCCACACCAGCCGCCGCTTGTCGAAGGGCGACTGCTCCGGTACCTCACCGTCCGGAAGCACGGCCCGGTAGGCTTGCCAGATAAACCGGGCCGGGAACAGGAAATCCATACCGGCAGCAATCCCAAGGCCGCCTTCAAAGCCATCTTCGGTGCGCTTCTCCGCCAGCGCCAGCTTCAGCCACTGGGCAATACCGTTGCTCTGCACCAGGAAGGTCTCGCTCTCCAGTGGCGGCATGGGGTTGTGCCGACAGATGTAGACAACGGCCCGGCGCAAGTCTTCCAGATGGTTGGCGTGGATCGCGTGAAACCCGGGTTCGATCCTGGCGCGTTGCTCGGTGGGCTCGGTGGAGAGTGCGGCCATGAATTTCCTTGTCTGGTGTGCAGTTCAATCCTGTTGCCACAGGTTACCGTATGTGACCACAGATGCGGACTGTCTGAAACGTCTGATCTCCAAAAATCATAACGGCCCGTCGCGACAAACGGTGTCGTGAATTATCGGCAAAAGGGAGAAGCACTATGTGGACACTGATCACTGGCGCGGGGTCGGGCATTGGGCGGGCCCTGGCCCTGGAACTTGCTGCTCAAGGCCACGACCTGATCCTTGCAGGTCGCACCGTGTCGAAGCTGGAGGAGGTCGCGACAAAGCTCCGCGTGGAGGCGCCCGACCGTGAAGTGATGACGCTGCAAGTGGACCTTGCGGATCCCGAAAGCACCCGTGATCTCGCGCAGCAGGTGAGCGACGCGGTAGATCGTCTTTCAGCGTTTGTGTATTGCGCTGGCGTGGGTGAGCCAGCTGCGGATTTTGCCAGCCTTGGGCTCATCGATTTCCAGGAAGCCCTGACCGTGAACGTGTCCGCGCCCATGCTGCTCACCCAATCGTTGTTACCGATACTCAAAGGGGGTGATCCCGCGTCGCGAATCGTGATGATTGGTGCGGGTATGGACAAGCATGCGCAACCCGGAACGGGCAGCTACGGGATCAGCAAGATGGCGCTGCGTCGGCTGGTGCGTCAGATGTCCGTTGAGTTCGACACCATGTCGGACGGGCCGGTTGTCAGCCTCTTTCAGCCGGGGCTGGTGGATACGCCGGGTATTCGAAGCCATATCGATAAGGCGGGCAAGTTAGATCTGCCCCACGCGGAGTGGCTGGCCAATCGTCTGGCGTCGGGGGATTGCCTGAGTGCCGAACAGGCCGCCAGTGTCATCGTGTTTGCGCTCAATCAGATACCGGAAAGCGATTTTCACGGGGCCGTGTTCAACGGCGCCGATCTGGTGGATTCGCTCTCATTCGCTGGAAGCTAGGGGAACGTCAAGCGGGCCCTAGAGAGGGACCCGCATGGTTTCGGAGCCGCTGTCAGGCATACCAATCATTTCATCGGTTCCAGTCGGCGGAATCACCTCGGTGCGCTCGACCTCGTATTCGTGGAAATGTTCTCGCACCGCGCAGGCTCCGGTGAACATCACTGGCTTGTCGTAGGGGTCCGTCAGAACGTAGCCCTGACCATCCAGATAGAACCGCGCCATATAATAGCGCCCTTCCATCGAGACAATCTCCAACAGAGAAATCGTGTCGTACTTGTGTTTTTTCAGTTCGCCGGTGTCCATGTGCATGGGAAGTCTCCCGCAGGTTTATTGTCGTAAGGAACAGTACGAAACGCTTTCCGTTACAGGTCATAAAACGAGCAATTATGAGCAGGATTGATTTGGTCAAAGCCGCCGTGGACGAGCAGTTGAATGACAGCTACGACCTGCTGGCCATGCGGATGCTGTTTCCCCCGGACCATGTTGAAGTAAAAATTGATCAGGAAATCAAAGACCTGTACGTGTATCCGGAAAGGCTCGATACCGGGTATCGCGACGAATGGCGAGCCATTGCCACCCGGGCCTTGTTCCGGAACGCCTTTGACGATCACTGGCGGCCTGATGAAGAGAATCTGGAGCGCTACCTGCATTTTCTGAGAGATGAGGCCATTCCCCGTTGTGTTCACGACAACATCGAACTGTTTCGTATGCTCGGCGAGGTCCTGTCAATCGCGAGGTCTGACAACGCCATTGCCTTTCCGGATCCAAAGCGTCGTGCCCTGATGAAAATCATCTGGCCGGAGAAGGGTCGTCGGTGAGAGTAAGCTGGCTGGCGGAACGCGAATCCGGAGCCCTGATCCGACCGTATTGTTTAAAAGATGAACAATAGAGAGGTGCCATCATGGGTCACCAACACATCGTTTTCGGAAAGTGGCTGATTCCCGTGCTTCTGGCTTTCATTGGCCTCGCGGTTCTCGGGTCCCCACAATCTGTGGCCAGTGACAAAGACGCAGAAATCCGCGACACCATCCTGCGCCAAATCGAAGCGTTTGCGAACAACGACGAGGAGCAGGCCTGGGCCCACGCCTCCGAGGGCATCAAGCGTCGATTCGGGTCGTCACAGGTGTTTGTCGATATGGTTCGTGAAGCCTACCCGGCGGTGCACAACGCCACGGCCATCGAGTTTACCCAGCGCGTGCCCCACGGCGCCTTTGAAATCCAGGTGGTGCGGTTGCAGGGGCCGGAGGGCAAGCGATGGGACGCCTATTACCGGATGGTGCTCACGGAAGGGGCCTGGAAGGTGGCCGGCGTGAGACTCCAGCCGGCCGAGCTGGGCATTTAACGGGATCAAACCAGATGGCGCCCACCATCCAGGGGCAGGGTGCGGCCCGTGATATAGGGGTTGTCCAGCAGAAACTGCAGCGTGGCGACAGCGACCTCTGCCCCAGGTTCTATTCCCATAAGCGACTTCTTCAGGGTTTTCTCCCGATACGCCTGGCTATCGCCCTGGTTGAACATGATCAGGGACGGCGCCACGGCGTTCACCTTGACCCTGGGCGCCAGTAGACGGGCGAACGACAGGGTCAGGTTAGTCAGGGCTGCCTTGCTGGCGGCATAGGCGATGTGCTTCGCGCTGCCCTTCTCCACCACGTAGTCGGTCATGTGGATAATGTCGGTTGTCGAACCCTCCTGCTCCAGCATCGACCGGCACGCGAGGTTTATCCGGTAAGGTGTCATCACGTGAATCTGCATCATGGCGTTCATCACGTCTGCCGGGTCGGAGTCTTCGCTCTCTGGTATCCAGTCCGACGCATTGTGGATAATGGCACGTAGCGTGTCCGTCCGGGATTTCAGGGCCTGGATGAAGTCATCAATGCCCGCATTCGTGGCAAAATCCGCATGGAGACACACTGCTCCCGCCTTCTGCAGCGCGTCGATGGCCGGTCGATAGGTTCGGTAGGTGACGATGATGGGCTGGCCGCGGTCAAGACAGGCTCTGGCAAAGGCCAGACCAATGCGTTGGCCGGCGCCGGTAATCAGGATGGGTGCGGTCATGACGTCTCCAATCAGGGTTCAATCTGCTTAATCTCCGCATTGAATACGTCAATAATCGTTTCGCAGAGCCATTTATGGCCGGATTCTTTTTCTGAATTCTGATCCCAGCAGAGGTCAAAGGAGAACACGACCTCTTCCAATGGCAGAGGCGCGGATTTGAAGTGTTTTAGACGGGGATCCAGCGCCAGCAGGCGACGCGGCGCTATGGCAATCAGGTCCGTCTTCATCAGAATATCGGGAATAGCGTCCCAGCTGGACACGATCAGCGCCGAATGCCTTTCAAAGCCGCGCCCGGCGAGCGCATCATCAATCACTGTTGTACCGGTGGACGCCTGGGACAGTTTTACATGGGGCAGCCGGGCGTACAGCTCTGGTGTCATGGGTTCCGAGGCGCTGGGATGGTCGGGCCGCATCAGTACTACAACGTCATCAGCCATGAGGCGTTTACTGCGGACCGCCTTGGGCTTCAGACGCCCGGGGGTCAAACGAATCTGTGCGTCGACCCGGTCCCACTCGGAGCTCTCGGTGGAAATTGAGAAGGGCAGTATATCGATGGTGATATTCGGCGCTTCCTCGCGAATCCGCTGGGAAAAACTTGGCAGGAAAAAACCGGAAACATAATTGGCGACCTGCATACTGAACACGCGCTTTGACTCTGCCGGCACGAATTGCTGTTGGGCACTGATGGCGCTGGACAGGTATGACAGGCCGTCCTCCACCTGAACGATGAGCTCTCTGGCCCTGTCGGTGGGTTCCAGCCCCTTGGCGGTACGGTAGAACAACTGATCGTTGAGCATCAGACGCAGTCGCGCGAGCGCATGGCTCACCGCCGAGGGTGATAGCCCCAGCTCATTGGCGACTTTTGAGATAGAGCGTTGTTCCATGATGTTGGTGAAAATTACCAGCAAGTTCAGATCAAAATCGCGCAAATTCACCATATTTCCCGACTCTCGCAGCTTACCTTCATTGTTGTTATTGCAGCGTCCACCTGGCGCCGCCCGAGTGCCTCGGGGCGGCCATTGATTGCCAAAGGCTGCCGACAAGTCTCGCAGACCCTTCCTGTTTGCGCCAGATTCGGGGGGATACCAATAGGAGGAAGCCGATGCCCTTGTAACCAGGCACCGGACTGGGAACAGCGTATACGCGCAGAGGTGCCGGAAGCGGCCGCGATGGCCCGGCTCAGCCGAAGGTTGCGGGCAGCCAGAGGGTGATGGCCGGAACATAGGCGACCAGGCCCACCACAGCAAGCAGCACCAGCATGAAGGGCCAGATATGGCGCGCGACAGTCTCCACGCGCAATCCGCTGATGCTTGAGGCCACGAAAATGGAATAGCCAACGGGGGGCGTTACCATGCCGACGGCAAAGTTGATGACCACCATGGCGCCCAACTGGATCGGATCCAGGCCGATCTGCTGACCCAGGCCGATCAACACGCCACTGAGTATCACCATCGCTGAAATGTTATCCATCACGGCGCCAAGCAGAAGCAACATGAGGTTGACGATCAGCAACAGGATGATCGGGTTGTCCGTGAGCGCAAGCAGCGCCTGGGTGAGCTGGGCCGGAATCTGTTCACTGGCCATCACCCAGGCAAACCCGTAAGCCACCGCCACGATAAACATGATAACGGCGGTCGTTCTCATTGAGCTCATCAGGATCGAGGGCATTTTTTTCCAGTCCAGATCGCGGTACAGGAACAGGCCAACGATGGTGCTGTACAGAACACCCACCATTGCGGCCTCGGTGGGCGTGAACATGCCGCTATAGATGCCGCCCAGGATGACAACCGGAGCGAGCAGAGCCCAGATGCCATCCTTCATAGCGAACAGGAATTCTTTACCGGTGGCCCGTTTTTCCTTTGCCACACCGTGATACCGGGCATAAAGAACGCTTACGATGCAGAAGCCGGCGGCGGCAATCAGGCCGGGAATGATGCCTGCCAGGAACAGCTTGGCTATCGACTCCTCCGCGAGGACCCCCCAGATGACCATCGGGATGGAGGGCGGAATCATCTGTCCCAACGGTCCCACCGCAGTTGCAAGTGCTGCTGCATATCCACGCTGGTAGCCGCGGTCTTCCAGCTCATCAATCATGATCGAGCCGACCGCTGCCGTGGTGGCGGGTGCGGAACCGGAGATCGCGCCAAAGAAGGTTCCGGCGGCAACCGTCGACATCGAGAGGCCGCCGGTGAGGTGTCCGAAGAAGGTTTCGGCAACACGAACCAGCCGCCTGGACAGGCCGCCGGCGCTCATGACTTCCCCGGCGAGGATGAAACCGGGAATCGCGAGCAGGCTCGTGACACTGCTTCCGGCAATGAATTGCTGGGGCAGAATCATCGGGTTCACATCGGCCATCCAGATGCCTACAGCCGCCAGCAGGCCGATTGTGAACGCAATGGGCACGCCGAGGGCCAAAAGAACAATCAGGCCAATGATCATGACCAGGCCAATCTCACCCATGTTAATGCTCCGAGGATTTGTGGATCGGCCGTGGCCGGACAAGAAGGATCAGGGCATGAATACTGATCAGTGCGCCCCCAACGGGTACCGCTGCATTCCTGAGCCAGACCGGATAGCGGATGGCGGGAGATACCTGGCCGGCAGTGAACTCCGCGAAGTTCCAGCCGGTCCAGAGCATCACAAGCCCGAGGCTGATGATCAATATCATGATGCTTCTTTCCACCAACTCACCGAGCAGCGCCGGCAGCGAGTCGACCAGCAGGGTGACCCGAACATGGCCCCCGGTGCGCACCAGTGCACTGGCAAACAGGAAGACCGTCCAGGTAAAGGCCAGCGCTGCAACTTCATCGCTCCACACCAGCGCATCCCCGAGTACATACCGGTAGAAGACACCCAATAACAGGCTGCCGATCATGGCCAGAGCGGTTGCCACTCCGACAGCCTGGGACCCCAAGGCCAGGGCGTTGCCAAATTTATCCAGATACTGATACATCGAAACGGTTCCCGGTCAAAAGTCCTGATTGCCTCGGGGTGTTCCTGGACAGGTGGCGTTATTCGGCCACCTGCTCCAGGGCCATGTCGACAATATCCGAGCCAATCTTGCTGCGGTACTCGTCATAGACATTGGCGACCTTGCTCCGGAAGGCTTCAACATCGTCGACTTCATTGACGGTCATACCTGCGGCCTTGATCTGGTCCAGGACGTTGCCGTTGTTGGATGCAACGGTTTCCCGCTGACGATCAATGGCTTTTTTGGCGGCTTCCCTGACAAGTTCCTGGGTTTCCGGAGAAAGTTTGTTGAAGGTCTGCTTGGACATCAGCAGGGCCAGGGCGTTGTAGGTGTGGCTGGTCAGCGACAGGTAGTCCGTGACCTCCGGGTATTTGTTGGCATAGATAACAGGAAGCGGAATCTCCAGTCCGTCGACTGTGCCCTGCTGCACCGCGGTGAATACGTCGCTCCAGGCCATGGGCACCGGATTGGCGCCTATGGCCCGGAAGCTGGCAATGAAGAGGTCGCTGGGCTGAACCCGTAGCTTCACACCGTTGAAATCCTCGGGTGTGCGAATCGGGCGTTCGTTGTTAATGGTGTGCCGGAAGCCGGCCTCCGGAAAACCAAGCCCCACGATGCCTTTGGCATCAAGCTTTTCAAGAAGTGTCTTGCCTACTTCGCCATCGAGCACTTTATGGGCCTGCTGGTTGTTGGCATACAGGAAGGGTAGATCGTTGAGTTGGAAGGCCGCGTCCAGGGTGCCTACCTGTGTACCTGTAATCACACCTGCGTCCATGGTTCCAAACTGCATGGCCTGCAGCATCGCGGTGTCATTGCCGAGTTGGTGGTTGGGATAGAACTGGACGTTGAATTCGCCGGGAGCGGCAGCCTCGAGTTCTTCTGCAAAGTAGTGGGCAGCAATGGCGTAGGGGTCGACTTTACTGTCGGCCGTGGTCCAGCCGAGCTTGATGGTTGTCTGGGCTTGGCTCAACGTGGCGGCGCTGGCCAGGATGGCGGCGGCGATCAATTTACGATTCATGAGGTTCATTGTTTTTCTCCGATGTAAATCAAACTGGAAAAGGTTTCTTCTTGATGGCATTTGTTTTCCAGTCAGGCAGGTTGTGCCAAATTTATTTGTGTATATTTGCTCCGATTTCGATCGGTAAAATTAATTTAGGGCAGCCAAAACAAAAGCGCAAATTTAATATTATTCAGCTATTTGTGAATGAAACTAAAAAAGGATTTCTGCTGAATTTCATTCATAAGAAGCTGAATATAATTGAATTTGCAAAAAGTAATAAATCATATTATTTAATTGTTGTCTGATTATTTATTTAATGCGGTTGGTTATTTATTAAAAAAGGAAAAAGCGATGAGCCAGGAATTGTCATGTGAAATAGAGCGCCTGGGAAAAGACTTTTTATGGCCCGAAAACAAACGATTGGCGATTAATTTTAATATCGCGTTTGAGATGTGGACACCGGATTCCTGTTCCAGTGTAAATCCCATGGGCAATGTTCTTGCAGGAGACAGGGTAGATCCCAACGCTGACAGTTATGGTCGGTATAACGCCAACGTCGGTGCGAAAAGGCTGTTCGATATTGCAGAGCGTTACGGCGTGGCCACCAGTGTGTTTACCTCTGGACTGGTTGCCGAACACTGTTCGGCCGAGCTCAAAAAACGCTTTGATTATGGGCATGAAATCATCGGCCACAGCTATGGCCAGAATATGCTTTTCCCGTATCTGAACGAACAGCAGATCGAGGACAACATAAAAAAATCGACAGCGCTGATTGCGCAAGCCACCGGTGAGAAGCCTGGCGGCTGGATCAGTCCCCGAATCACCTCCGATCTGGATGTCCAGCGCCGTCTATCCCTGCATGGCTACAAATGGCACGGTGACGCACTGGATGATGATCGACCCTACCTTCAGCGGTTTTCCGAAAGTTCCATCATGGCGATCCCGGTAACTATTGATTTCAACGATCTGCCACACGCCATGCGATTTGGCAGAACGCCCGAGCAGTTTGTCGAGATGTTCACCGCGACGCTGGACAAGCTGTTGGCGAGCAATCGCGAAACGCTGATTCTCGACGTGATTGTGCACGGCCATTGCTACGGCAGGCCTGCCGGCGCCTGGGCCTTTGAGGAGATTGTCAAACGGTGTGCCGGGCAAAAGGAACTGTGGCTAACCACCAGAGGACAGATCTTTGATTATGTGAGACCATTTTTCGACGATTGATACCGGAGGCATCACGCCCACATTACTATGGCAGTACGGAACCCGATAAGCCGACAACCGGGTACCGCAGATCTGAACAATCCGCTGTACTACCTCGAGAACATGGAAACCGTCCTTGGCTGGGTCCAGAGCCATCACGGTGACTTGCTGACAGCAGAAGAGCTGGATCGACTGGCCAGTTTCCATACCCTTTCAATGCCGGCCCGGGCCTTGCTGACCCGAATGGTGATGCGCACGGGCGATCTCTTCCGGTCGGACAAGCTCAAGTATCCGGAGCTCGGCGTACCAGAGGCCCGTGCCCTCGACGAAATCACGGAGGCAGGCTGGTTGGACACCGATCCCCTGCTCAGCCTGGATGAACTTTTCAGATTGTTCACTCTTGGAGAACTGCGTCCGGCCATGGAGCCGCTTTTAAAGGCGGCCGGAGAGCCCGCCAACCTGCCCAAAGGCCGGATGCGCGACGCTCTGCTTCTGCGATTTCCCGACCCTCTGATCGTTGCCGACTGGCTTGGCCAGCACGCCAGGCCGGTTATCAGGCTCAAAACCATGGCGCTGTTTGACCGGGTGCGTCTGATGTTTTTTGGCAATCTTCGCCAGAGCTGGTCCGATTTTGTGCTGGTGGAACTGGGCCATCAGCAGTATGAGCCGGTCACTTTCACACCGGATTCCCGGGCCTTCCAGCAGCGTTCCGAGGTCGACCTGTATCTTGCCATGCACCAGTGTCGGGAATGGCTGGACCAGGGCGTACCCGCCCTCGAGGTTTGGCAGGCGGTTCCGTCGCCCTCGAATAACGCCTGGCTGACCAGCCGCCGTGACCGGCTGTTGCTGGAATTGGGCCGGCAGGCGGAGCGCCAGGGGGAGCGGGAACTGTCATTAGAGGCTTTCGCCAGCAGCGGCCATCGGGAAGCGCGGCTGAAACAGCTCCGGTTGCTGGAGCGTATGAAGCGTCACCGGGAAGCCTGGGCCATTGCCTCCGAGTGGCAGAACCGGGAACTGAGCGATGCTGAAGCCCAGGGCCTGGCGCGGATTCTCAAGCGGCTTGCAAGCCGGCTTGGCGAGATACCGCCACCGCCCCCAGAGCAGCCGCTTATCCGGGAGATCACCCTGACCCTGCCGAAGCCAGAGGTCGGGTCGGTCGAATACGCCGTTCGGGACCACCTGTATCGGGACGAGGCGCCCGTGCTTTATGTGGAGAATACCCTGATCAACGGCCTGTTTGGCCTGCTCTGCTGGCAAACCATTTTCGAGCCGGTGCCGGGGGCCTTTTTTCATCCCTTCCATGTGGGCCCAGCGGACCTTACCCGGGAAGATTTCGTCAGCCGTCGGAAGGCATCGTTCGAGCAGTGCTTTGCGCGGCTGGCGGATGGCAGCTATCGGGAGCGGATACTGGCGAATTACCGGGCCAAACAGGGCACCACCAATCCGTTCGTGATCTGGCCGGTCCTCGATGAGGAACTGCTCGGCCTGGCGCTGGACTGTCTGCCACCGGCGGATCTGGAACGCCTGTTCCGTCGCTTGCTGTTGAATATCCGGGAGCATCGCAGCGGCTTTCCTGATCTGATCCGGTTTCTCCCCAATGCGGCTGAGCCTGACAAGCGTTATGAAATGATCGAAGTGAAGGGGCCGGGTGATCGCTTGCAGGACCACCAGATCCGTTGGCTCGAATTCTTCGCGGTTGAAGGCATCCCCGCCAGTGTCTGTTACGTGCGATGGCAGAAGAGCGGGGCGATGGAATGACGGTGACAGTTGCCGTCCGGACTCTGTGCGAGTTTGCCGCGCGTAAGGGCGATCTGGACTTCCGCTATACCCCGGCACCCAGTGCCGAGGAGGGCATTGCTGGCCATCAGGCAATCCAGTCCCGGCGCGGCTACGGCTATAAAAGCGAGCATTTACTGACCGGTGAATGCATGGGGTTATTGCTTTCCGGCCGCGCCGATATCTATAACCCCCACCGAGGCCGGCTGGAAGAGATCAAAACCCATCGGGGTGACCTGTCCCGAATCCGTGAACATCAGCGGGCACTCCATCGCGCTCAGCTCAGAGCCTACGGCGCGCTGTTGTGCCGGCAGGAAAACCGGAAAACCCTGGAACTGGCACTGATCTATTACGACACTGGTAGAGACAAGGAAACGCCAGTGGTGGAGACCGCCAGTGCCGAAGAGCTCTGGCAGGAACTGGAAACCCTGTGTAGTCATTACAAGGCCTGGGCCGAACAGGAGGAGCATCATCGCGAACAGCGCAATGCCCTGCTAGCAGGCCTGGCGTTTCCCTTCCCCGCGTTTCGCCCCCGGCAGCGCCAGCTGGCGGAGACGGTGTACAAAAACACGGTAAAGTCGGGCACGCTGTTGCTGGAAGCCCCGACCGGGCTGGGCAAGACCCTCGGCACGTTGTTTCCGGCGTTGATGGCGATGCCAGCAGCCGGCCAGGACCGCCTGTTCTACCTCACCTGTCGCAATACCGCCCGTCAGTTGGCCATGGATGCGGTTGCCCGCCTGCGTTCGGCTCAAACTGCCCAGCATTGGCCACTGCGAACCCTGGAACTGGTCTCGAAAGACGACGCCTGCGAACACCCGGATAAAGCCTGTCATGGCGATTCCTGCCCACTGGCGAAAGGGTTTTTCGACCGGCTGCCCGACGCCCGGGCGGAAGCCGCCCAGAGCGAAGGCACGCTGGACCAGCACGCCCTGGCGAAGATCGCCGCCGGTCATGATATCTGCCCCTACTTTCTGGCCCAGGAAATGGCCCGGTGGAGCGATGTGGTGATCGGGGATGTGAACCGGCTGTTCGATCAATCCGCCCTGCTCCACGGTTTGATTCGCCAGAACAGCTGGAAGGCCAGCGTACTGGTGGATGAGGCCCATAACCTGGTGGATCGTGGCCGGGGTATGTATTCGGTTCGGCTGGATCAGCAGCGTTTGCTGAGGATAAAAAAAGCCGCACCTAAGCCGCTGAAATCCGCCATCGATCGCACCGCCCGCGCCTGGCAGAGCCTGATCCGGGATTGCCAGGCTGATACACAGAGCCCGGAGTTTCTGGAGACGCTGCCGACGCAATTGCTGGGTGCCCTGCAGGCGATGGTTTCGAATCTGACCGATTACCTGGCCGATAATCCCCCGGATCTGGCCCTGCAGGAGCTGTTGTTTGAAAGCGTCGCCTTCATGAAGCTGGCGGACTCCTTTGGTGATCATTCCCTGTGTGAATTCCAGCGCGCCGGTCGGGGGCGGGCCAGCCTGACCCTCCAGAACCTCATTCCGGCGGATTTCCTGCGGGAGCGGTTTGAAGCGGCGCATTCGGTTCTGCTGTTTTCCGCCACCCTGAGCCCCGGTGTTTACTATCGGGATTTGCTGGGATTGCCCGAGGATTCCCGTTTTACCTCCTTGCCCAGCCCGTTCAGCGCCGACCAGCTGCAGGTGCAGTTCACGCCCGGTATCAGCACCCGCCAGGTTCACCGGGAGGCATCACTCAAACCGATTGCCGACCTGATCGCTCGCCAGTTCCGGGATCGGCCCGGGCATTACCTGGCGTTTTTCAGCAGCTTCAAATACGCGAAGCAGGCCAGCGACGCGTTGGCGGAGCAGGCGCCGGATATACCCCAGCGAGCTCAGCAACCGGGCATGTCGCCTCAGCAGCGAGCAGATTTTCTGGCCGGTTTCCGGAATCCGGAGGGCAGTGTGGCGTTTGCGGTGTTGGGTGGGGTGTTCAGTGAAGGCATTGATCTGCCCGGTGATCAGTTGATCGGTGCCTTTGTGGCCACCCTGGGCTTGCCGCCGTTCGATGCCTGGCATGAAATCCTGAAGGTTCGCCTCGAAAAACGCTTCGGCGCCGGCTATGACTACACCTATCTCATTCCGGGGCTGCAGAAAGTGGCCCAGGCGGCGGGGCGGGTGATTCGCACCCCGGAAGACCGGGGGGTGATCTGGCTTATTGATGACCGGTTTCTGCAGCCGGCAATCAGCAGGTTTTTTCCGCGCTGGTGGTTTGCAGAGGGCGACTCTGCCGATCCGCGGCCCGAGTCTTCAGAGACCGGTTAATCACTATGGTGTCGACAGGGCCTTCCTGGGCAATAGCCGACAGTGCCTGTTCAAGTGTGGCATTGGCGATGGCCTCATGATCCTGGGGCAGAGAGTTGACCGCCAGTGGAAGAAAGTCCAGCAGCCGGTCATCGCCGAAGGTCGCTATTTTCAGAGTCTTCGGAAGCGGGCCCGGCTGATCGAGCAGAACATCCAGAACCCCTTGAAGCAGCGTGAAAGAGGCTGTAACCAGGGCATCCGGCAAACCATGGTCAGTCAGGATCCGACGCATCATTGCGGCGCCAGAGGCGCGATCGTAATGAGGGCCACTTTCTACCAGCGGGGCAATGCCGGCCTCATTTGCGGCCGCCATAAAACCTTCCCGGCGCTCCCGGGTCATGGCGATCTCCGGCACGGCATCCAGCCAGGCGATACTGGCGGTTTCTCCTTCCAGCACAGACCGGGTCAGGATCTCGGCTGCTGAGCGGTTGTCGCTGACCACACATCGAATCTGATCCGGAGACTGGGCGCGATCAACAGCAATCACCGGTAGACCTTCTTTCTGCAGTTGGGGATAAAAGGGGTCGTCCAGGGACAGGGCGCTGGCGACTATCAGGGCGTCGCAGCGCCTTGCTTTCAGTGCTCGGGCCAGGGATTTTTCGGTCTCGGGGTCGTCATCAGAGCCGGCAATCAGGAGCTGATAGCCTCTCGCCCTCGCGCCCTGCTCAAGCAATTTGGCCAGGCGGGCATAACTGGTGTTCTCCAGATCCGGCAGAATGAATCCGAGGGTTCGGCTGGCGCCACCCCGCAGCGCTGCCGCCTGGGTATCTACTTGAAAGTTGTGCTTGTGAGCCACCGTAAGCACTTTTTCGATGGTGTCCTGTTTGATGCGCCGTGCAGCCCCTTGACCATTAATGACATAGCTGGCCGTGGTTCTTGAAACGCCGGCAAGCCGGGCAAGTTCTGCAAGGGTCATGGACGACAGCTCCGATTAAAAGATTGCTTGATTTCTGATCATATCTGTTTCACCATCGATTTTAAGCATGCTGACACGATTCAGCAAACAAAAACTGATACGCATCATCAAAACAAAAAGCGAGGCAGCCTTATGCTGACGCTAACCGCCAATGACGTTCGATTGGGTGCCACTGCCTCTGACTGGCAGGACGCATTGCAACAGGCTGCTCGAGACCTTGAGCTCGCTGGCCGGACTTCCCCGGAATACCTGGCTGGAATGAGCGCCCGTGAACAACAGTCTTCCACGGTATTGGGCAACGGTATCGCCATTCCCCACGGTACACCGGAAAGCCGGGATGCCGTTCTTGAAACCGGTGTTCGCATTCTTCAATTCCCCGAGGGGGTCACCTGGCACGACGGTGCGCGGGTGCATGTATTGGTGGCCATCGCTGCACAGTCCGACGAGCACCTGGATATTCTCCGACATTTGACCCGGGTACTGGACAAGCCAGGACTGGCTGAGAAGCTGGGACATGCTACGGATGCCACCGAACTGGTTGCCTTGCTTTCCAAAGCTCCGGCCGTTGCCAAATGCGACAGCGAGACGCTCTGTCTCGGAATAGATGCCTCCACACCGAACGAACTGGCTTTGATTGCAGCTGCACGTCTGCAGAGTTTGCGGTGCGTCGACACGGATTTTCTGGCCAGCATCGTCGGCCAACCGCCGGTGGACCTTGGTCAGGGCTTCTGGCTGACCCATCACACTGTTGGCGCCAGGCGCCCGACCCTTTCATTGGCAACACCAAAGCGTGCAACTCCGGAACTGCGTGGGGTGTTTTGTCTGGCCGGACCCGGTGATGAATGCCATGACCTGCTGGAACGCATCGATACTTTCCTGGCTGGTGATGAAGCTATTCAGGGCCTGAGTGCTGAGGCCCTGTTGGCAAGGCTTTCCGGCGAGGCCGCTGATGCAGTGACTGCGAAAGTCACACTTTTGAATACGCACGGCCTTCACGCACGGCCTGCCAAGCAACTCGTCCAGGAGGCGCGTCGCCACAATGCCAGTATTCGGTTGCGCCTGTTGGAAGGCGAAGGTGCCGCAGTATCCGCTACCAGCCTGACTCGGGTGATCGGCCTGGGCGCCCGCAGGGGCCAGACGTTGCTGCTCTCGGCGACTGGGGATGAAGCAAGCCAGGCCATTCAGTCTCTGACCAGCGCCATTGAAGGCGGCTTGGGTGAGAAAGTCTCTCCATTGCGGTCTGCGGATCCGCAAACCAAGGTACCTGAAGCCGAACAGGCCCCCGCACTGACGGATGATCAGCCGGTTAAAGCGGTTGCCGCATCTCCCGGACTGGCGCTGGCACCGGCTTTCGTCATGCGACAGCCGACCCTTGAATATCCGCAATTAGCAGAAGATAGCGAACAACAGATCCAGCGTTTCAATCAGGCCGTCGATAGTGCTGACGGTCAGCTTCGAAACCTGATCCGTCAGGCGGAAGGCGGCGAAGCCGCGCCTATTCTCTCGGTTCACGTGGAAATGCTTCAGGACGAAGATCTCTACCAGGCTACGTTGGAAGCGATCAACGAAGGGGCGTCCGCCGAGGCAGGCTGGTGGAAAGCCATAGATACCGCGGCCAGGGCCCAGGAAGCGCTGGCGGACCGTTTGCTGGCCGAACGTCCCGCGGATCTGCGGGATGTCGGGCGCCGGGTCCTGTCCAACCTCTGTGGCGTGGCCATGCCAACGCCGCCAGACACTCCCTATATCCTGGTGGCTGACGATCTCGGGCCATCGGATGTGGCTCGGCTGGATACCACCAGGGTGCGTGGCCTGGTCACAGCCCGCGGGGGAGCGACGTCCCACAGTGCGATTTTGGCCCGCGCCCTGGGGCTGCCTGCGGTCGTGGGTGCCGGTGAGCGCATACTGACAATCCTGAATGGCTCCGATCTGGTGGTGGATGGCGAACGGGGTTGCCTGGTGCCGAACCCCGGGGCCGAACGCTGCGAGAAGATCCGTCGCCGTTTGCAACAACTGGACGCGTTGCAGGCCGAAGCTCATGAGAACCGCAATCAGCCTGCTACCACCGTAGATGGCCATACCATCGAAGTCTGCGCCAATCTCGGCAACACCGCCCACACCCCGGATGCTGTTGAACGGGGCGCCGACGGTGTTGGCCTGCTTCGAACCGAGTTCATTTTCATGGCCCATCCGGAAGCGCCGGACCTGGCCACTCAAGTCACTGAATACCAGCACGCGTTCGATGCCCTGAAAGGTTTGCCCCTGGTAGCCCGGACCCTGGATGTGGGTGGCGACAAGCCCCTGGATTACTGGCCGTTACCCCAGGAAGACAACCCGTTTCTGGGCATGCGTGGCATCCGCTTGTCACTGACCCGCCCGGACATCCTGGAAACCCAGGTCAGGGCCCTGCTGACTGCGGCAGGTGATCGCCCCCTTCGCATCATGTTCCCCATGGTGAAGGATCTCGAGGAGTTCCGGGCAGCCAGGGCCATTGTTACAAAAGTCCAGAGCGAGGTTTCGGCCAGTAATGTTCAGGTCGGCGTAATGATTGAAGTGCCCTCCTGTGCCTTGCTTGCTTCGACCCTGGCGCCGGAAGTGGATTTCTTCTCGATAGGTACCAATGACCTGACCCAGTACACACTGGCTATCGATCGCGGCCACGGGCAGCTCTCCGCGGAATCGGATGGACTGCACCCCTCGGTATTGCGACTGATCCGGATGACCGTGGAAGCTGCCCATGCCCACAACCGTTGGGTCGGGGTGTGCGGGGAGCTGGCCTCAGATCCCCAGGCGATTCCGGTTCTGGTCGGGCTGGATGTCGACGAACTGTCTGTGACCAGTCGTCGGGTGCCCCTGGTTAAGGCCTGTATTCGCGGTCTGAACCTTGAAAACGCCCGACAACAGGCTGAAAAGGCGCTGTCTCTGGCAACGGCGTCCGAGGTACGTGATGCCCTGGAGGCCTGGTGATGGCCCGTATCCTGACAATCACCCTGAATCCTGCTCTGGATCTGAGTGTTGAGACGGCGCCCCTCACTCTCGGAGAGGTAAATCGAACAGGTCATACCCTGATGGAGCCGGCCGGAAAAGGCATCAATGTGGCTCGGGTGCTTGCGCGTCTGGGCCATTCGGTCACCGTTGCAGGCCTGTTGGGCGACGCCAATGCCGCGCCCTTTGAACGTCTGTTTGAGGCAGAGGGCCTGCAGGACAGTTTTGTACGCGTTCCCGGCCAGAACCGAATCAACATCAAGATTGCTGAGGCTGGCGGCCGGGTAACCGATCTGAATGGCCCCGGTTTCCGGGTCCCGGAAGACGCAGTTCAGCGCCTTCGACTCCGCCTTAAATCCCTGCTGCCGGAATGCGACGCGGTGGTCATCGGAGGCAGTTTGCCAGATGGCTTTCCGCCTTCTGGATTGGCAAACCTTGTCGAGCAAGCTTCCCAAGCAGACAAACCGGTATGGCTGGATACCAGTGGCGCGGGCCTGAAGGCCGGCATCAAAGCTGGTCCCTACGCCATCAAACCCAACACGGACGAGCTGTCTGACTGGGCCGGCACACCCCTGAAGGATTTGGCCTCAGTGGCAGCTACGGTTGACGGCATCCGTGCCGGTGGCGTGTCCCACGTGGTGGTATCCATGGGTGCAGACGGCGTGTTCTGGTCGTCACCGGCCGGCATCCTGAGGTCCCGGGTACCCCCGGTCTCGCTGGTCAGCACCGTGTGCGCCGGCGATACCTTGCTCGCAGGCATGCTCCATGGCGTGCTTGGTGGACAGTCTGAAGACACAGTGTTGGCGTTCGCCACGGCTTTGTCTGCCGAATGTGTGCAACACATTGGTGTCGGAGACCCCGAGGCCCCGGACTTTCCCTCCCTTCTCCAACAAACCCGGGTGCAGCCATGGCCCGGGCAAAACAACACCGGAGAGATACGGTTATGAATCTGATCATTGTGACCGCCTGCCCCCAGGGCGTGGCGACTCGTTTCCTGGCCGCCCGGGCCCTTGAGCGGGCGGCGAACCGGCGCGGCTGGTCTGTTACCACCGATACTCGAGGCCCGGATGGTAAAGCCGAGAACAAGCCCAGCGAGGCGGCAATCCAACAGGCCGATCTTGTTATTGCCGCGGTCGGTGTTCCGGTAAATCTGGATGTCTATGCCGGCAAACGCTTGCTGCAGATTCCGGTCACCGCTGCCCTGCCAGACCCAGACGCCATCCTTACCCGGGCGCAGGCGGAGGCCACACCCTGGGACCCGGCAATGGCCAGTCAGGAATCTATAGCAACCAGTACCGCTGTCGGCAGTACCTCTGCCGGTAAGCGGATCGTTGCCGTTACTGCATGCCCCACTGGCGTCGCCCATACCTTTATGGCGGCAGAGGCCCTGACCGCCGCGGCGCAATCCGCTGGCCACAAGATCCGTGTAGAAACCCAGGGGTCGGTCGGCGCCCAGGATCCGCTGACGGAGGAGGAAATTGCGGCTGCCGATGTGGTGATCCTGGCCTGTGATATTGAGGTAGATCCGGGCCGCTTCTCTGGCAAGCGGGTCTGGCGGACCTCGACCGGTGCCGCCCTGAAAAAACCAGCCGATACCATCCGTGATGCCCTGGAACAGGCCGTGGTTCTGAACGCTGGCCAGAAGAAAACGTCTGGCGCTTCCGGAAGTGGAGAGAAAAAGGGGCCTTACAAGCACCTGCTGACCGGTGTCTCTTTTATGCTGCCCATGGTGGTGGCTGGCGGTTTGCTGATCGCTCTGTCCTTCGTGTTCGGGATTGAAGCGTTTCAGGAGGAAGGCACGTTGGCTGCCGCCCTGATGCAGATTGGTGGTGGCACAGCCTTCAAACTGATGATTCCGTTGCTGGCCGGATACATTGCCTGGTCGATTGCCGACCGTCCCGGCCTCGCGCCGGGAATGATCGGTGGGTTTCTGGCGGGCGAACTGGGAGCCGGATTCCTCGGCGGTATTGTGGCGGGTTTTCTCGCTGGTTATGTAGCGCGCTTTATCAGCCAGAAACTGCCAATGCCCGAGAGCATCGAATCGCTGAAGCCGATCCTCATCATTCCGTTGCTGGCCAGTCTGGTTACCGGGCTGGGGATGATCTATGTGATTGGAGAGCCCATGGCTGCCATCATGGGCGCCCTGACCGGATTCCTCGAGGGCATGGGAACGACCAATGCGATCCTGCTTGGTGGCATTCTGGGTGCCATGATGTGCTTTGACCTGGGAGGGCCTGTCAACAAGGCGGCCTATACCTTCGGCGTGGGACTGCTGTCTGAGGGCAGCGGCGGCTCGGCACCCATGGCTGCCATCATGGCGGCAGGAATGGTACCGGCCATCGGCATGGGTGTGGCGTCTTTCATCGCCCGGCGTAAGTTTGCAGAGGCGGAACGCCAGGCCGGACGGGCGTCATTTGTCCTGGGATTGTGCTTCATCTCGGAAGGTGCAATACCGTTTATGGCAAAGGATCCGTTGCGGGTTATCCCGGTGTGTATGATCGGTGGCGCAATTACCGGTGCTTTGTCGATGCTGTTCACTGTCAAGCTGATGGCACCCCATGGCGGGCTGTTTGTGCTTGCCATTCCGAACGCGGTTAGTGCGGTATTGCCCTACCTGATTGCGATTGCGGTGGGATCACTGGTGATTGGTTTCGGTTACGCGTTGCTGAAAACCGGTAAGGCGGAAGTGACGGCAGCGGTTAGCTGAAAAATAGAGACCGCGGCCCTCGTCTGAGGGCCGCAACTAATCAACCGAATACGAAAAACGCCAGCTTGTTGCCGTCCGGGTCCTTCACGTAGGCACCGTAGAACTGGTTCGGAATTCGCTGACCGGGCTCGCCGTCGCAGGTGGCGCCGAGCTCAATGGCCTTCTTGTACATTTCATCCACGCCCTCTTTCGAACCGGCAGGCAGAGCCACCATGTTGCCGTTGCCAGGATGGTTGGGCTCTTCATTGAAGGGAACGCAAACTACCAGCATGGGCGCGCTCATGCTCTTGCCGATAAATGCGATGCGTCCCATATCGAGAAGCACCTTGGCTCCCTGGTCGCTCAGTAAATCGGCATAGAATGCCTTTGCTCTTTCCATATCACTGACGCCAAGGGTGACGTATCCGATCATGCTTTTTCTCCATCAGGGTTGTTGTTCAAGGCCAGAATACGCTGTTTTTCGCCTGTCAGCTCTTTTCAGCGCCGAATTCGCTGACGACAACCTGGTTTCTGCCCGCCCGTTTGGCCTGGTAAAGCAACTGGTCGCATGCGGATAGCAGCTCCCGAACACCGTTTATGCTTCGGTCCCAACATACGACTCCGGCACTCAAGGTAACGTTGAAAGGGGTGTCATCGTCACTGAGAAAGCTCTCCGTCTCCATACCGATACGTAGGGATTCGGCAACATGCCGGGCATCACTCAACGTGGTGTGAGGCATCAGAACGATAAATTCCTCCCCTCCGGTGCGTGCAACAATGTCGGTCTTGCGGGTCCGCGTTTCGATCAGGCTGGCCACCTTGCGCAATACCTTATCGCCGGTAAGATGGCCCCAGGAATCGTTGACGCTTTTGAAGAAATCAATGTCCAGGGAAAGCAATGAGAACGGATGGTCGTAACGGGCAGATTGTTCCGCCAGTTCCTCAAGCTTTCTGAGCAGATATCTCCGGTTATAGAGCCCTGTCAGTTCATCGGTAATCGTCAGAGCTTCCAGCTGGAATTCCAGGCGTTTCTGGTCGTCGATGTCAGTAATAACGCCATGCCAAGTGGTGCTACCGTCCGGATTTCTCTCCGGCTGGGAAACACCTCGCAGCCATCGGGTCTGGCCATCTTTCATAATGCGGTATTCGCAAACCCATTCGCGTAGCGTCTTGCGGGAAAGCTCGATGGTCTCGTGAACTCTTGCAACATCCTCTGGATGAATGGCTTCAAACATCCGTTCCGGGTGGGTTCGGGTTTCCGCTGGCGTTACGCCATAGAAATCCTTGGCCTTGCGACTCATATAGGGAAAGAGAAAACTGCCATCTTTATTGAGGGTAAAGGTATATATGACCCCCGGGAGGGATTCGGCAAGTTGCTGCAGTTGGTGCTGGGAAACTTTCTCTTCCGTGACATCCAGATGGGTACCCATCAGCCAACGGCTTTCTGCCGTCTGGTCATTGTTGAACAGGGTCCCGCGGGTGTGGATGTAACGCCAGTCTCCGTCCTTGTGAAGCATACGCACCACGCATTCAAACTGGTGGGCATCACCGCTCAGGTACGCGGTCAATGCCTGGTTTGCTGACTCGATATCGGTGGGATGACTGAGCTTTTCCCAGGTCTGGAACGACAATGGCGAAAGCTCTTCCAGGGTGTAACCCAGCATGGTGGCCCAGCGTTCATTAAAGATGATTTCGCCGGTGTCCAGGTTGTATTCCCAGGTGCCTGCCCCGGTGCCGTCAAGAATGGCATTGAGCCTGGTTTCTGCAGTCAGGTGCATGTGATCCCTCACACGAAGGCCGCTTGTTCGCGGCTAGTTGTGGCCCGAATGGTAACGAGCCCAATTGAAATTATTGGCCCAGTCGAGCGCTTCTGCCAGTGGCAGAGGTGGACTGTACCGGTAGCCCTGCCCGACATCACAGCCAAGTTCGAGGAGACGTTGTTCTTGCTCGGCCGTCTCCACCCCTTCCGCCACGGTGCGCCTCTGAAAACTCTGGGACAGGCGTAAAATAGCTTCTACGATCATCGAGTTATCCTGGTTCCCTATCAGATCACCCACAAAGGTTCTATCAATCTTCACTTCCTGGGCCGGCAATGTCCGGAAGTAATTCAGTGAAGAGTAGCCGGTTCCGAAATCATCCAGGGAGATGCAAAGACCGGTATTGCGACAGACACTGAGATTCTTCATGACGGTAGTGGTGTCGTCCAATGCGGTCGTTTCCAGGATTTCAATGATCAGCCGGTCACGCACCTCGTGAGGGCACTCGTTCAGCATGCCCGTTATATCGGCGGGGAAGTGTTCACTCAGGAAGTGGGACGGACTGAGGTTGATACTCAGGGTATAAGGCAGCCCCAGGTCCATGAATTCACAGATGACGCTGACCGCGCTTTCCATCACGAACAGTCCAACCTGCCTGGCGTAATCGGTGAACTCCAGGTGCTCCAGAAAACGCGCCGGGGAAAGGAGTCCCTCCTCCGGGTGATTCCAACGAATCAGTGCTTCAAAACCTTCCACCGTTCCGGTGCGGTAGTTGATCTTGGGCTGGTAGTAGAGTTCGAACTGTTTTTTTGCCAGCGCTTCGTCGACCTGCTCGAGGACACGAACTCGCTCCTTGCGATTAAAGTGAGACGCCAGATCAAATAGGCTATAGGTATCTTTTCCCGAATCTTTTGCCGCATACATAGCCTGATCGGCATGCCGAAGGAGCGTATCCGGGTCTTCGGCGTCATCGGGATAAACGGTCACCCCCATACTGGCCGACAGTTTCATGACGGCATTCTGGTAGCTGATGGGCCGGCGGATAGCTTCCAGAATCCGGCTGTAGACTGTTGAGTCTTCGACATCCCTGAGAACAGCGACGAATTCATCGCCCCCGAGCCTGCCGATGGCATCGTGTTGCCGTATAGTGGCTTTGAGACGTTCGGAAATGATCTTCAGAACAGCGTCGCCCACGGCATGGCCCTGGTGGTCATTGATGGCTTTGAAACCGTCGAGGTCGATGAAGCAGAGTGCTACCGTGCCTTGGCGCAAGTTTGCCTCATGGAGCTCCTGGGTAAAGACTTCCGTGAGCCTCCGACGGTTAGGCAAACCCGTCAGGGCGTCGTAATTGGCTGCCTTCTCAAGGCGCTCCTGATGCTGCTGTTTTTCGTGATGCAGGCGCTTCCTTTCAATCAGATTCCCCAGGGTTTGTAGCAGTGGCTCCAACTCTTCGGCTAGCCTGGCTTTATACCCCCCGAGGCGATTGGCCAGCCCTACCAGCCCCACCTGTTGATCACCTGAGAAAATGGGAATCCCGATATAGGCGTCGATATTGGGATGCCCCTCGGGCAGTCCTCCGCGCCGGGGATCTGTGGCGACATCGTCCGAGATCACAACCTCTCCTGTTGTCATAGGAAGTGCGATCAGCGTATCGAGCCGATCAAAAATCAGCCCTCGTCGTTCAACCTGCTGGTAAAGCGCCTGTGTTTTTGGATTCCAGGCAATGTTGGTGATTGCGCCGATCTTCAGAAATGGATCGCCGTTTTCCCTGAATTGGGTTTCGCCGATGAAACCGAATTGGCTGCCAGTAAGCGAAAGCAGATCGTTCAACATCTGCTCGAAGGCTGCATGCTGGTTGTCACTGGTGAGAAAGACGTTCAGGGCCCTCTGGATCGAGCGGTTCAGGTGGGACACTTCAACAAATTCATGATTTTCGATCGAGAGATAGGTCCGCTCGAGTTCGTCTTCAATCATCGTGGCCAGGTTGCGAAGGATATCGAGATCCAACTCGCCGAAATCCCTGGGCTTATCGTCGATGATGCAGATTGTGCCGATTTTGAATCCGGTTGGCTCCCGCACCGGCATGCCGGCATAGAATCGAATATGGGGGAAGCCTGTCACCAGGGGATTTTGTGCAAAGCGTGGATCCTTCGTGGCATCCGACACGATAAACGCTTTGTCCTGCTGGATTGCGTAATCGCAAAAAGCAACTGAGCGAGGGGTTTCATTGACGTCCAGACCCTGACGGGACTTGAACCATTGTCGTTCGGAATCGAGCACCGAGAAAAGCGCGGTTTTCACGCCATAGTACTGGCGGGCAATCCGTGTGAGCCTTTCAAAGCGATCTTCCGGCGGCGTGTCCAGGATGCCCAGGCGTTCAAGTGCCGTGAGCCGACGTTTCTCCAGGGTACTGCTGTCCATGGTTGTGACTCACTTTGTTTGAGCAGGCGACTGCTGGGAAAAAAGTTCAATGGCTTCGTCAACCGGTAGTGGTTTCGACAGTAGATAGCCCTGACACAGATGACAACCCATTTCACGTAACAGTTCGAATTGCTGCGCCGTTTCCACGCCTTCTGCGACGACCTGAATGTCGTGAGCCGCCGCGATATCAATGATGGATTTGACGATAATTTTTCCTTTTTCCGTCAACACCTCATCAACAAAGGTTTTGTCGATTTTCAGGTCATCAATGCCGAGGTATCGCAGATAGTTCAGTGAAGAGTAACCCGTGCCAAAATCATCAATGGCGATGCGAACACCCTGGCTGCGAAGGGCATCGAGGTTTTGTCTGGCCTCTTCCGATCGTTCCATTACCGCCCCTTCGGTAATTTCCAGCTCGACACTTTCAATCGGAATGTTGGCATCTGCTATGCCGGCCAATACCAGCTTGTGAAAGTCCACTCGTGAGAAGTGCGCGGGCGTTATATTGATGGCAACAGGCGGAAAGTCGCGGATAGTCGCTTTGGCCGAGGCGATAAGCTCAAACACCCGAACCAGCACATAGTGGTCCAGCTCCAGCCCGAGCGAAGACTTTTCAGCTATCGGGACGAATTCGCCCGGTGATATGAAACCCTCTCTGGGATGATGCCAACGGACCAGTGCCTCATAACCTGCAATGGATTTATCACTGATCCGATATTTCGGCTGGAGGTAGATCGCCAGTTGGTGATTTTCGATAGCATCCTTGAGCCCCTGTTCGATTTCGATTTGCCTGTGGAGCACTTTGTGGTGCTCGAAATCAAAAATCCCGATCCGCTGGTTTCGGTCCCGAGCGAACCCGTTGGCCGACTCGGCCAGCTCCGGGAGAACTTCAATGACTTCCGAATCTTCAGGGTACATCGCGATGCCAATCGTGGCCCGCACATTGAGCTGGTTTTCCCGCAGTTTGAACGGTGTCGAAATATATTCGATGATCCTCTCCGCTACTGCCTCTGCGTCTGCCTGGCTGCTTACCTGGATCGCCGCAAGGAAGGTGTCTGCTCCTGCCCGCGCGCAATGATTTGCGCGCTGGATGGCACGCCCTATGCGGTTGGCAAGCTTGATCAAAACGGCGTCGCCAATCTCGTAGCCGTAGCGCTGATTGATAAGGCTGAAATGCTCTATATCGATGTAAAGCAGCGCGCCGGGGCTGGCACTCCTGAACCAGACCTTACAATCTTCAACGAGCGTCTGTTTGTTTAGCAAACCCGTTAAAGGATCGTGTGTTCTGAGGTAGTGTGCCTGCTCCAGGGCCCTTTCCTGCTCGGATACGTCGATACCAAATCCCTGTAATTCGGCTTCGTCGCTCCCCTGCGTCGAAGTTCTTCGGAAACTCCAGTCTACAAGAGTCTGCGAGCCGTCCTTGCCATTCATCGTGACTTTGACAGCAATCTCCTCAGAGGTGTTCTCGTCACTGAACAGGGACGCCAGACGTTGGCGGATACGATGGCCAGGTTCGTTAAAAAAGACCGTGATTGGCGCTCCAATGATGTCGGTGTTTTCTGTTCCCAACGCTCGGGTGAAAGACGCGTTGGCAAAGGTAATTCGGAAATCGCTGTCGAGTCGCAGTATGAACTGTTTCTGCGCCTGAACAATTTCACGGTAACGTTCTTCAGCCGCCGCCAGTTTGTCGAGAGCGTTCTTATAATTGCTGAGGTCGTGGCAAATTCCGACGAAAAGATGTTGGTCAGCAAATTCGCTCTCGCCAACCGAAAGGTGCATTGGAAAGGTTTGGCCGTCCTTTCTTTGCCCCTTCACATCACGACCGATGCCAATTATTTTTCCGACACCACTGTTTTTGTAGTTCTCAATGTAGCGATCGTGGTGACGAGCGTCCGGATAAGGCATGAGCATCGAGACGTTATGCCCGATCACTTCCTCGGGGGCGTATCCGAACAGGGCTCTGGCAGATTCGGAAAACTGCTCAATGATTCCCTTGTCATTGATAACAATGATGGCGTCAACCGCTGCATCCATCAGCGCCGATGCCAGGTCTTGCTTGCTCATACTGTGATGCCTTAACCCTTGGCTATTTGAACCTTACGACCAGTTCGTGCAAATCGTTGGCAATCTGTTCAATGTTTTTTACACAGTCGGTGGACTCCTCACCTTTCGACAAGTTGTTGGATGCCAGATCCGAAATTTTTTCCACCTGTTCGTTGATCTGATCCGATACCTGAGCCTGCTCCTCAACGGCCGCCGCCATCTGCAGTGCCATTTCGGCGATATTGGTAACCGATTCAGCGATGTCATTCAGTGTGCTTTCTGCCGACAGCATTTTTTCCATGCCTTCATCCGCCGACAGCTTGCCTTCGTCTGCTTTTCTGTTCGCGTCCTCGGACCGGGAAATCAATGCATTGACGATACCGTGGATCTCGCTGGTGGAATTCCGTGTGCGTGATGCCAATCCACGAACCTCCTCAGCGACTACGGCGAAACCGCGCCCGTGTTCGCCGGCCCTGGCAGCTTCGATCGCAGCGTTCAAAGCCAGCAGGTTCGTCTGTTCAGCGATTTCCTCGATAATTTTTGCAGCAGACGCTATTTGCTGGGTTTGTTGTGACAGTTCACCGACGGAGTCGCTGATGCTGTGGACAGAACCCTTCAGAGTCTCGATCGCTTCCCGCGTTCCCCGAACAACGGAGCGCCCCTCGTTGGCAAATTCCTTGGCGCTGTCCGCCCGCTCTGCGGTTGATTGAACGTTTGAAGAAACCTCAGCGATGGTCTGGGACATCTCATGCACGGCCGCCGCGACCTGTTCGGTTTCAGCCTGTTGCTGCCTGAGGGCTTCCTGCGCCTCGAAAGTGACTTCACGGCCTTTCACGGAAAACAGTCGCATTTCATCCGCAGAGTCTTCAAGTCTGGTCAGAACTGCGTCCAGATGCGCCTGCTGAGCTTTGACAGCAACCTTGATCCTGCCCAGGGGCAATTCGTCATCGGTGTAGCTTTTTGCAGCAAGGTCATCGGTGAAACTGTGTTCAAGTAACTGAGTGACTGACGCCATAAGCTGTTTTCGCGCAACATGCATCCAGCCCGCATAGATAATGACGCCGACAGCCAGTGAGAGCTCAGAGAACATTTTCTGGCCGGCAATAAACAAGATCCCTGCGACAATAAAGACAAATGCGAGGAAGAGGGTCGGCGGCTGGAAACGCTGCCAAAAGCGAATGCCAGAATGGCCTGAACGGATATCAGCGTAGAGTTTTTCCGCCCGAGCCACATCCTGTCGGTCCGGACAGGATCGGACGGATTCATACCCGACTACTTTGCCGTTTTCGGTGACCGGCGTGACATAGGCGCTGACCCAGTAGTAATCGCCATTTTTGCAGCGGTTCTTTACCAGGCCCATCCAGGGCTGCCCGGCTTTAAGGTGAGACCACATGTTTTCATAGGCGGCCGGAGGCATATCCGGGTGCCGGACGATGTTATGGGGTTGGCCTATCAGTTCGTCACGGCTGAAGCCACTGACCTCGACGAACGCCGAGTTGCAGTGTCGAATTTTCCCTTTGAGGTCCGTGGAGGAAATCAGTTTCTGATTAGATGGAAAGGTTTTTTCGTTATCCGTGACAGGTAGATTCTTTCTCATCGTAAGTCCTTGCGTATCCGGCTGCTTTCACTTCGAAAGGTAGTCGTTGATACGCCAGCCTGCCACGAAAAAGAAAGTGGGCGGGCTGGAATTGCAAGGACAAATACTGCAAATCTGGCTTTTCAGGCAGAGTTCTTATTTTTGGGGGGATCGGACTGCTGGCCTGGCAAGCCACTCGTGACCTTTCAACATGCCGTGCCAATACAAAGTGGGTAACTGTTTCGCCTTCAGCCACCAGGCCGCCCGGGTCGCTTTGGTGCCATCGTTGATCCATTTCGGGAAGCTGGGTTGAAGTACGCCGCCATAGCCAAATTCCGCGAGCACAATCTTGCCGTTTTCGACCGTCAGCGGGCAGGAGCCATAGCCCAGGTAGGCGGCTTCAAGCGGCTGGTTTCGGAGCGTGGCCACGAGGTTTTCAGCCACCACGGGTGCCTGCTTGCGCACCGCGGCAGCGGTTTTTGCGTTGCCGGTTCCGCTCGCGTCGCCAAGTCCAAAGATGTTGGCGTAGGTTTTGTGGCGCAGGGTGTCGTCTTCCAGGTCCAGCCAGCCGGCCTCGTTCGCCAGGGCAGACTCCCGGATCAGCTTCGGTGCCCGCTGGGGGGGCACAGCGTGCAGCATATCAAAGCTGACCTCGCGGTCTTCGGTATTGCCGTCGCCATCTGTTGAGCGGAACACAGCCGTTTTAGCAGGTCCGTTCACCGCAACCAGGGTACTCTGGAAATTCAGGTCGATGCCGTATTTTTCGACATAGGCTTCCAGGGCCGGGACGTAATCGGCGACACCAAACAAGACGGCTCCGGCGTTATGAAACTGGATATCCACATTGTTGAGCACGCCGTGCTTGAGCCAGTAATCGGCAGACAGATACATGGCTTTCTGAGGGGCGCCGGCACATTTAATCGGCATTGGCGGCTGGCTGAAAAGAGCCCGGCCTTTCTTGAGCTTCTGCACCATGTCCCAGGTGTAGCTGGCCATGCCTTCCCGGTAATTGGATGTGACCCCGTTGGAGCCCAGCGCTTCCTCAAGACCGTCGATGCCGGCCCAGTTCAGCTCTAGCCCGGGAGCGAGCACCAGGGCTTTGTATTCCACGGAGGAACCGTCATCAAGAGAAACCTGGTTGTTGTCCTGGTCGATGGCGGTTACCGGTTGCTGGTACCAGGATACGAATTTTGGCATCACTTCTGACATGGGCTTGGAGGTGACTTCTGGCCGGAAAACCCCACCACCCACCATGGTCCAGCCGGGCTGGTAGTGGTGCCGGGTAGCCGGCTCGATAATGGCGATGTCGATATTGCCATCCCGTTTGTGGATGCTGGATGCCACCGATATACCGGCCGCTCCGCCGCCCACGATTACGACGGTATGGGTTTTGACGCTGCCCGTGGTGGTTGTGTTGCTGGTCATGCCTCGAACCTCTTGTCTTTGTTTGCTGTGTGCGAGTGAGCTTGAGATATATCAAAGGGTACCAAACAAAAGGTTCTATCGTTAGATTAAATAAGAATATTGCCGACTGAAGCTCTAGTGCGTGGCTATAAAGTTAGGAAAACCTAATGAATTGGGATTATTCGAAAGCTTTTGTGCATTGCCTTCATGGGTGTTCGCAATTGGAAGAGTAAAACCTATAGCTATATTCTAATAACTAAAGTAAGCAATCACGCGTTTTCAATTCAGAGGAGGACGCACTTATGAGAACGTTTAAGCAATCACCGGCAAAACACGCCGGCACACCGAATGTGGCCGGGTTTTTCGATCCAAGAACGTTCAGTGTCCAGTACGTGGTTAGTGATCCGGAAACAAAGCAGTGTGCGATCATTGATCCAGTGCTCGATTACGATGAAAAGTCCGGCGCAACGGCGACGCACCACGCAGATGAACTCCTGGCATTTATTCGTGAACAGGGCTTTGAAGTTCAGTGGATCCTCGACACGCATCCCCACGCCGATCATTTCTCGGCAGCCCAGTACCTGAAAGAGCAGACGGGCGCTCCAACCGCAATCGGTGGTTATGTGACCGGAGTTCAGGAACTTTGGAAAGGCATCTATAACTGGCCCGATTTTCCTGCTGACGGTTCACAGTGGGACCATTTGTTCCGGGCCGGGGACGAGTTCCGGGTTGGCAACCTTCAGGGCCGTGTGATGTTTTCGCCCGGCCATACCCTGGCTTCTGTTACCTATGTGACCGGCGACGCTGCGTTCGTGCACGACACCATTTTCCAACCGGATTTCGGCACTGCCCGCGCGGACTTCCCCGGGGGAGACGCCCATCAGCTATGGGATTCCATCCAGGCCATTCTGGCCCTGCCGGACGAGACCCGCCTGTTCACCGGTCATGATTACATGCCCGGTGGTCGTGAACCTGAATGGGAAAGCACCGTTGGCGAGCAGAAGCAGGCGAACAAGCACCTGGCTGAAACCTCCGAAGCCGAGTATGTGGAGCTTCGGAACACCCGTGACAGCGAGTTGCCGATGCCGAAATTGATTCTGCATGCGCTGCAGGTCAACACCCGGGGTGGACGCCTTCCCGAGCCGGAAGCCAACGGCAAACGGTATCTGAAGATTCCATTGGACGCACTCGAGGGTGCTGCCTGGGAATAACCCGGGAGAGCGAGCACACAACCCCTTTGCCGGGCCGACAAAGCCCGGCTTTTTTGTGGGTGAAGAGCTGCTGGGCAGAGTTGAGTGACTTTGTCACTGAAGGCCACTCCCTGGCCGGATACATTGGTTTCGAAGTTATTCGATCCACCAAAAAGGAGCTTTTCCCATGATCAAGTCAATCAAGGCCATCGCCGCGGCTGCGGTGATTGCAGCCGTACCGTTCAGCGTTCAAGCCGACAGTCATAAAGGGGGTGTTGAAGAAGTGCTGGTGATCCTGTCCAGCGATTCGCTGCAGACACAGGGCATGGCGATGGTGCTTTCGAACACCATGGCCCAGCAGGGCGCCAAGGTAAACGTGCTTCTGTGCGACAAAGCCGGTGACCTGGCACTTAAGTCCTACGAAGCGCCCGCCCTCAAACCCAAAGATGTGACTCCGGGGCAGATGCTGCGCGGTCTGTTGAAAAATGGTGGTGAGGCGAAGGTCTGTGCGCTGTATCTTCCGAACAGCGACTACGGCAAGGACGATCTGATTGACGGCGTGGGCGTTGCCATGCCGCCGGAAATGGCCGGCCAGATGCTCAACCCGAAGATGCGTACGTTCACTTTCTGAGTTTGCAAGCCCGGTGTCCAGTGACCCCGGGCGTTTACATCTGACTCAAGGACGATAGATCTTGTCGGCGTTCAGCGTCATGGACCATGGCAGGCCGTCATTCTGCCAGCCATTTACAATTCTCATGCCTTTCTTCTTGCCTTCTTTGGCGCCACTTCCCTGGAAACCGTGGTCAATGTACTTCACATTGGTGAAGCCGCGCTCTAGAAGGTATTCCGCGCTTGGCTTGCCACGGCTGGACCCGGAGCGGCACATGGTAATGACCAGATCATCCTTGGTCAGGCCTTTTTCTTTCAGGGCTTCCTCTACCTGTGAAGCGAACTCCGGATTGGTGTTCATGGCAAACCGACCCTTGTCATCAAGGAAAGTCGAGCGATCGGCGAGTTTGAACGGGATATTCTTGTCGACCACATCGGTGAAGCCGATAAACATGATTTCAACCGGATCCCGGACATCCACAAACAGGAGTTGGTCTCCCTGCTCCTGAACCATGTCATAGGTTTGCTGTGGGGTGAGGGAAAGTGCCTCTTCCGCCTGGGCGCTGAAGGCAATGGCGATAGTGGCGAGCAGGGCTGTCAGTATATGCTTCATGATGGTTTCCTCCTGCATTGGGGAGGCCCGCCGAACGACGGGCCCCTTATCTATCCGCGAGTCGGATTAAAGCTTGGTGGTGCGGAGATACGGACGGATTTCATTCCAGCCCTGCGGGAACAGACCCTTGGCTTCCTCGTTGGAAATGGAGGGCGGAATGATCACGTCGTCTCCTTTGCGCCAGTCGGCCGGCAGGGCAACCTTGTTGGCATCACCGGTTTGCAGGGCATCAATGACCCGGAGGATCTCGTCGAAGTTACGGCCGACCGCCATTGGGTAGGTCATGGTCAGACGAATCTTCTTGTTCGGGTCGATGATGAACACGCTGCGCACGGCAGCGGTTTCGCTCTCACCGGCGTGGATCATTTCGTACAGCTCGGCCACTTTGTGGTCAGCGTCGGCAACGATCGGGAACTGGAGGTCGCAGTTCTGGGTGTCGTTGACGTCTTCAATCCACTTTACGTGCTCTTCCACGGTATCGGTGGAAAGACCCAGGGGCTTCACATTGCGGGCTTCGAATTCTTTCGCCAGCTGCGCGGTGCGGCCCATTTCAGTGGTGCACACCGGCGTGAAGTCGGCCGGGTGGCTGAAGAAGAATACCCAGGAATCACCTGCCCAGTCGTGGAAGTTGATCTGGCCGGCGGTGCTGTCGATGGTGAAGTTCGGGGCGGTAGAGCCAAGCAATAAACTCATGATGAATCTCCTGTCGGGTTTTGCTGGTGGAGGCGGGTTGCCTCTTGATGTCGGAATAACAATAACCCGCCAGGAGGCTCTTAGCCAATAAAGTTATATCTATAGAACAAATAGGCTTAACGAATTGAGGACGGGCCTTTCGCAGTAGATCGCTCTACGGTGAGGGTTACTTCTCTGTCCTGATAAAGCGTTTACTCTGTGGCATGCTTCAGATTGTGCCCATAGTCGCAGGCCCCCTTTGAAAATGATCGAAAGCCGAACTTTCGCCCCTCTCGCACTCCTACTGCTCACAGGTCTGCTGGCAGGTTGTGCGTTGCCATCCTTGAAAGACCGCTCACAGTCTGTCGCTTTCGTTCAGGCGCAGACGGCGGATACGCGCCTTGGCAGCGCAGTTGGCAGAGAGATTGAAGCCCACCCCGATCTCAGTGGTATTACAACGCTGGAGGATCCACTGGACGCTTTCGTTGCCCGCGCTTTGCTCGCCGAGGCCAGCGAGAGATCCCTGGATGTCCAGTACTACATCTGGCGGGACGATATTACCGGCAAGCTGCTTCTGTACTCGCTATATCGCGCGGCCGAACGCGGCGTTCGGGTTCGGCTGCTTCTGGATGACAACGGCATCGCCGGCCTGGACGATTTCCTGGCGGCGTTAAATCATCACGACAACGTCGAGGTTCGGCTGTTCAATCCGTTTGTGATTCGCAGCTCCAGAGCGTTGGGCTTTCTGACGGACTTTGGTCGCCTGAACCGCCGGATGCACAACAAGTCATTCACGGCTGACAATCAGGCCTCCATTGTTGGCGGCCGCAATATTGCCGATGAGTATTTCGGTGTGGGTGACGGTACGCTGTTCGCGGATCTGGATGTTCTGGCGATCGGGCCCGTCGTGGAGCGTGTCTCCAGGGATTTTGATCGCTACTGGGCGAGTCAGTCCGCGTACCCGGTGGATCGGTTGCTCGAAGGCACCGATGATGAGGATCTGGATGCCATGGCAGCAAGTCTTGCTTCCGTCGAACAGGATGCTGAAGCCCGGCGCTTCGTGGCTGCTTTGCAGAATTCGGATTTTCTCAGGGAATTGCTGGACCGGGAGGTCTCTTTTGTCTGGGCGCCGGTAGAGATGGTGAGCGACGATCCTGCCAAGGCCCAGGGGCTCGAAGGAGAGCAGGGTCGATTGAGCCAACAGTTGGCCCTGGCGTTGGGTGAACCTGAAAAGACAGTGACCCTGGTTTCGCCCTACTTCGTCCCCGGTAATCGTGGCGTCGAGCTGTTTCGCGAGCTTGAAAACGCCGGTGTGGAGGTGCGGATACTGACCAATTCCCTGGAGGCCAACGATGTAGCCCTTGTGCATTCAGGCTACGCGAAATACCGGGAGGCCCTGTTACAGGCGGGTGTCGAATTGTTCGAGCTGCGCAAATTCAAGTATGAGAGCGCAGATGAGAAACCGACCACTGGTGTTATCGGCAGCTCCGCCGCCAGCCTTCACGCCAAAACCTTTGCCGTAGATGGTCAGTCGCTTTTCGTTGGTTCCTTCAATTTCGACCCCCGTTCAGCGAATCTGAACACCGAGCTGGGTTTTCTGATCAAGAGCCCGGAGCTGGCGACCGCACTGGAATCCGCCTTTCCCGAGAAAGTCAGACTGGCGGCTTATGAGGTTGTGCTGGATGAAGACGGCGATCTCCGGTGGCTGGAGTTCACGGGTGCAGAAACGATCGAGCACTACCATGAGCCGAATACCGGCCCTTTCAAACGGGCATTGGTTTATCTGTTCTCGTTGTTGCCCGTGGAGCCGTTGCTGTAATCCTGGATGCCCGATTACTCTCATGAATCTATCAGCGAATCCTTGAGTCCTCGTTGCTCACGTACTCTTGTGAAGACACGGTGTTCTGCATAGTGAGTAACAAGTCGTTGCAGCTTATCCATTCGCAGCGGCTTGGTGCAGTAGTCATCCATGCCGGCCTCGAGACACTGGAGCCGATAGCTTTCACTGGCGTTGGCGGTAACCGCGATAATGGGTGTATCCAGGTTGGCGGCGGCTTTCAGCCGGATCTCACGGGTGGCCTCTATGCCGTCCATGACTGGCATCTGGCAATCCATGATAATCATATCCCATGGTTCGTTCATGGCAGCTTGTACAGCTTCCAGTCCGTTTTGGACCCCCTCTGAAATTACCCCTATTTTCTCGAGCTGCTTGCGAAGAATCATCCGGTTACCGGCGTCGTCTTCCACCACAAGAACCCTGGGGACCTGAATCACATCCCCAAGGTTAAGCTGATCTGGGTCGTGGTCCTCTGACTGGTGAACATCGCCATAGGGCACTGTGACTTCCAGCGTTGTGCCGTGATCAGATGTCTCAAGAACTCTCATAGCGCCGCCAAGGGCATTCGCCAGAGAACTGGCAAGGGGTAACCCCAGGCCCACACCGCCGTAACGCCGAGTGAGGCCAGCTTCTCCCTGCCTGAAGGCCTGGAATACTTTCTCCCTCTGTGCATCCGGGATACCAGGCCCAGTGTCTGATACCAGAATCCGCAAAACGGAATCATCTGTCAGTCTGCTCCCCCGAACCAGCACCTCGCCCCCTGCAGGTGTGAATTTCACGGCATTATCGATGAGCTGGTACAGGACCTTTTCAAGCATCAAACCATCCATGAAGACCTTTCCAGGTACTGAATCTTCCATGCCGAAGGCGAGGGAAACCGGTTTCGCCCTTGCGGTTTCCCGGAACTCGTATTCAAGGAGGTCAAACAGGGATTGAGGCTCGAACACCTGGGGCGAGCTGAGCAGGTTCTCTTCCTGGGCATCAACGAAGTCCAGAATGCCACCGACCTGCCGGGTCATTCGCAGATTGGCGTACTCGATCAGACGGAATGCGTTGCTCTGCTCCCGGTTAAGCGGTGCCTCCCGTAGCAGATCCAGCTGACCCTGGATGGTATGCAGGGGCGTGCGCAATTCATGGCTGACCGCATTCAGGAAGTCATCCTTGATGCGGTTGCTACTCTCGAGAGCCTTTCGGGCTTTTTCGCTGACTTCGATCTGCTGGGCCTGCAGGGTGTCCCGTTCGTCGCGAAGGATTTTTATGCGGGATGCCAGGGCTAGTGAGAACAGGGCCATTTCCCAGGACATGGCTCCGGGGATGTAGTACATCACCCATGGGCTGCCTTTGAGGATATTCAGTGACTCCAGTGAAGTTATATTTTGAGCGATGATCAGGGGAATCCATCCAATCAGAAAATACAAAGCAGGTTTGTATTTGTTCTTTGCCTGGATGACGGCAAAAGGAACAAACGAGAGGTAAACCACTATCCCGACGGAGGCCGCAAGGAAAGCTACGGTCTTGAAGGTGAAAAACGGCGTTGCAACCAAAATGCACAGGTAAATTGCTGATATGAATTTGTATATCCGGTCTACCCGTGGAAACAGCGTTTTGAGTTGAAGGATTCTGGAAAAAAATTGAATGCTTAGCAGAGGCATCAAGATTAAAAGGGTTTTGCCCAGCCAGTTAAACTGTTCTTCGCTCATTCCCAGGTAGGATTGCAGGTTGGTAAGAGTCAACGAGTAAAGTAACACGCCAACCGCCACTGCTACGTAGAGCAGATAGATTCGATCTCTGATACTGAAATAGAGGAAAAGGTTATAGACCGTCAGCGCAAAAATAACGGACGCCAGACTTACACTGAGCCCAGTGTGTAAAACCGCCTCATGGACCAATGCAGTCTGATCCACAACCTTAACGGGCGTACTTATCGGGAAGTTGGCCTCGAAGCGGATAAGCATATCCGAGGCTGATTCTGTTTTGGGTAATTCCAAGACAGGATGATGAAATGGAATGTCCTTTTGAAGCGGCTGGTCGAGCGCGGACACGGGATTCCGGGAAATCGGCGAACCATCTAGGAATACTTGGACACTTGAAGCAAGAGGACTTAATAGAAGCCAGCGCTGCTCCATTGTTTCTGCTGAATCAAGCTTACCCCTGATCCATACAAATGGTTCACGAGGCTCGCTGGTAAAAACATCATGATCGATTGGAGACCAGGCGGCGTGTTCTTCTGGCGGCGGCGTTTCCTGATCCCAGGTGCCCTCGAATACCTCCATCGTCTGGGCCAGATCTCTCACGTATCCCTGCTGCTCTGCCGCCCCTGCGCAAAAAGGTAACAGTGAAAGTGAAGAAAGGATCACTACGAAGAGAGAGGTCCATCTCCGATCAACATTCGCCATTCAAAGTTCCTTGATCTAAACGCCCACAAAACACCCAGAGGTTTTGCCAGTGAACCCTCGAAAGGATTTATGTTTTTGGAGCACTATTCATTCTATCGTTTGTTAAATAGTCAGGCCCGCTGTCTACTTTCATTTGATAGGTATGTCGCCGAAAACTATACTTCGGAGCCTACTCAAAAGGATGCTGTATGTATAGTTCAAGGTCAGGTTTTGTAAAGGAATTTCGTTCAGTTCTCCTCGTATCTGTATTTACTCCATTGGTCGCTTCTGCGGGCGGTCTGTCCAATGGTGATCAAAGTGCCAGTACTTCCGCAGTCAGCAACGCAGGCAGTGTCGCCAACCCGGAAAATGCTTCTACGATCTTTTTCAACCCTGCCGGAATGAGCGGACTTTCCGGGACCAATCTGTCTTTCGGAGCAATCCTGTTCGAGATCGACGCCGTCGGTCGGGATTCGCAAACATCAGCCACCCGTGCTAACGGGGACCTGGTGGTCGGTGATGGTGGTGGTGATCACGTTAAAACCTTTGCAGTACCCAATGCCTACCTTACCCATGAAGTGAACGACTGGCTGGACGTCGGACTGGGAGTGTACGTTCCCTACGGCCTGGGCTTCGATTACGGCGACGCTTTTGCAGGGCGGTATATTGGTGATGAAATTGAACTGGTGTCCTACGGCGTGAATCCTTCCTTTTCGGTGAACAGTGGCGAGGGATTCTCGCTGGGTGGCAGCATCAATGTACTCTATGCCGATGCCGAGCAGCGTAATCCAGTTGACTTCAGTGGAATTGAATCACGTTTTTCACTTCCTCGCGGCACCCTGAACGATGGCTACGCGACATTGGAGGGAGATGATGTTGCATTGGAGTTCACCGTCGGCGTTCTCTGGCAGGCGACTCCCGAAACGTCACTTGGACTCGCGGCCCGTACGGGCACCGAATTCAAACTGAAGGGTACCGGCACGATCAACCAGTTTCCCACTTTGTCAGCCAGTGGGCTGACTCAAACCACTGTCTCTGAGCAGATAGAAGTCCCGATCACGATTCCTCAAAGCCTGAGTGTCGGTCTTGCTCACCAATGGAATGCCACGCTTAAACTGCTTGCAGGCGCAACCTGGGCGAAATGGAGTGATGCCTCTGCCCTGTCCGTAGTGTCCCGAGAGACGTTGCCAGTTGCTTTTCCCGGCGAGCAGCCATCCGAGGAGCAGGTTCAGAGTTGGAAAGACACCTGGCAGTGGCGGGTTGGCGCAGTCTGGCAGGTGGCACCGACATGGTCACTAAAGGCTGGCTACTTGTTTGATGAATCGCCCCTTACCATCAAGACGCGTTCACCACTGACGCCGTTTGATGATTATCACCAGGTTTCTCTGGGTGCACAGATTCGCGATCTGGCAGGCGACTGGACGGTAGACATGTTCGTTGCACGAGTCTTTTATGAGGGCGATATTTCCATCGACTATAAGACGACGGATCCTCTGCAGGGGCAGACTTCATTTAAAAGTGAGTATGACGTGGTGCCGTGGACAGCTGGCTTGCAGTTAGGCCGGGAGTTTTAACACAGGAAGGAATCAAAACGGGAAAGTGGTCGGCGTGGCAGGATTCGAACCTGCGACCCCTTCGTCCCGAACGAAGTGCGCTACCAAGCTGCGCCACACGCCGATCAACGGCCGGTATTATACGGATTCGCTTTGGTTTTACCAGCCCTCGGCGGATAAAAGGGCATCCGTAAATTTGCTGAGATTATCGTAGATACTGACATCGGCGCCGGGTATGGGTCTGGCGTCCAGATGGCGTTCGGTGTCCAGTCCATTACCGGTTCTCACCAGTACCGGACGACACCCCTCGGCGTGGCCGGCTTCCAGGTCCTTGCGGCTGTCTCCCACCATGATGACCCCTTCAAGGCTGGCGAGATGAAAATGCTCGCGGATCTGCTCCAGCAGGCCGGTGAGTGGCTTGCGGCAGCAGCACTGGTCGTCGGGGTGGTGGGGGCAGTAGGCAATGAAGTCGATGCAGCCACCCTGGGCTTCCACCAGCTGCTCGAGCTTCTCGTGCATGGCATCCAGCTCATCGGTGTCGTAGTAGCCGCGGCCGATGCCTGACTGGTTAGTGGCGATGGCAATGCGATGGCCGGCAATACAGAGCCGGGCCACCGCCTCAACGCTGCCGGGAATGGGGTGCCATTCATCCGCCGAGCAGATGTAGTTGCCATCGTACTCGTTGATGACCCCGTCCCGGTCGAGAATGATCAACATCGCTGTGCGGGTGCCCCTTGGTCCGGTCTCAGCCTGCTGTGGGCAGCAGGGAGATATCCGCAACGCGCAGGAACAGGTTGCGTAGGCGGTTCAGCAACGCCAGCCGGTTGTTCCTTACCGCCTCGTCGTCGGCCATGACCATCACTTCATCAAAGAAGTTGTCCACCGGTGCACGTAGGCTGGCCAGTGAGCTCAGGGCACTGGCGTAGTCGCCGTTCTCGAACAGTGGCAGAACCTTCGCGGCCTGTTGGTCGACCTGCTCGGCGAGGGCCTTTTCGGCGCTGTCCTGCAGCAGGCTGGCGTCGACCGTTTCGCCGATGCTGTCGCCACCCTGTTTGGTCAGGATGTTCGAAACCCGCTTGTTGGCGCCGGCCAGAGCCTGCGCTTCGGGCAGCTGCCGGAAGGCTTCCACCGCTTTTACCCGGCGGTCGAAATCCAGCGGGCGGGTCGGACGGCGGGCGTGAACGGCCAGGTAGACCTCGGCGCCAATGCCCTGCTCGTCGTAGTAGGCACGGAAGCGCTCCAGCATATAGTCCACCACGGTGCTGGCGGTGTTCTGCTCGGTCAGCACGGTGAAGTTCTCTTCAGCCCACTCGCAGCAGGTTTGCAGGTCCAGGGGCAGTTCGCGCTCGATGATAATGCGCAGCACCCCGAGGGAGGCCCGGCGCAGGGCGAACGGGTCCCGTGTGCCGGATGGCGGCTGGTTGATGCCGAACAGGCCCACCAGGGAGTCCAGGCGGTCCGCGATGGCAATGGCACAGCCGGTCAGGGTTGTTGGCAAAGCGTCGCCGGCGAAACGGGGCATGTACTGTTCGTTCAGTGCCTTGGCCACGTCTTCCGGTTCGCCGTCATTGGCGGCGTAGTATTGGCCCATGATGCCCTGCAGGTCGGTGAACTCCAGGACCATTTCGGTGACCAGGTCGGTCTTCGCCAGCATGGCCGCGCGCTCGGCCAGGGCCGGATCACTGCCGATGGCGTCGGCGATTTTCTTGGCCAGTGCGGCAACGCGCACAGACTTGTCGTAGATGCTGCCCAGTTTTTCCTGGAACACGATGGGCTTGAGGGCGTCGATGCGATCCTCGAGCTTGGTCTTCCGGTCGGTTTCGTAGAAGAACGCGGCATCGGAGAGCCGGGGCCGGATCACTTTCTCGTTACCGGAAACAACCTGTGACGGGTCCTTGCTTTCGATGTTTGCCACGGTGATGAACAGCGGCAGCATTTCCCCGTCGGCGGCCACCACGTGGAAGTACTTCTGGTGTTCCTTCATGGAGGAAATCAGGGCCTCCGCCGGAACCTCGAGGAACCGTTCCTCGAATCGACCCATCAACGGCACTGGCCACTCGTTGAGTGCGGTGACTTCGTCCAGCAGGTCCTCATCGATGACGGCCTTGCCACCGGCTTCCTTCTCGGCCAGCTCGGTGACGCCGGCACGGATCTGTTCCCGGCGCTCGGCGAAATCGGCAATCACATAGCCTTCCTGCTTGAGGACGACTTCGTAATCACTCGGCGTAGGTACGATCAGGGATTTCGGGCAATGGAAGCGGTGACCGCGGGTCTTGTTGCCCGGAGTCAGGCCCATGATGGGCGCCTCGATCACCTTGTTGCCGAACAGCATTACTACCCAGTGGACCGGACGCACGAACTCGGTACGGTGGGCACCCCAGCGCATGCGCTTGGGAATCGGCAGGCCGGCCAGGGATTGCTCCACCAGTTCCGGCATCAGCTCTACGGTGGGCTTGCCCTGCTCGACCGTGCGGTAGACCACCCAGGCACCCTTGTCGGTTTCCAGGGTGTCGAGCTGGTCCGGGGTCACGCCCAGAGAGGTGGCAAAGCCGGTCAGCGCTCGGGTCGGATTGCCGGCATCATCAAAGGCCGCCTTGACGGCAGGGCCACGTTTTTCAACCGACTTGTCCGGCTGGGAGTCAGCCAGATCCCGGATGCGCACGGCCAGGCGGCGCGGAGCGGCAAAGGCTTCAACCTTGCCGAATTCGATGCCCGCTTCTTCCAGGCCCCGGGCAATGCCCTGGGTGAAGGCGTCAGACAGCGGCTTGAGGGCCTTGGGGGGCAGTTCTTCGGTGCCCAGTTCGACCAGAAAATCCTGTGTTGCCATGGTTATGCGTTCCCCTGTTCCTGCTGTGCCTTCTTCGCTTTCTTGCCCTTCTTGCTTTTCGCCTTGTCGTCGGCGGCCTCAGCGGCGGCAAGGACTTCCTTGCGCAGCGCCTCGGGAGCGAGCGGGAAGCCAAGCGAGCGACGGCTGTCGAAGTACGCCTGGGCGACGGCACGAGCCAGGGTGCGAACCCTCAGGATGAAGCGCTGACGCTCGGTAACCGAGATGGCGTGGCGGGCGTCCAGCAGGTTAAAAGTATGGGAGGCCTTGAGAACCTGTTCATAGGCTGGCAGGGCCAGGCCGGCTTCGATCAGCCGTGCGCTCTCCCGCTCGTGAACATCAAAGCTATGAAACAGGAACTCGGTGTCAGCGTGCTCGAAGTTGTAGGTGGACATCTCCACTTCCTGCTGGTGGAACACGTCACCGTAGGTGACCACACCGTCCGGGCCCTCGGTCCAGACCAGGTCGTACACGCTGTCGACGCCCTGCAGGTACATGGCGATCCGCTCTAGCCCGTAGGTGAGCTCGCCGGTCACCGGGAAGCACTCCAGGCCGCCAACCTGCTGGAAGTAGGTGAACTGGGTCACTTCCATGCCGTTCAGCCAGATTTCCCAGCCCAAACCCCAGGCGCCCAGTGTCGGGGACTCCCAGTTGTCTTCTACAAACCGGATGTCGTGAACGAGCGGGTCCAGACCCAGCGCCCGCAGGGAATCCAGGTACAGTTCCTGGATGTTGTCCGGTGATGGCTTCAGAACCACCTGGAACTGGTAGTAATGCTGCAGGCGGTTCGGGTTCTCACCGTAACGGCCGTCGGTGGGACGGCGGCTGGGCTGAACGTAGGCGGCGTTCCAGGTTTCCGGCCCGATGGCACGCAGGAAGGTGGCCGGGTGGAACGTGCCGGCACCCACTTCCATGTCCAGTGGCTGGAGGACCACGCAGCCATGCTGCGCCCAGAAATTCTGCAGAGCCAGGATAAGGCCCTGGAAGGTCCCGATATCCGGAGTTGTCTGTTTCGTTGCCTTGTCTGTCACGACGGTTGCCTGCTGATCAGTCTGTGTGTGGCGCCCCGGTTGTCCTTCGGGGCGCTCCGAAAAAAGAAAGGCGCATTATACGCGTGCTGGCTGTGTATTTCTAAGTCAGAAGAAGGTAAGACCCACCTGGAAGAGTTTTTCCACATCCCGGATGCGGGTTTTGTCCACCAGGAACAGGATTACGTGGTCGTCCGGCTGGATCCGGAGGTGATCGTGGGCGATCAGAACTTCATTGCGGCGCACGATGGCGCCGATGGTGGTGCCTTCTGGCAGGTTGATTTCATCAAGCCGTTTACCGACCACTTTCGAAGACCTGTGATCCCCGTGGGCAATGGCTTCGATTGCCTCTGCCGCGCCCCTGCGCAGTGAGTGAACGTTCACAACATCGCCCCGGCGAACGTGGGTCAGAAGGCTGCCAATGGTGGTCTGTTGGGGCGAGATGGCCACATCGATGTCGCCGCCCTGAATCAGGTCCACGTAGTCCGGATTGTTTATCAGGGTCAGGACCTTGCGAGCGCCCAGGCGCTTGGCCAGAAGCGAAGCCATGATGTTGGCTTCATCGTCGTTGGTCACTGCGCAGAACACATCGGTACTCTCGATGTTCTCTTCCAGCAGGATATCCTTGTTGGCGGCGTTGCCCTCCAGCACCACGGTCTTGCGCAGGTTCTCCGAGAGCATGACACAGCGCTCGTGGTCCCGCTCCAGCAGTTTGACCTGGTACCGGTTCTCGAGGGTATGGGCAAGCCGCTGACCGATATTGCCGCCCCCGCAGATGAAGATGCGCTTGTAGGGTTTGACCAGGGGTTGGAGTTCGCTCATCACCGACTTGATGTGGTCACCGGCGGCAATGAAGAACACCTCGTCCCCGTCTTCAATCACCGTGTTGCCCTCGGGCATGATCGCCCGGTCTTTGCGGAAGATGGCCGCCACCCGGGTATCGATCTTGGGCATGTGGGTGCGCAGGTAAGACAGCTCATGGCCCACCAGCGGGCCACCCTTGGTGGCACGGATGGCGACAAGGCGGGTCAGGCCCTTGGAAAACTCCAGTACCTGGAGGGCGCCGGGGTTCTCGATCAACCGGGTGATGTGTTTGGTCACCAGGTGTTCGGGGCTGATCAGAACATCAATGGGAAAACCCCGCAGGCTGTCGAGGTCCTTGGTCTGGTCGCGCTGGTAGAAAAGTTCGGATTTCGCCAGATAGGCGTTGGCTCGTACCCGGCATATGGTGGTCGGGGTCTTGTACAGCAGTTTGGCCACCTGGCAGGCGACCATATTTGTCTCGTCACTGTTGGTGACGGCAATCAGCATGTCGGCGTCTTCGGCCCCGGCCTGTCGCAGTGCCGTGGGATAGGACGCCGCGCCCTGAACGGTGCGGATGTCGAGCCGGTCCTGCAATTCGCGCAATCGGGCACCATCGCTGTCGATAATGGTGATGTCGTTGGCTTCGTTGGCTAGGTTTTCGGCAAGGGTACCGCCGACCTGGCCGGCACCGAGAATCAGGATTTTCATGGTTCGGGTTTCTCCAGCACGGCGTAGAAGAAGCCGTCATGGCTGTCCGGATCCGGGAGCAGTTGCCGCCCCGCACCCATATCGCGTCCCCATTGAGCTTCCGGCTCAACGAGAATGGCATCGGTCTGCTGCTTGCAAAACCGCTGAATTATACGGTGGTTTTCCTGCGGGAACACCGAGCAGGTGGCATACACCAGCCGGCCTCCGGGTTTCAGGATAGCCCACATTGCGTCCAGCAACCCGAGCTGTATGGCCGCCAGGGGGGTAATGTCCGATTCACGGCGCAATAACTTGATATCAGGGTGGCGGCGAATCACGCCGCTGGCGCTGCAGGGCACGTCCAGAAGAATGCGATCGAATGCCTCGCCGTCCCACCATTGTTCGGTCGCAGCCGCATCCGCCTGTTTCAGGGTGGCGTTGAGATCAAGTCGGTCCAGATTCTCCTGAACCCTGGGCAGGCGATCAGCGGATTCGTCGATGGCGACCACTTCTGCCAGCTCGCCACAGCTCTCCAGAATCGCGCAGGTTTTGCCGCCGGGAGCGGCACAGGCATCGAGAACCCTCTGGCCAGGCGCCAGGTCCATCAGGGTGGTGCACAATTGCGCGGCCTCATCCTGCACGCTGACAGCGCCATCGGCGAACCAGGGCAGCCGGTCGACAGGAACCGGAGTGGCCAGTTGAATGCCGTGGGGTGCGAAGCGCGTTGCCTTTGCTTCGATGCCGGCCTCAGCCAGCAGGCCAAGATACTCATCCCGGGCAAAACGGAGGGCATTTACCCGCAGGGTCATGGGGGCCTGGGCATTGTTGGCGTCGAGAATGTGCTGCCAGTCTTCCGGCCAGTTGTGGCGGAGCTTTTCCACCATCCACACCGGGTGGCTGAACCTGGCGGCATCGTCTGCCGGTTCTTGTGCGCCTTCCCGCTCCGCGGCCCTGAGGACACCATTCACCAGCCCGGTCAGATGGGGTTTGTCCAGGGCGCGACAGGCTTCAACGGTTTCATTGAGAACGGCGTAATTGGCCTGTTGGCTGAAGCGCAACTGGAACAGGGCAACCAGCATCAGGTGATGAATGATGCGGTCGGGCTTGCGCAGAGGTTTTTTCAGCCGGCTGTTGAGCTCGCCGTCCAGGCGATAAAACCAGCGGCAGGTGCCGTAACAGAGCGCCTGGAGAACCGGGCGTTCATTGGCGGGCAGGCGGTTCAGTGCGGGCGGCAGGCACTGGGACAGGGACTGGCCATTCTCCACGGAAAGCATCACACCCGCGGCGATGGCGCGCATGGGGTGTTGTCGGTCGCCCATCTCAGCGCAGCTCCTGGCCGGGCATGAGCAGTTCCTTGCCGCCATTGATCAGGTCGTTCACGCTCTGGGCGCGGGAGCCCGGCAGCTGGAGACGGGTGATGCGCAGGGTGCCGTTGCCGCAGGCAATGTCGATCCCGTCCCGGTCCCGTTGTACTACGGTGCCGGGGAAAGCGTCGCTGGCGGTAACCAGGGCCTGGGCTTCGTGAATCCGGATGCGTTGGTCACCCAGATCGGTGTAGGTTCCGGGCCAGGGGTTAAAGGCGCGAACCAGCCGTTCAATCGCTATGGCATCTGCGGCCCAGTCAATATGGCCTTCGGTCTTGCTCAGTTTGCTGGCGTAGCAGGCCAGCTGGTCGTTCTGGGATTCCCCGGTGAGTTCGCCCTTCTGAAGAAGCTCCAGGGCCTTGACGATGGCCTGGCCACCGAGTTCAGCCAGGCGGTCATGGAGACTGCCGCCGGTGTCGTTGTCCTTGATGGCGGTCAGGGATTTCAACAGCATGGCCCCGGTATCCAGGCCCTCGTCCATCTGCATGATGGTGATGCCGGTTTCCGCATCGCCTGCCGCTATGGCCCGCTGGATAGGTGCGGCGCCGCGCCAACGTGGTAGCAGAGAGGCGTGGATGTTCAGGCAGCCGTGGGTTGGAATGTCCAGGACCGCCTTCGGCAGGATCAGACCGTAGGCCGCGACAATCATCACGTCCGGATTCAGATCGGCCAATTGCTTCTGGGCGTCGGGCGTTTTCAGTGTTTCGGGCTGGAAGACCGGGATCCCGTGATCCAGCGCCACCTGCTTGACCGGGCTGGGCTGCAGCTTCCGGCCACGGCCGGCGGGACGATCCGGCTGGGAGTAAACGCCAACTATGGTGTGGCCGGCTGCAATCAGGGCGCGGAGCGCGGTGGCCGCAAAATCCGGTGTTCCAGCAAAAACAAGTCGCACGGTGTTGTGATCTCTGTTCCGTTGTATACGAAAAGACCGGGTCATGACCCGGTCCGGAATAGTGTCTGGTTTTGGGCTAGGCCACAGCCTGATCAGGCACTTTTCTTGTGCTGCTTTTCCAGCTTTTTGCGAATGCGATTGCGCTTGAGAGAGCTGAGGTAGTCAACGAACAATTTGCCGTTCAGGTGATCCATCTCATGCTGGATACAGACAGCCAACAGGCCTTTGGCTTCCAGTTCAAACGGCTTGCCGTCACGGTCCATCGCGCGAATCATGCAGTGTTCGATCCGCTCAACGTCTTCGTAGAAACCGGGCACAGACAGGCAACCTTCCTGCATGGCTTCACGTTCGCCGTCCAGCACTTCCACCTCGGGATTGATGAACACCCGCGGCTCGCTCTTGTCCTCGGACAGATCCATAACAATGATCTGTTTGTGCACGTTCACCTGGGTGGCCGCAAGGCCAATGCCGGGCGCATCGTACATGGTCTCGAACATGTCGTCGATCAGCTTGCGGTCGGCGTCTGTCACCTCTTCTACCGGTTTGGCAATGGTGCGTAGACGGGGATCCGGGTATTCGAGAATCTCTAGTATCATAGGTCGGTCTTTTAGCCTGTATGTCGGGATGCCCGCGGTGTTGTGCCGGCATGCCTTTTGACTTTGCTGCTCTTTGTAACAGTGTGAAACTGATCTCTGAAATGCGACAGCGTACTGCGCAAATTTTCACCTTGCCTCTACTATTATCGGGACAAGGCCCCAGCTTTCAACGGCTGGAGGGGTTCTCAAGGTTTATACGACTATTATCCAACAATTCGTCGATTGAGTACAAACTGATCAGTTAATAGTTAAAATCTTTCAACGACGGGATAGAATTTACTGGAAGAACAAAAGATAACATCACAATTTGCGAGACTTCTTCTATAGTAACTGGAATAACAACGTAATAAGCTGCAGGTAACTGACTGCATCCCAACAGAATGCAAAGAATCAAGGCACGCGATCAAGGACTTACACAATGAGGAAACTGCTGTACGCTCTGGCAGCAACTACGCTGCTTATAACCTCCTGGGCTCATGCTGCACCGGAGCTGCGGTCCGATCATCCCGAGCGTTACACCGTCGTTAAGGGTGACACCCTCTGGGACATTTCGGCCCGTTTTCTGAACAACCCCTGGTACTGGCCGGAAATATGGCATGTAAACCCGCAGGTCGCCAACCCTCACCTGATTTATCCTGGTGATCGCCTTGCCCTGGTTTATATTGATGGCAAGCCCCGTATTACCAAGGTCGCCAGCAACGATGTCGTAAAGCTGTCGCCCAAGGTACGTTCCGAGCCCATCGATACGCCCATCCCGGCGATCCCGCTTGATGCCATTGGCAGTTTCCTGACGGATACCCGTATTGTCAGCCCGGAAGAGATCAACGGTGCTCCGTATGTTCTCGAAGGTGAAGACGGCCGGATTATCACCGGTGCCGGCGACAAGCTCTATGCTCGCGGAGAAAAGCCTGCAGACAAGGTGGGTGTATTCCGTCGCAGCAAGGAGTTCCGGGATCCGGATACTGGCGAGTTCCTGGGTCTTGAGGCGCGCAGTATTGCCCGTGGTGATGTCGCCCGGGAAAACGGCGATGTGTTGACCGTAAACCTGACCAGCTCCAGCGAAGAAGTTCGCATTGGCGACCGACTGATGGTGAGTGAAGACCGCCGTCTGACCACCAGCTTCGTGCCCAGTGCTCCCGACCAGGATATTGAAGGACAGATGATCTCGGTTGACGGCGGTGTGAGCCAGATCGGTCAGTTTGATGTGGTCGCCATAAACCGCGGCACCCGGGAAGGTCTGGAAGCTGGCAACGTGATGGCCGTACTGAAAAGCGGCAACCTGGTTCGCGATCCGGTGACCGGAGAAACCATCGAGCTGCCCTCCGAGCGTGCCGGGTTGTTGATGGTTTTCCAGGCCTACGAAAAAATGAGCTACGGTCTGGTGCTGCAGGCCAGCCGCGTGTTGACGGTGGGTGACAAGGTTACTAACCCCTGATTGACTGACGAACGATAGACGCAACGGCCGGACCAGGAAGGTCCGGCATCGCTGTTTTCAAGGATGATGCCGTGTTTTCCTCTGCCACAGCCCGATGGCTGTTCCTGACTTGCCTGCCCGGCCTCGGCCGTACCCGTCGGCGTGAACTGCTGACTGAATTTCCTGACTTGCCCCAAATGCTTTCCATGAATGCTGCTACCCTGCGGGCCGTGGGCATGACTGCAGACGCCATGGCCGCAATCCAGGCCTGGCAAAAGCAGGATGATGCGCATCCGGCGATTCGTGAGGTGCGGACCATAATGCACGATTGCCAGAAGCATGCCGTCGGTATTCTGACCTGGGGAGATACCCACTACCCCGAGCAGCTCCGGCACATTCACGACGCGCCACTGGTGCTCTTTACCCGAGGTGACACGGAGCTCCTGGCACGTGACCAGATCGGCATCATCGGTAGCCGCAAGGCTACGCCTGCCGGTCTGGATCATGCCCGGCGTTTTGCCGCCGAACTGAGCGCCCGCGAGCTGATAGTGACCAGCGGTCTGGCGCTCGGGGTCGATGGCGCTGCCCATGCGGGGGCACTGGATGCGGGGTATCCCACCGTAGCGGTGATTGGCTGTGGCCTGGACCGAGTTTACCCTCACCAGCATCGCCGCCTGGGCGAGCGAGTCGTTGCCGACGGACTTATGATTTCCGAGTATCCTCCTGGTACGCCGGCGAGAGCTGCGCACTTTCCCCAACGCAACCGGATTATCAGCGGCCTGAGCCGTGGGGTGCTGGTAGTGGAGGCGGGTCTGCGCAGTGGCTCCCTGATTACCGCGCGGATGGCACTGGAACAGGGGCGGGAAGTATTCGCCATTCCGGGTTCGGTGCATAGCCCGGTTGCCAGGGGCTGTCATCATCTGATCAAGCAGGGTGCGCGCCTGGTGGAAACGGTGGACGATATTCTGGAAGAGCTTGGCGCCTGGTGGTCGCCACCATTGACAGACGAAGCGGCCGGCACCCCAGAGCCGAAGCCACAAGGCGACGGGCCTCTGGCCGGCCTGGACAGCCGCGAAATCGCGGTGTTTGAGGCTTTAGGGTATGATCCCCAATCAACCGATGCACTGAGTTCAGCAACCGGCCTTCCCGCCGATCAGCTTATGCAATCCCTGTTACTTCTGGAGTTGCAGGGGCTGGTCAGCTCGGCACCGGGAGGCTTCCAGAAAATCGCCTGAACCCCGTGTGAACATCTACCCGGACTGACGACTGACACAAGCAGTATGGCCCACTTCCAACCCCTGTCTGACTGGCAATTGCACTGCGCTCGCCGCACGGTTCTTGGCGGTGGCGTTATTGCCTATCCCACCGAAGCTGTCTGGGGGCTGGGTTGTGATCCTTGGGACCAGGAAGCGGTAGAGAGGGTCCTGAAGCTGAAGAAGCGGCCCGTCGAGAAAGGCGTGATTCTGGTAGCTTCTTCCGTTGACCAGGTCCGCTTCCTGCTGAATCCGCTTCCCCGTCCGCTCCAGGCCGAGGCAGAGCGTCACTGGCCCGGCCCCGTGACCTGTCTGCTGCCAGACGTAGAGCGTCAGATTCCGGAATGGGTTCGAGGCAAACACAGCTCCATCGCGGTTCGGGTCAGCGAGCACCCGGTGGTGCGCGCGCTCTGTGAGACAACGGGCATGCCACTGGTCTCCACATCCTGCAATCCGGCCGGGCGTCAGCCAGCCCGGTATATCTGGCAGGTCCGAGGGTACTTTGGCGATCAGTTGGACTGGATCGTGCCCGGAGCACTGGGCGGTAATCGCAAACCCAGCCGTATTATTGATATTGTCAGCGGTCAGCAACTTCGTTAGGAGCGTTTATGGCACAGCAACCCGATAGCCAGGCGGTCAAGCAGTATCTGCTGGGCCTGCAGGAGTCCATCTGCAACCGTCTGGAGGCCCTCGATGATGGCGCATCGTTCATCAAGGATGCCTGGGACCGGCCCGAAGGTGGTGGTGGCGTCAGCCGGGTGATCACCGAAGGCCGGGTGTTCGAGAAAGGTGGTGTTAATTTCTCTCACGTCATGGGCGATACCATGCCAGCTTCGGCCACAGCTCATCGTCCCCATCTGGCCGGTGCACCCTGGCAGGCCATGGGTGTGTCCCTGGTGATCCACCCCAACAACCCCTATGTGCCGACCTCCCACGCCAACGTGCGGTTTTTTATTGCCACGCCGGAGAACAGTGAGCCGGTTTACTGGTTTGGCGGCGGCTACGACCTCACGCCTTACTACGGTTTTGAGGAAGACTGTGTGCACTGGCACCGAACAGCCCGCGATGCCTGCGAGCCGTTCGGAGAGGGCACCTACAAGCGCTTCAAGGACTGGTGCGATGATTACTTTTATCTGAAACACCGGGATGAACCCCGGGGTGTTGGTGGTCTGTTTTTTGATGACCACAACACCGGCGACTTCGAGCAGGATTTCGGCCTGATGAAAGCGGTGGGCGATAGCTACATAGACGCCTACGAGCCGATCGTCCGGCGCCGAATGGATCATCCGTTTGGTGACCGTGAGCGGGATTTCCAGCTCTACCGCCGGGGGCGCTACGTGGAATTCAACCTGGTCTATGACCGCGGCACCCTGTTTGGCCTGCAATCCGGCGGTCGCACCGAATCCATACTGATGTCCCTGCCGCCGCTGGTGCGCTGGGACTACAACCGGACCGCCGAGCCCGGTTCGGAAGAAGCCCGGCTGACAGACTATTTCCTGACCGGGCGGAACTGGTTGGAGACCCAAGATGACTAACGATCTCTACGCGGTAGTTGGCAACCCCATCAGCCACAGCAAATCGCCGAGGATCCACAGCCTGTTTGCCAGCGAGACCGGTGAGCCGGTTGAGTACACGGCCATCCAGGCGCCACTGGATGATTTTGCCGGCACGGTGAGGCAATTCTTTGAACGGGGTGGCAAGGGCCTGAACGTAACCGTGCCCTTCAAGGAGGACGCCTGGAAGCTGGCGGACCGTCGTACCGAGCGGGCCGAGAATGCCGGGGCCGCCAATACCCTGTATCTCGATGACGAGGGCCGGCTCACCGCTGACAACACTGACGGGTGCGGTATTGTGCGAGACCTGGTTGTGAACCACGGTGTTGTCCTTGGGCAGGCACGCATCCTGGTGCTGGGGGCCGGTGGCGCGGTTCGTGGTGTTCTGGGGCCGATCCTGGCGGAGCATCCTGCCGCCATTACCATTGCCAACCGGACGGTTGCCAAGGCTGACGCGCTGGTTAACCTGTTTAAACCCGTGGCGGGCGAGACCGCGCTTTCTGCCTGCGGATTCGAACAGCCCCGGGAGCCTTTTGACGTGATCATCAACGGTACCAGTGCCAGCCTCCAGGGCGATCTGCCACCGCTGTCACCGGAGGTACTCGGAGAGCAAACGGTGGTCTACGACATGATGTATTCTCTGCAAACCACGACGTTCAATCAGTGGGCGCTGGAACAGGGTGCACAGAACGTTCATGACGGGCTTGGTATGCTGGTGGAGCAGGCGGCGGAATCCTTCCGTATCTGGCGCGGCGTGAACCCTGCCACCGGCCCCGTCATTGAGGAATTGCGTAACGACTGAGCCGCTGCCCCCGGATTGGGCTATGCTCAGGGTCAACTTCCGTAGGGATTTTCGATGGATATTCTTACCCTTGTAGGGCTTGTGGCAGGTGTCCTGATCGTCATCATGGCGATGCTCGCCAATGCCTCTTTCCTGACGTTCCTGAACCTTCCGGGGCTTGCCATTGTGCTGGGCGGCACCTTCGCCGTTACCCTGATCAAATTCCGAATGGCGTCAGTCATGAGCGCTTTCCGCCTGGCCATGTCGGCGGCGTTCACCGACCGTATGGCGCGGCCGACGGAGTTGATCCGGGAAGTGGGTTCGCTGGCCATGGTCGTGCGTAAGGAGGGCATTCTGGGCCTGGAAAACCACCAGACTGACAACGAGTTCCTCCAGAAGGCCATCAATCTGTGTGTCGACGGCCACCCGCCGGAACTGGTGGAGGAAGCACTGGCCCAGGAAACCCAGCAGACCGCCGAACGGTACGAAGTGGCCGAGCGGGTGTTCCGGGGCATCGGCGAATCGGCTCCGGCCATTGGCATGCTGGGCACCCTCGTAGGCCTGGTGCAGATGCTCAACACCCTCGACGATCCGTCCTCCATTGGCCCGGCCATGGCCATCGCCCTGCTTACCACCTTGTACGGTGCGTTTATTGCCCAGCTGGTTGCCCTGCCCCTGGCCGACAAGCTGCAGCTGAAAGCCGAGGACGAGGCCCGGAACCAGGTGCTGATCATCACGTCAATCAAGAACATCATGCGCGGTGAGAATCCCCGGGTAATGACCGAACTGCTGTCGTCGTTTGTTCACCCGGAGCAGCGCACCGGTCTGGCGCCGGAGCGGGAGGCCTGAGGGTTTGGAACTGGTCCAGAAGAAAAACAGGAAGCGTTTGCAGAACCAGACGCCGGCCTGGATCGTCACATTTGCCGATCTGGCCACCCTGCTCCTGACCTTTTTCATACTCCTGCTGTCGTTTGCCGAGATGGACGTGGAGAAGTACCGGGCCATGGCCAATTCCATGGCGGTCGCTTTTGGCTCCAGTAATGTCCTGGCCGATGATATCGGTGGTTCCCCCTTGACCATGATTGAATCCGAGACGGTATCCCTTCCCGAGCCAACGGAATCCCAGACCAGGGAGCCCGAATTTATTGATGAGCGCGCCGAGGGTGTCGCGCCCACCCAGATCCCCGGCGGCGTGATTGATCTGGCCAGCCGGATGATCCGGGAGCTGGAATCGGAAGTCGCGTCGGAAGCCCTGAGTGTCAATTACGACCAGAACCAGGTGGTGATCCGCTTTTCCGAGGAAGCCACCTTTCGATCCGGTGAGGCCGCCATAAAGCCCGAGATGATTCCGATCATCGAACGGGTGGTCAATGTGCTGTCCGCCTGTACCGGTGATGTCCTGGTGTCCGGCTACACCGATGACCGGCCCATCTCCAGTGACCGCTACCGTTCGAACTGGGATCTTTCGGCGGCCCGAGCCGTGTCCGTCGTGCACGAGCTGGTGATGAACCGCCAGGTACCCGCCGACCGCGTGGTGGCGGCCGGTCGTGCCGAGACCAATCCTCTGGCGCCCAACGATTCGCCGGAGAACCGGGCCCTTAACCGCCGGGTTGAGATCGCGATTCGTAATCCCGAGTGTAACGATGACGTCCCGACCGGCGACCTGCCGGTCGAAATCATGCCCTGAGTCTTATATCCGGCGTGAAGCTTCTCATTCGTAATCCATATAACTGTCGTGCTTTCAGGGCTTTATACTGTCCGCCGTTTATTGACTGGCACAGCGGAGCGAGAGGGTAACCATGAGTGGACCGGACAAGCCAAAAGTGATTGGCGAAGAGTGGAGTGATGAGCGGGTCAGAAGTTTTCTGGCTATCCAGCCCTGGGATGCTGCCGAGAACCCTGACTTCAACGCCCTGTTGAAAGCCTATCAGGCGATGCGGGCCGAAGATTTCGAGCGCTTTATCGGCTTTTTTGTTGCCGAGGGTCGGGATCTGAATGCCGCAGGCCCAGACGGGGAAACCATTCTTGACCTGATTTCCCGTCATCGCCGCAGTGTCGATTATGCCCGGGCGCTGGAGAACGCCGGCGCCAAGAAAACGGCCGCGGCGGGCAACTGAGCCCAGCGCGGCCGCTTCATCTGGCTTGAGATCAATGGCGTTTACTGCACGTCAACTTCAATGGCCTTGGGCTCTTTCGGCTCGGCTTTCTGAAGCGTCAGTGTGAGCATGCCGTCCTTGAAGTTCGCCTTCACGCTGTTTTCGTCAACGTTGTCCGGCAGCGTGAAGCGGCGAAGGAAGCTCCCGTAGAATCGTTCGATCCGGTGATGCTTCTTGTCCTTGGATTCATCTTCACTCTTGCGTTCGCCCTGAATACTCAGAACGCCCTCGTGTACCGTTACCTTTACGTCTTCCTTGGACATACCCGGCAACTCTGCCTCGATGGTGAAGGCCTCAGGAGTTTCTTTGATGTCTACGGCCGGCGCCCAGTCGCTGCGGCTGAACACGTCTTTACCTTCGCGCTCGCCGCCTGAGCGGGCCAGGCCAAACATGCGGTTGTAGCGGTTCATCAGGTCTTCGAACTCATTGACCGGATTCCAGCGGGTAAGATTGCTCATAAAGCATCCCTCCTTTTCAAACGAAACGAATCTGAATAGTTGAGCATCAGCTTCGATCGCGGAACTGCTCCATGCCGGTGGCGCCTGCCGGATGGCTATCCGTGAACCTCTGCTAATTCCGAATGTAGGTGCAGCAAAAATGTTTTCAAGGGTGGGGTTGGTCGAATTTTGATCAGGGTCAAATTGGCTTCAGAGTTCCCCGAAATGCCGGTGTAAAAACGGGCGGAATCGGCTCATGGTGGCGCCTGCCGTCTCCGAATCGGGCCGGATACCGGGTTGGAATCCCGGGAGCTCGCCGGACAGGAAAGGTTCCACCAGCGATGGGTTGGCACTGATGACATGAACGACCACATCCCGGCTGGCATCCTCGCCGGTGATCAATGGCGCCGGCTGATGGTCACCCAGAATGATCATCAGGGCGTCCTGGCGCAGATAGTGGGCGGCGAAGCCTCCGGCAACTTCCAGAGCATAGGCAATCGCCTGACCGTAATGTTCCCGGACCCGGTCCGGATCGCGCCACAGCGAAACCGGCGCCTCGCCAGCACCCTCCCAGCGCCGGAACACTTCACCGTTTCCGATGCTTTGCCAGTCATCGAGCACCGGCAGGATCGGCACCCAGGGGGCGTGGCTGCTGATCAGCGCCAGCTCGGCAAAGAGCGGCCCCTCATTCGCATCGCGAATGTCCTGAAACCGGTGCCAGGTGTACTGGTCGGGCATGGTGACCCAGTTGAATGGCGGCCCCTGGTAACCCAGATCATCGTGATCGTAAATCCGGTCGTAGCGGAACAGCCGGCCCTCGGGCCAGGCCTGGGTGATTGCCGGCATCACGGCAACAGTGCTGTGCCCTGTACTGCGGAAGTCATCGATCAGAGTGGCGTAGCCGGAGCTGAGAAGGGTTTCGTAGGCAAGCTGGTTGTGGATCCACTGGCCACTCAACACGGATAGATGACCAAGCCAGGACTGGCCACCCTGGATGGGTGATTGCAGCCGGCCAGTCACCACCGACAGCCCGGCCGCATCAAGGGACCGGCCCAGCGCCTCAAGGCCCGGATTGACGAGTGACCGGTAGCGCTCGTCCGTGACCGTCGACACCCCGTAGGATTCGATAAAACCCAGAATGACATCGGTATGTGCCAGCCTTGGCAGGGGCGTTGCCCGGCCTTCCCGCCCTGGCAGCGCACTCAATTCGTTGGCAAAGTTGCGGGTTGTCTGGTGAGTGTGAGTGATCAGCGAGGCCTGATTGGCAACGAAGGCCAGCGCCGGGCTGCCAATCCAGGGCGTGATGGCCCCGGCCAGAAACAGGCCTGCCACAAACCAGAGCGGTTTGCCCAAGTGTGCCGGCGAGTGGTGCGCCAGCCGTTCCAGGCCATGGCGAAACAGCCAGCCCACGCCTGCAAGCAAACCCAGCAGAGCGGCGAGGGCCGCAACCGCCAGAAGCGCTCCCAGGTTTGTGTTGAGCAGATTCCAGGCCGCATCCAACAGGCCAACTTCAAGATACAGGTTCAGGCCGCGGCCAAGACTCTCCCGAACCAGGGCATCTGCCAGAACAAGCAGGAACAGAAACGCGTAGGCGACAGCCAGCAAACGAGCGACGCGGTATCTCCGCTCGGGATCCCTGAGCCCGCAAATGATGGCCCACACGATCAGGGCCTCCAGAGAAAGCCAGGGGGTGTTACCCGGCAATGCCAGGGATGGAAACAGGAACAGCCCGTTCAGCAGAAAAAGCCAGACCAGTATCACGAAGCGACCTCAACCCAGGCGATCTGTTCCCGCCGACGGGGCAGGGGTGCCGGTATCGGCGAGTCTCCCTCAACCGATTGTGCCATACGAGTCAGTGTTTCCCGCCAGGGTGATTCATGGGAGGCATGCCAGACGCGCCAATGCAGGGCGGCTAACGCCTCCGGATGTTTGCAGATCAGGCTGAGCTCCCGGTGAGTCAGGCCCTGCTTTCCTTCCGTGGCGCAGCGATCCACCAGAGACGCCAGGGCCCGCGCTTTCTTGCCCCGTAATGGCGAGGCACTTCGCCTGTGGTCCCGGGCGGAAACGGGAGACAGAACCATCTGTTCGAACCAGTCCAGGCCGCCCGGTGTCCGATGACCCATAGGTGCGGGACCGGCAAGATCAATCACCCTCGTTGTCCGGTAATCTTCGGGCACCGCCAGCCATTGCCCTTCGCCCGGTTTTCGGCTCAGCCACCAGGCCAGAGCAGGTGAAAACAATACCGGTGCCAATACGGGCAGGGCCCAGGGTGTCAGCGACGGCGCGTGCCATTGGATCAGGCTGAGCGCCGCAACGGCGGAAGCCAGCAGGAGGGCAAAGTGCCGAAGGCTGAGCCCCGGCTTGGCAGCGCCGGACCGGTTCTGTCCCTGCCAGCCAACTTTGAGATTCGACAGCGCGCCTACAACATGAAAGGTGTGAATCAACATCCGGATGGGGGCCAGCGCCAGTGCTGCGAGCGTCTCCATCAGCGTGTTCCCCGAGAGCCTGAGCAGCCCGCCAAACCGGATAGTCCGCTTTGCCAGCGCATGGTCCGTTATCGCAAGCAGCCGGGGGCCGAACAGCAGCACCGAGGTCACCAGGACCAGCAGAAAGCCCGGACCAGAGCCGGTGTCCGTGGTAGCCATCACGCCCGGCAAAGCAGGCGTCGAATCGGCCAGCGCCACATAGCCTGACAAGCCCAGGAAAACCAGCCAGAGCGGAGAGGCCAGGTACGAGAAAATTCCGGTTACCAGGGCCATCCGATGGGCGAGCCGGATCTTCCCCAGGGTTGCCAGTAACCAAAGATGCTGGAGGTTGCCACGGCACCAGCGCCGGTCCCGGATCAGGTCATCCTCGAGGGTCGGCGGTGATTCCTCGAAACTGCCGGCGATGGCAGGTTCCAGCCAGACCTCGTAGCTGGCCCGTCCCATCAGTGCCGCTTCGATAAAATCATGGCTGAGTACCGGCCCCCGGAACAAACCTGGCCCGCGAAGCTTCCGAAGACCACAGTGGGTCATGAACGGCGCTACCCGGATGATTGCATTGTGGCCCCAATAGGTGGCCTCTCCCAGCTGAATGGCGGCCAGTCCGGCACCGTAAAGCCTGCCATAACAGCGGTTGGCGAACTGTTGCAGCCGCGCAAATCGGGTTTCTGCCCGGGCAAGGCGGGGTGTGGTCTGAATAATCCCCGCTTCGGGCCGGGCTTCCATGAGCTGTATCAGGCGGGTAATGCAATGGGCACTGAGCAGGCTGTCGGCATCCAGGACCACCATGTAGCGGTAGCGCCGGCCCCATCGACGCAGGAAATCGGCGATATTGCCGCTCTTGTAGTTCAGATTGATGTTGCGTCGCCGGTAAAACAATTGCTGACCGGGCGCCAGTTCTGAGCGTATCCGGTCGCAGGTCGCCTGTTCCTCGAGCCAGATTTCCGGGTCCCGGCTGTCCGAGAGCACATAGAAATCAACGGATTCCTGCTGTCCCGTTCGTTCGAGATCCCGGATGATTGCTTTAAGACCGCCGAGGGTGCGCTGCACCGGTTCATTGCAGACAGGCATCACGACGGCGGTAGGCGCGACCGTTGCGTTTTCGGGCGTAGGCTGGTCAACGCGGCTCGACAGGCTCCAGGGGTCGCCGCCAAAGCGGAGCGCAACAAAGCCAAAAACGGCGGTCCAGAAGCCCACGCCGATCCACGCAAATAGGAGCCCGAAGACGGCCAGCAACGTGGCAGTCGTTCCGCCATTCGCCTGCTCCGGCACTGTCTGGGCAAACAAATAGACGCCGGCCAGGGTTTGAGCGGCCACCAGGAAAACAAGCAGAAGGCGTCGCCGGAACGCGACCGGGCGCCAGCACGCGGCGCTATTCACGAGGGTAACCGATACTGGCCCGGGTAATGGGTGGCAGAGGGCGCCCCTGGCATGGCCCGGGCAGGGTAAACCACTCCGGCATCCGCGCCAGCAACTGCCCGTTGCTCAAGGCCGGGTTGTCAGCGGCGTGTACCTGCAGCAGGCTGTGCAACCGCGCCCGGGTTTCGGGACCGGTATCGTGGCCTGCCGCGCGCAGGTAGAGCAGTGCTCGATCAAACGGTTGGTCTGGTGTGTCCACAGTGGTCTCCGGGATGTAAGGTTACCCCGAAAGATACGGCCACGGCGGTGACTTCAGACCACTGGCTTACTGATCGTTAAGATACTCATCCTTCAGGCGGACATAGTTGGCGGCGGTGTATGTGAAAAAACCGCGCTCCTTCTCCGTCAGCGCCCGGGCTTTCTTGCAGGGCGACCCCACGTAGAGATGCCCGGATTCGAGCGTCTTGCCGGGCGGAACCAGGCAGCCCGCGGCAACAATCACCTCGTCCTCCACCACGGCGCCATCCATGATGATGCAGCCCATGCCCACCAGAACCCGACTGCCAATGGTGCAGCCATGCAGCAGTGCCTTGTGGCCCACCGTTACATCGTCGCCGATGGTGAGCGGATAACCGCCGGGGTTGTAGTCACTGGCATGGGTGATGTGCAGGACAGACCCATCCTGGATGCTGCACCTGTGCCCTATGCGGATTTTGTGCATATCACCACGAACCACGGTCATCGGCCAGATGGAAACATCATCGCCGGTTTCCACATCGCCAATCACTACGGCACTTGGATCGACCCATGCCCGTTCCCCAAAATGTGGCGTGATACCCTTGTGTGAACGTATATTCGTCATTACATAGTACCTGTGTTTTTGAATGTTCAGGTTCACTCCGAGGCCCGAGGCAGCTGTGGGAGAGGCCTTTCCAAAACTGTCTCTCGCCATGGATGGCGAGAGTCAAGCGTCACATGGACGTGCCGCCAGGAGCGTGTTTTGGAAAGGCCTCTCCCACAGATGCCAGCCCCGGAACCTGAAGAAACCAAACTACCCAAGATTCGACGAACTGAGAAGGGGACCTATGAATAACCCGTTACTGACTGACGACCTGTTGCCGAAATTCGACCATGTCCGTACCGAACACATGGAAATGGCAATTGACCAGATTCTCAGTGAAAACCGGATGAAAATCAGCCAAATCGCAGACCAGGACGATCCCACCTGGGAAACCCTGGCGCAGCCGATGCAGGCACTGGATGACAAGCTGAGCAATGCCTGGTCGGTGATTTCACACCTGAACGGCGTGATGAACAACGACGAGCTGCGAAAGGTGTACAAGAACTGCCTGGAGAAGCTCACCGAATACAGCACCGAGGTGAGCCAGAACGCAGCCCTGTGTGACGCCTACAAGAAGCTGGCCGATCGGGACGATTTCAAGAACCTGAACGAGGCCCAGCGCAAGTCCGTGCAGAACACGCTCCGGGACTTTCACCTGGGTGGTGTGGACCTGCCGGAAGACAAGAAAAAGCAGTACGCCGAGTTGTCCCGGGAGCTGTCCGAGCTGTCCAACAAGTTCAGCGATAACGTGCTGGATGCTACCCAGCACTGGTTCAAACATATCACCAACGTCGATGAACTCGCCGGCGTCCCCGAGACCGCTATTGAAAGCGCCAAACAGGCCGCCCGCCAGAAAGATTTGGACGGCTATGTCATTACCCTGGATTTTCCCAGTTTCTTCCCGGTCATGACCTACTGCGACAACCGGGATCTGCGCCGGGAAGTCTATGAGGCCTTTGTGACCCGCGCCTCCGACCAAGGCCCGGATGCCGGCCAGTGGGACAATACCCCGGTGATGGCGGAAATCCTCAAACGCCGCCACGCCCAGGCCAAGCTGCTGGGCTTTGACAACTATGCCGAGCGCTCCCTGGCCACCAAGATGGCCCGCAGCAGCGACGAAGTGCTGGACTTCCTGAACCAACTGGCGGCCAAGTCCAAGCCCCAGGCCGAGAAAGAATTTGCCGAGCTCAAGGCGTTCGCGAAAGATGAGTACGGCGCCGAGGAACTGCAGGCCTGGGATATCGGCTATTACAGCGAAAAGCTTCGCCAGAAGCGCTACGACATCTCCCCGGAAACCCTGCGTCCCTGGTTCCCGGTGAATAAGGTGGTGCCCGGATTGTTCCGTGTGGCTGAAAAGCTGTTCGATGTCCAGATTGAAGCGAAGCCGGAAGTGGAAACCTGGCACGAGGATGCGACGGCCTACTGCATCAGTCGCAACGGTGAGCCCCTGGCCTGGTTCTATCTCGACCTCTATGCCCGCCAGGGCAAACGTGGCGGAGCCTGGATGGCCGATTGCCGGGTGCGCTGGCGCAACCTGCGTGGCCAGCTCCAGTTGCCGGTAGCCTTCCTGACCTGCAACTTCACCCCGCCGGTGAATGGCAAGCCGTCGCTGTTGACCCACGACGAAGTGACCACCCTGTTCCACGAATTCGGCCACGGCCTGCATCACATGCTGACTCAGGTGGATGTGCTGGACGTCTCGGGTATCAACGGTGTGGCCTGGGATGCGGTGGAACTGCCCAGCCAGTTCCTGGAAAACTGGTGCTGGAATCCGGAATCGTTGGGGCTGATCGCTTCGCACCACGAGACCGGTGAACCGCTTCCGGAGGATCTGCTGCAGAAACTGCTGGCGGCCAAGAACTTCCAGTCCGGCATGGGCATGGTGCGCCAGCTCGAATTTTCCCTGTTCGACTTCCGCCTGCACGCGGAATTCACCGACGAAGCGCCCACCAACCCGCTGGATATGCATCGCAAGGTGCGCAGCGAGATTGCCGTGGTGGAAGCCCCGCAATTCAACCGCTTCCCCAACTCCTTCTCGCACATCTTTGCCGGTGGCTATGCGGCTGGCTACTACAGCTACAAGTGGGCGGAAGTGCTGGCGGCCGATGCCTTCTCCCTGTTCGAAGAGAAAGGCATCTTCGACCCGGAAACCGGCAAGGCCTTCCTTCACAATATTCTGGAGAAAGGCGGCTCACAGGAGCCGATGGAGCTCTTCAAGGCTTTCCGGGGTCGTGAACCGCAGGTGGATGCGCTCTTGAAGCAAACAGGGATCACGGACGAAGCGGCCTGACCCAATTTGAGCCGGCAGTCGTAAAGGCTGCCGGTTGTTCCAAACGGGAGTATTTTTATGGCGAGTCCAAAACGTTTTATCGCCGGCGCCGTCTGTCCCCGCTGCGCGGAGATGGACAAGATCATGATGTTCACCACCGACGACGATGACCAGGTTCGCGAGTGCGTGGCCTGCGGCTTCACCGATGCAGTGTCTGACGCCGAACAGCCGTCCAACCCCGAGCTCGAGACGCGGGTGAACAAGCGCAAGAACGAGGACGATCACACGGTCAAGCAAGTCGTGTTCTTCAAGTCTTCTGCCGACGACGAGTAAGCTGTTCTTCCTAGCCTGCAGGTTTGCGGGCGGAGAGGCCATGGGAATGCTTTTCTTCTGGGGAAAAGCAACTCGCTTCGCTCAGACATCTTTTCCCCGCCAGAAAAGCACACCCACACCCTCTCTACCTGACTCAAAAGATATTTCTTCAGAACAAGATCTTTTCAGCGATATCCGTGAGTTCTTATGTGAGGGGGCCGGATTATTTTTCCCGCCGGAAATTGATGTCTGAGCGCAGCGAGTTGCCATTTCCAAGGGAAAAATAATCCGGCCCCCTCACAATTCCCCTCAACACGAAGGCTACAAGGGACGGCAAACTCCAAGCTCAGAGAACCATAGCTGCCAACCACCCAAAGCCAAGCAGCGGCAAATTGTAGTGCAGGAACGTTGGCACCACGGTGTCCCAGATGTGGTTGTGCTGGCCGTCGGCGTTCAGGCCGGCGGTGGGCCCGAGGGTGGAATCGGAGGCCGGTGAGCCGGCATCGCCCAGGGCGCCGGCGGTGCCGACCAGGGCCACGATGGCCAGGGGGCTGAAGCCAAGTTGCAGGGCCAGGGGCACATACAGGGCCGCGATGATGGGGATGGTGGAGAAGGACGAGCCGATACCCATGGTGATCAGCAGACCTACCACCAGCATCAGCAGTGCGGCCATGGCCTTGTTCTCGCCGATCACGCCCACGGAGCTGTCCACCAGGCTGGCGATCTCGCCGGTTTCCCGCATTACTTCCGCAAAGCCTGACGCGGCGATCATGATGAAGCCGATCATGGCCAGCATTTTCATGCCCTCGGTGAACAGGTCGTCGGCCTCTTTCCAGCGCACCACACCGGACAGGTTGAAGAGTACGAAACCGGCCAGGGCGCCCAGGATCATGGAGCCCAGCCAGAGCTGCACTACGAAGGCGGTAACGATGGCCAACAAGGCCATAACCAGGGTGCGCGGGCTATAGCTGGTGTCTACCCGCTCGGCCTTGGTGATGGTTTCCAGGTTATAGGTGCGACCACTGCGGTAGCTGAAAAAGACCGCGATCAGCAAGCCGCACAACATGCCCAGTGCTGGCAGTGCCATGGCTTTCATGACGCTCAGGCCGGAGGCGTCGACGCCGTTGGCGTTGATCTTGGCGATCAGGATTTCGTTCAGGTAGATGCCGCCAAAACCGACGGGCAGGAACATGTAGGGAGTGATCAGGCCGAAGGTCAGCACGCAGGCTACCAGGCGGCGGTCCATGTTCAGCTTGGCCATCACGTACAGCAGCGGCGGCACGACCAAAGGTATGAAGGCAATGTGGATCGGCAGGATGTTCTGGGACGAGATGGCAATGGCCAGCAGCAGGCCGATGATCAGAAAGCGCATGCCATTCACGGCGGCGCCGTCTTCCTGGCGACCAACCAGGGCCAGGGCCTTGTCGGCCAGGGCGTGAGCGAGGCCAGACTTGCCGATGGCAACGGCGAAGGCACCGAGGGTGGCATAGGACAGGGCCACGGTGGCACCGCCGCCCAGGCCGTTATTGAAGGCTTCGATGGTGGCTTCCAGGGACATTCCTGCAATCAGGCCACCGGATACGGCACCGATGATCAGGGCAACAACAACGTGGATGCGACACAAACTCAGGACGAGCATAATCGCGACCGCGGCAACGACGGCATTCATGGCAAAACTCCGGGTAGGAATTAACGGTTGTCCCGGCCCCTTGTGGGGGCCGGCATCATGAAAAGCGCGGTAATGTGCAGGAAATGGTCGCGGTAGTCAAAGCGGTTGTGTAACGGTCAGGCTTCATCAAGGCGGGCAAAGCGGGGCACCTGTTCGCCGGCAACTTCCACGGTTTCCCGGAACATGGACAGAGGGCGCACCCAGAGGCTGTAGTCACCGTAAAGGCAGCGGTAGACCACCATCTGCTCTTCGGTCTCGCTATGCCGGGCAACGCCGATGACTTCGTAATCCTTGCCCTTGTAGTGTCGGTATTTACCCGGACGTATCTCGTTCTTGCGCTCGGTCATTATTGGCCTCAATGGATTCGGGCTATGCTGGCCCTGTCGTTACGGAGGACGTAGCACGCGCAACCGTCTAAACTGGAAACAATTGCAGGGATGCGTACGACTTAGTCAGGGCCTGAAAGTGTAGATCACCCGGACGGGCCCGGAAACCGGAAACAGCTATGATGCGGCAGTTAACCTGCATCCTCCTCGTTTTATTGTCGCTGGCGTGTCTGGTCAGCGCGCCTGTTCAGGCTGCTCCTGTCGCATTTGACTGGCTGGAGGCGCCCGAGGATGAATTGGCGCTGGAAGACGTTCGCGCCCTGCCCCCGGGCGGCTGGCAGACATCCGGCTCCAGTGAGGTGTTCAATCGTGGCTTCAGCGATGGCAGTTTCTGGCTGAAAGTCGAGATTCCGCCTGAGCCGGCGAACCGGGTGATGGAAATCGGTTATCCGTTGCTGGATGAGGTCTCCGTTTACTGGGTCCTGAACGGTGAGCTGATCCAGACCCACCACACCGGCGATACCCTGCCCTTCAGCAGTCGCCCGATTCACCATCGGAATTTTGTTTTCCTGGTGCCCTCGAACACCGAGCCGGTCACCGCCTTCGTGCGGGTGAAAACGCTGGGTTCGGTGCAGATTCCCCTGGAAGTTATTCCGTCGGCGGAATTCCTCGCCAATGAGCAGTTGTCCTACGGTTGGCAGACGATGTTCCTGGGCATCATCGTTGCCATGGCGCTGTACAATCTCTTCCTGTTCGTTATCGTGCGCCATTCCACCTATCTATGGTACGTGCTGACGGTTGTGTTTACCGGGCTGGTTCAGCTCAATTTCAATGGCTTGCTGTTTCAGTGGCTGTGGCCGGATGCTCCCGGTATCAACCGATATTTCGCCATTCCGGTTATCTGCTTCGCCCTCTTCTCCGCCATTATTTTCGCAATCCGCTTTCTGCACATTCGGCACTACAGTCTGAGAAGCTATCGGTTCCTGCAGTGGGTTCTGACTGCTATTTTCGCCTGCTTCTTGTTCGGTCTGTTCGGCAGTTATCAGACTGGCATTGTGCTGATAAGCGGTATTGCGGCGGTGGTGACTCCGGCGGCCTGGTTCATCGGTTTTCTGGTGTGGCGCAAGGGCCAAATCCTGGGTGGTTTTTATGTGCTGGCCTGGACGCCCCTGTTAATTGGCCACCTGATTCTGGCTGTCAGCAAGCTCGGTATGATGCCGCGCAGTTTTCTGACCGAGTTCATGCCCCAGATTGGCGTGGCGCTGGAGGTGGTTCTGCTGTCTTTTGCCCTTGCCTACCGGATCAATCTGGAGCGTCGCAAACGCCATGAGGCCCAGGAGCAGGCGCTGGCGATCCAGCAGCAGGCCAACCTGACCCTGGAAATGCGGGTTCAGGAGCGCACCGACGAACTGGAGCTCGCCAACGAACAGCTCAGAGCTATCAGTCTCACCGATGGGCTGACCCACGTCGCCAACCGGCGCCGGTTCGATGAGAAGCTGCAGGACGAATGGAAACGGGCCCAGCGACACGGTCACCCATTGAGCCTGTTACTCCTGGATATTGATCACTTCAAGCGGGTGAATGACGAGCTCGGCCACCTGGTCGGCGACGACTGCCTGACCGAAGTGGCCGCCCTGTGTGCGGCCGAAGTCCAGCGTTCCGGCGACTTGCTGGCCCGCTATGGCGGCGAGGAGTTCATCATTCTGTTGCCGGCAACACCGGAAGAAGGCGCGGTTCGCGTGGCCGAGAGAGTGCGTCAGGCTGTTGCCCGGTCGCCGGTCTATTCCAGCGAGCGGGTCGCCCCGGTCAGTCTCACTATCAGCGTGGGTGTTGCCTGCGTGGTTCCGGATCCGGATATGGAGCCCCAGGAACTGATCCGCCAGGCCGACGAAGCCCTGTACTCGGCCAAGGAGTCCGGCCGAAACCGGGTCATGGTGGCCCGTGATTTCAGGGCCGCGACCGTACCCGGTGCCTGAGGTGTCTCTGAGCCTCAGTTCTTCAGCTTGTAACGGCCCGGCCCGAGGAAAATCACTGCCACGGCGGTAAACAGGAAGAAGCCCTGCAGTTCCAGTGCCCAGCCGCCACCGCGTCCAAGGCTCAGAAGTTCGTTGCCATGTACCAGGATAATGGCAAACAGCATGTTGAAGATGATCAGCAGGGCTCCGATCCGGGTCTGATAGCCCAGAACCACCATCAGCGGTGCAATGATTTCGCCGACAAATACGCCGTAGGCAAGAAAGGTAGGCAGGCCGTGGCTGGCCAGCTCGCCTTCGATAAAACCAACACCGTTAAGCAGTTTGGCAATGCCGTGGAACAGCATCAGCCCGCCCAGGGTCAGGCGGATAATCAGTTTTCCCAGATCAGCGTTTTCGAGCAAGGTACGGGTCTCCGTTCTATAGGTTGCGAATGTCAGGATACAGCGGCACAAGCTGTTTGATCAGCCGGTTCTGGGCGCCGGTGGGAATATCGTTCTTCTCCATGGCCAGGATCAGGTTTTCCGCCAGGGCATTGAACTGGGTGTCGGTGATCGCCATGTCGGAATGCAACTCGCGCATCTCCCGACCGGTATAGGCACAGGGCCCGCCACTGAGCTCGCACAGCTGATCCGTGAGGTTGCGGTGGAACTGGGCAACATCCATGCCTTTGAACTGCTGGTTGATGCGCTCATCCTCGACGATCAGGTAAAGCAGGTCTTCCACCACGTTTGCGATGCCTTCCCGCTCACCCAGCTGCTGATACAGACTGTTTTCGGGTTCGGTATTCAGGCTCTGGCAGCCACCCAGTAGCAGTGCCAGCATCATCAACAGGGCGGAAAGCGTGGCGTAGCGATTGGTAAGGCCCATGTTCAGAAACTCCCCTGCAGCGACAGATACAGACCTTGCTGGTCTTCCAGTGTGGCAACGTCACCCAGGTTGACCAGAGCGCCTGTAATCGCCAGGCGACGGTCCGGAACCCAGGCGACAAACAGATCCCACCAGTCGTCTTCGGTGGCAAAGCTCAGGTTGTCCGGCTTCTGCCGGTATTCGGCACCTACCAGCCACTGACGATTCAGGAAAAGCCCGACGCTGCCCTCCATCATCAGTTCGTGGCTGTTGTTACGGTCACCGCCAAATCCCAAAAGCCCGCCCTGGTTGGCCCGGGTTGCCCGCGCGGTCAGGTTTACCAGCAGGTTGCGCTCCATCACGGCGGCAAAGAACAGCTTGCTGCCACTGACATACACATCGGTGCCACTGTCGTCCCGGGCGCCAATCGCCGACGGCACGGTGAAATCCCGCTGGCGCTTGTACTGCAGACCGGCAGACCACTGGCCCCAGGGACTGTACAGCACATCGCCGACGAGCCGGACCTTGGCGCCGAAAATATCCTGGTTCAGTTCGTCCTGTTCCAGGCCGAAGCCGTCTTTCAGGGTAAACACCAGGCTGTCCAGATCCAGGGTCTGCCGGGCCACGGTGAGCTCCAGCCGGTTGTTCCAGTTCAGGCCGGCACCGGTGACCGAGAGCGAGTAATCGTCCACTTCGGCCCGGCTGAGTGCAAGGGTGCCGCCCCACTCCTCGTCGCTGGCGTAGCTTCCAAGCAGTGCCCAGGGCACCAGGCCGCCGCCGGCACTGCCCTCGATGGTGGTAACGCCTCCGGTCGCCCAGATCCGGCTGCCAATGTCGGCGCCGGCCACCGGTGCGAACAGGAGCGCCACGGCCATTGTTACCAGGCCTCTTGCTGTCATTCTGAATACTCCGGGTTGGTATGGGTCAATTCTTCCCGGCGGTCAGCCAGGGCGCGGGCTGTCTCAGGCAGGTCCTCCGGTGCGACTGGGCGGCTCAGGTAGAAGCCCTGAGCCAGGTTGCAGCCCCAATGTTGCAGAAGGCGCCATGCCTCCAGGTTCTCGATGCCTTCGGCCACGACCTTCAGCCCGAGGCCATGGGCCATATCAATGGTGGAACGCACAATCAGCTGGTCCTGGGGCTCGGTATCCAGCCTGAGCACGAACGACTTGTCGATTTTCAGCTCCTGTACCGGGAGCTTGCGCAACTGGGAAAGCGAGGAATAACCGGTACCGAAGTCGTCTACCGACAGGGTCACGCCCAGTTCCCGGAGCCGGTTCAGTGTTGCCATCGCCTCTTCCGGGTCTTCCATCAGGGCGCTTTCGGTGACCTCCAGAGTCACCCGCTCCAGGCTGTGGTGCCAGCCCTCGAAGGTGTCGCCAATGTGTTGGATAAGGGCGGGCCACGTCAGGTCCATGGCGGACAGGTTGATGGCGACGCCCGCATCAACACCCTGTTCGTGCCAACGCCGGGCATCGCTGGCGACCCGTTGCAGGATATGGGCTGTCAGATCGTGGATTTGCCCCGACTGCTCGGCAAGAAAGATGAACTCCTCCGGGGATATAAAACCCAGCTCCGGGTGAATCCAGCGTACCAGGGCTTCCACCTGAACCAGCTCACCGGTCTGGCTGTTCAGTTTTGGCTGATAGTTCATGTGCAACCCGTTGTTCAGGATGGCGGTGTGCAGATCGGTAACCAGTTTCAGTTCCCGGAGATGACTTTCATCCTGTCCGGGCTTGTAGCGTGTGAAGGCTTCGGGATGGGCCTCGGCCTGCTCGAAGGTGAGATTGAGCCGGCGACGCAGGGCGTCGGTATCCGAGGCATCTTCCGGCAGTTCCATGGTGACGATGGTGACCCTGAGGGAGAAGGGCGTCTGGTCTACCTGCAAGGGAGATTCGATGAGGGCGTGCAGTTGCCGGATTCTGTCACTGCCTTGCTCCGGGGGCAGTGAAGGGATCAGGGCCAGGAATTCGCCGCCACCGGTGCGGGCGAGGATATGGGCGTCCGGGAGTTCCTGCTGCAGGCGCTTGGCAATACCGATCAGGACCTTGTCGCCGAATTCCAGCCCCAGGGTGTCGTTGATATCGGAGAGATCGTTGAGCCGGATCCCCACCAGTGAACCCGTGCCACGGTTCTCAAACAGCTCGGCGGCCTCCTGCATCAGGGCGTTGCGGTTTTTCAGTCCGGTGACGTCATCGTGGGTCGCCGCATAGCGGATCTGGGCTTCCCGCTCCCGAAGGCCAGACAGCATGTCCCGCAGGGCGTTGCGGAGCTGGGTCAGTTCGCCGCCGGCCCGGATGACCGGTGCCTCGGGTGTGGTGCCCTCACCGATAGCCCGCGCGTAGCTTGCCAGCTGCAACACCGGGCGTCCGAGGTTCCGGGCAATGACCAGCGCCAGCAGAATGGCGAAAATCAGGATGGCGGTCACCAGCAGGGCAATTTCCACCGCTCGCCGGTAGTAATTCTGGAGTGTGGCATCACGGCTGATCAGCAGCACGGCCTGGACGGCGGCGGGGTCTGATTCGCCCAGGTTGATTATCCGGGTGAAATAACCGGCACTTTCAATAAAATTGGCGTTGGCGGATGCGCCTGCAAGCTCCTGTTCCAGCTTGGCATCGATGCTGCTGGTGGCGGCAAAACTGTTCAGGTTGTCGTTCTGGTTCGATCGCGCCCGGAAGATCACCGAGGTGCCACTGAGCCTGGCGATAACCTCTGCAAGGGACTGGTCCATGGCAAAGCCGCTGACCAGCGAGGCCCGAAGCCCCGGGGCCTCTATCGGGATGATGAGAATCTCGTAGCCCCTGCCATCAATGGCCCGCAGCGACCGGGTAAACCCATTACGACGGGTGCTTGTCAGCTGTTCCTGGCTGACGGCAGGAAAAGGGTTTTGCAGGGTCGAGGCCAGGGGCTCTCCCTGACTGTCCAGCAAGAGCGCGAAGTCGGCACCCACCCTGCCGCTGTGGTTTTCCAGGGCACTGTCGATGGTTGCCGGGTCGCGGCTGGCAATGGCCGAGCGAAAGCCGAAATCCTGCACCACAACACTGAGCCGGGACAGTTCCAGCTCAGTCCGGCGGTCAATGACCTCGTTGGTCAGCCGCTCTCCGATGGCCAGTTGTTCCAGTGCCCGGCTTTTCTCATCCTCGAACAGGTACACCATCAGCAGGGCGACGATCACCAGGCTGACCAGCGCCACCAGCGAGATCATGGCGGCAATAAGCCGGCCCCGGAATCCGAGACGAGATACCAGACCCATCAAAGCTCCCGAAAGCGCTGCTGGAGACGGTCCAGCGAGCCTTCCGCGGCGGGCTCGGGCTCAAGATTGAGGGTGACGATTGCGGACTCGCTATCACGTTCGATTTCACGGGTGACCGGGCGGGTATTATCCGGCAGTCGTGGGTGCCAGATCTCAAGTGTCACCGTGCCCTGGCTGCCCTCGCTGGGCAGTGCATCGAGCGAGAGGGTGACCTTGCCGGAGGCATCTGTCCGGCCGGTGGCAGCGGTGTCGGTGACCACCACAAAGCCCTGCATGTGGTCGTGAATGTTGCAGCCCAGTTCAACGATGCCTGGCTTGTCGAAAACAATGGGAGCCGCCGGGCGGTCGGCGTAAAGCTCGATGTTGAAGGTTTTTGCCGGCGAGAAGGAATACACGTGATGCTGGGTATTGTCGCGATTCGGGAAATCCACGCTGGAGCCGACTGGCACCACCAATACATGGGGGTGGAAGGCGCGATCCCTCTGATAGATTTCGGCAGAAACCGGTGTTGCCGGACGGGCACTGTCTACGGAAACCACGGCATTGGCCACGGGTTCGGTGTTGCCTTCCAGGGTGACGGTTACGGACAGCTCGTACGCGTTGGCTGTCGATACCATGGCAGAAATCAACAGTCCCGCCAGCACTGCAATCGCTGATACTTTCATTAAACCTCTGAACCTGTCAGGCCAGGCCGGACCCGAGAGAAAATCGAATGTGGTTCCTTACCAGCAGATTTTCCCAGTAATGCCGCATCCAGTCCCAGGCGGCGTTATTCACCTGCTCGACAAACGGGTCGAGGTTGAGTTCGTAGTAGTCCGGCGTGCCTGCTATCTGCAACACGGTTACGGTGATGGAGTCGTCCAGCTCGTTGGCAAAGGGCTCGCCGATAAGCTGATGAGCCAGAAGATTAGCACGAGTTGCTTCCATATCCACGATTTCGCTGGCCCGGGTACACCGGTTGTTTTCGTACATTTCTTCCATCAACCGATGACAAAGGTAGGCGCGGATCAGCAGGCCATCGAGACCGTCGTAGCGAACCAGGAGCGCTGATGGCTGGGTAAAATACCGGATGGCGGCATTCACAAAGGGCTCAAACAGATCGGCTTTGCCGGCTTCCCGGGCACAGGCTTCGACGCATTCGATCAGCCTTGGTGCCATTTCGATGTACTCAACCACGAACTGGAACAGGCAGGTGGCGGGCTGATACCCCTCAATAGTGACCGCAGACGGGAGCGCGGCAACCTTTTCGTGAAGCTGTCGGAGGAAGGTCCCGGAGCGGGCTTCCTTGCGCCGCGCCTGGTCAATAATCTCAAGGACTACCTGTGGTGTCATTTCAGGAGAAGCCGATGTCTGAACGAATTGAGGTCGCAAGGCGCCTCCCGTTGTTAGCAACTGATAGCAACGAGTTCCCGGGCAGGAGAGGAGGGCTGGCTACCACATCGTGCCTGCCTTTTCAGACAAGTGTAGCCGAGATTTTTGCCCCTGCTTTTCCGCTGTGGTGAAAATACCCGCCTGTAATGTTACGGATTGAATCTGCGTCACTGGCTCTGGAACCAACGATCGTTCCTGGTATGGGACCAGCACAGCCATCCCATGCTCAGGGCCCGCGCCACCATCAGGGAGATCAGCGCGAACCAGAGCCCGTGGTTGCCCCATCCGGTTGTCAGCCACCAGACCGGTGCAAACACGGCAAGGGCCGAAAACAGCATGGTGTTCTGCATGTCCCGGGTCCGGGTTGCGCCGATAAAAATCCCATCAAGAAGAAAGCCCCAGACTGCGGCAAAAGGTAGCAGCCAGAGCCAGGGCAGGTAACGCCAGGCGGTGGCTCTCACTTCCTCGATACCGGTTAGCAGTGCAATGAGCCAATGCCCGCCGGCCACAAAAACAATGGTGAGCAAGAGGGCGCCCCAGAGTGACCATCGCAGGGCACTGCGAAAGACCACCCGGAAGCGCCGCCGGCTGCCTTTGCCGATAGCCTCGCCAATCAGCGCCTCGGCAGCATTGGCAAAACCGTCCAGGGCGTTGGAGATCAACAGAAGAAAGGTGATCAGAACGGCATTGGCAGCGAGGATGGTGTCTCCCTGACGGGCGCCCTGGGCGGTAAAGAATGCCAGCACCAATAACAGCGCGATGGTTCGGACCATGATGTAGCGGTTAACCCGGAGAATCCTCAGGTAATCCTCGAGTTTGCCGAACAGAGCCCTCGTCAGCCCCTGCCCCTCAGGCATTCGCCGTAATACGATCAGGAAACCGATGGCGGCGGCGCCGTATTCGGCGATCACAGTGGCAATCGCCACGCCACGGCTGTTCCAGCCAAGCACGGTAACAAAAAGAATATCCAGCACGATGTTCAGGCCGTTTGCCGCAATCAGCATGATCATCGGGCCCCGTGGAAACTGGGTGCCGATGAGCCAGCCAACCAGCGTGTACTGGCAGAGAACCGCCGGCGCGCTCCAGATCCGGATTCCGGCGTACTCGGCCGCCAGTTCGGTCACGTTGTCACTGGGATTCATCAGGCTCAGGCCGGTCTGGATCAGAGGCTGGTGAAACAGAATCAGAAGAAAGCCGATCCCGGTTGCCAACAGGATCGAGCGCAGCAGTAATGCCACCTGGCTGAAGTTGTCCCGCTTGCCCCAGGCCTGAGCGGCCAGGCCGGTCGTGCCCATGCGCATGAAGCCAAAGGTCCAGTACAGGATGCTGAACAGATTGGCGCCGACAGCAACCGCCCCCAGGAACTCCGGACTTTCCAGGTGGCCGAGCACGGCGGTGTCCACCAGTCCCAGGAGAGGAACAGTAAGGTTGGTGAGCATCAGTGGCCAGGCCAGAGCCCAGAGGCGCCGGTCGGTTGCCGGTAGATTAAAAGTCATATTCTTTTTAAGTCTTAAAATTCCGCGGTTAGCTTTTTTGGATTTAGCTGATTTTTTAGTCTTTTTTTGATCTGTGTCTATACTCGAATTTGAGGTATCCGTAAGCAGGCTTCCACTCTGGTTTTTCCGGTGTATGCGAGCGCCAGTAAGGCCGGTGGGATAACGCAAAATCCGACAAGAATAACACTCTGTGGAGACACAGTATGCGCGTGCACGCTCAGCGGGCAGGTGCCCTTTTAGGCGGTCTGATGTTCCCCGCCTGGTCCATGGCGGACTGGACACTGAACATGACCCCGGGGGTGACCGGCACCAGTAACGAAATTTTCAGCCTTCACATGACCATACTCTGGATCTGCGTCGTCATTGGCGTCGTGGTCTTCGGAGTCATGTTCTGGTCTATTTTTGCCCACCGAAAATCCCAGGGCGCCAAACCGGCCAACTTTCACGAGAACACCCTGGTAGAAATTCTCTGGACCATCATACCGTTTGTGATCCTCGTTGTTATGGCGATCCCTGCCACGGCGACCCTGGTCGACATGTATGACACCTCCGAATCGGAGGTGGACATCAAGATCACCGGGTATCAGTGGAAGTGGCAATACGAATATATCAATGAAGATTTCGGCTACTTTTCCAACCTGGCGACGCCACGAGACCAGATTGAGAACCGACAGGCCAAAGGTGAAAACTACCTTCTCGAGGTGGATAACCATCTGGTGATTCCGGTCGGGAAAAAGATTCGTTTTCTGGTAACGGCGAACGATGTCATCCACTCCTGGTGGGTGCCGGACTTTGGAGTCAAGAAAGATGCGATTCCAGGCTTCATCAACGAGACCTGGACCCGCGTCGACAAGCCCGGCATTTACCGCGGTCAGTGCACCGAACTTTGTGGCAAGGACCATGGCTTCATGCCGGTGGTTGTCGAGGCGGTTCCCGAAGAGGAATACAACACCTGGGTCGCGGAGAAGAAGGAAGCTGCCGAGCGCGAGCGCCAGTTGACCCAGAAAGACTGGACCATGGCCGAGCTGATGGAACGGGGCGAAAAAGCCTACCAGACCGCTTGTGCTGCCTGCCACCAGGCCGACGGCAGCGGTGCGCCACCGGCGTTCCCGGCGCTGAAGGGCAGTCCCATTGCAACCCAGGACATGGCGGCTCACATAGACATCGTTGTGAACGGCAAGTCCGGCACGGCCATGCAGGCTTTCGGCAACCAGCTGAGCGAAGTGGACCTGGCGGCGGTGATTACCTACGAGCGGAACGCCTGGGGTAACAACACCGGTGAAATGGTCACTCCGAAAGAAATTTTTGATTACAAGAACCAGCAGTAATCAACGCCAGATAACAGATATCACCAGCCACAATAAATGGCGGTAACGGGGGTTTTCATGAGTGCGGTTGCAGATACCCACGCCCAGGATCATCATCACGGCCCGGCAAAAGGCATCAGCCGCTGGCTGCTGACCACGAACCACAAGGATATCGGGACCATGTACCTGATATTCAGCTTTGCCATGTTCCTGTTGGGCGGGAGCATGGCCATGGTCATCCGGGCAGAACTCTTCCAGCCCGGGCTGCAAATCGTGCAGCCGGAATTCTTCAACCAGATGACCACGATGCATGGTCTGATCATGGTCTTTGGTGCGGTTATGCCGGCGTTTGTCGGCCTTGCCAACTGGATGCTGCCCTTGATGATCGGGGCCCCCGACATGGCGCTGCCCCGGATGAACAACTGGAGCTTCTGGTTGCTGCCCTGCGCCTTCCTGATTCTGGTTTCCACCCTGTTCATGGAAGGCGGCGGTCCCAACTTCGGCTGGACCTTCTACGCGCCCCTGTCCACAACCTACGGGCCGCCAAGCACGACCTTCTTCATTTTCGCGGTCCACATCATGGGTATCTCGTCGATCATGGGCGCGATCAACGTGATCGCCACCATTCTGAACCTCCGGGCGCCGGGCATGACCCTGATGAAGATGCCCCTGTTTGTCTGGACCTGGCTGATTACGGCGTTCCTGCTGATTGCGGTGATGCCGGTCCTGGCCGGTGTGGTGACCATGATGCTGATGGACATCAACTTCGGCACCAGCTTCTTTGACGCCTCCGGCGGCGGCGATCCGGTACTGTTCCAGCACGTGTTCTGGTTCTTCGGGCACCCCGAGGTATACATCATGATCCTCCCGGCCTTCGGGGCGGTCTCCCATATCATTCCGGCATTTTCCCGCAAACCCCTGTTTGGCTATGCCTCCATGGTCTATGCGGTCGGTGCCATTGCCCTGCTGTCTTTCGTGGTCTGGGCTCACCACATGTTCACCGTTGGCATTCCGATCGTTGGCCAGCTGTTCTTCATGTACGCCACCATGCTGATCGCGGTGCCCACCGGGGTGAAGGTGTTCAACTGGGTGGCCACCATGTTCCGGGGTTCTCTCACCTTTGAGGCGCCCATGCTGTTTGCCGTGGCCTTCGTGATCCTGTTCACCATTGGAGGTTTCTCCGGTCTGATGCTGGCCATCGCGCCGGCTGACTTCCAGTACCACGATACCTATTTCGTGGTTGCCCACTTCCACTATGTGCTGGTGCCGGGTGCCATCTTCGGGATCTTCGCTTCGGCTTACTTCTGGCTGCCCAAGTGGACCGGGCACATGTATGACGAAACCCTGGCCAAGACCCATTTCTGGCTGTCGTTTGTTGGCATGAACCTGGCGTTCTTCCCGATGCACTTCCTGGGACTGGCAGGCATGCCACGCCGGATTCCGGATTACGCGCTGCAGTTCGCCGATTTCAACATGGTTTCCAGTGTGGGTGCATTCATGTTCGGTGCCACACAGCTGCTGTTCCTGTTTATCGTGGTCAAGTGCATCAGGGGTGGCAAAGAGGCGGCCGCCAAGCCCTGGGATGGTGCCGAAGGGCTTGAGTGGACCGTGCCCTCACCGGCGCCTTACCACACCTTCTCGACACCACCGGAAGTGAAGTAACCGGAGGCCGGCACCATGTCGAACCAGCAGGCAAACAAGGCAGGCGCATCCCGCAGCACCAACCGTGTTGTGGGTTGGTGCCTGGCCGGGGTAGTTGGCATGTTTGCCTTCGGCTTTGCCATGGTGCCTCTCTACGACGTGTTCTGTGAGATTACCGGGATAAACGGCAAAACCGGCGGGCGATACGAGTCCACCGAGGTGGCCGAAACTGACATGAGCCGGACGGTAAAAGTTCAGTTTCTTGCGTCCAATGGCCCGGGAATGACCTGGAAGTTTCGCCCGGTTGTGCGCTCCGTGGACGTGCATCCCGGAGAGCCGACGACGGTGAACTTCTATGCCGAGAACCCCACGGCTGAGCCGATGGTCGGGCAGGCGGTTCCCAGCCTTGCGCCCTCGGAAGGCACGCTCTACTTCCACAAGACCGAGTGCTTCTGCTTCAACCAGCAACCGCTTGAAGCCGGCGAAAGCACTGAAATGCCCCTGATTTTTATCGTCGATAAAGACCTGCCGGCGCACATCACGAAACTCACCCTGTCCTACACGCTTTACGATCAGGGCAAGCAGCCGGCGGTAACGCAAACTTCCCGGAAAGACACAACAACAAACGATAACGGATAAGCCATCGGAGACTGTCATGGCGGAAAACCAGACCTACTACGTTCCGGAACAGAGCAAGTGGCCCATCATCGCGACGGTTGGCCTCGGCGTGACCCTCTATGGGGTTGCGGCCATCATGGTCAACGGCAAGCAGGGCGAGAGCACCACCGGTGCCTGGATCATGTTCATGATTGGCGCCATCATCATGGCGTACATGTTGTTCGGCTGGTTTGGGAACGTCATCAAGGAAAGCCGGGCCGGGCTTTACAGTCCGCAGATGGATCGTTCTTTCCGCTGGGGCATGAGCTGGTTTATTTTCTCGGAAGTGATGTTCTTCGCCGCGTTTTTCGGGGCCCTGTTTTACGTTCGGGTTTTCGCTGTGCCCTGGCTGGGTGGCGAGGGCGACCGGGGTTCCTCCAACATGCTGTGGGAAGGCTTTCAGTCGAGCTGGCCTCTCATCAATAACCCTAGCCCGGAGGCCTACCCCGGACCCAAAGAGGTCATCAGTGCCTGGGGCTTGCCGTTAATGAATACCATTCTGCTGGTGACATCTTCCTTCACGGTAACCGTGGCTCACCATGCCCTGAAGGCCGGTAATCGGGCGAAAACCAAGCTCTGGCTCGCCCTGACCATTGCGCTGGCCATCGTGTTCGTGTTTGTCCAGGGCTACGAGTACATGCACGCCTATCAGGACCTCGACCTGACTCTGCAATCCGGGATCTACGGCAGCACCTTCTTCATGCTGACAGGCTTCCACGGGGCACATGTGATTCTCGGGTCACTGATGCTGATCATCATGCTGATTCGCATAAACAAAGGCCACTTCACGGCCGATAATCACTTCGGGTTTGAAGCGGCGGCCTGGTACTGGCACTTTGTGGACGTGGTGTGGCTTGGTCTCTTTGTCTTTGTCTACATTCTCTGAAAAAGGCTGATCAGGGCGTCGGGTTCAATGTCAGGGCGCCCTGCCACAGAGCAATCAGAATGACCGCCAGGAGCAGTATGCTGAGTGTGACCCGAACCGCCAGGGAGTTCACCACCCGGTTGGTTTTGCCGCCATCCTTGATGAGAAAGAACAGGCCACTGAACAGACTCACCACGACGGCAAGCATCAGAAAAACGATAAAGCCCTTGAGCATGGGAGTTCCTGTTTTTGTTGGTGCAGTGAATGTACGGGCAGGGACAGGTTCCAGACCCGTTGAGGTCACTATAGCAGAGCATGTCTGATTCGCAGGGCCAACACCGTCAATGGCACTTTGACTGGCGATTGCTGGTGTTCAGCGGCGTCTTCCTGCCCATACTTATCGGCCTCGGTGTCTGGCAGCTGAATCGGGCGGAAGAAAAACAGCTTCTCCTGAACCAGTGGCAGCAGGAAGCGGAAAACCGGGCCTGGCAGGACATGGTGTCCGGTGATCTGACCCGTGGTCGGCCTCTGACACTGACCGGGATGTACGGAAGCCGAAGCTGGCTGCTGGATAACCGGACCCGTGATGGCATCCCGGGTTATGAAGTCCTGACAGAGTTTCGTCCTCTGGAAGGGCCGCCAGTGGTGGTCAATCGCGGTTGGGTTCAGGCGCCGCGAACCCGGGATCAGCTCCCGCAGCTGGAAACGCCGGAAGGGATTTTTACCCTGGAAGGACGACTCAGCGACTATCCGGTGCCGCCGGTGCTGGTGGATCAGCCAGAGGCACGCGGTCAGTGGCCCCGGCGGGTACAGAGTCTGTCCGGAGAGGCCGCTCGAAAGGAGATTCCGGATCTTCCCGACAAAATAGTAAGGCTTTCCGGCAATCGCCAACCGGGCGCTTACCGGGCTGACTGGGAACCGGACCTGATGGGGCCACAAACCCATTACGGATATGCCACGCAATGGTTTGCGCTGGCCGTGGCGCTGACTATATTGACTATAGTGGCGAGTTACCGAAAGACAGGAGCCAATAATGACAATGACAATGGCTAACCGGATATCAGACCAGGAACACAACGAAGGGCCAACTCCGGAACAGGTGCGTCGCGGCCGTCGCACGGCATTCCTTCTGTTTGCGCTGGGTTTTGGCCCGATGATTGTTGCAACCATCATGTTTTATACCGGCTGGCTGAACCCGGCCGGACACACCAATAATGGCGTTTTGCTCCAGCCAGTGGCCCCGGTTTCAACGCTCAATCTCGAAACGGCTTCCGGTACTCCGCTGGCAGAACGCTTTGGCCCGGAAAAAATCGATCCGGACTGGCTTATGATTGTGGCTGCCGGCCAATGTGGCAGTCAGTGCGAAGAGCTGCTCTATCTGGCCAGGCAGGTGAATATCGCCCTTGGCAAGAACGCCAACCGGGTCTCCCGGGCTGCCGCACTGGGTAGTGTGCCTGCCGATCTGCAGGCGCGTTGGTCCTCCGAATACAGCTCCATGGAGCGCCTTGTGCCTGCGGCGGGTGCCCGGCCGGACTGGCCAGCCGGTATCAATCCGGAAGCGGAGCCGCGCATCCTGCTGGTTGATCCGTTCGGTAATGTGATGATGCATTACGGTTCCGAGCATACTGGTAAGGATATGCTGGAGGACCTGAAACACCTGCTCAAACTGTCGCAGATCGGTTAATGGCCAGAGCGGAGAGTCAGCCTTGAATCAGTCATCTGTTTCCCCAACCACGGCAGCCCACAAGATGGCAAAGTGGGCAACCTTTGCCGTTTTGCTGGCGGTTGTCGTGATCATGCTGGGTGCCTGGACCCGCCTGGTGCACGCAGGGCTGGGGTGTCCTGACTGGCCCGGGTGCTACGGTTTTCTCACGGTGCCCCAGAGCGAATCGAACATTGCCATCGCGAATGCCCGTTTTCCCGATACGCCGGTGGATGTTCAAAAAGGTTGGCCCGAGATGATCCACCGTTACGCCGCAGGCACCCTGGGGCTGGTGGTGTTCGGCCTGGCGGCCTACGCGGTTCGTAACCGGCGCCAGGGTGTTCCGGTAAAGCTGCCTTTGTTTATCGCCGGTTTCATCATTCTCCAGGGCGCTTTCGGCATGTGGACGGTGACCCTGAAACTGTGGCCCCAGGTGGTGGCGCTGCACCTGCTTGGCGGCTTTACCACCCTGAGTCTCCTGACGCTGCTGGCCCTCCGGTTGCGACGTCAGGCCAGGCGGACAGGGGATCGGGAGCCCCGGCCATCCAATGCCCTGTCCGGTTTCCGACCCTGGCTCTATGGCGGGCTGCTGTTAGTGGTGATGCAGATTGCCCTGGGGGCCTGGACAGCGGCCAACTACGCGGCCGTTGCCTGTACCGATCTGCCCACCTGTCAGGGCCAGTGGTGGCCTGAGGGCATGGATTTCCGGCACGGCTTTGACGTGACCCAGCATGTGGGCCCGAACTACCTGGGTGGCCAGCTGACGGCGGATGGCCGGGTGGCCATTCATGTCACTCACAGACTTGGTGCCATGCTGGTGCTGGTCTATTTCGCCGCATTACTGGCGTTGATGTGGCGTCGACGTGGTGATTCCGGCCTGGATAACGCCATCCGGCTGGTGGCGGTCCTGCTGGGTGTTCAGATCCTGTTGGGTCTGGCCAACGTGATTTTCCATATTCCCCTGTCCATCGCCGTGGCCCACAACGCCATGGGCGCAGGTCTGCTGTTGTCAGTCATTCACCTGATCTGGCGGCATCAGCTATTACTCAAACCACATAGCATCCCGGCAACACACACAACAACAATGAACCAGGAGGTTACGGCATGAGCGAGCAAGTGGAAGCACTGCCGGCCCAGGCAATTGCGAGCGACTCCAGAACAACCATTTCCTGGCGTGACTACCTGGAGCTGACCAAGCCAAGGGTTGTCGCGCTGATGATCCTCACATCGGTTATCGGGATGCTGCTGGCGGCGCCAGGCGTGCCCGGTTGGGGCGTGTTGGTCTGGGGCAATCTGGGTATCGCCCTACTGGCCGGCGCGGCTGCGGTGGTCAACCATGTGGTAGACCAGAAAATTGACACCGTCATGGCTCGCACCCGCAAGCGCCCGGTGGCCACAGGCAAGATCTCGCCTGTGGATGCGATCCTGTTCGCAACGATACTCGCGTGTGTTGGTATGGCCGTGCTGATGTGGCAGGTGAACCACCTCACTGCCTGGCTGACCCTCGCCTCCCTGGTGGGTTACGCCGGTGTCTATACCCTGTTCCTCAAGCGTGCTACGCCCCAGAACATCACCATCGGTGGTCTTGCCGGGGCCATGCCACCGCTGTTGGGGTGGACCGCTGTGACCGGCCAGGTTGAGGGCCACGCTCTGCTGCTTGTGCTGATCATTTTCGCCTGGACCCCGCCGCATTTCTGGGCTCTAGCTATCCATCGCAAGGAAGAGTACGCCAAGGCGGGCATTCCCATGCTGCCGGTCACCCATGGCAACAAGTTCACCGAGCTGCACATCCTGCTCTACACCCTGATGTTGCTGGCAGTCAGTCTGCTACCTTTTGTCACAGGCATGTCCGGCGGTATCTACCTGGTGGGCGCCCTGGCCCTTGGCCTGCGCTTTCTGCAGTATGCGGTAAGGCTGTTGAAGGGTGACGATCGGCGGGTAGCCCTGAATACCTTCAAGTATTCCATCACTTACCTCATGGCCCTGTTTGTGGTATTGCTTGTGGATCATTTTGTATTCTTCTGAGTCAGACATTGTGCTGACGCAGGCGGGGATGGCTTTCCGAAACACGCTGTAAATACGTCCGTGTACGCTCGGCTACGCCATCCATGGCTCCCACGGTTTCGGAAAGCCATCCCCGCCTGCTTATCTGATCAACGAAGTGGACCACGCATGAAAAGCTCCAGCTCTGTTCGCCTTACCCTGTTCTGCCTTCTGCTAATCGTTGTTCTGATCTTTGGACTGGTTGTCGGACGGCAGGTGTTCCTGGTGGGCAACGAGGAACCGATTCCGGCGCCGGAGCTGACGGAGTTCAATACGTATGTTTATGACCAGCCACGGCAGCTGGCGGAATTTACGTTGACGGACGAGAACGGTGAAACGGTCACACGGGAGAGTCTGAGGGGTCGCTGGACCATTGCATTCGTGGGCTACACCAATTGCCCGGATATCTGCCCGGCAGCCATGGCCAATTTGCGCCAGACCGACAAGCTGCTGTCCAAGGAATTGCCCCAGCCTGACTATCTGCTGGTCAGCGCTGACCCAGAGCACGATACGCCGGAGAAACTCAAAGCCTACACGGACTTCTTCGGTGAAAATTTCCATGGTCTGACCGGAGATCTGGACACCCTGCGGGAACTGGCCAAAAGCCTGAACGCGGTGTTTGTCCATCGTGAGGTCGATGGTGAGCTGCTGGTGGATCACAGCGGCCATTTTGCGCTGCTGAACCCCGACGGCGAACTTGCTGCTGTGATCCAGCCGCCCCATAATCCGCACAACCTGGCCGAGGCCTTTGAGCGGATTTACCAGTGGGCAAAGGCCAATCGTGAACGGGTGAGCTCCTGACGCTTCAGAAACCCGGAATCCGATGCTCCCTATTGATGCCATTCTTCCAGACCTGAAAGCGGCCCTGGAACGCACGACTACCGTACTTCTGCAGGCTCCGCCCGGTGCCGGTAAAACCACCCGTGTGCCTGCCGCCCTTCTGGATGCGCCCTGGCGCGGTGACGGCAAGATCCTGATGCTGGAGCCCCGTCGGCTTGCAGCTCGCTCTGCCGCCCGGTTCATGGCCCGGCAACTCAATGAACAGCCCGGCCAGACGGTAGGCTATCGCACAAGGCTGGATACCCGGGTGTCTGCGGCCACCCGGATCGAAGTCGTGACCGAAGGCATCCTGACCCGGCTGATCCAGGCGGATCCGATGCTGGAGGAGTACGCGGCGGTCATCTTTGATGAGTTCCATGAGCGCTCTCTGCAGGCGGATCTGGGCCTGGCCCTGGTGCGGGAATCGCAGCAGGCGTTGCGGGAGGATCTGCGGTTGCTGGTGATGTCCGCAACCCTGGATACCGGGCCGATTGCGCAAGTGCTTGGAGACGTTCCCGTAATAACCAGTGAAGGACGGGCGTTTCCGGTCGATGTTCATTACCGGCCGTTGCCGCGCAGTGGCCGCATGGTGGATCAGGTTACCGCTGTGGTTCGGGAGGCATTGGCTGATCAAAGCGGGTCACTGCTGGTGTTTCTGCCCGGTGTGGGTGAGATACGTCGGGTTGAGCAACAGCTCCGTGCAAACCTGCCGGACCGGGTGCTGCTTGCTCCACTATACGGCAATCTGAAATCGGAGCAGCAGGACCAGGCAATCTCGCCGGCTCCCGAAGGCCAGCGAAAGGTGGTGTTGGCTACGGCTATTGCCGAAACCAGCCTGACCATTGAAGGGGTTCGGGTTGTTATCGATTGCGGTCAGCAGCGTCGCGCCGTGTTTGATCCCAACAGTGGCATGACCCGCCTGGTTACTGGCCGGGTATCCAGGGCTTCTGCGGAACAGCGTAAAGGCCGGGCCGGCCGGATGGAGCCCGGGGTCTGTTATCGATTGTGGAGCGAATCGGAACAGTTCGGATTGGCCGATTACACGCCGCCCGAAATTCTGGAGGCCGATCTGGCACCTTTGGTGCTGGAATTGGCCCAATGGGGCGCGCGGGAAGCCGATGCCGTCGCCTGGATTGATAAGCCCCCTGCCGCCCATTGGAGGCAGGCTGTGGCACTCCTGCAGTGGCTCGATCTGCTCGATTCAGACGGAGCCATTACGGGCCACGGCAAAGCGGCCCGGGAGCTGGGTATACACCCGCGACTGGCGCATATGGTGCTGAAAGGCCGTTCTATAGGGCTCGGAGGCCCGGCTGCGGCCGTGGCCGCCTTGCTGGAAGAGCGGGATCTCCTGGGCCCCGGAACTGGTGCGGACATGCACGAGCGGGTTCGGGTGTTCTTCGGGGAACGGCGGGATCGCACGCTGGATGTCGCTCGCCTTAAGGCTGTACGCCAGTCGGCCCGGCGTCTTTCCGGGCCCGGGACGACTGAGGCAACACCGCCCTCGGAGACCGAGATCGGCCGATTGCTTACCCTGGCCTATCCGGACCGTATTGCCAGGCGGCGATCGGATAAGGCGGCAAGGTATCAGCTCAGTAATGGCAAAGGTGCGGTACTGAGAGAGGATGATCCCCTGGCACGGCACGAGTGGCTGGTGGCGGCCGAGCTGGATGGCCAGGCCCGCGAAGCCACGATTTACCTGGCCGCGCCGGTGGACATTCCGGACCTGGAACTCGACCTGGCTGACCACATACAGGAGATCGAAGAGGCGCTGTGGGACGATAGCCAGGGTAAAATTCTGGCGCGACGTGCGCGAAAACTGGGTGAACTCGTGCTTGAGGAAAAGCCGCTCGGCCGGGTGGATCCGGAACTGGTCCGGCAGGGGCTGCTCAGTGCGATTCGGAAGAAGGGCCTGGAAAGCCTGCCCTGGGCTGATGGCAGTCGCCAGTGGCGTGCCCGATTGAGGTTGCTCGCCAGAACCTTCCCGGATTCCGGCTGGCCGGACACCGATGACGCGGCGCTACTGGATAATCTCGAGGTTTGGCTGGGCCCGTTTCTGGTCGGCATGACCCGATGGTCCGATCTGGCCCGGATCGACCTGCTGGCGGCCCTTAACAGCCTGATTGATTACCCGGCCCAGCAGCGACTTCAGAGTCTGGCGCCAACACACCTGACCATACCGACCGGCCAGCGGGTGAGTCTGGATTACAGCGCCGACAATGGCCCGGTGTTGGCAGCCAAGCTCCAGGCGCTGTTTGGCTGGAAAGAAACCCCTGCCGTTGCCGGTGGGCGGGTACCGGTGGTGCTTCATCTGTTGTCCCCCGCGCAACGACCTCTGGCGGTCACCGCAGATCTGGCCAGTTTCTGGCGTAACGCCTACCCCGAGGTGCGCAAGGATATGCGTGGGCGGTATCCCAAGCATCCCTGGCCGGAAGATCCGTTTACCGCCGAGGCTCAGCAGGGCACGAAAAAACGCCCAACTCGCTGATGCGTTTGCTGACCAGCGCGTGTGGCACCCGCTCAAAATAGATATTCCGTGGCGTTATCCAGTCTCCCGCCGGTGCGTTGAGTTCTTCCGCGGGCATTTCCTCGAGTTCAACCGACCCGGGGTCGGCGTCGCTGTTCCGGAAGCTGTCGGCAAGAACCCAGAGGGGCTTCCCGGCCGCATGGGCCGCCAGAGCCAACAAGTGTGTACCGCTTTTGTTGATAAAATGCCCATTGGAAAGCCAGGTATCGCACCCGGTGATCACCAGGTCAGCCTGGGGCACAAACAGCCCCATCTGCGCATCGGTGATCAGGGTGACGGGTATGGCTAGCTCGTTCAGCGCCCGTGCCAGGGAGTGGCCCTCGAAGCCCGGGCTGCTCTGGGTGCAGATGACAGAGAAGGCCCGGTCTTTTTCTGCCATGTTACGAAACAGCGCCAGTACCGCGGAGCTGGCGCTATGGGTCAGTATCACCGGCGACCCTGGCAGAAGATCGATGGCGTGCCGGGCAATGGTTCCGGTGGCATTTTCCAGCTGGTCTCTGATGTCCATGACGGCCTGCCGTGCGACCTGAACATCACTGGATAGACGCTGCTCGATCATGGCCAGTGCATTGCCAATCACGATCATGCTCGGGCGTGCCGCCCGGAGTTCTGCCAGTAGCCTCAGAAATGTCTCGCCCTCTGGCTCGACCTCGTCGAGGTAAGATAGCAGTTGATCGAGGGTGTTCAGTGCCAGCTGTGTAGCGCCTGACCGGGAGTCCGCTTTCAGTGCGGCCAGAAGGGACTTTGCCCTCGCATCAAGTTCCTGCATTCCGCTCTCCCGTGCTTCTGTGCTGCTTGAAGGGTAGCACCTGTACGGTCTTTTCCTGATGTCCGGACGTGAAAATAGCACTTGCCTGAATGTCAGCCCTGTATAAAATACGCGCAACTCAACCCCGAGTGCGCAGTATCCATGCACCTTGTTTCCTTCGATATTTTCCGAACCCTGGGTTTTCCCGACACCACCGTCCTCAAGCCGGAGCAGTTTTTGCGGCATAAAGAACTGTTGCGGGAAGCGGATTGGGTCCTGTTCCCAGAATACTGGCAGTTAAATGCCCTGGTTCACGGTCTCAAGTGCCGGGTGTTTCCCAGCGAAGCCAGCTACCGCATCGGCCACGACAAGGTGGAGATGACCCGCGCATTCCAGACGGTGGCCCCGGAGCACACGCCCTGGACCATGATTGAGGCCAACGGCCCGGTGGAACGTGACATGATCTGGGATGCCATGGTGCATCCGTTCGTGGCAAAGCTCCCCAAGGCCAGCATGGGCGAAGGCGTCTGGCTGATTGAATCCCGTGAGGACTGGCGCCGCTACTGCGAGCGCACTGACGTGCTCTACGCCCAGGAATACCTGCCTCTGGACCGGGATGCACGAGTTGTTGTGGTTGGCGATCAGGTGCTGACGGCTTACTGGCGAACCCAGGCCGATCAGGGCTTCTACAACAATGTGGCCCAAGGTGGCCGCATCGACAACAGCCCGGTTCCCCCGGCTATGACGGCGCTGGCATTGCGGCTGGCCCGGGATCTGGGTGTTGATCACGCCGGCTTTGATATTGCGCTGGTGGATGGCCACCCTTACGTACTGGAATTCAACCGGTTGTTCGGAAACAAGGGATTGGGCCAGGGCACGGAGCTCCAGGAAGCGATTCTCGGCTATCTACGGGAACAGACTGAACCGGAAGACCCGGACGGGCCTACCGAACCACCGCCGATATGGCCGGTGGCGGTCTGAGGGCTACGCGCGAACGTCGATCAGACTGCCGACGTTGTCAGACGGATTCGCTCCGGCGGTCGCTACTGCCGTTTCCGTTACGCCTTCAAGCAGTTGCAGGGCGCCCTGCTGGGCCATATCGAGGGAGGCTTTCAGGACTGAAAGCTGTGCCTGCTCCTGCACGCGTTGCTGATTCAGTTGAGTGCTGGCGGCGGCAATTGAGCTGATGTCCGACATATAAAAACCACTTGGCTCTGATCAAATAATGCTCAGTCTAACACGAGCGGAATAGCCCTCAACGCCCCTTTTCATTCGGTAACAAATTCCCTTCGTTTTATGGGTAAAAGTGCTCATATCCGGGCCCTCAAAAAAGCCCGATGATCGCGTTATCTAACGGGTGCTGCAGCGTTGCTGTAGTGCCTTTTTTTATGCCTGTTTGCCCTGTGGAGGGACACACCACCCATGACCGAAGCCGCTAACGCCAATATCGCCGATTACTACGAAGCCGACACGTTCAAGCGCATCAAGGACTTTGCCGACGGCAAGGAAACTCCGTTTGTGGTGATCGACACCGCAACGATTGACCGTCAGTACGACGAGCTGGTCGAGGGTTTCCCCTACGCCAAGGTTTACTATGCGGTGAAAGCCAACCCGGCCCCGCAGATCCTGACCATGCTGCGCGACAAGGGTGCCTCTTTCGATATCGCGTCGGTGTACGAGCTGGACAAGGTGATGGCCCTGGGTGTGACCGGTGAGCGGATCAGCTACGGCAATACCATCAAGAAGGCGAAGGACATTCGCACCTTCTACGAGAAAGGCGTTCGTATGTTTGCCACCGACTCGGAGGCAGACCTTCGCAACATCGCCAAGGCGGCCCCGGGCTCGAAAGTGTATGTGCGTATCCTGACCGAAGGTACCCTGACGGCAGACTGGCCGCTGTCCCGCAAGTTCGGCTGCCAGACCGACATGGCCATGGACCTGCTGATCCTTGCCCGTGACCTGGGCTTGGTGCCCTACGGCGTCTCGTTTCACGTCGGTTCCCAGCAGCGCGAGATTGGCGCCTGGGATGCGGCCCTGAACAAGGTGAAGGTGATTTTCGAGCGTCTGAAGGAAGAAGACGGTATCGAGCTTAAGATGATCAACATGGGCGGTGGTTTCCCGGCCAACTACATCACTCGCACCAATGAGCTGAAGGTGTACGCCGAGGAGATTGCCCGCTTCCTGCACGAAGATTTTGGTGCGGAGCTGCCGGAGATCATTATCGAGCCGGGCCGATCGCTGATTTCCAACGCCGGTGTTCTGGTGAGCGAGGTGGTTCTGATTTCCCGGAAATCCCGTACTGCCCTGCATCGCTGGGTGTTTACCGATGTGGGCAAGTTTTCAGGCCTGATCGAGACCCTGGATGAGGCGATCAAGTTTCCGATCTGGACGGAAAAAGTGGGCGAAGGCGAGGATTGTGTGATTGCCGGGCCGACCTGTGACAGTGCCGATATCATGTATGAGCATCACAAGTATCCGTTGCCGTTGAATCTGGCGATTGGGGATCGGATGTATTGGCTGTCTACCGGAGCCTATACAACGACATACAGCGCCATTGAGTTTAATGGGTTTCCTCCGCTGAAGGACTATTACATCTGACCCTGTATTAGTTCGGAGTCTGGCCGCGGGGCGGGGGTGTCCTTTCCTCTGGGAAAAACAACTCGCTTTGCTCAGACATTTTTTCCCGGCGGAAAGGACACCCCCGCCCCACGGCCGTTCCGGCTGGATACGGGGAGTCCGCGAAGGGAAAATTGGTATTCAGAGAAGGATCAGCTTTCGGGCTGGTCCTTTTTTCGTTCCAGGTTCAGGGTAAAGGCCAGGGGCAAGACCAGCAGGCCGTAGGTGATCATCAGCATCAGGGCGTGGCGGGCATCGCCGGTCCAGTCGGCGACGACACCGCCAAGCATGGGCACGCAAAAAGCGACGGTGTAACCGACCAGAAAGGTGCCGGCGGAGAGGCGGCCAGTTTCGGCGGAGGAGACCACCAGCGGGGGGATCGCTACGAGCAGGATCAGGAGCATGCCGGCGACCAGGCTCATGAGGGTGGCACTGACGATGGACCACCAGCCGGTAAGCATGACCGCGCCAATGGCGCCGAGCAGGCTGATGCTGGCCAGGGTGGCGATGACGCCGCGACGGCCGACCCAGTAGCGCGCCATTTTCAGCATAATCAGGGAGGCGAAGACCTGGGCAAGGTTGTACCAGAACAGGGCGTCCGGCAGTTTGTCGAACTGGCCCTGATGCTGCAGCAGGTTGCCCATGTACGCGTTGAGGCCAAAAAACAGCGAGCCGGAGAGGCCGAGCAGTAGACCGATTCTCAGGGTCAAGGGGTTATGCCAGTCCGGTAGCCAGGCTACTTTTCGCACCGGTTTGGCGCGGTCCCGTTTGGGCAGGAACAGGGCTGCGGCAACCAGCAGCGCCGGGAGTGACCAGGCCACCAGGGTGGCGCGCCAGCTGTTGTCCAGCAGGGGCATGAGCACAGGCAGCGTGATGCCGGCACCGATGAACTCACCCATCAGCATGCCGTTCATGTAGATCGCCGAGCCTAACGCGAGGTGGTGGGGTTCCAGCCACCGGGGCAGTAGTGCCGGCAGTGATGGTTGCATCATGGAAACGCCGATGCCCATGACGGCACTTGCAATCATCAGGGTCAGGGTGTCGGGCATCAGGCCGCGCCCGGCGGAGCCGATCACCATGATCATCATGGCCAGAGCCAGGGTATTGCGGGGGCCAATCCGGGCAATGGCCAGTGAGCCGGGCATGGAGCCGATGGCCAGCATCAGGATGGGGAGGGTGGTCAGGGCGCCGGTGAGTGCCTGGGTGAGTGCCAGTTCGTCGCTGATGAACGGCGCCAGGGGCGGCGCGACCAGTACCGGTATCCGCAGGTAAACGCCGGCCAGCCAAAGCAACACCGCCACCGGCAGCAGCTTCGCTGGCGGTGGCGGTGTGGTCGCGGCCTGGTGTTCAGCCACGGGCAAGACGATTCAGTCTTCGCTGGTGTCCGGCAGATAGGCACCGTCTTCGTCGTGGACTTCACGGCCGGTAACCGGTGGATTGAAGGCACAGATCAGTCGCATGTCTTCCGTGCCACCGTACAGGGTGTGCTGGTCATGCTTGTCGAGTGCGTACAGGGTTCCGTCAGTGATCTCATGGGTTTCACCAGTGGCTTTGTCCAGGATCTTGCCGTTGCCGGCAACACAGTAGACCGCTTCGAGGTGATGCTTGTACCAGAGGTTCAACTCGGCCCCGGCAGGGATGATGGTTTCGTGGAAGGAAAAGCCCATGCCGTCTTTTTTGAGCAGCATGCGGCGGCTTGTCCACCCTGGGCCGGTGACTTCCCGCTCGGTACCGATAATGTCTTGCACTCGTACGATTTTCATGAGCATTCCTCATTTTGTGATGGAATAGCCTTTTAGTATAAACATCCCTTTCAGGTGCGGTTCAACCGCCAATCGTCGTAAACGGCCATGGCCAGTTCGATCGAGGTGGCGAATCTTTCCCGCTGGCGTTCATCCAGGGGGCGCCGTTTCCGGCACTTGTCGAAGGCTTTCTGAATTTCCTGTCGGCTCGGTTTTTCAAGTCGCTCGAGCCAGTGATGGTCTGCTGGCTCAAGGTCCAGCAGGTCGCGACCAGCGTGATTCCGATGGGAGATATGCCACCAGTGATCCACGGCCCTTCCCAATACAACATAGCCGAACTGGCTGTCCTGTACAGGACCGAAGGTGGCTGTTTTCAATCCGTCCCTGAGCACGCCGATGCTCAGCGCCGGCAGGGCCAGCCGATCGCCGTAGAAATAGCTGCCGGCAGCACCGATCAAACCGCCCACCAGAGCACCGGTTCCAAGGGATGAGCCAAAAGTCAGCGCGTCGATTCCGGCGCCACTGACGGCGCCCGCGCCGAAGCCGGCGGTGGCCAGGTAGCGCTTGCTGACCGCCCAGGCTTTGCGGCTGTCTTCCGAGAACAGGTCGTGTTCGCTGTGCCACTCCAGTTCGGCTTCCTGGCGACGGATGCGCTGGTGCTGATAAAGATGTTCGATATCCACGCGCAGGGTCTGTTCCCGCTTGCGCTGGTGACGATACCAACGTTCCCGCAGCTGTTCGGCCAGGGAGCCGTCACTGGTTTCTGCAGCCTGGCCGGCGGTAAGCGTCCGTTTTTCCTGGTAGGACATCATGCTCTCAAGTGTCCTGGCGATCAGTACTGCGGCCTGATGGCGGCGCTGCTGCCGCTGGGCGGACAGGTAGTGAGTGGCCTGTTCCAGTGGTGTTTCCCAGTCCGGCTCCAGTTGTCCGAAAGCCCGTAAAAGGCCCAGATGTTGCTCGAATGGGGCGCGAACCGCGTCGAAACGGCGGACAACCTGAAAGAACTGGCCCAGAGCAGCCTGCCAGGTGTCACTGTAGTCGTCGGCGCCGATGCTGTTGATCAGGGCCAGGCTCGGACGGCCAGTCCAGCGCAGGATGGTCATTTCTGCCTCGTGCTCTGCGCTGTAAGGCACCGAGCCGTCCACCACGTAGATGATCCCGGCGCCTTCGATCAGCGGTCTGAGAAGCTCACATTCATCGGTGAATCGGCCGTCCCCCTCATGCTGTGCCACAAAGGCTTTGACGGTGTCTGCGTGATCAGAGGCGGAGACACTGTGGGCTTCCAGCCACTCCATTACCCGTCTCGGCCGCTGGAATCCGGGCGTGTCGACCAGAGTGTAGAGGGTCTGGCCGTCCACCTTCAGCGGGTAAGCCTGATGCCTGCGCGTGGTGCCGGGTTCCAGGGCAATGGCAATGGCATCGTTCTGGGACAGGGTCGCCACCACGCTGGATTTACCCTTGTTCGGGTGTCCGACGACCGCAAACGTGGGTATCTGAGTCATGACCCGTCCCCGATGGCTGTGTAGGGGTCCCGCATATGGAATGGGGGCAGAGACACCTGGACGAACTCGCTGCCCACCCTTTCGGCAAATCGCAGCCAGGGCTGGATCTGGTGGGCATCGGGTTGCTGATTGCTGTCCGTGGCCAGTGGCACCAGCGCGACCCTGGCGTTGTCGGGCCAGATGTCCCGGGCGGCCGCGAGGAAGTCCTGAAGCTCGCCGGTCGGGGGTTGCCAGCAGCGAACCAGCAGGATGACTGCCCTGGCGCGGTTTTTCAGATGCTCGGCGATCCGGTGCAGGGCCTGATCATCGTCCGAAAGGCTGGCGCTGCCGCCGGCGCTGAGCACGAGCTGCTTGCCTGACCGAAGCGACTCTGGCAATTCCGGCTCACCGGCGCCGGCCCAACACAAGAGAATGTCGCTGTCGGGCAGTGGTAGCAGGTTGCCTCGAGTGTCGGTGTCCGGCAGATCGTCGGCATCATGATGGCTGTTGCCAGTGTCCAGGGCGGGTGTTTCCATGCGATACAGCAGGGCGTGCATGGCCGGATGGCTGGTGAGCAGGCGCCGGGCTTTTTGCCCGGCCTGCACGGACGCACACGCCCAGAGAATTATCCTTGGCAGAAGAACCCAGGTCGACCACATCATGGCCACAAACGGCCACCACAGGCCCCAGAGGGCCGGGTCAGGACTTGCCGTCGGGTCACCGGCCCGGAAAAAACGCGTTGCCTCGACCAGCGCTAGATCCGGGGCCGCGGCAGGCCAGAGCCAGGCCCAGGGCATCGCAATGGCCTTTACCAATCCGTGATAGCTGGTGGCGGCAGTGTCCAGCGTGGTGCTCCAGCCGAAGGCGAGGTCCTGCAAGACGACCATGGCCAGCAGGGTAAACAGCCCTGCGATGGCGAACGCAATGCCGCCCAGGTGAGCCGCTCTGGCCATCAGAACAGGCTGAAGCCTGGTGAAGGCGCCATCTCCCGGGTTGACCCCCAATCGATGCGCCAACCAGCGCCAGGGCTGCCATCCGGCCATGGCTTGCACGGTGGTGAACAGGGCAAATATCAGGTGCAGCAACACGAACGCCAGGAAAACCGTGATGTTGATGCGCTGGCCGCCGTCATAGAACAGCAGCCCGGCCATCGCCAGCGTGCCCGCGACCGCGCCTGACACTGCAAAACCACCGTTGATCCGGCGCCACGATGCCAGTGTCCGGTCCGCGGATGTCGGGGTTGTCCGGGGACCGCTGAGGCGGTTCAGGTGGGCGAGCCAGCGGGCCGCGTCCGGGGCCTCGCCCTGCTCTTCACAGACGAGAGCGAACTTGCGGTCGCGTCGATGCAGGAAGGTAGGCGGCTGTGATCTGTCCCGTTGCGCCTGGCTGTCAAACTCCAGCAGCAATCGGAGGGGGTTGTCGGTCATTCAGGGTTCCGGTGTCGAATTCGGGCTGTCGGGCCCCGTCGGGCTTTAGTGCTAGGATATAGGGATACCCGCACCTGATACCAGACAACGAGAGTCCATGCCCCACCATCTGATGAACCTGCGCCATGTACCCGATGACGAGGCCGAGGAAATCCGGGCCCTGTTTGATGCCCATGATGTAGCCTATTACGAGACGCCACCAAGCCGCTGGGGCATCAGCATGGGTGGTTTCTGGGTGCACGACGACGATGAGGCGGCCAGGGCCAGGGCGCTGCTGGATGAGTATCAGAGGCAGCGCTATGAAACCCAGCGACAGGCCTACGAGGAGCACCTGGCCCGGGGCGAATCCGGCGGTTTCTGGTTCATGCTCAGGCATAGGCCGATCCGGACTCTGGCGGCCTGCATTGCCATTCTGGTCATCATGGGCCTGAGCCTGCTGCCGTTCATCCGAATCGGATAGCGACCCGGCAATCAGTTGCTTTTCTTTCGGTCGAGGAATGCGATTGCCTCGTCAACCGCATCGCCGGCTGTGAGAAAGCTGGTGACATGTCCTCGCAGATGCATTTCATAGAGTTCGCTGTATACCTGATGACTTGCGAGTGCGTCCCGGAAACGTTCGGCCTGGCTGAAGGGCACAAGCATGTCCACGGCGCCGTGAAACAGGAAAAAGGGCGGTGCGTTGGCCGTCACGTGACTGATCGGTGAGGCACTGCGATAGGTGTCCGGCATCGCCTGCTGCTCGCCACCGAGGAACTGCCGGATCAGCTTGCCCGAACCGAACGCCATGAGGTCAGACGGTAAGCCGCCGGCGACAACAGCGTGCAGCCGGGACTCCGGCCCGCCGTAGGGCTCGTTCAGCTCGCTGTCGGAGCTTGCCACCAGGGCCAGCAGGGCAATCAGATGGGCGCCGGATGAAAACCCGAAACCGCTGACTTGCTTGCGGTCGAGCCGGTATTTGTCGGCATGCTCGTTCAACCACTGGCGGGCGAGCTGGAGATCATGCAGCTGCGCCGGGAAGGTGTATTCCGGTGCAAACCGGTAGTCGATGTTCAGCACCGCGAAACCGTGGCTGGCCACTTCTTCCGCGATCCAGGCCATGTCTTGACGGGACCGTCGTTGCCAGCCACCCCCGTGAACCATCAGGACCACCGGATGGCGATGCCCTGAGGCTCCGTTCTCGGGCAGGTAAAGGTCGGCGAACAGTCGTTGTGGCCAGTTATCGGGGGAGAACTGTAAATTGCGCTCTACCTGAAAGGATTGTTCTCCCGGCAAGGCCGCGTTCTCTGGTGCATTGTGGTGGGTCGCGCATCCGGCCAGCAACAGCAGGCTGCCAATCACGCCGACCAACCCACCCCGTCTGCCCCCTGTTCGGTAACCGGGCACTGGGCTCTCCTTTTTCAGGCGAATTGAGGTTTCACATCAAATCTACGACGGACTGATATTGATGGATGCCGGTACGGGCGGATTGCCTGATCCAGACTCCATTGTCCGACATTCAGTACAGTGTCCGGTTTCAAGGACAATCTCTGCAAGGCTCGCAATAGGCGTGTTTCTCGATGATTGCCGGCCCCGGGGCTGTCCGGAAATCCGGAATTATTCATTAAAGTTCAAGTAAGAGGTAAATTTAACATTTATAAATCATAGACATAGCCAATTGGCACAGGATGCGCATGGCGTTCCCGGGGCCCGGCTTGCGGCCTGGTCTGTTCGTTTACAACAACAAACAAGGAACGATCATGAAACGAATAATGCTCTGCGCCCTGATCGGCGCCACAGGGTTGACCCTCTCAGCCTGCAAGGATAATCCACCGTTTAACGAAATTCCCGATTTCATTCAGGGCGATATCAGTCAGACCAGCTACGACGGTATTACCGATGACCTGCTTACTGCGGGCCTGGGTGCCAGCGGTCTGGCCAGTGCGCCCGGGCCTGCATTCGCAGACCCTTTGAACCCTACCGCTGCAGAACTCCGGCGGTTGGCGATCTATAACAACTATCGCGCACTGGTGGATACCGCCCCCGGAGGCGGTTATGGGACCTTCTTCGGTCCGCAGGTTAACGCCAGCGGTGAAGGCCTGATTGCGGGTGACGAATTCATTGCCTACATGTCTGTGCCCGGAACCGACGTGCCGGTTACGGTGATGGCCCAGGTGCCCGATAGCTTTGACCCGGATCGACCCTGCATGGTCACGGCGCCGTCCTCCGGCTCCCGGGGCATCTACGGTGCTATCGGTACGGCCGGCGAGTGGGGCCTGAAAAAAGGGTGTGCTGTCGTATACACCGACAAGGGCACAGGGACCGGTTCCCATAACCTGGCTACAAACACCGCCCAACGGATTGATGGCACGCTAACCTCCGATGTCGAACCAGTGCAGTTCCGGGCCGACCTGACCGATGGGCAGCGAGCGGATTTCGACAGCGCGTGGCCGGATCGGTTTGCCTGGAAGCACGCTCACTCCAGAGCCAATCCGGAAGCCGACTGGGGCCAGCATGTACTGCAGTCCATTGAATTCGGGTTTTACGTGCTGAACGAGAAGTTTGGCCGTGAGCTGGGCAACGGCGAAACGCTTCTGACCATCAAACCCAAAAACACCGTGGTCATTGCCTCCAGTGTCTCCAACGGTGGTGGTTCTTCCGTCCGAGCAGCCGAGCAGGATACGAAGGGCCTTATCGATGGCGTGGCGGTGTCCGAGCCGAACGTGAACCCGCAGGTGGACCGAAGCTTCACCATACGCCAGGGCGAGGGCCCGGAGATTACCGAGCACAGCCGCAGCCTGCTGGATTACACCACGGCCCTTGCCGTCTATCAGGGCTGTGCCAACCAGGCGCCGGCGATCCGGGACGATGCGCCTTTGAACGCTACCTTCAATCCCCCTGCAATCGGCGAGAATATCTGTAACTCCCTTGCCAACAAGGGTCTGGTGAGTGGTGCCACGCTGGATGACCGAGCAACAGACGCGCTGCGCATCCTGAACGAGGACTTTGGTATTCAGCCGGAGCAGAATCTGCTGGCGCCGGTGCACTTCGGGCTCGCCGTAGCCCAGAGTATTTCCATGACCTATGCCAATGCTTATGGTCGCGCCGGTGTCGAGGATCGTGTCTGTGAGCTCAGCCTGGCGGCAACCGATTCGGCCGGAGCCGTGACCCAGTTGGCGCCCGCTGCAGAGGCAGCACTTTTTTCGGCCAGCAATGGCATCCCGCCGTCGGCCGGGGTAAACATCGTCTACGATGGTGCCGATGGTCAGCCCACCAATCTGCCTGCCAGTGCTTCACCAAGTACCAACCAATTGGACTATGGCCTGGATGCACTGTTGTGCCTTCGTAGCCTTGCCCAGGGCAGCGACGCCGTCACCGGACCTGATCTGCAGGGCTCTGACGCCGAGCTGGCAACGGCTATAGCCGAGGGTATCGCCGAAGTCCGTGCCTCGGGTGATCTGCAGGGCAAGCCGACGGTCTTCGTGACCGGTCGTGCCGATGCGATTCTACCCATCAACCACACCTCCCGGCCCTATTTTGGCCTGAACCAGCGAGTGGAGGGGGAGAAAAGCAACCTGCGGTACTACGAAATCCTGAACGCCCATCATCTGGACGTGCTCAATGGGTTCCCGGGCGTTGCCGACCGTTATGTGCCCCTGCATCACTACTACTTCCAGGCGCTGGACCTGGTCTGGGCCAATCTGACCGAAAAGCAGGCGTTGCCGCCAAGCCAGGTAGTCCGGACGGTGCCACGGGGCGCTATCACAACACCGCTGGCGGAGGTCAACCTGCCGGCGATCAATCCCGCGCCGGATGCCGGCGACCGGATTGTCTTTACTGACAACCAGGTCCGGATCCCGGAATAAGTGTGACACGCGCCGGCCCGTTGCGGGGCCGGCTTCGTTTGCCCCCGGTCCGGGGGCCCCATATACTTCCGTCACTGCACCCGGCCTGTCGGGTGCGAGGGTTATCCAGATGAATGACATTCGACCCGTTGGTGCGCGGTACATGACACAGCTGTTTTCTGACAACAATAAAAGTGGCCTGACCAGAGACCTGATCGAAGCCCTGTTTCCCATGTTCGAGGAAGCCAGCGCCGGTGCCATCGCCGTGGACTGCGATGCACGGATTACCTGGATTAACAGCAGCTACTCCCATCTTCTTGGCCTGGGCGATCCGTCTACCATCATCGGCAAACCGGTGCGCCAGCTGATCCCTCACACCCGAATGCCCGAAGTGGTCGAAACCGGTAAACCCCTGCTGCTGGACATTATGGAGCACAACCAGCAACAGTTGGTGGTAACGCGCCTGCCGTACTACGACGACAACGGAAAAATCGTCGGTGCCGTGGCCTTTGTACTTTACGACGACCTTCAGCCCCTGACGCCACTGGTGTCGAAATACCGTCGGCTCCACCAGGATCTGGCGGCCGCGCGCAAGGCGTTGGCGAAAAAGGCACGAGGTACTCGCTACAGCCTCGGTGATTTCGTTGGTGCCAGCCCGGCAGCGCTGGAGGTCAAGCGTCGCGCGCGCTTGGCGGCCGGTCGCGATATGCCGGTTCTACTGCTGGGAGAAACGGGCACCGGCAAGGAAGTGCTCGCCCAGGCGATTCATACGGTCTCGGGACGTGCGGAGAAACCGTTCGTGGGAGTGAACGTGGCCGCCATTCCGGACAACCTCCTTGAGGCCGAGTTCTTTGGCGTCGCACCCGGCGCCTACACCGGTGCCGATCGCCGCACCCGGGAAGGCAAGTTTCAACTGGCCAACGGTGGCACCCTGTTTCTCGACGAAGTGGGTGACATGCCGTTGCCGCTGCAGGCCAAGCTGCTGCGGGCCCTGCAAGAGGGAGAGATTGAACCGCTGGGCTCCAACAAGGTGGTTTCGGTGGATGTTCGGGTTATTGCTGCCACCAGCAGAAATCTTGAGGTCATGATCTCCGAAGGAACTTTCCGCTCCGATCTTTATTACCGCCTTAATGTCCTGGAAATCCCCATCCCGCCCTTGAGGGATCGGCTGGCGGATCTCGGTGTGCTCTGCGAAGCCCTTCTTGAAGAGATCTGCGAGGGGCTGGAGTTGCGTGGTGAGATTACGGATGCTGGCGTCTCGGCGCTGGGCAGTTATGATTGGCCGGGCAATATCCGTGAGTTGCGCAACGTTCTCGAGCGGGCAATGACCATGGGCGAGGAAGGTGGCTTGCTCGATGCCGACGCGATTTTCAAGGTGTTGCCCCGAGCCGGGACACGTCCGGTGTCTTCTCTGGCGCCGCAACCGGTGAGGCCGTTGTCCCAGACACTCGCCGAGGCAGAGGCCCAGGCGATCGAAGAAGCTCTGGTGGCAAGCCGTGGTAACCGTACCCGGGCTGCCAAGCTGTTGGGTATATCCCGATCTGTTCTGTACGAGAAACTGGCCAAGTTGTCCTGAAATCCGGACGACTGTCTGCCCATCCGTACAATCCCTTACGACTGACGTCTAATGATGTCCTGAATTCCGGACACTTTTCCCCGTGTCTGCCCCGGCCTTATTTTATAACTAACTGAATTATATCAATAAAATTAAGATGGCATAGTGTCTGCTATATCCGAGGCGCAGGACGTCAGAACAATGCACAGAACAAGACTGACGCTAACTGTTGGACCCCAAACATCACCCTGTCCGTCTGTTCCTGCATTCTCTGACTATACTCAGTTCAGGCCTTTCTGGTTGAAAGCCGCCAGGCCAGACAAAACAACAAAGTTAGGAGACTTGCCAATGAAACTTCTCAAGGCTCTCACCGGTGTGGCCGGTGCGATCGCTCTTACCACGGGCTCCGCTTTTGCAGACGATCTGCGCTGGAAAATGCCCGTAGCCTTCGCAACCAACCTTCCTGGCCTCGGTTCTCCCGCTGCCTGGGTCGCAGACAACCTCACTACCGCTTCTGATGGCAGCATCCAGGTCCGTGTCTATGAGCCCGGCAAGCTGGTTCCGCCGTTCGACATCCTGCAGTCCGTCTCAGACGGCAAGGTTTCAGCCGGTTACACCTGGATCGGTTACGACCAGGGCAAAGTGCCTGCGATTCCCCTGTTTGCCGCTGTTCCCTTTGGCATGAAGCCGCCTGCCTACATCGGCTGGTATTACTTCGGTGGCGGCCATGAGATGCTGCAGGAAACCTATGCCAACAAAGGCTTCAATGTTCACGCACAGCTGTGCGGCATCATTGGGCCCGAGACTGCCGGCTGGTATTCCGAGCCCATCGAAACACTGGAAGACTACAAAGGCCTGAAGATCCGCTTCGCCGGCCTCGGCGGCAAGGTCCTCGAAAAGCTGGGCGCCTCTGTCACCATGATGCCCGGCGGCGAGCTCTACCAGGCACTGGAGAAGGGCACCATCGATGCCACCGAATTCTCCATGCCAGCCATCGATCAGATCCTGGGCTTCAACCAGGTGGTCAAGTACAACCTGTTCCCGGGCTGGCACCAGCAGTTCACAGCCCAGTACATGCTGATCAACAAGGACGAGTGGGCACGGGCCACCGAGGCACAGAAGGCGCTGGTCGAGGCCTCCTGCACTGCGGCAACCACCCGTGGCCTGGCTGAGGGTGAGTACAAGAACGGCAAGGTTCTGGCCGAGTTCCAGGACAAGGGCGTTCAGGCTGACCAGATCCCCCGCGACGTTCTGCTCAAGTTGCGCGAAGTAACCCAGGAAGTGCTTGAAGAAGAAGCCTCCAAGGATGCCGACTTCAAGCGTGTCTATGAAAGCCAGCAGGAGTTCATGGAATCCTACAAGATCTGGGATACCCGCGCCTATGTTCCGGCGGACCTCTAAGGTTCGGGGCTGACCCTGGGCACCGGACGCAATTCCGGTGCTCTTCGATTTAGTCTGGATGGCCCTGCGGGGCCATCCTTGTTTCACGGCAGGCTTTCTGAACGAGGAACTGTTGTATGACAGTGTCTGATAAAGGCTCACCACCCGATGTGCATGCATCGGCGTCGGACGCCGGTCAATTTATTCATCATCACACCGAGTTTCCGACCACCCGGCTGAGCAAGGTCCTGGACGGTGTGATTTCTGCGATAGGCAAGAGTGCCTCCTGGCTCTGGATTGTGGTTACCGGCGTGATCATCTACGCGGTGGTGGGGCGTTATGCCTTTGGCCAGGGTTCGGTAACGCTTGAAGAGGTCCAGTGGCACCTGGCAGGCGCCGGCTGGTTGTTGGGATTGGGTTACACCCTGGTGACCGATGACCATGTCAGGGTTGACGTCATTCATGAGCGCCTGTCGCTCAAAGGCCAGGCCTGGATTGAGCTATTTGGCCTGGTATTTCTCCTGCTGCCGTTTCTGGTGCTGGCGGTCTACGAAATGATTCCCTATGCCGTGAGCTCCTGGGAGCAGGGTGAGACCAGTCAGGCGCCGGCGGGCCTTCCTTACCGCTGGATCCTCAAGGGCGTTCTGGCGCTGTCGTTTGGGCTCCTGATCGTCGCGGCCCTGTCCCGTCTGCTGAAAGTGACGGCTTTGCTTTTCGGCTTTCCGAAGCCAATCCGGGTCGAGTCCGGTGAGACCAAGAAAGAGGATGCGTCCTGATGGAGCTTGAAACCCTATTCGTAATCGGCATGTTCCTCACCTTCGGGGCGCTGCTGATGACCGGCTATCCGGTTGCCTGGGTACTGGGCGGCACCGCGGTTATCTGGACCGTCGTTGGCGTCGTCGCCGTTGAGAATTTTGGAGCCAATCTGTGGTTCGATTATCAATCTTCCATGGGGCTTGTGCCCGAGCGAATCTGGAAGGTGGTCAGTAGCGAAACCCTTGTGGCACTGCCCATGTTTATATTCATGGGCATTATGCTTGACCAGTCCGGCGTAGCAGAGCGACTGATGAACAGCATGGTCAAACTGTTTGGCGCCGTTCGCGGCGGCTATGCGGTGACCGTCATCGTTATCGGCGTTCTGTTGGCCGCGACCACCGGTATCATCGGGGCGTCCGTAGTGCTCCTCGGCATGTTGTCCCTGCCGGTAATGATGGAGAACAAGTACGACAAGGGCTTTGCGGTGGGTACGGCATGTGCCACCGGGACCCTGGGTATTCTGATTCCGCCCTCCATCATGCTGGTTCTGATGGCTGACCGCCTGGCGGTTCCCGAGGCGTCAGTTGGTGACCTGTTTATGGGCGCCTTCTTCCCCGGCCTTATGCTGGGTGCCATGTACGTGGCCTACGCGATTATCCGTCCGATGCTGCAGCCGAACATTGCGCCGGTGCCGGAAGGTACCGAAAAAGTGAGCTGGGCCATCGTCTGGGAAGTGGCAAAGGCAGTAGTGCCAACCGCCGCGTTGATCCTGGGCGTATTGGGTTCAATCTTTGCCGGCATAGCGACTCCAACGGAGGCTTCCGGTGTGGGCGCCCTGGGTGCTCTCCTGCTGGCACTGATGTCTGGCCGACTGAACCTGAACGTGCTGAACTCTTCAATGCAGCAGACGACGCGCACCGCCGCGTTCATCTTTGCCATCTTCCTGGGTGCCACCGCGTTCTCCGTGGTCCTGCGGGGTCTGGGCGGCGACCAGGTGATCGAGGACGCCCTGTTGGGTCTGCCGTTCGGCCCTTATGGTGTGGTTCTGACCATTCTGTTCGGCGTATTCCTGCTCGGCTTTTTCCTGGACTGGGTGGAAATCACACTGATCATCCTGCCGTTGGTTGCCCCGGTTGTGCAAAGCCTCGGCTTTGATCTGGTCTGGTTCACCATCCTGTTTGCCATGTGCCTGCAGACTTCTTTCCTGACGCCGCCGGTCGGATTTGCGCTGTTCTACATCAAGGGTGTGGCGCCGCCGGAAATCAAGGTGACCGATATCTACCGTGGCGTTATACCGTTCATCATTATTCAGCTGGCAGCGCTGGCTATTGTGTTCGTGGTACCGGAAATCGCGACCTGGCTGCCCAGCGTGGCTTACGACTAAGGAGAAAATAACCATGCGTCTGGAAAACCGGATTGCTTTGATTACCGGTGCCGGTCGCGGCATCGGCCGGGCCATTGCCGAGGCCTACGGCCGCGAAGGCGCCAAGGTCGCTGTGGCTGATCTGACACTCGAGGCGGCCCAGGACACCGTAGATGCCATCGAGCAGGCCGGCGGCACTGCCATCGCCCTTGAAATGGATGTGACTGACGAAGATGCAGTTGACGTAAACGTCAACTCTGTGGTTAAACAGTGGGGTGGTCTGGACATCGCCATTGCGAACGCCGGCATCCAGCACATTGATCCGGTGCACAAACTGGCTTATTCCGATTGGCGCAAAGTCATGAATGTGCATCTTGATGGCGCTTTCCTGGTGACTCGCGCGGCACTCAAGCACATGTACGAGAGCGGCGGTGGCACCATGCTCTACATGGGGTCGGTGCATTCTCTGGAGGCTTCTCCCCTGAAAGCCCCTTATGTGGCGGCCAAGCATGGCATGCTGGGGTTGTGCCGGGCGGTGGCGAAGGAAGGTGCGGAACACGGGGTGCGGAGCAACATCATTTGCCCCGGGTTTGTGCGCACGCCCCTGGTGGACAAGCAGATTCCGGAACAGGCCAAGGAGCTGGGCATTTCCGAAGAGGAAGTGATCAGTAAAGTTATGCTCAAGAATACTGTGGACGGGGAATTCACCACCCTGGAAGACGTGGCAGAGTTGGCCGTTCATCTGGCTGCATTCCCCTCTGCGGCTTTGACTGGCCAGTCCATCGTGGTCAGTCACGGCTGGCATATGCAGTAACATTCAGGAGATATGGATGAGCAATGAAGAACAATCACCGGTAGTCTGGTCTCCGTCGGAAGACACCCTGGCCAATTCCCGTATGGGCCAGTTCAGGACATGGCTTGAGCAGCAGGGCTTCGGCCCGTTTGCTGACTACCACGCACTGCACCAGTGGTCCATTGATGAGCTGGAAACCTTCTGGCAAAAAGTCTGGGATTACTGTGGTCTTGTCTGCGATACACCGGCTGAAAAAGTACTGGGCAAGCATGAAATGCCGGGCGCCGAATGGTTCCCCGGGATGAAGCTGAACTTTGCTGCCAACCTGCTGAGGCTCGAAGATGGTGAGCACCGCGATCGCGAAGCGGTCGTGGCGTACTGCGAAACCCGTCCGGTGCTGCGTCGCACCTATGCCGAACTGAAAGCCGATGCCGGTGCCCTGGAAGCCTTCCTGCGCAGCAAAGGCATCAAACAGGGTGACCGGGTAGCCGGTGTTGTTACCAACGGCTATGAAGCCCTGGTAGGGATGCTGGCCGCTACAAGTCTTGGGGCCATCTGGAGTTCCGCGTCACCGGATTTCGGCATCGGCGCGATTCTTGACCGTTTTGGCCAGATCGAGCCTTCGGCTCTGATCGCCGTGAACGGCTACGGCTACGGCGGCAAAGTGTTTGCGCGCCAGCAGGATTTTGCCGAGCTCATTGCCGGCCTGCCAACGCTCAAGGCGGTTGTCAGTGTCCAGCAACTGCCAGACGAGGCTCCGATTTCCGGCGATCTGGTGACTACCTGGGAAAACGCCCTCGCTGCTGGCGAAGGAACGGCTCCTTCCTTTACGCCTCTGCCTCCGGATCATCCGGTGTATATCCTGTATTCCTCCGGCACCACGGGCAAACCCAAGTGCATCGTGCACGGCAATGCTGGCCTGCTGGTCAATCATGCCAAGGAGCTGATGCTTCACGGCGACGTTGGCCCCGAAGACCGATTCCTGTACTTCACCACCTGTGGCTGGATGATGTGGAACTGGCAGGCCTCCGCCCTGATGACCGGCGCCGCCGTAATCACCGTTGATGGCTCTCCGGGTTACCCGAGCCTGAACTTCCTGTGGGACACCGTTGCGGAAGAGAAGGTCACCCACTTCGGAACCAGCGCCCGGTTCATTGCCGGCTGCCGAAAAGGCGAACTCAAGCCCGCAAAAACCCTGGATCAGAGCAAGCTGCGAGTGGTGTTTTCCACCGGCTCACCGCTGTTGCCGGAAGACTATGACTGGGTTTACAGCGATGGCGCCCCCGACGCCCTGCTTGGCTCCATTGCCGGTGGCACGGACATCTGCGGCTGCTTCGTGGGTTCAACGCCACTGCTGCCTGTTCGCCGCGGTGAAATCCAGTGCCGTTTCCTGGGCGTCGACGCGGTTGCCTACGGCGACGATGGCCAGCCGGTCAGTGAAGGTCGCGGCGAGCTGGTCTGCCGTCAGCCGCTGCCATCCATGCCCGTCAGCTTCTGGCAGGATCCGGATGGCGAGCGCTACCGCGACGCCTACTTCAACACCTTCCCGGGCGTATGGGCCCACGGTGATTTCATCGAGTTCACCGAACACGGCGGGGCTATCATCTATGGCCGCTCTGACGCCACCCTGAACCCGGGCGGCGTTCGAATCGGTACCGCGGAAATCTACCGCCAGGTCGAAACCGTGGCCGAGGTCAAAGACAGCCTCGTCGTCGGCCGCCAGATCGACGGCGACGTGGAAGTGGTTCTGCTGGTGGTCCCGGCCGATGGCCAGGAAATCACGGACGACCTGCTCAAGCAGCTCAAGAGCCGAATCCGCGAAGGCGCCAGCCCACGGCACGTGCCCAAGCACATTGTGGAGGTGAACGACATTCCGTACACCCGCAGTGGCAAGAAGGTTGAACTGGCGGTGGCCCGGTTAATCAACGGCTCGAAAAAGGCCGACAACCGGGATGCCCTGGGCAACCCCGAGGCCCTAGACCATATTCGGGAGCGGTTGTCTGCGGTCGGGTTATTGCCGGAGTAAGGCCGGTTTTGTTGACAATAAGTCGCTGAAAACGGGCGAGATTCTTGCTGTAGAGCTCGCCTGAACAGCTCAACAGCGGGGCGGGTGGCGCCTCCCAAAACTGTGCGGAGCCATGGATGGCGGAGCCCAAGCGCCACAGGGATGTGCCGCAAGGAGCGTGTTTTGGGAGGCGCCACCCGCCCTGCGTCCACTCCAGGTCGATGTTAGAAAGTTTCGTAAATTCCCGCCATTTCATCGTCTTGTAACCGAAGATCAGGCATTTTTAGTCCGTTCTTATACTAAGATCGTAACCAAAATTAACGAAAAAATGGTATCTTAGTAGCCCTATCAAAAGTTCCTAATCAGTCATTGCTCAGGTCGGACGTTCAAAAGACGCCTGACCCCGCCATGACCGTCCTGAACCCACCCATTAGCCTGAGGACGAAAATGACATCATCCAAAGCCAAGATTGTCTACACACTGACCGACGAGGCGCCAGCCCTCGCAACACGGTCGCTTCTTCCTATCCTGGAAACCTACGCCAAGCCGGCTGGTATTGAATTCGAAACCAGCGACATCTCTCTCGCGGCGCGTATTCTGGCGAACTTCCCGGATTATCTGGAGGAAGATCAGCGGGTTCCGGATGCCCTGGCCGAACTGGGTGAATACACCAAGGACCCGGACGCCAACATCATCAAACTGCCGAATATCTCAGCGTCCATTCCCCAGCTGCGGGCCGCGATCAAGGAGCTGAACGAGCAGGGTTACAACGTTCCGGAATACAAAGAAAACCCGGAAAATGACGAAGAGAAAGAAATTCAGTCCCGCTATGCCAAGGTTCTCGGTAGTGCCGTTAACCCGGTGCTGCGTGAGGGCAACTCCGACCGTCGTGCGCCGACTGCCGTAAAGGCTTTTGCCCGCAAATACCCGCATTCCATGGGTGAGTGGAGCCCGGCCTCACGCACCCACGTGGCCCACATGCGCGGTGGCGACTTCTACTCCAGCGAGCAGTCCGTAACTCTCGACAAGGCGACCAAAGCCAACATCGTGTTCGAGAACAAGCAGGGTAAGCAGACGGTTCTGAAGTCCGACCTGCCGCTGCAGGAAGGCGAAGTTCTGGACGGCATGTTCATGAGCAAGAAGGCGCTGGTGAAGTTCTTCGAGGACGCCATTGCCGATTGCGAGAACACCGGTGTCATGTTCTCCCTGCATGTGAAAGCCACCATGATGAAAATCTCCCATCCGATCGTGTTCGGTCACGCGGTGAAGGTTTTCTACAAGGATCTGTTCGACAAGTACGGTGAGCTGTTCGACGAGATCGGCGTGAACCCGAACAACGGTCTGTCCAGCGTGGTCGAGAAGATCAAGCAACTGCCGGAATCCAAGCAGGAGCAGATCCAGGAAGACCTGCACGCCTGTTACGAGCACCGTCCGGAAATCGCCATGGTCGATTCCGTCAAGGGCATCACCAACCTGCACGTTCCGAGCGACGTCATTGTTGATGCCTCCATGCCGGCGATGATCCGTAACTCCGGCAAAATGTGGGCCCGGGACAACAAGCTTAAGGACACCAAGGCGGTTATGCCCGAGTCCACCTACGCCACCATCTACCAGGAAGTGATCAACTTCTGTAAGACCCACGGTGCCTTCGATCCCACCACCATGGGGACCGTACCGAACGTCGGTCTGATGGCGCAGAAAGCCGAAGAGTACGGCTCTCACGACAAGACCTTTGAAATCAAGGAAGACGGTGTTGTTCGCGTTGTTGCCGAAGACGGCACCGTGCTGACCGAGCACAACGTCGAGAAAGGCGACATCTGGCGCGCATGCCAGACCAAAGACCTGCCGATCCGTGACTGGGTCAAGCTGGCGGTCAACCGTGCCCGTGCCACCGGTATGCCTGCCGTGTTCTGGCTGGACGACGAGCGTGCTCACGACGCCCAGCTGATCCAGAAAGTGAACACCTATCTGAAGGATCACGACACTGAAGGTCTGGATATCCGCATCATGTCCCCGGTTCGTGCCATCCGCTGGACCATGGAGCGCCTGATTCGCGGTCTCGACACCATCTCCGTGACCGGTAACGTACTGCGTGACTACCTCACCGACCTGTTCCCGATCCTTGAGCTGGGTACCAGTGCCAAGATGCTGTCCATCGTTCCGCTGCTCAACGGCGGTGGCCTCTATGAGACCGGTGCCGGCGGTTCCGCTCCCAAGCACGTGCAGCAGCTGATCCAGGAAAACCACCTGCGCTGGGACTCCCTGGGTGAGTTCCTGGCTACTGCGGTCTCCCTGGACGAGCTGGGCGAGAAGCAGAACAACGAGCGCGCGCGTCTTCTGGGTCAGACCCTGGACAAGGCGACCGAGCGTCTGCTGGAAAACAACCAGTCTCCGTCCCGGGTTACCGGCGAGCTCGACAACCGTGGTTCCCACTTCCACCTCGCCCGCTACTGGGCAGAGGAGCTGGCCAACCAGGACAGCGACAAGGAGCTGAAGGAGTTCTTCACCAAGCTGTCTGCACAGCTGGAAGAGAACAAGGACAAGATCCTGGAAGAGATGACGGTGGTTCAGGGCAACCCGGCGGATATCGGTGGCTACTACCACCCGCCGATGGAGAAGGTCTGCGAAGTGATGCAGCCGAGCGCCACGCTGAACCGGATTCTCGAAGAAGCTCGCGCATCCGTGAAGTAAGTCAGCCTGTGAGCATCCGGCTTAACAGCCGGATGCCTTCAAAAAACCGGACAACCCTGGCGGGTTCTCCGGTTTTTTTGTGCCGGCCTCAGTCGTCGTCGGCGGGCTCCTCGTAACCCCTCCCGGTTTCGCCGGCTCGCTTGAGGTTGTACATCGTGATGGGTGGGCCAATCAGCTCGAAGAAAACGGTGGAACCGATGATCAGAGGTAGAATAAAGGCGACCTCCGGCAACCGGTTTGTGGCCACCAGTGCCAGCCCCATGGCCACGCCTGCCTGGGGCAGAAGGCAGGCACCGTTGCGCAGTTTTACCGCGTGGCTCGAATGGGCAAGCTGACCACCCATGGCGCCACCGAGTATCCGTCCGGCGATCCGTGCGGTCACGTACGCACCACCAAGCAGGCCCAGCGTGGGTAGCAAGTCCCACTCAAGGCTGAAGCCGGCAAGAAAAAAGAACGTTGCCAGAAACGGCTCGATGATCCCCTCGATAGAGCGGAAAGGCCGTACGTGGTGGTGGGCGCGGTTTGCAACGGTAACGCCCAGAGCCATACAGGTGAGCAGGTAGGACAGTTCCAGCGCCCCGGCTATGCCCGCCGCGAGAAAAACAAAGCCGGCGGATTCCAGCAGCATGGGTTCCCCTGGCTTGAGCCGGCCGGTCATCCAGGCCATGGGCAGGCCAAGGAGAACCCCCAGAATCATGGCACCCAGCACCTCATAGACACCGAACCCGATCGACTCGATAACTGCCGACCCATTACCGGAGACCAGTTCCGCGAAAACCAGCAGGATACTGAACAGGATGGCCCCCCAGGCATCGTCGATGGCGACCACCTGCGCGACAACGCGGGTCAGTGGCCCCCTGGATCCAGCCTCACGCATCACATCCAGTGTCGCGGCCGGATCCGTTGCCGTGGCGATGGCAGCCAGTAACAGGGACGCTGTCAGATTTCGGGTGACCAGCCAGACAACCACGAAAATGATCAGCGCGGTGACCAGGGTGACCGCGAGGCTCACGATAATCGCTTCCCTACCGTCCTTCAGATCGCGAACGGACATCCGTTCGCCCAGCAGAAATCCGACCATGGCGAGGGTGAGCTCGGTGACCAGCGGAAAGTTGTCACTGACTCGAACCGGAATGATATCCAGGAGTGAGGGGCCGGCCAGCGCTCCCACAAGCAGAAGCAGGGTTACCCTGGGGACATGGACCCTCTGGCCCAGCGTGTGAGCGCCAAGTGCGAGGAGCATGATCCCGCCGATCAGAAGAAGGTCGGTGGCGTGATTCAAGGCTTACTCCTGATGGAGTGGGAAAAAACCGCCGTTTACCAGTGTTGCCAGGTCCCGGGGCGCGAGTTCAATCTCCAGGCCTCGTCGCCCGGCACTCACGAAAATGGTCTCGAAGCCCAGGGCTGAGTCGTCGATAAAGGTTTTCAGCTTTTTCTTCTGTCCAAGGGGGCTGACTCCGCCCAGGACATAGCCGGTTGTTCGTTCAACCGCCTGCTTGTCAGCCATGGCGGCTTTTTTACCCTGCGCCGCCCGGGCAATGAGCTTCATATTGAGCATGGTGTTCACCGGGACAATGGCAACCACCAGCTCCTTGCCGTCGACGGCAACAACCAGTGTTTTGAAGACCCGGGCGGGATCCACGCCGGTTTTCTCGGCGGCCTCGGTGCCATAGCTCTCGCTGGCGGGGTCGTGGTCGTACTCATGGATGGTATGGGGTACAGCGGCTTTGCGCGCAGCGTTGATGCCAGGCGTCATGCTGGGCTCCTGAAAGACGGCAGAAACCGGGAATTAAAGCAGCTAAGCGGCATCACAACAACTGTCTGGCGTGGAGGCAAAACCCGATTCCCGGGTGGATTTTACCGGGCATGACATTTGACGCTCGACTTAAAGCGCCGTTATGACTATTTTTCGTACATTATAAATATTCAAACATCGATGGCGGTGTTCATGGAGCCTTCGTCGTCGAAATCTCAGGGAATGAAAAGCTTGAACGAAAACCGCACACCCCTGCGGCGCGCTGGCTGGGCTGCCGTGGTCTATCTGATCGCCGGCTTTGCCTGGATTGCGTTTTCCGACACTCTCGCGGAAACATGGTTTCCCGATCCGAAAACCCTCTCCGTCATCCAGACCTGGAAAGGCTCTTTCTTTGTGCTGATAACCGGGGTGATTCTCTTTTCTGTGTTGCTCCGCCAACTCACCAAGGATCGGGCCCTGCTCAACCTCCAGCACCGACAACGGCAAGCACTCCGTGAGCGCGAGCGTCAGCTCCAGATCCTGATGGACAATCTCCCGGGCATGGCCTATCGCTGCCTGTATGATCCCGACTGGACAATGAAATTTGTCTCCCAGGGATGCACCAAGCTGACTGGTTATGAGCCCGATGAGTTGGTCAACAACCGGGTCACCAGCTATGCGGCGCTGGTCAGCGACGCTTCTAATCAGCAACTGTTCGAGCAAGTCAGAGTGGCACTGGAAAAAGAAGAATCGTTTTCCCTGGAATACGAGGTCACCCGAAAAGACGGCAGTCGTATCTGGGTTTGGGAGCGGGGACGAGGCGTTCAGGAGGACGATGGCTCGCTCCACCTTGAAGGCATCATTCTGGATATTTCTGACCGCAAAGTGCTGGAGACAGAGCTTGAGCAAATGGCGACTCGGGATCCCCTGACCGGTCTTCTGAACAGGCGGGAGATGTCCCGGGTGCTGGATGAGGAGCTTCAGAGAGCCCGTCGTTACCAGCGACCCATGGCGGTGCTCTGGGTGGATTTCGACCATTTCAAGGATGTGAATGACACCTACGGCCATGCTGCAGGTGACTCGGTTCTCAGAGCTATCAGCCGCCTGTTGCTGGGTAGCGTCCGCAGCGTCGATTCCATCGGTCGGTTTGGCGGCGAGGAGTTCGTGATTGTTTTGCCTGAAATGGATCTGGAGGAGGCCCAGGAAACGGCCGAGCGTTTGCGGCGCAAAGTGGCGGAAGAACCGCAGCCGTTGGGGAATGGCGAGGCGGTGCCCCTGACCATCAGCGTGGGCGTTGCGGTCTACCCGGATCACGGGCAGACTGCTTCGACACTCTGTGCCGCCGCCGACAAAGCCATGTATCTGGCAAAGGATAGGGGCCGCAACTGTGTCGCCATGGCGCACCTGCACGACCAGGTCCATAATCAGTAGTGAGACTCGTGTCCCGGCAGGTGGAGGAGGTGACGTCCGCCTTGCTGCGGCCCGGCCAATGTGGCCCGGGCCGGTTCTGTTGAACATAGAAAAACAACAAACGTACTGAAAAAGGTTTGAGCCGATGAACCGACTTGCGCGCCGTGCCCTCCATAGCAGCCAGATTCCCGAGGATCTCGAATCCGTCACCTTTCGGGATGATGCCGGTGAAAATCCGGCTGCTGCCGGTGTCAGTCAGGAAACGGTTGATGCCCTGTGGCGCAGCGTCCAGAGCCTTTACCGGACCGGCGTGCACCCGGGTATCCAGATTTCCATCCGCCACAAGGGTGAGCAGGTTCTGCACCGGGCGATTGGCCATGCCAGTGGCAATGGCCCCCATGACCCGCGCGACGCCGCCAAGGTTCCGATGACGACTGATACCCCCATCTGCTACTTCTCCGCCTCCAAGGCGGTGACGGCATTGCTTATGCACATGCTGGCGGAACAGGGCCTGGTCAACCTGATGGATCCCGTGTCCTACTATTGCCCGGAGTTCGGGGTTAATGGGAAAAGGACCATCACCGTTCACCAGATTCTTTCTCACCGCGGGGGCATTCCTGCCATTCCGCGGGAAACGCCGATTGATGTGCTGTGGGATAACGATGAAATCTGGCGTCTGCTCTGTGCTGCACGACCGGTGGAAGTGGACGGCGCCAAGGTGGCCTATCACGCTATCACCGGCGGTTTTGTCCTGCAGCGGGTATTGGAACGCGTCACGGGCGACACCATTGAAAAATACCTCGACAAGCATTTGCGTCGGCCCATGGGCATGAAATGGTTTACCTATGGCATTGCCCCGGAGCATCTCGATGAGCTGGCCTGCAATTACGCCACCGGACCAACGCCCCGTTTCCCCGTTTCCTGGGTTGTTAACCGCGCGCTGGGTGGCGATATCCGGACCGTCGAGCGGGTTACCAATGACCCGAGGTTCCAGGAAGCGGTGATTCCTGCGGGCAATCTGTGCGGCACCGCCGAGGAAATGGGCCGCTTCTTCCAGATGATGCTGAATGGCGGGCTCTGGAACGGCCGTCGTATCTGCAGCGAAATCACCATCCGCCGGGCCATTCAACAGTTCGGTTCGCTACAGATAGACCGCACCATGATGATACCCATGCGCTTCAGTGCCGGCATGATGCTGGGTGGCAATCCGGTGGGCCTCTGGGGTCAGAACAGCCGGTTTGCTTTCGGTCACGTCGGTCTGATCAACAAGCTGTGTTGGGCGGATGCGGCCCGTGATATTTCGGTCAGTCTGCTGAACACCGGCATCCCGATCGTCGGTCATCACCTGCCGGCACTGGCGAAGTTCGTGTATACCGTGGGCAATCGTTTTCCGTTGATACCCGAGCACCGGCGACCGCTGATCGCCGCCTGAGGCAAAGGGTTCAGAGCGTCCCGAGCTGGGCTTCGAGTATGCCCAGCACGGAGGACAGAATGTCCCTGAAATCCGTCAGGGTCTGGGTGCGCTGGATGACGTCTTCCCGGTTTTCATCAAGTCGCTCAAGCTTGGGCACAACCCGGCGTATGCCTTCTGTAATTACCTCATAGGGGTAATGGTGGTCCTGGATACTGAGCTTGTTTATCTCGGCCACTTCCTGGCTGAAGATGCTGATAATGTCGTACAGCATGTCCTTGTGGTGAATGCTGCTGGCTTCCCAGTAGGCATCGTCCAGCAGTTCCAGCAGCGACAGATATTCACGGAGGGTATCCGCCACGGATGTCTGGGTCATGGGAGCTCCTGTCGGTGGGCAATGTCGTCTCTACAGGGAACTATAGCAGGGGTTCTGTCGTCTGGATGACAGGAGGTCCGGCAGAGCTGAAAATAAAAATGAAACTCTATTCATTTTAATTGCACTATGTCGGACAGTTGTGCAGACTTGCGTGATGGGAGAAGGATCTATCACGACTCATTGGACGAGAAGCCGAATGGACAAGCCCACACCCCCCAGTAACCAGCCCGCCTCCCGCGAGGTCAAGCTGGACCATCACGACAGCGTTCGCAATCATGTGCACCAGCAGGTGCGCTCTGAAGTTGAACGGCTGGAGCGCCGAATAGAAACCCTGCGTCTTGTCAAAGCACCCCACGCGGCCATCATGATTTCCACCTATGAACGCATGATCGACCGCAAGAAAGGCTTCCTGCAGAACTGGGACCTAAGGGATGGCGGCGCCGGCTAGCGGCCGGCGACAGGCACCGTTGTCCAGCTGGTAATCGCGTCGGCATCTTCCTGGTAGGTGCAATTGGCCGGATTCGGAATGGTGTCCTGCCCGTCGGTTGAGTCAGGGTCGTCAATGCGCGCTGGCTCGCCGTTCGAGGCAAAAATCCTCACCAGATCCATGTTGTAATCCAGCTCGACTCTCAGGCAGTCCGGGCTGTTGTCTCCCAGGCCATAACCTGGATAGCGATCAAGTGTGATCACCTCGGATTCGTCATTCTTTATAAACAGCGTGTCGGTGTTTTCGTCAATGAAATCCTGGCGCAGTTCAATGCTGCCATGGTTCCGGCTCAGGTAGTCGGCGGTGGCGAATTCGGTGGGGCTGTAGCCCAGTGTCATGAAACTGTTGGCATCAAACCGGCTGCCTGCCAGCACGCTGACCAGTTCCGGCTGGGCGGCCTGCTCCTCTTCTTCAACACTGCGGCTGACATACTGGATCGTGCGATATACCTTGTTTTCGAGATCCGAGCCTTCCGGGCCATCCGGCAGGTAACGCCAGTCGAGCGTCGGGTAGATCCAGAGCTGGTCGTTCAGCGGCAGATCGGCAATCACCGCCGACTGGTCTGTGAACCGGATCTGCGCGCCGTTGCCCCGACTGTTGTAGGTGCCTGCGACACCATCTGCAATCCTCTGGCTGATGTATCGTTTGCCTTCCTGGAAATTGGTGACTTCGCCGGAGGCCAGCACCTGGTTCATCAGGTCCAGCGGGTTGCGCACGCTGTCATAGCTGGTGCCGGCGTCCGTTGGCGTGGCGCGGATGAAAACCTCAATGTGGCTGCGTATTTCGCTGGTGGTTTGCAGGTCGTCGGAATCGTCTGCTGCCGGCTGGATGCCCCGGTAAAAGTCCCAGAAACGGGTATTGCCGAGGTTGTCCGGTGCCACCTCCGTGTTTTCCAGGTTGAAGCTCGAGAACGTCAGATCCACATTGGTCGCCGGATTGAACGCGGAAGGTCCGGTATCCTCAAGTCCGCAGCCACTCAGGACAAGTGTGGTCATGGAAACAGCGGCGAAAATGCAGGAATGTCTCATTTCAGATGGCCCCAGGATGCGAAAAACGGTGTAAACGGCTAAAGTGAGTCACCGGGACGGTATAGCCCCGGCGTGGCTACTGACAGTAAAACAAAAAACCGGTATCTACCCTCGCGGAGATCACATTTTGCGGCAACGGCTTGAATTGGCGCTTCCAGCGGTGACGTCTTTGGTAGCGGTCCTGCTGTTCCTGGTCACGGCCATGATGCCGGCGTCGGCCAGTGCGGCCGGGCCCTGCCATGATGGCGAGATTGTACTGGACGGCGGTATCGAGAGTATCCGTGATCTGGGTGGCTGCATCTGGTATCTCGAGGACCCGGGGCAGGAACTGACCCTCGATGAGGTTCGCGCTCTCGAATCGGGTGCCTTTACCCGCCACGAAGGCGGCGTGTTGAACTTCGGCTACACGGAATCCGCATACTGGGTGCGCCTGGATCTCCGCTCCGCGGGCAATCCGGACCAGAACGGATGGATCCTTGAGCTTGCCCTGCCTCTGGTGGATGAAGTCACCCTGTTCATGGTCCGCGACGGGGATCTGGTCGATCAGCGACAGGCGGGTTATGAGGACAACTGGGTGGAACGGGACCTGGCTGTCCCCAACCCGACATTCCGCCTTTCACTGGCACCGGATTCCCTGAGCCACGTCTACTTGCGGGTGGTCAACACCAATACTTTCCGTCTGCCGATCAGCCTCTGGCATCCGGACAGCTACATCGAAAAAGTCTCGGTGGATGAGCTGGTGCGGGGCATCCTGCTTGGTTCGGTGCTGGCCATTCTTGCCTACAACCTGTTCGTCGCGGTCTCGGTTCGCGAGCGGAGCAACATCTATTACGTGCTCTACCTGGTCTTTGCGGCCATCTTTATCTTCACCGAACAGGTTCACGGTATCCAGCTTCTCGACAGCCGGCCCGCTCTGTTCGACAAGCAGTTCCTGCACTTCCAGATCATTCTGACCTGGTTCTGGGGCCTGCTGATGGCAAGGTCGCTGCTTGAAACCCGGGAACGGTCGGCCGATCTTGATCAGGTCATCCGCCTGTGCCTGTATTCGGTGGTTGCCACTTTCGTGCTGTCGCTGTTCCTGCCCTACCACGTCGCCATGGAATGGATTGTGGTTGGCTCCATTCTGCTGAGCCTGATTCTGATCGTGGTCAGTTACCTGTCCTGGCGCTATTACAATCCGGCGGCCCGTTCCTATTTTTTCGCCTGGACACTGGCGCTGGTGGGCTTCGGTATCTATGCCCTGACGGTGATGGGCATACTGCCATTGAACACCTTCACCGCTTACTCACCCCAGTTTGGTCTGACCGCGCAGATCATCCTGTTTTCTTTTGCCCTCGCCGACAGGATCAAACAGGTCCAGGGCGAGGCCCTGGGCTGGAGCCAGCGGGCGCTGTCGAACCTTCAGCGTTACCAGTCGCTGTTCGATAACGCCATCGAGGGCGTGTTCCAGATGTCGCCGGACCGGCGATTTGTCACGGCCAATCCCGCCATGGCGCGCCTGCTGGGCTATAACAGCAGCCGCGAGTTGCTCAAGCGGAACCCGGACGTACTGGAAACCTGCATCGCCGACGAGCGGTTGCGGCGGCTGGTGATCGAGCAGCTGGAGGCCCGAGGCACGGTCAAGGGCATTGAGGCTCGATACCTGACCCGGGATGGTGACGAGCGCTGGGCGACCATCTCACTGCACACGGTGTATGACACCGAGGGTGAGCCGACCCATCTGGAAGGCACCTGCATCGACGCCACCGAAAGTCACAATCGCTTGAGAATCGAGAGGGAGCGCGAGCAGGAGCGTCTCGAGAAGGAGCTTGCCCGCAATTCCGCGGAGGCGAAAAGCCAGTTCCTGGCCAATATGAGCCATGAGATCCGCACACCGCTGGCAGCCATCATCGGTTACGGAGAAACGTTGCTTGATCCGGATCTCAGTGAGCCGGAGAAAAGAAGCAGTGCCGAGACGGTGGTGCGCAGCGGCCGACATCTGCTGGACCTGGTCAACGACATCCTCGACCACTCGAAAATCGACGCGAACAAACTGGATGTGGACATCGTATCGGTCAATCTGCCGGAACTTCTTGACGAGATTCGCGCCTTCTTCGCGCCAAGAGCCCGGGAAAAAGGACTGGATTTCAGCATCATCTGCGAATACCCGTTGCCGGAGCAGGTACGCACCGACCCCACCCGACTGCGCCAGATCATCATCAACTTGTGTGGTAATGCCCTTAAATTTACCGATAAGGGGTCCATTTCCCTGGTGGTCCGTTGTGATCGCGATCAGGAATTGCTCGTGGCCCGGGTCGTGGATACCGGCATTGGTATGAAGCCGGAGCAATTGGGGCGGCTGTTCGATCCCTTTGCACAGGGCAGCGCCGCCATTTCCAGGCAATATGGTGGCACCGGCCTCGGGCTCAGCATTTCCCGGCGTCTGGCGGAAATGCTTGGCGGCAGTATCCGGGTGAACAGCACCTATGGCGAGGGCAGCGAGTTTGAGCTTTCGATCCGGACCGGGCCACTGGATGAGGTGCATTTCCTGCGCGATGCCTCGGAGCTGAGCCAGCGCCGCCGGACCATCCCCATGGTTGTCGCGCCGCGATTGTCAGGGCGTATCCTGTGTGCCGAGGACAACGAGGTGAACCGGCGGCTTGTTTCCCTGCTGGTGTCTCGAACCGGAGCCGAGCTTGTCCATGTGAGCAACGGAGCGGAAGCCCTGGAAATGGCGATTCGCGAACCCTTTGATCTGATCCTGATGGACATACAGATGCCTGTGATGAACGGCCGTGACGCGACGGCGGCACTTCGAGAAGCCGGGGTGAATACGCCGGTCATCGCGCTCACCGCCAATGTGATGTCCGAGGACATTGCCGACTATCGCCTGGCCGGCTGCAATGAACACCTGGCGAAGCCCATCGACAAGCAGCGCTTCTATGAAACACTGGGACGATACCTGTCGGTGACGCCGGCCTCCGCTAATGAACGAACCTCACGCTATCAGGGCAAGGTGCTGGTTGCCGAAGACAACACGGAAAACCGGCAGCTGGTAGAGCGTATGCTGCGCCGGGAAGGTCTGGACGTCGTGGCAGTGACCGGCGGCGAGGACGCGGTTCGGACTGCATTGTCCGATACGGTTCATCTGGTGCTGATGGACCGTCACATGCCGGGAATGGATGGTGTTGATGCCACCCGGTTGCTGCGCCAGGCCGGGTTCCGCCGGCCGGTGATTGCCTTTACAGCCGGCGATCAGCAGGAAACCGATGCGTTGCTTGAGGCCGGTTGTGACGGCGTGCTGAACAAACCCATTGATCAGTCCCACCTGACGGCTCTGCTGGACCGGCTGCTGGGCACGGGCCCCGTTTTCGCCGCGGATACTGGCGAAGACGCTGAAATTGCCCACCTGGTGGCACAGTTTCTTGACGGGCTTGCCGCGCGGCGGACCCGAATGGATGCCGCGCTGGCGGACGCAGATCGTGAGGCAATGAAAACCGAAGCCCACCAGATCAAGGGCACGGCGGGTGCCATGGGCTATCCGCTGATGACCCGACAGGCGGGTATACTGGAAGATCTGCTGAAAGTCACTGAGCCGGACTGGGACCGTGTTCGCAGCGAACTGAAGGAACTCGGTGAAATGATAGACCGTGCCCTCGCCGCTGCGAAAACGCCAGGCTGACGTGTGTGAGTATGACCAACAGGAAGAACCCGATGAGTGAGCTGCCGGAACGCCGAGAACACCATTCCCTGAGCATGATGTATGGTACCTATGCCGACATCCTGTTTGTGTTGTTTCCCTTTCTGATTATCGGTATGCAACGGTTGTGGGAAGGCCGGCTTTACGAAACCCTGCTGCGACCGGACCTGAGCATCGCCGCCGCTATTCTTGCCGGTCTGGCTATCGGCAAGTTCGTGCTCGGTCTCGTGACCAACCGGGAGCTCGGGCGCTACAAGGAGCGGATTGTTTTCTTCATTGCCCTGACGCTTTTCGTGGTGCTGGGGCCGGCAATCATTCTGATCCTGAGTATACTGGGAAGCGCGGATGTACCCGGTTTTGTAACCTTTGTTCAGCCGATCCTTCTGATTATTGCGATATCCCTCTACACAACCGCTGTGAGCATCAGCAATATACTGACACGGTTTGGCATGGAGGACGGGACGACGGCCAATCCGGAGACCTCGCCACGCTCTGACTACAGTGACATGAGCGAGCCCCGACCAGCGCCGCTGGACCTGCCGCGGCGCACAGGCAACGACCCGACAGTTTGAGAGGAGCAACCCACATGACGGATCTGAAAGTGCTGGTAGTGGAAGATGAGCCTGTGATGCGAGAGCGGCTCGTGGATATGCTCTACAACGCTGGCGCAACCAAAGTGATCGAGTGTATTGACGCAGCTTCCGCCCGGACGGCTTTCAAGGACGGGGAATTTCACATCATCCTGCTGGATCTGGGGTTGCCGGACGGCGATGGGCACGAACTGATGCTGGAATTCAAGGACGCCCGTGAGGAGCAGCACATTGTGCTGGTGACGGCGGACGATTCGATCGAGAGTATTCAGCGGGCGATCAGTGCCGGCGCTAACGGCTACGTGGTCAAGCCTTATTCCCAGGAAAAAATACACGATGTGGTCAACAATTACGCCATGGTTCACGGCGGCGATATGGCGATGATGCAGGGTCTGAACCGGCGCCACTGACCGGTTCAGACACGCGGCTTCTGAATCAGGCGACCTGCCGGGCAATCCAGGAATTGTAACGGGTCGCCAATGCTCTGACGTACCTTGCCTCGGCGTCGTTCATATTGCCCAGGACGCCCTTGAAGATCCAGCCCCGCTCATACACTCCCAGCACCCGCTGTTCGTCATCCAGATTGACGCGCTGATTAAGTTTTTTGCAGATGGCATCCAGCAGCGGCAGCTTCTCCGGACGCTTGATCGGGCCCTGGCGATTGTTCATGGGCTGGTTTGCTGCGCGAGTTGTCGGATGTCTTTTCATGATGTTCTCCTTGTCGTTTTGCGGCTGCAAAAACAAAACCCCGGTGCCTGAAGCGACCGGGGTTTCGCGGAGAAGCTGACCCGGTCGCTACATAGGCTCCCGGGACTGACCGAAAGCCGTTAGATGTCTTTCACCATCGCGCGGACAGACTGCCCTGCATGGCAACCTGCTGCTGTGTAAGCGCTGAACTGTGGAATCATTCTGGTCATACCGGCTCTTATGTTTCGGTTCGACTACCAGTGTATAGGCTAATGGGCCGTTTGCAATAGCCCGGCTTCTTCGGCAAACCCCTACAGACGGCCTCCAGGGGCGCTTGGCATAATTCTTTCCGTCACGTGTTTTACGTTGTGCAATCCCGACTGCCTGCCGCGCCAGGCAGTCGATGGATCTCTCCTTTCTACGCAGCCTCTATGGCTGCGTTTTTTTTGGGTAGTGGAATCTTCGTAGCCATTACTTCTTACAGATTTTGCGGCCTGTCCCGGCGATAATTCGCACACTAATATTCGATTAATCGCCATCAACAGACAGAGGTTGAAACCTAGCAAAATGTCCGACGAAGCCGGATCTGCCAGTAAAAAATTCCGTTCCCACGCATTGATTGAACTCGCCCTGATTATTGCACTTGGTCTTTACCTGCTGGTCGCGCAAGAGCAGGTCGTGGGTGAGAATCTGGTGTTTACCGTGACCGGAGCCGCGCTCATGGCCCTTGTGACCTACTGGACGCTGAATACCCTTCGGGATGGTCTTGAGGTCATCGCACTGCGTGTCCGTCACGCCAGGCACTGATCAACCGGGAATGCGTCAGGCCTGCCGGGTTTGACCCGTTAACGGCGCCAGTTCGTCCTGATTCGGAGCAATCCGTTCCCAGGTTTTGTGGAGAATCAGGGCATCGTTTGCGGCCCGATGCACAGGCAGGCCAAGCTCTGTAATCACCTGCTGGCGAAGTGCTGACCATTCGCGCACCTGCCTCGTGTCCAACAGCGCTGAAATGGATTCAAGCTGAAACGTTGGCGTTATGCGGGCGGCCTTGAACAAACGGTGCAGCCAGAAACTGTCGAAGGTCCAGGCATCGCAAAACACCTGTTCCGGCAGCAGTTCGTTGAGGGCACTGGCGACTTCGCTCACCGCAATACCATCCGCTTCCAGGGTCTCGCGGGAAATGCCGTGAATCTGCTCAGCGCTTTGTGACCAGTCCTGCCACAGCACGTGGGGGCTGATCAGCCAGCTGTGGAGAGTGCCATCCGGCATGCAGATTCCCACCTCAATGGGGTAGCTCGCGATCAGATCAAGGCTTGATGCCTCGAAATCGATGAATGCCGGCTGGATAGTGGTCATGGAGTCAGTGTAGCTGATGAGTTGTTTTTCGCTGAGTTTACCCGCCCCGCAAGCGAGACGCGAACCCAACCTGTTCCTGCACTGTTACAATATGTCCATTCATTGTAAAAGCCCGATGACAGCAACAGGCCTCGGGCGCGACAGTAAACCAGCCAAATCCGAACCGCACCATACGGGGAGCCCGAATGACAGACACCGTAGTCGTTATCTATTCCGGAGGCATGGACTCCTACACCCTGCTGCATCTGGCCCGGGAGCGCGGCTACCAGGTTCATGCCCTGTCCTTCAACTACGGGCAGCGCCATGTCCGGGAGCTTGAGTGCGCGCGTTCGGTCTGTGAAGCGCTGGGTGTGCCCCACAAGGTGATCGATATCCGCGCCATGAGTGAGGTGATGGCCGGCTCATCGCTGACCTCGGATATCGATGTGCCGGAAGGCCACTATGAAGAAGACAGCATGAAAGCGACCGTGGTGCCTAACCGAAACATGATTCTCCTGTCCCTGGCGACCGGTTACGCCGTGACCGCAGGTGCTGGCGCCGTCTGGTACGGAGCTCATGGTGGCGACCACGCTATCTACCCGGACTGTCGCCCGGAGTTTGTGGATAAAATGGACGCGGTCTGCCGCGTGGCCAACTACGAGCCGGTCGGCATTGAGGCGCCCTTCATGACCATGGACAAGGGGCAGATCCTGGCTGAAGGCCTGCGCCTGGGACTGGACTATGCACAGACCTGGACCTGCTACAACGGCCGTGAGCAGGCTTGTGGACGCTGCGGCTCCTGTGTTGAACGACTGGAAGCCTTCGCTGCCAATGGTGTCAAAGATCCCCTGGACTACGAGGCGGCAAGCTGATGTATCGGGTCAAGGAAGCCTTCTACACGTTGCAGGGTGAAGGTGCCCAGGCCGGGCGTGCTGCCGTGTTCTGTCGTTTCAGCAAGTGCAACCTTTGGACCGGTCGCGAGAAGGACCGCGCCACTGCCGTGTGCAATTTCTGTGATACCGATTTTGTCGGTACTGATGGCCAGAATGGTGGTCGCTTTGAAACCCCGGAGGAACTGGCCCGTCACATACGCAATCTTTGGCCGGAGGCACCCGGCAAGCCCTACGTGGTCTGCACCGGTGGCGAGCCCCTGCTGCAGCTGGATGCTCCCCTGATCGAGGCTCTGCACCGGGAAGGGTTCGAGGTAGGGGTAGAGACCAACGGTACCCTGCCCGCGCCCGAAGGCATCGACTGGCTCTGCGTCAGTCCGAAAGCCGATGCCCCGGTGGTGCTTGAGGCCTGTGACGAGCTGAAGCTGGTCTATCCCCAGCCCCTGGCGATGCCGGAGCGATTCCTGGGCATTCGCGCAAGCCATTATTTCCTGTCGCCGATGGCCTCTCCCTCGATACCGGAAACGGCCGTGGATGAGATCAAACAAAGCAATACCCGACGCGCCACCGATTATTGTCTCGCGCATCCGCAGTGGCGCCTGACCCTGCAAATGCACAAGATCATCGGCATCGACTGATTACCCCGTGGCCAGTGCCCGCCTGGCGTTAATCAGCCCTGGGCCGGGCGGCGAAATTCGGTAATGGCTGGGGCTGCTGCCGGTCCAGCGCTTGAAAGCCCGGGTGAAATTCGCCGCGTCGGCGTAACCGAGGGCATCGGCAATTTGGCTCAGATTCATGGTGGTACTGCGGAGTAGATCCTGTGCCCGTTCCAGGCGGACCTGATCTACCAGCTGCTGGAAACTGGCGTCTTCTTCCTGCAGCCGCCGCTTGAGCGTTCTCTCGGACACAAACAGGGTGGCCGCTACCCTGGCCAGTTTTGGCGGGAAGGGGTGGCTGGTCTCGATCACCCGTCGGACGCGACAGGCAAATCCGGCGTCTTCGGTCAGCTGCCGCAGCGCTTCCTCGCACTGGGCTTTGGACGAGGCCGCCAGTTGATCATCGGTGAAGCGCACGGGCAGGCTCAGACGGCCAACCGGAATCACCAGGGCATTCTCCGTAGCGCCGAATTCCACCGGCACCGGGATCTGTGAGCGGAAACGCTGGAAATAGGCCGGCTCCGTTCCCCGGCGAACAATCCGCAAACCGTCAATGACCGAGCCCGTCAACTGTGCCCCCATGGAAACGCAACCGAACAGCATGGCATCCATGATAAAGCCGTGCAGAGGCCCCAGGTCGATATCACAATTCACAACGTACCAGGCCAGGTTGCCGGTCTCCCGTTTGCAGACCCGAAGGTGAGGCACCCTTAGCGTCAGGTATCGGGTCATCAGCTCCATGGCATCGCCCAGGGTACGGCTACTCATGACGGCCGTTCCCAGGGCGCCGTGCAGGGGCAGCTTCAGCTCCCTGGCGAGCATGATACCGAGTCCCGGTTCGCCGCTCTCGATAATGGCCCGGGTGACGAATTCGCTGGCCTGGGTCTGGCTCACCCGCCGATCGGTGGATTGCAGGCGGAGCGGGTCAAGACCGACCCGGAGGAGAAGGTCCTGTTCGTCAACACCGATGGTGTTCAGCAGTTCGGCCAGAAGATGCAGGTAGATGGCCGGCATGCCCAGGTCCTGTGCCGTTGAAACGGAGGCGCGCATGGGATTTCCTCGTCTGATTCTGTTCTTGTTATGTCGCAGAACGCTTGGTTTCGACGATTATGGCGCCTCGCGGCTCGTTGCCCCATGACTTCGGTGACGGAATAAATGGCCTGAAAGGCCAATCATCGGCCGATTGGCAGGAAGCATCCGGATCGATCATTGGCCATGACGGCGGACGAAGTGTTCCAGAGCTGCGGCAGATCGCCCGGGCGTTTCCAGCATCGGAAGATGCCCGACACCCCGGAACATGTGGATTTCTGCCTGAGGCGTGGCCGAGCTGAACCAGTTAACGCAGCGGGTCGGGGTAATCAAGTCACGGTCGCCCCACTGAACCTGCAGTGGCGGTGTCTCGGGGCCCAGGTAGCGGGCCGGTGCCAGCGCGTCTGCCACCATGTCACTGAAGATATGCCGGAGGGCCTCGGTGCGGCCCAGGAGGTCCGGTCCGAGAAGGCCGGCCATGGCAAGTCCGGAGACCGTGGGCTTGCCGGTGCCAACACTGTTGAACATGCGGTAGACGCCTTTCCAGTCCCGCGGAATCAGGATGCCATCCCGGTCAGACTTCAGGGGGGCGTGAATGTCTACCTCTTCATGTTCAGGGATGCCGGCGCTGTTGAGCAACGTCACCGAGCGGGGCGCCGGATCCAGTGTGTGGGCCAGTATTGCGGCAATCGCGCCACCCATGGAGCTGCCGGCCAGATGGATGTTGTCGGTGTTAACGCCCGCAAGCCACTGAGCCAGTCGACGGGCCTGGGTTTCGTAGCGGTAGCAGGCCTCCGGCCGGTAATCACTCTCCCCGAATCCCGGCAGATCCGGCGCCAGAAGATGCCAGTGTCTTGGCAGTCTTTGCAGCCACAGCCCCCAGTTTTCCTTCATGGCGGCAAAGCCATGAATCAGGACGATCGTCGGGCGGCCGACATCGGGCGATCCCCGTTCCAGGAAAACCATCTTGTGGCCATCGACCATGGTTTCACGGCGGCGGGCCTGGAGAAGAAATCGTTGTCCCGTGCGGGCAGCGGGCCAGAAGTTGGGGGCAGGAATTCTCATGGTTGTCAGCGATCAACGGTTTTGGGTCTGGCCACCAGTCTACCGGGACCAGAATCCGGAGCCTTGGCCACAGTGCCCGTGGACGTCGGCGAATGGGCAACAGATTGCCCGTGACGGGGCGTGGAAAGTCAGAGCTTCAGGTCGACAATCACCGGATTATGGTCGCTGGATCGCCAGGGTCCCCGGCTGGATGCCGGGTGATCGCTCCGGTAGTCGAGCACCCGGGGCTCATCGGCGTTCACCAGCCAGCTCCAGGCGCCCATGACCCTTGGTTTTAAGGTCTCGGAGGCGAGTGCGAAATCCAGCGAGCCCTTCTGACCACGGTAACGGTAGGTGTAGTGACCACAGGTCTTTTCGGTGCAGGGATGGAAATGGTGCACCATGCTGGTAAACCCTGTCTGCTCCAGCGCCGCGATGGGATGTTCGCGGGCATAGCTGTTGAGGTCACCGATTATCAGGGTGCCGAATGAATGGTGCCTGCGGGTATCGCTGCCGGACCAGGCCGCCAGTGTTTTCGCTTCGTTGGTCCGCCGGCTCGCGTAGCAGCCCTGGCCATCGGCCTGGTCCTGATCATCGCCACGGGCGCCCCGACAGGATTTCGATTTCAGGTGAGGAACAATGACCCGGACGGTAGCATCACCGTCCGTTCGGCCGAAATCCTGAGCCAGGGGAGGCCGGCCTCCCGATTCAAATGGCCCTTTGGCAAGCCGTTCTGGCGGGCCAACGGCGCTAATCCGGTCGCTGCGGTAGAGCAGGCCGGTCCGGATCTCGTCATCGCCGTCCTGGCCGGGCGTGCTGACGAACCGCCAGGTGCCGCCCAGGGCCTCTGCAAGTTCGGCTATGGAACTTGCCGGTCCATAGCCGTCGTTCTCAAGTTCGGTCAGCGCAAGAATGTCCGGATCGGGGGCCAGAAGTGTGTTCACCAGTTGTTGTTGCTGGCGCCGGAATTCCGCCGGTGTCCCGGCCCCGCGACTCGTTGGAAACTCGCCGCCCCGGCCATCCCCGTTAAAGAAATTACCAAGGTTCAGAGCCATGATCCGCACCGAAGCCTCATGCCGCGGCCCGGGTGCGGTTTCTCTGGGATTGGTGGCGAGGAAAGCCGGCTCCTGAGAGGGCTGGAGCCGCCAGGCATCGAAGCGGAAATCCAGCACACCGATGAGCCCTTTAATCTGATCCCCGGCCCTTACGGTTGCCGAAGACAGGCCGCCCGGGGGCCATGGTACCGGGCGGGGGTCTCTCCTGGACCGGTTGTCATCAAGCAGAACGCGGTTTGCCCCGTTCCGGGTGAATGCCCGGTGTGCTTCTTTGCCGGGGGGCAGGTATTCCGTAGGCTGGACCTGGTCTGAGGCCGCCAGCCCAAGCTCGCCGTAGCGAGCCAGGTTGTAGTTGTCCACCACCGTCAGGGGCTGGCGAAAGGTAACTCTCATGTTCTCCAGATGTTCCGGATCGACGGTCCAGGGCAGGGTGATGGCAATGGGCGCTGGAAGCGGCCCACGCCCGCACGCCCGGATGCTCCGAACCGACACCAGTTCGGTCAGCCCGTGGTATTCCTTCACCTTTCCGGTTACCCGCACTCGCATGCCGACATCGGCGATTTCACGATCGGTGTAAATAAACAGCGCTTCGGAAGTGGCGGGATTCCCGTCGGTCTGATGGTCGGCCTGCTGCAGGTAAAAACCACCAAAGCCGCCCTTTGCCCGGGAATCCTGGGTCAGGATGCCCTCGACGGTGACGGTAGCTCCTGCCATGGGTGAGGCCGGTCCAGTGCCCTGGACGCGGGAAATCGGCGTTGCGGGATCACCGCAGACCGATTCTGCCCTCCCTGCTGCAGGCAGAAACGACAGAATCAGAACGCCGAGAAAGACATACCGCCAGGTCCCAGAGCTCACACTGGCGGTTTAGCTGAGGCCGGCAACGGCTTTGAGGGCCTGTTCGCGTTTGCTGCCAAATCCCAACTGGTCGGGATTGGCCAACTCAAGCTGTTGCACCAGAGGATCCGGGTGCTGATTGTCGAAGGTAATACCGAGCCGTGACAGCACGTAGGGGGCAAGCGCGGCACGGGTAGCAACTTCCAGACGACCATGTTCCATGCCGTAGTCACGGGCAATGATCTCTTGCTGGGCTCGGGTCAGGCGCTGATCCGGGGTGACCACCAGGGTAACCTGCCGGTTCCAGTGCTCGTCCTGGTCCCGGGTGTGTCTGGCGCGCTGCCGGAGGGCCTCCGGCGAGGTCCGGAATCGGCTCAGGGCGAAATCCCGGAATTCCCGGTTTGAGTCGCACCATGCCCGCAAATGCCAGCTGTCGCCGGCACAAACCAGAGTATGCGGCTCAAGTATGCTTTCCACCGCTTCCGGTCGGCTCAGGGAGGCATAGCTGGCCCGCAGCTGTCTTCCCTGTCGTGTTGCCGTCACCACCGCACGCATGGTTTCGGGCGCGATGACCCGATTCGGACCCTGGACCACGGTGCTGTCCGGCAGGCCAATGTTCAGGGATTCAAACGTGGTGCTCAGGTTTTGCTGGCGGGCAAGCAGGTCCAGATATTCATTGACCACTCCACGGGTGACCACCGGGCGAAATCTATCGGCCGGGACATACCCTTTCAGGTGACGGTCGTAAACCAGATTGCCCGGCGCCAGTTCGCGCAGATAGGTGTTGATATCCTTGGACGCCTGCTGACGACCGATCCCGAAACTGTGGCAGATGTGGTTGGTCGTCAGGCGACCTTCCCACAGGGCAATCGTTTCGATAAGTCGATAGCGAAGCAGCAGATCCCAGCGGATGGGCCAGTCCGTTTTTTTCATAACCAGGCGCTCACGGTCCAATGAATAGCTCGTTTTCATGTTACCTGCTCCGGCACTCATGGTCTGTTACGGCGCATTAATGTGAAACCCTGTTAAACCGCTACATGGCGGCCTTTGCGGGTTTTTGTGATGCAGTTAACAGGTTTCGGGAAGTGCCTAGTGGTTTCATTTCCTGCTCCTGATCTAATACGTCGCCGGCAAAGTCCGGGACTTGCTGCTATTTTGTCTGTTATTCAATCCAGAACGCCCTGTAACGCCCGGAGCCGCTGTAATGACCCGAATGGTCACCTCCCTGTCTGCCCTGATTCTAAGCATTATTCTGCTGGTCAGCGGCAATGCATTCCTGATGACACTGCTGGGCATCCGTCTGAGTATCGAGGCGATCTCGCCGGATATTATCGGTTGGATTCTGGTCTGCTATTCCATCGGTTTTGTGTTGGGTACGCTCTACGTTCACAGGATTATCGGCCGGGTTGGTCATATCCGGGCGTTCGCGGTGTTTGCGGCCGCTGCCGCTGTGACATCGCTACTCTATCCGATGGCCGTTTCCGAGATTTTCTGGGCCGTTCTGCGGGTACTCTCCGGGTTCAGTATTGCCGGTGTGCTGGTGGTCATCGAGAGCTGGTTCTCCAGCCGTGCCACCAATGCCAACCGCGGTGCGTTGTTTGCGGTGTACCAGATTGTTTTCTATCTGTCCGCCGCCGGCGGCCAGCTCATCGTGAATATCGGCGACCCCGCCAATTTCATGCCTTTCTCGATTGCCGCAATTCTGTTGGCGCTGGCGCTGATGCCGCTGGCACTGACCAAAATGGAAGCGCCCGTCATTGAGCAGGTTCAGCGAATCTCTATTTTCACTTTGGCACGGGAATCCTTTTCCGGTGTTGCCGGCGCCCTGATCTGTGGCGTCATGATTGGCGGCTTTTATGCGCTTGGGCCGGTGTACGCAACACTGGTCGGGCTGGACGTTGCACGGACATCCACATTCATGGCCAGTGCCATTGTCGCGGCCATGATCCTTGCCTGGCCGCTGGGCCGGCTCTGCGACCGTTTCGACCGGCGCCGCGTGATGTTCTGGATCGCTCTGGTAGCGGCTTCAGCCGCAGGCGGTGTCGGAGTTCTCGGGGCCGAAAATGCGTGGCTTTTGACTCTTCTGGTTGGTGTGTTCACGGGGCTTTCAGCCGCTTTGTATCCCGTAGCCGTGGCCATCACGAATGACCGTATGGAAAGCACCCGTATTGTGGCGGCCAGCGCCACGCTGTTGCTGAGTTACGGCGTTGGCAGTGTCATCGGGCCGGTTGTCATGGCGGAGCTGATCAATCTCCTGGGGCCGAAAGGCCTGTTCTTCGGTAATGCCGGCTTCCTGCTGCTGCTGGCCGTGATTACCAGCTACCGGATCAGTCATACCGAGGACGTTGCCGTCGCAGATCAGGAGCACTTCGTGCCTGCCATGCCGGAAGCGTCGCCGGTGCTTGCTGAAATCGATCCGCGGAACAGCGAGTTCCACGAGTCTCCCGAAGTCGAGGAGATGCACGAAGAGCAGCGTCAGGCGAGCTGACGCTGCTTTCGGTTTTCCCCGATTTTGTTTTTACTTCCGTATCTGTTTTTATCACAATGGTTAGCATACTATTGGTGACTTTCCGATAATGTGATTAATTGGTCGAAGGCGCGGCAGCGCCCGGCCCGGGCCAAGCCCTCTTTTGATATGGAGTGACGACAAATGAGAGACCAGTTTCCTTTTGCGGTAGCGCGGGTTACCCGGCGCTGGAGAAAAATGCTGGACGAGCGCCTGAAGGATCTGGGCGTCACCCAGGCGCGCTGGAGCACGATGGTGTACCTGGAAAAAGGCGGTGAGGGCCTCACACAGCGTGAGCTGGCAAGCCTGATGGCGATCGAGAATCCGACTCTGGTGCGACTGCTGGACAGTCTCGAGCAACAGAATTTGATTGAGCGCCGGCCCTGCCCGAACGATCGCCGTGCGCGGCGGCTGCATCTGACCAACGCCGGCCGGGCGTTTATGGATGACCTTTCCGAGCGAGCCGAGGTGCTGCGCGAGGAAATGCTGGAAGGCATCAGCGACAAAGAGATCGAGTGCACCGTGAAGGTCTTCCACAAGATCCTGGAAAACGCCGAAAAGCAGAAATAACCCTTGGCTGATAACTCAGTTGAGGGCCTGAAAGCCCGCTACGGGGATCGCTGGCGCTGGCTGGCAGTGGCTACGGTGATGATAGGCACCATGGCCACCGTGCTCAGCGCCACCGTGGTGAACGTGGCGTTGCACGACATCATGGTGGAGTTCGGCATTCGCCAGGGCCAGGTTCACTGGCTGGCAACGGGCTTTATCGCCGCCATGACCACCACTATGCTGGCCTCCTCGTGGCTGCTGGATCACTTCGGGGTTCGCAAGACCCTTGCCGTAGCCATGTTTCTCTTTACCCTGATTTCCCTTGCCGGCGGTTTTGCCGAGACGCCGGGGCAGCTTATCGCCGCCCGGATCGGCCAGGGTGCCATGGCCGGCCTGATGCAGCCCATGGGCATGTATCTGGTGTTCCGGATTTTCCCCCGCGATCGCCGCGGCCAGGCCATGGGTATCTACGGTATGGGGGTGATTCTGGCCCCGGCCCTCGGTCCGGTGCTGGGAGGCTTTCTGGTTGATCAGCTGGACTGGCGCTACGTGATGTTTGCACCGGCTCCGGTCACGCTGCTGGGTGTTTTCATGGCCTGGCGCTTCCTGCCCTTGCCGGTGTCCCGGCCAGCCCCCTATCGCTTTGATCTCCCCGGCCTCGTATTGCTCGGGTTTACCATCGCCCTGTCGCTCGATGCTCTGAACCGGTTGCAACAGGCGGCAGGCCAGAAGAGCTGGATCCTGATCGAAGGGCTACTGGCCCTCGGCGGGCTGCTGCTCTTCGTGCTGCGTGAGCGGCAAACTGCCCATCCTCTGGTGAACATTGCCCTGCTGCGCAAGCCGGTCTTTGTTTTCGCCTGCCTGGGTGCCATGGCACTGGGGCTGGCGCTGTTCGGATCCACCTACCTCATTCCATTGTTCGTACAGACAGCTCTGGGCTTCAGTGCGACGGAGGCAGGTTTGCTAATGCTGCCTGCGGGTATTGTCCTGGGTATGACGTTTCCGTTGGCCGGCCGCATGGCCGACAGGCACAGTGCCCGGGGTTTGGTGGTGTTCGGTATTGGGGCATTTGCCCTTTCCGCCGTTCTGTTCGCACTGTCCGATCTTGAGCTCGCCTTTGGCTGGCTGGTGCTCTGGACAGTGCTGGGCCGCATCGGTATCGGTTTCATGCTCCCGGCCCTCTCGACCGGCGCCCTGAATCCGCTGGAGCCACAGGAGCTGGGGGCCGGTTCGAGCACGCTTAACTTCATGCGCCAGCTCGGTGGCGCCTTTGGCGTTAACCTGGTGGCACTGACCATTGAATTTGGTGAGCACACCTCCGGGATGCCCACGATCAACGCGTTCCACTCGGCCTGGTGGCTGGTAGCGGCATTCGTAGCGGTTGCGGCGATCCCGGTGTGGCGAATGCGGGTCTAGGAAGACCTGTGGTTGCGGCCCCGCGCCGGATTCATTATGATGCCGGCATCTCTTCAGGGGAGTAGCCTCCGCATCGGAATGTCCGAGCGGATGATAGTCAACATACTTGGGGCCAAATCCCCATGGCTATCATGTCTCACCGCAACACCGGTGATATTGGCAAGACCTGAGGCGGTTTCACCTCCATTGGGCGGAAGGTGGGCTGCCTCATGTCTGGTTATCCGCCCTGGAGTTTTTCATGGACGCTTTTCTCGCCTCGACGGTTGCTGTTGCCATAGCGGAAATTGGTGACAAGACCCAGTTGCTCTCGCTTTTCCTGGTTGCCCGATACGCCACCCGCCTGCCTATTATTCTCGGCATTTTTGTCGCAACGGTTCTCAATCACGCCTTATCTGCCTGGCTCGGTGCCTGGGTCGCTTCTTTCATTCCGGAAGCCTGGTTGCCGTGGATTCTGGCCGGCAGTTTTGTTGCGATCGCGCTCTGGTTGCTGGTACCGGACAAGGACGACAGCGATGATTCAAAGTTCCTGGGCATGGGGGCGTTCATGGCCACCACCATCATGTTCTTTCTGGCGGAGATCGGCGACAAGACGCAGGTTGCGACCGTCGTTCTCGCTGCCAGGTTTACCGAGACGTTCTGGGTTATTCTGGGCACCACGGTGGGTATGCTGCTGGCCAATATACCGGTTATCATGGCGGGACGCTGGCTGATGGAGAGGTTGCCCCTCGCCACAGCGCGGATTGGTGCAAGTGTGTTGTTTGTGGCGCTTGCCGTCGTAACAGTATGGGCGACCTATATGAACTCCTGAGGGTACTTGCTGTCACTGTACCCGGTTGCCTGATGCTTTCGGAACGTTTTCTATGTGGTTCAGATTTTTAGCGGTTTTTTCTCTGGCACAGTTTCTGGTGTTCCCGACCGCCGTGTTTGCGGAGGCTCAGGACGCTGCCAGCGACCCGGAATCCCCCGAGGAGCCGGATCGAAGCCCTCGTGTGCCCACATTCCCTGTCCAGGGGGATCTGGCAGGAGAGCTCGGTGTTTTTGAAACCCGTTATGAGGACACCTTTGCCGCCATTGGTAACCGCTTGGCCATGGGGTACCTGGAGCTGGTCAAGGCCAATCCTGGTGTGGACCCCTGGCTACCCGGCGACGGCACCACCATCACCCTGCCGCGCCAGTACGTGCTGCCGGACGCCCGGCGGGAAGGCATCGTTATCAATCTTGCCGAGTACCGCCTGTATTACTTCACCGATCAGGGTGTGCAGGTTTACCCCGTGGGCGTTGGCACGGCAGAGAATCCGTCGCCTCTGACCGATGCCGAGGTCACCATGCCACTTGAGTCCCCGGCCTGGTACCCGCCTGCGAGCATTCGGGCAGAGTACGAGGCGTCCGGAGACTATCTGCCCAGGATGATTCCGCCCGGCCCCGGCAACCCGCTTGGCACCCACGCCCTGCTCCTGAGTGAAAAAGGCTATCTGATCCACGGTACCAACAAGAAATTTGGCGTCGGCATGCCGGTCAGCCATGGTTGTTTCCGGATGTACAACGAGGATATCTCCCGGTTCGTGTATCAGGTCGAGAAGGGCACGCCGGTCCAGGTTGTCCACGACGCCGTCAAGATCGGTTTTTCGGATGGCGAGGTCTGGCTGGAAGTCCACCGTCCCCATGAAGACTACCCCCGCGAAGATCGAGAGCGCTTGTGGCAGCAGGTGTTCGCTGAAGTTGAAGCTTTCCGGAGCCGTCATCCGGAAGTCGAGGTTAAACGCGGTGCCATTGAACTGGCCGTCGACCAGGCGGATGGCCTGCCGACCATGATTGGTGAGCGGGTGACCCGGATGGCCGCCGACAAGACCGTGGAAGACAAGTCGCCGGAATCGGCCAAGGAGCCGGAGCAGCGGCTATACTTCTGATGCGGTGCGCTGAACACGGTTGCCGGCCTGTGTAGGACAGAACCGCGGCCCCGCTGCCATCGTATCTGTATCAAGTTGAATTTCTTCCGGATCCGGGGAGGCTTTATGCAGGCACACCGTCCCATGCGATCACAGAATCCCGCCCGCCTCCGGGCCTGGGCTCTGGTATTCCTGACAGGTGTGCTGCTAGCGCTGGCGTCCCTGGGCCATCAGGTTTTTGCCCAGCAGAAATCCTCCGAAACTGCTCTGGTACTCACGGTTGAGGGGGCTATCGGCCCAGCCACCATGGACTACGTGACCCGGGGCATCCGCCGCGCGGAATCCGAGGGTGCCGGTCTGGTGATTATCGAAATGGATACGCCTGGCGGCCTGATGGATTCCATGCGGGACATCATCAAGGTGATCCTGGCCTCCGACGTTCCTGTCGCGACCTATGTTTCCCCGCAGGGCGCCCGGGCTGCCAGCGCAGGCACCTACATTCTGTATGGCAGTCATATTGCCGCCATGGCGCCTGCCACCAACCTGGGATCGGCCACGCCGGTCCAGATGGGTGGGCTGCCGGGTAGCCCTGAACCCGAGAGCGATCCGGCCTCCGAAGCCCCGGAATCCGAGGAAGGCTCGGATTCCGCCTCCGACTCGTCAACCGACAATGAGCGTCAAGCCGGCGACGACGAAGGCAAACGGCGCGGAGGCACCGCCATGGAGCGCAAGGTTCTGGAGGACGCGGTCAGTTACATCCGCGGCCTGGCCGAACGCCATGGCCGCAACGCCGACTGGGCTGAAGAGGCCGTCCGTGAGGCTGTAAACCTCGGTGCCGAAGAGGCGCTGGAGAAGAACGTCATTGACGTGGTCTCCCCCAACCTCCGGGATCTGTTGCAGCAAGTAGATGGACGCACCGTTCGCATGGCGTCAGGCGACAGGACCCTGAACACGGCCAATATGGAAATCGTCAGATCCCAGCCGGACTGGCGCACCCGCCTCTTGTCGGTGATTACCAATCCGAACGTGGCCTACTTTCTGATGATCATCGGCTTCTACGGCATCATCTTCGAGCTGGCCAACCCCGGTGCCGTCGTGCCCGGCGTGATTGGCGCGATTTCGCTGATCCTTGCGCTATTCGCCTTCCAGGTCCTGTCGGTGAATTATGCCGGCCTCGCCCTCATTCTGCTCGGGTTGGCGTTCATCGTGGGCGAGGCTTTTGTGCCCAGTTTCGGGATACTGGGGGTTGGCGGGATTGTCGCCTTCGTGACTGGCTCGATCATCTTGATGGACGGCAGTCACCGGGATATTTCACTGCCGACCATTGGCGGCACGGCCGTCGTGGCTGCCGGTTTTATCCTGTGGACGGTGACACGGTTTATCGGGCTGCGTCGACGGCATCCGGTCAGTGGTGCTGAACAGATTACCCACGAGGAAGGTGTGGCGCTGGATGACTTCTCCGGAGACCATGGTCATTTTCGCGGCCACGTCCGTCTGAGCGGTGAGCGGTGGAACGCCATCAGCGAAGGACCGGTCAACGAAGGTGACCGGGTTCAGGTGACAGCAATCGAGGGTTTGACGGTAACCGTCAGGGTCATTCCGGACAACGGCTGACCTGGCAGACAAAGTAACGGCAATACAAGGAGGCCGTATGATTGGCGATCTGATTCCCTATTTGGCACCCACGGTGGTGTTACTGCTGATTCTCGCTTCGGCCATCAAGATCCTGCCGGAGTATGAGCGGGGCGTCGTGTTCTTTCTCGGTCGGTTCCAGGGTGTTAAAGGCCCGGGGCTGATCATTGTGATTCCCGGCATTCAGCAGATGGTGCGGGTGGACCTGCGGGTCATCACTCTGGATGTGCCCAGCCAGGATGTCATTTCCCGGGATAACGTGACGGTGCGAGTGAATGCCGTGCTTTATTTCCGTGTCGTGGATCCGGAGCGGGCCATTATCCGGGTGGAGGATTTCAATTCCGCAACCAGCCAGCTCGCCCAGACAACTCTCCGGTCGGTGCTGGGTAAGCACGACCTGGATGAAATGCTGTCAGAACGGGACAAGCTCAATTCCGATATCCAGGAGATCATCGATGCCCAGACGGAGGAATGGGGCATCAAGGTGGCCAATGTTGAAATCAAGCATGTGGATCTCAACGAATCGATGATTCGTGCCATTGCCCGCCAGGCGGAGGCCGAGCGTGAGCGTCGTGCCAAGGTCATCCACGCCGAGGGCGAATTGCAGGCGTCCAAAAAGCTGGTGGAAGCGGCGGATGTCATGTCTACCAATTCCGGTTCCATGCAGTTGCGTTATCTCCAGACCCTGGCGGATATGAGCAACACAAACTCATCCACTATTGTGTTCCCTCTGCCCATGGAACTGATGACCACGTTCCTGAAGGAGAACAAGCCCTTTACGCCCGACAAACCCGAACCGGAAAAGCCCGATTCCGGGGCATAAAAAAAGGCCGGCAATGCCGGCCTTTCTGTTACGTATCAGCTTATTTCTGGCTGGCACGCTCGAGCATACGCTTGGCACGCTCGTTTGCTTCGTCAGCGGCTTTCTGGGCTGCCTTAGCAGCGGCCAGAGCTTCTTCTGCAGTCTGCTGGGCAGTACGTGCAGAGCTTGCAGCGCTGTTAGCGGTGTTCAGTGCATTTTCTGCAGTGCGCTCAGCGGAGCTGGCGGTTGCATTTGCTTCGTCGATAGCGCCCTGGTCAGTGGTGGCACAACCTGCAGTCAGAGCAGTGGCCAGTGCAATCCCGGCGATCGTCAGTTTACGCATTGTAAATCCCCTTATTGGTCGAGTTATTTCCTGTGATCCGAAAGTCAGTATAGACGACTTCCTGTCAACCTGCGCAGCAACGTTTGTCAGGCAATGACTACCGGAGTCGTTAAACAGTGTAAAACACTGTAAGCGAGAATGTTAACTACAGATACGTAAATTTGCTAAGCATATGACAACAACTTAATGCGGCTGTCAGGTTTGGCTCATGGGTGAATGCTGATAGGGGTTCCGTTGGACACCAGTTGCCAGATTTCGTCCATCTCTTCGTTGGTGACGGCGATGCAGCCATCGGTCCAGTCCAGGCCGGTATAGGCAAAGGCCATGTCGCCCACGTTATTGGGCAGGCCATGGATCATGATGCTGCCACCGGGGTCCAGGCCCCAGGCGGATGCCAGTTCCCGATCCCGCTCACTGGGATAGGAGATGTGGATGGATTTGTAGAAATCGCTCTCGGCATTGCGCCAGTCGAGGGTGTAATCGCCCTCCGGTGTGCGCTCGTCACCCTCGTACAGCTTGTGGCCTTCCGGATTGTCGCCCAGGGAAATGCGGTAGCTGCGAACCACGTCCTCGCCATCCATCAGGTACAGACGGCGCTCTCCCTTGCGAACCACCACCCTACTGACGTTCTGAATGTCCGCGGGCTCATACATGGTGGCAACCGGCATCCGGGTGTCGGCCTTGGCCAGCAGCTCGGTTGCAACGGCGGTTGGAGCGGCCGCCATGCAGAGCAGGGCGAGGCTGGATAATAGGGCGCGGAAAATGCTCATGTCCTTAACTTACCAATGATTAATCTTTGTACAGGCGATTTATACCATAGCCCGCAAGGGATCTGTTAAGGGGTTTTGTTAACTTTTTTGGCTATCTGGTTCGCTGATCAACCATTTTGTGAATTGTCCATCTTCAGTCCCACCTTGGTTACCTGGTCAGCACTGGTGGCCCGGGCTACCAGCGTTACCGGGCCAAGGGTAACCACGTCACCGACAACCGGGTGCCCCTTGGTGCGTCTGGCAAAGCATTCAGCCAGGGACAGTTCCGGGGGCAGATCGTCGAATTCAATGCCATAAACCTGCTCGACGTCACCCAGCAGGGCATCGCCGTTAAGCACAAAATCTCCAAAAAATGCCCGTTCAGCCAGGTACTTGGGCGCGTGCCGGCCGCTCAGCGCCTTGCCGAGCTCCGGCAGCACACTGGGGGTTGCGAACATCGCCACCATGTCGCCACTGGAAACTTCCAGATCGGCTTTCGGCTGCAGGCAAACCCGGTTCCGGAAGACGCCGGCGACGGCGGTGTTCTCGGGAAACCGCAGCTGGCTCAGCCGCCGCGGCGTCTCCCAGATTTCGCCCCGCAGCGGGAACAGCATCAATTCGTGGTCGCCGGCGGCCGGCGCATCCAGGGGCAACCTTCGATAGGGATCCTCTCCGGCAGGAACTTCCAGGCGAAGTTTCCGGGCCAGGGGTGTCATGGTGGTGCCCTGAACCAGGAGCGAAACCAGTACGATAAAGAAAGCCGCGTGGAAGACCAGTTGGGCTTCCGGCAAGTCGGCGATGATCGGGAACAGGGCCAGTACAATCGGCACCGCACCCCGGAGGCCGACCCAGCTGATGAAACCAAGCTCGCGGCGATTGAAGGCAAACGGCCAGAGGGTGAGCATGACCGTCAGCGGGCGGATAATGAAGATCAGCGAGAGGGCCAGGATCAACCCGCCGCCGGCCAGCGGAATCAGATCGGAGGGCGTTACCAGCAGTCCGAGCATCAGGAACAGGCACAGTTGGGCCAGCCATGCCAGACCATCGTGCACCTGCAGGATCATCGGCATCATCCGGACATGGCGGTTACCGATCACCACCCCGGTCAGATAAATGGCCAGAAATCCGCTGCCGCCGAGGGCGTTTGTGGCAGAAAACACCGAGATGCCAGCAGCGGCGACCAGAAGGGGATACAGCGAAGGCGTCAGGCGGATCCGGTTGGCCAGCTCAACCACGGCGAAGCCGCCAATAATCCCGGCAACGGCGCCGACACCGAACTGCTGCACCAGCATGGTCAAGACCGCCCAGCCCGCGTGGTCGCCTTCGTTACCGATGAGCGTGACCAGCATCAGGGTCAGGAAAATCGCCATGGGGTCGTTACTGCCGGATTCGATCTCCAGGGTGGCACTGACCCGTTCGTTCAGGTGCAGGCCCCGCCCCTGAAGCAGTGAAAACACGGCGGCGGCATCGGTGGATGAGATGATGGCGCCAATCAGCAGGGCCGTCAGCCAGTGCAGGTCGAACACCCACCAGGCCACAACTGCGGCACCAGCGGCGGTCATCGCGACCCCGAGCGTAGCGAGCACCAGGGCGGGTTTCAGCCCCACGCGGAAGGTTTCGGCACGGGTGCGCATGCCGCCGTCCAGTAGGATCACGCCCAGCGCCAGATTGGCAATCAGGAACGCGAGCTCGAAATCGTCGAACTGGATGCCACCCGGGCCGTCCTCGCCCATCATCATGCCGACCACCAGAAAGATCAGCAGCACCGGCATGCCCACCCGGCTGGAAAGCGGGCTGAGCACAATACTGATGACCAGCATCAGGGCGCCAATCAGAGTCAGGGTGGGATCCATTGTTGCTCCAGACAGAATGCTTGCCCATTGCCGGGCGGACCGCTTATATTGCTTTCGCGGCCCTTCTTTTGCGGGTGTAGTTCAATGGTAGAACGGCAGCTTCCCAAGCTGCATACGAGGGTTCGATTCCCTTCACCCGCTCCACTTCATTGCCGCTCGACTGTATCTCTAGTGTAGTTTGAGTCGGGGTTGCATGGCACGGCTGATTTTATCCATCAGCCAGATAATCCCGGTGCGGAACATGCCGTGCAGGGCTACCTGATGCATCCGGTATAGGGACAGATAGAACATGCGGGCCACCTTGCCCTCGATGTACATGCTGCGGCCGGACAGGTTGCCCATCAGGTTGCCGACGGTGGTGTAGCGGCTGAAATTGATCAGCGAACCGTGGTCGTTGTAGACGAAGGGCACCGCCTCGCCATTGTCCAGGCGGTTGCAGAGGGTCTTGAACAGGGTGTCTGCCTGCTGGTGCGCAGCCTGGGCCCGGGGGGGAACCGGCAGGTCGGAATCCGGTTGCGGACAGGCAGCGCAGTCGCCGAAGGCGAAGATATTGGGATCCTGGGTGGTTTGCAGGGTCTGTTCCACCACCAACTGATTGCTCCGGTTCACCTCCAGACCTTCCAGCTCGGCCAGGAAGGCCGGGGCCTTGATGCCCGCTGCCCAGATGGTCATTTCCGAGGGTAATTCGGTGCCGTCTTTCATCACGACCGTACTGGACCGTACCTCACTCACCGGCTGGCCGGTCAGTACTTTCACCCGCTGGTGTTCCAGCTCCCTGGTGGCCGCCGCAGACAGCCGGCCAGGCAGGGCGGGAAGAATGCGGTCAGCGGCCTCGATCACGGAAATGGAAACGTCCGAGGGCTGAAGGTGGTTCATGCCGTACACCGGCAGCTCGCGGGACGCCAGTCGCAATTCTGCTGCCAGTTCCACACCGGTGGCACCCGCGCCAATGATGCTGATATTCAGGGTATGCTCAGCCCCCTGCAACGCCTCGTGATTCTTGCGCAGAAAGGCGTTGAGCATCAGGTTGTGGAAGCGCCGGGCCTGTTTGAGGCTGTCCAGGAACAGGCAGTTGTCCTGGGCGCCGGGCGTGCCAAAGTCGTTGGCGGTGCTGCCCACGGCAATAACCAGTGTGTCGTAGGGGATATGGCGTTCGGGAACGACCTCTGTGCCGTCGACATCGTGGAACGGGGCTATGACCACTTTCTTGCTATCGCGGTCCAGTCCGCTCATGCGGCCGAGCTGGAATTCGTAATGGTGTTTGCGGGCATGGGCGCGGTAGTTGATCTCGTTCGCGCTGGCATCTAGGGAACCGGAGGCAACTTCGTGCAGCAGGGGTTTCCAGACGTGGGTCAGACCGGAATCCACCAGCGTGATTCTGGCTTTTCCCTTTTTACCCAGTTTGTTGCCGAGGCTGGTAACAAGTTCGAGACCGCCGGCGCCACCGCCGACCACAACAATGTGATGAAGGTTATCCATACCAATCAGACCTGTAAGTGAAGAGAGCCAAGCACTCTTCAGGCGAGAATGCTTGGCTGTCCTCACTCGGAACCAGACGAGCAGCCGGAATTCGATCGGGAAACAGGGCGGGGCCTGAGCCGGGCAATAATGTTAACGCGCCCGGACCTGTGGGTACAATTCTACGGAAGTGCTGTTTCCTTCCGGCCTGGCGCTCGCGAACCTGTGGATGGCGCGCTCGCCGGAGCCGCAGAAGGAACAGCGGGTCTAATGCTGGGTGCGATACCCGTCCAGGATGGCGGCCATATCGTCACCAAGGTCTTGCATGGCTTGCGGATCCAGATTGCGTTCACCCATGGATCTCAGGCCCATGATCTGCGCCTGCAGGAGTCGGGCAAGTCGACGGCTGTCTACGGATTGCGCCAGCTCCCCTTTCACCCGAGCCTGCTCTACCAGGTCTGCAAGAGATCCCTCGATCGCAGCAAGAATGCTGTTGGCCTGGTCCGCCAGGGCCGAATGCGTATTGCTGGATTCCAGCAGCGTTTTCACGATCATGCAGGCTCGTGAGGGTGCCGCGCTTCCGTCGCCGCAACTGCAGGCGATGCCGCGCAGATAGTCCTGAAGGCCGTCAACAATGGAATCAAAACCCTTGAGGTGAACGGCCAACTCCCGGCCGCCCTGTTCCGCATAGGCGGCCAGTGCTTCTGAAAACAGACCGTCCTTGCTGCCAAACGTGGCGTAGATGCTGCCCGGCCGCATATCGAGGGCCTGCTCGATCTGCTTCATGGAGCTGCCGTGATAGCCCTTCTCCCAGAACAGGCCAACGGCCTTTTCCAGAGCGGTTTTTCGGTCATAGCGTGCGTGTCTGGCCATAACAACAATTCACCATCGTAGTGATTTGAATGACCACTCAATTATATCTTGAATGACCGCTCAATAACAGTTAGCCTGAAGTAGTAATTGAGCAATCATTCAATAAAGGAGTTAGCAATGACAGATTTCCCCCTTCACGACAAAGACACGGCACCGGAGAAATCCAGACCATTGCTGGACAACTCGCTCAAGGCGTTCGGCATGATTCCTGGCCTGCATGCGGTCATGGCGGAGGCGCCGGGCATCCTTGAGGGTTACCAGCAACTGCATCAACTGGTGCTGGACAGCAGCTTTGATAATGATGAAAAGACCGTCGTCTGGCAGACCATCAACGTGGAAAACGCCTGTCATTACTGCGTTCCGGCCCATACCGGGATTGCCAAAATGATGGATGTGTCTGACGACATTACCAATGCACTGCGGGACGAAACGCCGCTGCCGAGCGACAAGCTCGAGGCGCTGAGAACCTTCACTCTCGCGGTCATGCGCAAACGCGGCAATGTCAGCAAAGAGGATCTGGTCGCGTTTTATGAAGCGGGATACCAGCACCGCCAGGTACTGGAAGTGATTCTGGTGTTGTCCCAGAAAGTCATGAGTAACTACGTCAACCACATTGCGGAGACGCCCGTTGATGAGCCGTTCAAGAAGTTTGAATGGCAGAAGAAGCAATAATCCGGGCTTCGCGGCAACGGGACGGGTCAGCCCGCGTCCGTTGCCAGTATGTTCGCCTGTCTTGATCGTTTTTTGGTCTCGAGCCGCTTGTCGACGCACCGGGTGTCGTCCTCGAGAATAACGACGCATTCCAGGCACTGAATGCATTCGTCGTAATCGATCCGGCCATCCTTGCGAATGGCATTGATACCGCACTCATTCTTGCAGTGCTGGCAGGGGTTGCCACAGAGCTCAACCCGGTCCAGCCAGCTGAACAAGCGTAACCGGCCGAGCGCCGCGAGGCCTGCGCCCAGCGGGCACAGGTAGCGGCAGTAGAATTTGTGGATGAACATGCCGATCACAAGCAGGCCGACGGCGTAGAGAACGAAGGGCCAGGAGCGAACGAAAAACAGGGTTATGCTGGTTTTGAATGGTTCCACCTCCGCCATTTTTTCGGCGACGGTCAGGGAGTAGAAAGCGGTGCCCACCAGCGCGAGCAGGATCGGATATTTGAGCAGAATCAGGCGCCGGTGCCAGTGCTCGGGCACTTTGATCTGGCGGAACTTCAGTTTCTCGCCAAGCCAGGCGGCCATTTCCTGCAGGGCGCCAAACGGGCAGAGCCAGCCGCAGAAAAGGCCACGGCCCCAGATGAACAGGGTTATGAATGTGTACACCCAGAGAATAAAGATGATCGGATCCAGCAGGAAGACATTGAGAGAGAAACCGTCCCAGATCGCCAGGAACAGGGTGTAGATGTTAACTACCGAAAGCTGGCCCTGGGCGTAGAAGCCGATAAAGAACAGGGTGAAGAACAGAAATCCCCAGCGGAACCGGTGTACCAGCTTCGTTTTGCGGCTCAGGGTTTTCTGGCGGGCGAAGAACACGGTCAGAACGGTCAGGCCGATTACCAGCAGTGAAATCTGCCACCAGCGTTCTTTCCAAAGGCCGATCCAGACCGGTTCACGGGTGTCCTCCGGGTTGGGAGCAACCTCGACGGTTTCGAACAGTTCTTCATTGAAGCGAACCGGGATATTCAGGGACGTGCGGTCCACCATCAGGTGATTGCGGGCCAGTTCGACATTGAGCTTCAGATTGGCTTCCGCCCCGGGGTTGAAGCCGGCGTTACCGCCCACGCGGAACAGGTTTCCGGCATCGAATGACGGAATGCCGGCCGCCCCGAAATCGAGATTCTGGTCCAGCAGGTTGAGGTCGCGCATTTCCACGGCAAGGTTGTTCTGGGTGAGCCCGATGCGGTCCGGAGAGCTGCCGGGCACGAACTCGCGGGAAACGTGGGGAAAGGCGCCCCGGGACATGATGGCCAGAACCTGTGCGCCGTCATCCAGCCGTTGCATGAGGCGCTGGTAGCCATCGTCTCCGAGAAGGTTCCGTCCCACCATGGGCGAATTGATGTAGGCGAAGAAAAGCTCGGTAAAAGGTTCGCCGTCTGCGGGTTCGATGTCCATGGGGTAGTCTGAAAGAGGCCGGCCCAGCTCGGCCTCGATGGATTCGGCAGCAATCTGCCAGTGTCCGATGTAACCGCGATCCACCAGTTGCTGCCAGGACATGGGCTGGTAGAAATCCGGTTTCGCCCGTGTGGGTGCGCTCTGGGCAAAACCCTCGAGCTTCTTGCGGGCCACCTTGAGGGCTGAAGAGAGCACGGTGTCGTTGATGATCAGGACCGAAACCGTGGCCTTGCTGACACCGTCAAAGTGCACCACGTTGCCGTCGCTGGTTCGTCCGGAACGGCTGGAGTTGGAGGTGCTGACAATAATCTGCTCTTGTAACGAATGTCCTTCGTATTGGTCTACAAAGTCGAACAGGGGGCCTTCGCCCAGGCCATGGAGAAAAACCGGCTCGTGGTGATTCAGCACCTTGATGCCGGTGAAACGCCCTTTGCTGTCGAGGCCGATCAGCATGCTGATCGGTTTGCCGGCAAAGCCCTGTAGGCGGCTATGGTCTGCGGTTTCGTAGGCATAGCCGAGCAGTTCCTGGAGTTGATACACCGGGTACACGGGAAAATCGGGCAGCTTGTCTTCAATGACCGTTGCCGAGGGAAACAGCTCCTGAATCAGCGCCCGCTTGCTGTCTGACAGCTCGGCGTGAACCGGGGGCACTAAAAACAGACAGGCAAGAAGGAGCACGATGCGCCCTGCCATGGGGTACTCCTGTGGTTCTTTTTGTTTGAACTTCCATGCTAGAGTTTTCGGCCCCGGGCTCAATGCGACCTCGGAGCCAGCTGAATGCTACTTTGTGAGGAGAAATGCCATGACCGACGCTACCTACACGCCACCCAAAGTCTGGAAATGGGACTCTGAGAGCGGAGGTCGGTTTGCCAGTATCAATCGCCCGATCGCCGGTCCGACCCACGACAAGGCGCTACCGGTTGGCAAGCATCCGTTGCAGCTTTATTCGCTGGCGACGCCCAACGGCGTGAAAGTTACGGTGATGCTGGAGGAGCTGCTGGAGCTGGGTATCAAGGACGCCGAGTACGACGCCTGGCTCGTCAGGATTACTGAGGGCGATCAGTTTGGCAGCGGGTTTGTGGAGGTGAACCCCAACTCCAAGATCCCGGCCATGGTGGACCACAGTGTCACCCCGTCCATCCGCCTGTTCGAATCCGGGTCCATCCTGCTTTACCTGGCGGAAAAATTCGGGGCGTTCCTGCCCAGTGACATCGCCGGACGCGCGGAGACCATGAACTGGCTGTTCTGGCAGATGGGCAGTGCGCCCATGCTCGGTGGCGGCTTCGGTCATTTCTATGCCTACGCGCCGGAATACTACGAGTACCCGATCAACCGTTACACCATGGAAGTCAAGCGTCAGCTGGATGTGCTCGACCGGCAGCTGGCCAATAACCGCTACATCGCGGGCGATGAATACACCATCGCCGATATGGCGATCTGGCCCTGGTACGGCGCCCTGGTGAAAAACAAGGTGTATGACGCGGCCGAGTTCCTGGAAGCCCACACCTATACCAACGTCATTCGCTGGGCCGACGAGATTGCTCAGCGCCCGGCGGTCAGGCGTGGCCGCATGGTCAACCGGGCCTGGGGTGAGCCGAGCAGCCAGCTGCACGAGCGTCACGACGCCAGTGATTTCGAGACCCAAACCCAGGACAAGATTGGTGACGGTGAATGAAGGTCGCGGTCTATTGCGGCTCCCGGTCCGGAAATGATCCGCTTTACGCGGACAAGGCCCGGGAGTTGGGTGATTACTTCGGTCGTAATGGCATTGAGCTGGTGTTCGGTGGCGGCCACGTGGGTCTGATGGGTGTTGTGGCGGATGCGGTCCTGGCCGCGGGCGGCCGGGTCCACGGGGTCATCCCGGAGCATCTGCGGGATCGGGAGCTGGCCCACTCCGGCCTGACCGAGCTGCATGTGGTCAAAAACATGCACGAGCGCAAGGCCCTGATGGCGGATCTGGCTGACGGTTTCGTTGCGCTGCCAGGCGGGATTGGCACCCTGGAAGAACTGTTTGAGGCCTGGACGTGGGGCCAGTTGGGGTTGCACCAGAAGCCGTGTGCCATCTACAACGTCAACGGGTTTTTTGACCCTTTGCTGGCAATGGCGGAGAACATGGAACGTGCCGGTTTTTTGCAGCAGCAATACATCGACATGCTGATCCGGACTGACCAACCGGATCGCCTGCACAGGGCCTTCCGGGACTATCAGAGCCCCGGAGAAAAATGGACCTGATCGTGCAGGGGCCCGGCTCAGTCGGGCCCTGTTACTGCTCGTTCTTGGCTTTCTGAATGGTTTCCAGCTTCTCGTGCAGCAGGGCCTCAAGCTTTATCAGCTTTTCGCGGTTTTCCTCATTCGGCCGGTTGGTGTACAGATCGACGTAGGTCTTGGTGACCTCGCTCAGTACCGGATGCAGCTTTTTATAGTCTTCCTCGCTCATGGTCAGCACTCCTTTCGAACATAGTGGATTCCATACCAGTAACTATGGATCATCCCCAATAATCATCAAGGACGCAGATCAAGTCCGGGACGATTTTCCAGCTCACTCCATCCGGCTGACTTTCGCCATCAATCGACGCCAGTCTATTGGTAGCCGGTTCTCCAGTTCCTCCAGCACCGGGTCCTTCGGGTGCACCGACTGGAAGTGCTGTTTGCTGGCATAAACCACGGTGTTGTTACTTTTGCTTCGAAAGCCAAGAAGCACCGCAAAGTGCCTCTTGAGCCGCCGGAAGTAAGCCCCCTGGACATCCGGGGTCCGGTGGTAATTCAGCACCAGCCAGCCGTCCGCCGTGAGCACCCGGGCGCACTCATCCACAAACTGTTTCTGGGCCTGTGCAGGGCTCATCCGGTCTGCGTTGTACAGATCGGCCAGAATCATATCCGTGCTCGCCTCCGGCAGCTTTTCCAGGGCATCGCGGGCATCGGCAATGGTTACCTCAAGGCGCTCACTGCCGGGCAGATCAAAAAATTCCCTGGCAGTGTCCAGTACCGCCTGGCGCAGTTCGACGGCGTGTATCCGACACTCGGGATAAAGATGGTGAAAAGCGCCGGCCATTACGCCGCCGCCCAGACCCAGAATGGTGACGTGGCGAGGGTTGGCAAAGACCGCCGGCAGCATCATGGCCCGGTTGTACTCATGGACTGGCAGATAGGGAAATCGGCGATCAATCTTGCTTTGCTCGAACACCGAATTGAAGGTAAGCACCCGGTGTTTGCGGTAATCGACCACCAGAATGCTGCCGAGGGCATCCCGGGTGTGGTGGATAATCTCGCCTTTGTTGAACATGCCGGCTTACCGGCCGGATTCTTCGAACAGGCGCTTTACGCTGTCGGTTTTTGCCAGCGACAGAGCGGTATTGCCGTTGCTGTCCTTCGCTTCGCGATCGGCGCCTTTTTCCAGCAGCAGACGTACCGTTTCCGTGTGGCCATGCTTGCTGGCCAGGATCAGCAGGGTCTCGCCCTCGCTGGTGCGCATGTTCACCGGGACACCGGCATCAAGCATCACGCTCAGAGGTCCGGCACCGCCGTTGCGGGCCAGTTCGAAAATACCCTGGGCAAAGGCAACCGCATCCTCGTCTTTCTGGTTCGCGGGTTGTTGCGGCTTGCCGGGCTTCTGTTGGCTCATCGGGGCTCCGTGGTCAGTTCAATCGATTTTGTGTTAAAAACGTATTATCACAGAATGAGACTGTCCCAGACACAGTCAATGAGCCCAAGGCTAAAAACGACAGGAGGCAACGCCGTGAAACTACAGGTTGAAGGCATCGAAGAAGGCCAGCCGATTCCCGAGAAATTCGCATTCGGGGTATACAGTGAAGATGACCACATGAGCTTCGGTCCCAACCGGAACCCCGAAATTGTCTGGGACGGTGCGCCCGAGTGCACGAAAAGCTTCGTGGTGATGATGTTTGATCCGGATGTGCCCAGCGTTGCGGATGATGTAAACCAGGAAGGCAAGACGGTTTCCAGGGACATCCCGAGGGTCGATTTTTTCCACTGGCTGCTGGTGGATGTGCCTGCCGGCACCACCCGGATTCCGGAAGGCGAAGACAGCGATGGCGTGATTCCCAAGGGCAAGGAGCCGGGGCCCGGTCCCATCGGTATCCGCGGCGTGAACAATTACACCCAGTTCCTGGCGGGCAATCCCGACATGAACGGCACCTACGCCGGGTACGATGGTCCCTGTCCGCCCTGGAACGATGAGATCATCCATCACTACCACTTCGAGGTGCATGCACTGGATGTGGATACCCTTGCCCTGGATGGCGAGTTCGATGGTAACGATGTGCGCGAAGCCATGGCAGGTCACGTACTGGCCAGCGCCCGGGTGACGGGTACCTACACCCTGAATCCGGACCTGCGCTAACGGATTCAGACACCGAGCAGTGATATTCCGGTAACCCAATCGGTTACCGGATAGCCATCGTTCCCTCCCCCTGATTCCTTTCTGAACGTCACAGAAGTGTCTTGTTGTTGTCATGCCCCCGTCACCCGGTCTTGCCAAGGTGTCAGAATCCGGAATGGTTGAAAGACGGGAGGCAAGATGCGGAGCTACCGGAGCGTTTTCATTTCCGATGTGCACCTGGGCACGGCTGACTGCCAGGCCGAGTATCTGCTGGATTTCCTGAACGAGGTCCGCTGCGAAACTCTGTATCTGGTGGGCGATATCATCGACCTGATTGCGATGCAGCGACGGGTTCACTTCCCGGATTCCCATCAGGCCGTGATTCACAAACTCATTGAGCTGGCGGCCAGTGGAACGCGGGTGGTCTATGTGCCCGGTAACCACGACGATTTCCTGCGCCGGTTCTGCGGCCAGACCATTGCCGGAATTGAACTGCAGTACAAAGCTGTGCATACCACGGCTGATGGTCGACGCTTCATGGTCTGCCACGGCGACCAGTTTGATCAGGTGGTGCGATGCAGCCCACTGATGCTTCTGGTCGGTGACCGTGCCCACGGTATCCTGCTCCGCCTGAACCGCTGGTTCAACGCCTGGCGCCGGCTCAAGGGCAAGCCTTACTGGTCGCTCGCAGCCTGGGTAAAGAGCAGAATCGGCAAGGCGCGCACGTTCATCCGGCGGTTTGAACTGGCGGCGCTGACGGTCGCGGAAAAGGGCAACTACGACGGTTTTATCTGCGGCCACATCCACTCCGCCGGCTTCCTGCGCAGCGAAGATGGTCTTTACTGCAATGACGGCGATTGGGTTGAACACTGCACGGCGCTGGTGGAGCAGGAGAACGGCACACTGGAGCTGCTGCATTGGTCGGAAAACCCCAATGTTCTGGCCAGAGAGCCTGACGCCCCGCACCCGGATGTGTGCGGAGAAGCCCGGCCGGTGATTGATGCCCTGCCCACAGCGTTCGTGGAGCAGGTCAACCGGCTCGTCAGCTGAGCAGAGGTGTGCGGCGACCACGGCCGCCCTCGCACTCGCTCATGCCCATCGAGGCTTCAATACCCCTCCTTCAGGGTGGCTATTTTTCATAACGCCATCGTATCCCTTATACTCCGTGTCCCTACCAGCCCTTCATAGGCTTTATGGCTGAACATACGACATCACAGACAAGCGGTTTTGCTGGCGCTGGCCCCGGAACCGGCGCCGCCAGTCATCGCGCGCGTCGTTTCAATGCCTGGACGGTCAGCACCCTCGTGATCGCCCTGCTGGTTGCGATGCCAGTGCTGGTCATCCTTGCCCATGTGTTTTTCCCGTCCGGTGAAGTCTGGCAACACCTTGTCAGCACGGTTCTTGGAAGATACCTCAGTAACACCGTGGTGCTCAGTGTCTCTGTGGCTGTAGGAACCACCCTGATTGGCACTGCCTGTGCCTGGCTGGTGGTTATGTGCCGGTTTCCCGGCAGGCGGCTGTTCGAGTGGGCCCTTCTGCTGCCGCTGGCGGTGCCAACCTACGTTATTGCCTATGCTTACACGGATTTCCTGCAGTTTGCGGGGCCACTACAAAGCGCCTTGCGCGACTGGTTCGGCTGGGAGTTTGGCGACTATTACTTTCCGGATATCCGGTCTCTGGGCGGTGCTGCCCTGCTGATTACCATGGTGCTCTACCCCTACGTGTACCTGCTTGCCCGGGCATCGTTCATGGAGCAGTCGGTAAGTGCACTTGATGTTGGCCGCACTCTTGGCCTGGGACCGTGGCGTATGTTCAAACGCATTGCTCTGCCGCTGTCCCGTCCTGCGATCATCGGCGGCGTCTCGCTGGTCCTGATGGAAACACTGAACGAGTTCGGGGCAGTCCAGTTCTTTGGCGTCGATACCTTCACCACCGGAATCTACCGGACCTGGTTTGGCCTGGGTGAGCCGGTTGCAGCGGCTCAGCTCGCAGCTTGCCTGCTGGTGTTCGTGGTGCTTGTTGTTGTCCTGGAGCGCGTTTCCCGCGGTGGCAAGCAATACCATACCTCGGCACGGTATCAGGCATTGCCCGAGTATTCGCTGAATTCAGGCCAGGCTGCGCTCGCCTTTGCAGTGTGTTTCCTGCCTGTTCTCATTGGTTTTATTGTCCCTGCCCTGATTCTGCTGGAAATGGCCATTACGACCGGCGACAGCCTGTTTGGGACGCGTTTTCTGGAATTCGCGTTCAACAGTCTGATACTCGCCTCAAGCGCGGCGCTGGTTGCCGTTACGCTTGCGGTAATGCTGAGTTATGGCGCACGGCTGAATCCCAGCTCCTGGGTCCGGAGTGCGAACCGGATTGCGGCCATGGGCTATGCCATCCCCGGGTCTGTCATTGCCGTGGGCATTATGATTCCGCTGGCCTGGCTGGATCAGAAGCTCAATCTCTTTCTGCGTGACAACTTTGGTTTCATGGTGGGTCTGGTACTCAGTGGCAGCGCTTTTGTCCTGATCTACGCCTACACGGTGAGATTCCTGGCCGTGTCCTTCAATACGGTTGAGGCCAGCCTGGGGAAGGTTACGCCCTCAATGGACGCAGCTGCGCGAACCCTCGGTCAAACCGCCGGTGGCACCTTGCGCAAGGTTCATACGCCGATCATGCGCAGTAGCCTGCTGGCGGCCGGTATACTGGTGTTTGTGGACGTGATGAAGGAGTTGCCGGCGACCATCATACTCCGGCCGTTCAACTTCGATACCCTGGCGGTCCGTGCCTACAGCCTGGCCTCTGACGAGCGATTGGCCGAGTCGGCCATGTCCTCCCTCGCCATTGTTGTGGTCGGGATCATTCCCGTGGTCATTCTGAGCCTGGCGATGCGTCGTTCCCGTCCGGGAAGTAAAACGGGGTAGCCACGGTTTACTCGGCGAACAGAAAAACCTGCGACATATCCAGCTCAAGCGAGACAGCCTGTCCCTCTTCCGGGAGAAACACCCCGGGCACTTTTGCATGCAGGTGTATTTCCTGCCCGTCTGGCCCGTGAGCACAAATATGCAACAGACTGGTCGGGCCGAGCAGTCGGGACATCAGAACATGGCTGGTGCGGTCATCACCGGCCTGTCCTTCAAGTTGCCTGACTTTGACCGCCTCCGGACGTATCAGAATTCGAACGCTGCTGCCGTCCTCACAACCTTCAGCCTCCAGGTGGCCCAATGGCGTTGTCACCACGCCGTTGTGGACAACGCCGCGATGTTCGTTCACCTGCCCGAAAAAGTTGACCACGAACGGCTCGGCAGGATTGCAGTAGAGATCCGTAGGAGTCCCCGTTTGCACGATCTCTCCATCTCGCATCAGTGCGATCCGATCCGCCATGAACATGGCTTCCTCCGGGTCATGAGTAACCAGAAGGGTGGCCGTGTTCAGCTCTTTCAGCACATGCAGCGTATCGTCCCGAATCTGGTCGCGCAGCCGGGCGTCGAGGCTGGAGAATGGTTCGTCCAGCAGCATGACCCGTGGCGAGGGAGCAAGGGCCCTGGCCAGGGCTACCCGCTGCTGCTGACCGCCTGAGAGGGTATGTGGGTAAACATTGGCGGCATCGGCCATGCCCAGGCGCCCCAACAGTTCGAGTGCGCGGGAACGTTGCTGCTTTTTCGGCATGGAGCTGATGCCGAAGCAGACGTTCTCCAGCACCGTCAGATGGGGGAAGAGTGCAGATTCCTGGAATGCCAGGCCAACATTCCGCTTTTCCGGAGGTACCTGCACGCCACCGGGTGCCGAGACCAGGGAACTGCCGAGAAAGACTTTGCCGCGGGTTGGCATCTGGAGGCCTGCAGCGATACGCAGCAGCGTTGTTTTGCCGCAGCCAGAAGGGCCGAGGAGGCAGACTACTTCGCCCGCTTCCAGATGCAGGTTGATGTCTTTGACAACGCTATCGCCATGGAACTGGCAATGCACGCGGTCAAGCATCAATGACGGGCCCGACAAGCCGTTCTCGAGTTGGTCGCTGTAGGTTGGGCTTTCCTGATAAATACTCATGGTGCCGATCCAGCCTTCCGGTTCAAACTCCAGTGGAGATGCAATTGTAAGCTTGTTGCGTCTGATTGTGTATTGAATACGTAAAAGCGACTGATTCCTATTTATTGACTTCTATGCCCGGGTTCGTTTAAATCACATCTAAATACTAATCGTTTTCACCTGCAATAGTAATTAGCAACCAAGGAGAGATCCCGTGGTATCTCATAAAGCGAAGTTGGCAGCCGCTGCACTGGCAACAACACTGGCAGCAACGAGTGTCTCCGCGAGTGAAGTCAACCTTTACTCTGCGCGGCACTACGATTCGGACCAGGCAATTTATAACGCCTTCACCGAGGAGACCGGCATCAAGGTCAACCTGATTGAGGGCAAGTCCGATGCATTGATCCAGCGAATCCAGCGAGAAGGTGTCGCCAGCCCGGCGGATATCCTGATTACCGTTGACGCGGGTAACCTCTGGAGAGCCGACCAGGAAGGCATCTTCCAGCCGGTGGATTCCGAGGTTCTGAACAGCCGTCTGCCGGATTCCCTGCGTCATCCGGAAGGGCATTGGTTCGGCTTCAGTCAGCGTCTGCGCGTGATCTACTACGATCGGTCAGACTTTGATCCTTCCCGGATCAGTCAGTACGAGGACCTGGCCAAGCCGGAATTCAAGGGCGAGATCTGCATCCGGTCCTCCAGCAACATCTACAACCAGTCATTGCTGGCCAGCCTTGTTGAGTACCACGGCGAAGAAGGCGCTGAGGAGTGGGCGCAGGGCGTAGTCAATAACATGGCTCGTGATCCCCAGGGTGGTGACACCGATCAGATCCGCGCTGTGGCTGCCGGTGAATGCAACCTGGCGGTTGGCAACCATTACTACTACGCGCGCCTGCTGAACTCTGATGATGTTGCAGACCGTGAAGTGGCCCGTGAGGTTGGCATTATCTTCCCGAACCAGGACGGCCGTGGTGTGCACGCCAACATCGGTGGTGCGGGCGTCGTAGCGACTGCGCCGAACAAGGACAACGCAATCCGGTTCCTGGAGTTCCTGTCCTCCGATACCGCCCAGCAGATCTTCGCTGAGAGCAACCATGAGTTCCCGGCGGTAGAGGGTGTACTGAAAAACCCGGTACTGGATTCCTGGGGCAACCTGAACATTGATGACATCAATGTCAGCGTTCTGGGCACCAACAATCCGGAAGCGGTGAAGATCTTCGACCGTGTGGGCTGGCGTTAATCGAAGTATCACGAAATTGATCGCAGATTACGCTTGAGAGAGCGTGCCCAAGGGCCGGATGTTGGTAAGACATCCGGCCCTTTTTATTTTATCGAGGCGCCGGCTGTGCTTCCTGTTACCTGATGAGCGGGTAGAATAGCCGGATGACCCGATCGCCGCTGGTTTTCCGTCTCTCCTTTCTTGCCATTGTCGCGTTTTTGATGGCCACGATCTGGCTTCTGCTGCGTCAACTGGGCATGCCTGCCAGTTTTGCGCCAACGGTGCTGTCTGACTGGTTTGCCAGTCAGGGGGCTCTTGGACCGGTATTACTGATGCTCCTGATGGTTCTTGCTGTCGTGGTCGGGCCAATACCCACGTTGCCGATCAGTGCGGCGTCCGGCCTGGTTTACGGAATGTTCGACGGAACGGCAATCGCGGTCGCCGGTGCCCTGGCGGGTTCGCTGATTGCCTTTTATCTGGCGCGAGTGCTTGGTCGCGATGCTGTTCAGCAGAAGCTCGAAAACAACCCGGTATTCTCGGCCAGAGGGTCACAGCGGTTCCTGTTTATTGCAGTCCTCCTCACCCGGTTAATCCCTGTGTTCTCCTTCGCCCTGATCAGCTATGCCGCCGGAGTGACGGCGATACACCTTTGGCGTTACGCCCTGGCAACGGTTATTGGAATGTTACCCATGACCTTTGTGTTTGCCGGGTTGGGGCATACCCTCGAGCTTAACCCCACCCTGACCGTTATAGCGGCAGCTACGGTATTGCTGGTGATGAGCACGTTGCCCCTTTACCTGCGGCATCGCCCACATTCCCGTCTGGCTCGCTGGCTGCAGCTGGATGGAAGGGTCTGATGCCCGCTGCAGATTCTCAATTTCCCACAAGCGACTCGATATCCTGATAGACGGTCGCAGCATCCGTTACCCTGGCGAGCCAGCTCAGAGGAATGCCGTTCTCACCGCCAACACCGTGCATGGCGGCCATGGCCGGGCCAATCAGCCAGGCTCGACCGCAGGAGTCACCACCACAATGAATGTTGGCACGGATGGCTTCGGTGTAGCTCCGGGCCGTGTTAAGAATGTGAAAGCTGACCGGCATGGCTTCCTGCAGGTAACAGGTGCGGCCAAACGTGTCACCGGCAGCAACGCCGTTCAGTTCCGAGCTCTCAAGTGCCCGTTTGAGGGACGCCTGATCGGGTGCTTCGTCGATGGCCGAATTCATTGCCTTGGCAAGAGGCTCGCCCCTGAATAGCCCGTCCAGAAGCACCGCTGCACACTTTGCCCAGGCAACGGCCTCGTCGTTGTGATTGGTAACCCGCACGGCTGCTTCAACAACGTCCAGGAGGTTTGTGCTTCCGCTATGGGCGGCAACGAGTGGCGGCAGCTTGGACACCGCAGGCAACTGCATGTCGTCGGCGCCACTCGCCGGTACCAGATTGCGGTCGATGGTTTCCGCCAGATGAACGCCGGCGTCCTGAATGGCCTTTTCCTTGTACGTCAGGCTGATGGCCTCCCGCACCGGCTGCGCAAGCGCGCTGCCGCTCAGACGGCGGGTGTAGGGCATGACCTTCTGCACCAGAATCCGCTTCTGTTTGTCGGAAAGATCATCCGGCATGCCGGACTGCGCCTCCTCGACCGCCTTGCGCTCGATCGCATTGAAATTCTCCAGCGTGATCCGTGTCGGGTTATCGATGAATCCCCGCCATTGGCCACCGGGCCCAAAGAACGAACGAAACCGGCGCTGGTAATCGCGGATGTCCAGATTGCCGTTGGTGGCCAGTAAGCTGTCGGTCAGCACGCCGGTGGCTGCGCCGTAGTGACTCACATCGCCAACCTGTTTCCCCTCGTGAGCGAAGTAACCGAATCCCTTTGTGTAGTACTCGGCTCGTGGAGGCAGGAATTCGGCCGACTGTCCACCCACCTCCAGAATGCGCTCGCTGTTGTAGAGCCAGTGCAAACCCAGGCTGGCTGCGTCTGCGACCCAGCCGCCTGCCAGAGCAGCGGTGATGGCGGCTTTTCTTCCGGGAGGGAGATTGCTGACCATGGCGGGATCCTTGATGTCCGGTTTGTGAGTCCGACCTGAAGGATTATTCGATAACGTCGCTGATCTGGACTGTTGGCTGAACGTTGGTGAAGTTCGGGATGTCGCCAAGAATTTCCTTGGCATGGGGGCCGAAGGCGGTCTGGAAATCGCCAACTGAATCAAAATACATGTGCCCCATGGCAATGTAGGTAGGGCCTTCTCCGGGGGCGCCGCCGGCCAACCCGGATTCGATGGCTGTGCGCTTGCAGGCATCGCCCAGCCTGTCGCGGACCAACGCCATGTGCGTGTCTCGGTAGTAGGCAAGGTCAAAGGTGCTTTCTGCGGTTTTCGGATACATCACACTGACTTTGATCATTTCGGGCCTCGGTTTGTGGAATCGCGGGGACCCTCTTTTAGCGCCTCGGCCACCCGTTCGTCAATCTTGCGGATAAGCTCCTCGTCTGCCTGGCCAGAGGAATGTGCTTTTAACATGTCGGTGCTTGCCCGCAGATTGCCGATAAAGGTCCGGCAGTCCTTGCACATCATCAGGTGCATTTTGACTGACATGTTCTGGAGAACAGGCAGCTCGCCATCAATATAGTCGCTGGCAATTACCGCGAGATCCCTGCACATCAGCATTCGCCGGTCTCCTGGAAATTCTCCACCATCAGAAAGATCTTTTGCCTCGCTCGATGCAAAAGAACACGAAGATTAGAGACACTGACGTCAAGAATGTTACAGACGTCATCGGATTTATGCTGGTGGGCTTCGTAGAGCATCAGCGCCGAGCGCTGGGTTTCCGGAAGGGAGGAGAGGTGTTTGTCGAGGCAATCGCTGAGGGCGCCGTTCTCCATCAGGGTGTCGGCGGATTCATGGAATTGAAGTTTGGGTGGCAACTCCCAGCGTCCTTTGGCGTTAAAACGATGGGCCAGTTCTGGCTCCAGGCTGTCCGAAAAGTCTGTTGGGACTTCCCTGTTGGCCGATCGAAGCTGATTCTTGCAACGGTTGGCAACAACCCGGTGCAACCAGGTTTTTAAACCTGAACGACCTTCAAAGCCATGGATCGCATCAATAACTTTAACCCAGCAATCCTGAACGGCTTCTTCTGCACTGGAATGATCCAGATAGAACCGGGCGACTGCTAACATGCCGGGGGTGTAGGCACGTACTGCTTCCTGAAAAGAGTCATTATCACCCGTTTTCAAGCCCTGAATCAGTTCTATCTCCTTTTCCCGACTTGAGTCAGTCATGACCGTCCCCTTTTATGAGCAATTGTTCAAGAATAGCAGTAAGTTTGGAAATCGGTCGATAAGTTCCCGGCGTATTCGGTAGGCGGTGTAATCAAATTGTTAGATATTCATGAGCAATCGTTGACACAATGCGTTGCCGAACGACGTACAACAACGGTAAGCCGGTAACGAACACTGAGCCCAAGGTTTGATGTAACACTTCCGGGATTGGGGTGTCTCTTCGTTATCACGTTCAAGGTAGAAAGGATTATTTCATGACACTCAAGAAATGGATTCTGGTCGCGTTGATTGCGGCTGTGGTTGTCGGGTTTATTGCCAGTGGTGGTAGCGAGCTTCTGACTCTCGAGAACCTGAAGGAAAACCAACAGTCCCTCGGTAACTGGATCGATCATAATCTGTTGGTTGCGGTGCTGGGCTTCGTTGTTGTTTATGTCGTGGTAACAGCGCTTTCTCTGCCAGGCGCTACCATCATGACGCTGGCTGGTGGTGCGTTTTTCGGCAATCTCTACGGTCTGGCAGCCGTCTCCGTTGCTTCAACTATCGGTGCGTCGCTTGCTTTCCTGGTGGCGCGGTTCCTGATGCGAGACACGCTTCGAAAACGGTATGGCGAAACCGTGGCGAAGATGGATCGCGGCATTGAAAAAGACGGCGCCTTCTACCTTGCAACCCTGCGGCTTGTGCCGGTGTTTCCCTTCTTCCTGATCAACCTGGCCATGGGCCTGACGGCCATGAAGCTGCGCACCTATGCGCTGGTAAGCTGGATCGCCATGTTGCCTGGCACCTTTGTTTACGTGAACGCCGGTACCCAGTTGGGCCAGATCCAGTCCACCGGCGACATCGTCTCAGCCGATCTGCTGCTCTCCTTCGCGCTGCTGGGTCTGTTCCCGCTGATTGCCAAATTTGTGGTGGGCTTTATCCGCCGCCGCAAAGTGTACGCCGGCTGGCAGAAGCCCGAACATTTCGATTACAACCTGCTGGTCATAGGCGGTGGCTCTGCCGGTCTGGTCTCGGCCTATATTGCCGCAGCCGTGAAAGCCAAGGTGGCTCTTATAGAGAAGCACAAGATGGGTGGCGACTGCCTGAATACCGGCTGCGTGCCCTCCAAAGCGCTTGTCCGCAGCGCCAAGGCGGCGGACACCCTGCGCCATGCCAACCGGTACGGGCTGGAATCGGTGCCCGTTAAAGGCTCGTTCAAGACCATCATGAACCGGGTCAAGGATGTCATCGCGAAAGTGGAGCCCCACGATTCGCCGGAGCGATACCGCAAGCTGGGTGTGGACTGCATTGCCGGCGAAGCCAGCTTCGTGTCGCCCTGGGAGCTGGAGGTCCGGCACAACGATGGCCGCACCGAGCGCCTGACTGCCCGCAGTATCGTTGTTGCCACCGGCGGCAAGCCGGCCGTACCTCCGATCCCCGGTCTCAAGGACATGCAGCCGCTGACGTCCGACAACCTGTGGGAGCTGGAAGAGCAGCCGGAACGTCTGTTGGTGCTGGGCGGTGGTCCGATTGGCTCCGAACTGGCCCATGCCTTTGCCCGACTAGGCTGCAAGGTGACCCAGGTGGAGATGGGCGAGCGCCTGCTGGCCAGGGAAGATGAGGATGTCTCCGAACTGGTTTTTAAGCAGTTCCAGGCGGACGGCGTGGATGTCCGGCTGAAACATTCCGCCGCCGAGTTCCGTATGGAGGAAGGAGAGAAAGTTGCCTACTGCGAGCACGAGGGTGAGCGGGTGCGCATTCCTTTCGACCAGGTTCTGGTTGCTGTTGGCCGCGCTGCTAACACTGCCGGCTTGAACCTGGAGCGGATTGGTGTGGATACCCTGCCGAACGGAACCGTACCGGTAGAGGAAGACATGAGCCTGAGGTACCCGAACGTATTTGCCTGCGGCGATGTGGCTGGTCCATACCAGTTCACCCACGCGGCGGCCCATCAGGCCTGGTACGCGGCGGTCAACGGTCTGTTCGGGCAGTTCAAGCGCTTCAAGGTAGACTACCGCGTAATGCCCTGGGTGACCTTCACCTCGCCGGAAGTGGCGCGGGTGGGACTCAGTGAAGCCGAAGCGAAGGCGCAGGGCGTGGCCTACGAAGTGACCCGCTACGGGCTGGATGATCTGGATCGTGCCATTGCCGAGAGTGAGGATCATGGTTTTATCAAGGTGCTGACCCCGCCGGGCAAGGACAAGATCCTGGGCGCCGTTGTGGTTGGCAGCCACGCCGGGGAAATCCTGGCCGAATTCACCCTGGCCATGAAACACGGCCTGGGCCTGAACAAGATCCTGGGCACCATTCACCCGTACCCGACCTGGAACGAGTCGGCGAAATACGCTGCCGGTGAATGGAAGCGCGCTCATGCCCCCGAAGGCATCCTGAAGCTGCTGGAGAAACTGCACGGCTGGCGCCGTGGGAAAAACACGAATACACCGAGGAGCATCTATGCCCCTGATTGAAACCAGAACGGCCCGGAAACAACGCATTCCGGCCGTGGAAGTCCTGGAACCCCGGGCCCGTGATAGCTGGACCCACACTCGCAACGGCGACCCCCGGGGTTACATTGATGCCGACAAGTTGAAGGAGCTGTGGATCCACACCGGCACCGCCTGCAATCTGGCGTGTCCGTTTTGCCTGGAAGGTTCGCACCCCGGCGATGGCCGTATCCCGGGCATGAAGCTCAGCGACGTGAAGCCGTTTATCCACGAAGCCATCGACATGGGGGTGGAGCAGTTCTCCTTCACCGGTGGTGAGCCCTTCGTGATCCGGGACTTCGTCAATATTCTGAATTACGCCAGCCAGCACCGGCCCTGCTTCGTGCTGACCAACGCCACCGAGCCGCTGCACAAGCGCCAGCATCAGGTCCTGCCTTTGCTGGATAACCCCTACCCGATTCATTTCCGGGTCAGCCTGGACTTCCCGGACCGGGCCCGTCACGACAAGGACCGCGGCGACGGCAGCTTCGATGAGGCCTTGCAAGGCATCCGCTGGCTGGTCGATCAGGGCTTCAAGGTGTCCATTGCCCGCCAGACCGATCCGGAGGAAATTCCGGCAGATGTCGAAGCCGCGTTCCGTGACATCTTCCGGGAGTGGGGCATTCCGGAGAACCTGGCATTCACCGCATTTCGGGATCTGGGTACGCCAGGCTCGGAAGACGGCAGCCCGGAGATTACCGAGACCTGCATGGAGAAGTATCCGACCAAGGAGGCTCGCTCCCATTTCATGTGCACCTATACCCGGATGTTGGTGAAGAAGGGCGATGAGGTTCGGGTGTATGCCTGCACTTTGGTGGACGATGACCCGCAGTATGACCTGGGGGGGACGCTGGCCGAGAGTATGGATGAGCGCATCATGTTGCGGCATCACCGGTGTTTTTCCTGTTACCGCTTTGGGGCCAGCTGTTCGGCGCCGGCTTGATTCTGGTGTAGGGCCGCTCAGGACTGATAGTTGGTCATTGGCGGCCTGGGAGGTGAGGTTATTTTCCCTTTGGAAAAACAACTCGCTTCGCTCAGACATCTTTTTCCTGGCGGGAAAATAACCTCACCACCCAGACCGCGGATAGGGCTCTGCGATTCGGTTGCTTGGCGGGAAGAAAAGACAGAAAAGTAGAACGGATGAAAAAAGCTGCCGGGGTGGTTTGCTGGCTATCTCCTTTGCCGGGGAAGCCAAAACTTAGATTGGACAAGGGGCAGGCCGGTAGGGGCTTCAAAAAATGTGGAGCGCCAAGGACGGCGCGACCAAGCCCCCCATGGATGGGTTCACGGGCGTTTTTTTGAAGCCCCTACCGGCTTGCCCCGACAAGCGCCCAAGCCAGAAGTCACCGGGAAAGTCCCGGAATAAAGAACCAAAAAACAAAGGAACGAGAACATGAACTTCACAGAGGCCTCCCTGTTCTGGGGATTCCTGCTGGTCTACGGCGTGGTGATGTATTGGCTGTCGCCTCGGAGCAAGAACGCGAATTCGTTCTATAAGGGTGCCGATGACCAGGGTAACCCGGTGGGGCAGTGGTCGCTGACGGCCAGTATTTTTATCAGCTGGATCTTTGCCAAGTCGGTGACCAATGCGGCGAACCTGGGTGCGGCTTATGGTGTGGTGGGCGGTCTGGCCTATGCCAGTTACTGGCTCTCGATTCCTGTGGCGGGGTATGTGATCTATCTGATCCGGACCCAGACCGGGGCGCGGAGTCTGCAGGATTTTCTGACTTCCCGGTTTGGCCGGCTGGCCAGTCTGGCGTTTGCGGCGGCGATTCTGATTCGGCTTTATAACGAGGTCTGGAGTAACACCGCGGTGGTGGGCGGTTACTTTGGGTTGCCCGGTGAGTGGGAGTATTACGCGGCGGCGATGCTGTTTACGGTGTTTACTCTAGCCTACAGCCTGAAGGGTGGGCTGCGGTCGTCGATTTTCACCGATGTGATTCAGGCCTTTGTGTTTGTGTTCTTTGTGGGAGCGGTGCTGTTCCTGATTATACCGGCCAACGATACCAGCGCCCTGCTGACCAACGGCGAGTTCCGGCTCAATGCCGGCTTTGATCTCTTGCTGGTGGCTTTGCTGCAGCTGTTCAGTTATCCGTTCCACGATCCAGTGCTGACCGACCGGGGCTTTGTGAACAAGGAAAAGACCATGCTCAAGAGCTTTGTGGTGGCCGGGCTGCTGGGCTTCGTGGCGGTGTTTATCTTCAGTCTGGTGGGTGTTCACGCCCGGCTTAACGGCATTGAGGCGATGGGCAACGCGCCTGCTGCCGTGGGCCAGTCGCTGGGCCTGGCGGCGTTGTTCTTTATGAGCGTGGTAATGATGACCTCGGCGGGGTCCACCCTGGATTCCACTTTCACGTCGCTGGCCAAGTCGCTGGCGGTGGATCTGCCCCGGCTGGCGCAACGTGCTTCTGACAAGCTGCCTAGCATGCGGGTGGGTGCGATTGTGATGGTGATCTTTGCCTTCCTGGGCAACCTGCCTATGTTCGCCGGCACCGATATCCTCAAGGCCACAACCATCTCCGGGACGATGGTCATGGGGCTGGCGCCGGTGTTCCTGTTCTACGGTTTCACCAAGTGGTCGCCCTGGAGTTTCCACCTGAGTTTCTGGACCGGCCTGGGGCTTGGTGTCTTGCTTGCGGTTGGGCTGATTCCGTCCAGTTGGGCTATTGGCGATGGCAAGTACGCCATGTTGCTGGGCGTGAACGCTTACGGCTTCTTGATCTGCACGGCTGGCTTCTTTACGCCTTTATTGCTCCGTCGTCTTGCCGGTCGGTCACTGGCGGCGGGGGAGGCCTGAGCCGATGAGCGAAGGCCGCAGCTGTCCGTTGGCGTACCGGTACTCTGCCGAATCGCTTTGCCAGGATCCCCGCACGGTTTCCGAGGACGTGCTGTATATCATTGGAGGGCTTTACGGGAATCCCTGGGCCCTTGATGAAATCGAGCAGATGGCGCTGGCGGAGGAGCGGCAGGGGCATCGGGTGAAGCTGGTGTTCAATGGTGACTTCAACTGGTTCAACGCCAGCGATAGCCTGTTCCGAACCATCAACAACCGGGTGTTGGATCACACGGTCAGTCTGGGGAACGTGGATTTCGAGCTGGCCAATCCCAGTGCCGGTGCAGGGTGCGGTTGCGCCTACCCGGATTTTGTCGATCAGGGCGTGGTGGAGCGGTCGAACCTTATCATGGAGCGGCTTCAAGGGATTGCCGGGGAACATCCGGATATCCAGCGTCGCTTGTCCTTGCTGCCGCGGTATCGATGCCTGATCTTTGGAGGCCTAAAGGTTTTGGTGGTGCACGGGGATCTGGAGTCCCTGGCCGGATGGGGGTTGGCTCACGAAGCTTTTGTCGAGGGTAACGATGGCAAGCTCTCGCAATGGTTCCTGGCGTCGGGGGCCGATGTCATTGCCTCAACCCACACGTGCCTGCCGGTGCTCTGGTCGGGGCTGGTGGGTGAGCAGAGTCGGGTGGTGGTGAACAATGGCTCCGCAGGCATGGGGAATCTGCAATCAGACCCGCGTGGGCTGATCACCCGGATTGGTCTTTCCAGCCCCGTCATTGAGCCTGTTGCCGGAATTGAGCGGCATGGGCTGCATGTCTCTCTGCTGCCGGTGTCCTTCCCCCTTGAGGCCTGGCTGCCGGAGTTTGACCGGTTATGGCCGGCCGGCTCGCCCGCCGCCATCTCCTATCGGAACCGGATTCTGGCTGGCACCTCACTGATTGCCGATGATGTGGTTTTCCCTTCCATAATTTAACCATTCTGTTGCTGGCGGATGGACCAAAGCAGTCTATTCTGAAATAGATGGCTGAGCCCCGCCGTGTGCGGGCTTTCGGCCTGACTTGAAATATATTTTGTGGTCTATATAATTCAACACTAACTTTTTGCCACGAATTGATCTCGTTATGACATCAGAAGGATCGAATACCACCGCCATCACGCTTCGCACACCGGTGAAAGATGATGGCTTCAGGCTCCACCAGCTGGTGGCAGAGTGCCCGCCGCTGGACCCCAACTCGATTTACTGCAACCTGTTGCAGTGCAGCCACTTTGCCGAAACCGGCGTGGCCGCGGAGAAGGACGGCGATCTGGTCGGCTTTATCTCCGGATACATCCCTCCCCAACAGCCCGAAACCGTGTTTGTCTGGCAGGTGGCCGTGCATGAGAAAGGTCGTGGACAGGGCCTGGCCAAGCGGATGCTGAAAGAAATCGTTGGCCGTGATGCGTGCAAGAACGTCACCCACATGGAGACAACCATCACCGAAGACAACGAGGCTTCATGGGCGCTGTTCCGTTCGTTCGCCCGTGATATGGGAGCCGAGCTCACCTACCACGAGCATTTCGAGAAAGAGACCCACTTTGGCGGCAAGCACGATTCCGAGTTCCTGCTGCGCATAGGGCCTTTCACGAAGCCAGCCTGAGGGCCGCGGTCCTGGATCAGCCCTGCAACAAGATTGCGGGGCTGTGAACGACTGTAAAGCTGTGATTTGAATTAGCCGGCGGACCACTGAGGTAGGTCTGTCACAGGGCTTTAATCAACGCACGGTAGGCCTATCGCTACCCCATCAGCAGTTTTTGATAAGCCACCGCGCATCTACCTCGAACCTGACATGCTAAGAGGCAAACGATGGAAATTTTCAAGTCGACTGAATCCGAAGTACGTGTATACAGCCGTGCGTTTCCGGTTATCTTCAACCGCGCCAAGAACGCGCACCTCTACACTGAAGATGGCAAGGAATACCTGGATTTTCTCGCTGGCGCCGGGTCCCTGAACTACGGCCACAACAACGACACCCTGAAGAAGGCTTTGCTTGAGTACATCGAGGCAGACGGCGTGAGCCAGGGCCTGGATATGTTTACCACGGCCAAGCACGACTTCATGGAATCCTACAAGAAGCACATTCTGGATCCCCGTGGCCTGGACTACAAAATGCAGTTCACCGGTCCCACCGGCACCAACTGTGTGGAAGCGGCCCTGAAGCTGGCCCGTAAGGTGAAAGGCCGCAGCGGCATTATTTCCTTTACCAACGGTTTCCACGGCGTGACCATGGGCGCGGTTGCCACTACGGGTAACAAGCATCACCGCGGCGGTGTTGGCACGCCCCTGGGCAATGTCGACTTCATGTTCTATGACGGCTACCTGGGCGACGATGTCGATACCCTGGCGATCATGGATAAACTGCTGAGCGATGGCTCCTCCGGTTTTGAACTGCCAGCGGCGGTAATCGTCGAAGCGGTTCAGGGCGAAGGCGGTCTGAACGCCTGTCGCGCGGAATGGCTGAAAGGCCTGTCGGAGTTGTGCAAGAAGCACGATATTCTGCTGATTCTGGATGATATCCAGGCGGGCAATGGCCGCACCGGCGAGTTCTTCAGCTTTGAATTTGCCGGTATCAAGCCGGACATCGTAACGGTTTCCAAGTCCCTCAGTGGCTATGGCCTGCCGATGGCCCTGGTACTGTTCAAGCCGGAACTGGACGTGTGGGATCCGGGCGAGCACAACGGTACTTTCCGCGGCAACAACATGGCGTTTATCACTGCCCGCGCTGCTGTCGAGAACTACTGGAAAGACGATGCCTTTGCCAATGAGGTGAAGGCCAAGACCAAGGTGCTGGGCGATGCCCTTCAGTCGATTTGCGACAAGTACCCCGGTCAGTTCAAAATGAAGGGGCGCGGTTTGATGCGTGGTATTGAAGCAAAGCACGCAGACATCACAGGCCCGATTACCAAACGTGCCTTCGAGCACGGCCTGATCATCGAGACCAGTGGTCCGAATGATGAAGTCATCAAGTGCCTGATGCCGCTTACAACCAGCGAGGAAGACCTCAAGAAAGGGGCTGATCTGCTGGCAAAAAGTGTGGACGAAATCATGCAGGAAGGGCTCAGCGAGGCGTCGTAAGACGCCTGCACCTCCGGACATTCATGCTGCAGGATAGCAAAGGCAAGATTATGACCAGCCAACTACATACCGTTGAGAAAATCGGCGGCACCTCGATGAGTAATTACGAGGCCGTCCGTGACAACATCATTATCGGTAATCGCAAGAAGGATAACCTGTACCAGCGCATTTTTGTGGTCTCTGCCTATGGTGGCGTGACCAACGAACTGCTGGAACACAAGAAGACCGGTGAGCCAGGCGTTTATGCCCTGTTTGCGGATGCAGAGTCTGACTGGGCCTGGGGTGACGACCTCACCAAACTGGTCAAGTTCCTGACCGACATCAACGGCGAGCTGTTCGAAGACCCGATGCTGAAGCAGCAGGCGGATCAGTTTATCACCGACCGGATTGAAGGTGTTCGGGGCTGCCTGATCGACCTGCAGCGCCTGTGCTCCTATGGCCAGTTTCAGCTGGAAGAACATCTGCTGACGGTGCGTGAAATGCTGGCAGGTATTGGTGAGGCCCACAGTGCCTTCAATACCGCCCTGAAGCTCCAGCAGGAAGGCATCAATGCCCGCTTTGTGGATTTGACCGGCTGGCGCGATAACGAGTTGCTGCCGCTGGACGAAAAGCTCAAGCAGGCCTTCGATGCGGTGGACCTCACCCGTGAGCTGCCGATCGTGACCGGTTATGCCCAGTGCAAGGAAGGTCTGATGCGTACCTTCGACCGGGGTTACAGCGAGATGACCTTCAGCCGGGTAGCGGTAATCACCGAGGCCCGAGAGGCGATTATCCACAAGGAATACCACCTGAGCTCTGCCGACCCCAACATTGTTGGCGCAGACAAGGTGGTGCCCCTCGGTCGCACCAATTACGACGTGGCCGACCAGCTGGCCAATCTGGGCATGGAAGCGATTCATCCCCGTGCCGGTAAAGGCATGCGCCAGAACGAGATTCCGCTGCGTGTGATGAACACCTTTGAGCCGGAGCACACCGGTACGCTGATCACCGGCGATTACGTCAGTGAGAAGCCTCAGGTGGAGATCATCGCGGGCGCCAAAGGCGTTTTTGCCGTCGAAGTGTTCGATCAGGACATGCAGGGCGAGCCGGGCTCCGATCGCCGTATTCTGGATGTATTGAGCCGTTTCAAGGTTCGTTTCATGTCCAAGGACACCAACGCCAACACCATTACCCACTATGTGGGCAGCACGCTGAAACACGTCAAGCGGGTGGTCAAGGCGCTGAAGGAAGAGTTCCCCAATGCCGAAATCAACACCCGGAAGGTGGCGGTTGTTTCGGCCATCGGCAGCGATATGAAGGTTCCGGGTATTCTGGCCCGTTCCGTGAAGGCGCTGGCCGATGAGGAAATCAGTATTCTTGCGCTGCACCAGTGCATGCGTCAGGTGGACATCCAGTTTGTGGTGGATGAGGACGACTATGAGAAAGCCATCGTTGCTCTGCATGGCGTTCTGATCGAGCCTCACAACCATGAGTATGCGATCGTCGCAGCCTGAGTTTCTGTAACCTCCCCGCACGATACCCACAGCCGACCGTCCGTGTCGCCTGTGGGTTTTTACTGACCCTGCCCCGGTAAATCCATCAGCTACAGCACGTCGTATTCTTTGGTGTAAATTCTGACCGGTACCTAAGCCATGCGAACGACCGAAAGGCTGGGACCGTCTCCGACAACGCCCAACGATGGTGAAAGGGATTCCCTGGTCGGGCTGTACTTCAGGGATGCGTCCCGGTATGAACTGCTGACAGATGAGGCCGAACGCCGCCTCTCCCGCAAACTGACACTGTGCTACCGAATTATCAGTACCGAACTGGCCCTGCCGGAGGAGACTCCGCAGACGTTCCGGGAAGTGATTGGTAGCCTCGGAGACGCCTGTGCGTTTTCATCTCGATGTCGCCGGGCCTTTCATCTGGCGACGGCTTGTCGTCGCAAGCTGATACAGAGCAATCTGCGTCTGGCGGTGCATATTGCCCGCCGTTACGGGCAGCACGGCATCCCTATGTCTGACCTCATCCAGGACGCCAACGTCGGTCTGATCAAGGCGGTAGAGCGTTTTGATCCCACCAAGGGCTTCCGGTTCTCGACCTATGCCTACTGGTGGATAAGCGAGGAAGTCAAACGCTGCCTGCAGCGGGGGACGCGGTTGGTGCACACACCGGAAAACGTGGTGGATGAAATTCGCCAGCTGCACAAGGTGTCGCTGCGAATGCATCAGAGCCTTGGGCGGACGCCTTCCCAATCGGAGCTTGCCCGCGAAATGGAGGCAAGTCCGTCCAGGATCGGCGAGCTGAGGGCGCTGGCGACCCGGGAGATATCAACGGACGTTCCCCTTGTTGAGGACGGGTCCGTCACCCTGGGAGACAGCCTGGACGCCGGTGACCAGATGGCGCCGGATCATCCGATGTCGGACAGGGATCGGCAGCGCACCCTGAAGTCGATGCTCAGCGAGCTGAATGATCGTGAGAAAGACATTCTGTCGCGTCGTTATGGTCTGGGACTGCCGGAACCGGAAACGCTGCAGGTGATTTCCGACGATCTTGGCATCAGCAGAGAGCGGGTGCGCCAGATTGAGAAAACCGCCCTGAAGAAGCTGCAGAGTCGTTACGAATCCCCCGAAGACGCGTTTGGAGCCTGATATACATCAGGCTCCCGCATTCCCCTTCAGAGTTCAGTGAGCAGTGTGCAGCAGGAGAAACCAGGCTGCCGCTGTAAGCTGACAGACCAGGACCACCGAGGTGAGGACCAGTCTCAGGCGAAGATACCAGGCTGGCCAATAGACCTTCATCCAGCGGGCGTCCACCAGATAGAGGGCGAGATAGGCACTCGTATACAACACAATCTGGCCACTGACAGGAAGAAGTAGCCCTACCCCCGCAGCCACAAAAAAGACCTGGCTGAGTAGCATGGTCATCAGTGGCGACAACGGGTAGCAGCAGTTGTCCAGCTGCATGGCAATGGGCCAATAAACGCCAGCCATAAACGCCAGAATGCCTGCGCTGTACAGATAGAAGTAGCCGAGAAGCGCCACACTGTATTGCGGCATGAAAAACAGCCCCGCCAGGAGGCCGATAAACGGGATCAACCCCGCGATGCCAACGAGGATGGCGAGTCTCGCTACAGCAATCACGGTTTCTGCCTCTGCACCCGGATTCGCATCGGTTCAACCTCGGTCGGTTCCATTCCCACCATTTCGTGGTAAGCGGAGGGGTGGACCACCTGGGTCTCCCGAATGTCGAACGAGGCCAGGGTGTCCTGGATCTGCCAGGCACCCCGGAAAAGGCTGGTGGTTCCGTTCTTTTCCGAGAGGAGCAGGGTCTGATTGTCCATACTCAGGCGGGCCATGTAGTGCTGGCCCTCAAGCGAGAGGATCTCAAGCAGGTCGATAACCGGACTCTGCAGGCTTCTGAGTTGGTCAAGAGTGATTCGCACAGTAAAGCTCCGCGGTTTCAAACACTCCAGAACTTACGACCCCCCAGCCTATTGAGATCATTGGCTTAGTAAATAGCATTCCCGGTGTTGTGGGCACTGAACCAGATGATCGTTCACCATGCCGGTCGCCTGCATGAAGGCGTACACAATGGTTGGGCCGACAAAGGTGAAACCGGACCGCTTCAGAGCTTTCGACATGGCCTCGGATTCTGCGGTTGTGGTCGGTACTTCGGAGAAGGCGCGCCAATGGTTCTGGATTGGTTTATCGCCAACAAACGACCAGAGGAAATCACTGAAACCGATACCTTGTTCCCGCAGACCCAGATAGCCCCGGGCATTCTTGATGATCGATCTGACTTTTAGCCGGTTGCGGATGATGCCCGGGTCGGACAGCAGTTGCTCGACCTTCGCCTCATCGTAACGGACGATCTTTTCCGGATTGAAGTCGTCGTAAGCGGCTCGGTAATTGTGCTGTTTTCGCAGGATGGTGATCCAGCTCAGGCCGGCCTGTTGGCCGTCCAGGCAGAGTTTTTCGAAAAGGGCGAGATCGTCGTACTCCGGGCGGCCCCAGACGGTGTCGTGATAGTGCACGTAAAGCGGGTCATCCCCGCACCAGGGGCAGCGTTCAGCGGTCTCCATACAATAGCCTGTGTCATTTGTGTCTGGTTCGGGTTACGGGCTTTTTCGACGAATCGTGCGTTGGAACAGTGGCTCCCAGTAGGCCTCCATCGGCTCGGCATCCACCAGGGCGAAGTCCCGTGGCGGCGGCTCAAGTAGGGTGATTTCCGGCCATAGGGGCCGGCTTCCACGGTACACCACGGTCAACAGATAGCCTTCAATATAGCAACAGGCCGCCTGCCAGTCCTGCTCGGGCTGGTCGCCGTAGATCTCGAAATTCTTCCGCACCTCGAGCGTTTGCAGGTTGCCGGCAATGCCCCTGCCCGTGGCTTTCAGCCATGCTTCCTTCAGGGTCCAGACCTTGAGGAAGGTGTTGGAGTCGTCTTCCCGGAACAGCCACTCCTGCTCGACGGGGGAGAACCAGCGTTTTACCACTTTCTGCCATTGAGCATGGCGCTGGCAGGGTTCAAGATCCAGTCCAATGGGCGAGCCTGATAGAGTGGCGCAGGCAGACAGGCCCTGGCTGTGGCTGAGGGACAGTCGCCAGCCCTCGGGCGTGCCGGACGCATTGGGGCGCCCGGATACCGGGCAGCAGAGGTCCGGTGCCATCTGCGCTGACTTGCCGATGGCCTGACGAATCAGCCAGCGGCTGGAAAGGTATTCTCGTTCCCGGGGACCGCTGAACTTGCTCGCTGTCTGGCGTTCGTAGTCAGTCAGCCAGTGCGGGTGCGCAATTTCGGGCCCGTCGGTCTGGTGACACAGCCAGACCGACGGTCGGGATTCAGGGTTGAAGTCGCTGGATGAGCCAGCCATCGCCTTTCCTCACATATTCAAAACGGTCGTGAAGCCGGCTGGGCCTGCCCTGCCAGAATTCGATACGCTCCGGCACGATGCGATAGCCGCCCCAGAAGCTGGGAAGAGGCACTTCGCCCTCGCTGAATTTCCGCTTGATTTCGGCAACCTTCTGTTCGAGTAGGCCCCTGGACGTAATGGCCTTGCTCTGTTCGGAAACCCAGGCGCCGATCTGGCTGCCCCTGGGGCGCGATGCGAAGTACCGCAGGGATTCGGCCTTGCTGACTTTCTCAACGGCACCCTGGATCCTCACTTGTCGGTTCAATCCGATCCAGGGGAACAAAAGCGCCGCCTGCGGATTTTCCTCCATCTCCTTCGCTTTGCGACTGCCGTAGTTGGTGTAGAACACAAAGCCATGGTCGTCGAAGTACTTCAGCAATACCGTGCGTAGATCTGGCATGCCGTCCTGCCCCGTGGTCGCCAGCGACATGGCGTTGGGTTCCAGAATGCCTGCTTCCCGGGCATCCTCAAACCAGTTCTGGAACTGCTGCACCGGATTATTGTCCAGTGCATCGCGATCCAGCCCCTCGCTCTCGAAATCACGACGCATATCGCCGATGTCCATAACCTGTCCTCTTGCCTGCGCGTAAAACGACCCGGGAGAAATACGAGCCAGAAGCATATCGGGTTCAGGGTTCACTGTCAGCGCTGCTTATGTCTGAAACGGTTACATAAACCCAACAATAAAGTGAGACCCGGATCACAGCTGGCCCGTATCTCCTTCGACGCTGATGCGGGTCTGGTTTGGGCAAACTGCCTGGCGGGCCCGCGCGCACACACAAAACAAAGGTTTGCACAAATGATGTCCGAATATGATCTGCCCCTGGTTGTCGCCTCCTTTCTGGTTGCTGTATTGGCAGCTTATGCGGCTCTGTTTTTTGGCGCCAGACTCGTTAATGCGGAGTCTGGCGAACGTCGGAAATGGCTACTGGCCGGCGCCCTGCTGATGGGCACCGGAGTCTGGACGATGCATTTCGTTGGAATGCGGGCTATGCCGATGGGTGTTCCCATGTCGTTTGATGTGATCATGACCTTGGTTTCCTGGCTCGCAGCCGTGCTCGCTTCCGGTGTGGCTCTGCACATCATCGGGCGCAAACAATTGGGAGTCCCTCTGTTCGTCAGTGCGACCCTGTCCATGGCCAGCGGTATCGTAGTGATGCACTACCTGGGCATGTACGCCATGCGGATGTCGGCGCCGCCGACGTTTAACACCGTATTTTTGCTGATTTCGATCGCGATTGCCGTTGTGGCTTCGGGAGCCGCACTTGCCCTCTGCCGGAAACTGCAGGGCATGGACGGATCCGGCACCCTGGCGGTCCAGTTTGTGGCGGCCCTGGCGATGGCCGCTGCAATCTGTGGAATGCATTACACGGGCATGATGGCGATGACCTTTCCGGAGGGCGCCGTACCTGCAGCTGACAACGGCCTGCGGGGGAACTGGATGGGAATACCCCTGGCAGTCTTCTGCATTGCGATGCTGGCCGTGGCCCTGGTTGTGACCGTTCTGGATGTAAAACATCAGCGGGCACTTGAGGAATTCAAGGCGGAAGAGGATAAGCGGGTGGCAGAGCTTGCCTTCACCGATGCCGTTACCGGCCTGCCCAACCGGTCAGCGCTGGAACAACGCCTGCTGGATATCCTTGCCCGGGACAACGACCGCGGCAACCCGTTTGCCCTGATTTACCTCGACATAGCCAACTTCCGTGAACTGGCCACCGGAATGGGTGATGAGTCGTTGAACGCGGTCGTCAGGGAAATCAGCGAGGCATTGCGTGATCAGATGTCGGATCAGGTGTTTCTCGCCCGATACTCGGCCAGCGCCTTCTTTGCCCTGGTGCCAGATCATGAAGATAGCCAGCATGCCTTCATGTACAAGCGGTTGCGGCAGATTGATCAGCGTATCGGAACGCCTGCGATGCCGGTTACCTGGCGCGCCGGCCAGGCGGCCTATCCGAAAACCGGCAATTCGACCCGCAAGTTGGTGCGGGCTGCCATGGTACCCAGAGACCTCAATGAGATCGGCGAATTTGCGAACATGGCCGCCGACCCGGAGTTAGTGATGCCGGGTCATAACCGTCACAGCTGACAAACAGCCTCTGGGACGACTATCCTTGTGAACAGGCAGGTGGGCAAGATTGCCCCGGGAATCCGCCGTTTAGAAGGAGATGTCCGTGGCCCAGAGCCGTAAACGCAGTCATATGCCCAGGAATCTGTTGATCGGATTCCTGGTGCTTTTCATCCTCTATGCCCTGGCCGGTTTCCTGCTACTTCCCTGGTGGCTGGAGCGTCTGGTACCCGAGCAGCTGGACCAGCGTATGGGCTGGCAGGCAGAAATCACTGATATCCGAACCAACCCGTTCACCCTTCGAGTCGAGGCGCTGGGTCTGTCGGCAAAAGATCCCCAGGGTGAGCAGGTGGTTGCCTTTGACCGACTCATGTTGGACATGAACTTTTTCCAGCTGGTTCGGGGTATTGCCGGGTTTGAAGCCATCCAGCTGGATGAGCCCTATGTTCGGGTGGATCTGCTGGAGGACTACAGCGTCAATTTTGCGAGAGACTGGCAGGCGGCCAACCCGGGACCTGCAGAGCCAGCGCCTGAAGCGTCGCAATCGGATGACGCGGCGGCGCCACCACGGCTGTACTTCGGGAAAATTGAACTCAACGGCGGCGAAATGTTGTTCCGGGATTTTACCCAGGCCGACATGGCCGAGTTCCGGATTACCCCGATGGATCTTACCCTGAGTGATCTGGCCACCTGGCGTCGTGAGGGGCAGGACAGCGATTACTCCCTGCTGGCGGCGCTGGGCAGTCAGACCATTGAGTGGCAGGGTGATCTGAGCGTCGCCCCGTTCTACTCGAACGGCACGCTCAAGGTGTCATCGGTGGGCTATGAAACCCTGGCTCATTTCCTGACTCCTTTCTTTCCCTATGATCTGCGTGGTGGCAGCGTCACCCTGAGCTCCGACTATGAAATCCAGGCCGGCGACGGCTTTTTCCTGGAGACGACCAACGGTCAGCTGCAACTCGAGAATCTGGCCGTCGCTCTGGATGAAAAGAGTGAGCAGGCGAGATTGACCAACGCTGAGCTTTCTGTGGATGCTGTCGGGTTCGACTTGAATGGCCGCGAAATCCGTATCGGCCAGGTCTCTCTGGACAAGCTCAATGTGGCCATGGCCAGGAGCGCAAACGGAGAGATTGACTGGTTGGCGCCGCTGGCCACCAACAACGGTGAGACGGCGGGCGGCGGCGAAGCGTCCACCGGCGGCCAGCCATTCCGCTGGTCAGTGGCGGGCGTCGCGCTCTCCGGTGGGCGTATTCTCTGGCAGGACAGTCAACCGGCGACAGCGACTGAAATTGCCGTAGAGCAGCTTTCCGCATCCATCGGGCCACTGAGCCATCAACTTGAAGAACCGGTCTCTTACGAAATAACCGGAAGCCTGGCCAGTGGCGGCCAACTGTCACTGAACGGCCAGCTGACACCTGCACCGTTTACCCTGGAAGCCGCCATCTCCGGAAACGGCATCGCTCTGGCCGCCTTTGAGCCCTACGTTCAGGAAGGCGCCAATCTTGCCATTACCAGCGGCACGCTGGGCGTTGACGGCAACCTTGATCTGGATGGGCAGCAGGAGCCTCTCACGGGCACCTTCAGCGGCACCGCGGAAGTGGCCGGTCTGGATCTGAAGCTGCCCGACAGTTCCGGTTCGCTGGTTTCCTGGCAAACCCTGCGCCTGGCACCTATTGAATACAACGTGTATCCGGCACGCCTGGAAATAGGAACGGTGACCCTGGCCCAGCCGGTCATCAACGTTGTCCGCAATACCGACAATATCCACAACGTGGAGCGGATCGCCAAAGCGCCAGCGGCCGGTGGTCAGCAGGAGGCGACCGCAGATGCTCAGCAGGGGGAGGATTCCGAGCCGGGGTTCATTTTCCGTATTGGCCAGCTGATGCTGGAAAATGGCGAGCTGGCGTATACCGACCGCACGTTGGAGCCGGCGTTTACCACCTCGTTTGATGAGCTGAACGGCAGCGTGACAGGCCTCAGCAACATTTCCCCACAACAGGGCAAGGTCTCTATCCGGGGCCGGGTCGGCGGCGTGGCGGACCTGGACTTTGAAGGCACCATTGGCACCCTTGGTACCGAGGATGTCAGCGATCTGAAACTGAATATGCAGGAATTGTCCCTGCCTGCGCTTTCGCCTTACTTTGGTCGTTACCTGGGTTATGGCGTGGACAGTGGCAAGCTGAACCTGAATCTTGATTATGAAATTGCCGGATCAAGGATCGATGCGTCCAATCTGGTGGTGATGGATCGTCTCGAGCTGGGTTCGGCCATCGCCAGTGATCAGGCCGTTAATGCGCCGGTAAAACTCGGCCTCGCGCTGCTTCGGGACAGTAAGGGAGTGATTGAAGTCGACTTGCCCATCAGCGGGGACCTGTCTGACCCGGACTTCAGCGTCGGAAAAGTTGTGATGCGGGCGTTCGTGAACCTTCTGGCCAAGGCAGCGGCCTCACCGTTCAGTATGCTCGGCTCGATTGCCGAACTCGCCGGCCTGAGCGGAGAGGAGCTCGGGAAGGTGAGGTTTATCCCCGGCAGTATCCAACTGGCCGAAGGCGAGGCTGAAAAGCTGGCGGCGCTGGCAGACGCGATGCTGGAGCGCCCGGACCTGCTGCTGAATATTCGGGGTAATGTTCAGCCTCAGGCCGATGGCCTTGCCCTGCTTCGGGAAGACCTGACAGCGGGTGGTCAGCGGGATGTGTCCGAGGAGGAATGGCAAGCTGCCCGGGAGGCGTATCTTGCCGGTGAGCGTTCACTCGCTCCGGAAGCGTTGAGCAATCTGGCTTCGTCGAGAGGCGTGACCCTGCGTAATGTTCTTCAACAGACCCACGGTGTGCCGGCTGATCAGTTGTTCCTGCTGGATCCGGCCCGCAATGCGGGCGTGGGCAGTGAAGGAAACGTTATCGTCGCCTTCAACCTGGACGTTCGTTGAACTCAGGGGGCCTCGAAACCGGTCAGAAAACCGGCTGGCAACTGGAGTCCCCAGTTTTCCACGAGTTGCCGGTAGCGACCGTTATCGACCAGTGGCGCCAGAAGCCGCAGCATCTCGTCGGCGCTCGCAGCGCCGCCTTTGCGGGCGATGATGCTGAGCTGGTAGCGCTGGTCCGGCTCCCTTGAAACCAGCAATTTATCCCAGTCTTCAGGATGCCCGGCCAAGTGCCGCTGGAGGTAGGAATGGCTGACAATGGCGACTTCGGCAACGGACGGCCGGTCCGCCTTGATCAGTTTGATGTTGCGGCTGTGGCTGTCGGAGAACTCGATGTTGAATTTCTGCTCCAGCACGGAGTTGTCGGTTTCGTAACCGGTAAAACCATAGTGATAGCCTGAAATGGCGACAATCGACCGCTGTTCCAGGTCGTCAAAGAACGAGTCGTCACGGCCTGGTTTTTTGAGAGCGACATACAGCTCCTCATCTGCCAGGATCGGTCGGGAGATGTCGACGTTTCTCTTTGTCCAGCCCCAGCCGGGGCTTTCAAAGAAGATAACGTCGTACAGGCCGGCCTCGAAATCCAGGTAGCGACGCTTGGGCGAAGTATAGAAGACTCGGAAGGATACCGTTGGGTTGGCTTGCTCAAGTTCTTGCAGCAGGTCTCCGAGCAGCCCGGTGGGTTCCCCATTGTCGTCAACACTGGCAATCGGAGGGAAGTGGTAAACGCCCACGGTGATTTCGGTTTCATCGGCAAAAACCGGCGCCGCTGCCAGCATAATTGCGGCAGAAAACATGGCCAGTAGTTTCCAAATCGGTGCTTTTGTGAGCACGATGCTCCCCGGTTGTGTAACAATTGAATACGCATTCAGAATAGCACGGTGATTTTGTGCACCTGAAGCAAAAGATTATTAACTTATGCAAAACGGATCTGTAAGTGATGGGTAACGGTGTCAGCCATTTTTTTGCCTACGTCTCCCGCCTGCGCTGGATCAAGCGCTGGGGGCTGATGCGCAATGCCATTGAGGAAAACGTGGCCACCCACTCCTGGGAGGTGGCGACCCTCGCCCATGCGCTTGCCATCATCCGTAACCGGCATTTTGGCGGCCGGGTGAACGCCGATCGTATTGCCGCAGCAGCGCTTTATCATGACGCAACAGAGGTGATCACCGGCGATATGCCGACACCGGTGAAATACCATTCAAAGGTGATGCGAGAGGCCTTCGGAGATATTGAACACAAGGCGGAGGCCGAATTGCTGGCACTGCTGCCGGAGGATCTGCGGGAGGATTTTTCACCCTACGTTCGGGAATCGCAGCTACCGGCAGAAGACAAGGAACTCATCAAAGCCGCCGACAGGTTGTCGGCGTGGCTGAAGTGCCAGGCGGAGATCCGCGCCGGCAACAAGGAATTCGAGCCCGCCGCCCGACAGATCCGCAAGCGGTTGGACGAGGACGGGTTGCCAGAGGTTGCTTATTTTCTGAAGGTGTTTGCCCCCAGTTACGAGCAACCCCTGGATAATCTGCTGGGTTGAGAGGCCCTCAGGCTTTAGCTGTTACCGGCCGAGCCGACCAGCCCGCCACGCAGACCATCGCGCTGCAAATGCTGACGAACGGTGTCTTCCGGGCTACCGGCCAGTTCGCGGAACATGCCCATGGAGCCCAGAAGGGCCGAGGATTCATAGGGCACAAACACCCGCTCACCTTCTTTCGCCATATTCGGCAGAACCTTGATATAGCTCTGGCCCAGCAGGTAACCAATGACGGTCTGCTTGTTTTCCTCGGAATCGCCCATGGCACTGAGTACCAGACGGATGGACTCCTGTTCCCCCTGCGCCCGGAGAATGGCCGATTCCTTGTCGCCCTGGGCGTTGAGGATGGCGGACTCCCGCTGACCCTGGGCCATGGCGATGGCTGCTGACTTTTCACCCTCGGCTTCGGTGACCGTGGCCCGGCGTTTCCGCTCGGCAGCCATCTGCAATCGCATGGCTTCTTCCACTTCTTCCGGCATGCTGATGTCCTGAACCTCCACCCGGGTGAGTTTTACACCCCACTTGGAAGCGGCCTCTTCCATCTCGGCTTGGATCGCGTTATTCACCTCGCTGCGGGATTCAAACAGCTTGTCCAGTTCCATCTTGCCGACCACCGAGCGCAGGGTGGTCTTGGCCAGCACTTCCACCGCCTGGCTCATGTTGGCCACTTCGTACACTGCCCGGCGCGGGTCGATGATCTGGTAGTAGAGGGCGCCGTTGATCTTCACCGTCACGTTGTCGGTGGTCACCACGGGCTGTCCCGGAAAGTCCATGACCGTTTCCCGGCGGTCGATGCGGGTTTCGTCGCTCATCACCGGATGATAATCCTCACCCATGCGTACGTAGCGGATCATGGTGATCGGCCGTGGGCGCTCGATGAAGGGAATAATGATGTTCACACCGCTTTCGAGGATCCGGTTGAACGACCCCAGGCGCTCAATCACCATTACCTCCGACTGGCGCACGATGACCAGACCCTTGGCAATGATGAAAATGCCAATGGCGACTACGATCAGACTGATAACCAGTCCGGGTGAAAGATACTGTTCCATGTTTACTGTTCCTTGTGTGTGATCGTCTCAACAACGGCGGTCGTGCCGTCAAACTGTTTGAAAATGACGTCGGTTCCTTCCGGAAGGTCGGTTTCCCCGGTGTCGGTGACTCGCAGGCGATAGAAATCGCCGTTGACCTTGATGCCCGTGGCACCGTCAAAGTCCCGTTTCAGGGTCTGATAGCGCCGGCCCTGCTCGACGCCTGTGCCTGTCGTTCCATACGCCACGCCCTTGGGGGAAAAGCGCGGCCGTATCCAGCGTATGGCGACGGGAACCAGGATTCCCGAAAAAATCCCCATCCCCGCCAGTTGCCACTCAAAGGGCACATCGAGGAACGCCAGCAAGGCGGTCAGGGCCGCGGCGATGCCGAGGGCGAGCAGCAAGAGCACGCCGGAGGTGAGCTCGGCCAGGCACAGCACCAGTGCCAGGATCAGCCAGAAATGCGTAAGACTCCATTCCATACAGAAAATCCACAGGTTCGGGAGAGGCGTCGGGTTGCTTTTGCGCACCGAACGACGGCACCGGATTGTACCGGAAACCGGGGGCCGAGTCAGAGGGTGGCCGGAATGCCTTGCGGCCTGGTTCACTAAAGCCATATCCCGCGGGCGGGCAATTGTTAGAGTATCTGCTTTAATTGAAAAGCCTACAACAAGAGGTCTTTGACCATGAAAAAGCTGAAAAACAAAGTGGCCGTTGTTACCGGTGCCGGCTCGGGTATCGGCCGCGCACTCGCCAAATCGCTGGCGGACCGGGGCTGCCGGCTGGCGCTGTCCGACGTCAATGAGTCAGGCCTGGCCGAAACCGCTGCAGCGCTCAGCGGCGCTGATGTAAAAACCTACCGGCTGGACGTGTCTGATCGCGATGCCATATTTGCCCATGCCGAAGAGGTTGCGAAGGACTTTGGCCAGGTGAATCTGGTGATCAACAACGCGGGCGTTGCGCTGTCCGCCACCGTGCGGGAGATGACCGACGAGGACTTCAAATGGGTCATGGATATTGATTTCTGGGGCGTTGCCCATGGCACCCGCGCCTTCCTGCCACATCTGATTGCCTCGGGCGATGGCCATGTGGTGAACGTGTCCAGTGTGTTTGGCCTGATCGGCGTGCCCAAACAGAGTGCCTACAATGCCGCAAAGTTTGCGGTTCGCGGCTTCACCGAAGCCCTGCGTCAGGAGATGAAGCTGGAAAACCAGCCGGTTGCGGTGAGTTGTGTGCACCCTGGCGGTATCCGAACCAACATCGCCAACGCCGCCCGCATGGGTAAATCCGAGAACGCTGTGGCCCAACGCAAGGGCTTCGACAAACTGGCCATGACCACGCCCGAGAAGGCAGCGGAAACCATTGTGAAAGGCATCCTCAAGAATGAGTCCCGTATTCTGGTAGGCCCCGATGCCTGGGGAATTGACGCGATCAACCGACTGCTGGGGTCTGCGTACCAGCCGCTGGTCGAGCGCTTCTCCCGCAAGAACCTTTATATCTGACAACACCCCGTGTACAGCGGGCCTGACGACCGGGCCCGCTGTACATTTTACAAACAGTGTTTCGAGGCTATACTCGGAAGCTGATCCAAGGAAGAGTCAGCATGAATACGCCTCACCATTCCGACCTGGGGGCCACTCTGGAACAGAGCCGCTCGGGTTTGCGCGACAGTCACCGCCGCTCACTGATGCGGCTGCTTTTTCTGATCACCGGCTCGGCACTGGTGGTTTTCGCATGCCTGCAGATTCTCAATGGTTTCCTCTGGGTAGGCATTGGTGAACTCTGCGCCAGTGCCTTGCTCTATTTCGGCGTCTGGCGCCTGAAATCGACGCCCTACCTGCAGCAGTGGGTCTATGCCTACCTGGTGCCGCTGTTCGCATTCTTTCTGGTCATCATGCTGTTGCCCGAAGCATCGGTATCTGCGTTCGTCTGGGTGCTGATGATGCCGGTCCTCGCCTACCTGCTGCTTGGCAAAAAGGAGGGCATGATCCTCAGCGCTCCCTTTATGATCGTCGGCGGTGTTATCTATTACATCCACCTTGGTCAGGTCGGCAATCCCCACGCGATGATCGACCTTCTCAACATGGTGCTGTGCGGCGCACTCATGCTGGCATTCATTCACCTGTACGAAGGTCGCCGGGAACAGGCAGAGCAGCGCCTGGTGGATATGGCCCAGACCGATGCGCTCACTGGTCTGGCCAATCGCAGTAATTTCCAGGGCACGTTGAACCGAACTATTGCCGAGGGCGAGCGCAGCGGTATCGGATTTGCGCTGGTGGTGATGGATATCGACCACTTCAAGGTTGTGAACGACACCCTGGGGCACGAAGCCGGGGATTTCGTGTTGAAGAATATCAGCCGATGCCTGACCGAACGCCTGAGAAGCACGGACTTTGTCGGCCGCCTCGGTGGCGAGGAGTTCGGCCTGATTCTGAGAGATGTGAAGCCGGCGGATGCGTTTGTCCTGATGGACGAGCTGCGCCAGCGGATCTCTGACCGCGAACTGCCCTACGGCGACGCCCGCATCCGGGTGACCGCCTCCTTCGGGATTGCCCATTGGCCAGACCATGGTCGCGAGGCCGAGAGCCTGTTCCGGGTGGCCGACCGCTGGCTATACAGCGGCAAGCGAGCAGGGCGTAACTGCGTGGTCGGCGCCGGCCACAATCCCCGCCAGCTTGAGATTCTCACTGTCGAAGCGAGTTGATTACGTTATTCTTGTGGCAGACATCCTCCGGCAAGAATGAAGTAACCCATGTGCGAATTACTGGCCATGAGCGCCAACACCCCCACTGACCTGTGTTTCAGCTTTACCGGCCTGACCCGTCGGGGTGGACAGACCGGCCCGCACAAGGACGGCTGGGGTGTCGCCTTTTACGAGGGCAAGGGCGTCAGGGCCTTCCACGACGCCGACGCCAGCGCCAGTTCCCGCATCGCCGAGGTGGTCCAGACTCATCCGATCAAAAGCGAAGTGGCCATCTGCCACATCCGCCAGGCCAACGTCGGCGACATCTGCCTGGCCAACACCCATCCTTTCATGCGCGAACTCTGGGGCCGCTACTGGGTCTTCGCCCACAATGGCCAGCTCTCCGGTTTCCGTTCGAATTCCGGCTTCTACGAGCCGGTCGGTACCACCGACAGCGAAGCCCTGTTCTGCGACATCCTCAACCACATGCGCAGCCATTGCGACCGCAACACCCTCACCGACGATATCATTGATCGGCTGGTGCGCCTGTCGAGGGCCTACGCCAGCCAGGGCGTGTTCAACCTCCTGCTCAGCAACGGCGACTGGCTGTTTACCTACTGCACCACCAAAATGGCCAGCATTACCCGACGGGCCCCGTTTGGTCCTGCCCGTCTGAAAGACGCCGATGTAACGGTGGATTTCGAATCGGAAACGACGCCCAATGACATCGTCAGCGTGATCGTTACTGAACCTCTGACCACAGATGAAAAGTGGGATGTTTACGAGCCAGGTGAATGGCGGCTTTGGCGGAAGGGCGAGGTTATTCGCTCTGGCGTCGCCGAGCCGAAGGCCTGACCCGGGAGTGGGGAATCGGGCGGGGAGGTCTTTGTTCCGGGAAAAGGCAACTCGCTGCGCTCAGACATCATTTTCCCTGCACAAAGACCTCCCCACCCGCTTCCCTTCAGGGTTGGGAGTTGCTTCCGTGATTACTGAAGCGTCCTGCGATTACCTTTCTTGTATTGCGGTGCGATGTGCGCCTGGATTTCCTCTTTGAAGCGGGAAATCAGATCGCTGTTGTCGTGGTCCCATGGGTGGAAGCCGGGTTTGAAGTACTCCAGCCACGTAGGAATCAGGCTCGAGAAGGTACCGTTTACGCCCCAGAGGCGCCAGAGTCCCGTGGCCGTGTCTTTCAACGAGAAGTTCTTGCGGTCGTTCAGCATCATCCGGCTGGTGAAATAGCTGCTCATCACGCCCAGAGCGGCGGTGCTGAAGGCAAGATAAAAGGTTCTTTCGGCATAGGTGCCGCCGGCCGCCTGGAACACATCGTAGGCCACCGCCTTGTGCTCGGTTTCTTCAATCGCGTGCCAGACCCATAGCGGGCGCATGGATTCATCCATGTCCTGGCGCACATCGTCACGCTCCAGCAGCATGTCGGCCATCATGGCGGTGAGGTGTTCCAGGGCACAGGTGATCGCCAGCTGGTGACGCTTGGGCAGCTTCTTGGCGATTCCCAGAACCACTTCCAGATGTTTTTCCAGTTCTTCCACCGGCATGCCCTGGTCACGAACGTGCTGGTTCATGGCGACATGCTCCAGGGAGTGCATGGCCTCCTGGCCAATGAATCCGCGTATCTCTTCCTTCAGCTTGGGATCGGAGATCTGGTCCCGGAACGCTCTCACTGAATCCACGAAGAACTGCTCGCCCTGAGGAAACAGCACCGAGAGCCCATTCATGATGTGGCTGATGGTGTAGCTGTTGTCGACCCAGTAACGGGGCACTTGCTCACCAAACTCAAACCCCATGCGCTGGGCGGTGATGGTGACGTTGTCCGGTGTGTTGGAGGCTCGGGTAACCGGAGCCGTCTTCTTTTCTGCGGTTTTGCTGCTCAGCATGTGTGTACTCCTCACTCTGGCTGATGTCATGGCTCCAGTGTGTGGTAGTCAAGGCCGGGCAGGAATGCGCAAAGGGGACGGCCGTCGATCAGGATGGGACACGGGCCGGGATTTGATTGGCCAGGCTGACGGTGAGCAAGGTGTACCGGGCCCCACTGTAGCGGCGGGAGGCATCTGATAGAGTCGATTGAAGTGCTTCAGCCAACCCAATAAAAAGGAATGCCAATGAGTGCAACCGGTCTGGACAAAGAACGGCAGATGCTGGGATTGTTCCTGGTGCCGGGCGCTTACCTGCGGGTTCTGGCCGAGACCGTCCGCCAGCTGGGCTATAACGACCGGCTACTTTACGAAGGACTGGACTTCACCCCGGACGATCTCAAGTCCAACGACAGCCGGGTATTTGTCACCGATGCCATCATCATGGCCAAACGGGCCGTGAACCTGGCCGGCCAGGACGGTCTCAGTTTTATGCTGGCTCGTGAATTACGCCTGACCATTCACGGCACCCTGGGCTTCGCGGCCCTCACCAGCCCCACCTTCGCCGATGCCCTGGATTCGGTGCGCCGTTACCTGCATCTGCGGGTGCCTTTTCTCGGCATGAGCCAGTCCGAAGCGGGCGATCAGGTGCTGGTAAAACTCTGCACCGAATTCGAAGTGCCCGGCCTCTATCCGTTTCTGGCGGAGACCGTCAGCGCCACCCTGATCCTGCTGACCGAACAGCTCCTGGATCGGGAGGACGCGGCAAAACACGGCTTTGCCCTGGAAGACGGCAAACTGCCGGGTGTTTCCGTTCGCCTGAGCGCACCGGAGCCGCCCTGGTACCGGCAGTTTGCCGATCAGCTTCCCGTTCGATTCGAATACGGCCAGCCAGACGAGATGATGGTCTTCCCGCGGGAGCTTCTGAATGTGCAGATGCGTCTTGCCGACGCCGAAGCCTCCCGAATGGCCCGCGACCAGTGCGAGTTCGAGCTGCAGAAGGCCCTGAAGGAGCAGGGCGACATTGTCCTCGCGATCCGCAACATGCTCCGGATGATGCCGGGCCCCTTGCCGTCTCTGGAAGCCATGGCCGAGCGTTTCTGCGTCTCTTCCCGAACCCTGAAACGCCGGCTGGCGGATCGGGATACCAGCTACCGGGAAATTCTCGAGTCGGTGCTGAAAGACCGGGCGATCCAGTTGCTCCGGTACACCAACCAGTCCGTTAGCGAGATTGCCTACGAGTTGGGCTATGCGGACCTTTCCAACTTCAGCCGGGCGTTCCGCAAGTGGACCGGCAAGTCGGCCAGCGAGTTTCGCGAGGGTGGTCCGGATCCTGCCCCAGAGGTCGGTCCCTGATTCTTCCGGGCCTCCTGGTTTGGAGCGTGGTCGCAGGGTGGGGCATAAATTTTTCGGGTAAAAAGCAACTCGCTTCGCTCAGACATCTTTTTCCCCGAAAAATTTATGCCCCACCCCACGCCCTGCTGACAGCTGAGAATGCAGTCAGAAGAGTTATTGCTCGTTCTTAATTTGTTTTTCTAATCCTATGCCACAATGGTTCGACGGACGGGGGGAAGGAATATTTTCCCGACAGGAAAAAGATGTCTGAGCGAAGCGAGTTGTTTTTCCCGAGGGAAAATATTCCTTCCCCCCGGCCAGCCCCCAGCACATGCAGGCTGGGTCTATAGTGTAAATCGGCTACGAATCCAGAAGGATGAGAACGGATATGACAGAACGCCCAGACACCCACAGCAAACTGATCGGCTACCTGCTCTGGATCTTCGGATTCCTCGGCTCACACCGGTTTTACTACGGCAAACCCGTCACCGGCACCATCTGGTTCTTTACCCTGGGGCTGCTGTTTATCGGCTGGATTATCGATCTGTTCCTGATCCCGGCCATGGACCGCGAAGCGGACCTGAGGTTCCGGGAAGGCGAGGTCAGCTACAACATCGGCTGGATCCTGCTGACCTTCCTCGGTGTGTTCGGCATTCACCGGATGTACATGGGCAAATGGATCACGGGCATCATCTACCTGTTTACCGGCGGCCTGTTCCTGATCGGTGTGCTCTACGACTTCTGGACTCTGAACAACCAGATCTCCATCCGCAACGAAGAGCGCCGCTTCGGCTGATCGACCGGCTCACAGGCCGGCAGCGGCCTCCAGTTCGACCAGGGCCTCTTCCAGGTAGTCGAGCATCCGCTGCAGGCTGGGTAGCGTGCGGCGGCAGCCGATGAGGCCGAACTCCACCTGGTCGCCGTAGCTGGTCAGGGTCATGTTCAGGGCCAGGCGATCCATGGCGATGGAGACCGGGTACATGCCGTCCATCATGGCGCCGTTCCAGTAGCAGGTCTCCCGGGGCCCGGGGACGTTGGAAATGACCACGTTGAAGGTCTGCCATTTCGGTGCCATGCCGGTAAGCAGATGGAACGCCGCCGGCGCCAGGGTCAGGGCGGTGTAGTTGATGATTTCTTCCGCAGACATATGGGCGTAGCGGTCTTTGGCCGCCTTAACATCCTCGTGGATCTGCATCAGCCGGGTAACCGGGCTGGTGACGTCGGTGTGTAGCGAGGCGAGGATAACGCCCACCTGGTTTCCGCCGGAGCTGTCATCCTTGCGCAGGGACACCGGCACCATGGCGATCAGCGGCTTTTCCGGCAGGGCGTCCTGGTTCATCAGGTAGCTGCGCAGTGCTGTGGCGCACATGGCCATCACCACATCATTCACCGTGGTTCCGTAGATTTTACACACTGCCTTTATCCGGCTGAGGTCATAGGACTGTGCGGCGAAGCGTCGGGAGCCGGTGATCTTCTGGTTAAGAATGCTGCGGGGCGCGTGGAATATGGAGGAGTAGGCGGGGTCTTTGCAGGCGTTATTGATGGTTCGCAGCAGTTCCCGGGCGACGGTGGGCACGGTACCCAGTTGCTTCCCGGATTCACCCAGCAGGTGGCCAATGCTTCGCCATAGCGAAGGGCCGCCATCATCCTTCTCACGCTCCGGGCGTGGTGGCATGGCCCAGATCGGCGGCATATCCCGCTCTCCGGTATCCTGGCACAGCATCCGGGTAACCATCCGCATGGCCGATACACCGTCTACCAGAGCATGGTGTACCTTGATGTACACGGCAAACTGCCGTTCTCCCAGCCCTTCGATCAAATGAAATTCCCACAGCGGTCGCTCCCGATCCATCAGGTGGGAATGTTCCGCCGAGACAAACGACAACAGCTCTCTTACCCGTCCCGGGGTCGGTAGCGCTTCGAACCGGAAGTGATGCTCCAGATCCAGGTGCTCATCCTCTACCCACACCGGCTGACCGAAACGGTAATCCAGTCGCTGGTTGAAAGGTGGCGTCACCTTTGTGTGTTGCCTTAACCGGTCCGCCAGCTGGGCGACGTAATCATCCGGAGCGCCTTCGGGAAAAGAGAACAGTTGAAGACCGCCCACGTGCATGGGTTGCTGCCGTTTTTCCAGCCAGAGAAAAAGCTGATCCGTGGGGCTGAGAGGTTTCACAGGGCATCCTTGTTGTCAGTATTGTGACAATAGTAGCGCAGATGGATTGGAACGGAATTGACCCCGGTATGCATTGACTTCAATGGTGGGGCCAAACGCGGTCCGAGGTCCGGACGGACGTTTTCATCGTAGGTCATTCTTTAAAGTTAGCAATTGCATCCATCGCACTGATTCATGGAGAAAAGGACGTGGGTAACGCTACCAGGACCCTGCAAGGGGTCTTATTGTCTGTCTGCAGTCTGTTTCCTCTGTTCGCCGCGGCTCAGGATTTACCCGGCGTCCAGTTGGAGACAGTGTCTTCCGAGGACATTGTTCAGGAAGTCACCCTGAACGGGACGGTAAACGCCCTTCGTGTCTCAGGCATGTCCGCGGCGGTAGCCGGCCTCCTGGACGAGGTTCGGGTGGAAACCGGTGATCGGGTTTCCCGGGGTGATGTGCTGGTGGCGCTGGATGATGAAATGGTGACCTGGGAGCTGGCGGCCGCCAGGGCCGAGGCTGAAGAGGCCCGAAGCCGGTTGGAGGAAGCCCGGCGGAGACTGCGCGAGGCCAGGTCTGTGGGTGCGGGCCGTAATATTGCAGCAACGGAAGTCAGTGCCCGGGAGAGTGCGGTTGCCGCCAATGAAGCCACCTTGGCCCGCCTGGAAGCTGCCCGGCAGCAGGTTGAAGTCATGGCTGGCCGTCACCGTGTGACCGCGCCCTTCGATGGCGTGGTCAGCGAGCGCTTTCGGGATCTCGGGGAATGGGTAACCCCGGGTGACCAGCTGCTGACGCTGGTGGATACCGAAAACCTGCGACTGGATTTCCAGGTGCCCCAGGCCTTTTTCAAGCGCATCGACGACAACAGCCGGCTGTTGGTGCAGAACGACGAGGAACTGAGCCAGGCCACCATCGATGTCCTGGTGCCGATCAACGACCCCCGGTCCAGAACCTTTCTTCTTCGAGCGATAAAATCGGATACCCTGAAACTGCTTCCAGGCATGGCGGTGCAGGCGGTACTGCGGGTCACCACCGGGGAGCGGGGCTTGACGGTTTCCCGGGATGCCATCAACCGTTATCCCGAAGGACGGACCACGGTATGGATCGCCGAGCCGGCGGATGAAGAGACCTGGACCGTTCAGGAAAAGCGGGTGCGTCTCGGCACAGGTTTTGAGGGGCGGGTTGAGATAATCAGCGGTCTTGAGACCGGCCAGCGCGTGGTGGTTCGTGGCAACGAGTCCCTGAGCGAGGGTATCAGTGTGCGCATTGCCGAACGGGAGAGCCGCTGATGTTCGCCGGCATTATCCGTCATGGCACCCTGGTTACCGTTATCGCCCTGATCGTTGCCATTCTTGGAACCGCCGCGGCGCTCCGGATTCCGGTTCAGATGATTCCGGACCTGGAAGTGCGTACCGTCACCGTTGAAACCAGCTGGCCGGGTGCGACGCCCCAGGACATCGAGAAGGACATACTGATTGAGCAGGAACGGTTCCTGCGCAATGTTCCGAACCTGAGCCGGATGACTTCCACCGCATCCAGCGGCGCGGCGGAGATCGAGCTGGAGTTCCCGTTCGGGGTGAATATCACCGAGACCCTTATCCAGATCAACAATGCCCTGAGCCAGGTCCCTGATTACCCGAGAAACGTCGATGAGCCGCGCATAGTGGCGGCATCTTTCTCATCCAATGCGTTCATGTATTTCCGTGTCGCTACCCTGGAGGGCAATCCCCGCGAGCTGGACATCGAGCTTATGCGCGATTTCATCGAGGATCGCGTCCGGCCAAGGATGGAGAGTGTGCCGGGGGTTTCCGAGGTTACCGTTGGCGGTGGCGCCGACCGGCAGATGCAGATCATTGTGGACGAATCCGCCCTAGCCCAGCGCGGCCTGAGCCTGGTGGATCTGCGCAACGCAATCGTGGCCCGTAACCAGGACATTTCCGGCGGCGAGATCGACTCTGGCAAGCGCCGGTATCTGTTGCGCACGGTCGGGCGCTTTGACGACGTTGAATCCCTGGAACAGCTGGTGGTACGCCGGCAGGGTGACAGCGTGGTGCGCCTTGGTGAGGTGGCCCGGGTTCAGCAGGGCCATTCCCGGATCCGGGAGCTGTCCTTTATCAACGGACAGCGGGTGATTGGCCTGCAGGTGCGCCGTGAAAGCGGCTCCAACGTCATTGATATCAAGCGCGCGATGATGGACGAAGTGGCCGCCATCAACCAGGAGGTGCTGGAGCCGGCGGGCATGACGCTGGGCCTGACCGCAGACGATGCCCGTTACGTGGAAGCCTCGGTGGCCAATGTCTGGACCAACCTGGGGATTGGCGCCGCCTTCGCAACCCTGGTGATGTTCCTGTTTCTGAGGTCCGGCCGGGCCACGTTTGCCGGGGTGGTGGGCATACCGCTGTCTGCCATAGCCGCGTTTATCGGACTGCTGATCACCGGCCGCACCATCAACGTGATCTCTCTGGCCGGTATCGCCTTTGCCATCGGCATGACGGTGGACAACAGCATCGTGGTGCTGGAGAACATCGAGCGACACCGGCGTTTGGGGCTGGACCGTTTCGAATCGGCCCTCAAGGGCGTGCGTGAAGTCTGGCCGGCGGTGCTGGCGTCCACCACCACAACCATCCTGGTGTTCCTGCCGATCCTGTTTATCGAGGAAGAGGCGGGCCAGCTGTATTCCGACGTGGCCATTGCCATCTCTGCTGCCATTCTCGCCTCCATGTTGGTGGCAATCACCATCATACCCACCCTCTGCGCCCGGCTGGATTTCGGCCGCCGGGGCGTGACCACCGATGAATACGGCAACGAAACCTCGGGTCGCTGGAGCGGGGCCGCCATGGGGGCGGTGCGATGGCTGGTGAATGGCACGGTCCGCCGGCTTCTGGTGATGGCAGCCACCGTCGGCTTTTGCCTGTGGGTGATTTTTGTGCTGACCCCACCCGCCGAATACCTGCCGGAAGGTGAGGAGCCCAAGACCTTTGCCGCCATGTCGGCGCCGCCGGGTTACAACCTCCAGGAGATGGAAGCCATTGCCCGCCAGGTGGAAGACTACTTCCTGCCCCACGTGAACGCGGACGGCCAGGCCTACGCCGCGGGCGAAACCAGCGTGCCGCCCATGGCCTATCTCAATATGCAGGTGACGCCCACCCGAATCCGGATCATCGCCGAGACCCTGAACCCGCGGCACATCGAAGCCCTGATGGACGAGATCACCCGGTTCTATGAACAATTCCCCGGCATGCGCGCCTTCGCGGCCAAAGGCTCCATCATTTCCAGTAACGATGGCGGAACGCGCAGCATCAACCTGGACATCTCGGGGCCGGATCTGGTGTCGGTCTACGGCGCTGCGAACGCAGCTTACCAGCGCGCCGAGCAAATCTTCGACAACCCCCGCATCCAGAGCCAACCCTCCACGCTGTCTCTGGCACAGCCGCTGATCCAGATCATGCCCGACTGGGATCGTGCGGCGGAACTCGGCCTCGGCGCCGAAGGCATTGGCTTTACCGTGGCCTCACTGACCGAGGGCAGCTACGTCGACGATTTCTTCCTTGATGACGAGAAGATCGATATCTACGTCTATCGCAGCGAGGGCCGCAACCCGTCGCTGGACAGTCTGCCGGATGTCATGGTGCATACACCCCAGGGTGCTACCCTGCCACTCTCCAGCCTGGCTACCATCGAGGAAACCGTGGATACCAGCACGGTCCGCCGGGTGGACGGTCGCCGCACCGTGACCCTGAATGTGATTCCCCCGGACGACGTACCGCTCGAAGCCGGCGTGGAGAGGGTGCGCACGGAACTGTTGCAGTTCATGCGGGACAGCGGCGCATTGCCCGCGAATGTGAACGTGGATATCTCCGGCGCCAGCGACCAGTTGAATGCCACCCGGGAGGCACTGACCGGCAATTTCATCATTGCCATTGCCATCGTCTACCTACTGCTGGTGGCCATCTTCGCGCACTGGGGATTCCCGCTGCTGATCATGACCGCAATACCGCTTGGCGTGGCCGGTGGCATTGTGGGCCTGGCCCTGATGAACCTGGTCGGTGGCCTGCTGCCCATGATCGGCCTCCAGCCTCTGCGACAACCTTTCGACATGATTACCATGCTGGGCTTTCTGATCCTGATGGGAACCGTGGTGAATAACCCGATCCTGGTGGTGGACCAGGCCCGGCAGAACCTGCGTCAGAAAGGCGTTACCGTAGTACAGGCCGTCACCGCCGCCGTCCAGACCCGCCTGCGCCCCATCGCCATGACCACCCTGACCACCATCTGCGGCCTCTCGCCCCTGGTATTCCTGCCGGGCGAAGGCACCGAACTCTACCGGGGCGTGGGCGCAATCGTCCTGTTCGGCCTCTTGGGGGCTGCCATCGTAACGGTCACCTTCCTGCCGTCACTGACCATCTTTGTGCTGAGCTGGCGGGAGCGTTGGCGTCGCTCCAGAGAGGTTTAGCTTCGGAGTATCGCCGTCACGCGCCATGGGAGGTCTTTCTTCCGGGGAAAAGCAACTCGCTTCGCTCAGACATCTTTTCCCCTGCACAAAGACCTCCCATACCACGCGCCGGCTTCCGCCGGCATTGTTAAGGGCTTAGGCCGCGATGGATTCTCGCTGGTTGGCCCGGACCTCCAAGCGGATCTGATTGCCGTCCAGCAGAACAGGGTAGGTTTTGACCCGTACGGCATCGTCTTCCAGACACACACCGGTGCGCAGACTGAAATGCTGCTTGTACAGCGGCGAGGCCACCACCGGCTCCCCTTTCAGATCCCCGGTAATCCCCCGGGCTAGCACATTGGCGCCGCTGAACGGGTCAGTGTGACTGATGGCAAACAACGCGGGCAGCCGGTGAGGCAGATAAAACACCGCGACCGGTCCTTCGTCTGTCCAGACTGCAACGCCGGATTCCGACACCAGGTCGTCTACCGTGCAAACTGCTTCCCAACGAGTGCGTGGTTTCATTTTGTTTCTCCTAATCCTTCCGCGTTTATCTCAACGATTTTCTGATGCGATACCACCAAAGCTTGGCGAGCGAGGTGGTATGGGGGTGCTTTTCTGGCGGGAAAAAGATGTCTGAGCGAAGCGAGTTGTTTTTCCCAGAAGAAAAGTATCCCCATGGCGCCTTGCTCAAAACGCCAAACCCGCAGGCTACGCAGACTCAGTCTCCAAAACAGGCCGCCGCTGCCCCCGCTCAACGGTCCACTCCTGCACCGGATCCGACTGCGAAGGCGCATTAACAAACTCCCGGAATCGCTTCCGCTTGTCCGGATCCTCAACGGCGGTTTTCCACTCGCACTGGTAAGTCCCAACAATCCCCTCCATGTGCTCCTCCAGCTCCGCGCCAATCCCAAGGCTGTCTTCAAGCACCACCTGCTTCAGGTACTCCAGACCACCCTCCAGGTTTTCCATCCAGACACTGGTGCGCTGCAGCCGGTCGGCGGTGCGCACATAGAACATCACCACCCGGTCAATGGTCCGGATCAGCTCCTCGTCCGACAGGTCGGTGGCAAACAGATCGGCGTGGCGAGGCCGCATGCCGCCGTTGCCGCAGACATACAGGTTCCAGCCGTTCTCCGTGGCGATCACACCAAAGTCCTTGCTCTGGGCTTCGGCGCATTCCCGGGTACAGCCGGAGACCGCCATCTTCACCTTGTGGGGCGCCCGCAGGCCCTTGTAACGGTCCTCGAGGCGAATCGCCATGCCCACGCTGTCCTGAACGCCGTACCGGCACCAGGTGTTGCCAACGCAGGACTTCACGGTACGCAGTGACTTGCCATAGGCATGGCCGGTCTCGAACCCGGCGGCGATCAGTTTTTCCCAGATCTCCGGCAGCTGGCTCAGGGTGGCTCCAAACAGGTCCACCCGCTGGCCGCCGGTGATCTTGGTGTACAGGTCGTACTCCTTGGCCACCTCGCCCAGCACGATCAACTTGTCCGGGGTGATCTCGCCGCCGGGAATCCTTGGCACGATGGAATAGGTACCGTTCTTCTGCATGTTGGCCATGAAGGTGTCGTTGGTGTCCTGCAGCGGCACGTGATCCGTGGCCAGGATGTGCTCGTTCCAGCAGGTAGCCAGGATCGAGGCCACCGCCGGTTTGCAGATATCGCAGCCGTGGCCTTTGCCGTGCTGGCTGATCAGGGTGCGGAAGGTGCGAATGCCGTTCACCTTCACGATATGGAACAGCTCCTGGCGACTGTAAGGGAAGTGCTCGCACAGATCCTTGCTGACTTCCACGCCGCGCTTTTCCAGTTCGCTGTCCACCACGTTCTTCAGGAGCGCCGTACAACCGCCGCAGCCGGTGCTGGCCTTGGTCTCGGCCTTGACGCTGCCAAGGTCGGAGCAGCCCGCATCAATGGCACCGCAGATATCGCCCTTGGTGACGTTGTGGCAGGAGCAGATTGAGGCGGTTTCCGGAAGAGCGTCGGGTCCCAGGGCCGGCGCCCCTCCCTGGCTTTCCGGCAGGATCAGCGTTTCCGGATTCTCCGGCAGGGTGATGCCATTGAGGGCGTATTGCAGCAGGGTGTCGTAGTGGCTGTTGTCGCCCACCAGGATGGCGCCCAGCAGGGTCTTGCCATTCTCGCTGATGACCATTCGCCGGTAGTGGCCGGCCTGTTCATCGTTAAAGCGGATGTTGCGGGCGCCCGGGGTCTGGGCGTGGGCGTCGCCGATGGAACCCACATCCACCCCCAGCAGTTTGAGCTTTGTGCTCATGTCGGCGCCGGTGAAACTGGTCTCCCGATCGCCGTTCAGCGCAGCCGACAGGGTGCGGGCCATGGTATAGCCCGGGGCCACCAGGCCGAAAATCTTCTGTTCCCAGAGCGCGCACTCACCAATAGCGTGCACATGCGGATCCGAGGTCGTGCAGTAATTGTCGATCACGATGCCGCCGCGCTCGCCGATCTCCAGGCCACTGGCCCGGGCCAGGGCATCCTGGGGCCGGATGCCGGCGGAAAAGACGATCAGGTCGGTTTCCAGAAAGGACTCGTCGCTGAAGTTCATGCGCAGCCGGGCGTCCTCGCCCTCAGTGATCGCTGTAGTCGCCTTCTCGGTGTGCACCTGGACGCCCAGCTCCTCAATCTTGTGGCGCAGTAAGGCGCCGCCATCGGCATCCAGCTGAACCGGCATCAGCCGGGTCGCAAATTCCACGACGTGGGCTTCCAGTCCCAGGCTTTTGAGCGCATTGGCGGCTTCAAGACCCAGCAGGCCGCCTCCGACCACCACGCCTGCGCGGGCACCTTCCGAGCTGGCTCGGATGGCATCCAGGTCATCCAGGGTCCGGTAAACCAGGCAGTGTGGGCGATCATTGCCCTCGATGGGGGGCACAAACGGATAGGAACCGGTGGCCAAAACCAGTTCGTCGTAACGGTAGCTGCCCCGGGGCGTCGCCAGGGTGCGATCTTCCCGGTTGATGCCGGTCACCTGCTCGTTCAGGTGCAGCTGGATGCCCTGCTCGGTGTACCACTCCAGCGTGCCCATGGCGAGATCGGCGTGGGTGGAGCCGCCGAAATACTCCGACAGGTGAACCCGATCATAGGCCAGCTGCTTTTCCTCGCCGAATACGATGATCTCAAAATCGGCAGCGGCCGGGCTGGCGCAGAATTGTTCCAGGAAGTGATGGCCAACCATGCCATTGCCAATCACGATCAGGGTTTTCTTGCTCATTCCGGTTCTGCCTCCCACACAACAAAAAAAGCCGGAGCATCTATTCCCGAGGGTGGGAAATCGATGGTCCGGCGCCAATGCCAACAACAATGATCTGATGGTCCGGCCTGATCCGTGGCCGGGACGTTCGTCCTTGACAAATACTTAGCGATCTTCGTGCCAGGTTTTTAAAGCCATTAAAAACAAAGTCTTGAGAATTTCCGCAGGATTCGAGGGCGATTTCTGATCCGAAAACTGCCCTGTCGCAGGGCAGACTGCACGGCTTTGGCGCCTGTTTCGTGTGGCCCGGTAATTGCTCCACTGTCTCTGCGAATTGCAGAGAATGCCCATGGTGGTAAGGGTGAAAGCGCCCGGGAGTGTAATGATGAATACCAAGCGCAATACCGTTCCGGAAATTCCCGGTGCAGGCGACTATCTGATTGCGTCCAAGACGTGCGAGCTGATGAGCCTCCAGTACTTTTTGCAGATGGGCAGGCTGGTTCAATGCATCAGTAGTCTGGTTCATGGTCTGCAACGGGAGCGTGGCGCTTCCAATGTGTTTCTCGGTTCCTCCGGCAAGAAGTTTCAGGAGGAGCGAAAGTCGCTGGCAGTTGAATCGGACCGACTCAAACGCGAGTTTGAGCTGGCGCTGGCGGAGATCCACGAGGAACTGACAGGCCACCCTGTCAGTAGCCGTCTGCTGAACCAGATTGCCAGCGCCCTGCATGGCCTTGAGGGGTTGGGCGAATTAAGACGTTGCGTTGTTGCCCGGAAAGTCACTGCCGAATCGGCCACTGAGGACTACAGCAGTCTCATTCATAATTTGATCGCGGTTGTATTCGAGGCCGCCGACACGGCTGTCGATCCCACCATTGCCGGGTTGTTGGTGGCGATGGTCCACCTGATGAACGGCAAAGAGCTGTGTGGGCAGGAACGGGCCGTGGGTTCTGCCGGTTTCTCGAGCGGGGCATTCGATCGTGCACTTTCGGAGCGCATGGCGCACCTCATTGAGGCGCAGGAACGCTGTTTTGAAGTATTTGCCGGTTTTGCCGATGCGGATTCCCTGTCTCTCTGGCAAAAGGTGAGTAGCCACGAGCGTGAAGGTGAGATCGAGCGAATGAGACGTCTGGCGTCTTCTGTGGGCCGGTTCAAGGACCTCGATCCCGAGCTCGCCGATCAGTGGTTCAAGCTGATGACAGAGCGTATCGATGCTCTGAAACAGATTGAGGATTCTGTCGAGGGCTGCTTTCACACCCGATGTATTGAGCGCTTTGCCGCTGCCAAAAAGTCATTGGCGCATCAGGAGACACTGATCGCATCGCTTGATACCGGTGGGGCTGCCAGTCAACCCTTGCTGGTTCTGTGCAATTCCGGAAGCGAAGGCTCAACGGGTGAGGCGTTTTCAAGTGAAGGGATGGGTCAGCAGTTCGGCCGCTCAATCTTTGAGCTCGTGCAGGAGCAGACCCGCAGTCTTCAGAAGATGACGGACGAACTCCAGAGTGCGAAGGAAGCGCTGGAAGACCGGAAAACCCAGGAGAAGGCCGTACTCTTGCTGATGAAGCATCGAAAAATCAGTAACGACGAGGCCCACCGCCTGCTCAGGAAACTGGCCATGGATCAGGGGCGGAAATTGCCCGAAGTTGCCCGGTCGCTCATTTCGATGGCGGACGTCCTGCAGTAAACGACGGCGTCGTTAACGTGGGCTTAACCGGCTCAGCATCTGCACCGGTACCCGGTAGCGCACGCCTTTCGAGGGACCGATACCGTCAACGGTGCAGGTTTTGCGATTGACCCGGATGATTTCCCCCTGCATCTCCCGTCGGCCGGCACCGAAGCGAACCGCGTCGCCCACCTGCCAATTGGCCAGCTGCTGCCTTGTGTCTACCGGCTCGAAGGGCGCATCGGGCAGCGCCAGGCCCTGATCCCTGGCCCTCTCTGCCAGGGCTGTGCGGGTGGTTTGCGCGGCACCGCTCGCGTGCAACTCATCCAGAATCGTGTAGAAATGACGGTTGTGCACGGAGCCCCGATATCGCTGTCCGGCACTCTGCTGCAGGAGATGGGCAAATTCGTGGCAGCATGTGTGTGCCAGCAGGTTCAGAGTGCTCAGTTCCCCGCCGAAGTACCCACGTTTCCGTATTTCCCGGCCCGACAGCCAGCCGCTGGCTGTCTCCGGCTGATGCTTGGCGACAATCATGCGGGCACCGTAGGTGATCAGGTGCTGCCGGTCTCGGGAATCGTAACGGTGGTAGGTGGCCTGGCCGGACCCAACCCGGCAATGCAGGACGCTGCCGGGATTGCGTTCCCGGACCCACTGCTCTGCCGGTTGCCAGAGCCAGTCCCGGGTGACGGCGCACATCAGTTTGCCGATTTGCTGAATATCGTTGTTGTCCATGGATCGCACAGTAAGGGGTGTACTGCTGCGATCATACCCGTTGCCGGGGTTGGGGTAAAAACAACAACGGCCGGTGAGACCGGCCGTTGACTGGAAAGCGCGAGGGTAATCAGGCCTCGATCGGCGAACGCCAGTCGTCAGCACCGGACGTGCCGGCAACGGCGTGTTCCCAGGTTACCTTGCGGTAGGACAGCGAAACGGTGACCAGCTGGGTGAAGTCGGCGTTGCCGGCATCCTGGCAGTGGGGCATGTTGCAGTTGATGTCGATGATGGTGGCATCTTCGAGGATGGTGGAGAAGAAGTGCTCCTGCTTGCCCTCAACGGAGGTGCGGTACCATTTCAGTTCGACCTTCGGCAGCATCTCGCCGGAGGCGAGGGCGTTGTACATCAGTGGGGTGGCTTTGTTCAGTGCGGAGGTAAACTTGAACGGCTTATGAACGCGCTGACCGGATGGCTGACCGGACTGGGGATCGGTCGGTACGGTAACAACGTGGCTGAATTCCTGCACCAGCACTTCGTCTTCGTGGCCTTCCACGTAGATGTTGCCGACGGAATCGGAAGTGAAAGCGCCGGCGGTAATGTTGCCCTGGGTTTGGCCTTCGATGCTGATATAACAAGGAGTTGGCATAGTCTGCTCCATGACTTGTGAATGAATATTGTCCTCGGGTGTTCCCTGGACGCCGACCTCCAGTACAAAGCCTGTGCCAGAACATGTAATGTTGTTTAAAACAGTAGGTTATCTTTTTTCTCGGAGATGCTGCGGGCGTGCCGGGCAATCCCGCGCCCGAATGCCAGGCGACGGATTGCTGGCGGGGCAAGAACTTGCTCGGGTAATTCCCGCTTTAGCCCAGGCCTAGGGCTACCAGCAAGGCCAGGAGCAATAGCCCGGATACACCCTGCCAGAAGGCCACGGGATTGCGCTCCATCAATGGCGGTCGACGACGCCTGTGCCAGTCGGCGGGAGGATGTCGGAGGTTATAGAGGTATTCCGAAAGTGCCGAATAGCGTCTGTGGGCCTGGGGATGAACCGCTTTTTCAATGGCATCGTCGACCCAGGCGGGCAGAGTCTCCAGGAACTGTCGGGCAGGTTGATATTTCAAGTTTCGAAGCTGGCTCCTGCTGTGAATCTTGGGCACCTCCGGACCATAGGGGAGCCGGCCGGTGAGCAGCTGATAGGTAATCACTCCGAGGGAATACTGATCTGACAGCCAGGTTCCCGGCTCACCGAGAAAAGTCTCCGGAGCCGTGTAAAGTGCTGCCCCTCGTGGGCCAGCCTGCTCGCCGATATCAGAATCCTCAAGGCCGGCAACCCGGGTGGCACCAAAGTCGATCAGTGTGATGGTGCCATGGGTATCGACCAGTACGTTTTCCGGTTTCAGGTCCTGGTGCACCATTTCAAGCCGGTGAAAGGCCCGCAAGCCCTTAGCGATCTGCTCGACGAGGCCGCGAACCGTTTCAATGGGCGGCGCCGGATTATCCAGCATCCATTGCCGAAGTGTGCAGCCGTCAACGAACTCCGTGGCCTGATACAGAAAGCTGTGTTTCCGGGCGGTGGTATACGGCCGAACAACATAGGGGCTGTTGATTCGCCGGGCAATCCACTGTTCCGTAGAAAACTGTTCCAGATAGACCCGATCATGCCGTTGTTCCATTGACGGCATTTTCAGCGCCACCCTGCTTCCGGTTTCCTCATCAACCGCCAGGTAGATGTGGCTTCGACTGCTGGCGTGAATCTGTCTCAGAATGCGGTAGCCATCCAGACGTTGTCCCGGCTGCAGTTCTGGCGCAAACGGCAGCTCGGCCAGCTCCCTGAACATCTCGCTGTTCCCGAGTGCCCGTGGCGTCGATTCGATCCTGATGATCTGGGCCGTCAGGTTATCGTCACTGCCCTGCTTCAGCGCGGCCGCGGCGAGCTGGCGGGCAGCCGCCTCCAGATCGTGCGTTGATTCCCGGATAATGCGGGCCATGGTTCGTTCATCCAGGTGTTCGTGGATGCCATCGGTGGTAAGCAGGAAGGTGTCGCCTGTTTGTACCGGCAGGCTGTGATAATCAATATCCAGTTGGTGGCCAATGCCCATGGCACGAGTGAGGCAGCTCTCTTCCCTGGAAATCCAGAGCCGATGATCGGTGCTAACCTGTTCGAGCTGTTCAGGATGGACCCGGTAAATGCGCGCATCGCCCACGTGGAACAGGTGCGCCGTGGCAGATTTCAGCACCATCACGCTCAAAGTGCAGACATAGCCCCGGTCGCGGTCATAGCGGTACTGGCTTTGCCGGGTCTGGGCATATAGCCAAGCGTTGGTTGCCCTCAGAACCCGTTGCGCGGACTGTTTGACCGACCAGGTCTCCGGGGTTGAAAAGTAGTCGTTGAGAAACCCGGCGACGGCGGATTCGCTGGCAATCTGACTGACATCGCTGGAGCTGATACCGTCGGCGATGGCAACGGCAATGCCTTTTGTAACCAGCTGACGCCCCGTAGGCACTAACAGACCGTGGAAATCCTGGTTAATCGGCTTTGCGCCAGCTTCCGAGTGCTGGCCGATGGAAATGGACAAGGATGTTGTCATGGAAAACTGGGATTTCCCTGCGGGAGGAAAAAGCAACTCCGGCGGGTGCGGCAGCCGGAGTTGCAGGAAGACCCTGCTTAGTTGGAGCTGGCCAGGGCAGCATCGTTGTAGGCCGTTGCAATCTTGCGCTTCGGCGCAGTTCTTACATGGGTGGTGTAGAGCGTCAGGCCGGTAAAGGCCAGGCCGCCGACAAGGTTACCCAGTACGGTGGGAATCTCATTCCACCAGAGGTAGTCCATCACCGAGAACTCGCCGCCCATGATGATGGCGGACGGGAACAGGAACATGTTCACGATGGAGTGCTCGAAACCCATGAAAAAGAACAGCATGATCGGCATCCACATCGCCAGTACTTTGCCGCTGACATTGGTGGAAATCATGGCGCCGACGACGCCCATGGAAACCATCCAGTTACACAGCATTCCGCGGATAAAGATGGTGGCCCAACCGGCTGCGCCGTATTCGGCGTAACCGAGTGTGCGCGCTTCTCCGACACTGGCGATCTTGGCACCGACCGCCCCCGGATCGGTGTTGAAACCATAGGTGAAAATAAAGGCCATCATGAAGGCTACGGTCAGTGCGCCGCCCAGGTTGCCAAGAAAGACCCATCCCCAGTTCCGCAGAATGGCCGCCGGGGTTACGCCGGGGCGTTTATCAAGCAAAGCCAGGGGCGTGAGCATGAAAACGCCGGTCAACAGGTCGAAGCCCATCAGGTAGAGCATGCAAAAGCCGATCGGGAACAGGATGGCGCCGATCAGGAACACCCCGGTCTGGACCGCCACGGTAATGGCAAACGCTGCAGCCAGGGCCAGGATGGCGCCAGCCATGAAGGCCCGGATCAGAGTGTCCCGGGTTGACATGTAGATCTTGGATTCGCCGGCGTCGACCATCTTGGTGACGAATTCCGAAGGCACGATGTAAGACATAGTGTTTTCCTCTGACTTCTATCAAGTGGCCAGACTTTTTGATTGGCCATAAAAAAACGGCGTTACTCGCCGCCTGCAATCTGCAGGTACAAGTAGACGCCGTCGTCTGAATAAATCTGTCGCTGTGAACAGAACCAACATTGGTTCCGTTAAATCCAGGTCTGCAGAGTTTGTGCCAGTTTGGATTGATTCAAAAAAATCAGAATTAAATCAGCTTGGTATGTAATTTCAGGTGGAAGTGCCTGAGTTCGTGCCAGGCATGAAGCCTGTTGTCACGCACTCGATCGGTGCGTGAACTCCGCGGATTGCTGCAAGCTGGCGCAGCGGTAGCCCGGTTCAGCGGAGGCGAAAACGTACGGGCAGTGCGTAACGGAATTTCTTACCTGATATCTCATCAGGCACGGCCGGAAGAGGCTCTGCCTGCTCCAGCATGGCAAGAGCCGACTCGTCCAGAAGCTGATGTCCGGAGCTGGCCCTCAGGCTGTGTGCCACCAGGGATCCATCCCTCCGAAACTCGAACACGATTACGGGGGTGCCTTCCTGACCGAGCCTTCTTGCCCGGCGGGGATATTCATAATACCGGGCAAGGTGGCGGCTGAGCCTGGACAGGTAATTATCCACTTCTGATCTGACGCCAGCGTTCTGAAGCGGAACGGTCGCCTGGGATTGCTCCAGGGTCTCCGTTTCCACGGGATCGCCAACCGGCGTCTCTGCTTCTGTAACCTGCTCTGTGACCTCAGGTTCGGGCGTCGGCTGCGTTACCGGTTCTGGCTCAGGCTCAGGCTCAGGCTCTGGTTCGGGGTCAGGCTCTGGTTCCGGTTCCGGCTCTGGCACAGGTTCCGGCTCTGGCACAGGTTGCGGCTTCGGCTGTGGCTTCGGTTCCGGCGCAGTCACAGGCTCGGACCTGGGAGCGGGCTCGCCAGCCAGCTTTATGCGAATGGCGGGCGCGGTGTTGACGGCGGATTCGCCCAGAGTATTGAGCTCCACCGTCTTTTCGGGAGTTGCGAAGACCAGGGCAACAAAGGTGATCACAAATGCCAGCAGCAAAAGTACCCATCGGGAGCGCGGTTGTTGCGGCATCATTGGGCTGGCTCGGTCAACAACAGGACATCCTGATACCCGGCCTTTTCCAGCAAGCGCAAGAGTGCCTCCAGATCCGCCATGCTGATTCCTTCGGAAGCGGCAATTTTCAGGGGTTGCTCTTCGTCAGGCGTTGGCAGTCTGGCAACCAGAGACTCCCTGTCGAGCAGATCGCCACCAACTCTCCACTCGCCTTCTGCGCTGACAATCATGTCCGCATGGGGCGACTGCTGGTCCTCAGCCTGCTGCGTGGCGGGCAATTCCGGAAGTGGGTCGTCGGTCAACTGGCCGGCAACGATGAAAAACATGAGAAGCAGAAATACCAGATTGATCAACGGCAGAAGTGCATCTTCTACGCGCTCCATCAAGGTTTTGCCGGAGGTAAACGGAGGTGGAACCAGATCGCTCATGGTGTCTGTGGTTTCGCCCGCTTCCAGTGGGTGTCTATATTCTGCTCAGTCAAGCCGCTGAGGACCCTGGTGAAGGCTCCCAGAGGCGTATCACCCGTCGTCGCGAGGTTTACTTCGGTGATACCGGCGTCTCCCAGCTTGCTCACAAGCTGATCGGGGGCCATGGATTGCCCCTGCCATTGCACCTTGCCATTGGCAGTCACGGTCAGCTCAGGCAGAGGCTCGCCAGTGACCGGGCTGCGGCTGGAGGTGTTATTTGCAAGTTCCAGGTAGTCGACTGGCAACAGACGGGTGGTCAGCATAAAGAACACCAGGAGGATGAAGACGACATCGATCAGGGGCGTGATCCGTATCGGGATCGGGCGACTCGGCCTTGGTTCAACCAGTTGCATGGGCGAATCGCTGACCCCGGGCAGTTGTATAGCGGTCGGGCTCGTCCCCGGCTGCCTCGCTGTGAAGCTGCTGTTCAGGAACCTGGTAGTCTGCTTCATCAGCGTCCAGAGTCTGTTCCGGCACAATATGCAGAATCGAAACCAGGGTACTGTTGATGGTCTTGTGGATGCGTCGCAGCCGGAACTCGATCCATGCAGCCAGTGCAGCAAACGGTATGGCCACGACCAGGCCCGCGGCGGTGGTGGTCAGGGCCTCGTAAATACCGCCACTGAGCTGGGTGGCATTGGCACGGCCTTCGGTAGCCGCCATGGCGCTGAAGGCCTCCATCATGCCCAGCACGGTTCCCAGCAGGCCGAGAAGAGGAGCCAGCGCGGCAATGACTTCGATGATCTTCAGAGGCGCTTCGAACGGCTCCAATGAATGCTGCGCATCCCGGGAGGCCGTTTCCCGGATCTTGCGGTCGTCCTCGCCGTTGTGTATCGCCTCAATCGTATCGACGACAAGGCGCTGAAGCGGATTTAACCGGCCTAATCGGCCTGCCTGATATCGTATTTCGGAAGGCCGCACCGAAGCCGGATTGCTCTGCCAGTCCATTACGGTTTTTTTAAGACGGCCCGACATTCGCGGCGCATAGAGGGCGCCAAGAAGCATCAGATAGACAAAAGTGACGAGCCCGATGACGGCAAGTGCCACGAGCACAACCATTACAGGCCCTCCCATATCAACAAGTTGGGTGAGCGGGCCAGTGTTCAGGGGCAAGGTGAGGTCCGTCATTGGGAAAGGCGCTCGTTGTGCAAAAATGGACCTAAATGATAACGATTTTCATTAAATTTGCAAGTGCGTAACCTGACATTGAATGCCTCTCTGGTAGACTTGAACCACTGGTCACCAGAACAGAAAGCCTGAGATTGGAGGTAAGGTCATTACGGGTCGTCGAAACCGTCCGGGAGTGCGGATGCTGTGCTGATCAAACAATGGTTCGGCAGTCTGGTGAATCGGGCCGTTGCCCTCGTGGTGGTGGCGATCATCCTTTCGGCATTGCTGGTAACTGTGGCAGGGTCTCTGCTGAGCCGGTCGGAGCTGGAGCAGCAGGCCCGTAACCAGGTCGAAACGATTGCCACTCTGATTGCGGGGGAGCTGGACGACAAGCTGGCCCTGCGCCTTGAAGCACTCAACCATGTGGCCCAGAACCTCACCATGTCTCGCGATGTGCTTAATGCGCGGGCCCAGATTCTGATCCGGCGGCAAACGGCCCTGGAGCACCTGTTTGATGCTGTGTACCTGATGGATGAGAACGGCCTGGTGGTCGCCGAGCATCCGGAGGATTACCGGCAGTCGGGACTGGATGTCAGCAAACGGGAATATTTCCGCCGCGTCGCGTCCACTCTCACGCCGGTGATCAGCGAGCCCTACCTGTCCCATTATCAAGAAAAGCCGGCCATCATGGTTGCCGCGCCGATCTTCGACCACCGCCAACGGTTCATCGGCGTCATTGGCGGCGCCATTGCCCTGGATGGCAACAACTTCCTTGATCAGTTTATCAATATCCGGATTGGAACCACCGGCTATCTGGGTGTCGCCACCCGGAGCGGGTTCGTTGTGGTCAATCAGCAGAATGAAAGGGCCATGTCACCGGTTCGTGTTGCCAATCCGGTGCTGCGGGACGCCATGGAGGGCTTCGAGGGCACCGTGGACACCCGCAACAGCAGTGGTGAAAAGACCATCATGTCGGTGCAGCAGCTGACCCAGGTTCCCTGGTTTGTGTCGGCGTCCTGGCCGGCTCGTGAAGCCCTGGCCCCGATGACCCGGACGTTGGATGCGTTTGTGTGGATTCTGCTGGCGGTGATCCTGTTGATCGCGCCTCTTGCGCTCTGGCGCTTCCGGCGATTGATGGCGCCGCTGAAAACCCTGGGCGAACAGATTCGCGAGCGCCACCTGGGTATGCGCTCGGACCCGGTGGACGTCGCCGGAGGGAAGGAAATCCGCCAGGTTGCAGAGATTTTTAACACTGTAACCGATGAACGGGACGAGGTTCTGGTATCTCTCGCTGAAAGAGAGGCGTTTTTCCGTTCCCTCACGCAAAGTGCGCCCATCGGTATCGTGCAGACCGACGTTCTGGGCCGAATTGAGTTTGCCAATCCGGCTTTTGAGGCCATCGTTGGTCATCCGGCGGAGCAACTCACCTACAGTTATCTGGCCAATCGTGTGCATGAGAGCGATCGACTGGAGGCGATTGCCGGCTGGAAGACGGCGATCAGGAACCAGAGCGTTTTCCGGGGACGGTTGAGGCTGGCATCGCCCGCACCGGACCGGGTGATCTGGGGTGATGTGATGACGGCTGCAATACAGACGCCTGAGAAGGCGCTCGGCACCATCACTGTCGTTCGCGATATATCCCATGAGTTGGAGGTGGAAGAGGCCCTCAGGGCAGAGCAGCAGCGCGCAGAGACAATACTTGGCGTGCTCCAGGAGGGGGTTCTGATGGTAGACGTCGCGGGTGTCATTCGTTTTGCCAACGATGCCGCATGTCGTCTTCTGGGAACGGAGGGTGAATGCGTGCTCAGGAACTTCTTCCAGCTGGTCACCATTGAAACGGAAGAACGCGAAATAACGGCGGAGCAGTTCCTGACCGGTGATGACCTGGACAGCCTCTATGTGACGCTCCGCAATTCCCTGGGTGTTCCCTTCCCCATAGATCTGACCATGCTGCACATTCGTCAGGGCCGAGAGGATGAACGCCTGGTGTTTGTGCTGCGGGACGACAGCGACCGGCGCCGGCAGGAGGAGCGACTGTCCTGGGAGGCGACCCACGACAGCCTCACCCAGTTGCTCAACCGGCGCGCGTTTAACGCTTCGCTGGTTCGCACCTTGGGTGAGGCCGGTCGCCAGGAAGCCCGTTCGGTACTGATGCTGATTGATCTCGACTATTTCAAACCGGTGAACGATGAAGGCGGTCACCTGCTTGGTGACGATCTGCTCAAACGGCTGGCGGATCTGTTCAAAGACGCGGTTCGCCAGTCCGACACCGTGGCCAGACTGGGCGGAGATGAGTTCGGCATCATTTTGCCTGCCTGCGGCATGACCCGGGCCGAGGCGCTGGCGGAACGGATCCGCGCCGACGTGGAGGCGCTTCGCATTGACCATGAGGGCCGCTCATTCGGCGTAACCACCAGCATCGGCCTGACGGAACTGACAGCGGAAGACAGCGGCCCCAGAGAGGTTATGGCCCGGGCGGACGAGGGTAGCTACATCGCCAAATCCAGGGGGCGTAACAGGGTTGTCGTGGTGCCTTCACCACCAGCCGGCTGAGAGACTGGCCTGCCAGAGCAGGCGAATCGCCAGCGCTGTAAGCACGATATTGAAGATCAACGTGAACTTGCTGTTGCTCAGGGAACGGAGCACATGCAACCCAAGCCAGGTGCCGGCAAAGCCGCAGGCAATCATGGCGAGAATGAAGGGCAGCCACTCGAAGAACATGAAGCCCGCCGCCCCGAACACCAGCGCCTTGGGGGCATGCTGCAGTGTCATGGCAGTGGCAAACGTGGCCACGGTTCTGAACCGGTCGGTATGAATCTGCTTGATGAACGCTGCAACAAGTGGCCCGGTGGCGCCCACGAACAGACTGACAAAACTGGTCAGCGCCGACGCCAGGAATACCCCGGGAGCACCAAATGCACCCTTGGGTAGCGCCGGTCCCCAGCAGAGGTAGAGCACGAACAGGGCGATGGTCAGCTGCCAGACGTGGGCGGGGAGATTTACCAGTAGCCAGGCGCCCAGCGCCGCACCCAGGATCACGCCGGGCAGAAACGCGGCAATCACCCGCCAGTCTATATGCCGCCACGTCAAAGCCGCCCGGCCAACGTTCGAGCCCAACTGAATCATGCCGTGCACCGGGATAATGGCTGTTGGTGGCATCCAGCTGGCCATCAGTACCAGCAGCAAAACCCCGCCACCGGCGCCAAGGCTGGCGGTGATCATCGAGGTGATGGTTGAGCTGGCAAGCAGGAAAACGGCGACAGGAAGGCTCAGGCTTTCAGGTATCAGTTGGTTGAGTACTTCCATTCACAGAATTCCGTTGATTTCAGTTTGGCCGTGCGACACAGGGCCTCGGTTGCCAGCTGAACGTCGGCCACATAGTAGAGCGAGGCGAGCCCCAGGCGGTCTCGCCCCAGATTGTGGAAAATCAGGCCGAAGGCAATATCACCGGCGGTGAAGCGTTCATGGTTGGCGGCAAAATACTCTGCTGGCTGCGCCAGTACCGGATCATCCAGCAGCGCCTGCACCCGTCCGGCGCCGCCATGATACGCCTGAACCAGCAGGAGGGTGAATAATCGGTCCCTTTTGGCCTCCGGCAGATGGCCGAAGCGTTGCTGGAAAACCGGTGCGAGATTGCGGGCGTTCTGGTTCATCAGGCGCAGGGCACAGTCTATCTGTGCCAGTCGGTGCCAGAAATTGTCCGGGGCAATCTCGCAGTCCGACAGGGCGGCTGGCGACAGCTGAAGGATTCCCCTGGCGTTGGCACGGGAGTGGGCTCTCGCCTGGGCTCCACTTTCGATCAGGATCTGGCCGGCCAGGTACCGGGGCAAGGCTTGCGGCAGGGTAAGGCGATTCTGGCTGCTGCGGTGGTTGAAGACATACATGAGCGCGTCGTGCAGGCTTTCCGGTGCGCCACTGGTGGCAAAGATGAGGTCGTCCCAGGCGCCCCATATCCGGTCCGCAGGGAGGGTGCCAAGATAGCGGGCAACGGCTTCATCCACGTTCACATGAGGTTGATCGCAGGAAAGGGCGAACGGATAGCCGGTCTGGCCCGTCTCGCCAGGCACCCAGTCTTCCACCTTGTTATTCTCATACAGCGATTGTCGCGTGGCATTCAGCAGGCGCTGGGTGGCCTCACGGTCATCACCATCACTGATCCAGGCCAGAAAACGGCCGCGCATGTCATAGAGAACATGTCGATCCGCACTGGAACAATAGCCGGATTCTTTGAGCACCCAGCGCCTGATGGTGAGAATGTTCTCGAAGACCCCCTGACTGACCCAGTAGGGTGATGTCCGGACAACTCGGGTCCACTCGCTGCTCTCGCCAGAGTCCGGCGGGGCCTCCTGAGCGCTCGCAGCGACCGATGCCGTCAGGATGAAAATCACGGCAAGCTGGCGTAAGCTCTTGAGAAATCTGATCATAGACGTTATACCCGTGACCTTCCTCGAATCAGAATAACAAATGGAACCTGCCATGAAGCAATCCGAGTACCTCCGTTACGATGCAACCGCTCTCGCTGATCTTATCCGCCGCGGCGAAGTCACTTCCGGTGAAGTATGCGAGGCCGCGGTGGAGCGGGCAACCCGCGTAAACGGCAAGCTCAATGCGATCTGTTATCCCCAGTTCTCCGAAGCGCCAGCCCAGCCCTTTCCCGAGCAGGGTGTTTTTGCGGGCGTTCCCTTGTTGCTCAAGGACCTCGCCCAGGAACAGGCAGACCATCCGTGTACCTACGGAAGCCGCGGTATGACAAAGAATATAGCCCCTCGGGACTCGGAGTTTGTTCGCCGGGCCCGGGATGGCGGCCTGGTATTCCTGGGGCGCACCGCCACGCCCGAGTTTGGTCTGAAAGCGGTGACCGAGTCCGAGCTCTGGGGGCCTACCCGTAACCCCTGGAACACCCAGCTCACCCCCGGCGGCTCCAGTGGCGGCTCTGGCGCGGCGGTGGCAGCGGGCATCGTGCCAATGGCGGGCGCCAACGATGGCGGCGGCTCTATCCGTATTCCTGCCGCCTACAACGGGTTGTTCGGGCTGAAACCCTCCCGTGGACGGATTTCTTCGGGGCCATTCATGGGCGAAGCCTGGACAGGCGCCTCTACCGATCATGTGGTCAGCCGAACGGTCAGAGACAGTGCCGCGATGCTGGATGTGCTCAGTGGTCCGGCACCGGGCGATCCCTTTGTGATTCCACAGGCGCCGGCGCCTTACGCTGAACTGGTACAGCGGTCCCCCGGCAGTCTGAAAATCGGTGTCTTTACCTCGTCGCCCTATAACACGGAGGTGGCCCCCGAGTGCGTTGCTGCCGTCGAGGAAACCGCCCGGGTTCTCGAGAGTCTCGGTCACAGGGTTGAATACGCGGCGCCGGAGTTCGATGGCATGGCCCTGGCCCGATGTTATCTGGGACTTTACTTTGGCGAAGTGTCTGCCCTGATGGCGAAGGCGAAAGAGCAGTTCGGTGCCGCCGACAGTGATTTCGAGCTGGATACCCGGTTAATTGGCATGCTGGGAAACACCATGCCGCTCTCCGATTACGTTCGCCGCCGCCAGCAGTGGAACGAGTTTGCCCGGGCCCTTGGCGTGTTCTTCGGCCGTTATGATCTTTACCTGAGCCCCACTACCGGGCAGTTGCCTGCGGCTATCGGGGAGCTGGAAACACCAGCCCATCTCAAGTTCGCCGCCCGCCTGATGCTGAAACTCAATGCCGGTAAACTGGTGCATCGAACCGGCCAGGTGGACCAGATGGCGCTGGAAAGCCTGGCGCGAACGCCTTTCACCCAACTGGCCAATCTCACTGGAACGCCGGCCATGTCGGTGCCCATGCACTGGACCGCCGAAGGTTTGCCGGTGGGTGTGCAATTGGGCGGTCCCCACGGCGCCGAGGCGACCCTGCTGCAGCTGGCGGGGCAGTTGGAAGAGGCGAACCCCTGGTTTGGCAACTACGAAAGGCTTGAGGATGCGTTCTGATTAATGCAGGGGTTGTGATCCGGCAGGTCAAACTCCACGTTTATCTTTGTAGCCGGAACAGGCTATGCTGTTAGTCAGGAAGACCCCTTCTTCCTGATAGATCCTGATGGCATCGAGGAGGCGAGCGTATTATGAACCAACCGATGGCAATCGATGAACTGGTATCAGTAGCACAAGCCGAGGCCATGGGGGAGCTAGACGCCCCGATGATGGCCATCGTCCTGTCCAGTGAACAAAGCTACGACTTGCCCATCAATTCCCTTGAAACCGATGCCGACAAGGCCCGCTGGGGTTTGATCCTCCGCGCTGCCCGCGAGCATGTGGAAGCGGATGCCGTGGCCGTGCTCTATCCGGCCTGGACCACCATCCGTCACAAGAAACCAGAGGTGGAGGCCGAAGCGGCTCCCGAAACTCTTGCGGAGGAATCTGAAGGCTCTGATGATTCAGACGGACCTATAGACACCCTGTTTGTGCAGCTGCACACCAGGGACCACGTTTACTGGCGGGGTTTTGAACAGATTCGGGATCCCAAGCACCAGCGCATTATCGGCTTCCGCCGTATCAAGGCGCTGTCCACCGATTACAAACGAGACGAAGCGCCTTCCGTCGCCTCCTGGCTGAGCACCCTGTTCGAGCCGCTGCCGGAAGAAGGTGAAGAGACCACGGTAGACCGCGAACTGGCCGACCTGCTGGAAGAGCCGGAAGTCAGTGCAGCGCTCTATCCGCGTCAGATGCGGGCCCTGCACTAAGGTCATCCGGCGCGCGCTCAGAACAAGGGCGCGCGCTGGACAACCCAGAACAGGCTGATCGCACCAATGCCTGCCAGCATCACTGGCACGGCGCCCTTTTGGTACATCCGATTTTTGCCCAGATAAACCAGTACCGGGAACCCCACCACCAACAAGGCCAGCTGACCGAGTTCCACTCCGAGGTTGAAACCTGCCAGCGCCACCGCCAAGCCGGATATGCCACTGGTGAGATCGCCCAGAACACTGGCGAAGCCAAAACCGTGTACCAGACCGAAACCGAAGGCCAGCCTCCAGGTTTTATGCCCCAGAACCGGCCAGGCGACATTCAGTGCGGCCAGTCCGATGGACAATGCGATAACCGTTTCCACCCATGCGATCGGCAGTGACACGATATCGAGGGCGGCCAGGGCCAGAGTGATTGAGTGCGCCACGGTAAATGCGGTAACAATGCCGGCCAGTTCAAGCAAGCGGCCCCGTAAGGCTTTTGTTTGGACGCCGGGCGTGGGGTCTTTGTGAGTGGAAAGCGTCGCCGGGATGATCAGAACCAGCAGGAACAGAATGTGATCCAGGCCGATCAGCAGGTGGATAACGCCCTCATAGACAAACGTTTTGAAGACACTGAAATAGCTGGGCGTGTCCGTACCTGCCAGATTCAGAGTCCGGGAATCAGGCCCCAATACGGCCAGACGCGTTTGCCCGTTGTAGTCCAGGCTCACCAGGCCCCGGTGCAGTGCATCCTGCCCAAACAGGAGGTTGTACTCCAGTGCTTCGGGTGGCTCACCGTCGGGGCAACGAATGGCGTAACGGGCGGCGGAATAGACCCCGTCACTGTGCTCGCTGATACCCCAAGTCTTACCGGCCAGACCGCAGTCACCACTGCTGTTCGAAAAGGTGAGTGCGGATTCGATGGTCCGCGTAATTTCTGGTCTTGCCTGTCGCAGTTCCTGACCGGATATTTCGTTATCTCCGTTGCTATCAATGCTCACGAGCAGCGCGAGGTCCCGCAGTGCAACATCCATTCTGAGTTCCGTCGGCCCGCTGTCGAGGTAAAGAAAGCTGTCGCTTGCCTTGTGTGCTGCTGCCATCCCACTGGCTGACATCAGCGCTATTGTGGTCAGGGCGAGCCAGATTCTTATTATTATCCTCATTGTTTGAACTCCGGATAGCGGGCATCGATCTGACCCTGCTGACTGAGCCATTCGCTCACTCTTTGGCGCTGGGCCCTGTCATTTGAAGCCAGGGCAGATCTCAGCAAAAGCCGTGTGTCCAGGGGCTCCCTCTGACTTTCCCAGTTTTCGATCGCCAGTCTCAGGGCATCGTGCGGCTGGCTCTCTACATCCAGCTGGAAACGGGCAACATCCCTGGCGTGCAGTAAAGTGCCTCGCCAGCGAGCCTCTTCAAATCGTTGCCTTAAACGACGGTTCAGTTCGTCACTGCCAGGGTGGCCCATGCGTTTCATGGCGATGGCCCGAATCACGGCAAGTGTGTCAACGGCCTCGAATCCGTGAGTGAGTGTCAAAACGCGCTCGAGCTGGTCCTGCTCAAGGAGCCAGTCGGCAAGTTGGGCTCGGGTATACAGGTCACTCGGAGATGCCTGCAAAACCCTTCGCCAATGCAGTTCGGCTTCGGACAGCCCTGCCTGGGCCGCGATATCGCCGAGGGTGCCCTCGGTCCAGAGTCGACTGGTGGAATCAGCCTGCTGGCGGCCTGTCGACTTGGCGAGTTGTTGAGCAAGATTCCGGTAGGCTTTTTGAGGGTCGGATGTCCTCGCCTGCACGGAAGCCAGGCAACTCTTCGCTATCAGGCCGGGATAGGCCGACTGAAGTGCCTGACAATGCCGCCCGGCCTCGGTGTAACGACCTTGAACCAGCTCGAGATTGGCAAGGGTCAGACGAGCCTGGATACGTTGTTGATTGTCCGAAGAGCTTGAAATTACCTGTTCAAGATCGGCGCGGGCGGAATCAAATTGATGCAGGCTCTGGCGCAGAGTCGCCCGGAGGACCCTCAGCCGGTGGGTCAGCTGCTCTTCCGGCCAGCGATTAATCAATGTCTGGGCGTACCCCAGATATCTCGGATCACCACTGGCCCTGGCCTGTGTGATCAGCATTTGCAGACGGTCCCCAGCCTCTTTGGGTGAGTCCGTCTCCCGGAATATTTCGGTAGCGGTGTTGGGTAACTTGGTCAGTATTTCATCGTCCCTGAACTCCGTGATGATGGCATCCGGGGCGGCTTGGATCTGGAAGGGCGCGAAAATCGCAATCAACCAAAAAGTCCTGCCCCGAAGGGCAGGCAAAGAAAAGACCGGCCCGAGAAAGCGGGAAAACCGGCCACGTGGAGTTTTATTGAAGGAGGTCATCGAAAGCCTGTGGATTGTTCTGGTCATTGAAACTCAGGTCGACTCCGTTGACGTTCTCCGGCTGAGCCTCGTCGGTAGTCCGGTCGAACTGGGTCTTAACAAACTCCGTGAAATCGACGGTCGGAGCCGGCGCCTCCGCCCGGCTGTTCGACCCATCGAAGCAGCCGGCCATGAATAGCGACATCGCGCAGATCGCCGTAAGTTTTGTGAGTAATTTCATAGCCATCTCCCGGTTATTCGTTGGGTGAACCGGCGATAGGTGTCGCCAGGTAAGGGAACGACTCGAAGTCCGCAGGTAGGCTGGCAGGATCTGCTGCCAACTGGACGCCGTCGGTGTACTCGAGGCTGCCATCGGGCGCATCGGCGGGGTCTGCCAGTACACCCATGGCGACGCGAAGCGCAATGTCGACGGTGTCATCGTAGGGCCGGCGGCCATTCGGGAAGCCGGCGTTGTCACCCGCCAGAACACCAAGATCGTTCTGGCTGTCCAGCGGCGTTGGCGCAACGGCGGGCGTCAGTCGCAACATTTCGGAGGCAGTTACGCCCTCGGGCATGTTGACTCCGGGTACGCCAGTGAGGAATGCCGTGACAAGATCGTTGCGCGGAAAGTTGTTCGGTGCAGTCACGGGGAACAGCACTTCCAGCAGCTCCGGCAGTGTCGGGTGTGTCACATAGGTGGCGAACTGACCATCATCCTTGGGTTCGCTGGCGTTGAAACGGTCTTTGTCCTTGAGTCCGATAACCACTTCGTTAACCAGCGGCATGCCCAGGCGGGAAACCTGGGTGTAGGCTCCGCCTTCAACGGTTGCACCACGGCTTTCACTGCTAGGGGCAGGGTTGATGATGCGTGCCTGACGAACGCTCGCCGTTGTCCAGGCACCGATGACCGGCTGGCCATTGGAGTTCATGGCGGTGCCGGTCAGGCACTCGGTGGGTACTTCCAGGGCAAAGGACGTTACGTTCTTGTCGGCCAGATCACCGGGACCTTCTCCATCCCGGGCGCCCAGGGGGTTGGTGTTCACCAGATCGAAAATTTCACCCAGGTTCACTGCGAACGCTTCCTGGCGCTGGCCGACAAAGACACGGCCGTTGGTGCCGCAGCCGGGAATGGCGATATCAAACACGTGTTGGCTGGCGTAGCCGGCGTAATCACCAAAGGACTTCGCACCAATGTTATCCAGGGGTTTGTCAAAGACTTCGGTGCCGGTGTTCACGTTGGTGGCGGCCTGCGCGGCGCCCGTGCGGCGATCGCCGGAAATGACATCCACTGTGTAGGTTTGCCGCAATTGGACGTTGCCAGCATTACTTGCATCGCCAATGTTCTTGAGGGGCACAGACACCATCCGCTGGTCGCCATCCGGCCCGACCGGCAACTGAATGTCGTTCAGGTTGTCTTCCAGTTGGAAGCGGAACGTCAGGTCCTCAATGGCATCGCCATTGTTATCGACGTGAATCTCATAGATGGCATCGTCATCCAGATCAAAATAGTTGGGACCGCCGTAGGCGTCCTGCAGTGGCAGGTAATTGGCAATCAGAGTCACGAAATCGCTTCGGCCACTCTCGTAGCTCCGGAACATATAGAAGTCCGTGCCGTCGACTTTCGGGATTTCAGTGATAAAGGGCGCTTCACGGTGACTCGAAGCCTGGGCCAGGCCCGTGGCGAGGCAGGCTCCGGCCACGGCGATAGCGAGGCTGGACCGTTTCAGAATTGTTTTCATGTCGCTTTCCTCTTTGTGTTTGGGTGCGTCGGGGGAAGGAACGGCCGGTGCGCGTCAAAAGTTGCAGTTGCTGCAAAAAAAGTTTTTTGGCAGGCGCGCAACTTCAGCTCCCGTGCGCCCGTACCTTCGGCAATAACCAGAACAATGAGGGTGTTTATGGCTTATGCCGAGGTAAATCAGGACGAGCTGATGCGATTGCTGCGCTCAGTGGCAAGGAAGGATCGACAAGCGTTCCAACAACTGTACAGCCGGGTGGCGGCGAGAATGTTTGGCTTGTGCGTCAAGCTCGCGAACCATCGTGAATTGGCGGAAGAAGCGATGCAGGAGAGTTTTATACAGATCTGGCATCACGCGGGCGAATATCACCGGGATCGGGGCGCGCCTCTGGCCTGGATGATGACCATTGCCCGGTACCGAACTCTTGATCTGATGCGCGCCCGGAAAGCGCGACAGACGACCGGCGATGAGCACCTTGCACAGGTAGGGGACAAGCGGGGTGGGCCGATGGATGATTCGTTGCGCAGCGCCGGCTCGGCACAGCTGACCGGCTGCCTGGAAGAACTCAGCGATGTTCAGCGGGATAGCATCCTGCTCGCCTATTACCGGGGCTTTACTCACGATGAGTTGTCGGAAACTTTCAATTCTCCGGTTGGCACCGTGAAGAGCTGGATCCGGAGGGGGCTTATGGCGCTTAAGAGGTGTCTTGAACGATGAGAAAATCACCTGAGCGCGTAGAGATTCTTGCCGCGGAATATGTTCTGGGATCCCTCAAAGGCCCTGCCCGTCTCCGCTTTGAGGGATGGATGATGGAGTCAGGCCGGGTACGCCAGGAAGTCTGGTTCTGGGAACAGCAGTTGGGCGCGTTATCGACGGCCGCACCGCAGGAAACCCCGCCGCCCCGCGTATGGTCAGACATCCAGAGGCGGTTGTGGCCGGAACAGGCCACACCGACAGCCGAGTCCCCAGCAAAAGCCGGTTGGTTCTGGCCAGGCTGGGGCTTGATGGCAACGGCTGCCGCGGTTCTTTTCGCAGTCCTGTTGCTGCAGCAGCCGACCCCGGGTGTGGAGCGACCCTTGTTGGCCGGGGCAATTATCAAGGCCGATATGGGCGATCCGCTGTGGCTATTGAGCGAAACCGGTAGTGGCAACCTGCTGAAGTTGCGCTCTGTTGCCGCAGGCACCGCGGAGTCAGGCAAGGATTATGAACTCTGGGTTGTTCCGAAGGATGGTGAGCCACTTTCTCTCGGGGTCCTACCGGCGGCTGACACTCATGAGGTGGCGTTGTCGGATGAAGCCCAAAGCTCCTTGACCCGCAGCCGGACTCTGGCGATCAGTCTTGAACCCGAAGGCGGTTCACCGACAGGATCGCCAACCGGGCCGGTTTTGCACGTCACGAGGCTCTACGAGCTCTGAGTCAACGCTAGTGGGTCGAGATTAAGGTCAGGCACAGCTGCGCGTTCTGAATAAAGTGGCCGAAGGCTGATAGCTGCTCTTTTGAGGGCGTATAGGCCCCGGCCGCATTGTCGGCATAGAACAGACCGATGAGCCGGCCATTTGCCTTGATCGGGCCAATCAACGCCGGCACTTTGCCGAGCCAGCGATCATACGCCACGCCTTCGGCGTTTGGTTTTGGTTCGTAGATGCTGCAATGGGCATGAGGCAGAAGCGGGCCCAGCGGCCCGGTACCGTCCTTGGGAATCACGAAGTGTTCACGCCATTCCTCGGTGCCGCGGCCGCCGAGTTTTCGGGGCACCAGTTCGTTGCCGGTGCGGTCACTCATCAACAGGGCGACTCGCTGCATACCAATAGCCCGGTGTATGCCCTCAATTACCAGCTGGCAGACTTCATTGATATCCGGTTTTTCGGCGAGGCAATGGCTTAATTCGCGCAGGATTTCCAGCTGCAGTTCCGCATCCATGTCCGGCGCCCTTGCGCCGGTGTCGCCTGACTTGCCCTCGGCGCCCGGCATCATGGCAGTGACTTGCGGAATGCCCAGGGAAACGGCCACGAGGGTGGCCTCCGATGCGTTCACCTTGAGCTGGTCGCGAACCACCGCCGGGGGCTCACCAATATCCCTGCCCAGGCGTTCCAATACCTTGTCCATGTCCGGACCGCTCCAGCCCTGTTCTGACAGTCGGGCCATTTCCACGGAATTCCGCACCAGGCTCGAAGCCATGGAATTGGCCTGACCCGGAGACACAACATCCCTGATAAATGGCCCGAGGGACCAGGCCTCCACAAGACCGCGGGTGATTTCGGTAAACGTTGAGTGCAGAACGGCTTTCTGGGCCTCAACCGGCGGTTCCTCAAGCCGCAGTCGTTCCTCGAGTTCCGTCGCCTGTTCTGTCTCGCAGGACCAGAACGCCAGCTCGCCGATGTTCATCAGCAAGGCCCCGATAAAAACCTCCTCCAGGGCCGTTTCATTCCGTTTGGGCATTAGACACCGGGCCTGAACCGCGGCGTGAATGGCTCGTGCCAGGCAGCGCAAGAGGTGCGGGCGGTCGTTGCGTTTCAGGAGCGCGTCGACGATCAGCGAGGAAATGGCCATGGATTTCACGGCATCGAAGCCGATCAGGGTAATGGCCCGACTGACCGTGCTGACCTGCGTCCGCGTCTGGTTGTAGAACACGGTGTTGGACAGTCTCAGCACCTGAGAGGTGAGCTGGGCATCGTTGAGGATGACGTTGGCCAGTTCGTTAACCGTGCTGTTTCGGCTGTCCGTCAACTCATTGATACGCTTGAGAGTGTTGGCCAGAACCGGCAGCTCGACCTTGCTGAGATAAGTGACCCATGCCTGGGTGGAGTTCATCCGTGAGGGCGTTGGCTGTTTTTCAATGGTCACGTTTTGGCATCTCTGGGTGGCGCGGCTCTCGAAACGGAGGGAAATTAAGGTTCTTATGACTTCCAAGTTTAGTTCAGGGCTGTGGCGGATGTCAGGTAACCGTTTGTGTAGGGACATCTACCCACACTGAGAATCATTCCGGAATTCGGGTTTGCCAACCGAATGGGCTATAATCGCCGGTTTTTAACGCTGCACCCACAAGGCGCTGACCGTGATTATATTTGACCAGGTACAGAAGTCGTATCAGGTAGGCGGCCGGGCGATCCCCGCGCTTCATCCCACCGATATGACCATTGAAACCGGCGAGGTATTCGGCATCGTTGGCCATTCCGGCGCCGGTAAATCGACGCTGGTGCGTCTGATCAACCTGCTGGAACCACCCACCGGCGGTCGTATTCTGATCGACGACGAGAACATCACCGACTACGACGCTGCCGAACTCCGTGCCTTTCGCCGCAAGGTGGGAATGATCTTCCAGCACTTCAACCTGCTGTCGTCGAAAACCGTGGCGGACAACATTGCCTTCCCGATGAAGCTGGCGGGCATCTACTCGAAGGCCGAGATTCGGGATCGGGTTGAGGAACTGTTGGCCCGGGTCAGCCTCACCGACCACGCCAACAAATACCCATCGCAGCTCTCCGGCGGGCAGAAACAGCGAGTGGGCATTGCCCGCGCCCTGGCCTGCCGGCCCACGATCCTGCTGTGCGACGAAGCAACCAGCGCTCTCGACCCGCAAACGACCCAGTCGGTGCTGAAGCTGCTGGCCGACATCAACCGGGAACTGGGCCTGACCATCGTACTGATCACCCATGAAATGGACGTGGTTCGCCGGGTCTGCGATCGCGTGGCAGTGATGGACGCTGGTGAAGTGGTCGAAATGGGCCCGGTCAGCGAGGTGTTCCTGCACCCGAAGCACCCGACCACACGAGACTTTGTCTTCGAGAGCGAAAGCATTGACCGGGATGAACTCCAGGAAGACCTGAGCAAGGCCAGCGGCCGGATCCTCCGCCTGACCTTCAAGGGCGAATCCACCTATAAACCGCTGCTGGGCAGCGTTGCCCGGGAGTCCGGCGTGGATTTCAGCATTCTTTCCGGCCGAATCGACCACATCAAGGACACACCCTACGGCCAGCTGACCCTGTCACTGGTGGGCGGTGATCTCGAGGTGGCCATGCAGGCGCTCAAGGCCGCCGACGTTCACGTGGAGGTGCTGCGCTGATGGAAGACCTGTTAAGCAATGTAGACTGGACCGAAATCGGCTGGGCCAGCTGGGATACCCTGGTCATGGTGGGTATGTCCCTGCTGTTCAGCGTCCTGATCGGCCTGCCCATCGGCGTTCTTTTGTTCCTGTTCGGCAAACGCCAGCTGCTGGAACAGCCGGTGGCCTATGCGGTGCTGTCGTTCGTGGTGAACGTGCTCCGTTCCGTACCATTCATCATCCTGCTGATCGTCATGATCCCCTTCACCGTAATGCTGATCGGCACGTCTTTGGGCGTAGCCGGAGCGATTCCGCCGCTGGTGGCTGGCGGTGCGCCGTTCTTCGCACGGTTGGTGGAAACCTCCCTGCGAGAAGTGGACCGCGGGATCATCGAGGCCACCCAGGCCATGGGCGCCAGCGTTAAACAGATTATCTTCGGCGCTCTGTTACCGGAAGCGCTTCCGGGCATCATCGCGGGCATTACTGTTACTGCAATAACGCTGGTTTCCTATGCGGCCATGTCCGGAGTCATAGGTGGCGGCGGTCTCGGCGATCTGGCGATCCGCTTCGGCTATCAACGATTCCAGACCGACGTAATGGTCATTACAGTCGCGCTACTGGTTATTTTCGTACAGGTGCTGCAGATGGTCGGCGACCGTCTGGTTCTGTACTTCAGCAGAAAGTAGAAAAGCTGGATATAGGCCGGTGGGCGGTCGGAGTACCCTTCCGAAAACGTGGAGCGCCAGGGATGGCGCGACCGAGCCCTACATGGGTGAGGCCGAGCGCATATAAAGCGAAGCTTTATGCGACAGCCGAACGACAGCAATCTGTGATTGCTAGCTGGACCCCGCAGGGGTATTCACGGGCGTTTTTCGGAAGGGTACTCCGACCGACCGCCGGCCGTACTCCGAACCCGAACTCATTTGTTCAAGATGCTCAACAGGAGAATCGATCTATGAATCTGAAGAAAACACTCGCAGCACTGGCTGCCGCAGCTACGTTTTCCGGCGCCGTTGCTGCCGAAGAACTCTCTGTAGCTGCCACCCCGGTTCCCCATGCCGAGATCCTGGAATTCGTGAAGCCACAGCTGGCCGAGCAGGGCGTGGAACTGGACGTGAAGGTATTCACTGATTACATCCAGCCGAATATCCAGGTGGACCAGAAGCGGATGGACGCCAACTTCTTCCAGCACCAGCCGTACCTGGATGAATTCAATGAAGGCCGTGGTACTAACCTGGTAACCGTGACCGGCGTTCACGTTGAGCCGTTTGGCGCCTACTCCAGCAAGATTGATTCGCTGGACGAGCTGAAAGAAGGTGCCGTGGTTGCCATTCCGAACGACCCCACCAACGGTGGCCGTGCGCTGCTGCTCCTGCAGAAGGCCGGCGTGATCACCCTGAAAGACGAGAGCAAGATCACTGCAACACCCCGTGATATCGCCGATAACCCGAAAGATCTCGACTTCAAGGAACTGGAAGCTGCCACCCTGCCCCGTATCCTGAACCAGGTCGACCTGGCGCTGATCAATACCAACTATGCGCTGGAAGCCGGTCTGAACCCGTCTGAAGACGCGCTGGTGATCGAGGGCTCCGAGTCACCTTATGTGAACATCCTGGTCGCCCGTCCGGACAACAAGGACAGCGAGGCTATGCAGAAACTGGCTGCGGCTCTGAAGTCTGATGCGGTTCGCGACTTCATCATGGAAAAGTATGAGGGTGCAGTGGTTCCGGCATTCTGATTGCCTGATCCACAACCATGAAAAAGGCCGGACAGCGAATGCTGCCCGGCCTTTTTTATAGGCTTAATAGGCTAGTGATCAGTCACCGCTCCAGTTGGCTTTCGGGTCTGGTGTCATCCGCAGGTAGGATTTCACCGCCTTGTAGCCTTTCGGGAAGCGTTGCTTGATTTCTTCCTCGTCCTGAAGGGACGGAACGATAACCACATCGCCACCGCGCTCCCAGTTGCCCGGGGTCGCGACCTTGTGTTCGTCGGTCAGCTGCAGCGAATCGATCACCCGCAGAACTTCGTTGAAGTTACGACCGGTGCTGGCCGGGTAGGTAATCATCAAGCGAACCTTCTTGTTCGGGTCGATCACGAACAGCGAGCGCACGGTAAGGCTGCTGTCGGCATTCGGGTGAATCATGTCGTACAGCTGGGACACCTTGCGATCATGGTCTGCAATGATCGGGAAGTTTACCGAGCAGCCCTGGGTTTCATTGATGTCCTTGATCCACTCGTGGTGGGAATCGACCGGATCAACGCTCAGTGCGATGGCCTTGACGCCGCGCTTGGCGAACTCGTCCTTCAGTTTGGCGGTCAGGCCCAGCTCGGTGGTGCAGACCGGGGTGAAATCCGCCGGGTGCGAGAACAGCACGCCCCAGCTGTCGCCCAGCCAGTCGTAAAACGAAATCTTCCCTTCACTGGAGTCCTGTTCAAAATCAGGGGCGGTATCTCCGAGACGTAAAGTCATGTGTACTCTCCTTTGATCATGTTAGTGACAATTTCGTTTGTTATTCCGGCCCTGAAACGGCCGGGTTATGTTCTGAGTGTATACGACAAACCTTGGTGCCAGATGAGGCAATTACAAGGGGCTCAGACCCCCAGCGCTTTCTCCTTCTCAAAATGCTCACGGGTGAGCTTGAACACAATCGGGCTCAGCATCAGCAGGGCAATCAGGTTCGGCAATGCCATCATGGCATTCAGGGTGTCTGCCACCAGCCAGACAAAGCCCAGGTTCAGGGTGGCACCCACCGGGATTGCCAGAATCCATGCAATGCGGTACGGCACGATGGCCTTTACGCCGAACAGGAACTCGATGCAGCGCTCACCATAGAACGACCAGCCCAGAATGGTTGTGAACGCAAAAACCGCGAGGGCAATGGCTACAAGATAGTTGCCAACGCCGGGCAGCGCCTCCTGGAATGCCATGGAGGTCAGTGCCGCCCCGGATTCCCCGGAGGTCCAGGTGCCGGAAGTGATAATCACCAGTCCGGTAATCGTGCAGATGATAATGGTATCGATGAATGTGCCGAGCATGGCCACCATGCCCTGATTGATCGGGTTTCGGGTTTGTGCGGCGGCATGGGCAATGGGCGCGGAGCCCAGGCCGGCTTCATTGGAGAAGATGCCACGGGCCACCCCGAAGCGGATGGCTGCCCAGACTGCCGCACCGGCAAACCCACCCTCGGCGGCGATGGGGCTGAAGGCATGTTTGATCACCAGGGCAAAAGCGGCAGGAATATCAGCGGCGTTGATAGCCAACACCACAAGCCCGGCGAGCAGATAGGAAACTGCCATCAACGGCACCAGGGCGCTGGCGACATGGCCAATCCTGCGGATACCGCCGATCAGGACCATACCCACCAGAGCCATAAGAACGAGGCCGGTCACCCAGTGCGGCAGCCCAAAGTTGGTCTCCATGACATCGGCAACCGAATTTGCCTGCACAGTATTGCCGATGCCGAAACCGGCGATGGCGGCAAAGACGGCAAACAGGACGCCAAGCCAGGCCCACTTGTGACCCAGGCCGTTGCGGATGTAATACATCGGGCCGCCCACGTGGGCACCGCGTTCGTCGACTTCGCGAAAACGCACCGCCAGGACCGCCTCGGAGTACTTGGTGGCCATGCCCACAAGGGCCGTAAGCCACATCCAGAAAAGCGCGCCGGGGCCCCCAAGGAACACGGCTGTGGCAACCCCGGCAATGTTGCCTGTGCCAACGGTGGCTGAGAGCGCTGTCATCAACGCCTGGAACGGCGGGATTTCACCCTCGGATTCAGATCCCGCGGCGGAGCGGCCTTTCCACATCAGCCGGAAGCCGGCGCCCAACTTCAGAACCGGCATCATCTTGAGACCGAGGCTGAGGAAAACCCCGACACCCAGTATCAAAACCAGCATGGGTGGGCCCCAGACCAGCCCGTTTATCTGCCCTACGAATTCAGAAATAGCTTCCATGGGATCTCCCTCTGTCTGCCATGGATTGGTTTGGATTTTTGACCCGGATTGGGTATAACCGACTGAGTTTAGTCAGAAATTTTCCCATGTAAACCGATGGCCCGGTAAAAGTGGTGGATTCAGGGGTGATTGCCTATGCTCATTACATTGGCGACCATCCACCGAGGAGAGAGATTCTGCCCATGCGTTCACTCAAAGTTTCAGATGTCATGTGGAACCACATCGAGCCGGTCCGTTGCGGCACGCAGCTCACCAAAGTGGTGAAGACGCTGCTCCACAACCACGTAACTGGTCTGCCGGTCGTTGATGACCAGCGCCATGTGATCGGTTTTATCTCCGAGCAGGATTGCATCCATGCTCTGCTGGTCAGCGGCTATCATCGGGAGGGCGATCCGCTCGTTGACGATGTCATGTTCCGGAAACCGGTCACGATTTCGGCAGAGATGTCGGTGGTCGATCTCGCCCAGAACCTCGGTGCCGGCAAGCCAAAGGTGTACCCTGTTGTGGATCACGGCAAACTGATCGGTATTGTCACGCGTACTGCTATCCTGGCCGAGCTGGCTCGCACCGGCTTTGGTCTGGAGCCGCCGAAGCACGCCAGTGCCGAATACTGAAACACACTTTTCCCAAAATTGAGGACACTATGGAACTCCTATCCACGAACGTCAGTTTCGAAGGCGAGCACCGCCGCTACCGGCATACCTCCGCTACCCTCGAATGCGACATGGAATTTGCGGTGTATCTGCCGCCCGTGGCTGTGGGCTCCAACCCGAAGAAGGTGCCAGTCCTCTACTGGCTGTCGGGGCTGACCTGCACCGACCAGAATTTCATGCAGAAAGCCGGCGCCCAGAAACGGGCCGCTCAGCTGGGTATGGCCATCGTCTGTCCTGACACCAGCCCCCGTGGTGTGAACCTGCCGGGTGAGGATGACAGTTATGACTTTGGCTCCGGCGCCGGCTTCTACATCAACGCCACCGAGCAACCCTGGGCACCCCATTACCGGATGTACGACTATGTGGTGAAGGAATTGCCGCAATTGATCGAGAATGAGTTGCCGGTAACAGACAAGCGCTCCGTCAGCGGCCACTCCATGGGCGGCCACGGCGCTCTGATCTGCGCCCTGAAAAATCCGGGCCGCTACGCCTCGGTGTCGGCGTTTGCGCCCATCGCCAACCCAACCGAGTGCCCCTGGGGTCAGAAAGCCTTCAAGGGTTATCTTGGAGACGATCCGCGAAGTTGGGAAGAATGGGATGCCACATTGCTCATTCCCACTGCTCAGGAGCGGTTGCCGCTACTGGTGGACCAGGGCACAGCGGACGAGTTTCTGGACAGCCAGCTGAACCCGGATGCGCTGGCGGATGCCTGTGAGAAGTTCCACCATCACATCAACCTGCGCATGCACCGGGGTTATGATCACAGCTATTTCTTCATTGCCTCATTCATTGATGATCACCTTGATCATCATGCAAAAGCACTGGGTTTATAGCGTGGTGACGTTGGTCAGGAGCGGAAGCCCCAGACCAGGCTGAAGTCCATGGAAGGCATGACTTCCGGCTCTTCCAGGGACTGGATGCCGAAGTCCGGCTCGCTGGTGTCCCGCTCGAAGGTGCCGGTGTAACGGTTGCTACGGGGACCGAAAATGGCTTTGACGAAAGGTCCCCGGGCTCTGACTGGCCGGCGGGTAACCACGCCCACTTCGTTGTTTTCCAGACGAACCAGAATGCCGGGCGGATACTCCCCGAGAATCTGCAGCAGGGCCTTGGGGATGGCCGGTCGGAACTTGCCGTCGGCCAGGTTGGCAATCAGCTTCCGGGCGTCGGCCACATTCATGCGTTGCCGGTAGGCCCGTTTGGTGATCATGGCCACGTAACGCTCTGCCAGCGCCAGGATCTCCGCTTCCGGCCGTATTTCGGTGCCACTCAGACCTTTCGGATAGCCGCTTCCGTCGGCCTGCTCGTGGTGTTGCGCAATGATGGTCAGCAGGAGCTTGTTATCGATGCCCGCGGCCTGCAGGGCCTGGATGCTGCGTTCGGGGTGTTTGCGAATGACGCCGCGCTGTTCATCGTTCAGCACTGTATTGGACGCATTCAGCTTGTCGGCGATGGGCACGAGCCCGAGGTTGGCAGTGAGGGCGGCAGCAGTCAGTACAGCTACTCGTTTCTCCTCCAGGCCGAATTGCCGGCCAATAAACTGGCAAAGAATGGCGTAAAACAGGATCTGTTCGTGAATGACCGGGCCGATTGAGTAGAGGTGAACCAGTGCCAGGGTTGCATCGGGTGATTCCGTGCATGTGCGCTCGATCATCCGGGCCAGGCCGAGCAGCCGTTTTTGGGCCGAGGGGTCGGAATCGGTAATGGCCTTCAGGGTTGCTTCGAGGGAATGGAGCAGATCCGGGTAATCGGCAAACGGGTTCCTGTCCCGGGTATCCTCGAACGTTTCTTCCTGAGGGCGTTCGATTTTGCGAGGTTTGAATCGGCCGCGCTCGAACAATTGTTCCAGCTGGGAATCTGTCTGAATTACATAGCCCTGGCGCAGAAGGATATTGCCGTCTGCATCGTAGACGTCCCAAGGCAGGGGCCGGCCGATGGTCAGCGCCCCGGGCGCAATTCGGACAAGTTCGGTCAAATCAGGTGTCTCTGGTACAGGTTAATTGTGTCGCCAGTGTAACCCCGAATGCGGCTGGGGCTCCACTGGCGCGGGCTGGCTCTCGCCAGGAAGCAGTGTGGTTTTACCTGATTTTACCGCTGCCCCTGTTTTGGGAGGAAGAAAAAATGAGCAAGCGTTCACACTTTGTCTTTTTTGATAGAGAATATGTAAAGAATCGTTGTCCTTTAACGATCATTCAAATTGGTTGAGCTATTCTGGAATTCTGGATAGTACTTTTGTCGGACGAAAACGCTAAATGCTCCATCGCCTCAAGACCGATTTCCGATTATCGATCATCACCCTGCTGGGGGTGAGCGCGTTTCTGGGGATTACTCCATTTGCCGTGATGCGCTACCTGCAGGGAAATCTGCTGGCCGGACTGGTGGATACAACGATTCTTCTCGGTATCTGCTCTGCGCTGGTCTATGCATGGGTAACCGGGGACACGCGACGAAGTGGCGTGGTGGTCGCCAGTGTTGCTTGTGGCGGCGCGGTCGTCGTGGGCATTGTGGTAGGCGAGCCGGGACTGTTCTGGTTATACCCGTGTCTTGTCACTACCTTCTTTCTTGTTAATCCCAGGATTGCGGTAGCCCTGAACATTGCCTCGGTCATTGCCCTGATGGTTCATGGTGGGGCTTTCCGTTCTGATGTCCAGATGTGGTCGTTTGCTTCAACGGCCTTTGTGGTCAGTGCCTGCGCCTACGTCTTTGCCCACAGGAACCACGATCAGCGGGAGCGTCTGGAGCATCTGGCAACGATCGATCCGCTGACCGGCATCAAGAACCGGCGCTCAATGGATCAGGAGCTGGATCTGGCGGCGGCGAATGCCGAGCGTACCGGTTTGCCCTATGCCCTGGTCATGCTGGATATCGATCACTTCAAGAAGATCAACGATGAGCATGGCCATGGCGTGGGCGATGGTGTCTTGACCGATCTGGTGGCGCTGCTGAAACAGAACACCCGCAAGTCAGACCAGCTGTTCCGGTACGGTGGCGAAGAATTCGTACTGCTCCTGCCGGGTGTCGATGGCATTGGCCTCAAGGCCGTGATGAACAACCTGCAACAGGTGCTGCGCAAATACATGAAGCACCCCGGCGGTTCGGTGACGGCGTCGTTCGGCGTGGCACTGCTCGAGCATGGCGAAAGCGTTGATAGCTGGCTTGCCCGGGCGGATGCGGCACTCTATGAGGCCAAGGAAGCTGGCCGGGATTGTGTCGTATTTGCCGATGCTCAGCGCACGCCGGAGCTTGCAGCCGAAACGGCCTGATCGCTATTGGGAGCAAACAGAAAGAGTCTGCACCCCAACAGAATGCTGGCGGATGCCAGGCCACCCGTGAGGCCTACCCAGAAGCCGGCAGCCCCCATGGCCGGCACCAGCCAGTCCATGAACGTCAGCACATACCCCAGTGGCATACCAACGCCCCAGAATGAAAACAGCATGATGAACATGGGAATCCGGGTGTCCTTGTAACCCCGCAAGGCGCTGATGCAGGTTACCTGGATAACATCGGCAATCTGGAACAGGGCCGCAAACATCAGAAGCCTCACGGTGACCGCCTGTACTTCGGTATCACTGGTATAGAGCGCTGCGATCTCCCGGGAGAATACAAACAGCAGTATTGCAAAAACCAGCGCTGTAGCAGCCGCCAGAATCAGTGAACTTCGGGAGATAAGTCGTGCGGTGGCGGGCGCCCGGGCGCCCATGAGGAAGCTGACCCGGAGAGTCAGCGCCATACCGATGCTCAACGGCAGCATGAACAGTAGAGATACCACGTTCAGGGCAATCTGGTGCCCGGCCACCACCACCGGGCCAAGGGGGGCCAGAAACAGAGCAATTACCGAGAACAGGCTGGCCTCGACAAAGATGGTGAAGCCGATGGGCACGCCGATGCCGAGGATGTAGCGCATGCCTGCCAAGTCCGGCTTCACCCAATCGGCAATCAGGTGGAACTGACGGTAAACCCGGCTTCGATTCAGATACACGAGCAGTGCCGCTGCCGCCACACCGTTGGAAATGGATGTGGCCCAGCCACAACCAACACCGCCCATCGCAGGCAGCCCCAGCTTGCCGTAGATGAAGATGTAGTTCATCGGCAGATTGATCAGTGTGCTGAGTACAGAGAATGCCATGATCACGCGGGTGTGCCCGAGGCCATCGGTCAGGCCCCGTAGTGCCGTCATTAACAGCAGGGCCGGGATGCCCCAGGCGAAGGCGTTGAGGTAGCCCTGGGTGATGCGTGCGGTATTGGCTTCCAGGTTCAGAAGCGCCAGCACCGGGTGCACGTGGGTCAGCAGCAGGATCATGATCACGGATCCGGCGGCGGCCAGGTAGAGCCCCTGCCAGGTTGCAGGCATGATTTTCCCCACCTCCCGGGCACCGTTGTAGCCGGAAATAATGGGCTGCAGTGCCCCCAGCATGCCCATGAAAAACAGGAACAGGGGCATCCACAGGCTGCTACCAATACCCACTGCCGCAAGATCCTCGGCACTCGCGTGGCCGGCCATGATGGTATCGATCACGCCGTTGGCCATCTGGGCCAGTTGGGCGATCAGGATCGGCCCGCCCAGAATGGCGAGGGTTCGCCACTCTGTCAGTGTTCTGGTGACCAGCGGCTGGCGGGGTTCCGGTAATGGCTGGTGGATCTCATCCATGGGGTTTTATCCCGTGTTTCTGCACTGCAAGTTTCTCCGAAAACCGTTAAAGTACGCGCCTTGATCACAACAGATGGCAGTGGCGATGGGACTTCTGGTTTTTGTTACCGTTCTGTGGGCGTTTTCATTCAGTCTGATCGGCGAATTTCTGGCCGGCCAGGTGGACAGCGATTTTGCGGTGCTCAGCCGTGTGCTGCTCGGTGCCCTGGTCTTTCTGCCGTTCACCCGTTGGCGGGGCGTGGCTTCCGGACAGAAGCTGGGTATTCTGGTTACCGGCATGCTGCAGTTCGGGATTACCTACCTCTGTCTGTACCGGTCCTTTAGCTACCTGACCGTCCCGGAAGTCCTCCTGTTCACGATTTTCACTCCGCTGTATGTGACCCTGCTGGATGACGCCCTGTTTCGCCGGTTTTCACCGGTGGCGCTCCTGGCTGCAGCCATCGCAACTGTCGGGGCGGGTATCATACGCTACGACGGGCTCAGTGAGGACTTCATTACCGGCTTCCTTTTGCTGCAGGTGGCGAATTTTACCTTTGCAGCCGGCCAGGTAGGTTACAAGCACGTGATGCAACACTACCAGAGTGATCTGCCGGGCTACCGAACCTTCGGCTATTTCTTCTTTGGCGCCCTGATTATTGCGTTGCCGTCCTTCCTGATATTCGGCAATGCCGAGAAGCTGCCGACCACACCGGTACAGTGGGGCATCCTGGCATGGCTGGGGCTTGCTGCCTCCGGCCTGGGTCTGTTCCTGTGGAATCGCGGTGCCTGTGTGGTTGACGCCGGCACCCTGGCTATCATGAATAATGCGTTGGTGCCTGCAGGCCTGATCGTCAACCTGCTGATCTGGAATCGAGACGCCGATTTGCTGAGGCTGGCGATTGGCGGTGGCGTGATTGCCTTCTCCCTCTGGGTAAACGCCCGCTTCCATCCCCGGGCCCGGCTGGCGGTTACGACATAAGTACCTGCACGCACTAAGGTTCCGCTCACCTCTGCCGTTACACTCCACATACGCAAGGTAACCTTTGATGAATATCAATGATATTCATAGGGGCTTACCCTTGTTTGCCCATATTTATCCCCGTGGTCAGCCCCGAGTCAGAAGGTCCGTTTATGCGCAAGAATCTCCCGGTAACCCAGCGTGAAGTAAAAATGCGGAAAGGCGGTCGGTTGATTACCACCACGGACCTGAAAGGGGTGATCACCTACTGCAACGAAGAGTTTGTGGAAATCAGCGGTTTCTCCCGGGAAGAACTGGTTGGCCAGGCTCACAACATAATCCGCCATCCGGACATGCCCCAGGCCGTATTCAAGGATATGTGGGATTACCTGAAGGCCGGCAAGGCCTGGATGGGTGTGGTGAAGAACCGGGCGAAGAGCGGCGACCATTACTGGGTCAGTGCTTACGTTACGCCGATCCGTGAGAACGGCCAGATGGTGGGCTTCGAGTCGGTTCGGGTCGAGCCGACCCGCGAGCAGATCGCCAGGGCCGAACGGCTGTATTCCAAGATCTCTGCCGGGAAGATGACCTCATCCTTCAGCAATCGTGCCTTGTCGATGCTCCGTTCCGGCTGGCCATTCCTGGTGTCGCTGGTACTCAGCCTTGGTGCCCTCAAGATCAACCAACCCTGGTTGGCAGCAGGCCTGATTGTTATGGGTCACGCGCTAGGGTTCGGCCTCGTGTTCAACTCCCTGGCCGCTCGCTTGCGCAAGCTGCTGGACTTTCGCCCAGATGCCTTCCGGGATCCCATTGTTGCCCGTACCTACAGCGACGAACGCGGACTGTTCTCGCAGCTGTCGCTGTTGCTGGTCAGTGAAGAGGCCCGGGTTCGTACGGCCCTGGCGCGGATTGATGACCAGGCAGAACTGCTCTACGAGCAGGCGCGGGCTTCTCACGGCTATATCAGCGATGGCGCGGCGGCGATCGCCCGGCAGCGGGCGGAAACCGATCAGACTGCCTCGGCCATCAATGAAATGACCGCCTCAATCCAGGAAGTGGCCGAGTCGGTGACCAGTAACGCCCGTGAAGCCGAGGAGGCCAATCGTCTTGCGGGTGTGGGCAGCGACCGGAGCGCCGAAGCGCTGGTTGCGATTGAAGAGCTGGTAACCCGCGTAAATGGTATTGGTTCGACGATCAGCAAGCTGGGTGAGTCCACCAACAGCATCGGTGAAGCCGCCAACCTGATTTCCGAGATTGCCGAGCAAACCAACCTTCTGGCATTGAACGCGGCTATCGAAGCGGCGCGTGCCGGTGAGCAGGGGCGGGGTTTTGCAGTGGTAGCGGATGAGGTGCGCTCACTGGCCCGCCGGACCCGGGAATCCACCGTGCGAATCCAGAACGTGATCGATGATTTCCGTCAGCAGGTGGACTCGGCGGTCCAGGCAACCCGGGACGGTGAGGCTGTTGCCGGTCAGGGCCTTGAAAAGGTGCGGGAGGCCGAGAACTCGCTGCGCGATATCGTGACCTCGATCCAGACCATTTCCGACAGCTTTATCAGTATGTCTGCGGCCTTTGAGGAGCAGAGCCAGGTGTCCGACGAGATCAATCGCCAGATTACCAATATTGCCGAGCTGGCCGATCATAGTGATGCCCAGGCCGACTCCGCCAAGCAGAGCAGTGACCGGCTCAGCGCCATGTCCCGTGGCCTGAAAGACCTGATAGCCAGGTTTATCAGCAAAAACGGCTAGTTAGCTTTAGCTTCCTTTTCCTCCCGCCGGACCAATCCGGACCGGGAGGGCGCCAGCACTGGCATCGACGCGCCAGTGCTGGCAGAATCCCGCCCCAATTGCCCCGGCAACGCCGTGGCTATCCCTTTTTGAAGACATTCCTCAGCCAAAAGCACAGGAACACAACATGACTCAGTCCAACTCGGTTTCGGGCAACGGTTCAGGGGCCGCTCGTGGTCTCTGGTCTTCCCGGTTGGCGTTTATTCTGGCGGCAACCGGTTCGGCCGTCGGTCTCGGTAATATCTGGAAGTTCCCCTACGTTACCGGCGAAAACGGTGGTGGCGCCTTCGTGCTGGTTTATCTGCTGTGTATCGCAGTGATCGGTATCCCCATCATGATGGCGGAAGTGTTTATCGGCCGGAATGGTCGACATAACCCCATCACCAGCATGCGGCTGGTGGCAGAGCGCAACCTCAGCGCGCCGGGCTGGCGGATCTCGGCCATCATCGGGATGATCGCGGCCTTTGTGATCCTCTCTTTCTACTCGGTGATCGGCGGCTGGGCGGCGTCCTATGTGGGACATGCCGCCATGGGCGACTTTACCGGTGGCACCGCAGACTCCATCGGTGAGTTGTTCGGCGGCCTGCTGGCCAGCCCCGGGCAGCTGCTGCTCTGGCACACGATCTTTATGGCGCTGGTTATTCTGGTGGTGTCCCAGGGACTGAAAGGAGGCCTGGAACGGGCCGTTACCATCCTGATGCCGGCCCTGTTTCTGTTGCTGCTGGTGGCGGTAGGTTATGCCACCACGACAGGCCATTTTGGTGAGGCCGTCAGCTTCCTGTTTACGCCGGACTTTGGTGCCCTGACCATCAACGGGGTTCTGATCGCCCTTGGCCACGCCTTCTTTACCCTGAGCCTCGGTATGGCCATCATGATGGCCTACGGTTCCTATTTGGGTCGGGATGTGTCCATTGGCCGCACCGCTGTCAGCGTGGCCATCATGGATACCGTCGTCGCACTCCTGGCCGGTCTCGCCATTTTCCCGGTAGTGTTTGCCAACGGTCTGGAAGCCGGTGCCGGTCCCGGACTGATTTTCCAGACCCTGCCGCTGGCCTTTGGCAATATGCCCATGGGCGGCCTGTTTGGCACCCTGTTCTTTATCCTGCTGTTGTTCGCCGCCTGGACCTCCGGTATTTCCCTGCTTGAGCCGGTAGTTGAGTGGGTTGAGGAAAAAACCAGCCTGGCCCGTACAGGCAGTTCCATCCTTGTCGGTGTGCTCTGCTGGGCGCTGGGCATTGCTTCGATTCTGTCGCTGAATGTCTGGGCCGACGTCGCGCCGCTCGCTATGTTTGAGCGCTTCGAAGGCAAGACCATCTTTGACCTGCTGGACTTCTTCACAGCCAACGTGCTGCTGCCGCTCTCCGGTTTGCTGACGGCGGTATTTGTCGGCTGGTTTGTGGCCAAAGAGTCGCTGAAATCCGATCTGGCCCTTCAGGGAGGAGCCTTTACCCTCTGGTACAACCTGATCCGGTTCGTGACTCCCATCGCAGTTGCCATCGTCTTTTTCTACAACCTGATGTCCTGAGCAAAGGTATCCACATCACGGTTGAATGAAACCTGGCAATGAAAAAGCCCGGCAAGTGATCTTGCCGGGCTTTCTGTTTTCCGGTGGCTGCTTCCTACTCCTCGCCTAGCTGTCTCAGCGCCTCTACGTGGGGACGCACCGCCTCGATATCTGCCGCCGGAGCGTTGCTCGCGCTTTGCATGGCGCCCATCGCACCCTCCATCATGGCCCGCATCTGGGCTTTCTGTTCGGCCGTCATGTGAGGGCTGTTTTCCATCTCGGCGAGCGCGGCTTCCATCTCCTGCCTGGCGGCCGGCTTCTGCTCTGCCATTTCGATGGCCATCCAGGCCTGGAACACCCGGTCTCCGGTGGCACCCCAGGATTCCAGGCTGTCGAAGCCGTGATCCTGCACCACGTCTTCGAGGCGGCCATAGGCTTCATGGCCCTTCATCTGCTCCAGGGATTCCGACACGATCCGGGAGAAATCCGGCATGGTGCTTTCGTTCTGGTTGTCCATCTGACGCTCCAGCTCCTCGAATTCCGGTGCCAGTGTTTGTGCAGCCCGAACGCTTTCGATAAACGAGGCCACTCGCTGATCGGAAAGGGTGTCGGCCTGGCTTTGGGCAGGGAGTAGAGGAAGCAGGAAGAAAAAGACTGTGAGGATGACGCTGTTCAATGCCAGCATCGGCTCTCGTTGCGGGTTATGCATGGCTGTTCTCCTTGTGTGGGCTTCCGGTTCCTTTGTCCGGAAGTCCCACGAGATTAGCGCTTACCCGCTTTGGCTGGCAACTTTGCTTTCAGGTCAGGTTCAGAACAACAGGTCCGGCAGCCAGGTGGCAATCTCCGGAAACACCATGATCAGAATGATGCCGACAATCTCCACAATCACGAAGGGGATGATCGACTTGTAGATGTCCTTCATGGTGATTGACGGTGGCACGATGCCCTTCAGATAGAACAGGTTGAAGCCGAAGGGTGGCGTCATATAGCCGATTTCCATGTTGATCACGAACAGGATGCCGAACCAGATCGGATCGAAGCCCAGGGACTCCACAATCGGCATGAACACCGGCAGGGTGATCAGCATGATGCCTACCGGATCCAGCACCATGGCCAGCAGGAACACGATCACCATCATGGCGATGATGATGCCCCAGGGGCCACCGGGGACCATGTTCATCAGGCCTTCGATCAGTTCCTGGGCGCCCATGCTCTGGTAGGCGGCGCTGAAGGCATGGGCGGCAAACAGGATCCACATGATCATGCCGGTAAGCTTGAACGTGCGGATGGCAGCTTCCTTCAGGATGCTCCACTTGAACTGCCGGTACACCGCCGCCGATATCAGGGCGCCTAGAACACCCATGGCAGCGGCTTCCGTCGGGGTAGTGATACCGCCGATAATGGAGCCCAGAACCATCACGACGACGCCGATTGGCAGCAACACCGCGCGCAGGGCACGGAATTTTTCCGGCCAGGTGCCCCGGTCTTCTTTTGGCAGCGCCGGGGCCAGTTCCGGCTGCAGGTGGCAACGCACAATGATGTAGATAGCGGTCAGCACCATCAGAAGCACGCCCGGCATGATACCGGCGGCGAACATCTTGCCAACGGAAACACCAGTGATCAGGGCGTAGAGAATCATAAGGATGCTGGGAGGAATCAGGATGCCCCAGCCACCGCCGGTATTGATAACGCCCAGAGCCATGCTCTTGTCATAGCCCCGCTCAAGCATCGAAGGCAGCGCGATGGTGCCCATGGCAACCACGGCCGCACCGCTGATGCCCACCATGGCAGCAAACACCGCGCAGATTCCAAGGGTGCCGAGGGCCAGGCCGCCTCTCAGTCCGCCACACCAGAGATGCATCATGCGGTACAGGTCCCGGGCTACACCTGTGCGCTCCAGGATCATGGCCATGAAGACGAACAGGGGAATGGCGACCAGCGTAAAGCTGCCCATGGTGCCCCAGATCTGGGAGGCGACCATGTAGAAGGAGTCGAAGCCCCAGGTGAAATACAGGAACACCACCGAAACACCGCCCAGGACGAACGCCAGCGGCAGGCCCAGCAGCAGGAAAAACAGCAGCGAACCGAAGAACAGGAGCGTCAGGGCTTCAATGCTCACAGCTGCTCTCCTTCTGACTCGGACTCTTCGGGCGTGTAGTAATCCAGGTTGAACGCCACGGCTATGTCTTCAAGGAGTTTCACCAGCCCCTGCAGAACCAGCAGTGCGGTGCCGATGGGGATGGCCAGTTTTACTGGCCAGATGGGCGGGTTCCAGGCCGAATAGGAGGTTTCCCAGCTGGACATGGATTCCTGGGCCATGTCGATCCCGAACCACAGCAGGGCCAGCGTGAAAATAAAGAACACCAGGGAGGTCACAATATCCAGGACTGCGCGCTTGCGTGGTCTCAGGTGGGAATGCAGCAGGTCTACGTTGACGTGGCCCCGGTGGGCCATGATGTAGCCGCCCGACATCACGGCATAAATGCCGAAGAGCATCTGGGTCAGTTCATTGGTCCAGACCGTCGGGGAATTGAACAGGTAACGGAACCCCACTTCCAGCAGCAGGAACGCGAACATCGCGAAGATCAGAAGGGCGACCCACCGGCCGATAAAATCATTGAGACGGGTAACCCCTCTCATGAATGCGGCGATCATCACACTCACGGCAATCTCCCACGGGATACTGGTTTGGTTCCGGGACAGAAAGGCCGGGGTCAGGAACCCCGGCCTTGGTCAGAGCAACGGCTGATCAGAGGTAGCCGAGGTCGGCCAGGTAGCCTTTCAGCATGTCCAATGCCTTCTTGGCGTTTTCGCTACGTTTGCCTTCCTCGTCCCACATCGCCTGGGCCGTAGCAACCAGCTTGTCCTGGACTTCGTCCGGCAGCACATTGAGCTGCACACCCTGTTCTTCGATGGCCTTGGCCAGGGTGATGCGCTCCTTGTACTGGTACTCGTTGGTGCGGATCCAGAACTGCTCATTGAGGGCATCCTTGACGATGTCCTGCATGTCTTCCGGCAGCTTGTCCAGAGCCTTCTGGCTAACGATGATCACGTCGGTGCCGGCAATGTTCAGGGCGGGCTGCACATGGTATTTGGCAACTTCATACAGGCCCATGCTGTAGGCACCCTGCGCCGCACCCCAGTGCGCCCCGTCCACAATGCCGGAGTCCAGGGCCGAGTAAAGTTCGCTGCCCGGAATGTAAGAGGCGGCTGCGCCTGCTTCGGTCAGGAAGGTTTGCAAAGCGCCGGAGGAGCGGATCTTGAGGCTGGTGAAGTCTTCCCAGCTCTCGATCGGCTTCTTGACCACCATTTCCGTCGGGTACACCTTGTCGGTGGCCCAGTAAACGCCATGCTCTGCGGCCTCGTCACGGAGCATCTGCTCGAAACCCATGTTCTGGTGGAAGTAGGCGGCTTCCCAGACATTGCGGAAGGCAAATGGCAGACCGGAGGCAATGCCTGCGAGGGAAACCTTGTCCTGGGCGTAGGATGGCGAAATCGTGCCCATTTCCAGGATGCCTCGGCTGACGGCGTTGAAGGTTTCCTTGGCCTTGAACAGGGCGCCTGCCTCGTAAAGCTGTAGTTTCAGGCGGCCATCAGTACGCTCTTCCAGAACACGTTTGATGCGGCCAAGGCTGTCTGTGTAAGAGCTGCTGGAGCCGGGCCAGTGGGACTGGACCTTCCAGGTAAAGGTGTCCTGGGCGGCAGCGGGTGCTGCTGATAGCGCGGCGCTAATACCGAGGGTAAGGGCTGACGCATACACCGTCAGAGTCTTGCGAGCAGTAGCAAAGAGTTTCATGAGCTTGCCTCGTTCATTGTTGTAGTGGCTTTGCTTTTTGTTTCACTGTGCAGAACTCATAACTGCAGGGTGAATTTTATTCTCTGAATCTATCACAACATCGGGGCTTTGCAATAGGATGTTTGTCGTTCGAATTTGCAGTGGCCCGTGGTTCAAGGGTAGTTCACAAGACCGGTTTCCACCGCCGCCAGGAGCTGCGTTATCAGTGCCTGACGTCTGCTCACGGGGGGTGGTGAGCGGCGTTGGTAGCGAGAAAGTTCGGCCCGCTACTCGTTGTCTTTTTCATTTTTCGTCGATCTTCATCAATCCTGTTTTACTAGATGAAATAACCTTTCAAATATATTGACTCAAAACCGTAAGGCGTGACAAATTACGAAAACAACAGAACTACAAAGACCACATGAGCCGCCTGGCCCACCTGGAATGAATGTCTGATGAGTGAGGAAAACCGCCATATTATCCACGGGCAGGATCTGCCCGGCTTCCACAGCCTGCTTGGCTACCGCCAGGCCTCCTGGGAAGAAAACGAAGCTGTCATCGAGCTTGAGCTTCGGCCCGGGCATCTGAATCTTGGCGGTGTTATTCATGGTGGTGTGTTGACGTCTCTGTTGGACATCGCCATGGCGCAGGCAGGTACCTACTGTCCCTTTCCGGGCCGGATGCGCAAGGCAGTCACCCTGTCGCTTTCCACCACGTTTACCGGCCAGTGTTCCGAGGGCGTGATTCGGGTAACCGGCCGAAAACGCGCCGGAGGGCGCCGGATCTTCAACAGTACCGGCGAGGTGCATGACGACAAGGGCAACCTTCTGGCAATTGCCGAGGCCACGTTCCGCATTCGCTCCGGCAGCGAAGGGCCGGAAGGCGTCCCGATCTGAACGGGTGATTGCCGGTTTGATGGCGGTCACGAACCACAACAACAAGAGGAAACGGCAATGTTCGAGCTGTCTGACAGGGCAAAACAGCTGCAGTCTGAGTTAAACGAATTCATGGCTGCCCACATCTACCCGAACGAAGAGGCCCATCATCGACAGATCGAAGATGCCGAGGACCGGTGGGCGCCGGTCCCCATTATTGAAGAACTGAAGCAGAAGGCCAAAGCCGCCGGCCTGTGGAACCTGTTTCTGCCTGACAGCGAATTCGGCGCCGGCCTCAGCAATTTCGAATACGCCCACCTCTGCGAAATCATGGGCCGTTCGGCCATGGCCCCCGAGGTCTTCAACTGCTCGGCGCCCGATACCGGCAACATGGAGACGATCGCGCGCTACGGCAATGCGGAGCAGCAGGAACAATGGCTGAAGCCGCTCCTTGATGGCGAAATCCGCTCCTGCTTCTCCATGACCGAGCCGGACGTGGCATCTTCAGACGCCACCAACATCGCCTGCGAAATCCGCCGCGAGGGCGACGAGTACGTGGTCAACGGTCGTAAATGGTGGTCTTCCGGCGCCATGACCCGGAATTCGAAAATTGCCATTGTCATGGGCAAAACCGATCCTGATGCCGAGAAGCACAAGCAGCAGTCCATGATTCTTGTGCCCCTGGATGCGCCCGGTGTGAAGATGATCCGCCCGCTGCATGTGTTCGGCTACGATCATGCGCCACACGGCCACGCGGAAATTCACTACGACAACGTGCGGGTGCCGGCCAGCAACATGCTGCTGGGCGAAGGCCGTGGTTTCGAGATTGCCCAGGGCCGGCTCGGGCCGGGCCGTATTCATCACTGCATGCGAACCATCGGCGTTGCGGAACGTGCCCTGGAGCTCATGTGCAAACGCGCCAACGCCCGTGAGGCCTTTGGGCGGAAGCTCTCGGAGTTCGACTCCATCCGCAAGGACATCGCCCGTAGCCGTATGGAGATCGAACAGGCCCGCCTGATGACCCTGAAAGCCGCGCACATGATGGACACGGTCGGCAACAAGGTGGCCCGTCAGGAAATCGCCATGATCAAGGTGATTGCACCGAGCATGGCCTTGAAGGTCATCGATCGGGCCATTCAGGTGCACGGTGGTGCAGGGGTTTCCCAGGACACCTTCCTGGCCGAGGCCTGGGCCAAGGTTCGGACGCTTCGGCTGGCGGACGGGCCGGACGAAGTGCACATGGATTCCATCGCCAAGATGGAGCTTCGGCAGTATCGCTGAATCGATCACCTCTGAGACAGTGCGCGAGGACCCGACGATGAACAATTCACTGTTTGATATGACCGGCAAAGTCGCGGTGATTACCGGTTCCACCAAAGGCATCGGCCGCGCCATCGCCGGGGAAATGGCCGTGTGCGGCGCAAAAGTGGTTATCTCCAGCCGAAAGGCCGAGGCCTGTGAGCAGGTGGCGGAGGAACTCAAGGCCCAGGGCTTCGAGGCCATGGCCGTTCCCTGTCACGTGGGCAGGAAAGAAGACCTGCAGAACCTGGTAGAGAAGACCAACGAAGCCTGGGGCAGCATCGATGTACTGGTGTGCAACGCCGCCACCAACCCGGTCTACGGACCCACGGCAGAAATGACCGACGACGCCTGGGACAAGATCATGGACACCAACGTCAAAAGCACCTTCTGGCTGACCAACATGGTGCTGCCACAAATGGCGGAAAAAGGCGAGGGTGCGGTCGTTCTGCTCTCCAGCATTGCAGGCCTTCGAGGCAACACGGTGATCGGCACCTACGGCGTCTCCAAAGCCGCCGAAGCCGCTCTGGCTCGCAACCTGGCGGTGGAATGGGGCCCAAAAGGTATCCGGATCAACAGCATTGCTCCTGGCCTGATCAAAACCGACTTTGCCAAAGCGCTCTGGGACGACCCGGTTCGTGCGAAGCAGGCGGAAGACAAAACTCCGCTACGCAGGATTGGTGATCCGGTCGATATCGCTGGACTGGCGGTATTTTTGTCCACCAGGGCCAGCGCCTATATCACCGGTCAGGTAATCGTCGCTGATGGCGGAGAAACCATTTGTTAGGGCAAGCCCAACGAAGGTATGCCGAGGCCGGTGGGTTGGGGTGGTCTTTCTGCAGGAAAAAAGATGTCTGAGCGAAGCGAGTTACTTTTTCCGGAAGAAAGATCACCCCTGCCCGCCGGCCGCTGCCCCAAAAACGAAGGCCATTGATGTTATGACAACAAGACCAGAGCTGGTAGATGTTCTCCCGGCCCACAAGTTCGACGAGCCCCGGCTCTTGGCCTGGCTACAGAAGTCGCTGCCGGAATTTGGTAGTCGAATGGAGGTCAGGCAATTCCAGGGTGGCCAGTCCAACCCCACGTTCCTGCTGGAAACCGACAGCGGACGCTATGTTCTGCGCAAAAAGCCGCCGGGGAAAACCTTGCCGTCAGCTCACATGGTCGAGCGGGAATACAAGGTCATGCACGCTCTGGGCGAACACACAGACATGCCGGTGCCCAACGTTCGGGTGCTGTGTGAAGACACCGAGGTGATCGGCACACCGTTTTACGTGATGGACTATCTGGACGGGCGCATCATCACCCATTCAGCGTTGCGGGATCTGAACTACCACGATCGGCTGCCGGCGTATTACTCTGCCATCGATACTCTTGCGGCGCTGCATTCAGTGGACGTGACCGCCGTTGGCCTGGGCGACTACGGAAGGCCGGAAGGCTACGTGGCGCGTCAGGTAGCGCGCTGGAGCAAACAGTACCTGGCCTCGAAAACCGATGACCTGCCCGCCATGGACAAACTGATGGCGTGGTTGCCGGAACACCTCCCGGCGAAGGATGAAACTGCCATCGCCCACGGAGATTACCGCTTCGGCAACCTGATGCTGGCACCGGACCGACCGGCGGTGATCGCCATTCTGGACTGGGAGCTGTCCACCCTGGGTCATCCCCTGGCAGATCTGGCCTATTTTTGCCTGCCCTTTTACCTGCCCGCCGACATGGCGGGTATGCGCGGATTACAGGGTGAAAACCTTGAGGCGCTGGGCCTTCCGGACGAGCAGGCCATTATCCGCCGCTACTGCGAGAAGACGGGACGGGAAGGCATTGAAGACTGGCATGTGTATCTGGCGTTTTCGTTGTTCCGCCTCGCGGCGATTTTGCAGGGCGTCTACAAGCGGGCGCTGGATGGCAATGCCGCAAACGCCAACGCCCTGGAAGTTGGCAAGCGGGCGAGCCTGCTGGCGGACACCGGGTGGAAGATTGCCTGCGAAGGTGCGACGTCCTGAGATATCAGATTTACCCTGGAGAATAACAAGATGTTTGATCGTCACTACAAGGTCTGGCCCAAAGAACTGCCGAAAACCATGACGCTTCCGAAAACCAGTGTTTACACCAACCTGGAGATTTCGGCGCGGCGCTACCCAGACCATACCGCCATTATTTTCTACGATGCGCCGATCACCTACCGGCGTCTCAATGAGGAAGTCGAGACGTTGGCGGGTTACCTGCAGGCGCAGGGCGTGAAGAAAGGGGACCGGGTGCTGCTGTACATGCAGAACTCTCCCCAGTATGTGATCTCCTACTACGCCATCCTGCGGGCCGATGCCGTGGTGATACCGGTGAATCCGATGAACCGCTCGGCGGAACTCGAGCACTTTATTGCCGATACCGGAGCCACGGTTTGTCTGGCGGGGCAGGAACTGGCGGGCTTTATTGCGCCCATGATCGGCGACAGCAATCTTGACCAGGTGGTGGTGGCTTCCTACAGCACCTACATTGATCCCGAGACAGATCTGGACCTTCCTGCGGAAGTGGCGGCGCCGGTCTGGTCGCGGGACCTGCCTGGCGTTGTTACCTGGGAAGTGGCCATGGCGGCCGGATACGCACCGGGCCCTCACACGGCCACGCCGGATGACCTGGCGGTGATTCCCTACAGTTCCGGCACAACCGGTGCGCCGAAAGGCTGTATGCACACCCACCGGTCGGTGATGGCCACGGCTATCCACCGGATATTCTGGAACCTGACCACGCCGGACAGCGTCCAGCTCGCCACCCTGCCATTTTTCCACGTTACCGGCATGACGGGTTCGATGAATGGCCCCATAGCAGCCGGCGCGGCCTCCGTGATCATGACGCGTTGGGACCGAACCACCGCATCACGGCTGATCGAACGCTACAAAGTGACCGGCTGGACCAACATCGTCACCATGGCGGTGGATTTTCTCTCAAACCCCGATATTGGCCAATACGATCTGAGCAGCCTCAACATGATTGGCGGCGGCGGGGCCACCATGCCTTCTGCCGTGGCCGAAAAGCTCAAGCGGATGACCGGGCTGGACTACATCGAGGGCTACGGCCTCTCGGAAACCATGGCAGCCACGCATATTAATCCCAATGCCCACCCCAAATCCCAGTGCCTGGGCATTCCCGTTTTCGATGTCGATAGCCGGATTATTGATGTCGATACGCTGGAGGAGAAAGGTCCGGGCGAGATCGGGGAGATTGTTTCCTGTGGGCCCCAGGTAACCAGGGGGTACTGGAACCGGCCGTCGGAAACCGAGGCGGCGTTTGTGGAAATCGACGGCAAGCAATTCTTCCGGACCGGCGATCTGGGCTATTACGACGAAGACGGCTATTTCTTCATGGTTGATCGCGTCAAGCGGATGATCAACGCCTCGGGCTACAAGGTATGGCCATCAGAAGTTGAAGGGATGATGTACCGGCATCCGGCGATACACGAGGTCTGCATCATTTCCGCGCCGGACCCCAAGCGGGGTGAGACGGTGAAGGCTTGCATTGTTCTGACGCCGGAAGCCGAGGGCCAGACCTCGGCTGAGGACATCATTGCCTGGTGCAAGGAACAGATGGCGACCTACAAGGTGCCGACCATGATCGACTTTGTAGACCAGTTGCCGAAGTCACCCACGGGCAAGCTGATGTGGCGGGCCTTGCAGGAGGAGGAATGGAAGGAAAAGAGCTGACTGATCTGGTTGTAAGTCACTCAGCCTGAGGGTTGTTCCTCATCACTTTCCGTTGCATTGGAGCGGGCGCTATCGGCCGGTAACGGGTCCCGGTTAACATACACCGAGCCCATAGGCTGAGAAGCCCGGCGCTGGAGCAGTTGCGCAAACTCCAGCAGCAGCTGCCTATCCTGTTCGAGCAGCGAAATGAACGTTGCGTTCAGGGCGACCTGCTCGGAATCCAGTTGCTTCTTCTCGGCAACCGAGAAAATGTCGGTGAGTGACAGGCTTAACGCTTGGGCGAGGCGGTAGAGCAGCTCAAGGCTTGGCCTTGCCTGGTCCCGTTCAATGCGGGAAAGGTTACCGACATGAGAGTCGCAACGCTCTGCCAGATCCGCAAGCGTCATTCCCCGCTCTTTTCTCAAACGCCTGATTGCCTGACCTAAACTCATCGTGTGCCTCGGTTTCCAAGACAATGATATTACAGAGAAAATTCCAAACAGACAAAGTTTCTAAATGCACATAAAATCGCTTATAAATAAGCTTTCAAGGCATTAATTCGGTCTGCTCGGTCTCAATGAGTGGTCAGTTATTATCCTATTCCTATCGCTTCAGGTTGTAACCTGTTTTCCTCGTCTCTCAAGAATAGGGGGGCAGGAGGATCAGCCTCCCGCCGTTTGCTGTCTGGTCAACGGGGGAGGCAGATCGGTTTGTGGGGCCCGGATCTCCGCTTCGTGGCGGTATCCGTTTTACTTTAACAACGCTGCATAACGCTCAAGATGGAAGTCGTCGTCGCCGAGCTGATGATTGATCATCACCAGGCGCTTGGCATAGTGGGCGAAGTTGTACTCCCAGGTCATGCCGATACCGCCATGGGACTGGATGCCCTGTTCAGAGATGAACTGGCCGCTGCGGCCGATCACGTTCTTGGCGGCAGCGAGAATCCGGCGCCGTTCGTCGCTCTGGGGCTCGTCGGCAACACTCGCGGCCAGGATGGCCATGGAGCGGGCCTGTTCCAGCTCGGACATCATGTCGACCATCCGGTGCTGTAGCACCTGGAATTTGCCGATGGGCACGCCAAATTGCTTCCGCTGCTTGAGATACTCCAGAGTGAGGTCGCAGGCCACTTCCATGGCGCCCACGGCTTCGCCGCACAGCGCGGAAATAGCGCGCCCACTCTGGTATTCGATGACTTCGGCCGCCTTGCCTTCGTCTCCGAGCAGGGCGTCGGGGCCCAGTTGGACATTGTTCAGGAACAGGTCACAGCCTTTGGAGCCATCAATCGTCGGGTAGGTCCGGCGCTCCACGCCTTCCGCGTCAGCCGGAATCAGGAACAGGCTGATGCCTTCGGCATCGCGGCTGTCGCCGGAGGTTCGGGCCGACACCACCAGCACGTCGGCACAATGCCCGCCAATCACCACCGCCTTGCGGCCATTCAGCACGTAACCGTCATCAGACTTCTCGGCCCGGGTGTCGACGTCGTTCAGGTTGTAGAAGCTCTGAGGCTCTTGCAGCCCGACAGCCGCTCGAATCTCGCCGCTGGCAATGCCACCAAGCCACTGTTCCTGCTGGGCGCTGTTGCCGGCCTGGCTGATAAGCCCGCCACCCAGAACGACCGATTGCAGGTAGGGCTCTACGCAAAGGCCGCGTCCCAGTTCGGTCATCACGCTCTGCACTTCAACGCCAGTTCCGCCAAAGCCCCCGAGTTCTTCCGGGAATGGCACGGCCGTCAGTCCCAGCTCACCCAGCTGTTTCCAGAAATCCGCGCTGAAGCCCAGCTCGGATTCACTGTACTCCAGGCGCTTTTCAAAACTGTACTCACCGCGCACCAGGCGGGCCACGGTGTCCTGCAGCATCTGCTGCTCTTCGTTCAGTCGGAAATCCATGGTCGCCTCCTTAAAGCCCGAGTATCATTTTCGACACGATGTTCTTCTGGATCTCGTTGGACCCGCCGAAAATCGACAATTTGCGGTTATTAAAGTACTGGGGCGCTACCGGAGCGGCGTTCTCGTCCGACAGGAAGTCGCCGTCATAGTCTAGATCCAGTTCTTCTTCCACGAAGGGGATGGCGTAGGGGCCAATTGCCCGGCGGGCCAGATCATTGATGGTCTGTCGGATTTCGGTGCCGCGGACCTTCAGCATGGAGCTTTCCGCTCCCGGCATGCCGCCGCCCTCCACGGATGCGATGATGCGCAGATTGCTGATTGCCGCGGCCATCAGATCAATCTCGACCTGGGCAATACGCTGGCCAAACGACGCATCCTCAATCAGTGGACGACCGTTCTTTACCCGCCGGGTGGCCAGTTCCTTCAGGTGCTGCAGTGCAGCCTTGGAAATGCCAATGCCTGCCAGACCGGTGCGTTCGTAGGTCAGCAGATATTTGGCGTAGGTCCAGCCCTTGTCTTCCTCGCCCACCAGGTTCTCTGCTGGCACTTTCACGTCTTCGAAGAACACCTCATTCACTTCGTGCTCACCATCCAGGGTAATGATGGGACGCACGGTAATGCCCTGGGTGTCCATGTCGATCAGCAGGAACGAGATGCCTTCCTGGGCCTTCACTTCGGTGTTGGTGCGCACGAGGCAGAAAATCATGTTGGCGTGCTGGCCCAGGGTGGTCCAGGTTTTCTGGCCATTAACAATATAATAGTCGCCGTCGCGGACGGCCCGGGTCTTGAGCGAGGCCAGGTCTGAACCGGCGCCCGGCTCGGAATAGCCCTGGCACCACCAGTCTTCTCCGCTCAGGATTCTTGGCAGGTATCTCTGCTTCTGCTCTTCGGTGCCAAACTTGATAATGACCGGCGCCACCATGTTGACGCCGAAAGGCACGGAACGCGGCGCGCCATAGCGAGAGGATTCTTCATCCCAGATGTGTTTCTGGACCGGGCTCCAGTTCACTCCGCCGTATTCTTGCGGCCAGTGGGTGGCGTACCAGCCCTGTTCGCTGAGAATCTTCTGCCAGCGCTGGTGGTCTTCCTTGGACAGCCGGCGGAACCCCTTGACCTTGGCGGCAATATCCCCGGGCAGCTTTTTATCCAGGAACGCGCGGACCTCATCACGGAAGGCGAGCTCCTCGGTGGTGTAATTCAAGTTCATGAATAGCCTCTCTTGCTGGAAAGCGAAAACATATACCGCATAGCAGAATATCCCCATATTCGAAGAAAAGGTGGGTATATGTCAATAAAAATGCAAAAGCGTGTACCGCTAGGCGAAATCAAAAAGCTTGAAAGTGGAGGAACGTTCGAACGTTGCCGAAGGAGTTTTTCCCGGAACCCGGCATTACATTGCGCAGTTTTAACCCGGTTTGGAGCTTGCATTGGGCACAAAAGCCTATATGGTTGTAAAAGGCGAGTCGTTCAGCTAACAACAGCAGACACCGAATATGCCGAGTTATTCCATTAACAGAAGCACCCTGCAATTCAGCCTCATGGCAGTGCTGATCACAGGCCTGTTTGTGGTGTTTCTCAATGGCTCGTCCCACCCGGCACTGGATCCTCAACTAGACGATCACCTGACGCCCACGCTGATCTCGGTTGACGGGACCGGCGACCCCTCGTCGCCGGATGCATCTGTTTCGATCACCTCACCCCTTCTGTTCCCCGGGGGGGATTTCCGGGCTGTCTTCTCGGCCAGTCTCGATTTCATTCAGCCACCGCTCCGGCTGCTTAGCTACCCGGTGCTGCCCCAGGGCCCGCCCAGCCTCGTTTAACTCTGACCATTACGGATTTGTCCCTGTGTACACAGGGAACTCCAACCTGAATTCAGATTCACGAGGTTTACCATGAACAGTGTATTCAACGCATTGCCAGTACAGGATCTGGGACGCACCGGCGCGTTACCCACCGCCAAACCCCTGTCTCATATAGGAAGCGAGGATTCGGCAGTCCACCTGCTGACAGACTTCTCCGAGCAGCGCCTGTCCGTTTTGAGTTCCGATATGTCCGTTTCGGAGGCGAGGTTGTGGATGAGACTTGCCGATACGTCTTTCAAGGTGGTGGAAAACCAGGCGGGGGATTGTCTGGGCATTCTGGCCATCGAAGATGTGAACGGCGAGAAGGCCATGAGTGTAGCCCATCGACAGGGAGTGCCCCTCAAGGACGTTCGGGTCCGCGATATCATGCGCCCGATAAGTGAGCTGCCGGCTATCCATTATCAGGATTTGCGCGCGGCAACCGTGGGCGACCTGGTTAGCACATTCCGTGAGGTTCATGAAGGCTATCTGCTTGTGCTGGATGACGACCGGCATCAGCCTTCCCGTTCCTATCTCCGGGGACTGGTCTGTGCGGAAGAGCTTCTGCAGCGGCTGGACCTGGCGATCGATCTGGAGCATCGGGCAACCAAGTTCTATGAGATCGTCCACGTGGTGAAAGGCGGCTTCTAGTCTGGCAGCTGCCATCGGCGCTCCCCGGGGCGCCGATGATTCCCGTGGAACCGGGAAAGCATCGAAAAAAACGATGTTTATTACCCAGAAAACCGTATTGAACCGATGCCGTAATCACGTGACACTCTCTACGACTTTAGTCACATCAAAGGACGCCCATGCAGGACGCCCAACAAAAATGCCGGACGCAGGCGTTAAGCCTCTTCATAATTCTGGCATTGGGCCTGGTTTCATTGCCTACCCATTCTTCGGACTCTGCGCCAACCCCCCTGTCCTGTGATGCGGCTTTCTGCCCGTTATTGTCGGATGTGACAAGCGACGGTGGTCAGGAGGGAGGGCTTTCCCATGGCAACCGCATGCGGGATTTCAGTCTTCACCCGGCCGGTGTCCTTCCGGGCATCAGGGGCTATTCGGGCGTGGTGCATTGCGCCAGCTTTCCGGTCCTGCCGCAGGCGCCACCTGGCATCTGAGCTTTTGCTGACTGAAGGGCGTGCCTGCCCTTCGAACCAACCTTTCGATTTAAACGACTTCCATCACCTGGAGGATTTTCCATGGCTATTCGGAAGCTGCTGATCGCCAATCGCGGAGAGATTGCGGTCAGGATTGCCCGGGCCTGCAGCGAACTGGGCATCCGCTCGGTCGCTATTCATTCGGAGGCTGACGAGTACTCCCTGCACGTCAAAAAAGCCGACGAAGCTTATCAGATCAGCAAGGACCCCCTGTCGGGATACCTGAACCCCCACCATATTGTGAATATGGCGGTGGAAACCGGCTGCGATGCACTGCACCCCGGCTATGGTTTCCTGTCGGAGAATGCGGAACTGGCTGCGATTTGTGAGCAGCGAGGTATTACGTTCGTCGGACCGTCGGCGAATGCTATTTCATCCATGGGCGACAAAACCAAGGCCCGCCAGACGGCCCTTGCCGCGGGTGTCCCGGTAACGCCGGGTTCTGAAGGCAACCTTGCCGATGTCGAGGATGCCGTCGCCCAGGCCGCCGATATCGGCTATCCGGTGATGCTGAAGGCCACCTCCGGTGGGGGTGGGCGAGGCATTCGCCGGTGCGATAATGAAAAAGAGCTTCGCCAGAACTTCGAGCGGGTAATCTCCGAGGCCACCAAAGCCTTTGGCAGTGCCGAGGTGTTCCTTGAGAAGTGCATCATCGAACCCCGTCACATCGAGGTCCAGATTCTTGCCGATACCCATGGCAACGTTGTCCATCTGTACGAGCGGGATTGCTCTATCCAGCGCCGCAACCAGAAACTGATTGAGCTGGCGCCGTCGCCGCAGCTTGAGGAAAGTCAGCGCGAATACATCGGCGATCTGGCCAAACGGGTGGCGAAGCAGTGTGGTTACGTAAATGCCGGCACTGTCGAGTTCCTGCTGGACCACGATGGCAGCTTTTACTTCATGGAAATGAATACCCGGGTTCAGGTTGAGCACACAATCACCGAGGAAATCACCGGGGTGGATATCATCAAGGCGCAGATACGGATCGCTGCCGGCAAACCACTGGGCCTCAAGCAGGAAGACATCTCCTACCGGGGCTTTGCTGCCCAGTTCCGCATCAACGCCGAAGATCCGAAGAACGGCTTTCTGCCGAGTTTCGGCCGCATCAGCCGCTACTATTCCGCCGGCGGTCCGGGCGTGCGCACCGATGCCAATATGTATACCGGTTACGAGATTCCCCCGTATTACGACTCCATGTGCGCCAAGCTGATTGTCTGGGCCATGGACTGGGACGAGCTGATTGCCCGCTCCCGCCGTGCTCTCGGCGATATGGGCATTTACGGCGTCCAGACCACCATCCCCTATTACAAGCAGATTCTCGAGCACCCGGATTTCCAGGCCGCTGACTTCAATACCGGCTTTGTGGAACGTAACCCCCAATTGCTTGAGTACAGCAGCAAAACCCGCCCGGAATCCATCGCCACAGCCATTGCCGCAGCCATTGCGGCGCAGGCGGGCCTGTAAAAGAACATCGGAGAGATCCCAATGACCAAGCGCAAGATTCATATTACCGACGTTATTCTCAGGGACGCCCACCAGTCTCTGATCGCCACCCGGATGCGCACGGAAGACATGCTTCCGGCCTGCGAGTGGCTGGACCAGGCCGGCTACTGGTCCCTGGAGTGCTGGGGGGGTGCCACGTTTGACGCCTGTGTGCGTTTCCTGAAGGAAGATCCCTGGGAGCGCCTGCGGACCCTGAGAAAGGCCCTGCCCAATACCCGCCTGCAGATGTTGCTGCGCGGCCAGAACCTGCTGGGCTATCGCCATTATGGCGATGACGTGGTTGAGGCATTCGTGGCCAAGGCTGCCGAAAATGGCATGGATGTGTTCCGCATTTTTGATGCTCTGAACGATGTGCGCAATCTCGAAACCAGCATCAAGGCGGTCAAGAAGGCTGGCAAGCATGCACAGGGCACCATCTGCTACACCGTGAGTCCGGTACATGGCACTGATGCCTATCTGGAGCAGGCCAAGGCCATGGCTGACATGGGCGCGGACAGCATCGCGATCAAGGACATGGCAGGGCTGCTGACGCCGGCGGTAACCGCTGAGCTGGTCGGTAAGCTGAAGCAGACCCTCAATCTGCCCGTTTTCCTGCACTCCCACGCCACCTCGGGCATGGCGCCCATGTGTCAGTGGGCGGCCATGGAAGCAGGCGTTGACCATATTGATACCGCGCTGTCGGCCTTTGCCGGCGGCACCAGCCATCCGCCCACGGAATCACTGGTGGCCGCGCTGCACGATGCCGGTCTGGAGACCGGGCTGAACCTGGAACTGCTGGACAAGGCCACACGCCATTTCCGGGAAGTGCGCAAGAAGTATCACCAGTTCGAGAGCGCCTATAACGGTGTTGATACCTCGGTGCTCCTGTCCCAGGTGCCCGGTGGCATGATGTCCAATCTTGCCAACCAATTGAAGGAACAGGGCGCGCTGGATCGCATCCAGGACGTGTTCGAGGAAATTCCGCGGGTTCGCAAGGATCTTGGTTACCCACCGCTGGTAACACCCACCTCCCAGATCGTGGGTACCCAGGCGGTGATCAACGTGCTTGCCGGCAAGCGCTACGAGTCCATTACGAACGAGGTGAAGAAGTACCTTCAGGGCTGGTATGGCAAGGCGCCGGCTGCGGTTGATAAATCGCTTCAGCAGCGCGCCGTCGGCAAGGAGGATCTGATTGAAGAACGCCCCGCTAACCTGATCCCCCGTGAACTCGACGAGTTGCGCAAACAGGTGGGCGAACTGGCCACCAGCGAAGAGGATGTGCTCACGTACGCCATGTTCCCGGATCAGGCCAAGGCGTATCTTGAGCAGCGGCGTGACGGCACTCTGCAGCCAGAGCCCCTGGAGCCCATTCCCACCGGTGCTTCGGGCGGCTCGGTCTCCAGCAAATTCAAGATCACGGTTCATGGTGAGAGCTACGATATCCACGTCACCGGCGCCAACCCCTCCGGTGAGAATGAGCGTCGTTTCTACATGACCGTCGATGGGGTGCCGGAGGAAATCCACCTGGCTTCGCTGGGCGAAGACGGCGAGGGTGCGCGGTCCAGTGGTGGCCGGGCCACCGCCACCAAGGAAGGTCATGTGACCACAAGCATGCCCGGCAACATCGTGGATGTGCTGGTGAAGGAAGGTGACGAGGTTCAGGCCGGCGATCCGGTGCTGATCATCGAGGCCATGAAGATGGAAACCGAAGTAAAGGCGACCACGGCCGGAAAGGTTTCCGGCGTGTTTATTGCCAAGGGTGATCGTGTGGTGCCCGGAGAAGTTCTGGTCGAGATCGAATAGGTTCGCCAGAGCGTGATGCAGAACGGCCCCTCATCTTGAGGGGCCGTTTTCGTTTGGCGGGTTACCCGGGCGAGATCAACTGAAAGCCTGAATGCCTGTCTGGCCTCGGCCCAGAATCAGGGCGTGGACATCGTGGGTGCCTTCATAGGTGTTCACGGCCTCCAGATTCATCACGTGACGGATCACATGGTACTCGTCGGCGATGCCGTTGCCACCGTGCATGTCCCGGGCAACCCGGGCGATATCCAGTGCCTTGCCACAGTTGTTGCGCTTGAGCAACGAGATGGCATCCGGCGTTACGGTGCCGGCATCCATCATGCGGCCCAGTTGCAGAACAGCCTGCAGGCCGATGGTGATCTCGGTCTGCATATCCACCAGCTTTTTCTGGATCAGCTGGTTGGCGGCCAGGGGCTTGCCAAACTGCTTGCGCTCCAGGGTGTAGTTGCGGGCCGCGTGCCAGCAGAATTCAGCGGCGCCCAGAGACCCCCAACTGATGCCGAAGCGGGCCTTGTTGAGGCAGCTGAACGGACCTTTCAGCCCTTCCACCTCAAGATGATTTTCGTCCGGAACGAACACCTCGTCCATAAAGATGGAGCCGGTTTCCGAGGCCCGCAGGGAAAACTTGCCCTGGATCTTCGGCGTTTCCAGGCCCGTGGCACCCTCACGCTCAATCACAAAACCGTTCACCTTGCCGTCCAGCTTGGCCCAGACCACGCAGACATCGGCAATCGGAGAGTTGGTGATCCAGGTTTTTGAACCGCTCAGCAGGTACCCGCCGTCGACCTTTTTGGCCCGGGTTTCCATGCCACTGGGGTCGGACCCGTGATTGGGTTCGGTCAGACCAAAGCAGCCAACGTACTCGCCGGAGGCCAGCTTGGGCAGGATGCGTTTTTTCATCGCTTCCTTACCGTAGGAATAGATCGGGTACATGACCAGGGAAGACTGAACGCTCAGGGCCGAGCGGTAGGCCGAGTCCACCCTCTCCACTTCCCGGGCAATCAGGCCGTAGCAGACATGGTTCAGCCCGGGCCCACCGTATTCTTCCGGTAGGGTCGCGCCCAGCATGCCGAGTTCACCCATCTGGTTGAAGATAGAGCGATCGAACTTTTCGTGCCGGTTGGCCTCGGTGATTCCGGGCATCAGTTGCTCGTCACAGAAGCTGCGGATGCTGTCTCGTACCTGACGCTCGGTTTCGTCCAGTTGGGCGTCGAAACCCAGCAGATCATTCCAGGGTGCGGAAGCCATTGTGTACTCTCCTGAAAGCGAATATCGAAGGCCCGACGCTAGGGGCGAGGGGCTAATCTGTGCTATCTTTGTGTGAACGATGTTTCATTGAGCGAAACACAGTTTTGTAATTTGCTTCCGAAAGACTAATCCGGGTGTTATGGAAATGCAAGCAGTGTTCAAGGCTGACCAGGTGCCCCCGTGTTGAGTGGCATGCTCCAGTGGTTGGTGTCCCTGGCGGTGGTTACCGAGCTGGTTGCCATTTGCCTGGAGAGCCGCGAGCTCAGTGCTGTGGCGGGCGTTATGTTTGTCTCTGCCTTTCTGGCAGGGGCCGGTCGCCTGCAGGGGTACGCCCGGATGCTGCTGGTAATCGCCCTGCTGGTCCTCGGCGGCTTCGCCTGGCGCGGATCTCTCGACGCCGGGCAACTGCTGAAAGCGGCGTCTGACGCGGCCTTCTACTCTGCGTTTCTGGGTAGCCTGGGCATGATGCAGTGCCTTGTTCGCCGGTTCGAGGTATTGCGCCGGATTCACGATGTGCTACTGGATGGAAAGCCTATACTGCTTTATCCCAAGTACGCCCTGGTCAGTTGTGGCGTAGCCACGGTTCTGAGTTTTGGAATGATGAACCTGTTGTGCGGAAGCCTCTCTGAAACACTGCGTGAGCGCGGTATCAGCGGCGAGTCGCGCCTGCAGTGGTTGCGGAGCGTTCTGATCAGTGCCCTCAGGGGCTTTGCCCTGGTGCCGCTGGTGGCGCCCACCAGTGTGGCCGTGGCCATTCTTACCCGCGAACTGCCGCAACTCAGCTGGTCACAGCTGCTGCCATTCGGTCTGGTTGCGGCGCTTCTGATGGTGCTGATTGGCTGGGTGCTGGAACAGCGGCGCTTCCGCAAGGTCAGCAGTGAGCGCATCGCCGTCGAAGGCTGGTTGCCGGGCACGGGGCGCCTGCTTGCGCTGATCCTGGTGGTATTCACGGTGATGGCGGGCCTGGTGGCGACGACCGGTTTCAAGGTGTCGGTGGCGGCCATGTTGTCGGTGCCCACCGTAACGCTGCTGTACATGCTCTCGCAGGAGCGGGCGCTAATGCCGGTTTTGAAGGAGGGTGCGGGCCAGGTATGGGCCATGCAGAATGAAATGGCAATTTTTGCCGCCTCTGCCATCCTGGGAGTTGCCCTTTCTGCGGTCATTCCGGCGGATGCGCTTGCTGGCCTTGTCGCCACTGGTGGCGGCGTGTTCCTGGTCGCTGTTGTGGGCATGCTGATGCTGCCCATGTTCTCCATGATCGGCATCATTCCCATCACGGTTCTGAGTGTCCAGGCGGGCTTGCTGCCCCAGCTGGTAGCAGAGGGGATGGATTTGCTGCCAGTCGCCGTGGCTCTGGTCATCGGCTTTTCCCTGGCCATGATGCTCTCGCCCTTTGGCCCCTCCGTCATGCTGCTGTCCCGGTTCGGGCAGATCTCCCGGTGGGTTGTGGCGTTTCGGTGGAACGGCCTGTTTGCGCTGATCGCGTTGCCTGTACTGCTGGTTCTTACGGCGCTGGTGGCCTGGCTGGCGCCGGCCCTGACCTGACCGACGCTGCACATGGCGTGGATCAGTAGCCCCGTTCGGTGTCCACGATTCCCGTAATGGCAAGGCCCTGGGCATGATCGCGTATCTTGCCGGTGATCTGCTCGATGGTGGCATCCCGCAGGGTTCGCGCAGAGATGTGCGGGGTAATGGTGATTTCTTTCCGCTGCCAGAACGGGTGTCCCTCCGGAAGGGGCTCTTTCCGGAATACATCCAGGGATGCGCGCAGCAAGGTACCGTCGTCCAGGGCCCGAAGCAGGTCGTCCTCGACCAGGTGTTCACCCCGGCCTACGTTGATCAGCACGGCGCCGGGTTGAAGCTGACTCAGTAGTTCATAGTCGATGATGTTCCGGGTGTTGTCGGTCAGGGGCAGGGTGTTGACCAGAACCCGGGTGGCTTTCAGAAAGTCACCGAGCTCGTCCGGACCGGCATAGGTGCTAACCCCTTCCAGGCTATGCTCTCCGCGGGCCCAGCCGCTCACCCGATAGTCCAGATTGGCCAGCGTGCTAGCAACCCGCTTGCCGATATGGCCCAGTCCCATGACACCCACCGGCCACTCGCTGCGTTTGATAGGCCGATGGATTTTCCAGACCCCCTGACGCTGTTGCTCACGGTAGGTTTCCATCTCGCGGCTGGCTTCCAGCAGTTGATGCAGCACGTATTCTGCCATCTGCACAGACATGCCCGCGTCTTCCAGACGCACAACCGTCAGTGCCTCAGGCAGGTTGGCAACCTTGAGCAGTCCGTCAATGCCCGCCCCCAGATTGAATACGGCCTTCAGATGCTTTTCCCGCTCGAACAGGGCCTCGGGTGGCTGCCACACGATGGCGTAATCCGCATCAACAGCGGGCCCTTCCGGATCCCAGACGTAAACCTTGGCTTCCGGCAGCAGTTCCTTGATGGGCACTGTCCAGCGCTCGGGTTTCGGGTCGCCTGCCACAAAAAGAATCTTCATTTTGCCTCCGGGGGTCGTCACAGGGTTCGCTGGCTGCTAGTTTGTTTTGCAATGCAGAACGGTAAATCGGATAAATTCGGAAAAGTCGGTACACAATACCGCCTTGCGATTCCAAATTTGAAACATAAGTAATAAGTGTTTCATATTTGGTACGGATTTTGAAAAGACTTTCTGGTACTTGATTTCTGCAGCGATTAAAATGATGAATTCTTGATTATTCACCATATTAATACACCGGTTACCGGAGCGGGCGACGCGGTTGGAGGACGTCCCATTATGGCAGGAAAAAAGCAGATCTCACCCGAACTGAAAGTGGCATCCACTGACGGTGAGCCCGTGAAGCCGGAGAAAGACCGCAAGTTCGTCGAAGCCCTGTCCCGCGGCCTGGACGTGCTCCGCGCCTTCAGTCAGGGGCCTGTCATCCTGGGGAACCAGGACATTGCCCGCATCACCGGGCTGCCCAAGCCGACCGTGTCGCGGATGACCTACACCCTGACCAAGCTGGGTTACCTCAGCTACAACACCCAACTGGAAAAGTATCAGTTGAGTTCCGGGGTGCTTGCACTGGGTTATGCCTACGTGTCCAACCTCAAGGTTCGCCAACTGGCCAAGCCCTACATGGACGAGTTTGCTCGCCAGACCAACATGTCGGTCGGCCTTACCTGCCGTGACAGGTTGCACATGATCTATGTGGAAAACCGCCTGCCACCGGAAGCCTCCCTGCTGCGCATGGACATCGGCCTGAAGCTGCCCATGGCCACCACCTCTGCCGGCCGTGCCTACTACTGCGCCATCAGCGACAAGGCCCGCCTGGTGATCGACGACGCCATGGCCGCCAAATTCGGAGATGACTGGCCCGAGAAAAAGGCCGGCCTCGACCAGGCCATGAAGGATTACAAGGAACACGGCTTCTGCCTGTCCATCGGCGAGTGGGACCGCAATATCAACTCCGCCGGCGTGCCCATCCATCTGCAGGACGGCACCATCATGGCCCTGACCTGTGCCGCGCCGTCCTACCTGGTGCCGGCCGAAAAGCTTCGGGGTTCCATTGCCCACCAGCTGGCCATGCTGGCAGGCGATATAGAATCTCTGGGTGTTTAGCGTTTAAATGCTGAAGCCAGAAGGGAGGCTGCGGGAAGGGTTTTACGAAACCGTGCGGAGCCATGGATGGCGGAGCCGAGCGTACAGGGACGTATTCACAGCGTGTTTCGGAAAACCCTTCCCGTAGACTCCCAGACTCCGTGCTCCAAGAAACCGCAGAAGAACCCCTGCGGTTTTTTTGTGCCTGTAGTTTAATGGGTGGTTGAAACCACAAACGAACTTGTATTAAATCGTACGCATGTTTCGCTAGTTAAAACCATATTTCAGAACGAATGCGAGGAGAAATCATGTCTGAGGTCGTTAGCTATAACCGGGAAGGCAACATCGGCGTTATTACCGTGAACTACCCGCCGGTAAACGCCCTCGGCCAGGCTGTTCGTTCCGGTCTGCTCGCAGCCCTGGAGCAGGGCCAGAAAGATGCCGAGGCCAAGGCGCTCCTGCTGGTTTGTGAAGGGCGCACCTTTATTGCCGGTGCAGACATCCGTGAATTCGGCAAACCCATGCAGGAGCCCACGCTGCCGACACTGGTCAACACGTTTGAAAACAGCGACAAGCCGCTGGTTGCCGCGATCCATGGCACGGCCCTCGGTGGTGGTCTGGAAACCGCTCTGAGCTGTCACTACCGGGTTGCGATCAGCAGCGCCAAGGTAGGCCTGCCGGAAGTGAAGTTGGGCCTTCTGCCGGGTGCTGGCGGCACCCAGCGGCTGCCGCGCCTGACCGGCGCCCGCAAAGCCCTGGAAATGATCACCACCGGTGAATTTGTCGGCGCCAAGGATGCCCTGGCACTGGGCATTCTCGATGCCGTCGAAGAAGGCGACGATATCCGCGCAGTGGGCATGGCCTATGCGCAGAAAGTAGTCGACGAAGGCAAGCCGGTACGTCGTGTTCGGGATATCACCGACAAAATCGAGGCGGACAAGGGCAGTGATGTCTTTGACCAATTCCGTGAAGAACTGAAGAAGCGGGCCCGCGGCCTGTTCTCGCCGTTCAAGTGTGTCGATGCCGTGGAAGCGGCGTTCAATCTGCCTTTTGACGAAGGCATGAAGCGCGAGCGGGAACTGTTCATGGAATGCATGGAATCGCCCCAGCGCGCCGGTCTGATCCATTCGTTCTTTGGGGAGCGTGAAGTCTCCAAGGTCAAGGGACTGTCCAAGGATACGCCGGTTCGTGACGTGAAGAGCGTTGGCATAATTGGTGCCGGCACCATGGGTGGCGGTATTGCCATGAACTTCGTCAACGTGGGTATTCCGGTCACCATCGTCGAGGTCAAACAGGAGGCCCTCGACAAGGGCCTGGCTATCATTCGTCGCAACTATGAGAACTCCGCGAAGAAGGGCAAATTGACCCAGGAGCAGGTGGAACAGCGGATGGCGCTGATCACCCCGAGCCTGACCTACGACGATTTCCGGGACGTTGATCTGGTCATCGAGGCGGTGTTCGAGAACATGGCCATCAAGAAAGAAATCTTTGCCAAGCTCGATGAGGTCTGCAAGCCGGGTGCGATTCTGGCGTCCAATACTTCAACCCTGGATATCGATGAGATTGCGTCTGCCACCAAGCGACCGGAAGACGTAGTGGGCATGCACTTCTTCAGCCCGGCCAATGTGATGAAGCTGCTGGAGAACGTGCGTGGCAGCAAGACCTCCGACGAGGTCAAGGCCACGGTGATGGCGGTTGCCAAGAAGATCAAGAAAGTGGGCGTCATGGTGGGCAACTGCTACGGCTTTGTCGGCAACCGGATGCTCCACAAGCGCGGCACCGAGGCCATGTCCCTGGTGGACGAGGGCGCCACCCCGCAGCAGGTCGACAAGGTATTGACTGATCTTGGTTTCCCCATGGGCCAGTTCGCGATGTCAGATCTGGCAGGGATCGATGTCGGCTATCGCATCCGGGAAGAGCGCCGCAAGGCTGGCGAAGACATTCCCGCCAGCTGGATGGATAAGCTTGCCGAACAGGGCCGCCTTGGTCAGAAGACCCAGGCAGGTGTATACAAGTATGAGGAAGGCAGCCGCAAGCCGATTCCCGACCCGGAAGTGGAGCAGCTGATCGAGCAGTTCCGCAAGGAACAGGGGATTACGCCCCGGGAGATCACCGATCAGGAAATTCTCGAGCGCTGTGTGTATGTGATGATCAATGAGGGCGCGAAGATCCTGGAGGAAGGCATCGCCGATCGTCCTCTGGATATCGACATTGTCTGGATCTACGGCTATGGCTTCCCGGCCTATCGCGGTGGCCCCATGTTCTGGGCCGATCAAGAAGGTCTGGATACGATTCTTTCGGCGGTGAAGAAGTACCAGGATACCGTTGGTGGCGAGCAGTGGGAGCCGGCGGCTCTGCTCGAGAAGCTGGTTGCTGAAGGCCGTAAGTTCGCTGACCTGTAACTTGGCGGGCGGGTCGCAGGGCGGGGTGTCTTTTCCTCTGGGAAAAGCAACTCGCTTTGCTCAGACATCTTTTCCCGGCGGAAAAGATACCCCGCCCCACGACCGGCTTAGCTGAGTGTTTAGGCTAACCCGACCTACATGTTTCAAAAATTGAGGGCATTGTTATGTCTGATGCAGTAATCGTCTCCACCGCGCGCACCGGCCTTGCGAAATCCTACCGGGGCTCTTTGAACAACACGCACAGCGTGGATATGGCAGGTCACGTTATCAAGCATGCTGTTGAGCGCGCAGGTATTGATCCGTCTATTGTTGAGGATGTGATCATGGGCGCGGCCTATCAGGAGGGCGCCCAGGGCCGGAATATTGCCCGTCTGGCGGCCATCCGCGCCGGTCTTCCGGTGACCACTGCCGGGTTCTCCATCAACCGGTTCTGCAGCTCGGGGTTGCAGTCCATTGCCCTGGCGGCACAGCGGGTGGTGTCCGAGAAAGTACCCGCCATTGTGGCCGGGGGCGTTGAGTCCATTTCCCTGGTGCAGAACGAGAAGATCAACAGCTTCCACGCCACCAATGAGTGGCTGATGAAGAACAAGCCCGAGCTGTACCTTTCGATGATTGAGACGGCGGATATTGTCGCCAAGCGCTACAACGTCAGCCGTGAAGCCCAGGATGAGTATTCGCTGATTTCCCAGCAGCGCACGGCGGCGGCCCAGCAGGCTGGCAAGTTTGACGATGAGATCGTGCCTTTCGATGCCACCATGCTGGTCAAGGACAAGGAAACCGGTGAGGTCAGTGAAAAACAGGTGACCCTTAAAGGTGACGAGTGTAATCGCCCGAATACGACCCTTGAGGGCCTTGCGGGTCTGGAGCCGGTGCGTGGTCCGGAGCAGTTCATCACGGCGGGCAACGCCAGCCAGCTGTCGGACGGCGCCTCCGTGTGCACGGTGATGAACAGCACCTATGCCGAGAAGCACAACATTGAACCCATGGGTATTTTCCGTGGCTTCGCTGTGGCGGGTTGTGAGCCGGATGAGATGGGCATCGGCCCGGTGTATGCGATTCCGCGCCTGCTTGAGCGCAATGGTCTGACCATGGATGACATTGATCTGTGGGAACTGAACGAAGCCTTCGCGTCGCAGGTGATTTACTGTCGTGACCGCCTGGGCATTCCCATGGAGAAGCTGAATGTAAACGGCGGCTCAATTTCCATCGGCCACCCCTTTGGTGTTACCGGCGCCCGCCAGACAGGCCACGCCCTGATCGAAGGCAAGCGCCGTGGGGCGAAATACGTGGTGATCACCATGTGCATCGGCGGTGGCCAGGGTGCTGCTGGCCTGTTCGAGGTGGTTTGAAGCCGGCCTGTATGAGATCGGGGTCAGAAGAATGCTTTCTTTTGACCCCTTGTTGACCAAAAGGGGAAATGCATGGACAGACAAGCAAAAGCCGTCGTCTGCCGGGAATGGGGGCAGCCTGTTCAGGTGGAAACCATCACGGTAGAAGGCCCCAAGCGGGATGAAATCACCATCAAGATCGCGGCCTGCGGTGTTTGCCACAGCGATCTGTCTGCCACCACGGGTAAGATTCCCTACCCGCCTCCCCTTGTATTGGGGCACGAAGCCGCCGGCGTGGTTGTCGAAGTCGGTGAGGGCGTCACGGCCTTCAAGGAAGGCGACCATGTGGTGAGTACCTTCATATCCATGTGCGGCAAATGCAGCCAGTGTGTTCGTGGCCGCCCGGTGCTCTGCGAGAACGCCCGCAAGGCCATGTTCAACCTGCCGGATGGCACGGTCAGAACCAAAGGCGCGGACGGCGAGCCCCTGAACGTCTTCGGCGCCTGCGGCGTGATGGCCGAGTTCGCCACCATGCACGTGGACAACTGCGTGAAAGTGGATGAAACCGTACCGATGCAGAACGCCGCCCTGGTGGGCTGCGCCGTGATGACCGGTGTCGGCGCTGTCTTCAATACGGCAAAGCTGGAGCCCGGCTCCCGGGCCGCCGTGTTTGGCATCGGCGGCGTTGGCCTCAACGCCATCCAGGGCTGTGTGACCGCCGGCGCCGAGATGATCGTGGCGGTGGACAGCAACCCCGCCAAGCTGGCGATGGCGAAAGAGTTTGGTGCCACCCACACCGTGAATATTAACGAGGTGGAGGACGCCGCCAAGGCTGTGAAGAAAATGACCGGCGGCGTTGACTACGCCTTCGAATGCGTCGGTGCCGGGCCGGTGGTGGAACAGGCCTATAAGAGCCTGGGCCGTGGCGGTACCGCCGTGGTCGTGGGTGTGGCAGATCCGAAGGACAAGACCTCGCTGACCACCCTCACCCTGCCGGCGGACGAGCGAACCCTGAAAGGCAGCTGGCTGGGTTCGGCAAGGCCGCAGCACGATTTCCCCAGGATCCTGGGTCTTTACAAGGCTGGTAAACTCAAGCTGGATGAACTGGTTACCCGGACCTACACCATAGAAGAAGCCGCACAGGCGTTCGATGATATGGTGGCAGGCAAGAACGCCCGTGGCGTTATCGTATTTGAATGAAGGGGGAAGCATGAACGAGCTGAACAGGAACTACATCAACGGCCAATGGGTTAGCTGGGCCGGTGACATGATCGACGTTCACGAAGCTGGCACCGGTGACGTGATTGCCCGGGTGCCTGCCGCCGGCGCGGATGAAATGGAACAGGCCATTGCTGCCGCCGATGCGGCGTTTGAAAGCTGGTCGGAAAGCACCCTGGAAGAACGAATCAAGGTGCTGGAACAGCTGCACGCGGGCCTGAAAGAGCGCGCGCCGGAAATCGCCGAGACCGTCTGCCGGGAAGTGGGCATGCCCATCAAACTGGCCACGCCGATCCAGGCTGGTATGCCGGCAGCCGTGACCAAGAGCTACCTGAAACTGCTGCCCGACTTCCCGTTCACCGAACAGTCCGGCAACTCCGAGGTGCAGTATGCGCCGGGCGGTGTGGTTGGTTGCATTACCCCCTGGAACTACCCGCTGCACCAGGTGATCCTGAAAATCGTCCCGGCGATTGCGGCCGGTTGCACCGTGGTGCTCAAGCCTTCGGAGATCGCTCCCCAGACGGCGTTTATCCTTGCCGAGATCCTCGATGGCACAGACCTGCCCAAGGGCGTGTTCAACATGGTGTGCGGCTATGGTCATACGGTGGGTGATACCCTGATCAAGCATCCGGATGTGCGCATGGTGTCCTTCACCGGCTCCACCCGCACCGGCAACCTGATCGCCCACGCCGCTGCCGATGACTTCAAACGCTTCGCCCTGGAGATGGGCGGCAAATCCGCCTCCGTGATCCTCCCGGACGCCGACCTGGCGGCTGCCGTTAAAGGTACCATCAACAACTGCCTGCTGAACTCCGGCCAGACCTGCACCGCGCTCACCCGCATGCTGGTTCCGGCCGACAAGCACGACGAGGCCTGTGAACTGGCCGCCGCTGCCGTGGCTAAAATGACCCCGGGTAACCCGCTGGAAGAAACCACACGGTTGGGCCCGCTGTCGTCTGCCCAGCAGCGTGACAAGGTGATCGACTACATCAAACTGGGTATCCAGGAAGGCGCCAAGCTCATCGCCGGTGGGCCGGAAGCGCCCGAGGGTTGTGACAAGGGTTACTTCGTAAAGGCGACTGTCTTCGGCAACGTCAAACCAGACAGCCGCATCGCCCAGGAAGAAATCTTCGGGCCGGTGCTGTGCGTGATCCCATACAACGACGAAGCCGAAGCGGTGAAAATCGCCAACGGCACCCAGTACGGGCTATCCGGTGCGGTCTGGTCCGGCGACGACGCCAAGGCCAAGAAAATCGCCAGCAAGTTGCGCACTGGTCAGGTATTCGTGAACGGTGGTGCGTTTAACCCGATGGCACCGTTTGGCGGCTTCGGCCATTCCGGTATCGGCCGCGAATTTGGCAAGTGGGGACTGGAGGAGTTTCTGGAAATCCGGTCTTTGCAGCTGTAAATGCCGATAGGCTGGGCTGCCGATCGGTGGCCCTGAGAGTTAGATCGGCCACGGGGTGGGGGTGTCTTTTCTGCCGGGAAAAAATGTCTGAGCGAAGCGAGTTGTTTTTCCCAGAAGAAAAGACACCCCCGCCTCGGGGCCAGCCCCCAAAGCCTGTAAGCCCTAGGCCTTCCCCCCAAGCAAAATCCGCACGGCCGTACAGGCATCCTCCAATTCTGCCTCCCTGGGTTCCCGCCCGGCGATGATGTCGCTGTAAAGGCAGGACTCTGCCAGTCGGATCATGAAGTAAGACAGGCTGAAGATGTTCATTGGTGGCTTGATATGCCCGGCCGCAACCTGGTCTTTCAGCATCCGCGTGTTGGTTTCCACCGTGCGGGTGTGGAGAATGGATTGCGACGAGGTGAGGATTTTCAGGGCATATTCCGGATCCTGGTTGATGAATCGCCGCAGCGGCTCGAAGTGCAGGATCGCGGAGTTGGTGCGGCGGTACACGCCGACAATGTAGTCCACGCCAGTGCCGGGCGTTTCGGCCATGGCCTGTCGCCAAAGGGGTTCGTACAGGGACCAGAGAATCTCGCCGATCAGCAGATCCTTGTTGCCGACCCAGCGAAACAGGGTGGCGCGACCAATTCCGAGCTCATCAGCCAGCGGCGCCAGGTGAATGCGCTCACCCTTGAGCCACATGCGACGTGCTCGCTTGAACGCCTCGGCCGGTGTTGCCCTGGTTACGGTTTTGTCTGCCACTGAAACCTCATGCCCGAATTTGGATTCATTTTAACGGCTAAACCCGGAGCCGGCTATGCGCGCGGTTCTGGCGGCTTGTGATGGTTTTGTGAACTTTTCCGCCTACACTCTGCCATGAAAGCATCGAAAGCCACCGGCAAATTCAGCGAAGCCCACCACCATGACGCGAACGGTACTGATTATTGAAGACAACCCCGGCATCGGTGAGCTGGTCCGTATGCAGGTTTCAGATCTGGGAATGAAGCCCGTGCTCGTGGACCGGGGGGATACCGGCCTGGAACGGTTCCGTGAGGGCGGCGTCGATCTGGTTATTCTGGATCTGATGTTGCCTGGCCTGGATGGTTTGGCGGTGTGCCGCGAGATTCGTGCCTGTCCGGGCTATGTGCCGGTTCTGATGTTGACGGCAAAGAGCACAGAGCTGGATCGGGTCCTGGGCCTGGAGATGGGCGCGGACGATTACCTGACGAAGCCGTTCAGCGTGGCGGAGCTGGCAGCCCGCATCAAAGCGCTTTTCCGACGTGTAGACGCACTCTCTCAGGCAGCGCCTGCCGGCGATCAGGCTGATGAGATTGAGGTGGACGGGCTTCGGATTGATCCGATTCGCCGGCGAGTGTTTGTGGATGATCGGGAAGTGGACCTGACCGCCCGCGAGTTCGACCTGCTCTGGCACTTTGCCTCCCATCGGGGCCGGGTGTTCAGCCGGGCGCAATTGCTCGATTCTGTGTGGGGTTACAACCATGAGGGCTACGAGCATACCGTGAACACTCACATCAACCGCCTGCGCAACAAGATTGAAGCCGATCCCGCCGACCCACGATACGTTCAGACGGTCTGGGGTGTTGGCTATCGGTTCATGGATTAGCGATGGCCCTGTCTGTCTTCCGTACCCTCTATGCCCGGCTGGCGATCGGTCTGTTCCTGCTGCTGCTCGTGGTGGGTGGGCTCTTTACCTTTCTGAGTCTGGCTTCGGTGAGGGAATACTCGGCTGCGGTCAACCAGCAGCTGAACCGCGACCTCGCCCGTAACCTGGTGTCTGACCGCAACCTGGTAACCGATGGCAAGCTCAACCGCGATGCCCTGAAGCAGCTCTTCGAGCTGTACATGACCATCAACCCCAGTATTGAAATCTACCTGCTGGATACCGAAGGTAATATCCTTTCCTACTCCGCCGACCCGAACAAGATCAAGCGCAACCGGGTATCCCTGGAACCGGTACGCACCCTGCTTGAAAACCCGGGCGCTTACCCGCTGCCCGGCGATGATCCGCGCAGTCATGACCGGCGGAAGGTCTTCTCGGTAACGCCGGTGCCTTCGGCTGCGGATCCAACGGGGTATCTGTACGTGGTTCTGCGCGGCGAGGAGTACGACCTGGCCGAGAGCATGGTGCACAGTAACCGGCTCCTCCAGTTGGGCGCGGGCGCGCTGGCGGTGAGCCTGTTCGTGGGCCTGCTGGCCGGGCTGGTGTTCTTCCGATTGCTGACGCGTCGGCTGTCGCGGCTGACCGAGCGGGTGGAATCCTTCGAGCGCGGCATGTCGCCGGAGCGCGCCGCCGCGGTGGCGGGCAAAGGCGATGACATTGATTACCTGGCCGCCCGGTTCGATCAGATGGCCCAGCGAATTGTTGCCCAGCTGGACCTTCTGAAACACAAGGATGCCCAGCGCCGGCAGCTGGTTGCCCAGGTCTCCCACGATCTGAGAACGCCACTGGCATCCATCCAGGGTTATATAGAAGCCTTGCGCATGAAGCAGGACACGCTCGCCGCCGAGGAGCGGGCACGTTTCCTGGATGTGGCCCTGACCGAAAGCCACCGGCTTGGTCGCCTGGTGGAGGAACTGTTTGAACTTGCCGCACTGGATGCCCGAGAGAAACAGCCGAAGACGGAACCGTTTGTGGTTGCCGAACTGCTGCATGACGTGGTGCAGAAGCACCAACCCGAGGCGGAGCGCGCGGGCGTTGCCCTGTCGATTGTTTCCGTTGCTCCGGTCCAGGTGCTGGCGGATATCGCCATGACCGAGCGGGTATTGGATAACCTGATCAGCAACGCCATCAGCCATTCGCCGAAAGACACGGAGATTACACTGGGCGTTGTCGAACAGGCCGGGGGTGCGCAAATTACCGTCGCCGACGCTGGCCACGGTATCAATGATGAGGACCTGGAGCACGTCTTCGAACCCTTTTATCAGGCCGCAGGTGCGTCCAGGACGGGCCATGCCGGCCTTGGGCTCGCGATTGCCCAGCGAATGGTGACGCTGCAGCAGGGACAACTCTCGGTGCGCAATGCCGATGGCGCCGTTTTCAGCGTCTGGCTGCCCCTGGCCCGCAACAGCTCTGTCCCGGGCGGCGAAAAATCCACAGCGTTATGAATTCGTAATACCTGGTGAACGTTTTCGTGAATCCACCGCCCTACGCTGTAGGTATGGAATCACGTGAAGGAGATATCTGATGAAACGCAAGATTATGGGTCTGTTTTCCGCAGTGGCATTTGTCTCTGCAGTTGGTCTGTTCACCACCTACGCGGTTGCCGAAAAGTCGGAGTCGCAGATGAGCAAATACGCACCGGATCAACCGGGTCTGGCCGTGGCAACCTTTGCTGGCGGTTGCTTCTGGTGTGTTGAGGCCGGCTACGAAAAGCGGGTGCCGGGCGTGGTGGAAGTGGTCTCGGGCTATTCTGGTGGGAAAGAGGCAAGCCCCTCCTACAAGCAGGTTGCCTCGGGGCAGACTGGCCATACCGAAGCGGTACAGGTCTATTACGACCCCAACGAAATGACATACGAGGGCTTGTTGCAGGCGCTCTGGCGGATGATGGACCCGACCGATAATCAGGGTCAGTTTGTGGACCGCGGCCAGCAGTATCGTCCTTCTATTTTCTACCATAACGCTGAGCAGAAGCGCCTGGCCGAGGCGGCCGTTGCAGAATTGGAGGCATCCGGAGTTTACGAGAAACCCGTGGTGATCGAAATCGTGCCGTTTGAGAAATTTTACCCGGCGGAGGAATACCACCAGGATTATTACGACAAAAACCCGGTGCGCTACAACTTCTACACCTTCAACTCTGGACGCTATCAGTTTATCGAGAAGGTGTATGGCGAAGATTACGAGCTCGATTACACCCGGTTCCAGGAGAATGCCACAGTGGACGCCAGTGACGATCTGGTGGGCGATGAAAGCGCCAGCACAGAGCCCGGCCAGATGGGCGGTGGCTTCGATCCGGCAAGCTTTGAAAAGCCGGCTCAGGATGTCCTGAAGCAGCGCCTGACGGATATGCAGTACGAGGTGACCCAGGAAGACGGCACCGAGCCGGCGTTTAACAACAAATACTGGGACAACAAGAAGTCAGGACTCTACGTGGATATTGTCTCCGGCGAGCCGCTGTTTTCTTCACGGGACAAGTACAAATCCGGTACCGGCTGGCCCAGCTTTACCCGGCCGATCACACCAGACGCGGTGGTGGAACGTGAGGACAACTCGTTCTTCATGACCCGTACGGAAATCCGCAGCAGCCACGCGGATTCCCACCTTGGCCATGTCTTCAACGATGGCCCCGCGCCAACCGGACTACGCTACTGCATGAACTCCGCGTCTATGGACTTTATCCCGCTGGAGAAGATGGAAGAGGCCGGTTATGGCAAATGGGTTGATGACGTCAGACCAGAGAGCGACGCCTGACTCACAACCACAAATCCGCCACCCGGGTGTCCCGGCTGAAATGGTGCAACACCTGGGCCTGCAGGAGTTCAGCCGTGGCAACCGCATCAATCAGGGCGTTGTGGGCGGCATAGTGAGGCAGCCCATAACGCAGCCGGCTATCAGCCAAGCGAATCGACACGGGCTTCTTCCCCAGCAGTTGTTGCCAGCGTGACGGGTTTCGGTCCGGGTGCAGGTGAGCCTCAATGGCCATGGTATCGATCAACGGAAACCGGATTCCTTCCCCCAGGCGCCATTGCAGGGCAACGTCGAAGAACGATCTCTCGATGTTGCGGTAGTGAACCACGGGGATACGCCCATTCAGGCTGGCAAACAGATCCTTCAGGATATCGTTCAAATCCGGGGCCTGGTCGATATCACTGTGGGTAATGCCGTGGATAGTAATCGAGGTCTGGTGTAGCGGGAGCTTGGGCCGCACGATCCAGTGGCGGGCTTTGCCCAGCTGGATGCCGTCGAGCGTAAACGGCACCAGACCGATACTGACAATCGAATGTTGATTGGCGTCCAACCCGGTGGTCTCGAAATCGAGCGCGACAAAGGGCACCTCGGATAAGGGCGTCTCCGGCGACACACACCCACTCTCGTAATAGGCTTTAAGAATCGGGGACTTGCTCTGCTCCGCCAGGGCCTTGAATTGCTCGGGCCATGGCAGGCGTGTAACAGAATTCTCGGCCTGCTCCTCACTAGACATTACGGGCCACCCCGGCGTGATACCGGAATTTCAGGAACTTCTGGGCACCGCTGACTACCTGGAACGCATCCTTGAGATGGCTGCGCTCAAACGGTGAAAGGTCTTCGGGCCGTACGTTGTTGTCCGGCTGCCGGTCAGCCTCGATTGCCAGGGCCTGGTGTCGGATACGAACGATGGAGATAAACTCAAGCGCATCCCTCAGGTTGCCCAGGTCGTCGTCCAGCAGGAGCTTGGTATTGCCAATGGCTTTCAGTCGTTCGAACGAGTTCTGTGCACGGGAGCCGCAGGCCAGGGCGTGCACCCGGATCAGATCCGACAGGGGCGCTGTTCCGCGACGTTTCAGGTTGAAGGTCTTCTGGTGCTTGCCATCCTCTTCCAGCACGAAGGTCCGGAAAAAGCCGATCGGCGGCGTGCGGTTCAGGGCGTTGCGCGCCAGCATTGCCAGGAACCGCTGGCTGTTGCTGGCTTTGTCCGCCACCAGTGTCTTGAGCTGTTCGGCAAAGTCGGTCTCGCCGTAGATGCCATCCAGATCAAAGAAAATATTGCTGTTTAACAGAGCCTCGGCTTTCGGATTATCAATCCAGTCGGTGAAGTAGTCCTTCCAGACGCGCAGTGGCTGCCGCCATTTCTGGTTGGTGGCCATGATGTCGCCGGTGCAGTAGGTATAGCCGCACTCCGCAAGGCCATCGCTGACGAATTTCGCCAGCGCCAGGAAGTATTCGTCGTGTTCTTCCGGCACAAAGCTGTCGTCCAGGATCATGGCGTTATCCTGGTCCGTGACCACCAGTTGCTCGTCCCGCGCCATGGAGCCGAGGGCCATGAAGCAGTAGGGCACGGGTGGGGGGCCGAGCTTCTCTTCGCCCAGTGTCAGCAGGCGCTGTGTAAAGCTGCGCCCGATACCGGCCATGGCACTGCCAATCATGTGGGAGTTGGCATCTTCGTTCACCATGCGAACAAAGCTGTCCCGCACATCCAGGCTGATCTTCTTCAGCCCTTTTACATCCTGCTGATGGTAGATATTGCTGACCAGGTATAGGCTGCTCTGACTCTCGTACTTTACGATGTCAGACAGCGCAATCACGCCGCGAACCTCATCCCGATCCATCACCGGAAGATGGTGCACATTGTTGTGCAGCATGGTGAGCATGGCCTCGAATATGAACATGTTCGAGCGGATGGTGATCAGATCCTCCGACATGATCTCGCTGATCGGAGTTTCCGAGGCCAGGGCTTCGCTAAGGGCCCGGGTGCGCAGGTCCCGGTCGGTAATGATGCCCTTGAGCAGGGGCTTTTCACCTTCCTCGTCCATCAGCAGCAGTGCGGAGACGCCGTTTTCGGTCATGATCCGCGCCGCTTCCTGCAGGCGAACGGTGTGGGGCGCTGATACCGGCTCCCGGGCAATCAACCGGGTAACCTTGGACGTCATCAGCTGGTTGGACTTTTCGCGACGGGAAACGGCGGATCGCAGGCGGCTTCGGTCTTCGATCTCAACGAAATCGGCGAAGTTGTCGTCATTTTCCCAGAGGTACTGGAACGTATCGTAAGGAATCTTGTAAAGCAGGACGTCTTCGAGGGCTTTGGCTGGGAAGCGTACCTTCCTGTTCATCAGCAGGCCAAACTGGCCGAAGACTTCGCCCTCGCTGATGCGGTTGTACAGCTCCCCGGTGCGCCGATAGATCTCGACGGCGCCACTGCGCACGTAATACAGCCAGCTGCTCGGGTCACCCAGTTCGAGGATCTGGCTCCCGGCCTTGAAGTACACAATCTCGATGTCGCCAACCACTCTGTCGAGCAGCTCCTCGGCCATCTCGTCAAACGGCGGGTATTGAGCCATGTGATTGCGGATGTCGACCAGCTCGGCCTGCATAAAACTCCCTGTTCTGGCGAAGAATAAGTGATTGTCAGTCATGGAATATAGCAGTGGCAGAGGTCTGCGGCCATGTCGACCTTTGATGGATTTCATTGACCGCTTACCCGGGTGTTGCTAGCCTTGCCACACTTTTTTCAGGTGTCCGTCGCAAAGCGCGACGGGTGAAACGGGAAATCGGTGAGCCTGGTAATGCCAGTGCAAGGCCGATGCTGCCCCCGCAACGGTAAGCAGGACAACGGCAATCTGTGCGCCACTGTGTCGCCACGACATGGGAAGGTGATTGCCCGGGAACCCAGGGTTCCGCCTGCCAGCCCGGAGACCGGCCTGGAAGAACACCCGATGTTGCGGTGGGCAACCTGGGTGGGTGATATGCCGGTTCCGCTCTCCTGACACCTGTCTACCGCCTGCCCTCATTCCCTGTTCCGCAACAAAACCCAGATTCCCGTGCGGGTGCGCGCGGAGTGCGGAGCAAGTTTCATGTTCAGAATTCAAAGCCCTGTTCTACTGGCCGGCCTTTCCCTGGCTGCCCTGCCATTGGCCGCTTCGGCCCAGTCTGCCCCAGAAACCGATGCCCTTGACCCGATCGTGGTTACCGCGACACTGGGGCCGAAGACCGTTGGAGAGAGTCTGTCTTCGGTTACCGTCATCGACAAAGAGGATATTGATCGGCAACAGCCCGCGGAATTCCGCGACCTGCTGCGCGCGCAGCCGGGGATCAACGTGGTGTCGGACGGCAGCTACGGCAAGACTACCAGCGTATTCCTGCGTGGCGCGGGGAGCTCTGGTACGGTGCTGCTTCTCGATGGTATCCGACTGCGCTCTGCCTCTGCGGGCATCCCTCCCTGGCAGTTTTTGCCTCCGGAATTGATGGAACGGGTTGAACTGGTGCGGGGCGCGAAGAGCTCCCTCTACGGTGCCGACGCGGTGGGCGGTGTCATCCAGGCGTTCACTCTGGAACCGGAGGCCGGACGCCAGGGTTGGGGCGAGCTAAAAGGAGGCTCCCATGAAACCCGCGAGGTTAACGCTGGATTGGCTGGCCGGGAGGGCCGTTCCTCGTTCCTGGCCAGTGGCGTCTATTCGGACACCGATGGCACCAATCTGAGAGATGGCGGTGAAGACAAGGGCTTTCGGAACACCGGCGGCCTGGCGAAGCTGAGCCACAGTTTTGATCAGGGCGGTGGCGCAGGGCTGACCGTGTTCCAGTCTGAAGGCAACACCGAGTTTGAAGGCGGTGACACCGATTTCCTGATCCGTGCCATGGGTCTGCATCTGGAGGCTGTTGCCAGTGACTACTGGCGCACAAGGATCCAGTTCTCGGAAGCCCGCGATGAACAGGATACCTTCGGAGCCAATCCCAGCACTTTCGACACACTGTCTCGCTCAGCGCGCTGGGAAAACACCCTGACGGCCGGTGTTCATGAGCTGGTTCTGGGTACGGAGGTCATGATTGATGAAGTGGATGGCACCAGCAACTTTACAGAAGATAGCCGGACCAACAGCGCAGTCTTTGGGCAGGGCCGTCTGAACTTTGATGCCACCGATCTGATGCTCAGTCTGCGTCTTGATGACAACGAGGCCTACGGGAAAGAGGAGACTGGCGGCGTGGCCTTTGGTCATCAGCTGGACCGCGCCCATCGTTTTCGCCTCAGCTATGCGACCTCGTTCCGGGCGCCAACCTTTAACGATCTTTACCTTACGGTGCCGTTCTACACCGGTAATCCCGACCTGGACGCAGAAGAGGGGCAGATGGTCGAGGCCGGTTTCTCCGGACGATATGACCAATGGTACTGGGATGTTGCCCTCTATCAGAACGATGTGAAGGACCTGATTACCTATGTTTCTGACCCGGCGACGTTTGAGGGCACCATGGAAAATGTCGAAACGGCCAGAATCCGTGGCGTTGAGGTTTCGTCCGGTATTGAGACGGCTGACTGGAATCTGGCGGCAGCGGTAACCTACGCGGATACCGAGAATCGTGATACCGGCGCACGTCTACCACGCCGTGCGGAAAAGAATGTGCGTTTGGATGTCGATCGTCTGTTCTCTCAGTGGTCCGTGGGCGCCAGCTTTATCGCCGAGAGTGACCGCTATAACGATGCAGCGAATACCAGCCTGCTGCCAGGCTATGGCACTGTGGACTTGAGGGCGGCCTGGAACTTCCAGCCTGGCTGGTCGGCATCGTTCAAGGTGGATAACGTATTGGACCGTCGCTATGCCACAAGCATCGGATATGACAGTACCACCTTCGCGCCTTTTGACTATCTGGCCGCAGGCCGAACCTTCATGGCCTCGGTGCGCTATGATTTCCAGCAGTAAATTCACCGATCTGAGAGGCTCACTCCGTCGATGAGGCGCCCCTGGCTCGCTGCATTGTTTGTGCTCTCTCTGCTTGTGCCCTCGCTGGCACAGGCGGAGAGGCCCTGTGTAAGCGACGCGCTGGACCAGCGTGTATGCCTAGCCGAGCCCGCGCAACGCGTTGTTTCCCTGTCGCCGGGTGCCACCGAGCTGCTGTTCTCCGCAGGGGCCGGTGACAGGGTCGTTGCCGTGAGTGCCTGGAGCGATTATCCCGCAGAATCCGCGGACTTGCCGCAGGTGGGCGACAGCAATCGCCTGGACCTGGAAGCCATTGTCTCGCTGGCGCCGGACCTGGTGGTGGCCTGGGTGGATGGCAATTCCCGCAGCCAGCTGGAACGCCTGTCAGATCTTGGCATTCACGTTTTCTGGCTTGCTCCGCGGACGTTTGACGACATTGCCGCGGCGGTATCGGATCTGGCGTTGCTGACAGGATTACCGGATCTGGGCAATGAGCGGGCCGAAGCGTTTCGCGCAGAAATGGCCGCGCTTGAAGCTCAGTATGCCGATGTCAGACCGGTTAAGGTGTTCTACCAGATATGGGAGCAGCCACTGATGACCGTGAACCGGGAAGAGCTGATCAGCAAGGCCATAAGCCTGTGCGGCGGCGTTAATGTGTTCGGCGATTTGCCACGCCTGGTGCCCCGGATCAGTCGGGAGGCGGTTCTGGAAGCCAACCCCGAGGCCATTATTACCGCCGGATCGTCAGACGACAGGCAGTGGCTGGAGGCCTGGCGTGAGTTTCCGGGCCTGGCAGCGGTAGCCGCGGACAACCTCTTCCTTGAACCACCTGACCTGCTGGCACGCCCGACGCTACGTATGGCAGACGGCGCCAGACACCTGTGCCAGACCCTGGAGCAGGCCCGTGCCAATCTCTAGCCCTTTCAAGCCCCTCCTGATTCTGCTGCTGGCGGGCTTTCTGGCGGCACTGCTCTCCGTCAGCATTGGCAGTACGTCCATCGGTTTTGGTGACACTCTGAGGGTGATCACCGGCAGTGGCACCGAGTTGCAGCAAACGCTGATTCTGGAGCTGCGCCTGCCCCGAACCCTGAGCGCGTTCGCGACCGGCGGATTGCTGGCCGTGGCCGGGGCATTGATGCAGGTCTTGTTGCGAAATCCTCTGGCCGATCCTTATGTGTTGGGGCTTTCTGGTGGCGCGGCAGTGGGAGCGTTATTGGCCATGCTGGCCGGCGCTGCCGGTTTTCTGGTATCCGGCTCCGCGTTTGCAGGTGCCATGCTGGCCACCCTGCTGGTGTTTGGTCTGGCTCACGGCAGTGGCAGCTGGACCCCATCGCGGCTGTTGCTTACCGGTGTGGTGGTCGCCGCCGGCTGGGGCGCCATCATTACCCTGATCCTCTCGATGACCCCGGCCAGCCGATTGCCGGGCATGCTGTATTGGTTGATGGGCGATCTTTCCCACGCCGCCACTCCGTGGCCGGGACTGATCATTCTTGTGCTCGTATGCCTGATGGTGTTTCCTCTGGGCCGGGCCCTGAACGTGCTGGCACGGGGCTCCCTGCAGGCGGCGGCGCTGGGCGTTTCGGTGCGGCCACTGGAATGGTCGATCTACCTGATGGCCAGCCTGCTGACCGCAGCCGCCGTCACCATGGCCGGTTCGGTTGGTTTCGTTGGCCTGGTGGTACCGCACATGTTGCGGCTGGTGCTGGGCAACGACCAGCGCCTGATTCTGCCGGCCTGCGCACTGGCGGGCGGTACGCTGCTGGTGCTGGCGGATACCCTGGCGCGGGTGGTGATTGCGCCGGAGCAGTTGCCGGTTGGGGTGATCACCGCGCTGATCGGCGTCCCGACCTTCCTGTACCTGCTGTATAGGAGTCGATGATGACACGCCTGGCAACTGAAGCGCTGATTATCGACATTCCGGGCCGCAGCTCAGGCGTTCCCCTGAATCTGGCCATCGAACCGGGACAGGTATGGGGCGTGCTGGGCCCTAACGGTGTGGGTAAAACCACCTTGCTCCATACCCTCGCAGGATTGCGGGAGCCCAGAAGCGGAAAGCTGCTGCTTGATGGAACGCCGTTGGACGCCATCCGCCGCAAGACCGTATCGCAACGCATGGGCCTGGTATTTCAGGACCGGCAGGATGGATTCCCGGCAACGGCACTGGAAACCGCCCTGATCGGCCGCCACCCCTGGTTATCGCCTTGGCAGATGGAGAGTGGTGATGACCTCGCGATTGCGGAAAGGGCTCTTATAGAGCTGGACGTGATCCACCTGAAAGATCGTCTGGTGAACACCCTCTCCGGCGGTGAACGCCAGCGGGTAGCCATTGCCACCCTCATGACCCAAAGCCCTGAAATCTGGCTCCTGGACGAACCCACCAATCACCTGGATTTACAGCACCAGACTGCCGTTATGAAGCTGCTGCGCCAGCAGGCAGCGTGCGACCGGGGCGTGTTCATGTGCCTCCACGACCTCAACCTGGCTGCGCGATGGTGCGACCAGATCCTCCTTCTGTACCCCGACGGCCAGGCCTGCTGGGGAGCGGCCCGCGACATGCTGGTGACTTCTGCGCTCGAAAGCCTGTTTGGGCAGCGTTTGCTATCAGCCGAACTGGATGGTTTTCCGGTGTTTGTGCCGGGGTAACCACGCAGCAGACCCGGCTGTACTGTGCGCTCAATCTGACCATCAAGGGATGTCGGCTCTTGGGACACCTTGCCTTGATGGTTTATTCGGAGTTCTCAGCTCTGATTCGTAAATCTTGCTCCAGAGCTGCAAGCTGCTCGTTGAGCTTTTCCAGCATCCGGTAGGATTTCAGTTCGAGAGAGGTTTTACTTCTGAGGACCTTCACCAGTGGTGTGATGGATTGGCCGTAAACTTCAGCCAACGACAACAAAGCCTCACGCATTCCGTCAGGCCCCTGGAACGTAATTTCCGGGGCAACATTGATCGAGCCAAAAGCAGTCTGAAGCCTTTCGACAATGGGCTCCCAGTTAGTTTGAGGGATTTCACGGGTCGCCGCTGTCGAGACAGAATCGCTTAATGATTTGATGTGATCACTAATGCCCACCAGTTGCCTGACCATCTTTTCGCCAGGGTCACCATCACCTCCAGCCTGCACCTTGGCGCGATAACTGGCTTTGATGGTTTCCCACCGGGCTTGGTCTGCTTCGGACATTGCGCCTCGAAGTTCTTTTAGCTTGAGCAGGTTTTCTTCGGCGCCTTGGGTGAGCAGCTGCGCTTCGCCTTGATAGTGGTCATCAATCAGTTGCTCGAGCTCCACCTCCGACATCACCGGCGTGACTTTCTCGGCAAGCTTGTTCATGTTCCGATAACTGCCCTGCAGCTTGAAAGGCGGCTCGGTTCGGTAGGCATCGTGCTGACCGCTGGACGAAATGTAGGTCTCGTTAACGGCGAGAATGACATCGCGAACACGCAGCAGACGCTTGAGAACAGCCACGATCTCTTCGCGCTCTGCCGCGCTGTAATCGTGGTCAAAGTCAGCACTGTTAACTTCTTTCCCAGCCGCAAGGTCAGCAAAACGATAAAAGTCGTCCATGCTTCTGGAAGCCAGTGGAGCCGTCACCGCATTTGAGCTCATGCTGTTCTCCAGATAGGAGAGCGCAAAGACATCTTCCATGCCGCTTAGCTGATCACCGAGATTTCGAACATCGGCACGGTTAGCCAGCATGTCCGGAATCTGAAATACCTCGCCAGATTCGGTGTAGGGGTTACCGCCCATACAGATGGCGAACCGTTTACCGCGCATGTCATAGGTTTTGGTCTTGCCATTCCAGATACCCTCGACGCGACGAGTACCGTCACACAGCGAGATAAACTTCTGTAAGAATTCGGGATGCGTGTGCTGAATATCATCCAGATACAGCATGACGTTGTTGCCCATCTCGAACGCGAGGTTGAGCTTGATCAGCTCGGTTTTGGCGGTTGAGTTGGGTGCACGCTCCGGGTCCAGAGAGGTCACGTTATGCCCCAGCGATGGACAGTTGATCTTCATGAAGATCAATCCGAGCCGGCTGGCCACATACTCCATCAGGGTGGTCTTACCGTACCCGGGCGGAGAAATCATGATCAGCAGGCCCATCAGGTCTGTGCGGCGGTCGTCGCCGACGGTACCCATCTGCTTTGCGAGGTTGTCCCCCACCAGCGGCAGGTAAACCTGTGATATGAGCTTATTGCGGACGAACGAGGTAAGCGGCTTGGCAGTAAATTCCTCAACGCGCAAGCGGTCCTGCTGTTCTTCCAGCATCTGATGCCGAATCTTCTGAAGCGATTCCCAGCGCGGCAAGCGATCATTTATATGCCTGCGTAAGCGTGTTTCGAATTCATCCAACGCCAGCGCGAGGCTCTGCTCGCTGAGGCGTTCGTGACGACCAAGCAGCCCGTCAATCTGGAACGTCAGGTTGGCATTGCGCGGCGAGAACTCGCCCACGGAAAAGCCATTCTCGGCGATGAGCATCATTGCCGCTTCTGGACAGAAGTGTTCGCTAAGGGCTTCACCGTCCTGTCGTGCAAAAGCTCGCAACCAGGCCAGCAATGTTTGCCAGAGTCGATTGGCATCGGTTTTCGCTTCGGCAATGACCTGATCCAGCACCTGTTGCTGCTTTTGCTTCGTCACATAACTCTTGAAGCGCTTCTCGAGGTCCTTGCCGACGGTGGACACTTCAAAGACTTTCGGATCGTGCGCCAGCGCAAGACACAGGTAATCCGCAGCCTGCTCGGTGACCCAGCCCTCAAAATCGAGATCTTGCTGTTCGATAAATGTTGCCATTTCAGCGCAAACAGACTGCTGCAGGCGAGACATGAGATCACTGGATCGCATCAGATTCTGCAGCACGCCCGCGCTGGCACTCTCTGCCTGTACCCGTTGGCGGTAACTAAGGCTCTGAAAGCACCAGAACACCAGAGCGGCGCCCCGAACCAGCGGCGCAAATCTCAATAGACCTGCTTCGGCCTTGGCGGGGCCGAGCTTTTCCAGGATCCTGACCGCGTCATGGTCATGAATACCTTTTTCGTATCCATCACGATAACGGGGGCTGGCGAACTGTTTGACGGCTTGTTCCAGCCCTTCCGAATCATTCCAGTCCACGCTGTCGTGTTGACCCGCGTCCACGGCCTCCATAAATCGGTATGCCAGATACTCGGCTTTATAGACATCGGGTGCTTCAGCCGGAGTGTGCAGCCCCCAGCAGTCATCGAGATTCTCTAAGCGTTCATCTTTCACAGTTTCGTAGAACTGGGTACCAGAAATGTGCAGGCGAAGGCCATCCTCTGCAGGCACCAGGATAAGTGCAGGCTCCTGTCGGTTGACAGAAAACCGGTGTCTGGGCCCCAGTTTGATAATGGCACCGCCATCCTCGTAAATATCCGCTCGATCGCGCACCGCGCGCTGGGCGTTGTCCTGTGCGGCTTTGAGCTGCGACTCCAGATCATCAGCTTCCAGGGGCGAGTCAAGCTCTCGTAAGCGACCTGTAAGTTCCCTGACCTTGGCAACCATGGCATCGCTGGCGAAAAAAGTATGGACCTCGGCGACTTCGTTGAACTGATCCGACCGCTTGGTCAGATTATTCAGAATTCGCTGGCCGGCCTCTTTCAAAGACGCGGCCTTGCGCTGACGCTCCTGCGACAGTTGCTGCCGGCGGGCTTCAATCGTTTCCTGGGTGGTTTCCCGCTGCTCGATCAGGGCGTTGAGAAATTCATCATATTCACCAAATTGGCTCTCGATTTCCTGCAGTTGGTTGAGCATTCGAGCTAGCAGCCCGTCACAGTCATCCGGCGTGGCTACGGTGTGAACGCCGTTGGCCAGGCTCTGTTCATAAAGCCGTAACTTGGACGCAAACTGAACTTTCGCCTCGGCGCGGCCACAATCATTGAGCTTGATTTCCGCTCGCGACCTGTCCTGATTGATCCGTGAGTACAGCGAAGACAAATTATCCGCAATAACGGCCTGTTGTTCAGTATCGTCGGATGCCAGGGAAGACAGAAGTTCCTGAACGAAATCGAGGCCATCAGTAATCTCATGGTATTCCTCCACGAGATTCTGCAATTCCTTGCGATCTTCAGATGCTTCCACCTGATCGCGCAGGCCGTCCACCTGCTCTGTGTACTTTGTCAGGGCTTCGGGCTTGGCAAGAAACGTTAGCGTGCGGTCGGCCAGCTTGTCGACAGCTTCGGCAGCTTTGTTGTCCAGGGTTTCAAGGAGGGCCCGATCAATATACCGACGCTCTGACAACGAACGCACCAGGCCTCGTTGGTCCTGCAATTTCTTGAGGTGAGTAACAAATTGATGGGGCTCGCGCCAGGACTCCGGTCGAGTCTCCTGAATCAATATTGTCAGGGTTTTGTCCGCCTCGTTGAGCGCTCGATTCGACTGGGCACGAACGGCTTCAACTTTTTCATATTCGTCCACCACCAGCTCGGCGGTGGAGCGTACTTCGTGCAGTGCCGTATTGATGGGCGCGAAGTGTTGCTCATGTAACCAGAAACGCTGATCGAGTAATTTGTCCACTCGTTTGATCAGCGTATCGAAATGCCGCAAACCCGCATCTTCAAGATCGGCGAGTTTGACCACCTCATACAGGTCAGCAATTCCGCTCACCAGCTCTGGGTTGCCAATACGTCCCAGCTCTGAGTCGTCCGACGTGGTTTTATCCGCATAAAATGCCTGGGATTCGAAAGGCGTTTTCCACAGTTGGACCGGGTGGACCTGCGAGGGCTTACCGTCTGCTGTAAAGACAGCCAGCTCCCCGCCATCAAACAAAGCATAGCCGTGCCCGGTTATCGGCGGAGCCGTGTTGCGGGTGATCAGATTATAGCGAACCAAGGCAACCGCCCCGGATTCAGGCGCGTAGAAGATGATAAGCACATCTTCCCCGTTGGGGGCTTCAACCATGCGTTTGAAGCGCAGTCCGGCAGGTACGTCGACGGTTTTCAGGTCATCGCTGTAAAGGTAAATGCCGCCAGGAAAAACCAGACCATGGTTTTCGGGGAGTGTGCGTACTGATCCGGCGAGGGCATCCTGCCGGTGCAGGACTTTCTCGGCGGGGTTAAACACATAGTAGCGTGTCAGATTCTCGCCGTAGGGTTTTATCCGGATCAGGAAAATACTGCCCCGGCGGGCGTATTCAAACACGCCATCGCTTAGCGACTGACTCGCCACCTCCACGGGATCTTCAAAGATCCCCTCACCAGTGCTGGTGTTGTTCTCGATTTTGAAGGTGATCGCACCGCCGGTATTGTCCACGAACAGCTGGTCTTCAATCGAATAGTGTGGGGAAACGCCCTGCACCATGTGCTCACGGTTCAACTGCGTCCACTCAAAGTCGAAGCGGGCCGGAAGCCGGAAATCGTCCGCGCCTCGATCATCGATGTAGCTCCGCACGGAGCCATCGTTGTTGAGCGACCAGCGGAAAACCTTAAGGTGGTCGCCGCGATCGCCCACCTGGAAGACCATGAGTAGCCGACCATCCATGGTGACCAGCTGGATCAGACGGGCTTCTTTGTGAAATCGGAACAGGGACGAGAAATCCGTCTGGAATTTATCGTTTTCCAGAAACGACCCGGTTACCGCTGAGAGAGTGATCTCCCAGCTACCGGCATTCTCTTCCAGCCGGTACAGGCTGAAAACTTCAGATAATTCGACGGTCTGCTTCAGACCATGCTCAACGTTGAACCCAAAAAGCAGAAACTCACCTAGCCGGACCACATCCCTTGCAATGCAGTTGTGAGGGGTTCGAGCACGCACCCTACCCAGCACATCCATGTTGGACGCACCAAACTTGGCTTCACGTTCCTCATTCAGCGACCGTACGGTGGAACGCAGAGCACTAGAGTGATCGGTTAGCCGTTTTTTGAGCGTGGCGAACGTGCCACCTTCACGGATGATGGCTTCGGTGGAGAGAGTTTCTGCCATGGGCTGACGTTCCTTGATCCTTGCATCTGATATAGGGGCAGGGGCCGGCAGACATCCGTCTGCCGGCCATCGAACTTAGTCCGTTGTGTCGTTGTCGGTCTTGAGACGACCGGCTGACCCGCCATTCATGATTTTCTCCATGATGGAGCTGACGAATGGCGTCATGCTCGAAGCGTTCTTCAAAAAGTGATCTGCGGCTCGACCGTAGCCGATACCCTGAGCCACCTTGTTGAAGACATCGCCGTCACCACCAATGAATTCCATCTTGGCGTTGGCCAACGCTTCGCCCATAGCTTTGGCCTGCGCTTCGCTGATTCGAACGTTCGCCTCAATCCGAGACATAGTCTCGTCGCGGTGGATGTCAAGGTTACGGTTCATCACCTCGAACTCGCGGCTCGACTCGTCCATGCGCTCGTAGGCTTCTGCCTTCTTCGTGATACCTTGCGCTTCGGCTTCTGCCATCTTCAGAGCGGCTGCAGCCTTTGCGTTGCCGAGTTCTTCCTCGCCCTTGGCCCTGGCAAGCAGCATGTCTTCTTCGTTCTTCGCGCGGGTTTCGCCTTCCAGACGCTCTGCTTTTGCGGCCTCGCTGCGCCCAAACGCTTCAGCTTCGGCCACGGCCCGTGATGCCACTGCATCCGCTTCACGGATTTGCGCCTGCGCCAGGCCTGGTGCCGCTGCCTTCGCTTTTTCGCCTTCAGCAATTTCAATCATTGCAGCCTTGCGCAACTCGGCAGACTGACGCTCTGCCTTGGCGCTTTCCACCTGCTCGATACGCACCTGATCAGCCTTGGCTTCTGCCGTGATAACCAGGGTTTCCTTGTTACGCTTGGCATCTTCGCGGTTGCGCATGCTGAGGATGTTTTCTTCTTCCTCGGCCACACGGGCTTCGACCTGAATACGCTCGGCCTGGATGTCTGCAATTTCTTTCTGTTTGACCTCAAGCACCTTGTCCTTCTCGATCCGCTGCTCTTCTACGCGGCGTTCGCGGTTAATATGCTCTAGCTCAGTTGCTGACTGGATAGCCACTTCTTCCACGGCAATCGCTTTTTCACGGGCCTTGGCCGCGAGCTCTTGCTCACGTTGACGTTCCTCTTCGGCAATATCGATCGCCTTCTGCGCTTCGGTTCTTGCAAGTTCTGAGGCGCGGCGCTGCTCTTCATGAGCTGCATTGCGACGAGCTTCTTCTTTCGATGTTAGCTCGGCAATTTCACGATCCGTCCGGGCTTTGGTTTCGGCTTGGGTTTTACGGAGCGCTTCCTGCTGCTCGAAAGCGGCGGTGTTACGCTCACCGATGGCAACCTCTGCGTCGCGTTCCAGAACGTTAGTCGCAACACGGTTCTTTTCGGTAATTTCCTTGATACGGCGGATGCCGTCTGAATCCATGATGTTGTTTGGATCCAGCTCGCTGACAGGCGTTTGCTCGAGGTAGTCGATGGCCACATCTTCCAGGACGTAGCCATTCAGATCCGCGCCGATCAGATCGACGATGGCCTGACGGAACTCCTGCCGCTGCTCGAACAGCTCGACAAAGTTGAATTTCTTGCCGACAGTTTTCAGAGCCTCAGAAAACTTTGCGTTGAACAGTTCGTCTACTGCCGCCTTGTCACTGGCGCGTGCAACGCCCACTGACTTGGCGACGCGCAAAACATCGTCCGCTGTTTCATTCACCCTCAGATACAGGCCAATGGAGATGTCCGCCCGGTAGTTATCCTTACAGATCAGGCCGTTCTTTCCACGGCGATCAATTTGCAGAGGGATAACGCTGATGCGCATTTTCTCGGCGCGATGGATAACCGGGAGCACCATGGCACCGGTGAAGTGGACGCTCGGGATTTTGCTCATGTTGTTAACAATGAGCGCCTCGCCCTGATCTACCTTTTTGTAGAACGCATTGAAGAGTCCCAGGATGCCCATGATCGCGACGAAGCTGACGCCGACGATCATGAATACCGGCATAATCCAATCAAGCATGTTAATTACCTCAGTTCCTTGGTGTTAACGGGTCAATCCCGTCAGAAAATCGGCTTCAGGAACGACCTGATACACCGCGTCGTTTTTGTGGTACTTGATGACCACAGCTTTCTCTCCCGGCGCCATTTCTGTGGAGCTACGGGCTTCGAGTCGGAGGTGGGCACCATTGACCGCACAGTCAATCACACCCGCAGTAGGGGAAACGGCATAAACCACAATGCCCGTAGCACCCAATAGATCGTTATTGGAGGCCCGGGTGTTCTTAAAAAGTGGCTTGAGTGGTTTGATAATCCATGCCGCCGGTTTGAGGCACAGCAGGGCAGAACCAAGCAGGATTAGTATCGAACCAATCATGGCAACGAGCCCTGAGGCCTCGGGCCCAAATATCAATAAATCGGCGAAATAGCTGATGGTCCAACCAGACAGGCTGATCGCGGTGAGCGCCACCGAAAGGGGAACTCCATCAAGGCCCAGGGATGCTGCAACGCCCGCAATGCCCTCAAGCCCGCCATCGGGGAGCTCAGGATCAATTTCTGGCGTGTCAAAGTCCGCCAGGCCGATCAGCGCCACGCCCCAGTACATCAGGCAGAACAATAGAAGGCCGGTCCAAAGGACCGTGGGGAAGGAGGAAATCAGGGTGAAAAACGTTTCCATACGTTTTCAAATCCTTTTGGAAGTCCGTTTTATGCGCGCTTCAGATAATACACACAAGCTGTCGTCTCGAGTCATTGTGACACTTAACACAGACAGAGCATGTGTTCCTTTTGTGTATTGAGAAGTCCGTTAAAGTTTCAGATGGAACTATAACGAAACAACTGTTATATCATATAGATCAGATCACAAATACAACAGGAATTGACTCGCATGGAAGGAGCGAAAGCCAACGGGCTGGAATATGAGGAGGTGAGCAGACGCCTTCTGAAAGCCGAAATGGCCAAGCGAAGTCTGCACTGGGACGACCTTTCCCGCGACCTCGCCAGTGTCGGAATCGACCTTTCCTCAGCGAACCTCCGGCGCATGGTTTCGATGGGCACCCTGCGAGCCTCTGTTTTTCTGGCGCTGATCGAACTGTATGAAATCGATACCGCCAATTCGGAAGAAATCCGCCACTATATTCAAACCATCCGACGCTATCCCGTGGGGCCTGCGTCAGCTTAATTTGGAAAAGAGGGCTTAACGGTCCTGGCAGAAGGAAACAAGCATGAGCGAAAAGGAACTAAAAGCCGCAGTTGCCCAGGATGATCGCCTGCCAGAATTGAAAATTAAGGCAGCCGAAGTGGTACAGCAACTTGTCGTTATCGGTCCACGGGAGTTGGATCAGCGCCGAGAAATGGTGACTGAAGTCGAGACCTTGGGTAGGGAAGTCGAACACAAACTATCCGAGACCAGCGCGCTTCTAAAAAAACCGATTCATGAACTTGCACAGGCGGCAGAGGACGGCAGCGAAGTTGATCAGAGGCTGCTGGCGCTGCAGGGCAAGGTCCGTGAGGTTAACCCTAACGAAATCGACTTTTCGATGGGCTTTATGCGCCGCATGCTGTCCAAGCTTCCCTTCGTAGGCACGCCGATCTCTCGTTGGGCATCCAAGTATCAGGAAGTCAGTTCGGTAATCGAAGATATCGCCAATGCGCTTCGGCTGGGCATGCAGCAGCTTTCCGAAGATAACAAGTCGCTCGCGGTTGATCGCGACCGTATGCGTGCACTCACCTTTGAGCTTGAAGACTATGTTGCCTTCGGTGAGTTGCTGGATGCGGAAGTGGTGAGCAAGATTGAACAGGAAACCGATGCTGAGAAGAAAAAGTTCCTTGAGGAAGAAATTCTGTTTGCCCTTCGCCAGCGCATCATGGACCTTCAGCAACGGCTGGCCGTCAACCAGCAGGGCGTCCAGTCGGCCGATTTGTTGATTGGCAACAACAAAGAACTGATTCGCGGCATCAAGCGCGCGCTGGATGTCACAGTCGAAGCGCTATCCGTTGCTTCCACCATCGCGATGGGCCTCGCCCGTCAGAAGAAACAGCTGGACGCCCTTCAGACCACCAATGAAACCGCTTCTGACCTTCTTCTGCAAACATCCGAGCGACTCAAAACACAAGGCGTGGAAATTCACAAACAGGCCGCAAGTGCATCACTGGATATGGACAAGCTCAAGCAGACGTTTGCGAACTCCCTGGCTGCCTGGGAAGACATCAACAGCTTCCGCCGTGAGGCGCTGCCATCAATGCGTCAGACCATTAACGAGTTACAGACGCTGTCTGACAGCCAGCGTGAACTGACCGAACAGATGGAACAGGGGCAGGCGGCTCGCAACCGGTTTTCCAAGACCTTCTCACTGGACAGTATCGAGCATAAATCCAGCTAAGACAGAGGGCCCCCATAGCCCCCGGTACAATGATCAAAAACCGTGAGGTCGCAGGCCAGTCGGAAAACACTGCGCTGCTGACATCCCCAACAAGGCCATCACCATGACCATTGAACGTATTTCCACCAACAGCCGAATGAGCAAGATCGTAAAACACAACGGCACCGCTTACCTTTGCGGTCAGGTTGCCAAGGACCGTAACGCCGATATTCATACCCAGGTAACCGGGATGCTGGAGAAAGTCGACGAGCTGCTCGAGACCGCCGGCTCCAGCCGCGATCGAATCCTTTCTGCAACCATTTACCTGGCAGACATGGCCGATTTCAAAGCCCTGAACGAGGTGTGGGACAACTGGGTGCCTGAAGGTACGGCGCCGGCCCGGGCCTGCGTTCAGGCTCAAATGGCGTCGCCGGAGTTGCTGGTGGAAATCTCGGTGATTGCCGCAACCTCCTGACGGCAGCCGGGAAGGTCTGGCGATTTGTCGGTCTGAGAAGTCGGCCGTTTATTTCTGGTAGGAACAGGAGCACACCATGGCGTCCCCACTCGTAACCACCGACTGGTTGCAGGAAAACCTCGATAACGAACGGTTGGTTCTGATCGACGCGAGTATGGCCACGGTTATTGGCAAGGAGCCGATCGTTTATGATCACCCGGTGTGGATGCCGGGGAGCTTCCAGATTGATCTGGAGGGAACGCTCTGCAATACGGAATCGGCCCAGCTCCATGCGTTTCCCACCGAGGAGCAGTTCACTCAGGAAGTTCGCAGGCTGGGCATAACGCCTGAAAGCCTGGTGGTGCTTTATGACAACCAGGGAATCTATTCCGCTCCCCGGGCCTGGTGGATTCTCCGGTCGATGGGCCTCGAACAGGTTTTCGTGCTCGATGGTGGCCTGCCACAGTGGTTGGCAGAGGGGCGTGAAACGGTTTCGGCTCCGATTAATGGTGCGGCTTCCGCCGGGAACATGGCGGGCCGTCTGGACCGCGGACGGGTTCGGGATTCCGCCTTCGTGCTTCAGCATTTGGACGACGAGCGAGTTTCGGTGATTGATGCGAGATCCCGGGCGCGGTTCCTGGCCCAGGCCCCGGAACCCCGTCCGGGTGTGCGCGGCGGCCATATTCCGAACTCACTCAATCTTCCGTTTACCGAGGTGCTGGATGGTTACCGGTTCAAGCCAGTTAGTGAGCTGGAATCAACGTTCAAGCGGCTTGCTCCGAGCCTCCAGCCCGGAGACGGGCATCAACTGGTGTTTTCCTGCGGTACCGGCATCACCGCCTGCATCATTCTGCTGGCGGCGGAGCTGGCCGGGTATGACCAGCTTTCTCTTTACGATGGTTCCTGGGCGGACTGGGGCAGCGACGATTCGCTGCCGGTGGCTTGAGCCCGAGGGTTTTCCTGTATCCCGGGCCGTCAGGCCATGCGCTTCATGATCCGGTCTCCCAGCAGGTACTGGTGTGCCAGGGCGGCAGCCACGTGTATGCCGATCATGAGCCACAACACGTTGGCCAGCACTTCATGAACCTCTTCCCCGCTGTCTTCCAGCCACTCGATTTCCGGGCCGTAGCCAAAGACTGTCCAGCCGAAAAAGGTAACAGGATCGCCTTCACCGAGGGAGGATGCGAGCCCTGACAGCGGCATCAGGATCATCAGGGCATAGAGCGCAATGTGCCCGAGCTTGGCCATGGTCGCCCATTGAGCCGGTGGTGTTATACGTGCGCGGTTAAGCCAGCGCCAGAGACCGCGAAAGATAACCAGCCCGAAAATGGTCAGGCCCAGGGTCTGGTGCCAGGCCATAAGCGACGCATCAGAGAGTGTGTGCTCCAGGGCTTCAAACCAGACTTCGCTGGCAAGCATTACCAGCAACATAACCGCCATTATCCAGTGCACAGCCCGGGAAACGGCCCCATAGCGGTTGTCAGCGTCCATCAATGTCATCGCGATTCTCCTTGATCAGGGGTTGGCGGAGCACCTTCCGGGCCCCGCGCTGTCAGCTGGCAATCAGTCCCGGCGGCCGCCGCGAACCGGAGCGCCGTACTGGTTGAATTCCTGCTCCCGGATCAGGTTCTGCTCGGCATCCCGCAGTTGTACCCGGTAGGTGCCATCCGGAGTTTCGTCAACGGACACCTTCACGCCCGGTCCAAAGCGCCTGAGTGCCTGGCCATAGGCCATAATGCGCATCTCGTCGGTGCTGTACTGCTTGAGGCTGGCGCGCATGTGCTTGCCGTCACCGCGATGTTCATAGCGGTCTTCTTCCCAGTAGTCGTCATCGGCCGATGCCAGCAGGGGCGCCGTACTGAGCAGGGCAGCGGCAGAGATGGCGGCAATGGTGGTGGTTTTCTTCATGGTTGAACTCCTTGGTTGGTTTAGTCCTTATTGGGAATGCCCTCGTTTGTCAGGATCTATTGCATCAAGGAAACGTCGCAGAATTGTCTCGGTGACCCACCGACTTTGTCGCAACTTGTCGCAAGGCCGGGATTTGCGACGGTTTTTGACAAGATCGCGCCCAAGTGGGAAGTCGACTCCCCTATAATCAGGGCAGACGGTAATTCAACGGAGTAACGAGTGAGCGACTCTCCCACCATCCTGGTCGTCGATGACCACCGGGACATTCGAGATCTGGTCGGCCGCTATCTTCAGGAGCATGGCCTGCGCGTGCTGCTGGCAGATGGCGGCGATGCCATGAAACGACAGTTGCGACAGCACTCCGTCGACCTGGTTGTGCTGGACATCATGATGCCCGGGGACGATGGCCTCACTCTCTGCCGTTACCTTCGTGAGCACACCGAGTTGCCTGTTATTCTGCTTACAGCCATGAGCGAGGAAACCGATCGCATTGTCGGCCTCGAAATGGGCGCCGACGATTACCTCACCAAACCCTTTAACCCCCGGGAGTTGTTGGCCCGCATAAAAGCAGTTCTGCGCCGTACCACAGCGCTGCCACCGCAACGCAGCCCCATGGCCGGGCAGTCCCTGACGTTCGAGGGCTGGACGCTGGACGTCGACCGCCATCAACTCATCGATCCGGAAGGTGTCGAGGTGTCGTTGAGTACCGCCGAGTACAAGCTTCTGCTCGCCTTCCTCGAGCACGCCGGTCGCGTGTTGTCCCGTGATCAGCTGATGGACCTGACCCTCGGCAGAGAGGCGGATGCTTTCGATCGCAGCATTGATAATCATGTCAGCCGCCTGCGCCGAAAGATCGACCCGGATGCCCGCAGCCCCAGGCTGATCAAGACAATCTGGGGCGGTGGCTACCAGTGGATTGCTGCGGTCGAAGGGGCTGAACAATGAGACTGTGGCCAAGGCGCGCCGGTGGGCAGCTGGCGCTGTTATTGATTCTGGTGCTGCTGGTGGCCCAGGTTATCACCATCGTTATTCTGGCGGGTGAGCGCCAGGGAGCGTTGCGCAGTGCCAGTCTGGAACACGTCCTCCAGCGGGTGGCCGATGGCTATACCCTGGCCGATACTACCGATCCGGAACGGCAGGAGCGCATCCTCCGGGCACTCTCCAGCCCGACCCTGCGGCTTTCCATTGATCCCGCGCCCTATCTGACCGAGGATCAGTCCTCCGACATGAGGCGCCGGCTGGCCGAGGAGCTGGGTCTGCCCGTGGCGCAGGTTCGAACGGCCATGGAGGCTGATGGAGACGACTGCCTGCGGGATCGCGATGATCATCGGGACCGTGAACGGCATGACGATGAGGATGATGAACACCACGAGTATGAAGAACACCGTGATGATGACGACCATCACGATGAACGGCACGAATGCCCGCCGGTGCTGGGTGTTTCCCTGGCGCTGTCTTCCGGCCAGTGGTTCAATGCCCGGGCCCGGCCACCGGCGCCCTCCTGGCTGTGGCTAAAGGCGACGCTCACCAGCGTTGGTATTACCGCAGTGCTGCTCACGCTGACCTTATTGCTGGCGGTCCGTCGAATACTGCGGCCAATGAACGAGTTGAGCCAGGCGGCCCACGCGTTCGGGCGGGGGGAGAAAGTCCGGATTCCTGAAAAGGGACCGGAGGATGTTCGTGAGGTTACCCGCGCCTTCAACCAGATGCAGGATCAGGTTGGCCGCGCCCAGGAAGACCGGGCAAGGCTGCTGGCGGCTCTCGCTCACGACCTCAGGACACCCATTACCTCCATGCGGCTGCGGGTGGAAATGCTGCCGGAAGGTGAGGACAGGGACCGTCTTCTCGATTCCCTCAGGGAAATGCAGCATCTTGCCGAAGCCACCCTCGATTTCATCCGGGGCACCACCACCGAACAGCACCGTCGCTATGATCTGGCGACCCTGCTGGACAGCCTGTGTGGTGATCTCCAGGAAATGGGCTTGGCGGTGCACTGTGATGACAGCCCGAGATGTGTACTTCAGGGCCAGCCCGAAGCCGTCAAACGTGCCCTGCGTAATTTGATTGAGAACGCCGTTAATTATGGCGAGCAGGCGGAAGTAACACTGGCAACCACAGACACAGAAGCGGTTGTCACGATTGTTGACCAGGGTCCGGGAATTCCCGAGGCGGACCGGGAACGGGTTTTTGAACCCTTCTATCGGCTGGAACACTCACGCAGCCGCGAAACCGGTGGCGCAGGCCTGGGCCTGGCTATTGCCCGTACCCTGATTCGGGGGATGGGTGGCGATATCCGGCTGGATGCTGGCCCGGGAGGTCAGGGCCTGCAGGTTTCGGTGACTTTGCCCAAAACCAGGTAGGGCCTGTCAGAACAGCACTTCGGCACGGGCAAATCCCAGAGCGTCGAGTGCCTCGACGGTCGCATCCAGGTTTGCGTAGCTGCAAACATGATCGTCGTCGGATATCAGGAAAAAGGTCTTTCCTTCAATATCCTTAAAAAGTATGACCCATTCGTGCGCATTCGAGGGGGATCGTACGATTTTCACGGAATCAACACGGTTTTCTTCCCGACGGGCTTTAATTTCATGCTTTTTCATCGTTTCTTCTTCTCTTAATCCCTCGCCAGCTCAATCCTGCCAACTGCCGGGCTCAGGCGTGGTAAACCGTTTGACCTTGTCTGGTGGTGCGCAGCTGGGGTTCATTTGTTCATCAGTCAATAATAGGTAGCTGTCCCGGTGTGCCGTGCCCACGGGAATGGCACCCTCTTTGGTGAAGCAGGGTAGCTTAATCTGATCGGCGACGAGGAGATAGCTGTCCTCGGTTTCGCTCATCCATAACCAGGCATTGCGATTTTCCTGTTCCCGACCGGTGAAGAAGCTGAAATGGGTAAAGTCGCGTTTGGAAAACAGCAGGAACTGTTCCCGGAAGTCGATCATGCCGAGCTGCCCGCCGGGCGGGATATGCTGTTCTGCGGCGGCCAGCACGTTGCGAGGAGTTCGAAGCGGCTCAAGAATTCGATAGCCCCAGGTGCCCAGCAGCAGCCAGGTGATCATCATGGCCAGGAACAGACGCCCCAGCGCACGGGAGCGCCAGAACCCGAACAGGGTGATCAGCCAGGCCAGTCCTATGACGAAGACGAACGTCCCCGCCTCGTGCAGTTTGGCCGGGTCGGTGCTGTAGTCAGCCACTTTTTCAACCAACCTGGGGTGGTCGTTCCAGGCCAGGACGCCAACCGCCATCAACGCGATACCGAGCAGTAACTGCACACCTGTCAGGAGCGGCGGAAACCACCCCGCCGGTTTCTGGCTGCTAAGCAGCGGGGCGAGAATCAGCGCCAGCATGGGCAATGCTGGCAACAGGTAAACACCGCGCTTGCCGGGGCTGAGGCTGAAAAACACGATGACCAGGGCAATCCAGCCCAGAAGTACAGGAATAATCGGCCGGTACCGGGCGGTTTCAGACAGGGGCCGGATCAAGGCCAGCAGCAACAGCGGAAGAGGAAACCAGAGCGAGGGAATTACGCTGGTGAGGTAATAGTACCAGGGCTGGATATGGCCCCATGAGTCGGCATAGCGCTCGCCGGTCTGCTTGAACAGGATATTATTCCGATAAGCCAGGGCCTCTTCGGTGCCGAGATTGTTGACGTAAAGCACCATGGGAATCAGCCAGGCGGCAACCACTGCCAGCATGGCCAGCGGGCCCAGTGCGCATCGCCAGGTGAGCGTGCCACGGAACAATGCGCGATCGCGAAGCTTCATGACCACGATCGGAATGAGCATCAGCGCCGGCAGGAAGCCAACCCCTTTGGTGATGATCCCGAGCCCCATAAACGCCCAGCCGACGAAGTACCAGCCCCAGGCGGGCCCGGTGAAAAAGTGTCGGATCAGGCCGTAGCAGGCAACCGCAATCCAGCAGGCGACCATGGCGTCGATCTGGGCTTTCTGGGCCTGGATCACGAACTGGGGCGCAAGCATCAGCAACATGACCGCGATGGCACCGGTTCGCTGGTTCCACAGGCGGGTGCCCAGATCAAAGACCAGTCCCAGTGTCAGCAGGCTACACAGCGCATTGGGCAGCAGGAATGCAATCTTCAGGTTGCCGGTCAGCCAGTAAAAGAAGGCAATACTCCACATGAATACCGGTGGCTTGTCCGGGTAGAACTCACCACCCCGCATGGGGATCAGCCATTGCCCGGAGGCGACCATTTCGCGGGCCACTTCCGCGAACCGCGGTTCGTCGGCAGGCCAGGGGGAACGTAGTCCGATCCCGGTAAAAATTACGACTGCGGCAAAGGCCAGCAGTAACAGCAGGAGTTGATTGCGGGACAGGTTAAACACGGTGTCCGGCAGGTGGCGGACGAAGGGTGATGCAGCCATGGTTCGGTCTCAGAGAGAGTCGGAAACGGAATCGGCCAGCGTCCTGGCCCTCTGGTTGTGATAGAGAAAAGCACCAATCAGCGAGGCGAGAATGAAAAAGCCGATGCTCACGGCAAGCTGATAGGCATTGGCATTGCCGATACCGGCACCGGCCAGGGCAAACACCAGCATCTGGGGCAGATAGCCCAGGGTGCTGCCGAACAGGAACGGTGAGAAACGGATCCCGGAGCAGCCTGCGACAAGGTTGGTCACCAGGTTACTGCCCACCGGCAGCAAACGCACCATGAGAACCTTCAACAGCGTCTGCTCCCGGAACAGGCGATCAAACTGCTGCATGCGATGGCTGAACCGCCGGCTCAATGGCGTTCGCAGCAGCCAGCGGGCGGTCAGGAAACAGCCGGTGGCCCCAATGGCGGCGGCCAGGGTCGACAGCAGTGTCCCGTTGAGCCCGCCCAGTGCAAAACCCAGCACGAAGGCGAGCAACTGGCGTGGAGCGCCAAGGCCGGTAAACAATGCGCCGGCGAGGGTAATCACCACCAATCCGCCGACACCATGACTGTGGAGATAGTTCGCCACTTCATTCTGGTCGGCAATGAAGTCGAGCCAGCCGTTGTGGATGGTCAGATAGCCAACCAGCACCAAGGCTGCGAAGGCCAGCCAGCGGGAACTGTTGATCATGTCAGGAGCGCTCCGCCACCGATCCCTGTGGATCGGCCTGACCGGCACTGCTGATAACAGGAACCCGGGTGCGGTGCAGCAACCAGAGTACACCGAGCAGATCCAGGATGCCGGCCCAGGTCCGGTTCCAGGCGTTGTACTTGGAAATCCCTGCGGTGCGTGGGCGGTGGTTTACCTCCACGATGGCAATGTCACCGCCGATCCCTCGTACCAGCGCCGGGATGAATCGGTGTCCGTGATCGAACCAGGGGAGTTTGAGGAAGGTTTCCCGGGGAAACAGCTTCAGGCCGCAACCGGTATCGGGCACGCCATCATGAAGCAGTGCATCCCGCACGCGATTGGCCAGGCGTGACTGGAATCGCTTCCACGCAGTGTCCTTGCGATTCTTGCGATAGCCGGCAATACAGAAGTCCGGGTTCCGCATGGTGTTGGCTTTCTGCAGCATGGCGGGAATGTCGGCCGGATCATTCTGGCCATCGCCATCCATGGTAACAATCAACTTACTCCGGGCCTGTCGGATACCCGATGCCAGGGCACCGCTCTGGCCGATGCTGCGCTCGTGGCGAATGGTCAACAACCGGCCCCCGAGGGCCCGGGCTGTCCGAACGGCTGTGTCCAGCGTGCTGTCGGTGCTGCCATCATCCACCAGCACCACCTCAAAGCCGTGATAGTCACGCATTACCCCATAGGCCTCGGTCAGCAGGGTAGCGATGTTGGCTTCTTCATCCTTGGCCGGTATAACCAGCGAAAGAGTTCTTTCCTGACCCATGTAAAGACATCCTCGAAAACGGAATATCAACCGGGCCGTCTGTCGGCCCTGTTCAATTGGGCCGGAGTATCCTCCTCAAACCTTAAAACAACCTTAAACCTTCTTGAGACGAGAGGTGGCACGGGCCGGGAGCCAGATGCTGACGCACAGGCCCGAGTTGCCATCCGGCCGGTCGCCCAGGGTGAGCTGGCCACCATGAAGTTCAGCGATGCGCCTGGCGATGGCCAGCCCGAGACCCGCGCCACCACCGAGTCGCTGGTCCAGCCGGACAAAACGGCTCAAAGCCCGCTCACGTGCCTCGGCTGGGATGCCGGGGCCCTGGTCGCACACGGTTATATGGTATCCCTCACCGGCAGGCGTGAGGTGTGTTTCGATGCTTGTGTGTTCGGGGCTGTACTGGATGGCGTTCGCCAGCAGGGAGCGCATGAGGGTGTTGATCAAGGCACTGTGGCAGGAGACCAGGGCCTGACCGGCATCGTCCTGCAGCACGGGGTCGATGTCCTTTTTCAGGGCCAGCGGTGCCACATCGGCAATGCTCTGTTCCACGATGGCAGACAGGTTGTGGTATTCCGGGGTGAAATCGGCACCAGAGTCGACGCGGTTGAGCAGCAGCATCTGCTCAACCAGGTGCACCATGCGGTCCACGGACTGGATCAGATCGCCGTATTGCTCCGGGTCGTTCTCGTAGACTTTTTCCAGATTCAGACGCAGGGCCGTAAGCGGTGTCCTCAGTTCATGGGCGGCATCGGCAGAAAACCGCCTCTCCCGTTCCAGGGCCTGGTTGAGGCGCCGGAGCAGACCATTCACCGCCTGCACCAGACCGGCGACTTCCTTGGGCGCCTGCCGGTCGTCCAGTGGGTGTATATTTTCCGGGGCCATGTTGCGTACGGGCTTCTCGAGCTTTCTAAGTGGCTGGAAGCCCACCTGGATCGACACCAGCACTGCCAGAGCCAGCACGGGCAGCACGATCAGGAAAGGCAGTACGTTGCCGAGAGCGATTTCCTGGCTGAGTTCATCCCGGACATCTTCACGCTGGGCCGTGCGGATCCAGAAACCGGTCGCCGGATCTTCAAGGGTGAAGGTTCGCCATTGATATCCGGCTACTTCCTGCCATCCGAAACCACGCTCCAGGCCCTGCGAATCGTTGGCGCGCAGGGTGTCCAGAATCGGCTCCCGGTCCGGCGACCAGACCTCAAAGGCCAGCTTCCGTTCGTATTTGTGGCCCGCGCCGCCGGGCAGGATTTCATTCTCCTCCTCGTCGCCCTGGTACACGCCGTCTGGCAGTTGGAGCGTCTTCTCCAGGGTATGACTGATCTGCTCCATCGACTGCGTGGAAGAGAGATGCTCAACCAGGCCCTGGACAATGCGGGTGCTCTGGGCCAGCTCCGCGTCGAAAAGCTCTTCCAGTTGATGGTCGCTTACGTAGAAGCCCCAGCCGGCAGCAATCAGAGTGATGAAGAACACCGTGCTGGTGATCAGAAGGATCAGTTTTCGGGTCAGGCTCATTCGGGAGAAACCTCCGCAGCGGCCTTGCTGTCCAGCATGTAGCCAACGCCACGGACGGTGCGGATGGTCTGTTTGCCAACGCGCCGGCGCAAATGATGGACATGCACCTCAAGGGCATTACTCTCTGCGCCCTGCTCCCAACCATACAGCTGCTCTTCCAGCCGACGGCGGGTTGCCACCTGGTCGGGGTGGCGCATCAGGTAGTGCAGAATCTGGAATTCGCTGCGCGGAAGAGCCGCCGTTTCGGTCCCCAGCTTGAGCTGGCCTGAATCGGGGTCCAGAATCAGCCTGCCCACCTGCAGACCGCCTGTCCGGACACCGGCTCCGCGCCGCGTAACGGCCCGAATTCGAGCTTTCAGTTCCGCCATGGCGAAGGGCTTCGTCAGGTAGTCGTCAGCGCCCGCATTGAGGCCCTGAAGTTTTTCGTCCAGATCGCCGCGGGCGGTGAGGATGATGACCGGCGTCTCGATACCCTGGCTGCGTACCTTTTTCACGATATCCAGCCCGTCCACGCGGGGCAGCGTCAGATCCAGGATGGCCAGATCGAAGCTATCGTTCAGGAGTGCATTGAGCGCCTGCTGGCCGTCATCCAGCCAGTCAACGGTGTTCTGCTCGTCACGCAACATACCCAGCATGGTGTTGGCCAAAAGATGATCGTCTTCAATCAGCAATATTCGCATACAGCAGGAATCCGGTTGGTTTTCAGCTAAGCGGGTGATCGTTGGATGCATTGTAATCGATACCGCCGGTTTTGCTTTTTTCCTGAAAGCTGGTCGCGGTATTTCCCGAGGATGGCTTCAACAGGAAAAGCCGGTAGCGACGGTTTTCCTCAATCGGTCTGGTGAGGTCTTCAAGGCGCCTGATCATTGCGGTGTTGCCCTTCTCTACAGCCAGAGCCATGGGTTCCTGCAGGTTGCCCGATTCAATGCGATCGATAACGTCTTCCTGGGCAATGGCATGAGCATCGCCACGGCTGTAGAAGCGTGCCGAGAACGGGGCCTTGCCCAGGTAAAACAGATTGTCTGCGCTCATGCCGGGGAGTTGTTCGATTTGCGCGACCAGATCCCGCTCGGTTTTCAGTTGCTCCGGATGCAGGGTAAGCCAGCCTGCGGCGGCGATCCCGATCATGGGGATTGTCAGCACTGCAGCCAGGCTGGAGGCCGGCATCCGACCGGAAAGTTCCCTCGGCCAGAGGCTGGATGCCAGCACGGCAAGAAACGGCAAACCGGGAAGCACGTAGGTCCAGAGAATGTTGCCGGAGAGGGTGAAAAAGACGGCAGGACTCAGCGCGGATGCCAGAACCAGCCCGCCCACGCCTTTTTCAACGGGCTGCCACTGTTGTGGTGCAGGTTGACGGCGCCAGCGGCTAACGCCAAAAGCAACAATCGCGATCAGACCCCAGGGGAAACTGGCGGCAACCAGGTACAGCCAGATGGTGCCCCGGGTAAACTCGTGTGCGTTGCCATAAAGATCACCCTGCCAGCTACTGACAAGGAATCGCTTGATGTGTTCTCCCACGATGAAGTAATCGAGAAAACCGGGTGTCTTGAGCTCGGCGAGAACGTACCAGGGGGCTGCAATGGCCATCATCAAAAGTGAACCGCGTAGCCAGGGCAGTTGCTGCCACAGGACCAGCCAGCGTCGGGTCGTCGCAACCCAGAGAAAAACCGGCAGCCCGGTCAGAACCAGAATCAGCGGGCCCTTGGCGAGCAGGCCGATGGCAAGACCGATAAAGAAGAGCCAGCCCCACACCATGGGGCCGCCCTGAAGACGAACCACAAGACTGGTCAGTACCAGCGTTGAGCCGAGGGCAAGGAACGAATCGGTCATCACCGTGCCCGCTGTCAGGAAGCCCAGGGCCGTGGTGGCGTAAATCAGAGCGGCCCAGAGACCAGCCGACGTTGCCGCTTGGCTGTCGCGTTCGGGATGCAGGTAACGACGCAGGGTGAAGACCAGGTAGACGATAATGACATTGGCCAGCCAGGATGGCAGCCTGCCCGCGAATTCAGAAACACCCAGCAATTTGAACGACAGTGCCTGCGTCCAGAACGACAGTGGTGGCTTGCCCCAGAACGGCACTCCGTAGTCGAACCATGGGGTTATCCAATCTCCGGTGTGGGCCATTATGCGGGCAATTTCGGCATAGCGCGGTTCGGTGGTGTCCGCCAGCGGCAGTATCGCCGCCAGTCCGAGCCGTGCGGCAAGCACGGCAAACAGTAGCCAGAGCAGGGTGTTAATGTTTCTGGTCATTACCCGCTACTCGCAGTTGGGTGAGAACCGGCTGGGCAATGTCGTCGCTGTCTTCCGCAACAATAAACACCGGGCGCTGCTTGGTCTCCATGTAGATCCGACCGACGTACTCCCCCAACAGGCCAACGCATAGCAGTTGAACCCCTGAAAGGAACGTGATCATGGCAATCATGGAGGCGTAACCCGGTGTGGATATGCCGAAAGCCAGTGCCCGGATAACTTCCCAGGTGCCGAAAAGGCCTCCGGCGCCGGCGGCAAAGAGGCCGAGGATCAGGGCAATCCGCAGTGGGCGCGTGGAGAACGAGGTAATCCCTTCCATCGCCAGATGCATGAGCTTCAGATAGTTCCACTTGGTTTTGCCTGCAAGACGTGGATCGCGGTCAAATTCGAGAGTGACCGTTGGCATGCCAACCCACGCGAACATGCCTTTCAGGTAGCGGTTGCGTTCGGGTAACCGGTTGAGGGCATCTACGGTGCGCCGGCTCATCAGTCGGAAGTCGCCAGTATCCACCGGTATCGATGCGTCACTTATGTGGTTGATCAGACGATAGAAAATGCTCGCAGTGGTGCGTTTCAGCCAGCTTTCACCGGCCCTTGATCGCCGTTTCATCAGAACGACGTCTGCCCCCTGCTGCCATGCCTGAACCATTCTCGGGATCAACTCCGGGGGATCCTGGAGATCGGCGTCCATCAGTACCACGGCACCGCCACGGGCACTCTCAAGGCCCGCGGTAACGGCCGCTTCCTTGCCAAAGTTCCGGGAGAGCTGAACGACACGGATTCCGGTGTAACGGTCGCTGGCCCGCAGCAGCTGTGCAACAGAATCGTCCCGGCTGCCATCGTCCACGAACAGCAGCTCAACCTGGCCCGGCAGTTGGCGGCAGACCAGATCCAGCCGTTTCAACAGGGTCGGAATCACATCGGCTTCGTTGTGAACCGGGATAATGATGCTCAGCATCGGGTTACTGAACGTTAATTGTCTGTTCTTCATGGAAAACAAACCTCTGTGCAAAGAGATAGTTGGCAAAGGCAACCAGGCCGGTCGTGATTAGTTGCGAGGGGGCGACGCTGAGACCCGCAAACAGGAGTAGCGAAAAGCCCGCTAAATTGAGGGCCCAGCCCAATGCAGCCCCCGTGAGATATCGCGGGAACGCAATTCTATGAGGCAGGTTGGAACAAAAAGCGTAGCGATGCTGGCCAACATAATTTGCCAGCAATCCAGCCGTGGCACCGGTGGCGGTTGCGAGAACGGCGTTCAGTCCCCAACCGATCAAGATCAGCATGGCCAGCCAATGCAGCAGGGTGGCGACGCCACCGGCCAGCAGGAATCGTGGCAATCTGCCCCAGCCATTTGACCGCAATAACGGGAATCTCATACAGCCTCACTTAAGAACCCGGGCGTTATCGGAAGAATCCGAATGATGGCCGGCACGTTACCGGGCCATCCTTAAGCAAGCCTTAACCGCGACCTCTGAAAAATCTTAAGCCGGCCTTAAGGTTTCTCCCGGCCGTCCTTAAGCCTGGTTTAAGGCTTTGCTCCTAATCTGGTACCCGTGATCAAAGCGCCCACGGGGAGCGAAACTGGAGAGCCCATATGACAGACCCGCTGATGATGTCCACATGTTGTCCCCCGGACTCCGGGGAGGTGGTTCCGGTCATCCGTTGTGCCGGTCGCTGGTTTAACGAGATCCGTCCCGAGACGGCAATGGCCGGGACGGTCGCGGATTTTATCCGTCGGCGCTTCCTGCATGCCTTTGGCGCCGAGCCTTCTCTGCGCATACCGGCATTGCTTGCCCTGACAACGGCTCAGGGCAGTCTTCTTGCCGCGGTCGGTGTTCGTAACGCCGCGCTGGAAAAACTGTTCCTGGAAGATTATCTGTCGGTGCCGGTGGAGTCGGTGATGCCGGTTGCGGGCATCGAGCGACATCGGATCGCGGAGATTGCCCATCTGGCGGGCGTTGAAGCCGGCGTCAGCCGTTTTCTGTTTGCCTCGTTGTCGGTGTGGCTGGATGGGGCCGGTTATGACTGGGTGGTGTGCACCGGCACGGATCAGCTACGCAACAGTTTTCATCGCCTGGGCATTGCCACTCAGGTCCTGGCGACTGCCGATCCCGCCATGTTGCCCGATGGCGGTGCCGGCTGGGGGCGTTATTACGACCATCATCCGGTGGTGATGGCCATTCGTGTCGCCGATGGTATGTCGGCACTGCGGACCGCCGGTTTGCTCCGGTTGATTCAGCCGGTTGAGTCCGAAGCCCCCGGAGAAGAAGCGATGGCAGGAGGTTCCTATGGCCACATTGCCTGAACTTCTTCAACGCCAGGCGGCCGTCCAACCCTCACAAACGGCGCTTCAAGGGCCGGAGTCGGCCTTCACTTATGCTCAGATGATGCAGGCGGCCGAGGCTCTCGCCGACCAGTTGACCCGCCTTGGTGTGCGCCGGGCCGGCCTGTGTGGCGACAACTCTGTGGCGTGGATTCTTGCCGATCTGGCCTGTTTGCTTGCCGGCGTGGTGTGTGTCCCCGTGCCGGTGTTTTTTTCACGGACTCAGACGGAACACCTGACTGAACGCGCGGGCCTTGATTGCCTGTTGTCAGGAGGCGCAAGCAATGGCGGTGAGCACATCGGCCATGGTGTCTGGCTAAGGCATTTGCCGGTAACAGCGGCAGCCGCCTGGATGCCGGAGCAGACCGCGAAGATAACCTTTACGTCTGGCAGTACAGGCAACCCAAAGGGCGTCTGCCTGTCGGTGGCCCAGATGACGGCCACCACGCTGGCCTTGAAGGAGCGTCTTGAGGGCGTCGACCTTGAGCGGCACCTGTGCATCCTGCCACTGGCCACATTGCTGGAGAACATTGCCGGGGTTTATCTGCCATTGCTTATGGGCAGTACGGTAATGGTCGCACCCTTGCAGGATCTGGGCATGACCGGAAGCAGTGGGCTGGACATCGGCCGGCTGGTGCAGGGCATCAACGAACACCAGCCGCAATCCCTGATTCTGGTGCCGGAACTGGCTATGACGCTGGTGTCTGCGGCCGAACAGAAACAGCTGGACAGTAATTCTTTCCGGTTTCTGGCGGTTGGTGGCGGACGGGTTTCGTCCGACCTGCTTGCCAGGGGCCGCGCGGTCGGCCTGCCGCTTTATGAGGGTTATGGGCTTTCCGAGTGCAGTTCCGTGGTTGCATTGAACGTGCCTGGAACCGAACGCGAAGGTGCGGTGGGTAAACCGCTCTCCCATGTTCGGGTACGGGTGGATGACCGCGGACACATTCTGGTGGCCGGGAACACCCACCTGGGTTACCTGGGGGATGAACCGGTAGGGGATGAGTGGCTGGATACCGGTGACCTGGGTTCCCTGGATGCCGGGGGTTTCCTGTCGGTGAGCGGTCGCGCGAAGAATCTTCTGATTACCAGCTTTGGTCGCAACATCAGCCCGGAATGGCTGGAGAGTGAACTCATACAGGCGATAGGTGCCCGCCAGGCGGTGGTGTTTGGTGATGGCGATCCCCGCCCTTCCGCCCTCGTTGTGGTGCAGGATGGTCGTTCACCTGAAGCGTTGCGCTCGCAGCTGGACGCTCTGAACAACAATTTGCCGGACTACGCCCGTTTGTCCGGTGTCTATATCCGCCGTCAGCCATTGAGCCAGGCTGAGGGCTACCTGACTGCAAACGGCCGGCCTGTTCGCCAACAGATTCAGGCGGATCTGCCAACGCTGCTGGCCGGCGCATTTCCGATTTTCATGAATCTTTCGATATCCAATTCTGAACTTTCAAACCCGCCAGGAGGATCTTTCATGGCATTTTTCGATCGACTGCAGTCCGAAACTGCACAAGCCCGCGCCCACGTAACCGGTGCGCCTGTTATTGAGGCCATCCGCGAGGGCCGGTTTGACCTGAATGGCTATACCTGGTTTCTCACCCAGGCGTATCACCACGTGAAACACACCGTGCCCCTGATGATGGCGTGCGGTGGCCGCTTACCCGAGCGTCTGGAATTTGTGCGAAAGGCGTTGGTGGAATACATCGAGGAGGAGTATGGCCACCATGAGTGGATCCTCAACGATCTTGCGGCCTGCGGAGAGGACAAGGAAGCCATTCGTCATGGCAGCCCGGATACCTCTATCGAGCTGATGGTCGCCTATCTCTATGACCGCATTAACCGCGGTAACCCGGCCGCCTTTTTCGGCATGGTTCAGGTGCTTGAGGGAACGTCGATCGAGCTGGCGACGCCGCTCGGTGAAGCCATCCAGAAACAGCTTGGCCTGCCCAAGGAAGCGTTCAGCTACCTCTACTCCCATGGTGCTCTGGACCAGGAGCATTTCGAGTTCTTCCGGAACCTGATGAACGAAATCACCGATCCGGATGATCAGCAGGCCATTATCGAGGCGGCCCGTATGGTCTACCGGCTATACGGCGACATGCTGCACAGCATTCCCGTGCCCGAGAATCGCAAGGAGCGGCGCCATGAGGCTGCATGATCGGGTGTTCCTGCTTCTGGGTGGCACCGGCGGTATAGGGAAGGCGCTTGTGGAACCGTTGGTCAGGGCAGGTTCTCGGGTGATTATCGCTTCCCGGCACCCGGAAAAGCTCGAACATCGGGAAGGTGTCTCGCTCGTACATCTGGATCTTGCGGCGCCGGACCTCGACCAGCAGCTGGTTCGGCTCGGCGATGCCTATCCGGATATTGATGGCGTTATCCACTGTGCCGGCCAGAACTGCTTTGCCAGCCTGGGCAATATGACAGTTAATGAACTGGACGCCCAGATTGCCGTCAATCTCCGGTCAGCGATGATTGTCGCCAGGCATTTTGCACCAAGGTTTGAAAAAGCCGAACAGGGAGCGCTGGTGTTCGTGGGGTCCACCTTTGGCAGCATCGGTTTCCCCGGCTACACCGCATACTGCGCCAGCAAGTTTGGTCTGCGCGGTTTCAGCGAAGCCCTGCGCAGGGAACTGGCCGATACTCCGGTTCAGGTGATCTATGTGGCCCCCCGCGCCACTGCCACGGACATGAACCCGGAGGCCGTGAACGAGCTGAACCGGGCACTTGGCAACGCCATGGACGCGCCTGAGGCGGTGGCGGCGCAGATTCTGGCGGCTATGGAAAATGACGATCGCCGGCGTTTTCTGGGCTGGCCCGAGAAGTTGTTCGTGGTCATCAACGGCATTCTGCCCAAAATTGTCGATAAGGCGATGCTGAAGCAACTGCCGGTGATCCGGCGGTTTCTGAATCCGGGAGTGTTGTCATGAAACGTGTTTTATTGATGGTCTTGTGTCTGGCTGCCCAGCCGCTTTGGGCGGCTGCTCTTGAGACCGAGTTGGCCGACATTCAGCATCGCTGGGCCGAGATCCAGTACCAGGTACCGGAGGACGAAAAAGAGAAAGCCTTCGAGGGCCTGGCTGGCGAGGCGGAACAGTTTGTTGCCCATTATCCGGATCGGGCAGAGCCGCTGATCTGGCAGGGTATTGTGTTGAGCACCTACGCCGGTGCCAAAGGTGGTCTGGGTGCCCTGGGCCTGGTCAAGGACGCCCGGAAATCCCTGGAATCGGCCCTGGCAATCGATCCCGATGCGCTGGATGGCTCGGCTTACACATCCCTTGGCAGCCTTTATTACCAGGTCCCTGGCTGGCCACTGGGCTTCGGTGATGACGACAAGGCCCGTCAGTATTTGCAGAAAGCATTGGCGATCAATCCTGATGGTATGGATGCCAATTTCTTTTTTGGCGATTTTCTGCTGGACCAGGGCGAGCCTGAACGAGCCCGGAGCTATCTGCAGAAAGTCCTCGAAGCACCCGACAGGGCGGGCCGCGACGTCGCTGATGCCGGTCGGCGGGAAGAAGCCAGGAACCGTCTGGACTCGCTCTGATTCGTCGTCTCCGGAATCGGTTTGCTTCCTGTCAGCGTGGGCTACACTCTTTTATGAGCAGGGTGATTCGTCCGTTGGGAGGACAGGGTGTCCAAGGCGTCAAGGTCCGGCAACGGGCAGCAAACCGGTTTGTCTGCCCGTTTTTTCCAGAAACTGGCCTCAGGGGTGCCTGGCGTCCTTTTCATCTATTGGCTGGGTGTAGATCGGGAGTCCCATCGATGCCCCTTCATCAGTGAACGTGTTCAGGCACTTTTTGGCATAGCCCCGTCGGATCTGAATGACAACGCGGATCCGATTTTTGCGATGATCCACCCCGACGACGTTGAGTCCGTCATGGAGAGTATCCGTTTCTCTGCGGATACCCTGAAAACCTGGTCGTATCGCGCGCGGCTCAGACTGCAGAATGGCGACTACGAGTGGTTCGAGGTGAGCTCCGAGCCGGAGCGGCAACCCGATGGCAGTACCCTCTGGTACGGTCAGTTCCATAACATCCAGCATTACAAAAACCTGGAGCAGAGCCTCCGAGAGAGCGAGGCGGAGTTTTCCTTCCAGGCTGGTTTCCAGAGGCTCATTGCCCGCCTTTCCACCGAATTCATCAATCTGGGCTTTGGCACCATTGATCAGTGCATTGATGAGCTCCTGCGATCCATCGGCCTGTTTTTCAAGGTAGACCGGGCCTACCTGTACTGCTTTACCGACGATTACGCCGTAATGACCAATACCCATGAATGGTGCAGGGACGGTGTCCCTGCCCTGATTGAGACCCAGCAGGAGGTATCGATCGAGGATTTTCACTGGTGGCAGGAACAGATCGAGGGCATGGTCAGTGGCAGCCGCGTGGTGTTCATCGAAGATGTCGATCGACTGCCGCGGGAGGCCGCACCCGAGCGGGATCTGCTTCAGGAGCAGGGCGTATCTTCCATGTTCTGTGTGCCCATCCGGGTGCGTGGACGGGTCACCGGGTTTTTCGGCGTTGACTCCCTGCGTCGACGAAGCTGGCGTCTGGATCAGGCCGATCTGTTGATCATCGTCTCCGGCCTGTTGTCGGGTGCTCTTGAGCGCAATCGCCTGGAAGAAGAGCTGCTTAACCAGTCCATTCGTGATCCGCTGACCGGTCTGCACAATCGCCGCTACCTGATGCCAAGGCTGGATGAAATGCTGGGCCGGAGTAACCGTCGGGGAGAACGTTTCGCCCTGGCGATCTTCGACATCGATCACTTCAAGACGATCAACGACTCCATCGGACACCTCGGGGGCGATTATATCCTCCAGCGCTTTGCTGACATCCTGGTGAGCCAGACCCGCTCCATGGATGTGGTTGCCCGTTTCGGTGGCGAGGAGTTCATTGTTGTTTTCAGTGCCGTGGAACACGGGGACGTGAGGCAGTTTGTGCAGCGAATTCTCGAAGCTGTGCATGAGGAAAGGTTTGTGTTCAATGACAAGGACATTCCGGTAACCGTCAGTGCGGGTGTGGCGGGGATCGAAGAGTTCGTTGACCAGCCAGCCACTCCCGATGCCCTGATTGCCGGGGCAGATGACCGGCTTTATTTGGCCAAGCAGGCAGGGCGGGACTGCCTTGTTGATGCATCAGGAACATTGCGCATATAAAAAAAGATCATTTCACCTCATATTACGAAATAGTATATGCTTAGATTAAAATTGATATTCGGATACTCCAGAGGTGACTGCCATGAGCAACCCGATCGTTCAGCATTTTTTTGATGAACCCACCAATACCTTCAGTTATGTGGTGCGCGACCCGGACAGCCAGGCCTGTGCCATTCTCGATTCGGTCCTGGATTTTGATTACGCCGCTGGCACCACCGACGTGCGTTCTGCAGACGAGATTATCGAGTACATCCGCAGCAACGATCTGAAGGTCGAGTGGATTCTGGAGACCCACGTACACGCGGATCACTTGTCGGCCGCGCCTTACCTGCATGAGAAGTTGGGCGGCAAGACCGGCATTGGTGCGCACATCCGAGACGTACAGGAAATATTTGGCAAGGCGTTTAACGCCGGCACCGAATTCCAGCGCGACGGAAGCCAGTTCGATCAGCTGTTCAGAGAGGGCGACACATTCGCCATCGGTGGTCTTGAGGGGCGCGTATTGCATACCCCGGGGCACACCCCTGCCTGCCTGACCTATGTGGTTGGCGATGCCGCCTTCGTGGGTGACACCCTGTTTATGCCGGATTTCGGCACCGCCCGCTGTGATTTCCCGGGTGGCGATGCCCGCACCCTGTACCAGTCTATCCAGAAGGTACTGTCTCTGCCGGCAGAAACCCGTATCTTCCTGTGTCACGACTACAAGGCGCCCGGCCGTGACGAGTATCAGCATATGACCACGGTGGCCGAGCAGCGGGAAGCGAACATCCATGTCCACGAAGGTGTTTCCGAGGAAGAGTTCGTGAAGATGCGGACCGAACGGGACGCGACCCTGGATATGCCGCGGCTGATTCTGCCTTCGGTCCAGGTCAACATGCGGGCAGGCCATATGCCTCCGGCTGAAGACAATGGTCAGGTTTACCTGAAAGTACCGGTTAACCTGTTCTGAGATTCCCGATGAATCTTAAACGCTATCTGCCCATTCTGGATTGGGCCCCAAAATATCGCCGGGACCAGGCCACCAGTGATCTGGTGGCCGCGATCATCGTTACCGTGATGCTCATACCCCAGTCGCTGGCCTATGCCCTGCTGGCCGGGTTGCCTGCCCAGGTGGGTCTGTACGCCAGTATCCTGCCCCTGGTTATTTACGCTGTCTTCGGCACCAGCCGAACACTGTCGGTGGGGCCGGTTGCAGTGGCTTCCCTGATGACCGCGGCGGCCCTGGCGCCTCTTGCGGAGTCCGGCACGCCGGAATACGTGGCCGGTGCCGTTTTACTGGCGGTCATGTCTGGGTTGATGCTGACCCTGATGGGTGTCCTCAGGCTGGGTTTCCTGGCCAATTTTCTCAGCCATCCGGTGATTTCCGGCTTTATCACGGCCTCCGGCATTGTGATTGCTGCCAGTCAGTTGAAGCATATCTTCGGAATCCAGGCCTCGGGTCACAACCTGCTGGAGATTGCTCACTCCCTATTGGGATCCATCGGTGACACCAACCTGGCAACGTTGGGGGTCGGTGCCGGAGCGCTGATTTTCCTGATGCTCGCCCGCAAACGCCTGAAGCCGCTTCTGATGGCAATGGGTTTGGCCCCGAGAATGGCGGATATTCTTACCAAAACCGCGCCGATTCTGGCGGTTCTGGTCACCACCCTGGTGGCCTGGCAGTTCCAGCTTGATGGCCAGGGTGTGCGTCTGGTCGGGGATGTGCCCCGGGGACTTCCCGACTTCACCATGCCCAGCCTGGACATGGGGTTGTGGCAACAGCTGGCGGTCAGCGCGTTGCTGATCAGCGTTGTGGGCTTCGTGGAGTCGGTGTCTGTTGGCCAGACCCTGGCCGCGAAACGTCGCCAGCGTATCGATCCGGACCAGGAGCTGATTGGCCTGGGTACTGCCAACCTGGGCGCCGGTTTTTCCGGCGGCATGCCGGTCACCGGTGGCTTCTCCCGTTCCGTAGTCAACTTTGACGCCGGGGCCGAGACTCCCGCCGCCGGCGCCTATGCCGCTGTGGGTATCGCCATGGCAACGTTATTCCTGACGCCAGCCATTGCCTATCTGCCCCAGGCGACCCTGGCAGCGACCATCATCGTCGCCGTGGCCACGTTGATCGACCTTCCGGCCCTGGGTCGCACCTGGCGCTACTCCCGCACGGACTTCGGCGCCATGCTCGCCACCATCGTGTTGACTCTGGTGCACAGTGTCGAGGCCGGTATTATCGCCGGGGTGGCGCTTTCGATCGGCCTGTTCCTGTATCGAACCAGCCGCCCCCACAGCGCGGTGGTTGGTCGGGTACCGGGAACCGAACACTTCCGCAACGTGCTTCGCCATGACGTGGAGCTGTGCCCGAAGGTAACCTTCCTGCGGGTGGACGAGAGCCTGTACTTCGCCAACGCACGCTTCCTTGAGGAAACGGTTATGGACCTGATGATACGGGAGCCAGAGCTTAAGGATCTGGTGCTGATGTGTCCGGCCGTGAATCTGGTGGACGCCTCGGCCCTCGAAAGTCTGGAGGCAATTAACGAGCGTATGAAGGATGCAGGAGTGAGGTTGCATCTGGCGGAAGTGAAAGGCCCTGTCATGGACAAACTGAAAGGCACGGAACTGCTTTCCCACCTGGGTGGCGAGGTTTTCCTCAGCGCCTTCGAAGCCTGGCAGCGACTCACCGACCTTGGCAAGCAAGAGAGACAGGTCGCCTGATCTGTCCGGGCTCGCTTGCACCGGGGGTGGGGCGAGCCGCTAAGATGTCATACCCGACCCCGTTACTGCGGTACGTTCACTATGGGCATGACTGAAAATCTGCTATCCACCAGCCAGTGGATCATCACGCTACTGCTTTTTCTGGTAATTCTTGTCCGGGCGGTGCGCTCCATTGACTGGCCAGCCTTACGCAAGGACAACGCGCTCCAGCATTCGTTCTTCGGCGCGGCCGTGGTGCTCGGATTCGTCTGGCAGTTGAGGGCAGGCATTTCTCCCGGCCTGGCCATCCACATTTTCGGGATCACGGTGATAACGCTGATGCTGGGGTGGGCGCTTGCGGTGCTGGCGGGATTGCTGGCGCTGGTGATCACGGTCATTACCGGACGAGAACCTCTGATCATGTTTGCGGCCAACGGGCTGATTACCGTGATGGTGCCTGCCATTGTCAGCCACGGAATCATGCTCTGGGAACGCCGGCGGGATTTCCGGAATTTCTTCGCCTATATCTTCTTCTGCGGGTTCTTCGGGGCCGGCATTTCCGTGGCAGCCGCCGGTGGTGTCATGTGCCTCATGCTATGGAGCAGTGGCGTCTACACGTTTGACCAACTGGTGCATGAGTACATCCGTTACCTGCCGTTGTTCATGATTCCCGAAGGGTTCGTGAACGGCACTTTTGTGACTGGCCTCATGGTCTTCCATCCGGACCGGTTGACCACGCTGGACCAGAGACGCTACCGGTAGAGCTTTCCGGCTCAGAGGCCCTTGCCACTGGCGACGGCGGTGCTGAGCAGGTCGCCGGCCTTGCCGGAACGGGCCCTATGCTGCCATTTCCTTCCCCAGCCCAGCACCTCGGTTGCCGGCATGGGGCGGGCGATCCCGTAGCCCTGCACGAAATTGCATCCCATCTGCCTGAGTGTCCGGGCGTGTTCCACGGTTTCAACGCCTTCGGCCAGAACCGGGTGGGCAAACCGCTGGGCCAGGAAGATCACGCTCTCAACGATGGCGCGGTCGCCGGCATCCTCAAGCATGTTGCGAACAAAACTCTGGTCGATCTTGATGATGTCCACCGGAAGCGTACGCAGGTAGGTCAGGGATGAGAAACCGGTGCCAAAATCGTCCAGCGCCACCTGAAGGCCGAGGCTCTGGCAGCGCGCCAGAACGTTGCTGGCTCGCTGGGTGTCCTCCAGTGCAGTCGATTCAAGAACCTCCAGCGTGATCTGGCCGGGTGCCACCTCCGGGTGGCTGTGCAGGTAACTCTCCAGGTAGTCGGCAAATGAGCGGTCCATCAGGTGCGGAGCGCTGATGTTAATGCTGATCGCCAGATTCTCTCCCGCTTCCTTCCAGGCGTTCATCTGGTGAATGGCTTCTTTCAATACCCACTGTCCCAGTGGTACTTCCAGGTGACTGTTCTCGACAATCGGCAGAAATTCGCCCGGTGAAACCAGCCCTTTCTGGGGGTGGTTCCAGCGGATCAGCGCCTCAAAACCGAAAAGCTCGCAATCGGTGACACGGATCTGGGGCTGGAAAAACAGCTCGAATTCCTCGTTTTCCAGGGCCCTGGAGATTTCCATCAACTGATTGCGCCGGTTCCGGCGATGCTCGTCCAGGCCGGGATCGAACAAGTGATACTGATTGCGGCCTTTTTCCTTGGCGGAGTACATGGCCTGATCGGCATGCCGAATCAGACCTTCGGCGTCTGATCCATCTTCCGGGTAGCGGGTAATGCCGAGGCTGGCCGTGAGTGAAACATTCTGATCGCCCACCGTTACCGGATCGCCGACGGTGGCCAGAATGCGCTGATAAACCGCTTCGTGGTTGTCATCGCCCTGCAGCAGGAGGACAAATTCGTCGCCACCGATCCGGGCAACGGTGTCGCCGCTGCGCAGCGCACGGGTCAGTCGCTCGGCCAGGGTGCGCAGGGTCTGGTCACCGGCCGACTGCCCCCATTTGTCATTGATACCCTTGAAGCCGTCGAGGTCCAGATAGCACACCGACACGCTGCGATGTTGCCGGTCGGCGTGGCTGCGGGCTGTGCGCAGTCGCTCTTCCAGCAACTGGCGGTTGGGCAGGCCGGTCAGATCGTCGTAGTTGGCCGCCCGGTCGAGTTCGCGCGCATGGTTCTTGAGTGCGGTGATGTCCGAGAAGGCCGCCACATGGTAATACTGCCCGGGTTCTTCCAGATGCACGCGGCTGATGGATAGCAGTTCCACAAACTCTTCACCGTTTTTCCGGCGGTTCCAGATTTCGCCCCGCCAGTGGTCGGTTTTCTCGATGGTACGCCACATGGACCGGTAGTATTCCCCGGAATGTCGGCCGGAGCTGAGAATCGCCGGGTTGAGGCCCAGAACCTCCTGCCGGCTATAGCCGGTAATCCGCGAAAACGCGGGATTCACATCCAGGATCCGGTTCGACTGGTCGGTGATCAGGATGGCTTCGTGGCTGCGGTCGAACACGCTGGCCGCGATCCGCAGGCCCCGCTCGCTGTTCTTCCTGTCGGAGATGTTGTTCTGAATGGCGATATAACCAGGGTCAACGCCCTGCTCTGTACCTATCGGAACGCAATAGGTATGCACCCAGTAGGGCTGTCCGGCTTTGGTGTAGTGAAGAATGTCTTCTTCAATGATTTCGGCCCGGTGCAGCTTCTGGTTAATGCGCTTGATGGTTTCGGGGTCGGTGTCCGGCCCGTAAAGCACTTCCTTTGGGAGGCATCCGCGCACCTCCTCAAGCTTATACCCCGTGTGTTCCTCAAAGCTGGGGTTAACCCATTCAATGCGGCCGGCATCATTCAGCATCACCAGAAAATTGGGCGTAGCCGCCGCAACCAAGGCCAGGCGCTTGGGGTCGATGTCTGAGGGTGGTGTAATCGTCGTGGGGGATCTGGGCATGAGAGTCAGTAATTTGAGTTTCCGGTCTTTAAATTAACGAACTCTCCTCCCTGTGAGACCTGTTCGAGCGGCCGCATATGCTACCGCAATACCCCTGAAAAACCATGGGTAAATGGTCTAGGTGAATTGATAAATGTCAGTTTTGCGCCAGATACCTATGGTTATAGGTCAGCGCCAGCGCGAGTGCTTCTGGAGCTTTCGTTGCAGGGTACGTCGATGCATGTTCAGGGCGCGGGCGGTGGCAGAGACGTTGCCCTCGTTTTCGTTGAGAACCCGCTGGATGTGCTCCCACTCCATTTCCTCGACCGAGGGCGGCTCCGCCCGGAGATCCGGCGGTGCATCAATCGGCTCGAATCCGGCCAGCAGCTGGTTGACCGTTACCGGTTTGCACAGATAGTTCACCGCGCCACGGCGCATGGCTTCGACCGCCGTGGCGATACTGCCGTAACCGGTCAGCACCAGGATTTCCAGATCCGGATGCGTGTCCAGAATCTCTGGCAGAAGCTGCAGGCCGCTTTCGCCGGCCAGGTTCAGATCCAGTACGCACCGGTGAAAGGTTCCCTCCAGCAGGGCGGCTTTTGCTTCCTGATGCCCGTGGGCAAGCTGTGCTTCGATGCCCTGGCGTCCGAGTGAGCGCTGAAGCACCTGCAGAAAGGCGTCGTCGTCATCAATAAGCAGCCACGCCTGTTGTTTGCTCACGCCTGTTCTCCCGCTAGGCCGTTGGTCGCTGCCGTTATCGGCAGCTCTATGATGATGGTGGTACCGTCCGCACTACCCCGGGCTTTCAGTGTGCCTCCAAGACGCTGGATGGTGGCGTTGGAAAGGAAAAGGCCAACTCCGAGCCCATTCTCCGAACTGACTACCTTGTCCCCGAGCGTACCTTCCGGGGTAGATTCGAGGCCATCACCATGGTCCTCGACAACCAGTTCCAGCCGGCCATCGGCACCCTCACTGGCTGCAACGGCGACCCAGGACGGGCTGGCTGTTACTGCGTTGGCCAACACATTCAGAACGGCCTGATCAAGGGTGGCGTCCACGGCAACCGGGCAGTCCGGCACAGGCTGACGCCATTCAATGGCGGCACCCGGCCAAAGCAGGGTAGCGGATTCCCGAAGACGTGCCACCCAGTCCCGGGCTGGCAGGGTTTCCAGTTGCGCGGTCTTGGCCTGCACGGCCGCCGAAGACAGCTGTTGCAGGTGGGTCGTGCACAGGCCCAGTTGACTTTCCATCAGTGCGAGGTCGTCGGCAATGGGGTCGCCGACCGGGGCAGCGGATTTCATTTCCTCCACCAGCAGCGTCATGGTGTTCAGCGGCGTCCCCAGGCGATGTGCCACTGCAGCAGCCGACAGTCCGAGGGCGATGATCTGCTCATCTCGCAGCCGGGTTTCCCGTATCTGTGCGAGCTGGGCCTGTTGCTGGCGCAGGCGACGTGCCAGGGCACCGACAACCAGCAGCAGGATGGCAGCGGTTGTGGCGAAGGTCACCCACATGCCGACCAGATGTAACTGGGCCAGGTTGGCGTTGTGATGTCCATGGGTGACCGGCGTATGCCAGATCACCAGGGAGGTATAAACCGCAACGCCGGCGACGGTAACGGCAATGCTCTGGCCCAGTGGCACCAGCACAATGGCAACGGCGATAGGCAGCAGCAACAGGGAAACCAGGGGGTTGGTATAGCCGCCCGTCAGGTAAAGCCAGACTCCGATCAAAAGCAAATCGACAATCAGCACCAGGCTGACGGCCTGTGTCGAGCGCGGTGGGCGACGGGTAAACCAGAGCCAGGCCAGGGTTGCCATAACCCCATAGGCGAGGGGCAGGATAACCGCTTCAGCCCGATGGGCCAGGGTTACCATGGTTTCCGCCACGGCGATCGAAATAAGCTGCAGCGCAACAATAGCCAGACGCATGCCCAGCAGATAGCGGGCAGTCTGTTGAAATCCGGTCTGTGAGTGGGTCAGCCATTCCATAGCGGGCATTCTAGCGTTTTTTTCCATCGGGATACGCGGTAATACCTCCGAGGGGATGCGGCATTTGGTCTCAGGCGCTGGCGCCGGCTGATGTTTATGATTGGCGCCAACTATCAGAGCTGGTCAGGATGAGGTTGTATGGCGACGGTAATTGGAACGCGTTTCATCGGATTGTGTGCTGCGGGATTGGTTTCCTTGCCCGCCGGAGTGTTGGCCCAGGAGAGTTCTCCCGACTTGCCGGTCATTCATGTTACTGAGGGGCAGAGCATAGAAGAGGCCTCGAGTACGTTGGCTTCAGAGCCCGTTGAACGTTTGTCCTCTGATCCGTCAGTGTCGCTCTCCCGAATGGGAGGTCGCGGCCTGGAACCGGTGATTCGTGGTCAAAGCCAGGAGCGGGTGGATGTGCTTCTGGACGGTATTCGCGTTGAAGGGGCCTGCCCGAATCGCATGGATCCCCCAACCAGTCGCCTGAGTTCGGCACTGGCGCCCTTGCTCGAGGTGCGCACCAGTAACCAGACCCTTCGCTGGGGCCCGATCACCGGTGGCCAGATTATTGCCACCACAGCAGCGCCAGTCTTCGATGATTCCGCCACCACAGGTCATTTGACGGTGGGCGGCGCGGACAACGGCAATGGCAAACTGGTCAATGGCAGTGCCGCAGTGGGGAGTGACAGTGCCTGGCTTCGGCTCGCAGGCGGTTACGACGAGGCGGACGATTACGAGGACGGCGATGGCAACGAAGTGCGCAGCGCCTACAAGAACTCCGAGGCCCGCCTCGATGCCGCGTGGAAGGCGGATAACGGGTTCTATATCAAAGGCCTGGTAAGCCGTCAGGAGGAGCGGGACGTGAAATACGCCGGCTCCGGCATGGATGCGCCGAAAACCGATACCGACATCATGCGACTGGAGCTGGGCTCGCCCGTGGCCAACGGCAACTGGAACCTGCTGTCCTGGCAGGCCGATGTTGATCACATCATGGATAATTTCAGTCTCCGTGAGTCCATGATGAAAATGCTGACCGATTCCGAGACCGAAACCCGGGGCCTCCGTCTGACCCTGGATCAGAGTCCGGATGCCAGAACAGACTGGGCCATTGGTGCGGATGTCGAGACCAATAACTGGCACGCCGAACGGTTTGGCGGCGCGAATCTGGATACGCTGACGTCGGTACTCTGGCCCGACGTGGATCGAGACCGTTTCGGCCTCTTCGCTGAGCGCTTCTACCGGGTAACCCCGGCGTTAAAACTGGGTGGTGGCGTGCGCTACGATCGCGTGGAAATGTCCGCTGGGGCCGCCGATCAGGTGTTTGGTAGTGGCATGATGGCCATGTCTGCCGCCGATGCCTACGAGGCGATCTACGGCACTACCAACACCGATGCGAGCGATGACAACTTCAGTGGCTTTGTAAGCAGCGATTGGCGGTTTTCTCCCATCCAGTCGCTGGTGGTTACGGCAAGCCATAGCGTCCGCAGCCCGGGCGTGACTGAACGCTACATTGCCAGCTGGAACAACATGGATCCGGCAAGACGCTGGGTAGGCAACCCTTCTCTCGACCCTGAGACGCATCGAAAGGTGGAAGTGGCGATGCCTGGCCAGAGCAACGGCTGGCATTGGCGCCCGGCCGTATGGGTGGATCAGGTGGATGACTTCGTCCTGCGCACTCGCAATGTGGATCAGGTCAGCGTCTACCGCAATATCGATGCGCGGCTGATGGGTGTTGAGGCTCAGCTTGGGTGGAGCAACGGCACCTGGAGCACTAACAGCAGTCTGGCCTCGGTACGAGGTGAAAACCGTGACGAAAACAAACCCCTGCCGCAGATTCCGCCGGTGCAGTTTATTCAGACCCTTGGCTGGCAGCACATGGGCCATGGCGTTGAACTGGAGTGGGTGCTGGCCCGCCGACAGGACCGGGTGGACCTGGAATCCGGCCAGGATCCCGGCACCTCGCCAGGCTACGGCGTGCTGAACCTGTCCGGGAGCCACCCGCTCGCCGACTATCTGAGCATCAGCTGGGCAGTGGATAACCTGTTCGACAATACCTGGGCGCCCCATGTTAGCAGGGCCAATACTGATCCATTCAACCCCGAAGCCGTAAGAGTTAATGAGCCTGGCAGGACCCTGCGTGCCGCACTGACAGCCAGGTGGTAAGACCTTGCATGGCGGTTACCCGCTTCTCATAGCCGGCGGGTGACATTCTTGCCCCGAGTGGAAACAACTCCTCCACCCGGGGCTTTTTTATGGTTGATTAAAAATTGCGCTATCTCAATTCAGGAAGCGGCGGGCTGCACTATGCTGGCCTCATGCAGATCCGAACCAGTGGCCATCAGCCGCTGAGGCTGTGTTTGGCTTCTTGAGGTTCCCGGAAGGAACCTGTCTGCACAATGCGATTCACGAAAGGAGACGCATCGTGACTGAAGACGAAAAATTGCCAGAAAATCCCGAAACCGACCTTGCTTCCCGATTCCCCACCGCCTACACGATTCTTTTCGGCCTGATTATTCTGGTGGCCGCGCTGACCTGGCTGATTCCGGCCGGGCAGTATGAGCGCGCCATGAATGAAGAGGTTGGTCGGGAAGTGGCAGTTCCGGGCACCTACCAGACCGTTGATCCGAATCCCCAGGGGTTCGTTGATGTCCTGATGGCACCCACAGCCGGGTTCTACGACCCCGACAGTTACGTTGCCAATGCCATCGATGTCGCCATGTTTATTCTGTTCCTGGGTGGTTTCCTCGGTGTGATGAATGCGACCGGAGCTATTGATACCGGCATTCGCAGCGCGATGCGGCATCTGAAAGGCCATGAGATCTGGATGATTCCGATACTGATGGTGCTCTTCGCCATCGGTGGCACCACCTACGGGATGGCAGAGGAGACCCTGGCTTTTTACGCCATTCTGATTCCCGTGATACTTGCGGCCGGCTACGACGCCGTTACAGGCGTTGCCATCATCCTGATCGGAGCGGGTATCGGCGTGTTGGGTTCAACCATCAACCCGTTCGCCACGGTGATTGCAGCCAATGCTGCTGGAATACCGTTCACCGACGGCATCGTGCTCCGTTTCATTCTGCTGATCGGCGGCCTGTTGATCTGTATCGGCTACGTTATGCGATATGCCCATCGCGTAAAAACCGACCCCTCACGCTCGGTGGTGGCAAAGCAATGGGCAGCGCACAAGAAACTGTTTCTGCAGGGAGGTGACCAGGAGATTCACAGCGCCACCCTGACAACCACCCAGATTATTGCACTGGTTATCTTTGCCCTGACCTTTGCCGTGATGATCTGGGGTGTGTCATCCCAGGGCTGGTGGATGGCCCGGATGGGCTCTCTGTTCTTTGGTGCAGCCATTGTGATCGGCATCATCGCACGACTGGGTGAAAAGAAACTGACCGGCAGTTTTGTCGATGGTGCCAGGGATCTCCTCGGGGTTGCGCTGGTGGTCGGCCTGGCCCGCGGCATTGTGGTGATCATGGAACAGGGCATGATCGCCGATACCATCCTGCACAGCGCCGAAACCTCGCTGGGTGGCCTGCCGGAACTGGCCTTTATCAACCTGATGTTCTGGATCGAGGTGGGCATGAGTTTCTTCGTGCCGTCGTCCTCTGGCCTGGCCGTCCTGTCCATGCCGATCCTCGCGCCGCTGGCGGATTTTGCCAACGTCGGGCGGGATCTGGTGGTGACTGCCTACCAGTCTGCCAACGGCCTGGTGAACCTGATCAATCCCACCTTTGCGGTGGTGGTTGGCGGGCTTGCCATCGGGCGCGTGTCCTACGATCGCTGGCTGGCCTTTATCTGGCCCTTACTGCTCATTCTGACCGTGTTTATCACTGTGGTTATCAGCGTCGGCACACTTTTGTGACCCCCGCTGTGACCCTGCGACAAAAGGAGTTTTGTCATGTCTGAACAAACACTTGGAGTGCACTCTGAGACCGGGACCCTGCGCCAGGTCATCATCTGCCGGCCGGGGCTGGCGCACCGGCGGTTGACGCCGTCCAACTGCGATGCCCTGTTGTTCGATGATGTGTTCTGGGTCAAGCAGGCCCAGAAAGATCATGACGTGTTTGCCAGCGTGATGCGTGGTCGGGGCGTGGAGGTGCTGGATGTCAACGAGTTGCTGGCGGAAACGCTGGCCATTCCCGAGGGACGTGCCTGGATTCTTGATCACCGGATCAACTGGAACCATATCGGCGTGGGCATGGTGTCGGACCTGCGCGCCTGGATGGATGAACTCCCCGAAAAGGCGCTCGCCGAATTCCTGATCGGTGGCCTGGAGGTAGGGGATCTGCCATTCGATCCCGTTGGACTGTTCGGCAACCACCTCGGGCGTTTCGGATTCGTGCTGCCGCCGCTGCCCAACTTCCTGTTCACCCGGGATAACAGCGCCTGGGTGTATGGCGGGGTTACTCTCAACCCGATGTATTGGGTTGCCCGCAAGCCTGAGACCTTGCTGATGGCCGCTATCTACCGATTCCACCCGAAATTCGCCGGCAAGGTGAACGTGCATTGGGGCGATCCTCTGGAAGATCATGGACTGGCAACCCTGGAGGGTGGGGACATCATGCCGCTGGGGAACAGAACGGTTCTGGTAGGCATGGGCGAGCGATCCTCTCCCCAGGCCATCGGGCAACTGTCAAAAGCACTCTTTGATGGCGGAATGGTGGATCGGGTAATCGCCTGTCAGCTGCCCAAAACCCGGTCGGCCATGCACCTGGACACCGTGTTTACCTTCTGTGGTGGCAACGTGGTCACGGCCTTCAAGGAAGTGGCCGATGCCGTGATCTGCTACGACCTGCGCCCCGGAGAGGGAGCAAAAACACTGGCGTTCAATCAGGACTCGCGGCATCTGTTTGAGGTGGTCGCGGAGATTCTCGGTTACCCGGCCCTGGAGGTCGTGCCAACCGGCGGTGACACGCCGGAAGAGCGCGAGCGGGAGCAGTGGAACGACGGCAACAATGTGCTGGCCCTGAGCCCGGGTGTTGTTGTCGGTTACGACCGCAACGACGATACCAACGCGGCGCTTTCGGCGGCGGGCATCGAAGTTCTGGCAATACCCGGCGCCGAGCTGGGCCGTGGCCGGGGCGGCGGTCGGTGCATGAGTTGCCCGACCATCCGGGACGCTATCTGACAGCCAGGGAGAAACGCTATGGCATTCAATCTCAAGAACCGACACTTCCTTACCCTGCGGGATTTCAGCCCCAGGGAAATCGCTTTTTTGCTGAAGCTGTCTGCGGATCTGAAGACGGCCAAGTACGCGGGCACCGAAGTGCCCAAGCTCGAAGGCAAGGACATCGCCCTGATCTTCGAGAAGAATTCCACGCGGACCCGGGTCGGGTTTGAAGTTGCTGCCTTCGACCAGGGGGCGCGGGTAACCTACCTGGGGCCGACCGGAACCCACATTGGCCATAAGGAATCGGTGAAGGACACCGCCCGGGTTCTTGGCCGGGTTTACGATGCCATTGAGTATCGGGGGTTCGGACAATCGGTTGTGGAAGAGCTGGCACAGTACGCCGGCGTGCCGGTCTACAACGGGCTCACCAATGAATTTCACCCCACCCAGATACTGGCGGATTTCCTGACCATGCAGGAGCATGTGGAAAAGCCGTTGCGGGATGTGGCCTACGTGTTCATCGGCGATGCCGCCAACAACATGGGCGACAGCCTGCTGATCGGTGGCGCCAAGATGGGCATGGACGTGCGCTTGTGCGCACCAAAAGCCTGCTGGCCTGGCCAGGCCGTTCAGGAGGAGGCCCAGGCGCTGGCGGCTGAAACCGGAGCCCGCATCACCATCACGGAGGATGTTGACGCCGCCGTTGCGGGAGTCGATTTCGTCTATACCGATGTCTGGGTCTCGATGGGCGAGCCAAAGGAAAAATGGGCCGAACGGATCAAACTGTTGATGCCTTACCAGGTGAATGCGGCCCTGATGGCCAAGACCGGCAATCCGCGGGCGCGTTTCATGCACTGTCTGCCGGCCTTTCACAACACCGAAACCGTGGTGGGCAAGGAGATTCAGGAGACCTATTGCATTGACGCCATGGAGGTGACTGAAGAGGTTTTCGAAAGCCCCGCTTCGATTGTTTTCGATCAGGCCGAGAACCGCATGCACACCATCAAGGCCGTCCTCGTGGCGACCCTGGGAGGCTGACATGCTGGTTGTGGCAGCGTTGGGGGGGAATGCCCTTCTGAAACGCGGGGAGCCGCTGACTGCAGAGGTCCAGCGCAACAATGTGCAGATTGCGGCCCGATCGCTGGCCGCGGTTGTCCGGGCCGGCCACGACCTGGTGGTCACCCATGGCAACGGGCCCCAGGTGGGGCTGCTGGCTTTACAGGGCGCCTCCTACAAACCGGATGAGGCTTACCCGCTGGATGTCCTGGGAGCGGAAACCGAGGGCATGATCGGCTACATGATCGAACAGGAGCTGGAGAACGCCCTGGAACATGACCGGCCTGTCGCAACCTTGCTTACCCAGGTCGTGGTGGATCCCAGAGACCCGGCTTTTGAAAAGCCGACCAAGTTTGTGGGCCCGGTCTATGACCGTGAAGAAGCAGAGCGCCGGGCAGCCGCTGCGGGCTGGAGCATTGCGCCGGACGGCGACAAATGGCGCCGGGTGGTGCCTTCTCCTAAGCCCCTGGAAATACCGGACATGCGCGTACTGAAGTTGCTGCTCGACCAGGGCGTAGTTGTGGTGTGTGCCGGGGGTGGCGGAATACCGGTGCTGCGCAGGGACGACGGCAGCATGGTCGGCATTGAGGCGGTCATCGACAAGGATGCCGCCAGTGCCTTGTTGGCCAGGCAACTGGGTGCGGACGCGTTGCTCCTGCTAACGGATGTTGAGGCGGTCTACCGGGATTTCGGGACCGACCGGTCGACGGCGCTTTCGGAATTGACAGTGTCAGAGGCACGTGCCCTCGAGATGCCTGCCGGCTCCATGGGTCCGAAACTGCAGGCCGCCTGCGATTTTGCCCAGGCTGGCGGGATCAGCGGCATCGGGCGCCTCCAGGATGCCGTGGCTATACTTGAGGGATCGGCGGGCACTCGAGTGTCGGCCAAATAAAAGGCATTTGTCATGAGCCACAATGAGTCTCTGGATACCTTGCAGGATGCCGGTACAGGTACCGTGGTGGCCATCCGTGGTGGTGTGGTGAGCGTCAGGTTTCCGGAGCCGGTACCCCAGATACGCGAGCTTCTCTATGCCGGCAAGATTGCGCTTGAGGTGGCCGCGCTTGAAGACCGGGGTGTGGTCCGCTGCATGGCACTGGCTCCGGTAAAGGGGCTCGGCCTGGGGATGCCGGTTCGGGCAACCGGCTCACCGATCACGGTGCCGGTGGGTGATGCCATTCTCGGAAGGATGCTGAATGTGTTTGGTGCGCCGGTCGACAATCAGCCTGTGCCGGCTACCAGCGAGCGCCGCGCGATTCATCAGCTCCCACCCCTGCTGGAAGATCGCGTGGTTCGTAGCCAGATCCTCGAAACCGGCATCAAGGCCATTGATCTGTTATCGCCTATAGAGCGTGGCGGCAAAACCGGTTTGTTCGGCGGTGCCGGTGTCGGCAAGACGGTGCTGATTACAGAACTGATCAACAACACCGTTCAGCAGCACAAGGGCGTCAGCCTGTTTTGCGGCATTGGTGAGCGTTCCAGGGAAGCGGAGGAGCTTTATCGGGAAATGGGTGAGGCTGGCGTGCTCGAGAACACCGTCATGCTATTCGGCCAGATGAACGAGGTTCCAGGGGTCCGGTTCCTGATCGGCAAGACCGCTCTGACCATGGCGGAATATTTCCGCGATGAACAGCATCGGGATGTGCTTTTGCTGATCGACAATATTTTCCGCTTTGTCCAGGCGGGCTCGGAAGTTTCCGGGCTGCTCGGGCGTATGCCTTCCAGGGTTGGCTATCAGCCCACCCTGGCGACCGAGTTGGCCGAGCTGGAGGAACGAATCACCTCCACCCACAGTGCCGCGATTACCTCGGTTCAGGCGGTGTATGTGCCAGCGGACGACTTCACGGACCCTGCCGCCGCCCATATCTTCTCGCACTTGTCCGGCTCTGTGGTGCTGTCCCGCAAACGGGCCAGTGAGGGGCTTTACCCGGCGATTGATCCCCTGGCGTCTTCATCGGTCATGCTCACACCGTCGGTGGTCGGTCAACGGCATTACGACATTGCGCGGGCGGTGCGAAGAACCCTGGCCGAGTACGAAGAGTTGCGGGACATCATTGCCATGCTGGGCATCGAGGAGCTCTCGGCGGCTGACCGAACCACCGTAGCCCGTGCCCGCCGGCTGGAGCGCTTCCTGACCCAGCCGTTTTTTACCACCGCCGCGTTTACCGGTGCCGAAGGCAAGCGGGTGACCATTGCCGAGACCCTCGATGGTTGTGAAGCGATTCTGGAGCAGACCGAATTCGATCAGGATGAGAGTGAGTACTACATGATTGGCGCTTTGCCAGAGGTGGTCGCATGACGCTGGCTGAAGCAATGGACGTCACTATCCGGCTGCCGACCCGAATGCTCTTTGAGGGCAGGGCCCGCAAGCTGTTCGCGGTGGCCGAAAATGGGGCCTTCGGAATGCTGCCCAATCACATCGATTTTGTCACCTCGTTGGTGCCGTCGGTGCTGATTCTGACCCTGGAGGACGGCCATGAGCAAATCTTCGGAATCGACGAGGGCATTCTTGTGAAACAGGGGCACAAGGTGGATGTTGCGATCCGGCGCGGCGCTCCGGGCAAGGATCTGGCGACCCTGCAGGAGAGTGTCCGCAAGAACTTCATTGAGGTGGATGAAGACGAACGGGTGGCCCGGTCAGCCCTGTCCAGGCTGGAGGCTGGCATGGTCAGGCGGTTCGCAGACCTGCAGCGGCCCAAGCCATGACTCAGAAGCGCAGAACGCCGGAAGATGAGATCGGGCGCCGGGCCCGGCGCCTGAAGAAAGCCCGGGAAAACCCCGGGGCAAGCCCGCTGCGCGGTCTGGGTGCCTTCGGGATGATCGGTTGGTCGATCGCTGTCCCGACTGTTGGCGGCGCGTTTCTCGGGCTTTGGCTGGATCGCACCATGCCCCAGGATTTCCCATGGGTGCTTGCGCTGATTCTGGGTGGCGTCACTCTGGGCGGTTTCATCGCCTGGGCGTGGATCGGAAGAGAAAGCAGGGAAGAGGAGGATGGTCATGATGATTGATTGGCAGGGTGTGCTTTGGGGCTTTGGTGCTGGCCTCGTCGTGAGTTTTGTTTATTTTGCGGGCCTCGCAGCGAGTGTGCGTTTTGCCCTGGGCGCATCACGGCCAGTGGCGGTGCTTTTGCCCAGTGCCGCAGTCCGAATTGCACTGCTGTTGAGCGTCGGGTGGCTGGTTACAGCGGGGGCGACCGAGGTCTGGGCGTTCGTGGGCTACGGTGCCGCGTTTTTCGTGGTGCGTTACCTGGCCACTCTTCTTGCGCGAACACCGCATCCGGAGAAAGTCTGATGGAACTGACGCCCGATGAAGCAACGCTCTTCACAATCTGGAGCCTGGATATCAGCGAGACAATCGGCTTCACCTGGATCGTTATGATCCTGCTGACCGTCACGTCCATTCTGATTACCCGGAATCTGCGCCCGGATGTGCCTCCGAACCGCTGGCGCACGACCCTGGAAGTCATTGTGACGGCCATCCAGAGCCAGATCGAGGACATCTCCCCGCGGGCCTCTCGACATGTGCTCTACTTTTCCGGAACCCTGTTTTTGTTCATCGCCTTTTCAAACCTTCTGCTCGTTGTGCCGGGCTTCACACCACCGACGGCCTCGCTGTCGACCACCGCAGCGCTGGCACTGTCGGTGCTGATTGCGGTGCCACTGTTCGGCATTACCCGGCAGGGCATCGGCGGTTATCTGAGGACCTATATAGAACCTTCCGTGGTGATGCTGCCGTTCAATATCATCAGCGAATTCTCGCGCGGCATATCCCTGGCCATCCGGCTTTACGGCAACGTTATGAGCGGTGCGGTGATCGCCGGCATCCTGCTGGGTGTGGCGCCGTTCTTTTTCCCTGTGGTGATGGACATGCTCGGACTGCTCACGGGCCTGATTCAGGCCTATATATTCGCCATCCTGGCGACGGTTTATATCTCATCGGCGACAGCGACAAAGCCTTTGAAGAAGGAGAAAGATAAATGACAGATCTCGCACTCATTGCCATGGTGTCCATCCTGACCGCCGGGCTGACTGTGTCCTTTGGTGCTCTGGGCCCGGCGCTTGGGGAGGGGCGGGCGGCCGCTGCGGCGCTTTCTGCCATCGCGCAGCAGCCGGATTCCGCCTCTACCCTGTCGCGGACCCTATTCGTGAGCCTGGCCATGATCGAGTCCACGGCCATCTACTGTTTTGTCGTGGCGATGATTGTCCTGTTTGCCAATCCGTTCTGGGATCAGGCGCTGCAGGCTGCCCAGTCGGCGGCAGGTTGAATCATGGCCATTGACTGGATAACGGTGCTTGCCCAGATCGGTAATTTCCTGGTGCTGGTATGGCTGCTCAAACGTTTTCTGTACAAGCCCATCCTGAACGGTATCGATGCCCGTGAGACCGAAATCGCGACTCGTATGGGTGAAGCCGAGGTGGCGCGAAAAAAAGCGGCCGCAGCAGAGGCTGCCTTTGTCCAACAGAAACAGGCATTGTTGGTCGACAACTCCGAGCAGGCCGAGCGGATTCGCGAGCAGGCAGAAAAGGAGAAAGATGCCCTGCTTGCAGCCACACGGGAGAGCCTTGAACGGGAAAAGCAGGAGTGGCAGGCCCATCTGGAGGCCGAGCGGGACCGGTTTATCAGTGAGCTGCACTGTGCCAGCGCCGAAACGCTCTATCAGCTTGTGCGTCGGGCCCTGCACGATCTGGCGGATGAAGACCTGGAAGAACGGATTGGCCTGCATGTCATCAGCAAGCTGAAGCCCCTGGCCCACGAACTGGTCTCCGCAGGTGCCAACGCCGAACAGGCTGTCGCGACCACTCACAAATCGCTCCCGAACAGCACTCAGGAAACCATTCGGGACGCATTGGCCGGCATGGCCCCGGGCCTTGATCTGAAGTTTTCGGTGGATCCGCGTCAGGCTCCGGGGATGATCCTGCGGATCGGCAGTGTGCAGATGGCCTGGACAGTCGACAGTTACACCGACGAGCTGACGGGGATGCTCTCTGAGCGATTGGCGTCGGGTGGCACGGGCTGGGTGCAGAACCATGGCTGAGAGACCCGCGTTGAGCCCGGCCGAAGACTTTCTGGATGCCTTGCTGGACGTTCCGGCCCCATCCCCGGCACTGACCGAAGTAGGAACCGTGGCCGAAGTTGGTGATGGTATTGCAGTTGTCGCTGGCCTGGCCCGGGCCCTGGCGGACGAGCTGCTGGTGTTCGCTTCAGGTGTGCGCGGCGTGGTGCTGGATCTGGAACCGGACCGGCTGGGCGTGATTCTGTTGGGACCGTCCGATCGGATAACGGCTGGGGAGGATGTCTGGCGAACCCATAAGGTATTCAGTGTGCCGGTCGGCAATGGCCTGCTTGGCCGCATTCTCGATGCAACCGGGGGCCCGCGGGACGGCAACGGGAGTGTCGCGTCGACCGCTGAGCGGCCGGTGGAGGCCAGCGCACCGGGTATACTCAGCCGGGCGCCGGTCAACCGGCCCCTGGCCACCGGCATCAAGGTCATCGATGGCGCGGTCCCTATCGGATTGGGGCAGCGGGAGCTCATCATTGGGGACCGCCAGACAGGGAAAACGTCCATTGCGATCGATACGATTCTTAACCAGGCCCGCTCCGATGTCGTGAGTATTTATTGCGCCATCGGCCAGCGCGGAGACGCGGTTGCCCGTGTTATCGAAACCCTGCGCAAAAGTGGCCAGCTCGCAAACACCGTCGTGGTTGCAGCCGGTGATGAGGATGCCCCAGGGTTAGCCTATGTTGCGCCCTATGCCGCGATGACTATGGCCGAATACTTTGCGGACCAGGGGCGTGACGTGCTGGTGGTTTTCGACGACCTGACTCACCACGCGCGCTCCTATCGCGAGTTGTCGCTGCTACTGCGGCGCCCGCCGGGGCGCGAGGCTTTCCCCGGGGATATATTCTACGTACATGCCCGTTTGCTTGAGCGGGCAGGACAGTTCACTCCAGAAGCCGGAGGCGGTTCCATTACCGCTTTGCCGGTTGTCGAAACCCAGGCAGAGAATCTCTCCGCCTACATTCCGACGAATCTCATTTCGATTACCGACGGACAGATCTACCTGTCCCCCAGGCTGGTGCGAAAAAACCAGTTCCCTGCGGTGGATATCGGGCTTTCCGTGTCCAGGGTCGGAGGCAAGGCCCAGCATCGGGCGTTCCGGGAGGTGGCAGGAAATCTACGTGTCACCCTGTCCCAGTTCGAGGAGCTGGAGGATTTTGCCCGATTCGGAACCCGGCTGGACGACAACACCAGGGCCCGTCTGACCCGCGGGGTAGCGGTCCGGACCGCATTGCGGCAGCCCGAGCGGGATCCCATGCCGGCTGTCGAGCAGCTTCTGGTATTGATGGCTGCCCTGGAAGGGCTGCTCGATGGTCTTTCAGAGAACGAAGTTGCCGAGACCATGATCAGGATGCGCAACAGTGTGGGTGACTCCCTGAAAGATGTAGACGAGAGTATTCGACAGAATCGTTCGCTGGAGGAAGCGGAAAAGCAAAGCCTGTTGCGGGTGGCCACGACAGCCCTGGCAATGTCAGGAGAGGATCGTCATGGCCCAGACGCTTGAAACCCTGTCCAGGCGGACGGACACCCTTGGCAGCATTCGCAGCATTGTTCATACCATGAAAACCATGTCTGCGATCAATGCAGTGCCCTATGAGCATGCCGCCCGATCCATTGAGTCTTATCACCAGACTGTGCTGGACGGTCTGCGGGCATTTGTCGCGAAAACCGGGCCTGTGTCTGTGCCGGACGTCGCTCAGGCCGAACGGCTTTTGGTGGTGTTCGGTTCCGATCACGGTTTGTGCGGCAACTACAACGAAATACTCGCAGAAAGCGCAAGGTCGGAGTCATTGAAGGCCGGTAGCCCGGCCCGTGTTCTTTGCGTGGGTGCGCGTATGGGCGATGCGCTCGGCGATCAGGGCATCCGCCCTGAGTTTACCTTCCTGCCGCCGGCATCGGCCGATGGCATCGGACGCCTGGCCAGCGACATAGTGACGCGACTGGACGAAATCGGGGGTGGCGATGTGCATAACAGGATCGCTGTGACCCTGGTGTTCACCCGACGAGCCGACAAAGGACAACGTGAACCGGAAATAAGCCAGTTGCTGCCGCTGGAGCCCACGTTGTTGTCAGGTTCCGGGGCGTCTGGCTGGCACTCCCGCTCCCTTGCCGATTACACGATGCCGCCAGCCCCATTGTTCGCGGCGCTGCTGCGTAACCACATATTTGCCAGCGTTTTCCGCGCGTCGGCCGAAGCGATGGTTACGGAGAACGCGGCCCGCCTGGCCCTGATGCAACAGGCGGAGCAGGCGGTTGATGACCGGCTTGAGGAGGTGGGCGGTCAGTTCCGATTGGTACGGCAGGACGAAATAACCAACGAACTGATGGACATTATTGTTGGCTTTGAGGCCCTCAAGAAGCCATCCGTCGTGCATTCCAGCAGTTCGTAGAATGCTCTCGGCTCCCATTTTTGATAACCTTTAGATATTACCTAATAACCTGAATTGGAGGTGCGCAATGGGTCGGCTGGTCGCTGCAGGCGTGATGGTCTCCCTGGCGTTGCTGTCCGCGATGGCTCAGGCCCAAAGCAATGAACGGGCGTTGATGTCAGAAGCGGTCGAACGCAGCATGTTGCAGGAGACCGTGCATCTTGACGGCGTCATCGAAGCGGTACAGCAAAGTACGGTGTCCGCCCAGACCAGCGGTATTGTCCGGAGTCTCCCCTTCGATGTTGATGATTCCGTGGCTGCCGGCGACCTGATTGTCCAGCTGGAGGACAGTGAACAGCGGTCCCGTCTGCGCCAGGCCGAGGCCGGGCTTGAGGAGGCCGAGGCGGCATTGGCGGATGCTGGGCAGCGCTTTGAGCGTATTGAAGCGGTACACGAGCGTGGCCTTGTGTCCCGGCAGGAATTCGACCAGGCCCGCAACAACCTCGCTGCTGCCAGGGCCCGGGTCGAGCGCGCCCGGGCTTCGGTTTCCGAGGCGCAGGAGCAACTCTCCTATACCCGTGTGCTGGCACCCTACGGTGGCATTCTTACCGAACGACATGTCGAAGTCGGAGAAGCGGTCAACCCCGGCCAGCCGCTGCTCAGCGGCTTGTCCCTGGAGCAGCTCCGGGTTGTGGTGGATCTTCCCCAGAAGTATGCCGAACTGGCCCGCATGGAGCGTCAGTCCCAGGTCACCCTGGCTGATGGCCGGGTGCTGGAAACCGGTGAGATGACCTTCTACCCCTATGCCGATCCGCAAACTCACACCTTCCGTCTGCGGATGCGACTGAGTGAACCCAATGGCTCGCTGTTTCCCGGCATGCTGGTGAAGGTCAGTGTGCCGGTTGCCAGCCGTGAGACCCTGTGGATTCCGTTCAGCAGCCTGATCCAGCGCAGCGAGCTCCGGGCGGTATTTGTGCTCGATGATCAGGATCAGCCCAGGCTGAGGCAGGTTCGCACCGGAGTGCGGGACAATGGCCGGCTGGAGATTCTTGCGGGCCTGAGCGAGGGCGAGCGGGTAGTCACAAACCCGTCTGTCCTGGTGGGCAGCGAGCGCCTGAATCCGCTTGAAAGAACGGGCGAGGAGTCGAGCCCGTGAGCCGTGATTTGCCGCCAGTTGGCCCCTCCGGCGCCATTGCCCGAGTCTTCCAGGACAACCACCTGACACCGTTGCTGGCCATTCTGGCGATCATTCTTGGCGTGCTGGCTGTGGTGGTCACACCCAAAGAGGAAGAACCCCAGATTGACGTCACCATGGCCGATATCATGGTGGCGTTTCCGGGCGCCAGCACCCGGGAGGTGGAAAGCGCGATCGCCACGCCGGCAGAACAGGTGATGAGCGAGATCAAGGGCGTCGAGCATGTCTATTCCGTGTCCCGCCAGGGCCAGGCGGTGATCACGGTGCAGTTCGAGGTGGGCATCCCGCGGCAGGAAGCCCTGGTCAGGCTCTACAATCAGGTGTATTCCAACCAGGACTGGTTGCCGCCCAACCTGGGCGCTGCCCAGCCGGTGGTCAAGCCCAAGGGCATTGATGATGTCCCGGTGATGACACTCACTCTCTACGATCCGGTCAACGGGCATACGGGGGAGGAACTGACTCGCCTGGCGCACATGCTGGAAGTCGCCCTGAAACGGGTCCCCGGCACCCGGGATGTCTATACCACCGGCGGGATCCCGGATCGGGTCGATATCCGGTTCGATCCGGCGTTGCTGGCGGGGTTCAACCTCACCATCGATGACATCCGGAACGCCCTTATGGCGGCCAACACCAGCAGCCAGGAGGCACGGATTGCCCGGGACAACCTGTCGATACCGGTCCAGGCCGGAACGCTGCTGGAAACCGTGGAGGATGTCCGGCGCCTTGTTGTGGGCATGCACAATGGCTCCGCGGTGTACCTGGAGGACGTGGCGCAGGTCCGCCGGGGAGGCACCGTGGCGGACCAGAGTGTAATGACCGGATTCGGGCCGGCCCGGGAAGCCGGCGTGGCTGGCCAGCCCGGCGAGGTTTATCCGGCAGTTACCCTGGCCATCGCCAAGAAGCCGGGCGAGAACGCCATCAATATCACCACGGCCATTGAAGAGCGTCTGGACCAGCTGCGCAACCGGGCCCTGCCGGAATCGGTGGAAGTGCTGGTCACCCGGGACTATGGCGTAACCGCCTCCCAGAAAGCCCGCAAACTGATTACCGATCTGATCTCCGCCACTTTGTGTGTTGTGCTGCTCGTGCTGGCGGCCATGGGCTGGCGCCAGGCCCTGATTGTCGGCATCGCGGTTCTGATTACCCTGCTGCTGACGCTGGTGTTCTCCTGGGCCTGGGGATTTACCCTGAACCGGGTGTCCCTGTTCGCGCTGATATTCTCCATCGGCATCCTGGTGGACGACGGCATCGTCATCACCGAGAACATCAATCGCCGGATCCAGAACTCCCGTCGTGCGGTCAAGGACATCATCCCGGTGGCCGTGGATGAAGTGGGCACGCCTACCATCATGGCCAGTCTCACCATCATGGCGGCGCTGATTCCGATGGCCTTTGTCAGTGGCCTGATGGGCCCCTACATGAGCCCGATTCCGATCAATGCCTCCGCGGGTATGGTGCTGTCCCAGATTGTCGCCTTCGTGGTGGCCCCCTGGCTCGCCTTCAGGCTTCTCAAACACAAGAAGGGGCAGCAGGCTGCCGAAGCCGAGGAGGCGTCCAGCTCTGCGGATGGCGTCAGCCCGGTGTCCCTGCGGATTTTCCGGACCGTGCTCGGGCCATTCCTGGGGGATCATCCCTGGCGGCGCCGTTTGCTGGCACTGGGGGTGGTGGGTCTTACCCTCGTGGCTTCGTCATTGCCGGTGTTCCAGGCGGTGATCCTGAAGATGCTGCCGTTCGACAACAAGTCGGAACTTCAGGTTGTGGTCGACATGCCCGAGCGCACGCCCATGGAACAGACCCAGCGGGTGTTGCTGGATATGGGCGGCTACCTGGAAACGGTGGACGAAGTGGCCAACTGGCAAACCTACGCCGGCACCGCCTCACCCATCAATTTCAATGGCCTGGTGCGGCAGTATTACCTGCGTGGCGATCCCTACCACGGGGATATACAGATCAATCTCATGGATGAAGAGAGTCGGGACCGGTCGTCCCATACGATTGCACAATCCCTCCGGGACCCACTGACCGAAATCGGTGACCGATACGGAGCCAGCGTGAAAATCGTCGAAGTGCCGCCCGGGCCGCCGGTACTGTCACCCGTGGTGGCCGAGATCTATGCGGTGGATGAAACCCGCCGGGCAGAGCTGGCCCGACAAGTGGCCGAAGGCATGACCAGCGTTGATGGCCTGGTGGATATCGACACCACCCTGGAGGCACCCACACGGCAGTGGGAAGTGGTGGTGGATCGGGACCGTGCGGCACGGCTCGGTGTTTCCCAGGCCCAGGTGGTCGGTGCCCTGCAGACCGCCCTGGGGGGAACCGGGGTCAGCTTCCTGCATGATGATCATGCCAAATACCCTGTTCCGATACGGGTGATTCTGGGTGAAGGCGACAAGGCCCAGCCATCGGTGCTGTTATCGCTGAAGGTGCGGAGCCGCAGCGGCGCACTGGTTCCTCTGGCAAGCATTGCGGACGTACGCGAAGCCGACTGGATGGGGGCGATCTACCACAAGGATCTGCTACCGGTAACCTACGTGACAGCAGACATGGCGGGGGAGATCGATTCGCCGCTGTACGGCATGTTTGCCATGGTCGAGCGCCTGAACCAGCAAGCGGGGGCCCCGGAGCAGTATTTCATCGACCAGCCCCCATTGCCGGAAAAGGGCACGCTTAAATGGGACGGCGAATGGCAGATCACTTACGAAACCTTCAGGGACATGGGCGCGGCTTACAGCGTGGGTGTGTTCATGATCTTCGTTCTGCTGGTGGCGCAGTTCCGTTCCTATATTCTGCCGCTGGTGATCATGGCGCCCATCCCGCTGACCCTGATCGGCATCATGCCCGGCCATGCGCTGCTGGGGCGCGAGTTCACGGCCACCAGCATGATTGGCATGATTGCCCTGGCCGGGATCATCGTGCGCAACTCGATCCTGCTGGTGGTGTTTATCCGGCAACTGATTGAGGAGGGTGTCGAGCTTGATGAGGCGGTGGTTCTGGCGGGCGCGGTGCGCATCAAACCCATCGCGTTGACGGCGATCTCGGCGATGGTGGGTGCTTACTTTATTCTGAACGATCCGATTTTTAACGGCCTGGCGATATCGCTGGTATTTGGCCTGGCCATGTCCACCTTGTTGACCGTTCTGGTGGTGCCACTACTTTATTACACACTGGCGCGTTGCAAATGGGTGTGAGCTAGATTGATTACGCCTGGCAGGGAACCAGGGCGCTGTCGGAGCTGATGATCCGGTTACGTCCGGAATCCTTGGCGTGATAGAGGTACTGGTCGGCCCGGCCGATCAGGCTGCGCAGATCGCCACCGTCCGGACCAAACTGGGCAATGCCACCGCTGATAGTCAGGCCAATGGATTGGTCCTGATAGGGCACGGGGTGAGATTCAATCGCACCCCGGATCTTGTCTGCCACCCGATGAGCCTGGTCTGCGGTGGTGTTGGTGAGCAGAATGGCGAACTCCTCGCCACCCAGCCGGGTGGCCAGATCGGTTGCTCTGAGCGAAGCGCGCAGGGTGCTGGCGACATGCCTGAGCGCCAGGTCTCCGGCCTCGTGACCATGCTGATCATTGACCTGTTTGAAATGGTCGAGATCCAGTACCAGCACGGATAGTGGGGTTCCGTTACGGAGGCTGCGTTTGCGCTCCTGTTCAAACACATCGCTGAGGCGCGCCCGGTTGGCGAGGCCGGTGAGTGCGTCAGTTTGGGCCATTTTTAGCAGGCGTGATTCGGATTGCTCCCGAGTGATCTCGTAAATGTGAGAGAACGCGAGGATGGTCAGTGACATCAGCCCCATATTGGCAATAGGAAGGGGCTGTATCATGTCCGGAGCATCCTGGTATTTGAAAAAGAAGATCACGGCTGCCGTGCCCATGAACACGGCAGATACCAGCAGTCCCAGGCGCCGGCCCATCAGAAGGTGGGAAAGGATGGGAATCAACAGGACCCAGGCGAAGACCGTGGTGGTTGCCCGGGGTGATGTGAGTGCGAACATCATGGTGATGCAGAAAGGCAGGATAAAGGCGAGAATCCAGCGTTCCAGGTGTCTCGTGTTGCCAATGGCCCAGAGGATGAAAACCGAGTAGCCGGCCATGCCAAGCTCGGCAAAGGCCAGGGGGTAATTCTCTCTCTGGACGTTGAGGGTAAAAAACAGCAGGCCGCTGATGGCGGTAAAGATCAGCAGCGTCTTCAGTACCGCTTTGCGGTAAGGACGGGCAAGGTGCTTCTGTGATTCCCTGTAGCTTTCCATGGGTCTGGTCTGAATGTCCGGCGCTCTGGGGCGATATGTACAAAGACAGTGCACATGCCGCAAGATCCGGGTATTAGATCAGAATCCATGCAAAGTAACCGTCGATCTTAGACTAAAGTCTAGCGGGTGGGCCAGTAACGCTGCATTTCCACGAACAGGAAGGAGGCGCTCCAGGTGATCAGAACCAGCCCGGAAAGCGCTTCTATGCCGGTGAGGAAACGCAGTATGCCGAAGGGTTCGACATCCCCGTAGCCGACGGTGGTAAATGTGGTGAAGGAGAAGTAGACGCAGTCCAGGATGCTGCCGCTGAAATTGCCGCCAAGTTCGCCCCAGCCCTCGGCATGGTGCATGAGATAAAACGCACCGGCAAAGATCCAGACTTGCAGGGTGTGTGCGGCGAGAACGCCGAATACGGCAGCAATCAGCCGGAACCGATGGCTCTGCCGCATTTTCGACAGGAGTCCACTCAAATTAATCAGTACTTCGTGGTGGATCAGGACCACGACGGCAACGATCAACCCGTTGATCAGCGTTGCGTTCAGGAGATTGACATGATGTTCTACTGCCAAGACAGATACTCTCCGTTGCCATGAATGGAGGATACACCGCGTAAAATTGACGCAGGACCCAGGCTTGTCCGATCCGAAAACGAGCCTTGATTGTATAGTAGTCTGAACCTAACAGCCCGACGGGCTTTTTTTACCTTAGCTGGCCAGCAAGTAATGTCCAAACGACTCATTCCCGTATTGATTCTCGCCGTCGGTATCGCCGGTTTCATGATTCTCAAGATGACACGCCCGGAGCCTGCAGAGGTCAGTGCCACCGAGCGGAGTTGGCGTGTTCAGGTTCAGCAGATTGAGCCGGGTACCCACACGCCGGTTTTGCCCCTTTACGGAGAGGTTCTTGCGCCTGAGCAACTGACGGTAACCGCCACCCTGGCGGGCCGTATCGGTGCCAGACCGGTAACGGAGGGGCAGCGTGTCAGTGAGGGAGAGCTTCTGGTGGCTCTGGATGAGGCCGATATCCAACCCGCCCTGGCTCAGGCCGAGGCTCAGGTAAACGATCTGAAAGCCCAGATCCGATCGGAGCAGGTGCGCTACCGGAATGACCAGGCAGCGCTGGCCAGCGAGCAGGCGATTCTCGAGAACGCCCGCCGACAGCTGGAGCGAACCCGATCGCTGGTTAGCCGGAACCTGGCCTCCCGCGAAGCGCTGGAGGCGGCTACCGATGCTGCCGCACGAGCCGAGCTGACGGTGAATACCCGGCAGCGCGCGATTGAAGAGCACCCGGCTCGGCTGCAGAGCCTCGAAGCAAAATTGGCCCAGGCCGAGGCAAACCTGCTCAGCACGCGGCGGGATGCCGAACGAGCCCGTATGGTTGCGCCTTTCGACGGCATGGTGACCGATATCCGGGTTGCCGAGGGAGATCAGGTAAGTCGAAACGAACCGCTGCTGTCGCTCTACCCCGTGGATGGTCTTGAACTCAGGGCCCGGGTCCCGGAGATGTTCCGTGGCGAGCTGCTGGATGCGCTGGCCCGCGGGGAAACCCTGACGGCCACCAGCGAGGGGGATCAGCACCGGTTCCGGCTCACCCGCTTCGCCGGCACCAGCGATGCCTCCGGTACTGAAGCCATTCTTGAGCTTGAGGGTGAGGCCGGTGGAATACGGCCGGGGGGCCTGTTGCCCGTGACCCTGGAGCGGGCCGCCCGCAGCAACACCGTGTCGATTCCGTTCAGCGCCCTCTACGGTGCCGACAGCGTCTATCTGATGTCCTCAGATGGCCGGATGGAGCGCGCCCGGATCGAGCGCATTGGCGAAGCCCGGGGTAGCAATGGCGAGCGTCGCCTTCTGGTGTCTGGCGAAGCCCTGGTGTCTGGCTCGCAACTGATCACCACACACCTGCCCAATGCGGTGACCGGCCTCAAGGTGGATGTCGCGGATTCCGGAGCTTCGGCACAATGAGGCGGAAAAAGGGCGTCATCGGTTTTTTCGTTCACCATCGGGTCGCTGCCAACCTGGTGATGCTGGTCATGCTGCTGGGTGGCGTACTGGCACTCACCCGCATGAATATCCAGTTTTTCCCGACTTTTGCCCTGGACGTGGTCAGTGTCCGCGTGGTCTGGAGTGGGGCCTCCGCCGAGGACGTCGAACAGGGCATCACCAACCCCCTTGAGCAGCGACTGCGAAGCGTCGATGGTCTGAAGAAAATGACCTCCACCTCGGCCCAGAGTGTCTCGTCCATCACGCTTGAGTTCGAGGAGGGCACCAACCCGATCCAGGCCCTGGATGACGTGCGCCAGCAGGTGGACGAGTTCACCAACTTCCCGGCCGAGGCGGAGGAGCCCCAGGTCACCCGCATTGAACGTTATGAACCGGTGGCCCGGTTGCTGGTTTATGGGGATGTCGATCGCAGTGAGTTGCGGCAAATGGCGTACCGGTTTGAAGATGAACTGCTCCAGCGTGGCATTGACCGGGTGTCGATCCGGGGCCTGCCGGAACAGCAGATCAGCATTGATGTACCGGTGGAGCGGCTCGAGACACTGGGGCTTTCATTGGAGCAGATAGCCGAACGTGTGGCGGCCATTTCCCGCGACCTGCCCGCGGGCATGATGGCGCAGCAGGACGCCACCCGGGAATTGCGCGCGGTTGAGCAGCGACGCAGCCCGCAGGAATTTGAAAACATTCCGGTGCTCAGTGGTGAGCGGGTTCAGCTCCATCTTGGCGATGTCGCCATCATTCGCCAGGAGGCCCGTGAGAGCCAGGTAACGCTGGAAAAGGACGGCAAGCCGGCGGTTGAGCTGCAGTTGCAGCGATCGGAAAACGGCAATTCGCTGGAAGCGGCCAAAGTCCTGGAAAACTGGCTGACGGATACTCGGCCGGTGCTGCCGCCAACGGTGGAACTGGAGGTGTACGATGAGACCTGGCAACTGCTGGATGATCGTATTTCCCTGCTGGTGAAAAACGGTCTGGGCGGTCTGGTGCTGGTGATCTGTCTGTTGTACCTGTTTCTGCCGGGTCGGGTGGCCCTGTGGGTGGCCGTCGGGATACCCACTGCCTTTCTGGCGGCCATGGCAGTGCTCTGGCTGATCGGTGGTTCCATCAACATGATTTCCCTGTTTGCACTGATCATGGCACTGGGGGTGATCGTCGACGATGCCATTGTGGTGGGCGAGGATGCCGATGCCCATGCCCGGATGGGGGAGGAATCCATCTATGCCTCGGAAGGTGCAGCGAAACGCATGGTCTGGCCGGTACTGGCCTCGTCGCTGACCACCGTTGCGGCCTTCATGCCTCTTTTGGTGGTGGGCGGAGTCATCGGCAATATCCTGGGTGATATACCACTGGTGATGATCTGTGTTCTGGTCGCTTCGCTGCTTGAGTGTTTTATCGTGTTGCCCGCGCACCTGCGCCATGCCTTTGTACCCCGGCGCAAGAAAAAATCTCAGGCGTCGGAGCCGAAAAAGCCGGGCCCGATTGAACGTTTCCGGCAGGGCTTTGAACAGCGGTTCGACCGGTTCCGGGAAGGCCGGTTCCGGCGCTTCTCCCGATACAGTCTTCAGCATCGGGGCGCCACGGTCGCCAGTGCCCTGGCCCTGGCCATCGTGACCATCGGCCTGCTGGCCGGCGGTCGTCTGGGTTTTAACTTTTTCCCGACCCCGGAGCCTTCGGTGTTCTATGCCAACGCAAGCTTCGTGGCCGGGACCGATCGCGGCACGGTGGATGACTTCCTGACACAGATGCAGCGAACACTCAATGAGACCGAAGAGGCCCTCGGCGGCGACTTTATTCTTCATGCCGTGACCACCCGGGGCGCGACCCAGGGTGCCGAAGGGAGTTCTCGCAGCGGCGACGAGCTGGGCTCGATGATGATCGAACTGATGCCTTCCGACCGTCGCACCGTCCGCAACCCGGAATTCATCACCGAGTGGCGCAGCCGGCTGGAGACCCCCGCCGGGCTGGACAACCTGACGATTTCCGAGCGCCAGGCCGGGCCTCCTGGCCGAGACGTCAACGTGCGGCTGACCGGTGAGAACGCTGAACGCCTCAAGCAGGCCGCCGACGAACTGGGGCAGGCGCTGTCGACGCTGCCTGGCGTGCTCGATGTGGAAGATGACATGCCCTGGGGACGGGAGCAGCTGATTTACCAGGTGAGTGCCTATGGTGAAGCATTGGGGCTGACCACGTCGGATCTGGGTCGCCAGCTCCGCGCGGCCTTTGATGGCCGTATTGCCCAGATCTACCAGGATGGCCGGGATGAAGTGGAAGTTCGTGTACAACTGCCACAGGATCAGCGCGAGCGGCTTTCGACCCTGTCACGCATCACCATCCGGGTTCCGGACGGTCGTTTTGTGCCATTGACCCAGGTCATGAACCTGGATCACCGGCAGGGCTTCCAGGCCCTGCGACACGCTGAAGGGCGACTGGCCGTTGAGGTGACGTCCGGGCTGAACACCCGGGTCAGCACCACTGACCAGATCCTCACCAGCCTCGAGGCCGAGGCCCTCCCCGACATCGCCAGTCGTTATAACGTGCGTTACAGCTTCGAGGGCCGGGCGGCCGACCAGCGGGAAACCCTGGGTGATATGCAAACCGGCCTGGTTATCGGTCTGGCGCTTATGTACGTGGTGCTGGCCTGGGTGTTTGCGTCCTGGAGCCTGCCGCTGATTGTCATGGCCATCATTCCCTTTGCCCTGGTGGGCGCATTGTTGGGCCACTGGCTGATGGGGTTGCAGCTGACCATTCTCTCCCTGTTTGGCCTGTTCGGTCTGTCCGGGATTGTGGTCAATAACGCGATCATCCTCGTAGCCTTCTATAACCAGCAGCGGAAAAAAGGGCTGGACATCACGGATGCGCTCAACGAAGCGGCGGTACAGCGGGTTCGGGCAGTGATGCTGACATCGCTGACAACGATCGGTGGTCTTCTGCCCCTGTTGTTCGAGACGTCCCTGCAGGCCCAGTTCCTGATTCCCATGGCCACGTCCATCGCGTTTGGTCTGGGGCTTTCGACCCTGCTGGTGTTGCTGGTGGTTCCTGCCTTGCTTTCTTGGCTGGAGCAATTCCGGGAATGGCGCGCACGGCGGCATGGCGAGATGGCAGAGCCGATCGGGGCGCCCGAGTGACAGGACAAGCATGGTGGATTCTTTGCTATCGGCCCGAGGCCTGAACAAGCAGTTTCGCAGCGGCGATGAGCCGGTGCCGGTGCTTACCGATTTCTCGTTGCAACTCGGTGCGGGTGAATCGCTGGCGCTGACAGGCCGATCGGGGTCCGGCAAAAGCACCCTGTTGAACATCCTGTGCGGCCTGGAAAAGCCCGATTCAGGCACTGTTCAGGTGCTCGGAGAAACATTTGATGCCCGGTCAACCGAGGCCGCAAGCAAGGCTGACGCGCGCTGGGGCGGTCTACGCCGACAACAGATCGGTGTGGTGTTCCAGGAAGCCAATCTGATGCCCGCCCTGTCGCTGCTGGACAATGTGCGTTTTCGGGCCCGGCTTGCCGGTCAACCCGAGGACGATGGCGGGGACTGGCTGGAGCGACTGGGCATTGGCGAGCTTGCGGACCGCTTTCCGGATCAGGTGTCTGGCGGGCAGCGCCAGCGTGCCTCGCTTGCCATGGTCTTTGCCATGAAGCCGGCGCTGATTCTTGCCGATGAACCGACCGGCAGTCTTGACCGGCATACCGCTGAGGCCGTGATCGGGCAGCTTTTCGAGCTGCAGGCCCGTCACGGTTGCGGACTGATCCTCGCCACCCACGATCCCGAACTGGCGACCCGTTGCAGCCAGCACCTGGATCTGGGCCATCTGCCGCAAACCTGAGCCCGCGATGACTCTTCCGGCCGCCCTGTTCAGCCACTACCGTCGCCACCCTCTCCAGTTGCTGGCCCTGGCCGCCATGATCGTGCTTGCCACTATGCTCTGGACGGGCGTCCACCATCTCACCAGCCAGGCCCGCGCGAGTCTCGACCAGAGCGAGTCGGCGGTGGCCGAGCGCCAGCAGGTGGCTCGCACAGATGGTAGCCCCGTAACTGTGGACGACTTCGTGGAGCTGCGTCGAGCCGGGCTTTGTGTCATGCCCTGGCTGGAGGTCTCCGGGCCGGAAGGCGGTCGAGTCGTGGGTGTCGACCCTCTGGCAGCGGGCTGCTTCCAGGCCCCCGGCGGGCAGGAGTCGCCCTGGGACGGGGAGCTGGATGGCCGGCCTTTTGTGGATATCAGTGAAGCGGCGGAGCTGGCCCGTGAGCAGGGCAGCGAATTGTCGCTGCTGGTATCTGATGACCACAGCAAGGGCGATCTACCACCCGGCTATCAGCTGGTGCCGTTCAGCGTTGGCCCGGCTACCGGTGAACTGGGTGACAGTTTCCTGTTGAATCTGGATGCCCTGGGGGTCCTGGTTCTCCTCATTACCGCTTTGCTGGTGCGAAGTGTTTACCTGCTCGGCCTGGCCCAACGGCGCGACAGCTTTGCCCTGTTGCATCGGTTTGGCGTTCCCCAGGGCCGGGTGAACCGCCTGCTGGTTGTCGAGATTCTCTTGCTGGCTGCGGTTTGTGTCCTGCCCGGAATCTGGCTTGGCCGCTGGTTGGCGGCTGGTCTGGGCAGCGGCTTCGGGCAGGCGCTTGAGGGGCTCTTCGATCAGCCGTTATACGCAGGCCAGGGCGGGAGCTGGCTGGTGCCGCTTGTCACCATGATGGCCGTGATTCTGGTTGCTTGTCTGGCGGATTTCCTCCGGCCAATTTTCCGGGGGCTTGTGGGAGGCAACCGCCGATACGGAGGCCTGGTGTTGTTGGTGCTGATCGCAGGCCTCGCCTTGACGGTTTGGGTCATCGATCTGCTCTGGCTTTTCATTGCCGTGGCCATGGTATTCGTGGCGGCGGGAATTCTCGCGCCCAGGCTGATTGCCTCGCTTGCAGACTGGCGGTCCGGCAACGACAGGGATCTGCAGGCACGCTGGCGCCATCGGGAGCTTGCCGTGCTGGCTCGTCGCCTGGCCTTGCCATTGGTAGCCCTGCAGTTCGCAATGGCGATGGTCCTTGCGGTGCAGGCACTGGTTACGACTTTTGAGAGCACGTTTGACCGGTGGCTGGCGCAGAGACTGGAAGCGGACTATTACGTCGAAGTCCCGGAATCAGCAGATGCTGCCCTGGCTCTCGACTGGCTCGCTGAACAGCCGGGGCTCTCTGCTTCCGGGCTGTGGCACCGGGTCATTCGTGGCCGGGCAACCCTGCCGGGCGGCGAGGATGAGGAAGAAACCAGGGTAGACGTCTTTGCCATCGGTCCCGTTGGCCCACTGGTGACCGGTTGGGAGTTGTTTGAATCAGCGCCGCAGCCCTGGCAGCGACTGCAACAGGGCCAGGGCGTGATGGTGAATGAACAGCTGGCGCGCCGGCAGGATATAGCGGTCGGCCAGACACTGACGGTACTTTTCGGAAGCCAGTCCTTCGAACTTCCGGTACTGGCCATTTACCCGGACTATGGCCGTCCAGCCGGCGAGATCCTGATTCATCCGTCGGTTCTTCCGGCGGAGTTCGAAACCGGCTTCCAGAGCCTGTCAGTTTCGCCGGGCAATCTCTCCATTGATGCAGTGACCGATGGATTAAAAGGGGTATGGCAGGTCGAGGCGTTGACGGTCCGGGACAACCGGGCGATTGAAGAGCTCGCCTCTGCCATTTTCGACCAGACCTTTTTGCTGACCCGGGCCATGACCACCCTGACCCTGATACTGGCGGCTATCGCCCTTCTGATGATGGGCTGGGTCTTTTTCTCGACCCGTGCCTGGTATTTCCAGCTGCTTGTGGTGTGGGGGCTGTCACGAAGGCAGGCGTCGGCCCAACTGGTCCGGTTGTCAACGTCGTTGACCGGTGCCATTGCCCTGCTGGCCCTGCCATTGGGTGTCTGGTTGACCTGGGTGCTGGTGCATCGGATCAATCCCATCGCGTTTGGCTGGTCCCTGCCCATGGCCGTCTATCCGGGGTTCTGGCTGGAGCTTGGTGTGCTCAGCATGCTGATCGGTCTCAGCATCGCCTTACTGATGAGCCGCCAGTTGAAATCGCCGACGGTCGCACCCGTAAACGCCAATGCCCTGGCAGGAGGTGAGCGATGAGGCGCTGGATCTTCCTCTGGTTCGCCGTGGTTCTGGCCGGCTGTTTGGAGCCACAGCAAGAGTCAGGCTTTGCCGGACTGGCCGGCATCGCGGATAACGAATCCGGTGTGCCCTTTCTGCAGCCTGGCCCGGGAGAGCGGCTGTCGTTTCCCGAGGATTATGGCCCCCACCCGCAGCACAGGATCGAATGGTGGTACCTGACCGCCAATTTGAAGACTCAGGATGGCGAGCCCCTTGGCCTGCAATGGACCCAGTTCCGCCAGGCAATCGAGCCGAGGCCGGCAGACGCTGAGCCTCCGGATGCAAATAACTGGCCTTTGGAAGCCGCCTGGATGGCTCACGCGGCAGTAAGCTTTGATACCCGGCACTACTTCGCAGAGAAGCTGGCCCGGGGCGACGTTGGCCACGCCGGAGCGAGGGCGGAGCCGATCGCCGTGTGGCTGGACGACTGGCAGCTTGAGGCTGAACCCGCGCATGGTTCATGGCGGTTGCAGGTCGCGGCGGATGGCTGGTCCTACGATTTGACCCTGAGCATCACCGGAAAGCCGGTAGCTCACGGCGATCAGGGTTTCAGCGCCAAATCCGCCGATGGCGAGGGTTCCATGTATTTCAGTCTGGTGGACCTTCAGATCGACGGCAGGGTCACCCTGGGCGATCAGACGTTGGACGTCAGTGGGAAGGGTTGGTTTGACCGGGAGTGGAGCAGCCAGTTTCTGAAATCCGGCCAGCAGGGCTGGGACTGGTTTGCGCTGCACCTGGAGTCGGGCGACAAACTGATGGCTTTCCAGCTCAGGGAAGAAGACGGTGGCTTTCGTGCCGGAACCTGGATTCCGGCTGATGGCGAGCCCATCGCCCTTGGCGCCGATCAGCTCAGCCTTAGGCCATTAACCCAGGGCGACGGCTATCCCCGTGCATGGCGTCTGGAAGTGCCAGACTTTGGCCTGAACCTGGAGGTGGCTGCGCCAGCGGGGGACTATCGAAACACCGGGCTCTACCCGTACTGGGAGAGCCCGGTGTCGGTATCCGGCAGCCATGGTGGCGTGGGCTACATGGAGCTGACCGGATACGGCGAGTGAACTGCACCGTAACCGGTGTTACTCGACCGCGGTCGCCCCAATCCGGTGGATGCTCAGGTCCGCTCCGTTGAATTCTTCCTCTTCGGTCAGGCGCAGGCCGGAGATGGCGTTGATTGCGCCATAGACAATCAGGCCGCCGACAAAGGCCACAACCACGCCGGCTACTGAGCCGATGATCTGCGACATCAGGCTGACGCCGCCAAGGCCTCCCAGCGCTTCCTGGCCGAAAATGCCGCAGGCAATCGCGCCCCAGACACCACAGACACCGTGCAGAGGCCAGACACCCAGAACATCGTCCAGCCGTTCGATCTTGGCTTGCGCCCATTCAAACAGGTATACGAAGATGGCGCCTGCTACGCCGCCAGTCACGAGAGCGCCTACCGGATGCATCAGGTCAGAGCCGGCACATACCGCCACCAGTCCCGCTAGCGGGCCGTTGTGGATAAAGCCCGGGTCCTTGCGGCCCAGCAGCATGGAGACGAGGATGCCGCCGACCATGGCCATCAGGCTGTTCACGGCCACCAGGCCGCTGATGCCGTCCAGGGTCTGGGCCGACATGACGTTGAAGCCAAACCAGCCGACGGTCAGAATCCAGGCGCCCAGGGCGAGGAAGGGTATGTTGGAGGGAGCAAAGGCCACCACCTTGCCGTTGCGGTAGCGCCCATTTCGTGCACCCAGAACCAGTACGGCCGCCAGGGCGATCCAGCCGCCCACCGCGTGCACTACAACGGAGCCGGCAAAGTCGTGGAAGGATGCACCAAACTGGTTCTCCAACCAGCCCTGGAAACCATAGTTGCCGTTCCAGATCAGCCCCTCAAAGAAGGGATAGATAAAGGCAACAATCAGGCCTGAGGCAATCAGCATCGGGTAGAACTTGGCGCGTTCGGCAATACCGCCGGACACGATGGCGGGAATGGCCGCGGCGAACGTCATCAGGAAGAAAAACTTCACCAGATCATAGCCGTTGGCAGCAGTGAGCTCGGCGGCGCCGCTCATGAAATGGCTGCCGTAGGCGATGTAATAGCCGATAAAGAAGTAGGCCACGGCGGAGATGCCGAAGTCGGTCATGATCTTGACGAGGGCATTGACCTGGTTCTTGTGGCGAACCGTGCCCACTTCCAGGAAGGCAAAGCCGGCATGCATGGCCAGCACCATAATGGCGCCGATAAGGATGAACAGCGTGTTGGCGCTTTCGGTCAGGGTATGTACTGCACTCGTGATGTCCACGGGTTTTCGCTCCTGATGTTGTGTGTCCGGCCTCTATCGGACCGTTTACGTTGGCTTGTGCATTGTTGAGGTGCAGCTGAAGCAAGAGCTGTTCCAAAACAAGGCATATCAAGAGCTGAAGGGCAGTTGAGGGGGCTTTCAGAAATGTGAGGTACTATTTTAACTCTAATAGTGCACTAATGCTGTGCGTTTTAGCGTGTAGCGCACCAAAATAGAGTGCGCTTACCAACTGATTTCGTTTGGTGTCGAGCTGTCGGATTCGGATTCGATCCCGAGGCTGGATTCGGCATCATCCGATTCGGACTGGATCAGTTCCCGAAGGCGTACTTCCTGTTCCTGCATCGGGCCGGAGAGATCAATGATGATTTCCACGCGCCGGTTCTTGGCGCGGTTCTCTGCAGAGGTATTGGGTACCCGCGGCTCGGTATCCGCCAGACCGGTGACGGACAGACGGGTGGGTTCCACCTGGTCCCGGGCAACCAGAACGTTGGCAACGGCGGCTGAACGGGCGGCGGAGAGGTCCCAGTTACTGTAAAAACGGTCGGTCCGGATAGGCACGTTGTCGGTGTGCCCCTCGATCGTCAGGTCACCGGGAATGCCTTCAATCACCTCCGCCATATCCAGCAGCAGGCCCTCGAATTCCCAGGTCAGCTGAGCCGAGCCGGAAGGGAAAGAACCTTTTTCCTCAACCCGAATCACGATTCGCCGCTGATCCTCGCTCACATTGATGCGCCCATCCGCGATCGCCGGCTCCAGGACTTTCAGGATATCGTCCATGGTTTCCTGCAACTGTTCCTCCATGGCGGCTTCAACGGCCATGTCGGTGGGGCTTTTCAGGGTCTGGAGCTCCGGCGCTTCGTCCGTGGTGGTCTGTTTGACTTCGTTGACCACGGTGGGCTCTGGCGGCGCCGGGGAAAACTTGTCAAAAATGGGGCTGGTACCCTTCGGGATCTCCAGAGCCGGCACATCCCGCTGGACGCCAAAGGCTTTGGAGAGTTCACCGGCAATCTGCTTGAACTTCTGGGCGTCGATCTCTGAAAAGGACAGCAGCAGAACAAAGAAGCACATCAGCAGGGACATGAGATCGGCGAAGGTGACAACCCAGGCGGGAATTCCCGGTTTTTCCTCTTCTGGCAACTCGTCCATGATTACGCGCCTTCCGGTTCAGCCACTTTTTCACGTTCCTTGGGCGGCAGGTAGCTGGAGAGCATCTGCTCGATGATGCGCGGGTTGGTACCCTCCTGGATGGCAACCAGGGCATCAATATAAAGCGACTGCATGCGCGCTTCCTCGGTCATGCGCAGAGAGAGCTTGTCGGCAATCGGGGTGGCAATCATGGTGGCAATCATGGCGCCATAAAGCGTGGTCAGCAGGGCAACGGCCATGGCCGGGCCGATGGATTTCGGGTCTTCCATGTTCGACAGCATCTGAACCAGACCTATCAGCGTGCCGATCATGCCCATGGCCGGCGCCACGTCCGCCATGGCCGTGAAGACCTTGGCGCCGGAGCGGTTGTGGTCGAGAGTCATCAGGCGCTCCTTGTTCAGAAGCTCCTTGATGGTTTTCCCGTCCTGCCCGTCCACCAGCATCTGGATACCCTGGCCAAGGAACGGGCTGCTGATCTCTCTGTCTTCCAGCCCCAGAACCCCTTCTTTACGGGCCACATTGGCAATATCCACCAGCTCCTCAATGCTCGCCTGGGTTTCCGGCAACTTGAACTTGAAGGCGCGGGCAGCAGCTTTGAAGGCACCCAGGAACTGGGCAAAGCTGAACTTGGCGAGAACAACCAGCAGGGTACCGCCGACAACGATCAGCAGGGATGCGGGATTGATAAATACCAACGGAGAGGTGCCAAGAATAACTGCCGAAGCAATGAGTAAACTAGCGCCAACAAGACCGATAAGAGTGGCGAAATCCACGGTATCTCCAGATTTGGTTTGAGCAAGGCTGAGAAGGGGTGTGAGATTACCTTCAGATCAGAATTTAATCAATTCGTCTGATGGGTTCTTTCCAGTTCTTCCTGCTGTTCTTTCCAGGCAGCATAGCGGTGAATATCGGACTCCACCAGCTTCAGGCACAGCGCAACAACGCCGGCGTCGTCCACCAGACCGAAGCCGAAAATCAGGTCGGGAATGACATCGAGGGGGTTCATCACATAGATCAGCGCACCGGCCACCGCCGCGATCGTTTTCCACGGAACGCTCCGGTAATTGCCGTACCAGTAATCGCGGATCATCGAAAACATCAGCTTGATGTCGGCACTGAAGCGAGACAGTTTGCCGCTTTCTTTCACTTTCTCTTCAATGCTGCGCTGGCGGTCGAGCAGCGTTTCCAGATCCGCCCGATGCACCTTGCCCGCTTCGGCGTCCAGCTGTTTCCGGGCGTTTTTCTGGTTGAACAATGCCATCGAGAGGGTTCCTCACTTGCTTGATGCCTGAGTGCTCATGATCGCGCAGCTTCGCCGTCAATGCCAATGACAAGGCGTTTATCGGTGCTTGTACTGGGTCGGACAATAGCCGCGGTCTACACCCTCAGGTCGTAGCTGGCGATGTTTGGTGTTGCGCCCGGTTACCCGCTTGCGCCATAGCCGGAAGCTACTGGGCTTGAGCTCACGACGCATCAGGCGAATAACATCTTTTTCGCGAAGGCCATAGAGGGCTTCGATGGCCTCGAAGGGTGTGCGGTCCTCCCACGCCATCTCGATGATGCGGGAGAGCTCCGCCGGTTCAAACTGCTCTGACATGGGGTTTCTCTGTTTGACTTACGTGTTCCCAGAGTACGTTTGAGCTGGCCAGTCGTCTCACCCGCCTGGTCTATTGGTAGTGCCTGTGCAGCCGGGCCGGGATCTGGGCCAGCTGTTTGTCGACCAGTGTGCGCATGGCGTGGGCGATTGGCCGGGTATCCAGCTCTGGCTCAAGCACATTGAGCAGATAGGCAACGGCCTCTGCCGTAGCCAGGCGGTGTTCTCCGGGCGCCTTTCGGATGGCGTAGGCGGAGGCCGGCGGACTGGCGAAATGGAAACGCGGCAATGCAGAGAGTTCCGGGTTCTGGTGAAGGATTTTGGCGGCCTTGCGCCAGGTGCCGTCGACAATGATCCAGTGATCGAACTGGCGTACGTCTGAGGTTTCGAGCGCCTCACTGCCGGGCCCCGGAAACAGCAGGGCCGGGTGATGACTGCCGGCGACGGAATCAAACCCGGCCTGATGGAAATCGCCCGGCATTTCGCCTGTGAAGAGCCTGAGATTTGCGAGGCACCGGGTGAGGATACGAACGGTACCCTTGGCATGGCCGACCTCGGTCGGGTGCTGCAGTATCGTCACCCCCGTGCGGTTTCGCACGGGGGCACACGCTTCGCAAACACAGATATTCGGATGCATGCCGCAATCGGCGCAAATCGGTCTGGGCAACCCCTGTTACCCCACGAAAATTCGCTTCGCCAGACCGGCCCCGCGCCAGCCCTGAATGGCCAGGGTGCTGACCAGTCCACCGATCATTGCGCCCACGACACCGCAGGTGAGGATATCCTGGCCGGTAAGGTAGAGCCCGGGGATGTCGGTCTTGGGTTTCAGCCACTCCTGTTCGAAGCGCTCGGGGTTGTGGTCAAGGCCGTAGAGCTCGCCCCGGCCGTAACGGCAGAACCAGGCGGTGGAAAGCGGCGTTGAGGTTTCCACGTAATCCACTTTTCCGCGCAGCTGGGGCAGTTTCTCGTACATCACTTCCAGCAACTGGTCGGTGATTTTCTGCTTCAGGGCCTCATAGTCTTCGCCCCGCTTGCCCCAGATGGTGTCCTGCCAGGGCTCGAACATCTCCCAGGTCGTCGGGGCGACGATCTCGATGGTGGAGGTGCCTGGCCAGCGGTTCTGGTAATCCGGATCCTTGGCTGCCGGAAAGGAGATGTAGACCACCGGGAACTCGGTGTTGTCCGGGTCATCCAGAAACTGTTGCACGTTGCCATCGTGGTCCGCGCTGGGATAGATCCAGAAATTGGTCCGCGGCAGGCCCAGTGCCTCCGGTGTGCCCTTCAGGCCAATGTAGAGGCCGATGTGGGGCATGGAGGGAATGATGTGCTGGCGTTTGCTTTTGTAGCCGATCTTCTCCGCGGACTCCGCGGGCAGCAGTTTTTCGAAAGTGTTGATAACTCCGGCGTTGCTGATGACCAGCGGTGCCCGGATTTCCTCGCCATCGGCCATCCGAACGCCGGTTGCCCTGCCTTTCTCCACCAGGATGTCGGTGACGTCGGCGTAGGTAAAGACTTCACCGCCGGGCTGCTGGATAACAGGGATAATGGTTTTGGCAATTTCCGACGCGCCGCCGACGGGGTAAAAGCCACCGTAGAGGTAATGTTTGGCAATCAGCGCATGGACCATAAAGCTGGATTGCATCGGCGTGACGCCGCAGTCGCCCCATTGGCCGGTGATAGCGCCTATCAGTTCGTGATTGTCGGTGAGCTCGCTCAGCACTTCCCAGGTGGTCTTGTTGAAACAGTCAGGCAGGGCAACATCCAGCCCTTTGTTGATAACCGGGCTCAATATGCCGGGGGCGAGCTTGGAGAGTGTGTACCACTGCATGCCGTCTGCCACCTTGCCAAGCAGCTTTACATACTGGTCGATGGCTTCTTGTTCATCGGGAAAGGCATCGAGCAGGGAGAGACGCAGCCCTTCCTTGCCGGCGCGCAGATTCACGACCTTTTCGCCCAGGAAGAAGCGGTCGTAGTTCTCGTCCATGGGGGCCCATTCCAGCTTGCCGTCGGTTATGTAATCGAACAGCCTGCGGCCCAGGGTGTGGGGAGAGCCCATGTCGCCGATGTAATGGACGCCTACGTCCCATTCGTAGCCGTTGCGAGCGTAACTGTGGGTGTAGCCGCCGGCCGTGTAATGCTGCTCAAGCACGAGGACTTTCTTGCCCGCCTTGGCCAGGCAGGCTGCGGTGGTCAGGCCGCCGATGCCGGAGCCAATTACGATGGCGTCGTAGGGGCCTTTCAGGCGATTGGCCCGGTAACGGGTACCGATCCTGATCGTACTGGGCTTCAGTTTCTGAGAAGACGGACTGTTCACTTCAGTGCTTTTTACCACCATGCCTTGCCCCACATTTCCGGATTGGCCCAGTTCTCTGGATTGTTCCAGGCCCGTTTGTGGTTGTAAGTATCCAGATTGTAGGTGTACAGCGTGAGTGCGCCGTTATCATTTTCCAGTTCGGCATGGCGACGGAAGCCAAGGCCGATGAAATCCGTAAAGGCCCAGCCTGGCGCTTCGCCAACCAGCACCGCGATCTGATGGGTGCCATAGTTTCTTAGCTGGCCTAGCAGCAAGGCGCCTTCATCATGAGGCAGGTGTTCCAGGGTGCCGGTTATCAGCGCCAGATCGGCAACCCGGTCGATGTGCAGCCTGGCGTTGGGGTCGATGGTGTCGAGAGTTCGAACATCGACACCATCCTGGTGCTTCTGCCACATCCGCGACATTTCGGTTGCGAGGCTGCCGCAACTCAGCAGGGTTGCCGGTGAGCTGGTTTCGATGATGCGGGCCAGTGTCTCCCGTGCTACATCCGAGTTGCTGTTGTCCGTTATTTCCGCCATGGCGATTCGCCTTTTACTACAGGGGCCAGTCTGCCGCATCCACTGTGTGTAAGCCTACGGGCTGATCCGCATGCCCGCCCCAGCGGTCAATAAAGGTGCCGGTGGGATCGTACTGCTGCGTCTGTTTTTCGAGGTTGAACTGCCGCAGGCCTCTCGGGTCCGCCCCTACGCCAGCCAGGTACTGCCAGTTGCCGTAGTTGCTCCCTACATCATAGTCGATCAACTGCTCCTCAAACCATGCCGCTCCGTAGCGCCAGTCCAACCCGAGTTCGTTGATGAAGCAACTGGCGACCAGTTGTCTGGCCCGGTTGCTCATGTAACCGGTTTCCCGCAGCTGGTTCATGGCGGCGTTCACGATCGGATATTCGGTGTTGCCCTGGCACCAGGCCTTGAAACGATGGCCGTAGAAGGTGCCATGCCGGCGTTTGCGCTGGACGCCGTCCCGGCGGAACAGGTTGGCGCCATGTTTCAGGGCGTACCAGTAGAAGTATTCGCGCCAGAGGAGCTCGAACCAGAGCCAGTAGGTGGATTCGTTTTTAGTCTCGCTGGCTTCGTATTCGGTGATGGTTTCTGCTACTTCCTGGACCGAGAGACAGCCGTTGGCCAGCCAGGGTGAGAACTTGGAGGAGGCATCCCAGGTGTCCAGGGCGTTCCGGGTTTCCTTGTAGCGGTCAATGCTGTGGTTGCCATAGAGGAATTCCTGCAGCCGCGTCAGGCCGGCGGCTTCACCGCCCATAAACTGTAACGGATGCACCGGTTCCGGTATCGGCGGGCAGTCGCCGCGATTGTCCTCCGGGAATCCCGGCGGTGGCGGCAGGGCCGTCAGGGTGCGGATTCGCAAGCGCTCTGAACAGCGATCTCCGGTTTTCTCAACTTGCTTGCGGAACTGGGAGAAGGTATCCGGCAACTCCCCGAGCGCCATCGGCAGGGAACCCTCGGTGAACAGGCTCAGAGTCTCGAATTGCTGGAATACTGCCTTGGGCAGCCTGTCCTTGATGGCTTGCCACTGACCGGCCTCCTGGGTGCCCGGAAGCCGGGAGCGGACAACCCGTTCAATGCTGTGGGCGTGCGCAAGTTGCGGAATGACCGTTTCCGGCTCACCAAAGGCGATGTGGAGCCGCTGGCCCAGTGGTCGAAGGCTGCGTTCCAACGCCATCAGGCTCTGCCAAAGAAAGCGCCACCGATGATCCCCCATGGCCTTGCTCTGCAGGGGACCGGGCGCAAACCAGCGCGGATCGACCACATAGAGGCAGAGCAGCATGTCGGACTTCGAGGCCGCCAGCAACGAAGCGTTGTCGTGCAGGCGAAGATCCCGCGTAAACCAGTAAAGCGTGCGCAACGTAAGAGCTCCTCTCTCGGTATCTGTCAGCTGTGAGAAGATACGAGCCAGTTCCGAAAAAGATTTCGCCGCCCATCTGGTTGCGCACTTCGTCTAGAATGAACGAACAGCCGGCACATCGTGGCGTGAAATCCAAAACACAGATCCGAATTCAACAGGAGTCCGACAGTGATTAAATCCCGTGCAGCGGTGGCTTTTGAGGCCAACAAGCCGCTAGAAATTGTCGAAGTCGATGTGGCGCCGCCCCAGGAGGGCGAGGTTCTGGTGCGCATCGTTGCCACCGGTGTTTGTCATACCGACGCCTACACCCTGTCTGGTGCTGACCCTGAAGGCCTGTTCCCGACCATTCTGGGCCACGAAGGTGGCGGTATTGTCGAGGCGGTCGGACCCGGCGTCAAAAACCTGGAAGTGGGTGACCACGTGATTCCGCTTTACACGGCCGAATGCGGCGAGTGCAAGTTCTGCACCTCTGGCAAGACCAATCTGTGTGGTGCCGTGCGTGCGACCCAGGGCAAGGGCGTGATGCCCGACGGTACCTCCCGTTTCTCCTATAACGGTCAGCCACTCTATCATTACATGGGCTGCTCCACGTTTTCCGAATACACGGTACTGCCGGAAATCTCCCTGGCCAAGATTCCCAAGGAAGCGCCCCTGGACAAGGTGTGCCTGCTTGGCTGCGGCGTCACCACTGGCATCGGCGCGGTACTGAACACTGCCAAGGTTGAGGAAGGCGCTACCGTGGCCATCTTCGGTCTGGGTGGCATCGGCCTGGCGGCGATCATCGGAGCCAAGATGGCCAAGGCGGGCCGGATTATCGGCGTCGACATCAATCCGGGCAAATTCGACATCGCCAAACAGCTGGGTGCCACCGATGTGGTTAATCCCAACGACTACGACAAGCCGATTCAGGAAGTGATTGTCGACATGACCGACGGCGGCGCCGACTACACCTTCGAATGCGTAGGCAACGTGAAACTGATGCGCGCAGCGCTTGAGGCCTGCCACAAAGGCTGGGGTGAATCCACTATCATCGGTGTTGCCGGTGCCGGCGAGGAAATCAGCACCCGTCCGTTCCAGCTGGTGACCGGTCGGGTCTGGCGTGGTTCAGCCTTTGGCGGTGTGAAAGGTCGTACCGAGCTGCCGGGCTATGTGGAAAAAGCCGAAAAGGGTGAGATCCCGCTGGATGTGTTCATTACCCATGAAATGCCGTTGGAAGACATCAACAAGGCGTTTGACCTGATGCATGAGGGTAAGAGTATCCGGACGGTTATTCATTTCTAACCTGATGCAGTCGTGAGCAGGCCAGGCCTGTTTGGCCTGCTCCATGCCCATTGCTGGCCGATGTGGTTCAAGAGGTCGTTTGCTCATCGGGATGAGTCGCCTTTCTTGGGAAACAACCAGAATGCGAACCAGCGAGTCATCCTCGGCATGAGCACATAACTCATCATCAGCATCACCACCGCGGTGACCAGCAGTGTTCGTACAAAAAGCGGTATCTGTGCCAACCAGTCTCCGAACATTACGAAGACGAGCGTGACAGCCGGATAGAGTGCCAGCCAACTGACAAGGGTCATCTTCCATTTGGGTGGTGGCGTCACCGGATTTTGACCCGGCAAAGTGAACCAGGTAACGATTCCCGAAGTCACTTCCCGTTCACTGGGTTGAACCAGCAAACTTTCTATCTGCTCCAGCAGCTCCGCTCTCTCATTGGAAGCTTCCCATGCAGCAAGGGATTCCCGGTCTCGGAACTTGAACACGATGCGGTATTCGGGATCGTCGGGTGACGCCGGCCGGAACATGGCAGTACCGAGATATCCCGGAAAACGGGATGCTCGTTCGGTCATTTTGCTGCTCAGAGCCTCGAACTCTTCCTGATTGCCTTTTTTGACCCGCCGAGAGACGACAACTGTCAGGGGATCTGTTGAACCTTGTTCGCTGGCAGTTGATTGGCTATCCATCATGTTCAATATCCTCAATGATCCAAAAAAGGGGCCCGCAGAAGCGGGCCCAATGGAGAAGCAACAAAGATCCGTGGATCAGCTTCCGGTTGCCCGGAGGTGTTGAACGTTGAACATCTGGGGCGGCGACAGTTCCGGATCAACCTGTCCCTTGAACTGGCCGGTGGTGCAGTGGCTGGCCTGGACATCAATCATGCTGAAGCTGTCGTCAATGGACACACCGCTGCCCTTGTTTTTCGGCAGGTGGTGATCGGGGTGTGCCTGGCCAATGGTAAAGGTCTTCCAGAGGCTACCCTTGCGGTCGTAGGAAACGGTTCGGGGAATGGTGAAGGTTTGTGCGTCCATGAAATGAACACGCTTTGAGAGCGGGTGGCTCTCGTCCACAGGAACGGATTCAACTTCGTAGACCTTGCGCAGCTGCCAGGTGATATCCGGGAAACAGCCACCCTGGCCACTGAAGGACACAACCTGATAACCATCACTGTCGCTGTGGGTTTCGGCATCCAGCGTCAGATCATTGTGGTTGTAGAAGGGCATCAGCATGTAGCGAGTGCCTTTGTAGGTCCAGTTCATGTCTGAAATCCGGCCGTTATAGCCCTCAAAGTCCTCGATCATCAGATCAGAGCCGAGGAACGCGTCGGTGACCTGGCCAGTTGCCAGACGACGGACCCGACGCTGGAAGCCCAGGTACAACCAGGAGTTGTCCCGCTTCAGATCGTCCGCTGCACGATGGATCAGGAGCTGGGTGTTGCGGACATCAGCCGGGTCCAGTACCTGCACATAAATCGCCCGGAACAGGTCAGACGGGTTCGGCGTGATTTCCGGCGTCGGTTCCTGGATGACCCGGCCTTTATAGTTCAGGAAGTGGAAGTTGAACTTGATAGTGCGTTCCACCTTGCCAGAGTCCATGTCCCGGTATTTCCAGTAGAACGGGTAGATAGCCGCGCTGTCGCCCCAGTTGTAGCCATACTTGTAGTTCCAGGCCAGCTTCTCGCCGGCTCGTGGATCGTTGGCGTCAGGTTCTTCGGGGAAGGGGCGGCCCGCACTCCAGCCACTGATCTCGCCCACCTCGTTTCCAAGAGACACCTGTCCCAGCGAAACCCGTGTAGCTTCGACATAGTTCGGGTGCAGATCAAAGGAGGTGGTCTCGCCTACGGTGATGGTGGTCATGCCCTGCTCGATAAAACCGTAGAATGCGGGATCGATGGCGTCCTTGAACTGGGCAACGTTGCTCTGGTCAATGACCATTCCGGCTTTTAGTCCATCAAAGCTCGGTGTCTCTGTGTTGTAGGGATAGAAGGAGTTGGTAATAACTGCTTCATCGGCCATTAGCGCTGTCGACATCAGGCCTGCCGTGCAGCCAGCCATCAGCCATCTAAAAACGGATTTGTTCTTTGTCGTAGTCATTTTGGTTCCTCGTTATCAGAAGCTGTAACGTGCGGTCAGCTGGATTTCGTCTTCTTTCTGGGCCATGCCGATCGGTCCTGACTGGAAGCGGCCAAGGGGTTCGTATCCGGAAAGACCGGCAGATTCACCCGCAGGCTGGCCAGGATAGGCGGCGGTGAACGGATCCCAGGGGTTACAGGTGCGGCAGTCATCGAACTTGCGGGCACCATCGCCGACCTTGAAGTTGGCGCCGGCTGTGAGCCTGAAGTTGTCGTTAACCAGCCACTCCACTGACGGTGCAACTGCAGTTGCCTGGGCACGGACGTCGTGGGCGGTAATGATTTGTGGGCTAAGACGGCCATTCATGTAGAAACCCTTGATCAACAGGGTCGCAATCCAGTTCTGTTCCCAGTCTGGAATGCCGGCTTCGCCCAGCAGACGCTGCTCGCGTTCGTGGTCAAGAATGTGCTGGCCAAAGATCTGACCGGAAAACAGGAACGCCTGGGACTCGTTCAGGGCAGGGATGAAGATGTTCTTGTCGGCCCCCACGACGTAGCGAACGACATCAGACTCGGAATACAGCTTCTCGCGCAGGGTGTTGGCAAACTCTTCACCAGAGGTGTAGGCAGTCTCAACCCGGAACACGGTGTCGATGCCCTGGGAGTAGTAGTCCAGTGAGCCGCCGACCAGGTTTACTCTCGGGAAGTGGATATCGAACGCGATCAGGCTTGGCCAAACGGCGGTATCGCCGGTGAATGCGTTCTCAGCCGGAATGCCACCGCGGAGGGAAGGGAGCTGGGAACGGTAGGTCAGAGCGTTCAGAGAGAAGCCGAGATCGCCGTATACACCTTCCAGTTTCAAACCCAGCTGGGTGTTGGAAAGGCTCCAGCTCGGCAGATGCGCCTCACGGATACCGATCTGCCCGGGGCCAAAGTCTGTTGCGATGCTGCCGTTGGCAAAGTTGGCAACGGTGCCGCCGTTTTCCCATAGATTATTCATACCACGGAAGAAGCAGCCTGCATCCAGGATGACGTTCGGCTGCCCACACTGGCCGATATCGTGGGGACGGAACTGATCGAAGTTCCAGACCACCTGGAAGTTCAGGTCGTCGAAGGCCAGGCCATCGAATACCTCGGTGGGGCCCATGCGATAGTCTGACTTCAGTATCCACATGGGGATTCGGATGTCTTCCAGCTCGTCGTAGATGTTGTTGCGGGAGAAATCCACCGGGTTGATAACATCCAGCACCCGGAACAGGTCCGTGCGGCCCCAGATGACCTGCTGTTTACCCAGGCGGGTGCTAAGCACGTTGCCGCTGTCGAAGTTCAGGTCAAAATCGACATAAAGTTCACGGATGAAATCCGCCCGGTCGTTGAACTCCTGGAAACGAAGCTCGTTCAGATCCTTGTCCAGGTAGTCATCAATACAGCCCCGGCTGTCGACATCGCAGGGGCGCACCGGAACACCAAATCCGACACCACCATCCTGAGGGTGCAGGTTTTCACCAAGGACGATCATGCCGTCGTTGGGGTTCTGGTTGATGTCGAAACCGAAGTTGGGTGTCGGAGCGATACCGCCACCATGGGGTACGAATGGGTCAGGATTGGGCGCCAGTGCGGTGTCTTCGAGAAGAATGGCACCACCAGCGGTACGTCCATATTCATCCTTGTTCAGGTCGTACACCCCGTCATAGGTGCCGCGCAATGTGCCGTTGATGGAAACGTTGCTGAAAATGCCCACGTCGCCAATTCGTTTCTCGCCTTCCAGTTGCAGCGTATTCCGGAACTTGGATAGACCGACGCCCTCTCGCCCGTAGGTTGCGTTTTCGTAGAAACCGTTGACGCGGGCATCTTCCGCAGCAACGGCTGTAGTCATTGGAACCAGCGCCAGGGTGGCACTACCCGCAAGGGTGCAGCACCAGAACCTCAGGCCTTTTATTGTTGTTTGCATGGCATGTCCTCGTTACAGGTTTTAGTGGGGCTTGGTACCGGGTTCAGGCCCGGTACGGCGCTCCCGTCACAAACCCATCGTCCTGTCTTGAATCCAACACAGGGGATGGAGCTGATTTCGTTTCCTTGTGGTCCGAATGCAGGATTCCGTCTTCATCGGCATAGACGTCGGTGATGAATCGCGGTTTGAAGGCCAGTACCCAGGAAGGCACCAGCAGCATGGCGGCCATGCCGTTGATGACGATCATCACGCACAGCAGCAGCGCAGCGTCGGACTGGAATCGAAGATTGGAGAAGATGACCCACATGATGATCCCGGCCATCAGGGTCAGTGCGGTAAAACTGATGGCCATACCTGTGGTTGAAATGGCACGTCTTACGGATTCGCGCAGGTCCCCGCACTTGGCCATTTCCTCGCGAATGCGGTCCATCATGTAGATTGAATAATCGATGCCTACGCCGATTCCCACAGCGATGACCGGAACGGTATTGATGTCGATGCTCAGGCCATTCAGGCCCATGTAGGCGTAGGTCAGGGTGGTGGCGAACAGCATTGCCAGGAGCATCATCAGACCGGCGTGCCAGGAGGTGTAGAACAGCATCACGAAGGCAAAGATGAGCAGAAAGACCAGAGGCAGAACGATTACATTGGTTTCAAAGGCTGATTCGTTCATGGCAGCTGCCACACCAAGCGTGCCGCCCGCCAGTCGAATGGTCAGGCCTTGAACGCTGTCTCCGTTTTCAGCGATCCATTCCTTGGCCATATGAATCGCCCGGCGGATGGTTTCGCCCTGACGGTCCTTGTAATAGAACACCAGGTTGGCGACACGATCGTCGGTGTCGTTGAACTCATCCAGAGCGCCAGGCACCGGGCTCGATGCCATGTACGTGAACATCAACCCACCCACGTAGCCGGCATCGTGGGGAATCTGGTACCAGCGCGGGTCATCGTTGTGCATCAAACGATTCACCTGCTTGACCAGGTCGGGTAATCCCTTGCTGCCGCCCACTTCCGGATCCAGCAGCATATGAGCCTGAAGATCAGACAGGGCCTCAAGCACCTCGGGACGCTTCAGTCCGCCTTTTTCACTGGTTTCGGCAACAATGTAGAGCTCCTCGGAACCCGGGAAACGGTCATTAACCACGCGGGAAGAGATGTTGTAATCGTGGTCGGGGTAAAGGATCGGCGAGCCGGGCTCGGAATCACCAATCTGTACATTGGATGCGGCCAGCAAACCACCCAGCATGGATATAGCTGCCACGGCGAGAATGACTCGGGCCGCTCCGGGCCGAGTAACCGTTCGTGAGCAGCTGGCGCCAATGTGGCGCAAGGCAGTTTCGCGAATTTCCGGATTCTTGGGCGTAGGCAGAATGGAGAGCAGTAGCGGAACACCGATCAGGACGGTAAAAACAACGGTGATCGCCCAGAGTGACGCGTAGATGCCAAGATGGGTGTTCAGGGGGATCGAGCCAATGGCGATCAACGAAAGACCAATGGCGTCGGAGACCACCCCCAGAGAGCCTGGCCGGAAAAGGCTGTCGAAGGTTGCTTTCGCCGCCTTTGGGCCGCTACCCAGTACCAGGGTCTCTGCATAGTAGCGCTCGACCAGTTGCACACCGTGGCTCATGGCTCGCGCTGCAATCAAAAAGGGGATTACCAGACCTAAGGGGTCCAGGTTGTAGCCGAGTACACTGATAATCCCAAGTCCCCACACGGTGGAGATTAGAACGCCTCCAAGGGGGATTAGCACACCGTACGCTTTACGGAAGTGGAAGATGAGCAGTGCCAGCATGGTCAGCACTGTGAAAATGAAGATCTGAAGGATCTGGTCCATGTAGGTGTAGGCCCAGCCCACCAGCACCGGCTGACCGGTGGCGTAGATGGTGACACCCTCGCCAGCCTCATTGGCGCGCAGTTCCTGAAGTTGGGCAAAGGTTGCTTCGTAATCCAGTTTGCCTTCAATGAGCTGCGCCTTGACCAGCGCCATCTTCAGATCGGGGGAAACCAGCGGCCCGTAAACCCGCGGATTGGCGGCTACATCGGCGCGCATGGCATCCAGTGCCTGCTGGGAATATTCGCCGCTGGTAGAGTCGTAATAGGGCTCGGAGTTGATGCTGCCGACTTCCGTCAGCCAGATTTTCCGGGAATTGCGGTGGGTGACGCTGGAAACCAGGTTGTGGTTGACGCCCGGCAGGCTGTCGACCGCCTGGGTGATTCGATCGATTCTGGCCAGGTTGTCGTTAGTGAAGATATCACCGTCGGAAAACTCGATCCCGACCACAAGAACATTGGCACCACCGAAACTGTCCTTGATGCTGTTATGCAGCTGGATGTAAGGGTGTTGCTGAGGCAAAAGATCCGCGAAATCCGTGTAGATTTTCAGACCTGGGATACGCAGGGCGAAGATCAGCGTCAGTATCGCGATCACTGAAAGCACCTTGCGAGGGTTGTTGAATATCCACACTTCCAGCAGATGCAGCAGATGTGTGAAACGATGCAATCCGGGCATGGTTGATATCCTCAGTCTTTGCTGGCGGCGTTCGCCGCAGGAAGTTCAAGGTCGAAAAGCAGGCCACGACCTCCGGCAACAAGCAGTCTTTGCTCGGGCATGAGCAGGCCGGTTCGCAGATACAGCGGCTGGTCAGATTCCGAGATTTTTTTCCAGGCGGGCCCCTGCAACTGAAGAACGGTGGCATTGTCGGCAACCGCATAGAGTTCGGAGCTGCCGGGGATGAAACCGAATACCGGAGCATTGGTCTCAGTAGGCATCTGCTCCCAGCTCTCACCACCGTCTGTGGTGTGGTAGATGAACCCGTTCAGGCCGCCAACCCAGCCCTCCTCCATGGAGCGGAAGTAGCTGGTATGGGCGTAGAACTCATCCGGCAGATAACCGGCGTAATCCCAGTTAAAGCCACCATCATCGCTGCGAAGCACCATGCCGTACTCGCCGGTGGCGATGGCCTGATCCTCGTTAATGAACTGCAGGTTGTTGATGATGGCGTCTTCGTAAAGAGAGGTTTCATCCCAGTTCTGGCCCAGATCAGAGCTGTACTGGATGGTGGTAAAGCTGCCTGCTGCCCACCAACTTCCGTCAGGGGCACAAGCCACGGTCAACATTTGTTCCTGGCTTGGCAACGGGTGCGGGGTCCAGAGGCTTCCCTGGACATTGCCTTGCCATACCTGGTTGTCGAAGGTCAGTCCGATAAATGAGTTGTCCGGGCAGACATCCAGAGCCAAAAAGCTTGCTGTGGAATTCAGTGCCTGTCTCTTCCAGGTTTCGCCGTTATCCCGGCTGGTAAGCAGTACACCGTCGTTGCCAGTAACGACAATGACCTGATCGTTCCGGACCATGGACTGGTAGAAGTCTGTGCGCTTGGAGGATTGTTCGGAAACCTGGCGTACCGCCTCGAGATTGAGGGGCGCTTCGCAACCCGTCAGCAGCAGCGATGAACTACTGGCTATTGCGATCGCTGTACCGACAGTGCGCCATGAGCGCAGAGGGGTATTTTGCATTTTCTGTCACCGTCTTTGTTTTTGTGAAAAAGCGACTGACGGTGAGAGAGCAACCGGTATGCCATGTCCTTTAAGGCTTTTTTAACTAGCTGAAAATAAATAATTAATTCAGAATTTAACTGGTCGTTTGGACTCGCTATCAGGCCGATAGAAAAGTTTGATTTTAATCAAATGATCAAACCAAGAGGCGGATTGCTTATTTCATAAGGTGGGATTCGGTCGTCGCAACATCCCTGTTGCCCGATGGGGTTTGCTTTCAGTTTTCGGCGAGGATGCCGGATTTTTTAAGCCGGTAGGCCAGGGCCGGGCGGGTAAGCCCGAGTATGCGTGCAGCACCAGAGACATTTTGGTTGGCCTGCTCCATGGCGCGGCGCATGAGTGTCTCTTCAACTTCATCCAGACTGATGGAGTCGCCCAGAATCTGATCCGCCCAGCCCCCGGAATTTCCTGGCGAACCTTCGTGTACCACATGACCCTCGCCATCCACGACTTCATGGGGTTTTTCCGAATGATTGTCCGGGAAGACGGCGAACAAGGATTCCTGACTGATAGATTCGTTGTTATCAGTAAGAATCACGCCCCGCTCGATCACATTTTCAAGCTCTCGAATATTTCCGGGCCAACGATAATTCATACACAGAGCCAGTGCCTTGTCCGAAAGACCCAGGGTTCTTTTGTTGTATTCCGAATGGAACTTCTTTAGAAAATGCTCCACCAGTAGAGGCAGATCTTCCAGCCGGTCCCGAAGGGGTGGGATTTTTACCGGGAACACATTCAGTCGGTAGTACAGATCCGCGCGGAACTTACCGGATTCAACGGCTTCGGCGAGGCTTTCGTTCGTGGCAGCAATCACTCGAACATTGACCGAGCGGGTGCGATTGTCACCCACGCGTTCGAGTTCACCTTCCTGCAGTACCCTTAACAGCGTGGCCTGCGCTCGAGCCGTAAGTTCGACCACTTCATCCAGAAAAATGGTGCCACCGTTAGCCCGCTCAAAGCGGCCCGGACGTGACTGATTCGCGCCGGTGTAGGCCCCCTTTTCGACACCAAAGAGTTCGGCTTCAATCAGGTCGGGAGGTATGGCTGCGCAGTTCACGGCGACAAACGGCTGCTCCGCCCGCTCGCTGCGGAGGTGGACGCTTCTGGCGATGACCTCTTTGCCGACGCCGGTTTCACCCAGAAGGAGGACCGAGACCTTGCCCATGGCGGCCTTGTCGATCATCTTGCAGACCTTGTTATAAGACGCGGACTGGCCAATGCCGTAATACTGCCCCTGTTGATTCTCAAGGCTGCTGCGAAGTGAGCTCACCTGAGACTGCAAGTCGTAGAGCTCTTCGATCATGGGGTCTGCTTTGAAGTATTTGATGAACTCCTCTGAGTCTTCCCACTCTTCGGCCGGTTTCCCGACAATGTGGCATTTCTCGTCGCCGCAGCCCCGGCAGGTGACCTCCTTGAAAATGATCTGGCGTCCCATAAACGAGGAGGTATATGCGCAGGCATAGCCGAGCAGCGACCAGCAGGCAGGCTCGTCCATCTGGCCGAGTTCGGTCTGACAGATCTCCACCTCGAAAGAGTCAAACCAGTCAAGTTCCCCGTAAAAGCCCCCAGTGTCCTGATCGATATCAATCTCAATCGGGATGACTTTCACCATGCCCTTCAGAGAATGGAGCTGGGGCCCGGCCAGGAATATGTCCAGTTCGCTGCAGTGCGGGCGAAGCTTGCGGGCAAGTTCTGCATCCCGAAGTCCGGACTGATAGCCAAGGCGCAGGAAAAACCCTTTTGCCCGTTCAATGCCGATGGTATTGACCATCTCACGGCGGAATGCAGCCATGGCGGAGACCTGCATGAGGAGCATCCGCTGTTCGCCAAACCAGATTTTGCCTTCCGTGCTTTGAAACCGGATCTGTTCCGTAAGATCCTGAAAGTCCACGTATTGCAGCTGTGGCTTGTAGCTGATTGCCATGTCAGGAGCCCCGTTTGTTGTTGTGTGGGGTTGGGGTTGTGCCCTGGTTGAGAGTCCGAGTGCGGGCACGAAATTGCTGCTCTATATAACACCTGATGAAAGTCAAAAATCAATCAAATGATAAAAATCTGGCCATTGGTCTGATGATTTTCTGTGCATCTGAGCATTTGCTGAGATAGCTTTCCCGAGTTGATCAAATAGTGAAAATCCGCCCGTTCCAACCCTCGTTGTGTTCCCTGAAACATCCTTGCCTGCGACTCCGAATAACAAAATAAAGCTAATAAAAACAGTAGATTGAAAACTTTGATTGTCGCCCGCTCAGGGTTTGGCACACCCGTTGCTCCTCTCTCACCAGCCAACAACAAAGACAATGGGGCAAACAATGACGACCCAGAACGACATCAAATCCTTCGACGAGCTGACGCGATACATCCGGGTGCGGAGTGAGCCGGGCGACAAGTTCGTGGAATTCGACTTCGCCATTGGTTACCCGGAGCTGTTCGTTGAACTCGTTCTTCCCCGCGAGGCCTTCGAAATCTTCTGCAGGCACAACAAGGTGGTCCACATGGACTCCGAGATGATCCGCGAGATCGATGAAGACATGGTCAAGTGGCGCTTCGGGGAGCGTGGGCAGCGTTACTGAGCGAAGCGCATCAGCATCCATATTCACAACAACAAGACGGTAAGGTTGATATGAGTATCGAAATCAAGACCAACTCGGTGGAACCCATCCGCCACACCTATGGCCACATTGCCCGTCGCTTTGGCGACAAGCCGGCAACCCGCTATCAGGAAGCCAGTTACGACATTGAGGCCAAGACCAACTTCCACTATCGGCCGCAATGGGATTCCGAGCATACCCTGAACGATCCGACGCGCACCGCGATCCGCATGGAAGACTGGTATGCGGTTACCGATCCGCGCCAGTTCTATTACGGCGCCTATGTAGGCAATCGCGCCAAGATGCAGGAGGCGGCCGAGACCAGCTTTGGTTTCTGCGAGAAGCGTAATCTGCTGACCCGCCTTCCCCAGGAAACCCAGAAACAGCTACTACGCCTGCTGGTGCCCCTGCGTCATGTTGAGCTTGGTGCCAACATGAATAACAGCAAGATCGCCGGTGATGCGACCGCCACAACTGTCTCCCAGATGCATATCTACACCGGGATGGATCGACTGGGGATTGGCCAGTACCTCTCCCGGATTGCCCTGATGATTGACGGCAGCACCGGGGCCGGACTCGATGAATCCAAGGGCTACTGGATGGATGACGAGCTCTGGCAGCCCATGCGCAAACTGGTCGAAGACTCCCTGGTGATTGATGACTGGTTCGAGCTGACCCTGGTTCAGAACATCCTCATGGACGGCCTGATGTACCCCCTGGTCTACGACAAGATCGACACCTGGTTCGAGAGCCAGGGTGCGGAGGATGTCTCCATGCTCACCGAGTTCATGCGCGACTGGTACAAGGAGTCGCTTCGCTGGACCAACGCCATGCTGAAAGTTGTTGCGGGTGAAAGCGACGACAACCGTGAACTGCTTCAGAAGTGGATCGATCACTGGGAGCCCCAGGCCTACAACGCCCTGAAACCGTTGGCGCAAGCCTCAGCTGGCATCGACGCGCTAGACGAAGCCCGCGCCGAACTCGCCACCCGTCTCAAAAAATGTGGCTTGCAGAGCCAGGGAGTATCCGCATGAGCCAGCTCGTATTCATTGCCTTTCAGGACAACGACAACGCCCGGTATCTGGCGGAAGCCATTATGGAGGACAACCCGGAAGCGGAGCTCCAGCACCAGCCAGCAATGATCCGGATCCAGGCCGAGAAGCGCCTGGTCATCAACCGGGAAACAATGGAAGAAAAGCTGGGCCGGGACTGGGACGTTCAGGAAATGCTCATCGATGTAATCAGTATCGGCGGCAATGTCGATGAAGACGATGACCACTTCATTCTTCAGTGGAACTAATCGGGAGACCTATCATGGCTGTTAAAAACAAGAAATTGAACCTGAAAGACAAGTACCAGTACCTGACCCGGGATATGTCTTGGGAGCCGACCTACCAGAAGAAAGAAGACATCTACCCGGACGAGCGGTTCGAAGGCATCAAGATTACCGACTGGTCCCAGTGGGAGGATCCGTTCCGGCTGACCATGGATGCCTACTGGAAGTACCAGGCCGAGAAAGAGAAGAAGCTGTACGCGATTTTTGATGCGTTCGCCCAGAACAATGGTCACCAGAACATTTCAGATGCCCGTTACGTCAACGCGCTGAAGCTGTTTCTCAGTGGTGTGTCGCCGCTGGAGCATGCGGCGTACCAGGGTTATGCCAAGGTTGGCCGCCAGTTCAGCGGTGCCGGTGCGCGGGTCGCCTGTCAGATGCAGGCCATTGACGAGCTGCGTCATTCCCAGACCCAGCAGCACGCGATGAGCCACTACAACAAACACTTCAACGGGTTGCATGATGCGGCGCACATGCACGACCGGGTGTGGTTCCTCTCGGTGCCGAAGTCGTTCTTTGACGACGCTCGCTCTGCCGGCCCGTTCGAGTTCCTGACGGCGATTTCATTCTCGTTCGAGTATGTGCTGACGAACCTTTTGTTCGTGCCGTTCATGTCCGGTGCTGCCTACAACGGCGATATGGCAACCGTTACCTTCGGTTTCTCCGCCCAGTCAGACGAAGCCCGGCACATGACGCTTGGTCTTGAGGTGATCAAGTTCATTCTGGAGCAGCACGAAGACAACGTGCCCATCGTCCAGCAGTGGATCGACAAGTGGTTCTGGCGTGGTTTCCGCCTGCTGAGCCTGGTGGGGATGATGATGGACTACATGCTGCCGAACAAGGTCATGTCCTGGGCGGAAGCCTGGGAGGTGTACTACGAGCAGAACGGGGGCGCGCTGTTCAAGGACCTGGAGCGTTATGGCATTCGTCCGCCCAAGTACCAGGACATCGCCAATGACGCGAAGAACCATGTAAGCCATCAGGCGTGGGCCACCTTCTACCAGTACGGCCATGCCACCAACTTCCACACCTGGATGCCTGAAAAGGAAGAGCTGGACTGGCTGTCCGAGAAGTATCCGGACACCTTCGACAAGTACTACCGTCCACGCTTCGAGCATTGGGCGAAGGAGCACGCCGAAGGCCGTCGCTTCTACAACAACACGCTGCCCCAGCTGTGTCAGGTGTGCCAGATCCCGACCATTTTCACCGAGAAAGACGATCCGAGCATGCTCAGCCACCGCCAGATCGAGCATGAGGGCGAACGTTATCACTTCTGCTCGGACGGATGCTGCGACATCTTCAAGAACGAGCCCGAGAAATACGTCCAGGCATGGCTGCCGGTGCACCAGATCTACCAGGGCAACTGTGAAGGCGGCGACGTCGAGACGGTGGTTTCGAAGTACTACCACATCAACATCGGCGAAGACAATTTCGACTATGTGGGGTCCCCGGACCAGAAGCGCTGGCTCGCCATAAAGGGCAAGTCATCCGAGGAGAAGACCGAGAGCGCCAAGCAAGACGCAGCCTGATCCGGGATTCGCCCGATGTCATCGGCACCGGGCGTTTCACCCACAAAAACAACAAGGTGACCATCATGAGTGTGAACGCTTTATACGATTACAAGTTTGAACCCCGGGACAAGGTAGAGAACTTCCATGGCATGCAGTTGCTGTATCTCTACTGGCCCCATCATCTGATGTACTGCTCACCGTTTGCCTTCCTGGTGCAGCCAGACATGACCTTTGGAGCCTTCATCGAGGAGGTGCTGAAGCCGGCGGTCGAGGCTCACCCGGACTCGGCCAGAGCCAGATTCCTGGACGCCCAGTGGCAACTCAACGGCGAGCCTTTCACGCCGGACCCATCGGCCATCCTTAAGAGCAGTGGCATTGACCACAAGAGCATGCTGACTGTGATCACTCCAGAACTGAACGGCATTGCCGGCTCTGCATCCTGAGGTAAGCGCCATGAGTCACACCGTAACGATCGAGCCCATAGGCGAGCAGATTGAAGTGGAGGATGGGCAGACCATCCTTCAAGCCGCACTGCGCCAGGGTGTCTGGTTGCCATTTGCGTGCGGGCATGGCACCTGCGCCACCTGCAAGGTCCAGGTACTGGAAGGTGATGTCGAAATTGGTGACGCCTCGCCCTTCGCCCTGATGGATATCGAACGTGACGAGGGCAAGGTATTAGCCTGCTGCGCCACTGTTGAAAGCGATGTCACCATCGAAGCGGATATCGATGTGGATCCGGATTTCGAGGGCTACCCGGTTGAGGACTATACCGCCACTGTGACGGACATCGTGGAGCTTTCTCCAACCATCAGAGGTGTGCATTTGAAGCTGGACCGCCCCATGACGTTCCAGGCGGGCCAGTACATCAATATCGAGTTGCCTGGTGTCGATGGCGCCCGGGCATTCTCTCTGGCTAATCCACCCGGCAAAGCCGATGAAGTGGAGCTGCATGTTCGTCTCGTTGAGGGCGGTGCTGCCACTACTTACATCCACGAACAACTGAAAACCGGTGATGCGCTGAATCTTTCAGGCCCCTACGGCCAGTTCTTCGTGCGCAGTTCCCAGCCTGGCGACCTGATCTTCATCGCTGGCGGTTCAGGGCTGTCCAGCCCCCAATCGATGATCCTGGATCTTCTGGAACAGAACGACGAACGCAAGATTGTCCTGTTCCAGGGCGCCAGAAACCTTGCCGAGCTCTACAACCGGGAGTTATTCGAGGCTCTGGATCGCGATCACGACAACTTCACCTATGTACCGGCTCTCAGTCAGGCGGAAGAAGATTCTGAATGGCAGGGTTTCCGTGGCTATGTCCATGACGCCGCCAAAGCCCATTTCGATGGCCGTTTTGCTGGCAACAAGGCCTACCTGTGTGGCCCCCCTCCGATGATTGATGCGGCTATCACGGCACTGATGCAGGGGCGGCTGTTCGAGCGTGACATCTTTATGGAGAAGTTCCTGACAGCGGCGGACGGGGCGGAAGACACCCAGCGTTCGGCCCTGTTCAAGAAGATATAACCGGAGGTGCGCCATGGGTATCGGATGCCAGGTAACCAACCGGACAACCGGGGACAGCTTTACTTGCGGTGAAGGGCAAAGCGTTCTCAAAGCGATGGAGCAATGGGGTGTGAAGTGCGTGCCCGTCGGCTGCCGTGGCGGTGGCTGCGGCTTCTGCAAGATCCGGGTGGTCGAGGGTGAATACGAGTGCGGAAAGATGAGCCGCGCACACGCACCGCCGGAAGCCATTGAGCAAGGGGAGGTCCTGGCCTGCCGGATCTATCCGGTCACCGATCTGACTATTGAGTGCCTGGAGCCATCCGCGCCGGGCGAAACGAGCGAGCAAACAACAACAAGAGCGTTGAGGTAACTGTCATGAAAAAAGGTGTAATGCGTCCCGGCCACGTCCAGATCCGCGTACTCGATATGGATGAGGCCCTCAAACACTACACAGACCTTCTGGGTCTGATTGAAACCGACCGGGACGATCACGGTCGCGTGTATCTGAAAGCCTGGACGGAGGTGGACAAGTTCTCGGTTGTGCTCCGACCTGCTGATGAGCCTGGCATGGACTTTATGGCCTTCAAGGTGGTGGATGAAGCCTCCCTGCAGCAACTCGAAAAAGATCTGGCAGATCATGGCGTGGAGGTTGAACAGGTTCCGGAAGGGGAACTGAAAGATTGCGGTCGGCGGGTTCGGTTCAACGCCCCCTCGGGTCACACGTTCGAACTTTACGCTGACAAGAAGTACACCGGCAAATGGGGCATTACCGAAGTAAACCCGGAAGCCTGGCCGCGTGGCCTGGATGGCATGAAAGCGGTCCGCTTCGACCACTGTCTTCTTTATGGGCCAGAGTTGGCTGCCACCTACGACCTGTTCGTTAACGTGCTCGGATTCTATCTGGCCGAACAGGTGCTCGACGGCGACGGAACCCGAATCGCGCAGTTCCTCACTCTGTCCACCAAGGCTCATGACATTGCCTTTATTCATCATGAAGAGAAAGGCAAGTTCCACCACGCTTCGTTCTACCTGGAAACCTGGGAAGACGTGCTCAGGGCGGCCGATCTGATCTCTATGACCGACACCTCCATTGATATCGGTCCCACCCGACATGGCCTGACCCATGGCAAGACGATCTATTTCTTCGATCCTTCCGGCAACCGCAACGAAGTGTTCTGTGGCGGAGATTACAACTACCCCGATCACAAGCCGGTTACCTGGCAGGCAGAGCAACTGGGCAAAGCCATCTTCTACCACGACCGGGTATTGAACGAACGGTTCCTGACGGTACTGACCTGACAACCGACACTGGCGCAACAGGATTTAGCAGCAATGAAAGACATCAAACACTACATCAATGGGCAGTACGTTGGTTCGGCCAGTGGCAGGCTGTTCGACAACGTTAATCCTGCGAACGGCAAAGTGATCAGCAAGGTTCACGAAGCCGGCCGGGAAGAGGTGGACGCAGCAGTGAAGGCGGCAAGAGCCGCGCTGCGGGGTCCCTGGGGCAAAATGACCCTGGAACAGCGTACCGCCATCCTTCACAAAGTGGCGGATGGTATCAACGCCCGTTTTGATGAGTTCCTGGAGGCAGAGTGTCTCGATACCGGCAAGCCGAAATCTCTGGCCAGCCATATCGACATCCCCCGGGGGGCCGCCAACTTCAAAGTGTTCGCGGACATGATCAAGAACGTGCCCACCGAATCCTTTGAAATGCCGACTCCGGATGGTACCGGTGCCCTGAACTATGCGGTCCGTCGTCCGAAAGGCGTCATTGGCGTCATCAGTCCCTGGAACCTGCCTTTGCTGCTGATGACCTGGAAGGTCGGACCGGCCCTGGCCTGCGGCAATACAGTGGTGGTCAAGCCGTCGGAAGAGACACCGACCACCACAGCCCTTTTGGGCGAGGTGATGAAAGAGGCCGGCGTTCCGGACGGTGTCTACAACGTGGTGCATGGCTTCGGCGGTGATTCTGCCGGTGCGTATCTGACCGAGCATCCACAGGTAGACGGCTTTACCTTCACCGGCGAGACCGGTACTGGCGAGGTCATTATGAAGGCCGCTGCTAAAGGTATCCGCGACATTTCCCTGGAGCTGGGAGGCAAGAATGCCGGTCTGGTATTCGCAGACTGTGACATGGAAAAGGCGATTGAGGGCACCATGCGTTCCGCCTTCGCGAACTGTGGTCAGGTCTGCCTGGGTACCGAGCGGGTCTACGTTGAGCGTTCGATCTTCGACGAGTTCGTCGGCCGTCTGAAGGAAGCGGCGGAGGGCCTGAAGATCGGTCCCCCCGATGATGCCGACGCCAACCTTGGGCCACTGGTGAGTCTCAAGCACCGTGAGAAAGTCCTCTCCTACTACCAGAAAGCGGTTGATGACGGCGCTACCGTGGTCACCGGCGGCGGTGTTCCGGACATGCCTGCAGAGCTGGCGGGCGGCGCCTGGGTTGAGCCGACCATCTGGACCGGTCTCCCGGACGACTCGGCGGTGGTGACGGACGAAATCTTCGGCCCCTGTTGCCACATTCGCCCCTTCGACACCGAAGAGGAGGCCATTGAGCTGGCCAACAGCCTGCCGTACGGGCTGGCCTCTGCGATCTGGAGCGAAAACATCACCCGTGCGCACCGCGTTGCTGGCCAGATTGAGGCGGGCATTATCTGGGTGAATAGCTGGTTCCTGCGGGACCTTCGGACCCCCTTCGGCGGGAGCAAACAATCGGGTGTTGGCCGCGAGGGTGGCGTTCATTCGCTGGAGTTCTACACCGAGATGAAGAACATCTGCGTGAAACTGTGAGGCAGCCATGAACGCTCCTGTAGAGAGTCCGGAAATCGGGCGAGAGATTAACGCCGCTGGCTACAGCACCAACCTGCACGACCTGGGAGAGGGATTTCCGGTCATGATGATTCACGGGTCAGGTCCAGGCGTTACAGCCTGGGCCAATTGGCGACTGGTGATGCCTGAGCTGGCTCGAAATCGGCGCGTGATTGCGCCAGACATGCTTGGTTTTGGATACAGCGAGCGGCCTGCGGACCAAACCTACAACCGGGAACGCTGGGTGAAGCACGCAATTGGCGTTCTGGACGAGTTGGGCCTGGAACAGGTTGATCTCGTGGGTAACTCGTTCGGCGGCGGACTGGCCCTCGCCCTGGCCGTTGAACATCCGCAAAGGGTGCGTCGGCTGGTGCTGATGGGGTCGGTGGGTGTGAGCTTTCCGATCACCCAGGGTCTGGATGAAGTCTGGGGTTACGAGCCCTCGCTGGACACCATGCGCCGGCTGATGGATGTGTTCGCCTACGACAAGAGTCTGCTGACCGAAGAGCTGGCACAGATGCGCTACCAGGCCAGTGTTCGTCCAGGTTTCCAGGAGTCGTTTTCCGCCATGTTCCCGGCGCCGCGCCAGCGTTGGGTCGACAACCTTGCGAGCAAGGAAGAGGACATTCGGGCGCTACCCCACGAAACCCTGATACTCCATGGCCGCGAGGATGAAGTGATCCCGCTGGAGGCGTCACTGAAGCTGGCCGAACTGATCAACCGGGCCCAGCTTCATGTTTTTGGACGTTGCGGACACTGGACACAAATTGAACATGCCAGCCGTTTTGCACGACTGGTCAACGATTTCCTGAGCGAAGCCGACCAGGCCGCCACCGGAGGTAATTAATGGAACAGTCAAAAATTCAGGCGCTTGGCGACGAGTTATACCAGGCCATGTTGAGCCGGGAGGCAGTCGCGCCGCTGACCAGTCGTGGTCAAGAAATCAGTATCGACGATGCCTACCACATTTCCCTGCGCATGCTGGAGCGTCGTCTTGCCGATGGGGCCTCCATCATTGGCAAGAAGATCGGTGTAACCAGCAAGGCGGTGCAGAACATGCTGAACGTACACCAGCCGGATTTCGGGTACCTCACCGACGACATGGTGTTCAACAGTGGCGAGGTGATGCCCATCAGTGATCGGCTGATTGCCCCCCGGGCTGAGGGCGAAATTGCCTTCATCCTGAAAAAGGATCTGACCGGACCAGGGATCACCAATGCAGACGTTCTGGCGGCAACCGAGTGTGTGATGCCCTGTTTCGAAATCGTCGATTCCCGCATCCAGGACTGGAAGATCGCCATTCAGGACACCATTGCCGACAACGCCTCCTGTGGTTTGTTTGTTCTGGGGGATCAGGCGGTGTCTCCGCGTAAGGTGGATCTGGTGACTTGCGGCATGGTGGTGGAGAAGAACGGCAGTGTTCTCAGTGCCGGAGCCGGAGCGGCAGCACTCGGTTCTCCGGTGAATTGCGTTACGTGGCTGGCTAATACCCTGGGCGAGTTCGGTATTTCCCTGAGGGCCGGGGAGGTCATCCTTTCCGGTTCTCTGGTGCCACTGGAGCCGGTCAAGGCCGGTGACTATATGCGGGTTGATATCGGTGGCATCGGTAGCGCCTCGGTGCGTTTTGCCTGATTGAAAAGAACAACGAGGACTAGGCTATGAGCAAGAAAATAAAGGCAGCCATCATCGGCTCGGGCAACATCGGCACCGACCTGATGATCAAGATTCTGCGCAACGGCAAGAACATTGAAATGGGCGCCATGGTCGGGATCGATCCGGAATCGGACGGTCTGGCCCGTGCTGCCCGGATGGGCGTGGCCACCACCCACGAAGGGGTGGATGGACTGGTGAAGATGCCGGAATTCGCCGACATCGACATTGTATTCGATGCAACCTCTGCAAAGGCCCACATGCACAACGAGGTTTTTCTGCGCGGCCACAAGGAGAGCATCAAGATTATTGATATGACGCCTGCGGCGATCGGCCCCTACTGCGTGCCGGTGGTGAACCTTGAGCAGCAGCTTCAGGAAGGCAACGTCAACATGGTTACCTGCGGCGGCCAGGCCACCATTCCCATGGTTGCGGCGGTTTCACGAGTGGCCAAGGCCCACTACGCCGAAATCGTTGCCTCGATTTCCTCGAAGTCCGCCGGCCCCGGTACCCGCGCCAATATCGACGAGTTTACCGAAACCACGTCCCGGGCCATTGAGGTGGTGGGCGGTGCCCAGAAGGGCAAGGCCATCATCATCCTGAACCCGGCCGAGCCGCCCCTCCTGATGCGCGATACCGTGTACGTGCTCTCCGACGCCGCAGACAAGGCTGAAGTGGAGGCCTCGGTGGAAGAAATGGTCCAGGCCGTAAACAGCTATGTGCCAGGCTACCGCCTGAAGCAGAAAGTGCAGTTTGATGACATCCCCGAAGACCAGCCCATGAACGTTCCAGGCCTGGGTCGCTTCAGCGGCCTGAAGACTTCCATCTTCCTGGAAGTGGAGGGAGCGGCCCACTACCTGCCGGCCTATGCAGGCAATCTGGACATCATGACCTCCGCCGCTCTCGGTACCGCCGAGCGCATCGCCGAATCGCTGGTCAACTGAGGAGGATATTCCCATGACATTCAACCCCGGCAAAAAACTCTACATCTCCGACGTGACCCTGCGCGACGGCAGCCACGCCATTCGCCACCAGTACTCCATCAAGAACGTGCAGGACATCGCACGGGCACTGGACAAGGCCAAGGTGGACTCCATTGAGGTAGCCCACGGTGATGGCCTTCAGGGCTCAAGCTTCAATTACGGCTTCGGCGCCCACACTGATCTGGAGTGGATCGAGGCGGTGGCGGAAGTGATCGAGCACGCCAAAATCGCCACTCTGCTGTTGCCCGGCATCGGTACCGTCCATGACCTGGATAACGCCTATAACGCCGGTGCCCGGATTGTTCGTGTGGCAACCCACTGCACCGAAGCGGATGTCTCTAAACAGCACATTGAACACGCCCGCAAGCTGGGCATGGACACCGTTGGTTTTCTGATGATGAGCCACATGCAGACACCAAAAGGGTTGGCAGAGCAGGCCAAGCTGATGGAAGACTACGGCGCCACCTGCCTGTACGTCGTCGACTCCGGCGGCGCCATGAACATGAACGACATCCGGGACCGGTTCCGGGCACTCAAGGATGTGCTCAAGCCGGAGACCCAGACGGGCATGCATGCTCATCACAATCTCGCGCTGGGCGTGGCCAATTCCATTGTTGCCGTTGAGGAAGGTTGTGACCGGATCGATGCTTCCCTGGCCGGCATGGGTGCTGGCGCCGGCAACGCACCGCTGGAAGTGTGCATTGCGGCCTTTGACAAGATGGGCTGGGAGCATGGCACGGACGTGTACGCCCTGATGGACGCGGCCGATGACATTGTGCGCCCGTTGCAGGACCGCCCGGTGCGGGTGGACCGCGAAACCCTGGCCCTGGGCTATGCCGGTGTCTATTCCAGCTTCCTGCGCCACTCCGAAGTGGCGGCGCAGAAGTACGGTCTGAAGGCCGTGGATATCCTGGTTGAGTTGGGCAAGCGCCGCATGGTTGGCGGCCAGGAAGACATGATCGTGGACGTGGCGCTGGATCTGCTGGCGGCCCAAAAGGAGCAAAACGCATGAGCAAAACACTAAACCAAGAGCAGGTTCTGGCTCTGGCCGAGCATGTGGAAAACGCCGAACTTCAGGCCCACGACATCACCAAGGTCACCAACGACTTCCCGGATATGACCTTCGAGGATGCCTATGACGTGCAGTGGGAGATCCGTCGTCGCAAGGAAGCCCGTGGTAACAAGATTGTGGGTATGAAAATGGGCCTGACTTCCTGGGCCAAGATGGCCCAGATGGGCGTCGAGACTCCGATTTACGGATTTCTGGCGGATTACTTCAGCGTGCCCGATGGAGGGGTGGTCAACACCAAAGAGCTCATCCACCCGAAAATCGAAGCGGAGATAGCTTTTGTTACCAAGGCACCCCTGAAAGGGCCGGGCTGCCATATCGGCCAGGTTCTGGCAGCCACCGACTTTGTCATACCAGCTGTCGAAGTCATCGATTCCCGCTATGAGAACTTCAAGTTCGACCTGGTAAGCGTTGTAGCAGACAACGCCTCGTCCACCCGTTTTATCACCGGTGGCCAAATGGCCGATGTTGCCGATGTTGACCTGAAAACGTTGGGTGTTGTGGTTGAGAAGAATGGCGAGGTTGTTGATGTGGGCGCGGGTGCTGCGGTGCTTGGCCACCCAGCTTCCAGTGTTGCCATGCTGGCTAACCTGCTTGCCGAGCGAGGAGAGCACATTCCGGCCGGCACGTTCATTATGACTGGAGGCATTACGGCTGCGATTGCTGTTGAGCCCGGTGACAACATCACGGTTCGCTACCAGGGGTTGGGTACTGTGTCTGCCCGCTTCGAATAAGGAGATCACATGCCTGTCGCGCAAATCAATATTCTTGAAGGGCGGTCGGATGAGCAAAAGGAAATGCTTATCCGTGAGGTGACCGATGCGATTTCACGGTCGTTGGGGGCGCCGGTGGAAAGTGTCCGGATCATTATTACCGAAATGCCCAAGCAGCATTTTGGAATTGGCGGCCAGTCGGCTAAAAAACTGGGGCGTTGACGCCCCGGTTCGCCGATCGATTCGCCCGTTAATCGCTTGATGGGAGGCTTCGTGCCGAGATTGCCAGTGTTTTACCTGTCCTGTGACAGAGATGCATATTCAGCTCCGATAAGCCAACCCCGGCTCCGTCGTCTGATCAAGCGAGACATGCAGGTTGGCAATGTCACCTTTATCACTTCTCGAAAGGGCGGCGATAAACCCGAAATCTTTCACCAATGCGGCAAAGGCCTTCTCGCAGAGCGTCTGCAATCGCTGATGGCCGATAGAGGATTTCAGGCCACTATTGAGGGTGGCCGGGACCCCGGACTGGAATCGCTGGCTGCGAGCATGACCGGTGTGGCGCCGGAAGAAGTCATTGAGTTGAGGCTGAATACCGGTATGACCAGCGACGACTACAGGCAGATTGGTCACTGCCTGGAGGCGCTCCGGGAGCAGGGTATTCTGCTTATCTGCCTGGATCAGAAAGAGCAGGGCGCGAGTGAGATAAATCACCAACCGCACGATGCCTACATTCGCAACCTCATACAGCAGTGGGAGCATGAGCAACTCTGGCGTCAAGCCATGTCAGAGGGAAGTCTGGCCGGGCGCCGAGCCAGGCGTGGGCAGGATGTCCCTGTTGCCGACCCCACCCTGTGCGTGCTGAATACTGCGTTCAGTCTGGGGGGGCTGAAAGCCCCCCAGCGGGTATTCGGCTTTGCATTGAATGAGGACAGTCATTCACTCGCCGGCTATGGCTGGATGCAATAGACTGCGGAAAACATTGGGGATTCCGTAAATGCTCAGATTATTGATAGTGGGTGCCGGTGGCATCGGCGGTTACTATGCCGCCAGGCTGCTGCACGCCGGACATGAGGTGGTTCTGACCGCACGTGGTGCGCATCTGGCGGCTCTGGAGGAGCAGGGGCTGACGGTTCAGTATGGGGATGAGGTATGGTCATTTCCGGTTCAGTCGATGGACCATTCCGAGGTGGTTGCCCGTTTCCGTCCGGATGATTTTGATGTCGTACTGGTCACGCTCAAATCCACGGCGACTGAAGCGATGCTGGCCGAGTTGGGTCCCTGGCTCTATCACGGCAAGGTGCCGGTCCTCTCGCTTCAGAACGGGGTGGATAACGAGCCCGCCTTGGCCTCATTGCTGGGGGAACACAGGGTTCTGGGTGGCCTGGCTGTCCGAATTGGTGGGCATATTGTCCAGCCGGGCGTAGTGCAAGCCGAGGGCCCTGCCCAAATTGTCATGGGTGAATGGCCTATGGCCGTGGGATCTGATCGTCGCGGTCAGTTGCTGCAGCAATTACAGGAAGACTTCGAAGCGGCCGGTATTCCAATAAACGTCTCTGACAACATACGTTACGAGCTCTGGCGCAAGCTGGTGATCAACAACGGCGTGAACCCGCTCTCGGCCCTGACCGGCCTTGACACCCGGAGCCTTACTCACCACCCCGAGTTCCGGAAGATTGTCCACGGAATGATGGCGGAAACCGTAGCAGCGTCGAAGGCCGATGACGTGAACCTAGGGCCTGAGGATCTGGCCGAGATGTTTGACCTGATCAGCAACTTCAACGCCATCAAGACGTCCATGCTGGTCGACAAGGAAAAGGGGCGGCCCCTCGAACTCGACAGTATCGCCGGTGCGGTCCTGAGACGCTGCGAGCGCCTGGGCATTGAGGCGCCATACACCAGGACAGTGAGCGCCCTGTTAACCCATTCGCAGAGTTAGCGATCTGTAAGCTTCAGCTCAATCCTCCGGTTTCTCTGCAACGCCTCCGGAGAGGTGCCTTCCGCTACCGGGAAGAACTCGCCAAATCCGGCCGCCGCCATGCGCCGTTCCGGTACACCCTGCGCTGCAAGGTAGCGCACGACTGCGACGGCTCGGGCAGTGGACAGCTCCCAGTTCGAGGGGAATCTCGGGGTATTGATAGGTATGACATCGGTATGACCATCAATCCTCAGGATCCAGTCAACGTCCTCTGGAATCTTTGCGGATACATCCAGCAGTAGTTTGGCTAGCTTGTCGAGCTCCTGCCGGCCTTCCTCACCCAGTTCCGCCGAGGCGGAAGCAAACAACAGTTCGGAAGGTAGCAAGAAACGGTCGCCGACGATCCGGACATTCTCGTTGCCTGCCAGAATATCCCGCAACCGGGCAAAGAACTCGGACTGATACTGTTCGAGTTGGTTGACGCGCTCGGCCAGTAGGGTGTTCAGCCGTCTGCTGACCTGTTCCAGTTCCTGCTCCTTGTCGGCGGTCATCTGTTCCTGGAGCTCCAGCGCCGAGGCAATCTGCCTGAGTTGCTCTCGCAAGGAGGCTATCTGATTCGACAGCCTCAGGATCATCGCCTGCTGGCTGGCCGATATATCGTCTTTCTCGTCAATCGACTCTTCCATGCTGGCCAGTCGCTCCGATTGCGCATCGGCCATGGCGGTTTGCCGCATCAGTTGTTCACGGGTGGATTCCAGCTGACCGACCAGACTGTTGTTCCGCTCCTGAAGGCTGGTTAACTGATTTTCCAGTGCCTCGCTTCTGTTTTCTTCCAGGCCGAGCAATTCCGAGAGCTCGTTCAACTGGGCATTGAGTCGGGCGAGCTGGGTATCCCGGTCAGAGAGTGTCTGGGACAGGTAGAGCTGGCTGACCACATAGACCAGCAGCATGAATATGACCAGCATCAGCAGAGCCGATAGGGCATCCACATATCCCGGCCAGACGTTGGTGGTGCTTCGGCTTCGGCGCCTGGAACCGATCATGACAGGTCTTTCTCGTCGTCTATCCGGTCCACGAGGTTGGTCACACCGGTCAGCCACTCCTCCAGGCCGTCATAAAAGCGGTTCTGGGCATGGCCGGCCTGGATATCCAGGAAGCCCAGTATCAGTGAGCCGCCCAATCCCAGCAGAGAAGAGCTGAACGCGGTGCCCATACCCTCAAGCGGCGTAAGCAGGCCTTCCTGAAGCTCCGCAAACACCTTGCCGAAGTCTTCCTGGCTCATATCCAGTCCGGTGATGACCTGGCCGACCGAGTTGATGGTGCCCAGCAGGCCCCAGAAAGTACCCAGCAGGCCGAGGAAGACCAGCAGGCTGATGAAATAGCGCGTGATTTCCCGCTGTTCGTCCATGCGGGAGTGGATACCATCGAGCACGGTTCGAAGGGAAAGGGTAGACAGTGTGAACCGGTCCTTGGTTGCGTCCTCGCCGAGCTGTCTTGCCAGCGGCTTCAGCAACTTGGGCTCCTGAACCACCGAAAGGCCGGCGTGTCCGGTTCTGAACTGGGCGATCCACTTCAGTTCCGGAAACAGCACGAACACCTGCCTGTAGGTGAGGGCGATGCCGATGATCAGAACCCCGAGAATCAGCAGATTGAAAACCCAGTTGGCCATAAAGGCCGAAATCAGGGGCTTGTGGATCAGGGCGCCGACGATGACGACCACGCCGAGGAACAGCGTCATCCAGAAAAGGGTGTGCTTGGGGTTGCTCATAGCGATGGCCAGCTTTTTTGAGATATTCCTCAAAACGTTAGCACAGATATGAGAAGCTGTTGGCGACAGTAACTGAACTTTAATCGGAGCGCGTCATGGCTGGTGAATTGCCTTTCCGTTTTCGCTTCCGGGTTCGCTATGGTGAATGCGATGCCCAGGGCGTGGTGTTCAACGCACGTTATGCGGATTTCGTTGATATTGCTGTCAACGAATATATTCGCACCCTGTTTGGCGATTATCAGCACCTGCTGGATCAGGACCTGGATATCCAGGTGGTGAGCCTGACGGTGAACTGGAAGGCCCCGGCGAAGTTTGACGATGTTCTGGAAGCCCGCATTCGCGCCGGGCGAATCGGAAACACTTCATTTACCCTGCATCTGGAGTTTTTCCGGTATGGGGATGACGGATTTATCGCCGATGCGGACGTCACCTATGTGCTGATTCAGCCTTCGGTGATGGGCAAGGTGGCGATACCGGATCACATTCGTCAATTGCTGGAGCTGGGCGCTCCGGGCGAGTTGATCAGTCACGCAGGGGAGTAGGCTGGAAGCAAAAAAGAAGGCCAGATGAAATTCATCTGGCCCTGGATTCATCCTGCAGTTACTGCCGGATCAGGCCTCTTGAAGAGCCTGCACAACGGCCTTCGCTGCCCCCTCGGAAGAGGCCGGGTTTTGCCCGGTAATCAGCTTGCCGTCCACCACGATGTGCGGTGCCCAGTCGTCACCGCGGGTGTAGGTGGCGGTGTTTTCCTTCAGCATGTCTTCCAGCAGGAAAGGCACCACGCCGCTCAGACCAACCGCTTCTTCCTCGCTGTTGGTGAAGCCTGTTACTTCCCGGCCGCCAACGATGTTCTGGCCCGGTTTCACTTCCACGTTTTTGAAGACGGCTGGTGCGTGGCAAACTGCACCAATCACCTTGTCCTGCTCGTAGGCTGTCTTGATCAGGGCAATGGACTTGTCGTCGTTAACCAGGTCCCAGAGCGGGCCGTGACCACCTGGATAGAAAATCGCGTCGTATTCGTTCATGTCCACGTCGCTCAGCTTTTTAGTGCTGGCGAGGGATTCCTTGGCATGGGCATCCTGCTGGAACCGACGCGTGGTCTCGGTCAGCGCTTCCTCGGCCTCGCTGTTGGGATCGACTGGCGGCTGGCCGCCCTTCGGTGACGCAATGGTGATGTCTGCGCCGGCATCCCGGAAAACGTAGTAAGGCGCGGTGAACTCTTCGAGCCAGAAGCCGGTCTTATGGCCGGTGTCGCCCATCTGGTCATGGGATGTAAGAACCATCAGAATCTTCATGGTGTCCGTCCTTTTCATTGACGAATGAATGGCGCTTCTTGATTGCTGTGATAATGAAGTTGTGCCATCAGTGACTGAATTCAACCGTCAGTACGTAAATCCGACGATCCCGGATCTTGAACCGTCTATACTGGAGACAGATGGCCAGACCTCATAAGAATCTGAAAACCTCACAGGCAAGGATGACTGGAATGCGAGTGTTCGCCACCGCTGTTCTGATGGCGTTAGTGTTTCCTGTTTCGGCCCAGCAGGGCACGGAAACCGTGGAAGCGCTGACCGTAACCGTGGGTGCCAATCATGCGCCCCCCTACCGGATTATCGAGGGTGGGGAGCCAACGGGCCTATATGTGGATATCTTCCAGGAAATCGCTGATCGGTTGGGTTGGAAAGTGCATTATCGGGAGGCGCCTTTCCGGCGGGTCTTGAGGATGGTGCAGCAGGGTGAGGTGGATGTCATGCTGGGGCCCCTGGAGACCGCCGAACGGACCGAGCTCATGGAGTTCGTGGCGCCGGCATTTCCTCCGGAACGGCGATTGTTTTTTTACCTTAACGCAGAAAATCGCATTGAGCGCTACGCCGATCTGTATGGACGAGCCATTGGTATTCTGGAAGGGGCGTCGTATTTCTCCCGGTTTGATACTGATGACAAACTTCTCAAGGAGCCTGCGCCCCGTTACGAAAACCTGATGCTGATGATGCAGAAAGGCCGGGTAGATGTCGTGATCGCCCCAGAGCTTGTCGGTTTGTACGCGGTCGAAAAGTTGGGGCTGGATGTTAAGGTTTCACCGTTCTTTGTGCCTGGAGAGCGCTCCTACATCGCTGTTGCGAAGAACTCGCCCGTGCTGAAGTATGCCGATGACATTCGGGCGGCGCTGAAACTGATTGAATTGGAAGGCATACACGAGGACCTGGTGTTGAAGTACATGGACCGATTTGCTGAATGATTCCCGAACAGTCTGACCTCTGGTTCCTACCCCTGGGTGGAACCGGTGAAATTGGTATGAACCTCAACCTCTATGGCCACGATGGTGCCTGGTTGATGGTGGATTGTGGTGTTACCTTTCCAAAGCCTGGTCGCATTGCTGCTGATGGCACGGTGCATCATCGTGGCGAGCCGCCGGTTCAAATGGCGGATCCTGCGTTCATTGCTGACCGCCGTGAACGGCTGGCGGGCCTCGTAATTACCCACGCCCACGAAGATCATGTCGGAGCTGTACCCTACCTCTGGCCGCTGCTGCAGTGCCCGATATACACCAGCCGGTTCACGGCCGAAATTCTGCGTCGCAAGCTCGCGGAGTTCGACCTGCTGCACCGGGTGCCGATCATCGAAGTGGAGACCGGCCAGAGCAAACAGGTCGGGCCATTCAGCGTGCAATGGCTGGCGCTGACTCACTCCATCCCGGACCCTAACGCGCTGATGATTCGCACCGCCGCCGGTAACATCTTCCACAGCGGTGACTGGAAGCTGGATGAACAGCCGCTGGTAGGCCATGGCTATTCGCCAAAAACCTTCACCGATCTGGCAAACGAGGGCGTGAACGCCATGGTGTGTGACTCCACCAACGCCACAGTCTCGGGTCACTCGGTATCCGAGGCGGCCTTGCATGAAGGATTGCTCAGAGCGACCCGCTCCGCCGAAGGCCGCGTTGTAGTGACCTGTTTTGGCAGTAATATCGCCCGATTACATACTCTGGCCTCAATCGCGAGGGAAACCGGCCGTTATATGGGTTTATTGGGCCGGTCTTTGATCAATATGAGTGGCGCCGCCAGGGCTGCAGGGCTGTGGGATTCGGCTGACCAGTTGATCAATCCGGCACATCTGGGGTATCTCCCGCGGGACGAAGTACTGGCCGTGGCCACGGGCAGTCAGGGCGAGCCGCGAACGGCTCTGCGCAGACTGGCCTCTGGTACCCATCCGGATTTTGAGCTGGAGGCGGGCGACACGGTAATCTTCAGCGCTCGTGCCATCCCCGGCAACGAGGAATCCATCGAGGCGCTGGTGACCAGATTGCAAGAGTTGGGGGTGAGGGTAATCACGGCCGAGGATGCTGATTTGCCAATTCATGCTTCAGGTCATCCCGCACAGGAAGAACTGGAGTTAATGTATAAATGGGTAAAGCCTGCCATTGCCATTCCGGTCCATGGTGAGGCTGAACACATGGAAACGCATGCTGACATAGCCAAAGCAACTGGTGTACCCCGTGCCATGGTGGGCCGAAACGGCGATCTTTTCATGATCCGGCCGGTGCCGGGAATTCGTCGTCAGGTTGTCGAAACTGGCCGTCTGGGCTGGCACAAAGAGGGTCTTGTGAGAGTTGAATAAGTCATTTTCTTCTGTTGTCGGTAGGTCACTTGTATTCGCAGTGGCCGCCTTGTTTCTGGCCCCGGTTCACGCATTGCCAGACCCTTCCTGCAATACGCTCATCGTGAGCGGGAATCCGGAGTATCCACCCCTGCTCTGGCGCGACCAAGAGCGCCCGGGCTATCTGATTGGCGCGGTGCCTGCTTTGCTCAAGGAAATCACGGAGCCATTGGGCGTCAATGTTGAAGTGAAAGACATAGGCTCTTGGGCCCGGGTCCAGCGCATGGCACGCCAGGGCGATATCGACATGGTGGCGGGCGCGTTCATTACTTCGGAACGCATTGGCTACATGGATTATTTGCTGCCGCCAATAACGCATCTGCCGACCGCGGTCTGGGTCCCCAAAGGCCGGGAGTTTGTCTACCGCCACTGGCCGGACCTGGTGGGTAAGCGGGGCAGCACATTGATCAACAACAGTTTTGGCCAGAATTTCGACCGGTATGCGGAACAAAACCTCCTCATTGAGGGAGTCAGGTCGATTGAACAATCCTTCCAGATGGCGCTCGTTGACCGGGTGGATTATGTCCTCTATGAAGTTTTGCAGGGTGAGGTGAAACTGGAGTACCTGGGTATCGCCGATCAATTTGTTCCCCTGCCGACCCCGGTGAGCCGAGAGGGTCTGTTTTTTACCTTCTCCAAGGCAGCGCCATGCAACTCCTTCGAGCTTCGGGAGCGACTTGCCGAGCGCCTCTATGAGCTCGTGAACTCTGGTCGCGTGGAAGAACTGATCAGGCGCTACAAGGCTGTGTACTCCGCCTCCAGTTGAAGTATGTTGATTGGGCAGGTGTCAAACCGATGCGTCGTTTAGTTCCAGAGTGAGCCCGTTATCGATGAATCGTTGCAAGACGATTCCGTAGGTGCCGTCAGGAACCTCTTTAATGATTTCGAACGGTTCTCCGACACTGTTAAGAGGCTCCGTCTGCAAGTCCAGAAGACGGTATTTTGCAGGCCGCTGTTTGTTTTCATCCCGAACCAAAACCACCTTTGGCTTTCGTCGATTCTTCGGGTTTGAGCCAATCACGATGGCTACCTCGCCCGATTTCATTTCAACAATGGCGCCGGGTGGGTAGATCCCGATCAGCAGGACGAACTCCCGGGCAAGCTCGGGATCAAACTGAATGCCTCTGAAACGGTGGATGATTTCCAGCGCCTCCCGGGAGGAGCGCGCGCGGTCATAAGCTCGATTGCTGGTGATTGCATCGTAGGTATCGACGATGGCCACAATTTTTGCGAAATAGGGAATCTGGGAATCAACGAGGCCCCGGGGATAGCCCCTGCCGTCAAGGCGTTCATGGTGGTTGTAGGCTACGTCGACGGCCGCATGCACGACGCGGGGAAGGGCCATGAGCATGTCACGGCCCCAGTTGGCGTGGTTCTGCATGATTCCGTGTTCTTCGGGGGTCAAAGGTCCGGGTTTTTGCAGCAGATCGACAGGGACTTTGGCTTTGCCTATGTCGTGGAGTAGGCCGGCCAGCCCCAACGACCGAATCTCTTCTTCCAGCAAGCCCAGCTTTTTGCCGAACGCCGCCGACAGTATCGAAACGTTGAGGGAATGCTCTGCGGTATATTTGTCCTTGTTTTTCAACTTTGTAAGCAGTAACAGTGCGTCTTCATTTCTGAGGATGCTGTCTACGCAGTTATCTACGACCTCACGAGCCTTGTTGAGATCAAGTGTGCGACCAACGCGTAGACCGGACATGATGCTGTCGGCAAAGGACTTCGCCTCGGCGTAATGTCCAGATGCTTTTCGTATTTCCCTGTCAACACTGACCTTGTTGATGTAAGTAATCCGTTGACGCGACCGGGAATTGCCGGTTTCCGCAATGGGCTCTTGCGGGCGATTCGATATTTCCTGTTCGGATGTCGGTCCATGGAACATGGAAAAACGGGACTTCGCCGATGTCCGTGACTTTCGTTGGGAAATGTCCGGCTCAGTGTTCTTGACTTTGCCTTCAATCACGACGCGTCGGCATTGGGACTGAAGGGCATCGATATCCTCTTGTCGCTGGACCACAAAGCCCTGGATCAGGAAATCAGTGTCTTCCCAGGGGCGGTCCAGCCGGACGACGTGCATTCCGACCCGCAGTTCCGAGACATCAATTTCAAGTTCGACCGTTTCGTATCGCATACCAATCAACCTGGCTGTCTGGAGTTCATCATACGGTCTCATTATTCCGGGGTCACAGGTTGTCGGCGGTTTTTTGTAGCAGAAATCTAAAATCCTGTAATACGTAATGAAAGGATACGCATCAGTATGAACTTACCGAAGCTTGGCTTCGTAAATGTGTGGAGAAGCTCTTCTCAACTATCATAAATAAACAGTGGAGCTGTCTAGGGAAGGAGGCCGTAGGAATGGTAAGCGCAGTTACCCGGGAGCAAAAGGAATTTGTTTACAGGCTCTCTCTGGGCCTGGCCCGGTCCAAGATCGACCAATTGGATACCAGCGTTCACAGCTTCATCGCCGAGCTTGGCGATAGGCTCTGTTCAGATCGCGCCTACCTGATCACGTTTGAAGAAGCCACCCAGACCATTTCCATCACGCATGAAGCCTGCAGAAACGGCGTGACACCTCAGAGAGATGCAATCCAGAACGTGCCGATGGCCCGCTTTCAATGGCTGATGGGCCAGTTGCAAACTCTCCCGGTGCTTGTCATCCCCGAAGTCGAAGAACTGCCTTCTGAAGCTGAAGAGGAGAAACTGGAATTCCAACGGGAGGGTATCCGGAGCCTGGTCCTTGTCGGTTTGAAGCTTGAAGGTCAGGTCCGTGGCATCCTGGGTTTCGATTTTCTTCAACAGTCTCGAGTGCTGGATTCCGAAACCGAAGAATTCGTGCTTCAGGTTGGGGAAGTTTTAGGTGCATCTGTCCACCGACAGATCCTGGCCAGTCGTAACGTGAGGTTCGAGAATAGCCTTTATCGTTATTCCGACCAGTTCCCGGGCGTCATCTTTCAGTTCAGGATGTATCCAGGCGGGCATGTAACCTTTCCTTTCATCAGCGAAAAAGTTGAAGATATATTCGGGCTTTCGGCTGATCAGCTGAGTAAGGATGCTCAGCCGTTACTGAACCTGATCAAGGATGAAGACAAGGCATCCTTTTTGGAAAAGGTCGATGAATCTCGTCGGTGCATGACGCCGTTCGAAACAAGCTTCCGAGCTTGCAAGAGCGATGGCACGATGGCCTGGGTGGAAGCCAGGTCGGTGCCCGCCCGACTGGCCGACGACAGCATGACCTGGCACGGCTATTTTTTTGATGTGACGGATCGCAAGCAATCGGAATCCGAGATCGAGAAGCTTGCCTTTTACGACCCACTGACCGGCCTGCCCAACCGACGCCTGCTCAGGGATCGCCTGGCGCAGGCGTTAACCGGGAGCAATCGGGATCATAATCATGGTGCTCTGGTATTTATTGATCTTGATAACTTCAAGAACATCAATGATTCCGCGGGTCATCTGACCGGCGATGAGCTGTTGGTCCAGGTGGGGGAGAGGTTGAAAAACACGGTCCGGGACTGGGATACCGTTGCCCGGCTCGGTGGGGACGAGTTTGTTCTCATTCTGAAGGGGTTTCCCGCCGAGCCGGCCGATGCTGCTGCCAAGGTCGAGAAAGTCTGCGAGAAAATCCGCGATGCCCTCAACGAGCCCTATGATCTCAACGGCATAGAGTACACAGGCACTCCCAGCATCGGCATTACCCTGTTCTATGATCACGACACTTCCCTTGAAGAGCTTCTGAGCCAGGCCGATATGGCCATGTTCCGCGCCAAGGAGGATGGCCGTAACTGCATCCGCTTCTATGACTGCATGATGCAGAAGAAAGTGTCCGAGCGCCTGGCTCTCGAGTCGGACCTCAGGGTGGCACTGCGGAAGAATCAGTTGGCAGTTCACTATCAGGTACTGGTGAATGAGAAAGGTGAGCCTGTGGGCGCCGAGGCTCTGCTTCGGTGGCATTGCCCGGGGCGCGGCATGGTGTCTCCCGCCGAGTTCATTCCTCTGGCCGAGGAAACCGGACTCATTGAATCGGTCGGCTACTGGGTTCTGGAAGACGTTCTCTCGCGGATCGCCAGTTGGAAAGAGCGAGGCGGACCGCTGTCAAAGCTCCAGGTTTCGGTCAACGTGAGTGCCAGGCAGTTCCACCTCCCCTCTTTCTGTTCGACTGTGATGGCGCTATTGAGAAAAACCGGTGCGTCCCCGAGAAATCTTAAGGTGGAAATTACCGAAAGCGCTCTTGCCTACGATCTCGAGTTGGTGGAGGAAACACTTCGAACCCTGAGAAGCATGGGAATACGGATCTCCCTCGATGATTTCGGCACGGGTTATTCGTCCCTCGGCTACTTGAAGCGCCTATCTCTGGATGAGCTGAAAATTGATCAGGGGTTTGTGCGAGACATCCTGGATGATCCCAATGATGCGGCTATCGCAGAGACCATCCTGGCCCTGGCTTCTGCGCTCAAACTGTCAGCGGTGGCCGAAGGTGTGGAAACCAAAGGGCAGCTGGAACGCCTTGTTCGCATGGGGTGCACCCGCTTTCAGGGCTACCATTTCAGCCGCCCGCTTCCGGCGCTGGAGTTCGAGAAGTTGATTGAGCAAGCAAGCGGAGATCGAAAGAGAAGGGCTTGGTAGTTCGCATCCTATCTGTATAAACTGGTGCCTTGCTTCTAATCCATTTCAAACAACATTGAGACCAGTCTCTTATGGCAATCTGGACCAGCACCCCGAACCTTGAACACCTTGCCAAAGCCAGCGAAAACACCGCGGTCAGCTACATGGGTATCGAGTACCTTGAAATTGGCGACGACTATGTCAAAGGCCGCATGCCTGTTGATGAGCGTACCGTGCAGCCTTTTGGCATTCTGCATGGAGGCGCATCGGTGCTGCTCGCGGAAACCCTTGGCAGTATGGCGGCCAATTGCTGCCTGAAGAACCCGGAAACTGTCGCTGTTGGACTGGATATCAACGCCAATCACATCCGCCCGGTCACCAAGGGCTGGGTGTATGGCACGGCGAGGCCAGTTCACATCGGTAGTGCCACTCAGGTATGGGAAATTCTGCTTGAGAACGAAGAGGGGAAGACAACCTGTATTTCCCGGCTGACCATGGCGGTCACGAAGCGGCCGGGGTGAGTTGCTACGGGTGCGTTTCAGGGCTTGACGCGCACCCGACCCCTGCCAAGGGCCTTTGACTCATACATCGCGCTGTCCGCCCTTGCCATAAGATTCTCGAGGTTTGGCTCGTCCGGGTGAAGGGATGAAATGCCGAAACTGGCGGTTGGCCGGATACGAACATCATGATATCGGACTGGTGTTTCATGCATGACGCCCAGTAAACGTTCTGCCAGTTCCGAAGCCTGAGCCGCATGAGCATCGCCGAGTAGGATCGCGAACTCTTCGCCACCAATGCGCGCCGCAATATCCGCCTCACGAACGTTGCTCATCAGAACCCGCCCCACGTGCCGCAATACTTCATCTCCGGCATCGTGGCCGTGGTTATCATTGATCTTTTTGAAGTGGTCCAGATCAAACATGATGATCGCCAGAGGCGAGCCGTTTCTTCGGGTCTGTTTCAACAGCTGATTGCCCAGTTCGAAAAAGGCTCTTCTGTTGTGAAGCCCGGTAAGGTCGTCCTCCAGAGCAGCGGCCCGGGCCTTTGCATGGGCCTCCTTTAGCGCCAGCTCCATCTCCTTCCGGTCGGTGATGTCTGTAGCAATTTCGAGGCGGACCAGTCGGCCGTCTATCCAGGGAATTGCCTGATCCCGGCACTGGTACCAACGGTTGTCCAGTCGATTCTGGAATTCCCAGATATGCGGGGGAGATGGATTGCCTTCAGAATCAATCAGCAGGTGATTGGTGCAGAAGTCGCAGGGGCTGGCGTTATCCTGCAGGACTTCCCAGCACTTTTTCCCATCTATAGAGCCCCAGATTCTTCGGCCATAAGCGTTCATGTAAAGGAGCTCATGGGTTTCGAAATCAGAGACGTAAACCAGGGCGTCCAGATTGTCGAGTACGGCCCTGAGACCTTCGGCCGGAGTAATCTCCGAAATGCCAGAACCTTCTGGAGCGGCCGGAATGTTGAGGGAGGGAATGCCGGAGTTCATGTTTTGATGTGCCGGAATCTGTTTGAAAAGCAGTATAGCAGGGCATTCCGGGTTAGAAAGTAACAGACTGTCCCTTTATTTGGCGCCAGTGCTAAGGCGCGGAGTGGTTACAATCAGCCCCTGATCGACAAACTCCTGGAGTACTATGTTGTAGGTACCATCCGGGACCTCCCGGGCAATGCGGTAGATTTCGCCTGAGGCATCTTCGGGGCTGACCTTAAGGTCTACCGTCCGATAGGGGGCCATCACGCTTTTGTCAGACTCCCTGACCAGCAGAACGCAAGGCTTGAGTTTATGCTCCGGCCGGCTCTCCACAACGATGCCCACCTCTCCGTTGATCATTTCCACGATGGAGCCTGGCGGGTAGATGCCGATGAGTTGGATAAACTCATCCGCAAGTTCGGCGTCAAACTGGGTACCCCGGTGTTTGTGGATGATATCCAGCGCCTGCATGGACGCCCTGCCTTTATCATAGACGCGGTCACTGGTAATGGCGTCGTAGGTGTCGACAAGGCCCACGATCTTTGCAAAGTAGGGAATTTGATGTGCTTCGAGGCCTCTGGGGTAGCCTGAGCCATCCATCCTTTCATGATGACTGAACGCAACATCGACCGCGGTGTTGAGCGAATGGCTGGTGCCCATGAGAATCGTTCTGCCGTGAGTCGTGTGGTGCCTCATCAACTCAAACTCTTTCGGAGTCAGAGCGCCCGGTTTGTTCAGGATTTCGTCCGGGATTTTTGTTTTGCCAACATCGTGCAACAGACCGCAGAGCGCGAGGGTCTCGATTTCGCCCTGCAACAAACCGAGATGTTTTCCGAACGCTGCGCAAAGAATCGAGACGTTGATGCAGTGCTCGGCCGTATACGCGTCCTGATGCTTGATCTTGGTGAGTAGCATCAGTGCGTTCTCGTTTCTAAGCACGCTCTCAACGCATCCTTTGACGACTTTGCGCGCATTGTTGATGTCCAGGGTGCGACCGACCCGCAGTCCTGACATGATCGCTTTGGCCGTCTCTTGCGCATCCTCGAATCGGATCCTGGCCGTAGCCATCTCAGTGCCAGCGTCGACCTTATTGATGTAGGTGACTCGCTTACGAGGTACGGAAGGTTTTTGGGGTGCCGGTTCTGATTTCGATTTGCGCTTGAAAAGCCCCCGCAATCCTGATGGTTTCTGATTGCGTTTGTTTTCTTCATGACCGGTATTCGTTTTCTGAACCCGTCCCTCAATAAAAACGAACCCGCATTGAGCGCGTAGCGCCTCAATTTCCGACTGGTCTTTGATCACAAAGCCCTGAATCAGAAAATCGGTCTCTTCCCAAGGGCGGTCCAGTCGAACCACATGCATGCCGATCGCAAGTTCGGCAACGTCTAATTGGGTTTCGACAATTTCCTGATGGCTTTTATTCATGACTAGATCCTATCACCCGCTGCTGCCATTTTGACGGAAGAAGGAGATAAAAGCGGAGGCTAAATTGCAAAATCTGGTCAAATAGTGTTCGCTTATTGTGCTCGGGTTAAGCGACTGAAGAACAGTCGGTCTTCGCTTTTCGATACTTGAACGGGAACCGTCCGTCATGTCCGATCACCGCTTTTTCCATCTCTGGTGGCTTGCACTGGCTGCGGCGCTTATCCCGCTGTTAACCATCCATGTCACGTTTACAGTTTCAGTGCTGGAAGGGCATGTGGATCTATGCAACCCATACTGGGACAGCTGCACCAGCATCAGCCGGACTGGTCGTCACGGCACCTCCTACTTCATTTTCAAAGGTACCATGCTACCGGCGGCTCTGTTGGGCATTCTGTTCTGGTGGCTTAACGGTCGGTGGCTGCGCCAGCTCGGCGTTCATTCCAGCGGTGTGGCCTGGGTCCCCTGGCTGGGCCTGGTGGCCAGCGTCTCGCTCGGCGCCTATACCCTGGCTCTGGGACACGCCGGGGACGGCTTCAACCTGATCCGCCGTATTGGCGTGGTTCTGTATTTCTCGCTCACGTTCATCTGTGAGCTGCTGGTCAGTTCCGGATTGCGCAGCCATCCGTTGTGGAAGAACACGGGCATGAGGCTGCTGAATCTTTGCCAGCTTATTCTGGCGGTAGGCATTCTTTCAGTCATCCTGAATGGCGTGGCGCCCGAGTTCTACAGCCGCAAGGACGATGCATTCGAGTGGATTCTGGCGTTCCTGATCAATGCTCACGCGCTCTGGCTGGCTTTGTTATGGAAGAAAAACCGATTCCGCGTGCGCCTCTGGGCCGATTCCTAGAGTGAGATCAGCCCCCGAATCAGCGCCGCCGTTCCGGCGATGGCAGCGATACCGAGAATTACCGGGCGAAGCCCCTCGAAGGGCATACGGTGGACCAGCTTGCCTGACAGCCAGAAGCCCAGGAATACTCCAGGAAAAGTAACGGCGAACAGGAAAAGCTCTCGGGTTCCCAGGTATCCAGAGGCGAGCAGGCCTGACAGGCTCAGCACGCTGGCAGCCAGGAAGAAAGCCGACATGTTGGCCCTGACCAACGGTCCCTTTTCATTCTGGTAAATCAGCGCAATTGGCGGTCCACCCACGGCGGTAATCGTGCCCATGTAGGTGGAAGCGGCTCCGGCCAGCACGCTGTTCCGTGCGTTGAGCGCCGGCTTGAGACCGCCAACACTGAGCGCTACGCCGGCAAGAATGAGAATGCCGAAGGTCAGTTCGAAGCCTTTGGTTGAAATTACCAGCAACGTCAGTGCTGCCAGGACTGCGCCGGCAACGCCGCCACCGATGGCAAAACGCACTTCCCTGACCTGCAATGCGCCGCGATTGCGGATCAGCATGAATACAGTGAGCAGAGTGGCATTCAGGATCAGGGGGCCGGGCACTAACACCGGGCTGATCAGGAATAGCAATGGCGCGGCCAGTGTGCCAATGCCATAGCCGGCCACGCCTTGCAGGCAGGCTCCGGCAAGAATGGCAAGGTTGGCCAGAAGAATCTGTAACAGCGACACATCTGTCAAAGGAAATCACCAAAAAGGTCAGGAGAGTAGGCCGGAGCAACGCCGGTTTGATATTGATACACTGCCGGATTACGAGCATAGCCGAAACGATCGAAGCCCGATGATTCTACAGACTGAAAATCGAAACTGCCCCTGCGGAAGCGGTAAATCCTACAGCGAATGCTGCCAGCCTCTCCATCAGGGCGAAGCAGCGTCTACTCCGGAAGCGCTGATGCGATCCCGGTATGCGGCCTTCGTTCTGAAGCTGCCGGATTATCTGAGGGCCACCTGGCACGAGAGTTCACGGCCAGAGACGCTTAGCCTGGAAGACTCACCAGACTGGACCTCCTTGCAGATCCTGGACACCAACAAGTCCGGCGATCGTGGCACGGTGCTTTTTCGTGCGGTCTACCGCCTGGGCAAAGGCTGGGGGTTTCTCGAAGAAAACTCCGATTTTGTCCGTGAGCAGGGCCGCTGGTATTACCTTCGTGGTGACACCAGCGAGGGCCAGTTGAAGCCCGGTCGCAACGAACCCTGCCCCTGCGGGAGTGGCCGAAAGCACAAGGCCTGCTGCCTGTAAACGCCCGTTACTCGAAGGACGGCAGTTCGGGTTTGGCAACCGGTTTGTTGGCTTCCTGCCAGGCATCAAATCCTCCGGCGATGGACTGCACGTGCATGTAGCCCATTTCTTTCAGGGCTTTGGCACTCAGCGCGGCTCGCCCGGATGTCTTGCAGTAACACACGATGTTCATGTCGCGGCTCTCGAACGCCGGATCATTGGTGAACTTGAACTCCAGCAAACCACGGGAAATGTTGACCGCGCCGGGTATGTGGCCGGCCCGGTACTCATCCGCATCACGCACATCGAGGAGTAAGTCAGCGTTCTTGATGGCCTCTTCCGCCTGATCAAGAGGTACTTCCTGAATCTCTTTCCTGGCGGCTTCTACCAGATCATGGGCAGTTTTCATGGTTAAGCTCCTCATACTGATGGAATAAGGTTATACCTCAGGATAAGGGTTTGGGGCGCCTGGCGACACCCCGTACATGCATGATTAAGCGGTTTCGTTATCTCCGATGGCGCAGGCGTATTTGCGCTCATAGCGTTTGTCTGCCCATTTCCCGTAGATGCGCGAGGCAATCTGGAAGATACCTGGCCACAGCAGGGGTTTGAACAGAAAACCAAAGGGCGTGTGGGACCAGGCGCGAACATTTGCGGGCAGGCCGATGACCCACTCGCCGGTCCAGGTCATCAGGTGCAGGCGTCTGAGCAGAGCTTCGTGACTTGGCAGGTTGGCGCTGCCGTCGCGCTGTTCATGGATGTCTGCAAAGATCAGATTGCCACGCTGGAGTTTGCGCAGGGTGCGGATCTCTTTGGCGCAAAGTGGGCATTGTCCGTCGTAAAACAGGGTGTCATAACGGGGCTCCATCGAGTCCTCCAAGGGTCAGAATCTGTTTCCGGGCGTTCGCCTTGTGGTCTTCCAGCGTTTCCACGATCCCATTTAGCGCGGCTGGCAGTACCTCTGGCGCCGCCTGGCGGAACTGGTCGAGAAGCAAAATCTGAACGTGCAGATCCTGGAACCGGCCATAGAGCTCTTGCCGCTCCTTTAACGTTTTCAGGTTGCGCTTCCAGGTTTTTGCATCCAGTTCCATCAGGTAACGGATTCGTTTGAGTTGCTTGCGCAGCCGATGGATATCTTCATCCGGTGAAGTATGCATCAGCTCGGCAGTGCGTTTATTGAAGTCCTTGATACGACGTTCCACGGCCCTTCGGATGTCTTTCGGCCGGAGTGTTGCGGCCAATTTCTGAAACTTTCGCGAATCAATCAGATTGCGCCAGTGTTCCAGGCTGTCCTGGTAGCGCTTGCTTTTCAGTCGCTTTGCCAGCTTTTTATGATGGCTGGCGGCTTCGCGCTCGAACCAGATCTGCAAGGCTGCCCGAATTTCCGCGTCATCTGCGCAAAGTTCCGGCAGGTCCTGAAGAAACACGTGAAGGTCGCGCAGTGGGCCCGTTGAGCTTGCATGGCGCTTCAGGGTTTTAACCCCCTTGGCCAGCGACTTGTCACCAGTCACGTCCTGAACCGATTCGGCGATGGCCCGGCTGCGTCGAATCGCAATCCGGTACTGGTGAAGAAATTCGTCATCCAGGCCAAGGGCGACGCCCCGTTCCAGTTGCCTTAGCCGATCAAGTTGATGGTGAAGGGCCTTGGGAATGTCCCTTGCAGGATTGTCCCCCGCGGTTCTGGCTCTCTTTTTAAGCTTTCGTTCGAAGTGGGCGTAGCTGTAATCCTGTGGCGTTATCAGAGTCACCAGTTTGCCCTTGCCGCGATCAATCTGGCGCCAGTGTTTGATCGAAAGCCGGATGTGAATAACGCTGGCGGTGGGTAGCTGTTCCGGGGGCTGCTTCAGTAGGGACTGGGCCAGTTCCAGTAACGCCGGGTTGTGGCCGACCAGGGTAATCTGTGGGGCGTCTGCCTGCTCTTCGAGCCATGCGAGTAGTCGCCGATAGTCGAAGGTATATAGCTCGCTCAGGGTATGGCAGCGCTCGGCTGCGACTGTGTCGGGCAGTATGCCTTGAAGTGTCGCGACGGCCCGCCTGGCGTTGCTGCTGTAAACCTCGCCTTCGAACGCGCCGACAGATTTCAGGGCATTTCCCAACGGCGCCAGTTGGCTGTCGCCCCGCGCATTGAGGGGGCGTTCCCGGTCAGAAAGTGATTCATCGGCCCAGCTGGACTTGGCGTGGCGTACCAGAAACAGGTGCTTCATTGGCCTACCTTCGTAGTGGTCCTTTAGTCTGATTCCCGCTCAAGACAATCGGGTTACTGCCGTTACTGTACCTAGCTGAAAATAATGGTGGAAGGTTTGTCCGATGGCAGGCGGCTCGGCGAATCAGTGCGCCTGCTGAAACCTGCCTTAACAAACTGGAACAGATCACTCTGAGTGGTCCGTGGATAATCCTCACCAACGGAAATTCCCTGGAGAGTTCGGAAAATGAATGTCTTGAGTAAAGTGAAAATACGCTCGCGCTTGCTGGTGGCAGTACTGGTGCCAGTACTCGTTACGGCGGCAACATTGGCGTGGATCACCGCCAGTCAGATTCAGGCCAATGGTGAAGATGAGCTCAAGCGTCTTGAGAACAGCCTCCTGGAAGCACGGAAGGCTGGTTTACAGAACCTCATTGATGCCGCAGAGGCCGTGGTTCTGGAGGCCAAGAATGACCCATCGATGACGGAGGCGGAAGCGAAGGAGGCGGCAGCGGCGCGCCTGCGCTCGATCCGTTTTGATGAGACGAACTACGTGTTCGCCTATACCAGGGATGTATACAACCTGGCCTATGCTCCGGACCCTTCCAAGGAAGGACCGACCAAGAATCCGGTTGTCAGGGGGTTGGTGGCCGATCTGTTCGCCGCTGCCCGCGGTGAGGGCTTCTACGGCTATAACTGGATGAACCCTGCCTCCGGCAATGAAGAACCCAAGATGTCCTATTCCACCATTATCCCGGACTGGGACTGGATGATCGGTGCTGGTGTCTACATTACCGATATTGACCGGCAGGTCGCTGCTGCTCGCGAGGACATTGAGGCGGGTATGGCGGAGGCCTTGGGCTTTATCCTTCTGGTGACGGTTGTGGTTGTCGTAATCGCTTTGGTGATCGGCGTATTCGTTGGCCGTAGCGTGACCCGGCCGCTGAAGAACGTCAGCAACATGATGCAGGAAATTGCTGATGGTGAGGGCGATCTCCGCCAGCGGTTGCCGGATGAGGGTACCGACGAGCTGGCCGAGCTCGGTCGTCGTTTCAATGCCTTTGTTGTGAAGATTCAGGACACCATGCGAGAAGTTGGCGCCACCACGGATCAGGTGGCGTCCGCGGCGGAAGAGCTCAGCCGGGTCGCGAATGAAACCCGGGCCTCGGTTCAGGAACAGGGCTCCGAGACTGACCAGATTGCCTCTGCGATCAATGAAATGGCCGCGACCATCCAGCAGATTTCCGGCAATGCCAATGAGGTTGAGAGCTCGGCCTCGGACGCCGACCGCATGGCCCGTGAGGGTGGCGAAACCATTAGCAGTGCCCAGGGCGCGGTGAACAAGCTGTCCGAGGAGATCGAGGACACGGCCCGCAGTATCAACGCCCTTGCGGAAAAATCCGATGAGATCCAGCAGGTACTGGATGTCATCCATGCGGTAACTGAACAGACCAACCTGCTGGCTCTCAATGCCGCGATTGAGGCAGCCCGGGCCGGCGAGCATGGTCGTGGGTTCTCGGTGGTTGCTGATGAAGTACGCCAGCTTGCAAAACGCAGCGCTGAGTCCGCTGATCAGATTCGTACCATGATTGACGGCTTTGTTACTGAATCCAAGGCATCGGTGGAGCGGATGAACAAATCACGCAACCGTTCAACGGAAACGGTCGAAAGGATCAATCATGCAACCAGCGCGCTGCGAACCATCGAGACCTCGGTTGGCAAGATTCATGATCAGGTAACCCAGATTGCAACAGCCTCGGAGCAACAAAGCCAGGTTGCCGAAGAGATCAACCAGAACGTCGTGCGGATCGTTGATGCTGCCCAGCGCAGTGATACTGGCGTAACCCAGACCAACGAGGCCAGCCACGAACTGGCGCGTCTGGGTGAGAGCTTGCGGGATCTGGTAGGGCAGTTCAAAGTCTGAGCGCGGCTCATGGTGTTCTGCCGATTGGCGGAACACCATGAGGAAGCTATGATGGTCACGCGAAAGAAATACCTGTTTTCATACCAACAATAATGGAAGCCAACACAATGACAATCCGGAAAACACTGCTTGCGGCCGTGGCCGCTGCAGCGACTGTGTTCAGCGTGTCCTCGGTGGCCGAGGAAAACTATACCTTGCGCCTTGCGCAAACCTGGGGGCCCAACTCTCCGGTACTGGGAGAGACAGTTCAGCATATGGCGGACATGGCAGAAACCATGTCAGACGGCCGCTTGCAGATTCGCATAGATCCGTCCAACAAGCACAAGGCGCCTTTCGGGATTTTTGATCTGGTGCGCAATGGCCAGTACGACATGGGCCATACCGCGTCCTATTACTACAAGGGCTCTATCCCGAACGCCATGTACTTCACCACCATTCCGTTCGGGCTGATCGCGCCCGAGATGTACGCCTGGTTCTACCACGGTGAGGGCATGGAGCTGATGCAGAAGGTGTATGAGCCCTACGGCATGCTCTCCTTCCCGGGTGGTAATACCGGTAATCAGATGGGTGGCTGGTTCCGCAAGGAGATTAACTCCCTTGAAGACCTCAAGGGCCTGAAGATGCGCACCCCCGGTTTTGCCGGCGAGGTTATGTCTGAACTGGGCGTTGCCGTGACCAACCTGCCGCCAGGTGAGCTCTATACTGCCCTCGAGCGTGGCACCGTGGACGCCGTTGAGTGGGTCGGCCCTGCCCTCGATTTCCAGATGGGCTTTCATCAGATCGCCAAGTACTACTATTCGGGTTGGCAGGAGCCGGGCGCGGAAGTCCAGTTCCTTATCAACAAGAAGACCTGGGAAGAGCTGCCAAAGGATCTGCAGGAGATCCTGCGGGTTTCCATGCGCACCGCTGCCTATGACATGTACATCCAGAGCACCCACCAGAGTGGTGTCGCCTGGGATCGCATGAAAGAAGACTATCCGGATGTGACTCACAAGGTATTCCCGCCGGAAGTCATTGATGCCCTGCGCAGCACCACTAACCGGTTGCTGGCCGAAGCCGCTGAGAAAGATCCGCTGGCGAAGGAAATTATCGATTCACAGCGTGACTACCTCAAGCAGGTTCGTCAGTGGACCAACATTTCCGACAAGGCCTATCTGAACAGTGTGGCTGAAGACTGAAGCCTGACAATACCTGAGAGCCCGTCGAAGGCTTGAGGGCTTTGTCAGTCAAAGGGGCGCCGGGGCTGTAATACTCCGGCGCCCCTTTTTGTTTGCGTCGGTTTCTGGAAAAATAGGCCGCTCATTCTTTGGGCAGCGCCGATGAAACAGACACTGCTATCCCTGAGCAATCTTTCCAAGCAATTCGGTGGCAAAACGGTGCTCGACGGTCTGGATCTTGAGATCTACGACGGCGAGTTCATTACCCTGTTGGGGCCTTCTGGTTGCGGTAAGACTACGCTGCTGCGCCTGATGGCGGGCTTTGAGCATCCTGACGAGGGCACCATTACCCTGGCGGGAGAAAATCTCACTCACACCGCCCCGGAAAACCGGCCGCTGAATACCGTTTTCCAGCACTACGCGCTGTTCCCCCACATGTCAGTGTTCGACAACGTGGCCTACGGCCTGAAGATGGAAAAACGTCCCAAGGACGAGATTCGCCAGCGTGTCGATGAAGCCCTGGCCATGGTGCAGTTGCAGGATTTTGCCCGGCGCAAACCCCATCAGTTGTCCGGCGGACAGCAGCAGAGGGTCGCCATTGCCCGCGCGGTGGTCAAACGCCCACGCCTGCTACTGCTGGATGAACCCCTTTCGGCCCTCGATTACAAACTGCGTCGCACCATGCAGGTGGAGCTGAAGCGACTGCAGAGAGAGCTCGGCATCACCTTTGTCTTTGTGACCCACGATCAGGAAGAGGCGCTGTCGATGTCGGATCGGGTGGTGGTGCTCAAGGATGGCCTCGTTCAGCAACTGGGAACGCCCCGGGAAGTCTATGAGCGACCGGCGAATCTGTTCACCGCGCGGTTTGTGGGTGAGACGAACTTTTTTCCGGGCACCGTTGAGTCGGTTCAGGACGGTTCCATTACGGTGGATGTGTTTGGCCTCAAGCGAACACTGCGTCGTCCGGATTTTCCGGTGCAGGCCGAGCAGTCCCTGCATGTCCTGCTGCGACCGGAAGATATCCGGGTTCTCGAGCCTGACGACGAGAACGGCGTCGCAGGCAAGATTGTCGAGCGCAATTACAAGGGCAGCACGCTGGATTCGGTCATCCATCTCGCCGATGGCACCGAAGTTCTGGCCAGTGAATTCTTTGATGAAGATGACCCGGCGTTTGATTACCGGCTTGGAGAGCCCGTAAAAGTCAGCTGGGTTGATGGTTGGGAATGGCTGCTTCCAGAAGAAGCCAGCCAGAGGAGCGAAGAGGAACTGCCGGCCGATGCATAGCATTATGCAGCAGCCGTTCAAAAACGCTGTCCTGATTCTGGTCTGGGGCTGGCTCCTGTTCCTGGTACTGGCGCCGAATCTACTAGTGGTAGGCGCCAGTGTCATGACCCGTGACCCGGTCTCGTTTCTGTCGCTGCCCCTGAACCTGGATGCCTATCGCCAGCTGTTTGATCCGCTGTATCTGGACGTCTTCCTGCATTCCCTGTACATGGCGGCGATGACCACGCTGGTGTGTTTGCTGATTGGCTATCCGTTTGCCTGGGCCCTGTCCAAAGTGGGCAAGCAACGTCAGCTGGTCCTGATCTTCCTTCTGATCGTGCCGTTCTGGACCAACTCTCTGGTGCGCACCTACGCACTGAAGCTGATCCTCGCCACCAATGGGCTGCTGAACAGCGCCTTGATGTCGATCGGGCTTATCGATGAGCCGCTGCAGCTGCTTTACACCGAGGGCGCAGTGATCATTGGCCTGGTGTATCTGCTGTTGCCGTTCATGATCCTGCCACTGTATTCGGTGTTTGAGGATCTGAAGCAGGAGCTGCTACTGGCTTCTCATGATCTGGGCGCGGGTCGGCTTTCCACCTTTGTGCACGTAATAGTGCCGCTCACATTGCCCGGAGTGCTGGCCGGCGTGATGCTGGTCTTGCTGCCGGCCATGGGCCTGTTCTTCGTTCCGGATATTCTGGGCGGTTCAAGAAACCTGCTGGTAGGCAACGTGATCAAGAACCAGTTTCTCGATGCCCGCAACTGGCCTTTCGGGGCTGCCGCCAGCATCGTGCTGACCGTGACCATGGCGTTTCTGATGTTTGCCCACCGGTTGAGCAAGCGGCGTATCGGTGAGGAGGGCGCGTGATGACGAAGTGGCTGCCCCGAACCTATCTCACACTGGTCTACCTCCTGCTTTATGTTCCCATCGTGGTGCTGGTGGTGTTCTCGTTCAACGAGTCCCGCACCGGCTATGCCTGGGGTGGCCTCAGCCTGCGCTGGTACGAATCGCTGTTTAACAACCGGGCCATGGTCACCGCCATGTGGAATTCGCTCTGGCTGGCGCTGTCTGCGGCCACTGTGTCCACGGTGATAGGTGCCCTGACCGCCCTGGCCCTGCACCGGTACCGGTTCCGGGGCAAAAAGCTGCTGAACGGCATGCTGTTTGTGGTGATGATGTCTCCAGAGATTGTCTTGGCGATCTCCCTGCTGGCCCTGTTCCTTCTGGTAGGGCTGCAGCTGGGTTACGTTTCCCTGCTGCTGGCCCATGTCACCTTCTGTCTGCCGTTTGTGGTGATCACGGTCATGGCCCGGTTGAGTGGTTTCGACGAGAGCCTGCCCGAGGCAGCCCGGGATCTGGGCGCTTCTGATTTCACGATGACCCGCACAGTGTTGATCCCGGTGATCATGCCGGCGTTACTGGCAGGTTGGCTGCTAGGGTTTACACTGTCCCTCGATGATGTGGTGGTCAGTACGTTTGTCAGTGGCCCCAGCTATGAAATTCTGCCCCTTCGCATTTACTCCATGGTGCGTGTGGGCCTGAAACCCGAGGTGAATGCCCTGGGCACACTGTTGCTGGTGTTTTCACTGGTTATGCTGATGTTGTCTCAATGGATTCTGATAAGGAGCAAACGATGAAGAAACTGGCACTTGCCGGCTTGCTGGCGGTGGGGTTAACGGGGTGCAGTTCCGAGGAGCCCCAGGTTCTTAACCTCTATAACTGGTCTGAGTACATGCCTCAGGAAGTCCTAGACCGTTTCACCGAGGAAACCGGCATCCAGGTGGTCTACACCACCTACGACAGTAACGAGGCCATGTATGCCCGTTTGAAACTGCTGGACGACAGTGCGGCTTATGACCTTGCGGTGCCGTCGACCTATTACGTCAGCAAAATGCGCCAGGAAGACCTGCTGCTACCGATTGATCGCAGCAAGATCGAGGGCTTCGATAACCTGGATCCGGAGCTGGTAAACCTGGATATCGACCCGGAGAACCAATTCTCCGTGCCTTATCTCTGGGGCACCACGGGTCTGGCCGTGGATACTGCAGATATCGAAGGTGAGCCTGTTACTGCCTGGGAAGACCTGTGGGAAGATCGCTTCGATGGCCGGGTGATGCTCACCAACGACATGCGGGAAGTTTTCCACGTTGGCCTGCGGGTGCTGGGCTATTCCGGCAACAGCACCAATCCGGACGAGATCGAGGCAGCCTATGAAAAGCTTGCCGAGCTGATGCCTTCGGTTCGCACCTTCAACTCCGATGCGCCCCGCATGCCCTACCTGGAAGGTGAGGCCGACGTGGGCATGATCTGGAACGGCGAGGCCGTTATGGGCAAGGACACCATGGAGTCGCTCGAATATGTGTATCCGGAAGAGGGTATCATTGCCTGGCTGGACAGCTTCGTTATTCCGAAAAACGCCAAGAATCCGGAAGCGGCCCATCAGTTCATCAGTTTCGTGCTGCAACCTGAAATCTCTGCGCTGATCAGTGAGGAAATCGGTTACGCCACACCAAACCTGGCGGCGCGGGATCTGTTGCCGGACGAGGTTGCGAATAACCGTGCGAGCTATCCGAACGCCACCGATATGATCAATGCCGAGTTCCAGACCGATATCGGCGACGATGCCCTGCAGGTGTATGCCAAATACTGGGAAATGTTGAAGTCCGGTCGCTAAGGGCGCGGATACTGCATCGCGCTACGGAAAACGGAGGCTTCGGCCTCCGTTTTTTCGTACCGGGTTTCACAAAACTGCAATACATGGTCTATAACTTCCTGATAACAAATGGTTAGCAAACTCTTGAACTTGCCATCAGTAAGGACACGTTATGATCATGCCCTCTCGCTCGACACGGAACCGTGCTTTTTTGCTGTCTGCAGCCCTGGCCTCTGGCAGCTTCTCTGCCAACACCCTGGCTGAAGAGCTGCGCCTGATTACCTGGGGTGGCTATGCTCCCGACGATGTGGTCGCCCAGTTTGAGGAGGAGACCGGCATCGATGTGAAAGTAACCCTCTCCAATAACGAGGACATGATCTCCAAGCTCCGAGCCACTGGCGGAGCGGGTTTTGATCTTGCCCAGCCTAGCCAGGACCGCATTGTTGGCGTGCAGCGCCAGTTCAACATCTATAAGCCTATTGATTTCAGCCGCGTTAACACCGATCAGTTGCAGCCGTCCATGGTCAAGGCGACCCAGGACTCCACTGAACTGGATGGCAAGTTTTATGGGGTGCCTTCGGTGTGGGGAACCAGTGGTCTGATCGTCCACAGCTCGGTGGCCGATACCGTAACTGATTATATCGACCTCTGCGATACCGCTGTTGAAGGCCAGGTCAGCTACCGACTCAAGCGGCCCACCCTGATCGGTTTTGCCTTTGCCATGGGGATGGACCCGTTTGCGGCCTATGACAATCGCGACGAGTACGAGACCATCATGACAAAGGTTGAGGACAAGCTGATTGACTGCAAGAGCAATGTGAAAACCTACTGGACCGGCGGCGACCAACTGCTGGCCCTGCTGCGCACCGGTGAAGTGAAAGCGGCCATGGCCTGGGATGCCGGCGGTTGGAAGCTCAACGCTGAAAACCCGGACATCCGGTTTGTGGCTCCCGAATCCGGTGCCCTGGGCTGGATTGATACCTTTGCGATTCCACGTCGCAGCGAGAACGAAGAAGCCGCCTACAAGTGGATCAATTTTGTGATGCAGCCGGAGATTGCGGCCCGTATCACCAATGCATCGGGCAACTTCACCGCCTCTAAAGGTGCCGATGAGTTTGTCAAAGCCGATCTCCGGGACGCTTACCGCGAAAGCTTTGATGACGCCGCCATCAACAATATCAAGTGGTATCCGCCGGTTCCGCCAGGGCTGGAAACCATGGAAGGTCAGGTGCTGGATCGCGTCCAGGCCGCGAACTGATTCCCATGGGAATGGATTCGGACCTGTTCTGTGAGGGACTGGTCCGCCGGTTCGGCAGCAATGCCGCGGTGGATCATGTGTCCTTGGACGTGCCTGCGGGCACGTTTTTCTCGATTCTGGGACCCTCCGGTTGCGGCAAGACCACGTTGTTGCGACTCCTCGCCGGGTTCGATAAACCCGATCAGGGAGACATCCACATCCGTGGCCAGCGTATGAACGATGTGCCCCCCAACCGTCGACCGGTGAACATGGTGTTCCAGCATCTGGCCCTGTTTCCCACCATGACGGTCGGTGACAACATCGCCTATGGGCTGAAGCGCCGGAAAATGCCTCTGGTAGAGCGGCGAAAGCGCATTGCCCGGGTGCTGGAGCAGGTGGGGCTGCCAGATCTGGAACACCGTAACCCCCAGGAGTTGTCCGGTGGCCAGCGACAGCGGGTGGCCCTGGCGCGCTGCCTGGTACTGGAGCCCACGCTCCTGCTACTCGACGAACCCCTCGGCGCCCTTGACCTGAAACTCCGTGAGCAGATGAAGGTGGAGCTCAAACACCTCCAGAAACAGTTCGGCACTACCTTCGTGTACATCACCCACGACCAGTCGGAAGCCATGGTAATGTCGGACCAGGTGGCCGTCATGCGGGACGGTCGATTCGATCAGGTCGCGCCGCCGGAAGAGCTCTATCGGGAACCGGCGACCCCGTTTGTAGCGGGATTCGTTGGCGATAATAACCGTCTGTCGGGAGAGCTTGTCTCGGTTCGCGACAACCTGGCCGAACTCCGTCTGGATGATGGTGTACTGGTTCAGGGCAGAGTGGCATCGGACAACCTTCAGGCTGGCCACCGGGCTGAACTGTACATCCGGCCTGAATCTCTGGTTCTCTCCGGGGATGCGCTCAGTTCCGGATTCTCGTCGATGCAGGCGAAAGTGCGAACCACCCTGTTCGATGGCGCCAATAGTCGGGTCGAGGCTGAGACCTGCGGGCAACCGGTTTATGCCCGCCTGCCTCAGGATGGCTCGGCACCAAGGCTGTCTGTCGATAGTTCCATCCGGCTGGCCTGGAACCCGTCATTGGCCAGGGTCTTTGGAGCCGAGAGCCTGTGAGGTCCTCAGTCAGTCGCCTATCGCTCTGGTTATTGCTTACCCCGTTCCTGCTCTGGATCGTTTTGCTGGTGCTGCTGCCCCACCTGCAGATGCTACGGGTATCTTTCTTGGTCCGGGAAAGCTGGGACACCCTTGCCTGGGGCCTTGAGCAGTATCAGAACTTCTTTACCGAATCCTATTACTGGCGGACCTTTGTACGCACCGGGGTGATGTCGCTGTTCACGACCTTTCTGACGCTGATCATCGCCTTCCCCATTGCCTGGTATATTGCACGACTAGCCCGGGGCCGCTCCAAGGGCTTCCTGTTTCTGGCCTGCCTGATCCCATTCTGGGCGAGTGAGTTGGTACGTACTTACGGTTGGATGATTCTGCTGCGCGAAAGTGGGCTGTTCAGTTCCTGGCTTCAGGCCCTGGGCTGGGCGGATGGCCCGGTGGAGATGCTCTACAACGATGTGGCGGTCATCATCGGGCTTGTCTACAACGGCCTTCTGTTCATGGTTGTCCCACTGGTGACAACCCTTGATGGCATGGATGAAAACCTGGTGGAAGCCGGTTACGACCTGGGTGGCGGTCACGGCACTGTGTTGCGCGAAATTGTGGTGCCCTGGGCCATGCCCGGTATCGTTTCCGGATGCATCGTGGTGTTCATGCTCACTCTTGGCAGCTATCTGACGCCGGTACTCATGGGGGGCAAGGACAGCGCCTGGTTTACCGAGCAAATCTTCACCCAGTTTATCACCCGTTTTAACTGGGAGCAGGGGGCTGCACTTGGTGTGCTGCTATTGGTCCTGTCGTCGGTCATCGTGTGGCTGGGGCTGAAGATCTCGGGTCAATCGCTGCGCAAGGTGATGGGATGACGTCATGATTAGTTCGGTTCCCCGCTCCCGGCTCTTCGATAGCCTCTATCTGGCCTATCTGGTGGCATTTTTCGTGTATCTGGCCTTACCCCTGGTGGTCACCGCCGTGTTTGCCTTCAACGATGCGCCTTTTCCGTCGCTGCCATGGAAAGGCTTTACCCTGGACTGGTATTTTGCCGATGGCAGTGAGGGCCGCACCGGGCTTTTCCACGACGATGGTCTGCTCACAGCGCTCTGGGTCAGTGCCAAGATCGCCTTCTGGGTGACTCTGGTGAGCGTCGCCCTGGGGTGCGTCAATGCCGTGCTGTTTGAACGGGTACAGTTCCGGGGCAAGGAGTTCCTGTACCTGCTCATGTTGCTGCCACTGGTGATTCCCGGGGTCATTCTGGGGGTATCCATTCTGGTGTTCTACAGTGGTATGGCCAATGATGTTTCATCGGCCTGGGGTATCGAGCTGGATCTTTTCCGGCCTGGTATGACCCTCGTGGTGATGGGGCAGGTCACTTTCATCGCGACCCTGAGCACCTTGGTGATTGCGGCCCGGTTACGCAAGTTTGATCCCCAGCTGGAAGAAGCTGCCCTGAACCTGGGCGCTACGCCACTGGTGGCCTGGTTTACCGTAACCTTGCCCTGGCTTTTGCCGTCCATTTTCGGGGCTGCCGCCATGGCCTTCCTGATGTCATTTGAAAACTTCAATACCACCGTTATGCTCACAGGTAGTGACACGCCGTTGACGGTGGCATTGTTCAACCGTCTTCGGGAGGGGTCGACGCCCGTGCTCAATGCGGTGGCCCTGCTGCTGATGGTTGGATCCGCACTGTTGGCATTGCTGGTGATGGGGCGTTCCTCACGTTAACGTTATCCGCCGCGCAGACGGGCAGCGAGACCGGACTCAACAGACAGCCGTCGGGAGGTCTCATGAAGTTCATTTTCGAAGTGCACATCCGGGAGGGGCACACCGCTGAGGAATACGCGGATGCCTGGGTCAGAGCCAGCGAAATCATTCAGCAGGCGCCCGGAGCTCGGGGTACCGAATTGCATCGCAAGATTGGCGACCCCAATACGCTGATTGCAATTGCCTCCTGGGAGAGCAAAGAACAGCGCGACGCCATGGAGGGGCAGCACAACCCCGACGTGGCCGCCATCATCCGGAGTGCGGCGCCCTTTGTCGATATCAAGCCCATTGGTGAGTTTGAAGACCCGGAATGGGTGGTGAAGCCCAAAAAAGACTGATTAGCAGGCGAAGCAGCCCCCACCTTTTCAGGGCGCTGGGCTATAATCAACTCTCATCGCCAGATAACGCGGGTTCGCTTTCCTGATGTCATTGATAAGCCTGCTGCGCCTCTCAAGTGCGCTGCTCCTGGTTTTCCTTATGCCCGCGTTGGCCAACGGTGCATCGCAGCCGGTAACTCAGGGTTGGGAATACCGCTGGGGCGACTCTCCGTTTACCTCCGAAGGTGTTCCCCAGTGGGTGTTGCAGGATGCGCCGGAAAAGTGGACCAGCATTGGCTTCCCGTCCAACCCTCCTGGCCGCGAAGGTCGTGAAAACGTCTGGTTCCGGGTGACTTTGCCCGCAGGGGAGTGGCAGGAGCCCGTTCTTTATATCTTCAGTGTCGATCTGATCGTGCAGGTCTGGGTCGACGGCGAGAAAATCTACCAGTATGGAGAGTTCGACGCCGAGGGTCGTGGCCGCTTTGAGGGCTGGCCTTGGCATGAAATCTTCCTGCCTGAGGGGTATGAGGGCAAGCCCGTATACTTCCGTGTGTTCTCCAACTACACAGACATTGGGCTGTGGGGGGAAGTCTCCATCATGGACCACCCGGACCTGGTGTTGTACATCCTCAAGAATTCCCTCGAAGCTCTCGCAATCGCAGGCTTCGCTACCCTGATTGCGCTGCTGGCGATCATTTTTGCGTTACTCCAGACGGAAAAGAAGACGTTTGCCAGTATTTCACTGTTCACCCTCGCTTCGGCCCTGATGCTGGTATCAGAAAGCCAGGCCAGTCTGCTGATTGCCTATCAGCCGTTGATGTGGGATTACCTGGCCGCCGGTTCCTACTACATGCTGCCGGTAGCGCTGGCGCTTCTGCTCGAACAATGGCTGACAAATCATCGCCCCTGGTTAATCAACCTGATCTGGAAGGTTCATCTGGTGTATCTCGTCGGTGCATTGCTCGGCGCGCTTGCTGGCGTGTTTGATCTGTCCTCGACATTCCCGCCATTCGATGCCCTGTTCCTTGTTTCTCTGGTTATCATTTTTGCCGTGGTGCTGCGTCGTATCCGTCGGATGTTGCGGGAACAACAGATACTGCTACTGGCCTTTGGCATTTTCTGTGGCTTGCTGATTGTAGATATGGCAGTTGCCCACGGGGTACTGCCCTGGGGACGGGTGCCGGTTAGCTGGGGTATGCTCCTGTTCTCCCTGGCCGTGGTGGTTATCTCTCTGTGGCACTATGCGGGAACCCAGGAAGCGCTGAAGCGGTTGAACGTGTCTCTGGAGGAAAAGGTGGCTGAACGTACCGCCAAAGCAGAGGCACTGGCCCGGCGTGAGCAGGCACGGGTCCGGATGCTGACCTTCGAAAACGAGAAAAACAGGATTCTGGGCGACGTTCTTACCGAACTCCAGGACTGTCTGGGCCTGAAGCAGGCGTTCGGTTTGCTTGTACGGGCGCTCCCGGATATCTGCAGCCCACTGAAAGGCGCCTTCTATCAAAGGGGGTCAAGCGACCGGTACGATCGCGTCGCTGTCTGGGGATTCAGCCGCCCGGTCCCTCTGCCGGTGTTGCTGGACGCCCGCAAAGGTCTGCCGGAACCCTCCAGGCTGCCGCAACTGAGACAGTGGCATGGCGCCGAAGGGGTGGATAGAGAAGTCGAGAGTGCCACGCTTTGCTTCTGGGTGAACGTGGAGTCAGCCAGCGCGGGTAACGTCACTGAAGGCATTCTGCTGCTGGAGGGGGATGGCGTTTTCGATAACGCAGAGAGCGAGTATGGTTCGGCCCGTCTTTTAGCGGCACTGGATCAGGCCATTCAGAGAATCAGTATTACTCTCTCCAGCATTGCTCTTCGGGAAGAGTTGCAGAAGTTTTCGTACGAGGATGGACTAACCGGGCTTAAAAACCGCCGCTACTTTGATCAGCTTTTCGAGCATGAGAGCGCTGTTGCACAGCGCAACGATCTTCCGCTGTCGCTGTTGATCATCGATATCGATCACTTCAAGAAGTTCAACGATACTCACGGTCATGAAGCTGGAGATAATGCCCTCAAAATAGTTGCGGGCATCCTGCAAAAGCAGTTCCGTGAGAGTGATCTTGTTTGCCGCTATGGCGGTGAAGAGTTCGTGGTGGTGATGCCGGGAGCCACATCAGAAGCGGCAATGGATAAGGCAAGCCAGCTCAGTAGCGCAGTGAGGGACGTGGCGATCATTCATCGGGAGAAAGATCTTGGCGCACTGACAGTCTCGGTGGGTGTTGCCAGTTGGCCGGAAAGTGGCGAGAAACCGTTGCAGATTCTGACCCTGGCCGACAGGGCGCTCTACCGCGCCAAGGAAGCCGGCCGTAACAGGGTCGAAGTTTTTGGTTAGACGGTTAAACCACAAGAACCGGGCATTTCGCGTGAGATGCTACCCGATGCGAAACACTGCCCAGAAACAGGCCATCCTTGTCACTGTGCGTACCCTTGGTACCGATGACGATCAGATCCACCCCTTTGTCCTTGGCAAAATCGACAATGACCTTCGAAGGCTTGCCTGCTTTAACGAAGCCTCTGACGTTTTTGCCGCCGCGCTCCGCAGCCAGTTGTTTCGCGTGATTCACCACGTCCTTGGCGTACTCCGAAAGCACTTTATCCGGGATGTCCATTTCAGCCGGCCGTCCGATCGACAGGGATGCCTCAAAGAGGCTGTGATGCTTGTACACGCAAAGCAGGTAGATCTCTGCATCCGTCAGTTCTTGTAGCTCAATAGCCTTGCTCAAGGCCTCGAAGGAGGTCATTGAACCGTCTACTGCCACCAGAATCCGTTTGAACATGTCGCTCTCCTTTGTATTCACCCTCCAGGGTGGTCAGATCACCTGAAGGCCAGGTCGCGCAGGAACAATGCTATTTGCGGGAACGCAATCAAAAGCCCGGCAGCAGCTATCAGCATGAATACGAACGGCGGCGTGCCCCGAATAACCTCCAGGTAGGGGCGCTTGAAAATCGCAATGGCAGTGAAGATGTCACAGCCGAACGGCGGTGTCGCCGAGCCGATGGCCACCTGCAGGGTGATCAGCACACCGACCAGGACCGGGTCCAGGCCTGAAGCCTGGATTGCTGGCGCGAAGATTGGTGTCAGCACCAGAATCACCACGATCGGATCCACGAACATACAGGCAATAAAGAAGGCGACACAGATGGTAATCATCACGCCAACCGGTCCCATGTCGCTGATCCCGACTGAATCCAGAATCGCCTGGGGAATCTGGGCAAAGGATATAATCCAGGAGAAGCCGGTGCCCACGGCGACCAGGATAAACACGACTGCGGTGATCAGGCCGGTGGACTTTGCAATCCGGTAGATGTCAGCAAGCTTCAGTGATCGGAACACCACGAATTCCAGCAGGAAAGCGTAGAGCACGCAGACGGCCGCCGCCTCTGTCGGGCTGAAGATGCCACCGTAGATCCCGCCGACGATAATGACCGGGAAGAATAGCGGCCATAAGGCCTCCCGCATGGCCACGGCTCGCTGGCCCCAGGTGGACTTCTCCTCGGTGGGAAGTTTGTTGACATGGGCGTAGATCAGGCAATAGATCGAGAACATGATCAAAATCATGATGCCAGGCCCGATACCGGCAATGAACAGTTCCGCAATGGAGGTCTCGGAGATAACCCCGTAGATGATGAAACCGATGCTGGGCGGGATCAAAAAGGCAATGTCGCTGGAGTTGATAATCAGTGCCAGCGAAAACGAATCCGAATAGCCGGCTTTCAGCAGTTTTGGCCGCAGGGAGGAGCCAACAGCCACGACCGTGGCCTGGGTAGACCCGGACACAGCACCGAACAGGGTGCATGAAGTGGCGGTGCTGATGGCCAGACCGCCTTTTACGTGGCCGATGAACGCCATGACCATGTTGATCAGCCGGTCAGCCGATTGACCGCGGGTCATGATGTCCGCCGCCAGAATAAACATCGGCACAGCAATCAGTGAGGCGGGCCGGATACCGCCCATCATCTGCTGGACGAAGGTGCCCATCTGGCCGAAGCCATCGAACATCATTACAAAGCCGACCACCGCACCTGTGATCAGCGGAACCATCATCGGGAAGCCCAGCAGCAGCAACCCGATCATGATCAACATCATTATAGTTGCCATGATTTCCTATCCTTCCTTAACGTCAGCTGCAGGGTTCATACTTCCGATTCTGTATCCGCGTAGCCGTCGACAACCCCAGTGGAAAGATAAACATCCTTGCTGGTGAAGTTCTTGATGGCCGTCAGGAGGTACTGAATACCTGTAATGGCAAAACCGATCGGGACCCAGATATAAATCCACCAGATCTCAAAGCCCAGGGCGGGCAGAATACGCCCACGACTGTAAAGAGTTTCGATGTATCCGAAGGAGTGGTAGCAAAGAAAGAACATCACAAGAGACGTGAACAGGGCGATGATGATCATCAAAACCTTGCGGCCCTTGACTGGCAGTGCGTCGTAGATTGCGGACATCCGGATGTGCCTGCCGTGGCGGGCTGCATAGCCGATGCCGGCAAAGGTGATGAGTATAATCAGGATCCGGTTGATTTCACCTGAGAAAAAGAGGCCTTCACCGAATACATACCGCGCAATGACATTCACACAGGTATTGATTGCCATCAGGATGACGCCAGCGGCCAGCATGAACGCCTCGACCTTGGCAATGATTTCATCGATGGTCCCCAGAAATCCGGGCAGGCCGGACTCGTAGGTGCCGGTGTCGTCTTCAAGATCCGGGGAATTCTCGGACATGGGGTCTGCTCCAGAGCATGTCGCTCCCTGCCGGTAGGGAATCCCCGGCGGGGCGGGGTTAGCACAGCTGCCCGCCGGCCGGAGCCGGCGGGAGTGGTTCCTCTAGTCTTAGTTGTTCTGAACTGCTTCCAGGTCTGCTTTGAACTGGTTCAGCAGTTCTTCGCCACTGTCGCCAGTCATTTCGATGAACTTCTCTTCCACCTGGGGCGCACGGGCCTTGAAGGCTTCGATCTGTTCGTCGTTCAGACGGGTGACGGTGACTTCATCGCTGGCTTTCTGGATCTTGGCCAGGGCTTCGTCTGCCAGACCGTCGATGTGCACAATGATTTCTTCAAAGGCAAAGTCTGCAGCGTCCTGAACCAGTTTCTTGTCGGCGTCAGACAGGCCATTATAGAAATCCTGGTTGGCCATCATGGCAGTGGTGAACCAGCCGTGCTTGGTGAAGACCAGGTTCGGGGACACTTCATAAAGACCGCCGGACTCGATCCAGAAGATCGGGTTTTCCTGCCCCTGGATCATGTTGGTCTGCAGCGCACCATAGACTTCACCCCAGGGCAGCGGGGTCGGTGTCGCGCCGAAGGCAGAATAGGTTTCTGACAGAAGCGGGTTGGTCATGACCCGGATCTTCTTGTTGTTGAAGTCCTCGGGCTGGGTGACCGGCTCATCAACCGTTACAACCATTTCCCCTTCCGGATACATCTTGAGAAGCTCCAGACCCTTCTCTGCGTAAAGCTCCGGGAAGTCTTCATTGATGGCTTTACTGGTGCGGAAGAATTCGATCACCGTATCCATGTCGGTCGGCATCAGGTAAGGAATAAAGAAGATCTGCGCTTCCGGAATCAGGGAGCCTGTAAAGCCGGGCGACTGGTTAACAAAGTTCAGGATGCCTGCCTGGGTTTGCTCCATGATGTCGTCAGACTCACCCAGCTCGCCGAAACGGTATACCTGCAGGGTGTGGTCAGAGTTATCCTCAATGTATTCCTTGAACTTGTAGGCGAATACGTCCTGAACGTCTCCTTCGTACTCTTCGTGCGCATAGCGCCAGTTAGCGGCGTTTACCGAGTTCGCCATGGTCATCGCAGCGAATGCGAACGCTGAAATTCCGGCCAGTTTCTTGAACTTACTCATGCTGCTCATCGGGTTTTCTCCGTTCGTTTTTTTGCTGAAATTTATTGTTACATTAATAAAGACTGGCAAAACAAAGTGGTTTTCGCAAGAAAATGGCCAAAACAATCGTTTCAGCAGAGATGGTTTTGACCGTTTCGCAAGTTCATGAAATCACGGTCGATTCATATCTGAAAGGCAGGTTTGAAGGAATTCGCGGAACTCACTGACGACCCGATCAAGACTGTTTTCCAGTCGGTGCCCATCCGGCAGGACAAGAATCGGAAGGCCCTGATCACGGGCCAGATCAAGCACCGGCGCTACCGGTACCACGTCGTCATCCCAACCATGAATGATCTGACGGTGGTCCGCCTGGATCAGCGGGCTGGATTGGGGATACCGGGCCATCGCCAGGGCTGGCGCCAGCATGAAGCATCCCAGAACAGGCGTTTCCGAGGATGTCTGTGCGCAGACCCAGCCCCCCATGCTCGAACCGGCAAGGATGGTGTTTTCCGGCTTGGCATTGCATTCAGCCATTGCCTCGCGCATCTGGGCCAGCCGTGTCGCTGGATCCCGGGTGCTGCTGTGATCAATCGCGTGGGCCTGAATGCCCGGAAAGGTTTCCGACTCGGCTTTCATGGCCTGGATCTTGGTGCTGCCAGGGCCGCTCTCCAGGCCGTGGGAAAGGAAGACGTGGATCGGGGTGTCTGTCATGATGAATGTTGCTCCGGTGCTGAACGCTTTAATCACCTGAATGATGAGCAGCAGGGCCTGCTCTGTCCACCGTGCTGGCTGAGCCATCGGTCCGGTTGCGGCGTATAAATGAAACTTAGTTGAACAGGGAATCCGGATCCATGAAACAGGTAAAACGAGGTCTGATAATTACCGCTTTGATTCTCGGTCTTTCAGGAGCGCAGGTAGTCATGGCGGACAGTTGTCCGGCGTTTCTCGATCATGAACAACGCAAGCTTCACTCAACAGACACGGTAAACCTGTGTGATCTCGCGGCTGGCAAACCCATGCTGGTGGTCAACACCGCCAGCCGTTGCGGATACACAGGGCAGTTCGAGGGGCTCGAGGCCCTGCACAAACAGTATTCGGAGAAAGGGCTGGTTGTGGTCGGCTTCGCCAGCGACGATTTCCGGCAGGAGGCAGATTCCGAAGCCGAGGCGGCCACCGTCTGTTTCAAGAACTTCGGAGTGACCTTCACCATGATCGCACCAGGAGCGGTGACCGGAGCCGAGGCCAACCCGGTGTTCCGGGCCATCAATGAGCAGAGCCAACCCCCGCGCTGGAACTTCACCAAGTATGTGATTGATCGTTCCGGCACGGTCGTCGACTCCTTTCCGAGCCGGGTGCGCCCACAGGATCCGGAGCTGATCGACGCGGTGGAATCTGTGCTTTAGGACAATGCCAGCCCGGCATTTCTGGTTTGCGCCAGGATGTCGAGCGCATGCCGGCGCCTCTCGGGGTCGTAGATATCCACCGTGAACATCAGCTCCTCGACCTCAATGTCCGAGAGAATTTGTCGCAGCTGTCTCCCGATCGTTTCGGCATCGCCAAGCAATTGCAGACCCAGAAAATCCTTCACACTGGCTTTCTCGCCTGCGTTCCAGAGCCCGTCCATGCTGTTTACAGGCGGTTTCATCCACAGCGGTTGTCCGCGGAAGAGGGCGAGAATGCGCTGATAGCTGGTGGTAGCCAGAAACTCTGCCTCCTGAATGGAATCGGCCGGGACGGCTGGCAGGGCAAGCATGGCATAGGGTTGTTCAAGTGTTTCCGAGGGCTGGAAGTTGTCGCGGTAAACTTTGAGCGCTTCCCTGTAGAGCCGGGGTGCGAAATGTCCGGCGAAGGCATAGGGCAGGCCGCGCATGGCGGCCAGCTGGGCGCTGTAAAGGCTTGATCCCAGCAGCCAGAGTGGCACATTGGTGCCTGCACCGGGAATGGCCTTCACGGGCTGCCCTGGCTGCAGGGGGCCAAGCAGGGACTGAAGCCGGGCGACATCCTCAGGAAACTGTTCAGCACCCAGGCCGTCGCGCCTCAGGGCCCGCGCGGTCACCGGGTCAGTGCCCGGCGCGCGGCCCAGTCCAAGGTCAATCCGCCCCGGGTACAGACTCTCCAGTGTTCCGAATTGCTCGGCAATGACCAGTGGCGGGTGGTTGGGCAGCATGACACCACCGGAACCGACCCGAATAGACTTCGTTTTGCCTGCGATGTGTCCGATCAGGACAGACGTCGCGGAGCTGCTGATGCCTTCCATGTTGTGATGCTCGGCCAGCCAGAAGCGCTTGAAACCGAGTTTCTCGGCCCGTTGGGCATAGGCCACGCTGTTGGCAAGCGTGGTGCCTACCGAGTCGCCCTCGCGGACGGAGGCCAGTTCGAGCAGCGAGTAATCTGGACAGTCAGGCATGGAGCTCCCGCAGTAAAAGTGGAATTCGAGAGATAGAAAACATGGTGTCTGCGGGCGCCTGTTTCAAGATTAGCTGCGAACGGTGCTAAAGATCGATCACAATCGGCGGGTTCAGCGGTTTGAAGCTGCCGTTACAGGTGCTGGCATTTACGTGGAGACAGTCGCCAATCTGTTCCTGGCCGTAACCCTCATGGATGTGACCGAAGATGTGTAGCTTCAGGGACAGTCTGGCGACTCGTTCAGCCAGGTCGTCGCAACCTGGTCGTATTGTGCCAGTAGGTGAATCGATCACATCCAGAATACCCGCGGGAGGCCCGTGGGTGATGAGGACATCGGTGTCTCCGGGGATGCGGGCCCAGCGCTCGGCAATGGCATCGCCCCGTTCCAGATTGAATGCCCAGTTGAAGAACACTGGCGTCCACGGGCTGCCCCAGAACTTCAGGCCGGCAAGCTCCAACGGGCTGTCCTGCAAATAATGAGCGTTACGTACCAGTTCCCGGGCCTCTGCCGGTTCGTCCTGGAAACACCAGTCGTGGTTTCCGGCAATCAGTATCTTGTTGGTATGGGGCAGCTCCGAGAACCACTGGTCCAGATCCTCGAGTTCGTCCAGTGTGCCAACCCCGAGGGAATCCCCGGCGTGAATCAGCAGGTCGCCGTCCGGAACCTGGATCTGGCGGTGCATGCTGTGGGTGTCGGAGATGCAGACAATTCTCATGGTGTTGGCGGTTCCGGTCAGTGACATTCGCGCATTTTTGTTTTGTCTAAGATAGCATTTACCGCCCGTTCAGCCTTCATGCTTTTCGAGTAATGCCATGCGATTGATACTCAGCCGAAAAGGATTTGATTCTTCTGCCGGTGGATGTCCCAGCCCGGTCCTGCCGGATGGCTCCCTGTGCGTTTTGCCTATTCCTGATACCCGGTCCCGAATCCGCTATGACGATGTGGTTTTCGACAAACGCAGGCTCGGCAAGATTGCCCGGGATCTCACCGGTGGCCGAATCCGGGGTAGTCACGGTGCCCACCTGGATCCGGATCTGATAGCGGGTGCCTACCCCCGTGGAGAAGGCTGGCGACCTCTGCTGGGTCAGACTGGCTCAGCCCAGGGACACCTTCGCAATCAGGGAGTTGAGCTGGGAGATCTGTTTCTGTTCTTCGGCGTTTTTCGCCACGCCGAAATGCATAACCGGCGCTGGCGGTTTGTACCCGGATCCCGTCCGTTCCATGCCCTCTGGGGGTGGCTTCATATCGACCGGGTTCATACTGTTGACGAACTGGGTCCGGATGCCCTGCCATGGGCCCGGTATCATCCGCACCTCCACGGCGAGCCGGATCCAGGCAATACGCTCTACACGTCCTCACTGTCGTTTCAATTGGCAGGCGGCGCAGAGGTTTGGTCCGGCAGTGGCGTGTTTCCGAAGCTTCGCGAGGAACTGGTTCTGACCGCCCCGCAGAGCCGCCTGCCCACGCGGTGGCGCCTGCCCGCCGGGTTTTATCCCGGCGATAAACGGCCTCCCCTGAGCTATCACACCAGGCCGGACAGGTGGTGCCTGGAACCGCCCTGGTGCTATCTGTCTTGTGCTGCCAGGGGGCAGGAATTCGTGCTCGATCTCGACGCTTATCCCGAGTTGACGGACTGGCTTACGGGATTGCTCAGAACTGGCCGTGGCGGCCAGCACCCTCTTTGAATTTCCTGGCCCCGGCAATGGCCTCCTCAAAGACCACCGAATAGCCTCCGGCGCCTTCGGCTTCGAGGGCTTCCGGAGTCTCCAGGTCCCATTGGTGTATAGCGGATGCACGGTCTGCCCTGAGGCACTGTTGGGGGAATCCGGCCAGGGTCATCGCAAGTTCCTGCGCGGCTTGCAGTGCAGAGCCGTCCGCCACTACCCGGTTTGCCAGGCCCATCTCCAACGCTTCCTCTGCCGCGACGGGGCGCCCGGTGAGGATCATATCCATGGCCCGGCCGTGGCCCACGATTCGGGGCAACCGCACGGTTCCGCCGTCAATGAGCGGAGCGCCCCATCGCCGGCAGAAAACGCCGAACACCGCGGACGCTTCCACTACCCGCAGGTCGCACATGAGCGCCAGTTCCAGGCCACCCGCCACCGCGTAGCCGGAAACCGCAGCAATCACCGGCTTTGAAAAGTGCATTCGGGTGGGCCCCATTGGGCCATGACCTGTGCCGTGAGGATCAATCCGGTTTCGCCGCTGTTCATCACCGATCGCTTCCAGATCGGCGCCGGCGCAGAAATTGCCTCCGGCGCCGCAGAGTATCGCCACCTTCAGGGCATCGCTCTCTTCAAATTCGGTGAACGCCCTGCGCAGAGCGTCGGCGGTTGGTCCGTCCACGGCATTGCGCCTGGCTGGCCGGTTTAGGGTGATGGTGAAAATGCCACCGTTGGCGCTGGTCAGAACTGCGTCATTGCTCATTGCTTTATCCTGCTCATTGATCTGTCCGGGTGATATTCACCTAAGATAGTAGACGAGCGAATCTCAGGGAGAAGGGAATGTATCGGTACAGTCTGGGAAACCGGCGCTGGCAGTTTGCAACGCTGGCCGAGTTAATGGCGAAGGCAACCCCCGCGCGTTCCGGTGACCGGCTGGCCGGCGTCATCGCCCATACCGCCGAGGAAAGGGTGGTGGCCCAGATGGCTCTGGCCGAGTTGCCCCTGAAGACCTTTCTGACTGAAGCCCTCGTCCCCTACGAGCAGGATGAAGTTACCCGGTTGATTCTCGATGATCACGATGTCGGGGCCTTTGAGCCGGTTTCCCACCTGAACGTGGGCGACTTCCGGAACTGGTTGCTGAGCGATCTGGCCACTCCCGAGATGCTGGTGCGTATCCGCGCCGGGATCACTCCGGAGATGGCGGCGGCTGTATGCAAGATCATGCGCAACCAGGACCTGATCCTGGTCGCGCAGAAATGCCGGGTGCAAACCGCTTTCCGAAGCACCATTGGGCTGCCGGGGCGGATGTCGACGCGGCTCCAGCCCAATCATCCCACGGATGATATAACTGGCATTGCCGCCAGCATCCTGGACGGGTTGCTGTATGGCAGCGGCGATGCGGTGATCGGAATCAATCCTGCCACGGACAACGTGGCCCAGAGTGTCCGGCTGCTGCAGTTGATGGATGAGGTGATCCGCAAGTACGAGATTCCCACCCAGTCCTGCGTACTGACCCATGTAACCAATACCCTGGAAGCCATCGAGAACCGGGCTCCGGTGGATCTGGTGTTCCAGTCCATTGGCGGCACCGAAGCCACGAACAGGAGTTTCGGATTTGATCTGGCCACCCTGGCCGAGGCCCGGGACGCAGCGCTGTCTCTTAACCGCGGCACGGTGGGTAAGAACGTGATGTATTTCGAAACCGGCCAGGGCAGCTCGCTGTCGGCCGATGCCCATCACGGTGTCGATCAGCAAACCTGCGAGGCCAGGGCGTACGCCGTGGCCCGCAAATTCGAGCCGCTTCTGGTGAATACCGTGGTCGGGTTTATCGGGCCGGAATACCTGTATGACGGCAAGGAGATCACGCGGGCCGGGCTGGAGGACCATTTCTGTGGCAAGTTGCTGGGCCTGCCAATGGGGTGTGATATCTGCTACACCAATCATGCCGAGGCCGATCAGAACGACATGGACAACCTGCTGACTTTATTGGGCGTGGCCGGCTGTAACTTCATCATGGGTATACCCGGCTCCGACGACATCATGCTGAACTATCAGACCACCTCGTTTCACGATGCCCTTTACGTTCGCCGGGTGCTCGACAAACGGCCGGCGCCGGAATTCGAACAGTGGCTCACCCGCATGCAGATTTTCCAGGATGGCGCGGGCAAGGTGCCCGCAGACGGGTTACCAGAAGCCTTCCGGAAAAGCCTGGCCAGTTTGCCCGGAGGGGTCGGATCATGACTGACCATAAGCCATCAGTAATCGCCAACCCCTGGAGCCGGCTCTCAGCCTGGACCGATGCACGGATTGGTCTTGGCCGGGCCGGTATCAGCCTGCCCACGCATGAGATGCTGGCGTTTCAGCTCGCCCATGCCCAGGCAAGGGATGCGGTCCATCTGCCACTGGATACCTCAGCGTTGATGAAGGACCTGGCCGAACTGACCGAGCGGAGAAAAGCGTTATTGCCCCATGAGCCGGTTCATCTGCAAAGTCAGGCCAGCGACCGGATAACCTACCTGCAACGCCCGGATCTCGGGCGCAGGCTCAGCCAGAAATCCTGTGAGGCGCTGGACCGCCAGGGCCACACCGGTGATTCACCGGTCGACCTGGCTCTCGTGGTCGCAGACGGCTTGTCCTCCTATGGCGTACAGGAAAACGCCGTGGGGTTTCTCGAGGCGCTGCTGGCGAATCTTGAGGCCGATGATCAGACCTGGGAACTGGCGCCCCTGATCGTTGTCTCTCAGGGACGGGTTGCGATTGGTGATGATGTCGGTAACCGGCTTAACGCCCGATGTGTTGTGGTGCTGATTGGTGAGCGCCCCGGCCTGAGTTCTCCGGACAGCCTCGGGCTTTACCTGACCTGGGCGCCGGAGCCCGGACTGACTGACGCCAGCCGAAACTGCATATCCAATATCCGCCCGGCGGGGTTGTCGTTCGAAGAGGCGAGCCGGCGGCTCGGGTATTTGCTCAGGGAGGCTCGCCGTCAGGAGGTTTCCGGCGTGCCTCTCAAGGATCGCTCGGAAGAGACGGTTATTGATCAGGGTATTGGCAACTTCCTGTTACGCTAGATGAAGCCGTTGAACCATTCAGGGTAGGAGAATTCTCTTGCAGCAAGCCGAGTACTATGAAAACGACACCACACTCGCCCAATACCTGGAATTTCACTTTGGCGAGCGGTGGCACGGAGAGGCCAACTTCCCCAAGGCGCTGGCGGATGCCGCCATGCATGCGATTGATGGCAGGCCCCTGGATCGTGCGCTGGATATTGGTTGTGCCGTGGGCCGCACCAGCCTTGAGTTGGCCCGCCATTTCCGGCACGTGGACGGCATTGATTTTTCCAGGGCGTTCGTCAACAAATGCCAGGAAGTCGCTCGCGACAGAAGGGTGCGTTATGCGCGCCCGGAGGAGGGGGAGCTGGTAACCTTTCAGGACCAGTCTCTTGCGTCCCTCGGGCTGGAGGAGGCCGCTGAGCGCGTGTCTTTTCATCAGGGCGACGCCTGCGATCTGCCATCGCAGTTCACCGGGTATGATCTGGTACTCGCAGGCAACCTGATCGACCGGTTGTACCAGCCATCGCTGTTTCTGGAGACCATCCATGAGCGGATTAACGAACTCGGGCTTCTGGTGATTGCCTCACCCTATACCTGGCTGGAAGAGTACACGCCGAAGGAACACTGGGTTGGCGGGTTCAAGAAGAACGGAGAGGATTTCTCGACATTCGACGGCCTCAAGGAGATGCTGGCGCCCCATTTCCGGCTGTTGTTTGAACCCTGGAGCCTGCCGTTTGTCATCAGGGAAACGAGAAACAAGTTCCAGCACAGCTTCTCCGAGCTGACCGTCTGGGAGAAAGTAAGCCAGTAAGGATGCGGGAATTTTGAGGATGGCCTGAAGGCTGTCATCAAACTGTCACCGGAAAAGCATAGCCTGAGAACTCATCAGGACGACATGCATTGTGTTGTGCATCTTGTGAATGCTTTAACCGGGGACTTCCCCGGTTTTTTTATGCCTGGATTAAGGGATCTGACAGGATGAGGACCATTGCGTTTTACAGTCTGAAGGGCGGTGTTGGCAAAACCGCCGCCGCCGTGAATATCGCCTATCTGGCCAGCCAGGCGGGCTATCCCACACTGCTCTGGGATCTTGACCCCCAGGGCGCCTCCAGCTGGTATCTGGCCGGGGCCGACAAAATCAAAGGGCACAAGTTATCGCAGCTGCTCAAGGGCAAGACGCCCATCGCCGAATTCATTCACGAAAGTGACTATGAAAACCTGGATTTCATCCCGTCTCACACCAGTTTCCGTAACCTCGATGTGAAGCTGGACCAGGAGGATGGCAGTAACCTGATCAAGCAGTGGCTGGCGCCACTGTCCGAGGAAACCAGCCTGGTGATACTGGATTGCCCGCCGTCGCTTTCCAGGCTTTCCGAGCAGGTGCTGAAAGCGGCAGACGAGGTGTTCGTGCCGGTGATTCCCACCTGGTTGTCCCTGAACAGCTGGAAGCAGTTGCTGGAGTTTGCGAAGGACAAGAAGCTGAAGCCAGGTAAGCTGCACCCGTTCTATTCCATGGCCGACCGGCGCAAAGGGCTGCATCGGGAGCTGATCAACGCGCAGGATGAGATTTTACCCAAAGGCCTGAAAACCATCATTCCGAACGCCAGCGTGGTGGAGAAGATGGGCGAAGAGGGCACGCCGGTAGAGCTGCTCGCGCCCAGCTCCGTTGCCGCCGATGCCTATCGCAGGCTGTGGAAAGAGATCAATCGCCTGCTCTGAGGCCCTCATCGCATGCGCTCAGGATCGGGCGAGCTTGTCCCTCCGCAGGGAGCGCTCTAGTCGGCGGTGGCTCTCACTGCGTTCTGAGAGTACTTGCTGAACGTACTGGATGTGCTTGCCGGCCAGTTCCCGGGCTTCCTCGGCCTTGCCTTCAGTGATGGCTTCGTACAGCATCCGGTGCTGTTCCACCAGACCCTGCCGGGTCTCCGCCTCTCTTCGATACATGCCGCCGATGTTGGTAACCACGTTGCTTTTCAGCATGTTGAACAGGTTTCGAATGGTGTGCAGGAGAATCACGTTATGGCTCGCCTCGGCAATCGCCAGGTGGAACCGGGCATCGGCTGCCCCTTCGGCTTCCAGGTCCCGGTTCCTGTCGCTGCCATAGCAGGCTTGCAGTGCCTCGTAAGCGGTTTTCAGGTGAGCCTTGTCGACCTCTGTCGCTCGCAAGGCTGCGTAATAGGCGCAGTCCGCCTCCAGTGTGCGGCGAAATTCCAGTAGATCCCTTTGTGCGTCTGGCCGGTTTTCAAGCAGAGGAATCAGCGGATCGCTGAAACTGCCGCCGAGGGACTCAGTGACATAGTTCCCTCCGCCCTGGCGGCTGATCAGCAGGCCTTTGGCGGTCAGCCGCTGAATGGCCTCCCGCAGGGAAGGGCGGGACACGCCGAACTGCTCCGACAATACCCGTTCCGGGGGCAGCCGCTCGCCCGGTTGCAGGGTGCCTTCCAGAATCATGGTTTCCAGCTGTTCCACGATGGTGTCCGCGAGTCTGCGTGGGGCGATCTGTCCGACGTCCATAAGAACGAATTTCCTGTCCAGGAATTTATTGGTAATACCAATACCACAGGGCGCGATTTAGGCCAAGCCCCGGTGTATCTGCGATGGTTAGACTGAAGTCTGCTGCGGAAAACTTTGACATCAGCAAGCGGTCTCGAATACCTTGGTTATTATTTTATGTCAATTGGTATTACCAATTTTCAGTTTGTCTGTCTGAGACTGTCTTGAGGCGCAATCAATGAGTCAGCTGTTTTACGATGCCGCTCCCAATGCCACCCGGGTATCGCCCGAGCGGGAAGCCGACCGGCATTACCCGGAGAAGCCGGAAGCGGTCACTCTGTTCGGTACCTGCGTGGTGGATCTGTTCTTTCCTGAGGCCGGGCTGGATGCCATTCGCCTGCTGGAGCGGGAAGGTGTTCGCGTGCATTTCCCCCAGGAGCAGAGCTGTTGCGGGCAGCCCGCCTGGACTTCCGGATATCGGGATGAGGCCAAGGCAGTGGCCCGCGCCCAGCTGGATATCCTCGATCGATCGGGTTTGCCGGTCGTGGTGCCGTCCGGCTCCTGTGCCGGGATGTTCCGGCACCATTACCCGGCGTTGTTTGCCGATGAGCCGGACACGCTCAAGCGGGTAGAAGCGCTCGCCGAGCGCACCTTCGAGCTGACCGAGTTCCTGCTGAAAGTCTGCCGGGTGCAGCTGGCAGACCGGGGCGCGCCCAGCAAGATTGCACTGCACACCTCCTGCTCCGCGCGCCGGGAAATGAACACCCACCTCCATGCTCGCGAGCTTCTGAAACAGCTTGGAGCGGTCGAGCGCGTTGATCACGACCATGAAAGCGAATGCTGCGGGTTTGGCGGCACCTTCTCGGTGCGAATGCCGGAAGTTTCAGGGGCCATGGTTAAAGACAAGACCCGTTCACTGATCGACTCCGGCGCGGTTGAAATGGTGACCGCTGACGGCGGCTGCCTGATGAACATCAACGGGTCGCTGGAGAAACAGAAAGAGAGCTTCCGGGGCCGGCACCTGGCCAGTTTCCTCTGGGAGCGTACCAACGGCGCCAACGCGGGGGAGGTGGCATGAGTCAGCGTATTCCGGTTACCGAGCTGACCCCGGACTTCCGGGGCCGCGCCGAAGAGGCTCTTGCGGACGGTCAGCTGCGCAACAATTTCCGTGTGGCCATGGACTCGCTGATGACCAAGCGGGCCAACGCCTTTCCAGATGCCGACGAGCGTGAAGGCCTGAGGGAACTGGGTAACCGGATCAAGGCCGGTGCCCTTTCCCGTCTGCCGGATTTGCTGGAGCAGCTTGAACAGAAGCTCACTGAAAACGGTGTCAAAGTCCACTGGGCGGAGACCGTCGAGGAAGCCAACAGCCTGGTGCATGGCATCATCGAAACCCGCAAGGGCAGCCAGGTGGTGAAAGGCAAGTCCATGGTCAGCGAAGAAATGGAGATGAACGACTACCTGGCGGAGCGGGGCGTCGAGTGCCTGGAATCCGACATGGGGGAATACATTGTTCAGCTCGACAACGAAAAGCCCTCCCACATCATTATGCCGGCGATCCACAAGAACGCGCGGCAGGTGTCCAAGCTGTTCCACGACAAACTGGGCGAGCCGGAGACCGAAGACGTTAACCAGCTGATCCAGATTGGTCGCCGGACCCTACGCCGTAAATTCATGGAAGCGGATGTGGGTGTTTCCGGAGTGAACTTCGCCATCGCCGAAACCGGCACCTTGCTGCTGGTGGAAAACGAAGGCAACGGGCGCATGAGCACGACCGCGCCGCCCGTGCACATTGCGGTAACAGGCATTGAAAAAGTGGTTGCGAACCTGAGGGACGTGGTGCCCCTGGTGTCCCTGCTGACGCGCTCGGCCCTCGGCCAGCCCATTACCACCTACGTGAACCTGATCTCCGGCCCCCGTAAGCCCGACGAGCTGGATGGTCCGGAAGAGGTGCACCTGGTGCTGCTGGATAACGGCCGCACCGGCGCTTTTGCCGATGCCCAGATGCGCCAGACCCTGAACTGCATCCGCTGCGGCGCCTGCATGAACCACTGCCCGGTTTATACCCGGGTGGGCGGCCACACCTACGGTGAGGTCTACCCAGGCCCGATTGGCAAGATCATCACGCCGCACATGGCCGGCCTGGACAAGGTGCCGGACCACCCCAGTGCTTCCTCTCTGTGCGGAGCCTGCGGCGAGGTCTGCCCGGTCAAGATTCCCATTCCTGAACTTCTGCAGCGCCTACGTCAGGAGAACGTGAAAAACCCGGAGCAACCGCAGCAGGTGAAAGGAGGCGGCGCCAAATATTCCCGGACGGAACGGTGGATCTGGCGTGGTTGGCAGATGCTGAATACCCGGCCGGCGCTGTATCGCAGTTTTCTCTGGGCCGCGACCCGCTTCCGGGCGCTGGCTCCGAACAAGGCCGGCCCCTGGACCGAGAATCACAGTGCGCCGGTGCCCGCCCGCCGCTCCTTGCATGATCTGGCGGCCCGGCACCTTGACCAGAACGGAGGTCGGCCATCATGAGCGCCCGCGCGAACATCCTTGGCAAATTGAGAAACAGCCTCGCCGGCACGACGCCCCGCCCCGACGAGTTCGACGAGCGGCTGGTTACGGCCCCCTGGCGGTACGCGCCGGAAGACCGGATCGACCGGTTGCGTAGCTTGATGGAAGCGGTCCACACTGAAGTGCATCCGTGCCGGTCTGACAACTGGCCGGAATTGGTGGCCGAACTTCTGAACAAACGCAACCTCACCAACCTGTTGTGCGCCCCGTCGAGAGAACATGGCCGGGCGCTGCAGGCATACTTCGAGGCCACGGAGCAGAAGGTCGAGTTATTGGCCTACGATCAGCCGGTGGAAGCCTGGAAAGAAGAGCTGTTCTGGAACGTGGAGGTCAGCCTGACCGGCACCCTTGGCGGTATTGCCGCCACCGGCACGCTCGTGCTCTGGCCGGACCGCAATGAACCGCGGCTGATGAGCCTGGTGCCGCCGGTACATATTGCCCTGCTCAAGGCCAGCGAGATTCACGACAATCTGTATGACATGATGGTGGCTCAGGACTGGGCGGCCGGGCTGCCAACAAATGTTCTGCTGGTGTCTGGCCCGTCCAAGACCGCGGACATCGAACAGGTGCTGGCCTATGGCGCCCACGGCCCCCGTGAGCTCATTGTGCTGGTTCTGGAGGATGCATGACTTTTACCCCGGAAGTGTTGGCCGATATCCGGCAACGGATTCCCGAAAACCGGGTCTTTAACGATCCGGTGTCCACCCTTGCGTTCGGAACCGACGCCAGTTTCTACCGCCTGATCCCAAAGGTGGTGGTGCGGGTTCAGGATGAAGCAGAGGTTGTCGATCTCCTGGCCATCGCCCGCCGCCACAAGGTCCCGGTGACCTTCCGGGCCGCCGGTACCAGCCTTTCCGGACAGGCGATCAGTGATTCGATCCTGATTGTTCTGGGCGATCAGTGGAACGGCCACGACATCCGGGAAGAAGGCCGCCAGATTCGTCTGCAACCGGGTGTGATCGGCGCTCAGGCGAATGCCTGGTTAGCACCCAAGGGCTTCAAGATCGGACCGGATCCTGCGTCCATCAACGCCTGCAAGATTGGCGGCATTGTTGCGAACAATGCCAGCGGTATGTGCTGTGGCACCGCCCAGAACAGCTACCACACGCTGGCCGGTATGCGGCTGGTGCTGGCCGACGGGGCAGTGCTGGATACCGAGGATCCGGCAAGCGTTTCGGCGTTTCGCGACAGCCACGGTGATCTGTTGGCGGCCCTGAAAAAGCTGGCCATCAATACCCGGGAGAATCCCGAGCTGGCAGAGCGCATTCGGCACAAATACCGCCTGAAAAACACCACCGGCCTGTCCCTGAACGCCCTGGTGGATTTTACCTGTCCACTCGACATCCTGACGCACCTGATGGTGGGCTCCGAAGGCACGCTGGGTTTCGTCAGCGCGGTAACCTACAACACCGTTCCCGAATATCCTGACAAAGCCACGGCCCTGTTGGTGTTCCAAGATGCGGAGAGCTGCTGCCGGGCAGCGTCGGCACTGCGCTCTCAGCCTGTGGCGGCGGTGGAACTGCTGGATCGACGCAGCCTTCGTTCGGTGCAGGACAAGCCGGGCCTGCCGGACTGGATTCATGATCTGTCGGAAAGCGCCTGCGCGCTGCTTGTGGAGACCCGGGCGTCGTCTTCGCAGGTTCTGGATGAGCAGCTGACCCGGATCAGGGCGTGCCTCGCTGAATTCCCGCTTGAGCAGCGGGTGGATTTCACCCGCGACGCCAAAGTGTCTGATCAGATGTGGGCCATTCGTAAGGGTACTTTCCCTGCCGTGGGGGCAGTCAGGCCGAACGGCACCACCGTGATCATCGAGGATGTGACCTTCCCGATTGATCAGCTATCCGAGGGGGTCACCCGCCTCCAGTCGCTGTTCGTCAAGCATGGTTATGACGACGCGATCATCTTTGGCCACGCCCTTGAAGGAAACCTGCACTTTGTGTTCCCCCAGGGCTTCGACGACCCCGCGGAAGTCGCTCGCTACGAAGCTTTCATGCAGGATGTGGCACAACTCGTTGCCGTGGAATTCGGCGGTTCTCTGAAAGCGGAACATGGCACCGGTCGCAACATGGCGCCCTTCGTAGAACTGGAATGGGGGCATGATGCCTGGCAGTTGATGTGGCAGATAAAGCGGCTGCTGGACCCGGAGAACCTGCTCAACCCGGATGTGGTGCTCTCGGAAGATCCCCAGATCCACCTCAAGAATCTGAAGCCTCTTCCGGAGGCGGATCCGCTGGTGGACAAGTGCATCGAATGTGGCTTCTGTGAGCCGGTGTGTCCGTCTGAAGGGCTGACACTGTCGCCCCGTCAGCGCATCGTGATCTGGCGGGACATCCAGGCCCGCCGCCGCGTCGGTGAAGATACTGCCGAGCTGGAAAAGGCCTACCAGTATCACGGTCTGGATACCTGTGCCGCGACCGGTCTCTGTGCCCAGCGATGCCCGGTCGGTATCAATACCGGCGATCTGGTACGCAAGCTGCGCAGTGAAAAGGCCAACGGTCAATCCGTGGCAAATCAGTTGGCAAAGCATTTTGCCGGCGCCTTGAAAGCCACCCGTTTTGTGCTGGCCAGCGCATCAATGGCCGAAAGACTGTTGGGTGCGCCACTGCTGACCCAGCTCAGTGGCGGCGTTCGAAAGGTGTCTGGTGGTCGGGTCGCCCAGTGGGATCCGAGTCTGCCCCAGCCGGTGCGGTTTGTTTCACCGAGCGCGCCGGAACCGTCCGATGGCCGGCCCCGGGTGGTGTATCTGGCGGCCTGTGTGTCCCGGACCATGGGCCCGGCGCGGGGCGATAAGGCGCAGGAACCGCTGATCGAAGTGACCCGGCGGCTGCTGGAGAAGGGCGGTTACCAGGTGGTGTATCCGGAGGCCCTGGACAGCTTGTGTTGTGGCCAGCCATTTGCCTCCAAGGGCTATCCGGAGCAGGCGGCGACCAAGAAAGATGAGCTGATTTCGGCGCTGTTGCGGGCCAGCCGGAATGGCGTTGATCCGATCTACTGCGACACCAGCCCCTGCACACTGCAGATCCGCGAAGCCGCCGAAGAAGCCGGCCTGACGCTGTTTGATCCTGTCCGGTTCATTCGGGATCATCTCTACGAGCGTCTGGACTTCGAGCCGGAGCAGACCCCGCTGGCGGTGCACGTCACCTGCAGCACCCAGCACCTTGGGGAGTCGCAGGGACTGATCGATATCGCCCGGCGGTGCAGCACCCAGGTGGTGGTGCCCGAGGGTATCCACTGCTGTGGCTTTGCCGGCGACAAGGGCTTCAATGTGCCCGAGCTGAATGCCCATTCTCTGAAGACACTGGCAGAGCAGACGGCCGGCTGCGAGGAAGGAATATCCACCAGCCGAACCTGCGAAATCGGGCTCAGCCGGCACAGCGGTATCGACTATCACGGCCTCGTGTATCTGGTTGACCGGGTCACGAGGCCGCGAGCAACTGCCTAGCGGTTATTTCATCTCGAAGCCGCATTTGCGCAGGAAGTCGCGCATGTGCGGTCGCAGTTTCGAGGTGAACAGCGGCTTGAGCTGCTCGGACCAGGTAGTGTCCTTGTTGCCACCGGTGCGTTCCCGATAGTACTCGTTCATGGTGCGATCGAACCCGGCGACCAGCTCCTCGTCCCGTGCATCGGAATAGTAATCTTCCCTGAGAATCGCCTCCACCGGCAGGCGTGGCTTCACCTCCGGGTTCTGGTCCGGGTAGCCCAGGCACATACCGAACACCGGATAGACATGTTCGGGAAGCCGGAGAATTTCGCTAATGTCCGCGGGGTTGTTGCGTATGCCCCCGATATAGCACAGACCCAGCCCCTCTGATTCCGCGGCGATGGCCACGTTCTGGGCCATCAGGCTGGTGTCGATGGTGGCAACCAGAAGCTGCTCAGTCATCCCCCGCACCACGTCTGCCCCGGCCCTTCCGGCGGCATCGGTAGAGCGCCGCATGTCGGCACAGAACACCAGAAAGTCCGAGCAATCGGCGATGTAGTCCTGTCCGCCCGCGAGTTCGGCGATTTTCCGGCGGTTGTCCGGATCAATCACGTGAATGATTGAATACGCCTGCACGTGGTTCGAGGTGGCGGCGCACTGGCCGGCGCGGATCAACTCCCGGAGCAGGTCCTCAGGAATTTTCTTGCCGGTAAATTTGCGTATCGAACGATGGGATTTCAGAAGGTCTATGGTCGGATTCATGGAATCTCGCAGTGAGTGCATGGATGTCGAGTCAATCTGTGACAATTATCATACCAAACGCTACATGGCACGTGCGCAGGCCTGGGCGGGAAGCTGATACCCTGACGAATCCCATTGTATAGCCTGGAACGCTGTGCCTTTATGGATCTGAACATGCACCTGCCAACGCTGCTGGTCACTTCGATCATGATTAACCTCCTGATCGGCGGCATGCTCTGGGCAATCTACCATCTTCGCCACCGTGAACGTTGTTTCCTGCTCTGGGCACTGGCCTGTCTTACTTTTGTGGCGGGCACGGCGTTAGCGGTAGTTAATGAGATAACCGAAGCGCCCGGGCTCATGCAGTTTACGGTTCATCTGGCGCTTGGCGGGTCTCCCTTGTTGCTCCTCGCAGGGATACATGCCCTGATGCAGTTGCCCATGGCTGGCACCCGAGGTTCCTCCCGTTTTTTGTACGGAGCGTCTCTACTCTATCTGTTCGGTTTGGTTGTGAGTACAGGATGGGATCCGGTGGCTGCCAGATTCCTGACGGCACTGTTCTCGGCACTGGTCTTTAGCCTGGCGATCTATCGTCTGGCTTACATTGAACGCAAACCGCGGCTGCCGCTGCGGATCCTGCAAACGCTGTTCGGCATCCACGGTACCCTCATGATGGCCCAGGTACTGGTGATTGCGGTCTCCGTGACAGGAAGTGCCCCGCTGGATCTGCACGGGCTGCTGAAACTGATTCTGGTGAACCACCTGTTGCTGGTGAGCGCGACGGCCATGGCGCTTCCGTTGCTGGCATTTACCCGTGCCGAACAGGCCCTGGTCGCGCTGGCAGAGCGAGACGGCCTTACTCAACTGTTCAATCGACGGGCCTTTTACCGGGAGGGTAATCTGGCGTTTGAAAAGGCGCGGGAAGACGGCTCACTGATCACCGTTCTCATGATCGACCTCGATCACTTCAAGCTGATCAATGACCGCTGGGGGCACGCCACCGGTGACGAGGTGTTGAGGGTTGTGGCAAGCCTGATGAAAGCCGAGCTTCGGGATGACGACATCATTGGTCGCGTTGGAGGTGAAGAGTTTGCGGCCGTGCTTCGTAATAACAACCGCGAGGCGATTGAAGCGGTAACCGGGCGTCTGTTGGAACGAATTGTCGAGGCCGGTCGCGAGGTTGACGGTGTTCCGATCCACCTGTCTGCCAGTATCGGAGGCGCCGCTCTTACACGGGGGCATGCCGCCTTTCAGGACGTCATGGCCTCAGCAGACAGGGCGCTCTACCAGGCCAAGGACAATGGCCGCAATCGGGCCGAATTCGTAACGGCGTCAGCAGCCGCGAAATCCTGACGCCCTTTTGGCCAGAAACGCCGACACGCCCTCGGCAAAATCCTCGGTTCGGGTCATTTCAAGGAAGGCCGCGCGCTCTGCCTCCAGATGGGCGGCCAACCGGTCACCGTTGGCAAGATCGATCAGTCGGCGAAAGGCACCGAAGGCCCGAGTCGGTCCCTTGGCGACTTTTTCGATCATACGGTTCACCCGGCTCTCGAATTCGCTGGCCGGGACGACCTCGTTGACCATTCCCCAGTCTTTTGCTTCGCCGGCATTCAAGGTGCGTCCCAGCAACATCAGCTCCGCCGCCCGACCAGCGCCCAACTTATGGGCCAGGGCCCAGCTGCCGCCGCAATCCGGAACCGCGCCAATACCGTTGTAGGCGACCAGAAATTTCGCGTCTTCCTCGGCGATCACCAGATCGGACATCAGCGTGAGACTGAGCCCTGCGCCGGCGGCGACGCCCCTGACCGCAGCGATAACCGGTGCGTCTATGCTGCGAAGTAGCAGGATAGCGGGATTGACGGCATCCAGGATCGCGCCTATCGCTTTGCCTGCCTGCTCTGACGTTCCGGCCATGCTGGACACGTCTCCGCCGGCCATGAACGCTCGCCCTGCGCCTGCCAGGACAATGCACCGAACGCCGGAAAGGTTATTGATATGCTCGACTGCCGCAAGAAAGGCCTCTGCGAGGGCCACGTTAATGGCGTTCAGGGCTTCGGGGCGATTAAAGGTCAACCTGGCTACCCCTGTTCCGGCATCAAAAGCGGTGGTTACCAGCGTGTCTGTCATGATGAATCGCCCTCCCTGTTCGGCAGGTCTGAAGATCAGAAACCTGCGTAATGATGATGGTTGTCGTTCGGGTATCAGGATAGAGCGGTTTGCCTAATGTTGCCTGAATGGACTACTTTAAATCTGGATCGGGGTTAACCCCGACGACAAGAAAAAACAAAAATTACAATCATCTTCGGGCGTGAGATGGGTATCGGCAGGGCGTGTTCACGTGCCTGAGTACCCGGCGCCAGGGGTGCCGGGAGGTATAGTGAGCATCCTTGAGATCAGTAACCTGTCTCTGTCGTTTGGTGGTGTGAAGGCGCTGCAGGACGTGAGCTTCCGGGTGCCTGAAAACACGGTAACAACCATTATCGGCCCGAACGGCGCCGGCAAAACATCGCTGTTCAACTGCATCTCCGGCTTCTACAAACCCCAGCAGGGCACCATCCGCTATCAGGGGCAGCCGCTGCCGGGCAGTATCAAGCCGCCGAAACGGGCAGCATTGGGCCTTGCCCGAACCTTCCAGAACATTGCCCTGTTCCGGGGTATGACCGTCCTGGACAACATCAAGCTGGGCGCCCACGTGCACATGAAGAGCGGACTGCTCAGTGCGCTGGCCTATTTTGGCCCGGCCCGGCGTGAGGAAATGGCCGTCCGTAAGGATGTGGAAGAGCGGATCATCGATTTCCTCGAGATAGACCACATCCGTCGTCAGCCGGTTGCGAGCCTTTCCTACGGCCTTCAGAAGCGGGTTGAGCTGGCCCGGGCGCTGGCCATGCAGCCGAAAGTCTTGATGCTGGATGAGCCGGTGGCGGGTATGAACCGGGAGGAAAAGGAAGACATGGCCCGCTTCATTCTCGATATTCGGGAAGAGTGGGGTGTCACCGTGCTGATGGTGGAGCACGACATGGGCATGGTCATGGATATTTCCGATCACATCGCGGTGCTCAACTTTGGTCAGGTCATCACTGAAGGCCTGCCTGCGGACGTTCAGAACAACCCCGAGGTTATCAAGGCTTACTTAGGCAACAGTGATATCGAGAGCCTTCGCAAAAAGCTCAATGCCGAGGGGGAGGCCGCCTGATGGATTGGTTGTTCTTCGGCGAAATCAGCCTGGCAGGCCTTGCCATGGGCGGCCTTTACGCCCTCATCGCCCTGGGCTTTGTGATCATCTATAAAGCGACGAGGGTGATCAATTTCGCCATCGGCGAGATCATGATGTTCGCGGCCTACCTGTTCCTGGCGTTTGCCGGTGGCATGGAAATGTCGCCCTGGATTGCCCTTCCGCTGGCTGTCATCGGCGGCAGTATTCTCGGTGGCGTCATTGAAAAGACCATGATCCGGCCGATGCTGGGCGAGTCGCCGATTTCAGTGGTGATGGTGACCATCGGGATTGCGAGCATCCTGGTGGGTCTGGTGGAGTTCATCTGGACGGCGGATCCGCAGTTGCTACCCAATTTCCTGCCTCGCGAGCCGGTGTTTATCGGCGAGCTGTATCTGGCCCCGAAAATTGCCTACGGCTTTCTTATCGGGTCGGCCCTTCTTATTGTCTACCTGCTGTATTTCCGGTTCTCCCGGGGTGGCGTGGCCCTGCGAGCCACCGCCTCAGATCAGGCGGCAGCCTATTCCATGGGCATCAATGTGCGCCGGGTGTTCAACATGGCGTGGGTGTTTGGCTCTCTTGCGGCATCCCTGGCAGGTGTGCTGGTGGCGGCCACCGGAGGCCTCAGCCCGCAGTTCGGGATCATTGGCCTGAGTGTTCTTGTGGTGGTGATCGTAGGCGGCCTGGACAGTATTCTCGGCGCCCTGGTGGCCGGCGTGTTCATCGGCTGGCTGGAGACGGTAGCTGGCGCCTATCTGGGCGGTGAATACCGGATGCCGGCAACTTTCCTGGTGCTGGCGATCATCCTGGTGATCCGCCCCTACGGCCTGTTCGGCACCCACGAAATAGAGCGAGTTTAAGATGCGCATCGGTGACGCAAAACAGAGCTACGAGGCCGATGAGGCAATCTGGACAAGCCAGACCCAGAAATTGTGGCTGGGGTTCTTCCTGCTGATCTTGCTGGTATTCCCTTTTTTGGTGGACTCCTATCTTCTCTACCTGGGGTGCCTGGTCGGCATAGCGGTGATCAGTACTACCGGCCTTAACATCCTGACCGGTTTCACCGGACTGATTTCCCTGGGGCAGGCCGGGTTTATGGGTGTGGGCGCCTACACCGTTGCCTGGCTGTCGATTAACACCGCATTGCCTTTCCCGGTGACCCTGGTACTGGCCGGCCTCATGGCAGCTGCAGTCGGAATCCTGGTGGGTCTGCCCTCACTTCGCGTCAAAGGTTTGTATCTGGCCATCGCGACTCTGGCGGCCAGCGTGTTCCTGCATTTCATCTTTGCCGAGTGGGAGTCGGTAACCGGAGGTATGGGCGGCCTCAGCCTGGAGCCGGCGCACCTGTTCGGACTGACCTTCCAGAGCGATTTCATGATGTATTTCATCATTGTGCCCCTGGCGGTGCTGATGGTTCTGGCAGCCCGAAACGTGTTCAGAACCCGGATTGGCCGGGCCTTTATCGCCATTCGTGACCGGGATATTTCCGCCGAGATCCTGGGCATTAACCTGCTGCGTTACAAGCTGATGTCGTTTGCGCTCAGCTCGTTCTATGCCGGGATCGCCGGCGGCCTGTTCGCCTATTTCTATCGGGTGGTCACGCCAGAGAGCTTTCCGCTTTCCATGTCCATTTTCTATCTGGCGGCCGTGATTGTCGGCGGTATGGGGAACTTGCTGGGAGGCATTCTTGGCGCCGCCTTCATGACCCTGGTGCCGGAAGCCCTGAAGCTGCTGACCGCCGCGCTGACGCCTTTCTATCCGAATGCGCCGGTGTTCATGTCGCCGATGCTGGAAATCATCTTTGGCGCGCTGATCGTGGGCTTCCTGATTTTCGAACCCCACGGTTTGGCGGAGATCTGGCACCGGATCCGTCGCTTCTTCCGCCTGTGGCCGTTCAGGAATTAATCGTGTTTCAACGGGTTCGCTACCTGGGACCCATGCACCACCAACAACAAGAAGCAGCAAGGAGAAGAAACATGTTCAGAAACATCCTCGAAAAAGGTCGCCGGCTTGCCGGGCTTGGTAGCCTGGTCGCTGCACTGACCGTTGCTGCCCCGGCGATGGCTCAGGATAAAGAGCCCATCGTGTTCGGTGGCTCCATACCGCTTTCCGGTGTCTTTGCCTTTGCCGGTATTCACCTCCATGCCGGTCTCACCGACTACACCGATTGGATCAACAGCCAGGGCGGCATCAATGGTCACCCCGTGGAATACGTCATGGAAGACACTGCCTATGAGGTGGACCGTTCGGTCGCGGCTTTCAAGAAGATCTCCGGCAGCAGCTCGCCGGCCACCTATTACGGCGACAGCACCGGTTTCATGAAGGCCATCGCCTCGGAGCTCAACAGCCAGGGCAACACGCTTATGAGCGGCGCGTCCTTCGCTACCGTGCTGACCGACAACGAAACCTATCCGTACCAGTTCATTCCGGGGCCGAACTACAGCCAGATGTTCGGCATCATCCTCGAGTACATCGCATCCCAGGGTGAAGGCGGCGATATGCCGAACGTGGCGTTTGTCTACAGCGATACCGAATTTGGCAAGGACCCGATCGAGAATGGCAAGGCCCGCGCTGCCGAGTTGGGCATCGAAGTGGTGGAAGAAATTGTCACCAAGCCCGGCAGTGTCGACGTCTCTGCCGAGGTGCTGAAACTGCGTCGGGTGCGCCCCGATTACGTGGTCTTCCACGGTTATGTGCTGTCACCGATCAACGAATTCATGGTGCAGATGCGCCAGATGGGCCTGGATACCCAGTTCATGGGTACTTTCTGGTCCTCCGACAAGCTGATCATCGACAAGATGGGCGCGGATGCCGACGGCTACATGGGCGTCATGCCCTACAACTACTACGACAGTGAGGAAAGTGGCCCGATGCTGGATGCCCTGAGGGCCCAGGCCGAGAAGAGTGATCCGGAGGCCGGTTACCGTCCCACCGGGTATATCCAGGGCTGGTTCAACGCCATGGTCTGGACCGAAGTGATCAAGCGCACCCTGGATGCCGGCAAGGAGCTGAACGCGGACAACATGGCAGAGGCCCTGGCCTCCATAGAGGACTGGGACACCGGCGGTATCATCGGGATTCCGGTCACCGTGCGGGACATGTCTTTCCCGGTAGGCCGTATCTGGCGGGTGAACGCTGACAAAGGCCGCTATGAGCCGGTGTCGGACTGGATCCACCTCGACTGAGGGGCTGTATGGAAGCCTTACTGGAAATCGATAATATCGAGGTGGTCTACAACAAGTCAGTGCAGGTCCTTCGGGGCCTGTCACTGCGGGTGCCGAAGGGGGCCATTGTGGCGCTCCTCGGCTCCAACGGTGCTGGTAAATCCACCACCCTCAAAAGCGTCTCGGGGCTGCTGACCCTGGAAGACGGAGAGGTCACGGCCGGCGAAGTACGCTTCAGGGGCAAGGATGTAAAAGGCGTTCCGCCGGAGCGGCTTGTGCGCGACGGACTCTTTCATGTCATGGAAGGCCGCCGAGTGTTCGAGGACCTCACGGTTGAGGAGAACCTGATTGCCGCCACCTATGCGCTCAGTGGCAGTAAGCCGTCCCTGAGTGACAGCTATGAGCTGGTTTATAACTATTTCCCGAGACTGAAGGAGCGCCGCAAGCAGTTGGCCGGTTACCTCTCCGGCGGCGAGCAGCAGATGTTGGCCCTGGGTCGGGCGCTGATTGCACAGCCGGATCTGATCATGCTCGATGAGCCCTCCCTCGGTCTGGCGCCGCTGCTGGTGGAAGAGATCTTTACCATCGTGGCCAGAATCAACCGGGAACAGGGGACTGCCATTCTTCTGGTGGAACAGAATGCCGCGGTGTCACTGGCGATTGCGTCCTACGGTTACATCATGGAAAACGGCAAGATCGTGATCGACGGCCCGGCAGACAAACTCACGGCCAATGAAGATGTTCAGGAATTCTATCTGGGTGTGGGTGGCAAGGAAGGTGAGGCCCGCAGTTATCGAGACATCAAGCACTACAAACGCCGTAAACGGTGGCTGTCATGACAACGCCTTCCATCCCTGACCTCACGCTGACACAGATGCTCCGGGCCCACGCCCGGGAGCGGCCGGACGCCCTGGCCCTGCGCCAGAAGGACTTCGGTATCTGGCAGGCCTATTCCTGGCAGGATTATTACCGGCGGGCCCGGCACTTCGGGCTGGGGCTGCGTGCCATGGGGCTCGAACCGGGTGGCCACGTGGCCATTATCTCGGAAAACCGGGCGGAGTGGGTCATCGGCCAGATGGGCATCGGCCTGGTGCAGGGCATCTGTGTCGGGGTCTATCCCACCAGTCCCTGGAACGAGGTGGCCTATGTCCTGGAGCACAGCGACGCGGAATTTGTGATCTGCGAAGATCAGGAACAGACCGACAAGGTGCTGGAGGCCTGGCCAGATTTGCCCAAACTGAAGCACTGCATTGCCATTGATATGAAGGGCCTGCGCTATTACCCGGAGCCGCCGTCGGCATTCGAGGATATCGAGGCCAGGGGCCGGGAATTCGAAACGCAGCATCCCAACCTGGTGGATGAATTGCTGGACAGCCAGAAAATGGATGACACCGCCCTGATGATCTATACCTCCGGGTCCACCGGCCGACCCAAGGGGGCAATGATCAGTTGGCACAACCTGCACGCCGCGGCGCCGGGGCTGATTGAGCTGTTGCAGGCGGACGAACACGGCTCCAGCCTTTCCTATCTGCCGCTTTGCCACGTGGCAGAGCAGGCCTTTACCAACATTGCACCGGTCTATGTAGGCAGTACGGTCAGCTTCGGCGAGAGCCTGCGGACCATTCAGGAGGATTTGCGGGAGATTGCGCCAACCTTTTTCCTGGGGGTGCCGAGGATATGGGAGAAACTGCACTCGTCCATCTACATCAAGATTCAGGAGACCGGGCGCTTGCGGCAGGCGTTGTTCAACTGGGCGATCCGGGTCTGTTCGCCTATGGCCACGAAACCCCGCGCAGACTGGAACCTGAAGGAAAAATGCCTGTATGGCATCAGCTACTGGCTGGTGTTGCGCGCCTTGCAGAATTTTATCGGCCTGCGCCGATGCAGCATTGCGCTCACCGGGGCAGCCCCTATATCAACCGGCATACTGGAGTTCTTCCGGACCATCGGGATTCCCCTGGTTGAAGTATATGGCCAGACGGAAAGCACCGGCGTTGCCACGGCGCAACCCGTTGATGACGTGCGCCTGGGAACGGTGGGTGTGGCTGTGTCCGGGGTGGAGGTAACGCTTGGCGAGCACAACGAGATCATCATGCGCGGTGGCAGCATGTTCAAGGGGTATTACAAGAACGACGAGGCCACGGCTTCAACTTTGAAGGATGGCTGGCTGCACACCGGCGACGTGGGTGAATGGCGGGATGGCCAGCTAAAGATCGTCGACCGTCTGAAAGACATCATGATCACCGCCGGCGGCAAGAATCTTTCACCAACGGAGATCGAAAACACCATCAAGGCCAGTCCCTATATCAAGGAATGCATTGTGATCGGTGAGGCCAGAAAATACGTGTCTGCGCTGATCCAGATTGATTTCGATACGGTAGCCAAGTGGGCAGAGCAGGAGCGTATTGCCTACACCACCTTCCGGAGCCTGACCGAGCAGCCTCAGGTGAATGAACTCATCCAGGCAGAAGTGAACAAGGGCAACGACCAGCTACCACAGGTGGCGCAGATCAAACGCTTCCACTTGCTGACCAAGGAACTGGACCACGACGATGACGAGGTAACGGCGACCATGAAAGTCCGCCGGAGCAATATCTACGAGAAATATACCGAGGTGATCGAGTCGCTATACGCCTGACAGCGAGGCGTCTAGAAACGGGCGCCTTCTTCCACCCGGATTCGTTCCATGTACTGGGTCAGGGCGGCGTTAATCAGTGCCAGAACCAGGAACAGCAGGATACCCTTGGGCACCAGGGCGTGAATTTCCGGGTTGGGCGCGGTGCTGGCGGTGACCAGGATCAGGCCCAGAATGTTGCGGGCCAGGCGCATGGTGAGCATGGCGCACAGATACCCGGACTGGAAAGCCGATTCTGCCCCCCTGAGCAGACGGCCGAAGGCCGGCATCAGGTGCACGGTGTTAAACAACAGGACAGAAAAAATAACTAATTGAAGAACACTGTAAATGGTCATGACCAGAGACTACCCAACGACAACAGTACTGGTTGAAAAACGGTCGAAATTATCCCTGATTGGACAGATTTAATCCAGTTCATGCCCGTGCCGGCTAATAACTGCTGTTCAGAAGGTCGTGGTAGTCACTCCGAAATCTCTGGAAACTCAGATAGTTATTCCTGTGGTCTACCAGATTTGCCGAATTGAATGCTTCCACAAAGGCCCGGGACTCTCCGGTGCTGATCTCACCATAGAATCCGCCATCCCAGTCAAGCACCTGCACCATTTCCAGTAATACCGTCATCGCGAGGGCGCCATTGGCCTTTTCCAGGTAGCGGTAGGCCAGCCCGTAATGCTCGAACCGATAGGGGAAGTTTGCAGTGTCACCGGGAGTCACATCCCAGAGAGGATCGTAGTCATAGTGCTGATAGACCTCTGCAATTGGCTCTCCTGCCACAGCAACGGCCTGTCCCTCTGCAAACCAATAAGGCAGCAGACTGTAACTGGCGTCATACCGTGACAGGTTTTGCTGGACGAAATGGGCCAGGTCGTGGGCGACGATGTTTCCTGTCTCGTAGGGCCACTGGCCGTAGTAAGGGTTGAACGCCACGGCGGCCATCGAGGCAGACACGAACTCGCTGTGCGGCACCTCGGGGCTGAGGCAGCCGATCACCTGGCGGGGATAGGCAACTGCGGCGCTGCGGTCCTGGACAAACTCGGACCAGCGCAACTGGAACCGGGCCAGTACGCCGTCGATTCGGCGCTCAAGCTCTGAAGCCACGGCCCGGAACGAGGTTTCACTGTAGGCCGGCGAGCCATAGACCCGCACCCGACCGCTATGGGTTTCGAAATACAGAGGTTCATTTTGGCATGCTTCGGTATAGCGGGTGAGTGACCAGGGACTCGTAGGGTAGTGCCTGCCAGTATCCCGTGCGTCGTAGAAAAGCCCGGAGACGAAGGCCCCGGAATCCGGGTAATGGTGACTGTCAGAGGTGGTGACCTTGCACCCGGTCAATGCGAGCAAGAGAACACCGAGTATCAGCATGGCTTTGCTGGTTACCATAAACGACTCCGAATCGATCCTGTTATTCAGGATCATCGCAGGGTTTTCGGGAAGGCTCCGTCAACGGGGTGTAAAAATCAGGTAAAGCGAGCTAGCGTGTTGATAGATATGGATGAGAGGGAACGGATACATGGATTACATCGCTCCTGTCAGCAGCGCCATCATGGCGATCGTCTGGATTGTCTACTTCCAGCTGTTTTTCCTACAGTACAAACGAAATAACCGCCCATACCTTGTTATTCACCACGCTCAGAACGAAAACCCGGATGCCCTGTGTCTGCTGGTGAACATGGGCAAGGAAACGGTGCACGTGCAGTGCGTTCAGGTGGTTCTCTACACCCGCGCGGGCGAAGAGAAAATTATGACGGTGACCGAGTATCGTCGTGTCGGCGCGGATGATGCCAACGTGCATCAGGTGCTGCGCCAGGGCCCGTTACAGCCCGGTGGGTATCTGGTGCTGGGCTCGTTCAGGAACATCATCCTGGGACGTCGCAGTGAAGAAAGCGAAAGCGATTACCTGTTCGAGGATATCACCGGCGTTGAAATCCGGGCCGCCGTGATCCACGGGCCCACGAAGTATCCGGTGGGTGTGCGGCGCAGCTTTTCTCTGAGTCATGAAGGAAGGCCCGAGATCTTTCCCCGCAACATTCACAGCGAGCAGCTGGTGCGCCGGAAAGATCGACACCAGGTGAGACGCTGGGTTGAAGAGGAATTGCAGCCCGAGCGCAAGGGCAGTTCGGAATCTGACGACTCGGACCAATCCGGACCAGAAAAGTAAGAGTGGCTCAGAGTAACATTATGACTATTGGAATTTTCGGTCAGTACGCCCCGCGGATCAGATCAATCCCTGGCGTCAAAACCTCACGCCACGCAGCATCCAGTTCAGGTGAGTATTCCGGGTCATGCAGGCGGACGGTTTTCAGGAGCGAATCCAGCCAGAGGGAATACCACTCGGGCTTGATGTCGTAATGTGAGCGGCTATGACTTTCACCAAGTGCCTTAAGTTTTCTGTCAGACATTCCGCGAGCATGCAGGATCAATTGCATGATGCCGTTGCGTAGCAGGTGGCGTTGAGCGGCCATATCCGTTTTTACAAAACGTTCCCTGATAATGTTCGAGCTGGCCATGAAGAAGTCGTAAAAGTCGACAAAGAAAGCATCCCGGTTGCAGCAGCGTCCGTAACTCTGAAAGACGAGGTCCGTTTTGTTCATTTGCAGTAAGTGTCCTTGCTTGATCTGTCGGTGATGAAAGCGAGGCGGGAGGATACTCGGCACGATGAGCACTTTCAGTTGAAATTTGTTACTGGTTTTCCGAAATAACTGTCGCTGAATCAGTCATATAGCTGGTCTACGGGTTGCGTTTCCGCTCCTAGTTCTTGAGGATGTGGTTAAACACTCGCCATTAAAGCAATGGAGGCATTTATGTCACTGAAAGACGAACTGATCAAAAAGGCCGAAACCCAGCTGGAAGAATGGGAAAAGCAAGCCGATTCCCTGAAAGCCAAGGCCAAAGCCAAAGAAGCCGAAGCCGAGAACGAGAAGGCGAGCGCAGATATTCAGCAGAGCACGTCCGATGCCTTGCGTTCGGTTGAGAATAAAATTTCGGATGGCCGAAAAAAACTGGACGAACTCAAGCAGAGCGGTGAAGACAACATCGACAGCCTGCGCGAGCGGCTTTCCGACCTGATTGGCCCTGACAACAAGCGCTAGGCCGCCTAGCTAAGGAACGGCAGGCTGCGTCTACTGAAACTGGGTGTAGCAGCGCTGTCGTTTGGTTTGCCAGCCCCGCCACTGGGGCTCGCGGTGATGGAGCCGGTAACGTTCCATTACCGCCATGAACCTGCCCATGTAATCGCATTGACCCGAAGCCGGCAACCACTCATCGGGGCCACGTCCATCCCTCAATATCCTGTCAGTCTGACTCATTCTGATCTGGTTCTCCGGGTCTTCCAGAAACCGCTCCTTCATCGAGGGTGTCCACTGATCAGCGCCCAGCTCTTCGGCAAATACCAGAGGTACAACGTGGGTCTTCGCCAGGTTTTCCGAAGCAGCCGGTTGCTCCCTTGTCGCCGCCGCCAACACAATCAGAATCGCTGCAATGAACAGGGCCAGCTTGGTGTCTTTCATGACTCACCTTGCTCGTGGGTTAGCTACACCAAAACCTACGAGCAGGTTGGGCAAAGGGCTTACCCGGATCCGGACAAAACTTTGTGACCCGACAACTCCGAATTGCTGGATGCAACGTAGGGTAAAGCTCACCTGTATTGCAGATAGACCGGTCAGGAGCGGAAACGAGTATGCCCGAAGGTCCCGAAATACGCCGTATGGTCGATGATATTCATAAGGCCGTTGGCGGCAAGACAGCTCAATCTGTGTTTTTTGCCTTTGAACACCTGAAACCTTTCGAAAGTGCCCTTCGGGGACGCAGAGTCGAGAAAGTGGAAGCGCGGAGCAAAGCCGTGTTGGTGTTTTTTGAGGCCACAGATGAAGACGGGCCGTGGTGCGTTTACAGCCATAACCAGCTGTATGGCAAGTGGCGCATGGGCAAACCCGATCGGGAACCGAGTACAAACCGGCAACTGCGATTTGCCATTATCGGTCCGAAGAAAGCGGCCCGGTTGTACAGCGCCTCCGACATCCAACTGGTTCGGCCCGATGAATTGAGCGAGGTTCCCTATCTGGCACGCCTGGGGCCGGACCCTCTCAATCAGGATGTCAGCGTCGATCAACTGTTGGCGGTGTTTGATGACAAGCGGTTCCGGGGCCGGAACCTGAGTGGTTTGCTGCTGGACCAGGCGTTCGTTGCCGGAATCGGTAATTACCTTCGCTCGGAAATCCTCTTTGAGGCGGGGATTTCACCGCGGGCACGTCCTCGTGATCTGGACGCCGATCAGCAGTCGAGATTGGCCGAGGCGATTCTGATTCTGGTTCAGCGAACCTATCGATTAAAGGGCATCACCAATCCGCCCGACCGTGCAGAGCGGCTCAAACAGGAAGGATGGACGTTCGGGCAGCGCCGGCACATGGTGTTTAACCGCGATGGCGAACGCTGCCACGATTGCGCGTCGCGTCTTGTTAAAACCATGATGGCCAGCCGGCGCCTGTATTATTGCCCTGAGTGCCAGGGTATGCCGGATTAAGTGAATTGTTCGGTACAGGCCCGTCCTAGCCGATCGTGAACGGCCAGCCACTGGCTTTCCCGGGGCGGAAGCTCAATCACGATCCGATCCACGTTCGCCTTGTCCATGGCGTGCATGGCGGTGTAGAGCATGCGAGCGTACTCGTTCGGATCGGCGCTGAGCATAATGGACTCGGAAGCCAGCTCGCCCGGGGCAGACTGCCACCAGATAACGCCAATCTTTTCGCCTGCCGGTGTAACTTCTGGCAGAAGCCCGGCAAACCGATCCGTGGCCACGCCAACGGTAGGTGTGACCGGCTGGTAGTGGCGCTTTACGCTCCCCGGTACGGCCTGGCTGGCCGCTTTGCCCGGGGCGAGCGCGATTCCGAGGCAGGCTTCGATATCGCTCTGGCCGATCTGCCCGGGTCTGGCAATAACTGGCGTGTCGCCGGTCAGATCGACAATGGTGGATTCAATGCCTACCGAACAGTCCCCCCCGTCCAGAACTGCCTCGATTTTCCCGGACAGTCCCGCGAGTACGTGCTCTGCGTTGGTCGGGCTGATCCTGCCATAGGGATTGGCGGACGGGGCGACAAGCTCCCTGCCAAGCCGTTGCATGGTCGCCAGCGTGGCCGGGTGCGCCGGCATCCTGACCGCCACGCCCGGATTGCCGCCGGTAATAAAATCGCTGACGCCGCTTTTCTTCGGCAGTAGCAGCGTAAGCGGGCCGGGCCAGAATGCCTGGATCAGCTGCCTGGCAGTCTCCGGGATCTGGTCGACCCAGAGACTGATCCGATCCGGTGATGCCACATGCACGATCAGCGGGTGTCCGACCGGGCGCTGTTTCGCCTCGAATACCTTCCGGACCGCCTGATCGTTGCTGGCATCGGCCGCAAGCCCGTACACAGTTTCGGTGGGTATAGCGACAAGGTGGCCGGCAAGAAGCAGGCTGGCGGCTTTCTCTAGGTCGCCTGATTGTGTTGCGTCTAACTTGATGGTTGCGGGCATAAGGTCTCAGGGGTTACAGGTTGGGCAAAAATCAGGTTCCGTTGTCACAGCCTCCGCGGGGCGCGACTCTGAGTGGTCGCAGGCGTGGCAGGACCAGACAAAAGACCTTGGCCGGTCTGTCGGCGTATCGCACGCACTGCATGGCAGGCCTCTCTCAATATCGGTTATCCAGAATCCCGGCAGGGAACACCCTGGGCACAGGCTCTCCATTTTGTTGCGAAGGTTTTCTGCCGCCAGTGCAATATTGGCCATTCTGCCAGGCGACTCATGGGCTCGAAGGTCGTACTCGATAAAAACCTGTCCAGACGGCGAGGCATTCCGGAGTGCTCTGAACAGGGTATGCATTTCCTGGTGGTCGCGCAGCCCTTTGTAAATCTCCGGGTGCCCGGCATGCTCGGGCCGCATTACCAGGCCCTGGCCTGCAGGGCATCGATCCAGAAATATCTGCAAGTCCTCGACGGAACGGATGCTGGCCTGCTCAAGACCAAAAGGCGCGCTGTGCTCGCCAAAGAGGGTAAGGCCGTGCTCCGGATCAAACAGGCAAACGACCTCCAGATTGATGCAGAACAGACCACCGCCAAAAGCCCCCTCGCTACCGAGGCCGATACAATTCTCGCCCTGCGCCGCGGCAATTCTGGCTTTCTCGAGCGCGGTTTCCTTTTGACCGGCGAAACGTTCTGTTTCCCGGGTAAAGGTCCCAAGGCGATCGGTGTCGAAGCTGCTGTCGCAGGTTAACGCCAACCCGAGCGGTTCCAGTGGCCGCGCAATGGCGGACAACTTGCCGTGCCGGGTTAGCAAAACCGCGGAGCGGCCGCCCCAGATCGACATCAATCCTCTCCGCTTTGACCGCCGGTGGAACTTGAACGAGTGGCTACAGGCTGCCACTCATTGCGGTACAACCTCTCGATCGAGGTCTGCTCATCGTCGATCCGGAACAGGTACAGCCAGTCGTTATCGATCAGTTCCTGCACAACTTTGTGTTTTTGCGCGATCTCGGCAATGGCTTCCCTCGGTGCCGCCAGATAAACGCTCAGGCGCAAGGGCTCGTGAACCCAGCGCTTACCATCGTGTACTGACTGCAGCGGCAAACCGATTCGCAAATCGCCGCCGTTGCCCTCGAAAACGCCCAGGTGGCCGCCAACCACGTTGTGCAGGACCTTGTTGCCGCTACCGTAATGCAGATTGTCGGTAACAGACATGAAGTACTGGAGGTTGATCCAGTGGGTGACCACCATCGGCGCGGTCATGATCAGTTCGAGGATGTTGAAGCCTTCATCCTCGCGCCAGCGGTAGTCGTGGAGGAAACTGCGGCCACCCAGATCCAGGTGTCGCGTGGCCGAGCGAGGCGCCACGATAAAGCTGGCGTTGCCGGCAAGCCCCCATTCCGGCCGTACTTCGGACCAGTCCTGGCTGCGCTTTTTGATGGCGCTGTCAACATCGCTCTCGATTGCGATACCAAGCCGCAGGGCGCGTTCACGACGTGCCTGGGCGCCGGCATTGGCCAGGAAACCCCGGATCTCGTCAGGAACATCACCTGAGCACTCGACCTCGTCGGTGGTTGTGTTATGCAGTGCCCCCACGAATCGGGTTTCGGAGGGGATCGAAATCCCCTGCTTAGCCAGGGCCGCACGCACGTCCTTGTCGTTCAGGATGCCGGCAAGTACGCGAACGTTTACCGAACCGGTCTGTCCGCCGCAGGCGCCGCAGTCGAGGCCCGCTGCATGGGGATTGTTACGCGTACTGCTGCCGTGCCCGACAAGGAGAACGGTGGCCGCAAAATTATGCGTCAGGGTCATGGCCCGAAGAATACCCCCGGCCAACTCCGCTTTCTCCGCAGCGCCCAGCAAGGTCCCGTTCTGGCGGATCTCGAACTCGGTCTGTCCCTTATGGAGTTGATCGACCGGGTTATCCGAGGACTTACCGAAAAAGGTTTTGCGAACCATGCGTCCCAGACCTGCGAGGCCCATGCTCTCGATAAAGCTGAAGCTCGCCGGGCCGGCGTTGGAAAACTGTGACCAGTGGGAGTGGTTGGCTAATGATTGCCGGCTGAAGCTGTCGGCGGGTTCGGCCTCAGTAACCTCGAGCGCCGGCGCCAGCAAGCCCGGCAATTGTGGCCGGCAAAACCCGGTGCCCTTGGGTCGATAGGAGATCGGGAGGCCGAAGAACCCGGCAAACCCGAGGGTCTGGATAGCGGGATTCTGGGCTTCCAGCGCACGACGATAGACCTCCGACCGAACATCAATGCAGAAGGCCGCCTGTAACTTGAGCGGCTGATCGTCCGACGAGGGATTTTCAGGACTGGTAAGAAGCTTTTCAGCCATCTGTGACTGGTAGGCCGACTCAGCCTCTGTTTGCTGGCGCCAACCTGTCGTTTGAGATTGCTCGTGGGTCTGCAGCATCTCTGGCCAGGCATCCCACTGTTTGAGCCAGCGTTGTTTCAGTTCGGCAAAGATGGCCCCGCCAACGTGTTGGACGTGCCGCCATATGGCAAGCTCCCAGGCCAGTCGGATGGCCAGGAGACCCGGCAGCAGGTCTTCCTCGTGGCCACTGAGTCGCGCTTGCCACCGCAAGTAAGCGGCCCAGGATGACCAGCCGTTGATATCCAGCAGGAGCGCATGGGCGTAATCCGGCGCATAGTCCGGTTGTGATGCCAGGGCGTCGAGAGCATCGGTAATCAGTTTTTCATGCTGATCCGGTAACACCTGAAACTGCGAGGGCAGGGATGGTTCGCCCATAACAATGGCAATGCCGCGGTCAGCCCGGGTCATTTGCAGCCAGCTATGGTAAAGGTCCTGGGCATCCGCCTTGAAATCACCGGCATCCAGACGCTGGAAATAGTCGCCGCAGAACTGGCTTATCTGATGCACAACTTCATCCTGCCAGCCTACCTGGTGGGCGGTGTCGCGATTGCGATCCAGCTGGGCGCTCAGATTCTGCCAGTGTTCGGGCATGCTGGCGGTCTCCGCGGCCGCCGAGCCGTTGCCCTGTCCGGCAAGCGCGGCCTGATTCTGGCAGCAGGTGCCATTGAGTGCCGCCATGCGTGAAGCGACCCTGGTGAATGGCAGGTCCCGCATTTCCCAGAACGGATTCACGGCGATCATCTGATCCAATGGCCAGGAGGGCGCGATTCGCGCGCAGGCATCGGTGACGGCCGCATGCCAATCTGGTGTATGGGTGGTTGCTTCGGTGGTGGCATTAAGGCTCGACGCTAACATTATGCGGACTCCCTGGAACCAGAGGTTGAAGAGACGCTGACCACGGCTCGCGGCCGAACGACATCAGGCAGTTTGGCAGGCCATATTTTCAGGGTCAGACGGGTGGACCACTCATCGAGGTAGCCCGCGGCGAACAGGAACCGATAAAGCCTGGCGCCTGCGGGTGAGAAACGGTGGTAGCGAATCTGGTAGTAGCCGCGTACCAGTATTGCGATAAGGGCAGCGACAAAAACCACTTCCAGCAGGCTTGCCTGGCTTTCCGGTGGCGCAAGCAGAAAACCGAAGAAGGTTTTCTGTAGCCAGTACAGTGCCCAGAAGGCAGCACCAATAACCAGGCCACGGGCAACGGTGAGAACGCCGCCGCCGGCTGACAGGAACTCTGAGAGCAGAATCGTCAGGGCGATGCCTGGCACAATCCATGAAAACATGTGCGCCGTGCCGGCCTCATTGGATACGAAAACAGTCGGCAGCATGAACAGGCCCGCCAGGGCGGCAGCGGCCAGCCACTGTTTTGGCCCGGGCTCATTGACGGCAACCAGGCGTTTTTTCATCGACAACTCAACGGTATTGCCGGCGTTCAGGAAGGTGTGAGCCTTGTACGCGGAATGCGCAACCAGATGCAGGAGCGCCAGCTCGTACAGCCCCAGAGCGCACTCAACCAGCATCCAGCCCATCTGGGAGCAGGTTGACCAGGCCAGCCTTACCTTGATGGAAATACGGGTCATCATAACAAGGCTTGCAAACACCGCCGTGGGGCCTGCCACGGCAAGCAAAAGCCACTGGGCAGCGCTTACTTCGGAAATAAGCGGTGCCATCAGAATCATCAGGAAACCGCCAAGGTTTACAACGCCGGCGTGAAGCAGGGCAGAAACCGGCGTGGGTGATTCCACCACCTGAATCAGCCAACCGTGGAAAGGCATCTGTGCGCATTTGAGCAAAGCAGCCACAGCCATCAAAACCGCAGCGATCTGGGCGCCGGCGGGCACCTCTGTTGCACCGGATACCTGGACCAGAATCCGATCAATAAAGGGCGTGTCGTACTGGACGTAAAGCAGGAGGAACGCCAGTGCCAGGCAGAGCTCCGCAATTCGGGCAAAAATGAATTTTTTGTGCGCCGCCAGGGCGGCGCGCGGGCGATCAGGAAAGAACATCAGCAACTGGTGCAGGCTTACGCTGATGGCAATCCAGCTGACGAGGAACACCAGCAAATGATTGGTGATGGCGATCATGGCCACGCTGGCGAGGATCACCTGAAGCCAGATCATGAAACGGCGCTGGCCGGGATCCCCGGCAAGATACCTCTCCGAGAAGCGTCCCAGCACCATTCCAAGCAAAGTGATCAGCAGCAACATGATTGAGGCCAGAGGCGCGTGACTGAACCAGACGCCATCGACCGGCCACCACCAACTTCCGATTGCGGCGGCCAAAGCCGATACAAAGGCAAGCTTGAAGGTCAATGACCGTGCGAGAAGGTTGCTCTGGTTGGTTGCCAATCCGGTCGCGACTGCGCCGGCACCGAAAAGCACCGGTACCAGCAGTGAGAACAAGGATTCGATCGCCTGAACATCGAACATGCGAGGACCTCGGAATCAGGAGTATTTAGTACGCGTAGTATCCGAGGCTTTCGCTGTGAACAAAAATATATATATCTGATCGTTTCGTTCGTTATTAAAGAATGATTGCCGGGTATGGAAACTGGGTCAGGTCCTGTAAGAGTCCAATTGAGACTTCAGTTTTTCAGCGAGTTGTTTCAATGTTTCTGCCGCTTCATTGGTTGATGCGGCGTTCTCCTGGCTGCTGCCAGCCATTTGCCGAATGTGCTCAAGGCGCTGGTTGATGTCCTCAGAAACCTGGCTTTGCTGCTCGGCGGCGCTGGCCATTTCAATGTTGGTATCCCGAATGGTTCGAACGCTCTCGCGCAGTGCGTCGATCGCGTTACCGGTTTCGCGGATCATGTCGTTGGTTTCAGTAGCCAGCTGGCTGCCAACCTCAATAACGTTTGTTACACCGGCAACGCCTTCCTGTAGGTGATTGATCTGGTCCTGGATCTCCTTGATTGATTCCTGGGTTCGACGGGCCAGGTTCCTGACTTCGTCGGAGACCACAGCAAAACCTCTGCCGTGCTCCCCGGCTCGGGCTGCCTCAATCGCTGCGTTCAGGGCCAGAAGGTTGGTCTGTTCTGAAATGTTTTCGATGACGGAAAGAATATTACCGATGTTATCCGATGCTGCTCGCAGTGAAGCGCTGGTTTGCACGGAGCTCTGGTTGTTTTCGAGCTGGCTCTGTATTTTTGCGGTGGTTTTTGCAATGAGCGACTGGCCACTTTCGGCCAGGCCATCCGCCTCTTTTGCAATGTTTTCGGCCCTGGATGCGCTTTCGGCAACGGTTTGAGCGGTTGCTGTCATTTCATTCATGGCGGTTGCAACCTGCTCTGTCTCCTCGGTTTGTTGCGAGACGACGGTTGCGGAGTCCGATGCAATGCCCCTGAGACTCGACGAGGCCTCAAGCAGGCTTTCCGACGAGCCTTTGGTGTCTGAAATCGTGGTTTGTAACCGATCAAGCAAGCGGTCGAAGCCCTGGGCCATGACATCCAGTTCGCTCTTGCCCGTTGCATTGAACCGCACAGTGAGGTCGCCCTCTCCACTGGCAATGTCGTTGATGGCGTTGATCATTCTTTGAAGAGGCCGGGCTACAACCAATTGTGCGAGGGCACTCAGGCAGCCGATCAGCACCAGTCCGCCGATCAGAATTGCAATGATCGTCTTGATAGTCTGATTGCGAACCATGGCTGCCACTTCGTCTTCTGAATAGCCGGTTACAATCTGGTACCCCCAGGGATCAAACGCAGTGCGTTCAAGGTTCCAACCGTCCGGCTCGGTTTCCAGCAGGTTTTGCAGTGGATCGGGCTCAATTGAGTTGGAGTGCATGCGGAGTCGACCCTTGTCGTCCACCAGGGCGAGAAACCCCCTGTCCAAGAGGCTGGATGAGGTGATGGCCGCTTCAAGTTCTTCAAGGTCCGCTGAATAGCCCACATACCAGATGCCGATAATCTGGTTTGAGGCGTTACGGATCGGGCTGTACGCGGTGAGGTAGGGGTTGCCGAGGATATCGACCTGCCCGAAGTAAGCTTCGCCCCGGCTGATGGCCTGCCCGGCGGCGCCCGCCATATTCAGCTTGGTACCGATGGCACGGGATCCATCATCTTTCTTGACGTTCGTGGAAACCCTCACGAAGTCCTGCCCGTCGCGAACGAAGAGTGTGGCTGTGCCGTCCATGACCTGGGTAATCCCGTCCACCAGATCAAAATTGTTGTTGATCATGGTGTCGCCCAGAAACAGTGCTGGCGCCGATTTGCCTGCGACGGGTTCCGTTCCCTGAACCCTGGCGGTTCCCATTTGCTGACCACGCTCAATCAGCAGATTCAGAGAATTCTTCACCCGTTTTGACATGAGCTCGTCGGTGATGGAGAGCATTCCGGTGATCTCCTCGACAAGATCACTCTGCCTTTCAGCGACGTCTGCCGTGATCGTTTTCTGCGTGTTCAAAGCGATCACAATGCTTGCGAGCAATGCGATGACCAGCAGAACAACGGCAATCGAGACGATGAACAGTTTTCTGATAGACATTCTGATTCCCCAGAATCTATAAGCCGGACGGAGTATTGGAGCACGCAAACCACTGCGATCTTTTTTTATATCGGCCAGGATCGGTGCTTCGTTAATCATTATTTCGTCATTCGTGAATGATTCCAGAAATTACGACGCGTATGTGCTGCCAAGAGAGCAGAAATGTCGCTCCGGAGGCACAGGCCTGGCTGCGGGTTTGTAAAACCTTCTTGCAATCACCATATTTCGGCGTCCACGAAATGATCCATCGATGGAGCTCGAGCTCATCGTTCAATGGGCATTCCTGGACGACGCGTGCAAGAAGTGAAAACCGGAAAAGACCGAGGCAAAGAATTGGATTGTGAAAAAAAGGGCGCTTTCCTGGCTCGAAGGAAAAAGCACTCGACCCTGACCGCCGGGGTTTATTACCCGAAACCCGAAGCCAGTGCAGCCGACTACTGGGGTGTCTTCGTTGATAATACGCCCTACATATTATTGGTGCCTGACGAAGAACGCAGTGCCCGTGAAAAGGCCGAACGGCTGGCTGAATCCGCGAATTTCCGCACGTTGCTTGAAGCAACCCTGACAGCCTGTGAGCGTATTGAAGCGAAACCTGTTGATGGCAGCGCCGTGGATTGGGGCGCGCCCCTCACCGTGATAAGCGCCAGTCGCTCTGGCGACGTTGAGACGGGGACAAGAGAGATCGGCGAGGTCAGGGCAATCCTGATGCCCGGTTGTCATCAGGCCGTGGCAGACACCCTGTGTATCGACGATACGCTGGCGACTGTGATCGATTCGAAATTCCCGCAGATTTCGAATTTTGACGATCTTCCAGAACTGTCGGAGCGAGACGTGAAAATGTCGCTGGGTAACCTGGAAGCCCGCAAGCATCCACTAGGTGGTCACTAGGGGCAGGTGCTCGCCGGGATTTCCGGAGTTTCCTGGAGGGGAATTGCGCAATCTTCCGGCAATGCGTCGGTCAGCTGCATCAACAGATCTGTTGTGTGGCTCATTTGCTCGCTGAGTTGACTGTAATCAGTGCTCTGCTGATTCTCTGACTGCTGGGCGGCAAGCTGGTACTGCTTTTCGAGGATCAGGTCCTGCAGGAATCTTATTTGCCGGGCAGTCAGCATTACCGGTCGACTGTCGTCGCTCATTGTTTGGCCTTTTCGTCTGTATTAAATAGAGATGAGGGTAGGGTTACGGTGGTTTGCTTGCTATGGATCTGACGCAGGTCTCGATCCTGTTTGTTTACAACGTGGTTGTCTGCGGCGAACGAAGAAACGCGTCCATCGCGTCCGTACCAAGGGGGCGACTGAAGTAAAAGCCCTGGGCATCACATTTTGCCTGCTTGAAAAACGCCACCTGAGCCTCGGTTTCAACACCCTCGGCAATCGTTTTCAGTTTGAGGGTTTTTCCCAAACCAATAATCGCACGCACAATGGCTTTGTCTTCTTCGTCATCCGGCAAATCCATCACGAAAGACCGGTCTATTTTCAATTTGTCGATGGGCAGTCTTTTCAGGTAGCTCAGGGAGGAAAAGCCGGTACCGAAGTCGTCAATGGCGATGGTGATGTTTCTCTCTCTGAGTGCGTGAAGCTTCGGTATGGCCCTTTCGGGTTGGTGCATGAACGAGCTCTCGGTTAACTCCAGTTCCAGATGCTCTGGAGGCAATCCGGATTCGTCCACAATCGCTAATACCTCGGCAAGAAAGTTCTCATCGTGAAACTGCGATGCAGCGACATTGATAGAGATGCGTCCTATGTCCAGGCCGGCATCCAGCCAGGCTTTACCCTGGTGGCAGGCGGTTTGGAGCACCCACTGTCCAATGTTTCTTATGGTGCCATTTTGCTCGGCGATCGGTATGAAGCGATCCGGTGTAATCAGTCCCTTGTCTGGATGCTGCCAGCGTATCAGTGCTTCCATACCGGTGAGTTTTCCAGGCTCCAGATCAAACTGGGGCTGATACTCAAGGAAGAGTTGATTGTCAGAAACAGCCCTCCTGAGCGCATTCTCGAAGAACACGTACTCCAGTGCCCGGGCGGTCGATTCGCTCGAATAGAATGCATAGGTGTTTCTGCCGTTCTCTTTGGCCTGATACATCGCTGCATCGGCGTCAGCCAACAGTTCTGCCGCATCATTGGAGTCCTGTGGGAAGAGGCTGATTCCCATGCTCACGGTTACCCCGATCTCGACACCGTCCATGGCGAACGTCTCTTTAAACGCTTTCATCAGAGTGTCGGCGACCTGTCCGGCATGTTCCGCGCCTTCAATGTCTTCCAGAAGAACGACGAACTCATCACCTCCAAGGCGTGCCGCCGTGTCGGAAGCACGTAGCTGCTCCCTCAGGCGAGCAGCTACGTGCTTCAGCAGTTCGTCCCCCGTGGGATGGCCCATGCTGTCGTTGATGTTCTTGAATCGATCAATATCGATGAACAAGACCGCTATAGAACGACCGGTTCGTTCCGACAGACGGATGCTCTGTTGCAATCGGGAATTGAAAAGGAGGCGGTTTGGCAGGCCCGTCAGGGGATCGTGGTGAGCCAGATAATCCAGCTTTTCCTGATGGGCTTTCAGTGTAGAAATGTCCGAAAATACCGTCACATAGCCGACCGGCTCGTCTTTGTTGAGAATAGTACTGATGGTCACTAGTTCCGGGAAGACACTTCCGTCTTTCCTGCGGCTCCAGATTTCACCACGCCAGTGCCCGTTTTCCCGAACACTTTGCCAAATGGCATTGAAGAAGCTTGGATCGTGTTTTCCCGAATCGAGAAGGTCTGGCGTTTTGCCGATTGCCTCCTCTTCCGTATAGCCCGTAATCTGGGAAAAGGCGTCATTAACCTCAATGATCCTGTTATCCAGATCGCTGATCATCACGCCTTCAACCGTGCTCTGGAACACCGTCGCCGCTTGACGCAGCTTGTCATCAGCGATGCGCGCCTCTGTCACATCAATAGCAACTGCATAGATCAACCCCGCCTCGGGGGATGTCACTGATGACCAGGACAGCCAGCGGTAGGAGCCGTCTTTGTGCCGATACCGGTTTTCAAACTCCGATGACCCTTCGCTGTTTTCTATCACTCTGCCGGCTTCGCTCAGGGTTTTCTCACGGTCCTCCGGATGGACAAACTCGATGAAAACCTCTCCTTCCAGTTCGTCGCGACGATAGCCCAGCTTTGTTTCCCAAAGTCCATTGACCCGCACGAACTTGCCTTCGAAGTCGACCATCGCGTTCATCGTCATGCGCTGATCGAAGAAACTGTCCAATGCTTCCTGGGTCTGACGTTCGCGTGTTACATCGATGATCACGCTATTCCAGCATATGTCTCCATTTTCACGCTGTTTGGGAGTGCCGGTACCACTCAGCCATTTCACAACGCCGGATGCTGGCTTGATCCGCCACTCGTGTCTCCAGAAGGTCATGGTTTCCGCAGAGCCACGAATCGACCGGGCCAGTCCCTCGACATCCTCAGGCAGAATCATTTCCCATAGTGGGCCTGGATCCCGTTTCAGTTCTGCCGCTTCAATCTCCCACAGATCAACACACCCCCGGCTGATGTAACTCAACTGGTCGGTGCCGTCAGGATGGAGAATATACTGAAAGATTGCCCCGGGGATGCCATCGGTAAGCTCCAGGTAAAGGGCGTTTTCCTCGCCTGGCGTGGAAAAGAGTGGGTCTGAACTCATCGGAATGCCAATTATTAGAGAGCCTAATTAAAGATAGGCTGTTGGCGTCTGATTTTCCAAGAGGGCGTGGTGAAGCGCAGGGAAAGATTGAACGTTCAGTTGCAGTTTTATGCCAGGGAAATACGGTAACGGGTGACGCCAGCGTCTTCCTCTCTGGTCCATTCAATCCGGTGGCCGGTGATATCACAGAGGGCCTGAAGGTCCTTTCGGCCGGTGGGATCATCTGCCAGGAAATCGACGAGTGTTCCGCTGGGCAGGTCTTTGGTCCGTTTTTTGAAGCGCAGGATGGGGAGAGGACATACCAGACCGACAGCGTCGATCTGGTATACCCCGGACTGATCAGTCAAGGCGAACGCTCTCAGAGCTGGTTTGCGCTGCCGAGGACCAACCAAACTGGTTAAGCACCATCGGTGCAGCTGTAGCAATCAGCAGAGCTGCGACAAAAGCGGAAATCATGACTTTCACGACGAACCTCCTTTGCCTTGTTTGGCTTCAACCTCAGCGACCCACAGGTCGTGGTGCTGGCGGGCCCATTCCAGGTCCACCTGGCCGTTGCCCATGGCGTCGAACGCGCCCTCCATACCAACAGAACCGATGTAGATGTGGGCAATGATGGCCAGCATCATCACAAACGCTACAATCGAGTGCCAGATGTTGGCGTATTGCATCTCTTCGTGTGGCGTGAGCTCAGTCGGGAAGCTGGTTCCGATGATGCTGTTGATGATACCGAAGGTGTCGGCAAACATCGGCATGTGGAACGGGAACAGCAGCGATAGCCCGGACAGGGAAACGGAGGCGCCCAACACCATCACGGTCCAGAAAATGATCTTCTGGCCAGCGTTGAATTTCTTCGCCGACGGATGCCCTTTGGTAAAGATGCCCCCGCCCGCTTTGAGCCATTGCCAGTCCAGCTTGTTGGGAATGTTGTGGGCTATCCACATTACGAACGTCATCACCAGTCCCAGCATGAAAGACCAAGCGATGTTGTTGTGGACCCACTTGGAGCCGGCAGCGATGGTTGCAAAGGCGTCGTGGCCGATCACCGGAATCAGGAAGCTACGCCCCATCAGCGTTAACAGGCCTGTGATGCCGAGTGCGATGAAAGAGCCTGCCAGCAACCAGTGTCCGAATCGCTCGATGGCTTTGAACCGCTGAATTGTTGTGCCCGCAGGGCCTCCATCAATCATGATCTTGCCGCGAACGAAATAGAAGACAACCAGCAACGCAAGGAAGCCGAGTATGGCGCCCCCACCGTACGTGATGATCGGACCTTCGCGCAGTTGATACCAGGGCATGCCTGCGTCCTGAATCATTACCTCGTTGGCAGGGCCAGGGGACTGAATTCGGGGATCGATCTCGTTATAACGGATTGAACGCCAGACATCGGCATCCGAGCGCCCGCCATTTGTGCCCAGAGGCGCAGTGGTAGGTGCTGCGTTTTCAGGGTTGCCGAGGTTTTCAGACCGAAACGAATCATCCATCTCCAGCTGTTGCTGGCGGCGCATGATGTCCTCGAGGGTTTGGGCCCCCCCGGTCGCGGTCCGGTCAACCGTAGGGGACTCTTGTGCCCACACAGGGTTGAACAGAAGTGTCGCCAACACGAGGAGGGCGGCACTAAAAAGTTTTGTTTTCATTAGAGCACTCCAGCGGAATGAACAAGAAGAAATTGTCGTCTTGACCGACGTCGGGGCCCCGAAGGGCCCCGCATGAGTCAGGCCAGTTTATGCACCTTTCTTCTCGTAGGCAGTGCCCCATCCCCAGGCGCCGGAACCGAAACCACGATTCACAACACGCTGGCGATAGATGTCCGCCACCTCGTTGCCGTCACCGGCCAACAGGGCTTTGGTCGAGCACATTTCCGCACAGATCGGCAGTTTACCCTCAGCAATACGGTTACGACCGTATTTCTGGAATTCAACTGTGGAGTTGTCTTCTTCCGGGCCACCTGCACAGAACGTGCATTTGTCCATCTTGCCGCGGCTGCCAAAGTTGCCCGCTTGCGGGAACTGGGGCGCACCGAACGGGCAAGCGTAGAAGCAATAGCCACAACCGATACAAAGGTCCTTGGAGTGCAGTACCACACCGTCTTCGGTCTGGTAGAAGCAATCCACCGGGCAGACGGCCATACAGGGGGCGTCTGAACAGTGCATGCAGGCTACCGAAATCGAACGCTCTCCTGGCTTGCCATCTTCGATGGTTACCACTCGGCGACGGTTGATGCCCCAGGGGACCTCGTGCTCATTCTTACAGGCCGTTACGCATGCATTACATTCGATGCAGCGCTCGGCGTCGCAAAGGAATTTTGCTCTTGCTTGTCCTTCAAGTGCCATGGTCTACACCTCTTGTTATGCCGGCATAATCGAACATAGGGTGGCTTTGGTCTCTTGCATCTGAGTGACCGAGTCATACCCGTATGTTTGAACTGTGTTGGTGGATTCGCCCAGAACGATGGGGTCGGCGCCCTTGGGATACTTGTCCCGCAGGTCCTTGCCCTGATAGTGCCCGCCGAAGTGGAATGGCATGAACGCCACACCCTCGCCAACACGCTCTGTCACCATGGCCTTCACCTTGATCTTCGACCCTTCCGGACCGGACACCCAGACGTCGTTGCCGTCGCGAACATTCAGATTGTTGGCGTCGCGTGGGTTGATCTCGATGAACATGTCCTGCTGCAGTTCTGCCAGCCAGGGGTTTGAACGGGTTTCGTCACCGCCACCCTCGTATTCGACCAGACGGCCGGAGGTAAGGATGATCGGGAACTCCTTGCTGAAGTCGTTCTTCTGGATTGACTCGTACAAGGTCGGCACCCGCCAGAACGTCTTGTCCTCGTAGGTCGGATAATCCGCTACCAGGTCGCGACGTGTGGTGTACAAAGGCTCACGATGCAGCGGCACCGGATCCGGGAAGTTCCAGACAATGGCGCGTGCCTTGGCGTTGCCGAAGGGCGCACATTCGTGTTTGATGGCTACGCGCTGGATACCACCAGACAGGTCTGTCTTCCAGTTGGTTGAGGCGCCGGCGACAGCTTCAATGCTGGCTCGCTCCTCAGCCGTCAGGTCACCATCCCAGCCCAGGTCCATCAGCATCTGCATGGTGAACTCGGGATAGCCGTCCTTGATTTCCGAATTCTTGGAGTAAACACCGTCCGCCAGAATGTTCTGGCCGTTATGTTCAACACCAAAGCGAGCCCGGAATGTCAGGCCGCCTTCGGAAACCGGCAACGACATGTCGTACAGGTTGGCGGTGCCCGGGTGGTTCATCTCCGGGGTGCCCCAGCACGGCCACGGCATACCGTAGAAGTCACCATCGCAAGGTCCACCGGTCGCTCGCAGGGTGGTCTTGTCGAAGTGGTGCTGGTACTTCATGTGTTTCTTGAGTCGCTCCGGCGACTGGCCGGTATAGCCGATGGTCCACATGCCGCGGTTGAACTCGCGGGTGATGTCTTCAATCGACGGCTCATTGCCATCAATGGCGATGTTGCGGAACATGCGATCGGTGAAGCCGAACTTGTCCGCAAACAGTTTCATGATTTCATGATCGACCTTGGAGTCGAACAGCGGCTCTACCACTTTTTCACGCCACTGCAGAGAACGGTTCGACGCGGTTACCGAGCCGTAGGTCTCGAACTGGGTGGTCGTGGGCAGAAGGTAGGCGCCTTCCTTGCGATCGTGGAGTACGGCAGAAACGGTCGGGAAGGGATCCACTACAACCAGCAGGTCGAGTTTCTCCATGGCTTCCTTCATTTCTGTCATCCGGGTCTGGGAGTTGGGCGCGTGGCCCCACAGAACCATGGCCCGGGTGTTGTCTGGCTGCTCAAGGTTTTCCTTGGCTTCCAGAACACCGTCAATCCAGCGGGAAACCGGAATGCCCTTCTCGTTCATCATGGCCCGGGATTTGCCATCTTTATCCCAGACGGCAAAGCGGCCTTTGAGGTAGTCCAGGTCCTCTTCCCAGACACGGGCCCAGTGAGCCCAGGAGCCTGCTGAAAGACCGTAGTAGCCGGGCAGGGTGTCAGCGAGTACGCCGAGGTCCGTTGCGCCCTGAACGTTGTCGTGGCCACGGAAGATGTTGGTGCCACCACCTGCGACGCCCATGTTGCCAAGGGCCAGCTGGAGCACACAGTAGGCGCGGGTGTTGTTGTTACCGTTGGTGTGCTGGGTACCACCCATACACCAGATAACTGTGCCGGGGCGGTTGTTGGCCAGAGTGCGGGCCACACGCTCAAGCTGTGCTCCGGGGGCGCCGGTTACACGCTCAACTTCCTCGGGATTCCAGCGCTTCACTTCCTCGCGAATGTCTTCCATACCGTACACACGGGTACGGATGAATTCTTTGTCTTCCCAGCCATTTTCGAAGATGTGCCAGAGAATACCCCACACCAGCGCTACGTCGGAGCCGGGGCGGAAACGTACAAACTCGTCGGCATGGGCCGCTGTGCGGGTGAAACGCGGGTCGCACACGATCAGCGGGGCGTTGTTCTCTTCCTTCGCCTTCAGCACGTGGAGCAGCGACACCGGGTGCGCTTCGGCGGGGTTGCCCCCGATAATGAAGATCGCCTTGGACTTGTGGATGTCGTTGTAGGAGTTGGTCATTGCCCCGTAGCCCCAGGTATTGGCTACGCCGGCTACGGTCGTGGAGTGGCAGATACGAGCCTGGTGGTCCACGTTGTTGGTGCCCCAGTAGGCCGCAAACTTACGGAACAGGTAGGCCTGCTCGTTGTTGAACTTTGCGCTGCCCAGCCAGTAGACCGAATCGGGACCGCTTTGCTCACGAATTTCGAGCATCTTGTCGCCGATTTCGTTGATGGCGGTATCCCAGGAAATCTTCTGCCACTGGCCGTTGACCATTTTCATGGGCGACTTGAGACGACGCTCGCCGTGGGCATGCTCCCGTACGGAAGCGCCTTTGGCGCAGTGAGCACCCAGATTGAAGGGGCTGTCCCAGCCTGGTTCCTGGCCAGTCCACACGCCGTTCTGAACTTCGGCTTCTACGGTGCAGCCAACCGAACAGTGCGTACAAACCGATTTCTTGACGACCACTTCTCCGCCACCGGTTGCCGGAGCCGCAGCTTCAACCCGTCCCGATGTCAGCGACAGTGCCGCCAGACCACCCACTGCCACGCCAGACGTTGTCAGGAACTGACGACGGTCCAGAGTCTTGGCAGCGAGAGAAGAAAGCAAAGAGCCTGCACGGGAGCCTTTCGCTACCCCGTTGGTCTTCTTCCTTAACATGTCGTTTACCTCTCTCTTTATTATTCTCGTTTTTTCGGAAAGCCGAGTCTCTCAAGGGCCTTTCGCAACCTCGATCAACTCAAATCCCCGTTAAAAGCGAGCCGATTCGAAATACTTACGTGTGTGTTCGGTATCACGTAAACCGCGGCTTTTCGGAACGTCTGTTCTGACGACCTCGGCTGCGGCGTTCGGTGCAACCGTCATTGCAACGGCAGCTGGAGCTGCTGCTGCAGCCATTTGCAAGAAACGGCGACGGCTGTTTTCACGCTTCGGGTTGTCCATTGGACACCTCCCCCTGGGTTTATGGGACCTTGAGATCCCGGTTACTGAATTGCAAAGGCGTCGGCTTCTACCGCCATGAAGGCTCGACCGAGCGAACCCACTGGTGCGTAAAAAATGGCGCTTTGCGCTTCTTCCAAGTCGGTAAAAAACAAGGCTGCCCACTTTGCCAGGTGGGCATCAAAAAATGCTTTTTGCGACGGCAGTCCGCTGTCGCATGGAAATTCCCCGGTGATGATGCCCGCCATGATTTCGCAGAGGGTGCCGATGTGATCTTCCGGCTCCTTTACGTCGCTGCGGGATTTGATACCGCGGGTCATGAGATCCGTACGTAGCTCCGCCAGGGGCTTCTCATTCAGGAAGCCAGTGAGGTAGTAGCTGGCATAGGGGAGCAGTTCTCCGCGACCGAGTCCGACAAACAGATTGTTGAACTCTCGCTCGGCGTCATACGGGTTGGTGCGTTCGGCGAGGGCTGCCAGGTTTTTGCAGGCCGAACCGAGGGGTGTCTCGTCGCCTTGTAATGAAGCCAGCCCTTTCAGCAATTCACTGGAGGGCGGGTCTACAAGCAGGACGCCAAGCAGCTGATAGATCTGGGCCCTGGCACGATCTTCTTCAGAGATCGAACGCGGGCACTGGATTTCCGCAGTGTTACTCAATTCCTGTTCCTTCTAATTATTATGTGCGGCCTGTCACGCTATTCTAGTACACAAACCAGAATAGTGGCCTGACAGACCTTTAATTTGCTAATAGCTGAAACGTATTCTGCTAATAGTCAAAACGCATACGAGGACGGAATCGTGGTTCCGGCTCCTCTTCCGAGTAGGTCGCCTCTTCTTGGGCAAGCTGCTGCTCGGGAAGTTCCGTCGGCGTTGCCATATCTTCCAGTTCGGGACTGTCCTCAGAATCCGGTTCCTCGGCGGTTGTGGAATCAGGCCCTGCCAACGATGAGACTGCCTGCTTTTCCGACTGATCGTCCACGACGTCCGCGGCTTTTTTGGCTTTGTCGACGAGCCCCTCTCCAACCTTGTATAAAGTTTTCACTGTCTGTCCGGCCGTCGAGGCCAGTGTATAGTCCTCATCGTAATCATTGAGGCCGTCCAGAACGGCCAGCACCGGGTTGGATTTCCATAGTCCCCTCAGGGCCTTGCGGCGGAGGAACTCCGGAATTTCCTTGCGCATGAAACCGGTGATGTCTGTACCCAGTTCAATGTTTTCCGGGTCAGGCAGGCCATACTTCTCTAGCAGCTCGTGTTCCGGCAATGCTTCATTGATTGCCAGTTCCTGCTCCTCCGGGGCTGGCTCAGTCTCGATAACCGGAGGAGGGGATGGTTCCGGGCGCTTGGCGGCTTCGGCCTTCTTGCGAGCCCAACGCTGGAGTCTTGATTCGGCCATTACTGAATTCTCGGCTTTTTGATGTTCGCAGGGGCACGGTAAACGTCGCTTTCCTGGCGAATGCGCGGGTCGCCCTTGGCATCCTCGGCGCCATCAACGCGAACTTCATCGCGGCGACGTTTCTTGAACGGCTCCTCGATGTAGTGCATGTCGATAAATTCCTTGATCCACGCCGCCATTGATTCGGGAATGGGAACGGCCTCAACAATGCTTTCGCCACTATCAAGGGCGTCCAGTGCTTCATGGGCGCTGGCGGTAATAGTGCTCACGACCCATCCGGAGGGCGACTGGCTCGTTACATCTTTATCCATGATGATCCATACGGATGGAACGGCCATGTTCAGTGAGACCAGATAGCCTTCGACGTCGGCCCGAAAAAGCTCCATCGTAACGGTGCTCGCGTGGTAATCGACCACGTCTTCCTCGCGAACCAATTCTTTCCAGAATGCATCAGGTGCACCAGGTATGACGGCAACCGGCTTCCAGATTTCTTTTACCCAGCGAGTGACGCCCGGGGATCGACGAACGACAGCGCCAACCCTCAGCTCGCGTTTCCACTGTTCTGTACGACTACTCATGGTGCTTCTCATTTTTTGTTATAGCGTAAAACTAGCAGGGCACAAAAGATTATCCAATTGTCCAAAAGATAATGCCTGTGGCATGCTCGAAAAGCGATACGTAAGCGTATACGTATAAAAACAACGAAAGAGTCAATTTCCTGATGACGGCACATAAGACTTTATTACTATGCAGCTGCGACAAATCACAGACCTTCGATTCAGAGGCTTTGCGCAAAGCCGCAGGCGCTGAGCAGGCGATTGCAGTTGATCAACTGTGCGGCAAGGAACTGAGTGTTGCCGCCGAGCATCTGGGCGCCAGCAATGATGTCCTGATTGCCTGTGGCCAGCAGGCCGCCTTGTTCGAGCGCCTTGCGGAGGACGTTCACGCCGAGATCCAACACGCCGCGCCACTCCAATCCATTGATATCAGGGATCGTGCTGGCTGGAGCGCCCCCGACGCGAAGCCCGAGCGCCTGCATGCGAAGCAGGCAGCCCTGATTGCCGCCGCCCAATTGCCGCCGCCCATGGCGCCGGCTAAAACCATTCAGTCCAACGGCGTGTGCTGCATCGTCGGTCCTACCGAGAAGGCGATCCGGATGGCCGGACTGGTGCAGGACGAACTGGGTGTTACCTGCATTGTTAATGATGCCGGCCCCATCCAGCTGCCATCTGCCGCTTACGACGTGGCCAAGGGCCAGCTGACGGGAGCCTACGGTGCACTTGGCAATTTCAAGCTGGAATTTGCCCACCTGCAACCCTTGCACCCGGCCGGTCGCGGTGAACTGGGTTACGAGGCGGCCAAGCCCACCGCCCGCAGCGAATGCGATGTGTTTATCGATCTGCGGGGCGGCGCCCCGGCATTTCCGAGCCACGAGAAGCGCAACGGCTACTTCTGGGCCGATCCGGGAAAGTCCGGCGAGCTGGAGCGCATTGCCCTGACGGCAAGGGAAATGGTGGGTGAATTCGAGAAAACCGTCTATTTCAGGCTCGAAGAGTCTCTGTGCGCGCACTCCCGGGCCAACAAGCCTGGTTGTACACGGTGCCTGGATGTCTGCCCGACAGAGGCTATTTTTTCCTTCGGGGATCACATCCAGATTGATTCGGATATCTGTGCCGGTTGCGGCTCCTGCGCTGCCGTCTGTCCCACCTCTGCAGTGACCATGAATGAGACGCCGTTCGAGGCGATCACCAAGGCTGTGGAAGTGATGGCCAAAGTCTACCGCGAGCATACCCACGAATCGCCCCGCCTGGTCTTCCATACCCTGGAAGCTGGCACAGAGGCCATTGCCAACCTGGCCCGCTACGATAATGGTCTCGCGGATGATCTGATCCCGATGGGGCTGGAGCATGTCGACCGGATCGGCCACGCTGAAATCATGGCGGCGTTTGGTGCCGGCTACGCCGAGGTTCTCATCCTTGCGGACAACGAGCTGGATCGCCGTGCAGTGACCGCAGAAGTTGAGCTGGCCCAGGCCATGCTCAAGGGTACCCACAACTCGCCGAGCCGGATCAGGGTTATTTCCGCCATCGAGCTTTGCGACGCCGGGGACAATGCCGGTCGCGTGAGCGACCCTGTGCTGCTGGTGGGCGGTCGCCGCGATATCACCCGGGTGACAGTGGCCGCCATGTCGGAGAAAATTGAAGAGCCGATTCCGTTGCCCAAAGGCGCGCCTTATGGTGCCATCGAAATTGATTCCGATAAATGCACCCTCTGCCTTGCCTGTGTATCACTATGCCCGACCGGTGCCCTTGGTGACCATCCGGATCGGCCCGAGGTGCAGTTCACGGAAAACGCCTGCGTCCAGTGTGGTATCTGCGAGAGTACCTGCCCGGAAACCGCCATCACCCTGAAGCCCCAGCTTGATGTGTCCAAGGCGGCGCTCAGTGCCCGGGCGTTGCACGGTGAAGAGCCCTTCGAATGCATCAAGTGTGGCACCCCGTTTGGCGTAGCCAGCACGATTAACCGCATCGTCGAGAAGCTGGAAAACCAGCACTGGATGTACAAGAACTCTGATAACGTGCAGCTCATCAAGATGTGCGATGACTGTCGGGTCAAGGCCCAGTTCCATGGCAGCACAGCGCCCATGGCAGGCGGCGAGCGCCCGAGGGTCCGCACCAGTGATGACTATCTGGACAGCTAAAAACAACAGGACACACCATGGTTGAGTACACCGAAGTAGGAAAAAAGCCGAATCTGATCGGTACTGACGCTCCAAGGCCTCAGGACAAGAACCCGAGGGGCGTGGATCGCATTATTGCCATTGCGTCGGGCAAGGGCGGCGTTGGTAAATCGACCGTGTCGTCCAACCTGGCGGTGGCCCTGGCCTCGAAAGGGCTGAAGGTCGGCTTGCTGGACGCTGACGTCTATGGCCCGAGCCAGCCCCGCATGCTGGGGGTTTCTGGTCGTCCGTCCAGCCCGGATGGAAGCACCATCCTGCCGCTGAGAAATCACGGCGTAACGCTGATGTCCCTGGGCCTGATGGCACCGGAGGACGAAGCTATCGTCTGGCGCGGGCCGATGCTGATGGGCGCCTTGCAGCAGATGATGAACCAGGTTGAATGGGGCCGGCTGGACGTGCTGCTGGTGGATCTTCCGCCGGGAACCGGTGATGTCCAGATGACCCTGAGCCAGAAGTTCTTCGTGGCGGGAGCGGTCATTGTCTCGACACCGCAGGACATCGCCCTGATGGATGCTCGCAAGGGCATTGATATGTTCAAGCGAATGGACGTTCCGCTGTTCGGGCTGATCGAAAATATGGCGTCGTTTATTTGCGATGGCTGTGGCAAGGAACACCATCCGTTTGGGCACGGCGGCGCACGAGCCGAGGCGGAGAAGCTGGGCTCGCCTTTCCTCGGAGAAATTCCCCTGGATCTCGATATCCGGTTGGGATCGGACGGCGGTGTTCCGATTGTGGTCTCGAAGCCTGACAGCCCCCAGGCCCAGGCTTTCCAGCGCATCGCCGATGAAATTGTCGCCTCTGACGTCTACGCCCGGGCCATCCAATGATCGAATCACCCCAGTTCCCACCGTTACTTACGGGAGAAGTGGTGCCCAGACACATGGACCCGTTTGATAAAGCCGTCAGCCGGGCCATCGCGGGTGTCGATTCCGGCACGGTGTTCTACTCCGAGCAAGACGACACCCTGCGCGCAGCCCTGGTCCTGGCGCCCGAAACACCGCTTGAAGAGGCGATTCAGGCAGTCTATGTGGCCCAGATCGGCCTTGCAGAGAGTCTGGGCGCGCTGGCCCCGCCCGAAGTGCCGGTGTACTTTGAGTGGCCTGATCGCATCAAGGTAAACGGTGCGCTCTGTGGCAGTGTTCGTTTCGCATCGGATGTGTCTGATCCCAATGCCTACCCCAACTGGCTGGTGATTGGAATTGAGGTGCCGTTTATTCCGAAGACGGACCAGCCGGGAGAAAATCCGGATGAGACCTGTCTGTATGAAGAAGGCTGCATCGAAATCACACCCATGGCCCTGCTGGAAAGCTGGTCCAAGCACACGTTGCTGTGGCTGACCTACTTTTTGGACAGCGGCTTTGAGCGGGTACACAACGAGTGGCGGCCAAGGTGCGACACCTTGGGCAAAAGGATTGAACGGCCCAGACCAGGCACCTTCGTTGGCCTGGATGAAAAAGGCCGGATGCTGTTGCGTCAGGATGTCATGACCGAGACGCTGAGTTTGATCGAATTCGCGGAGCACGTATGAAACTGGCCCGAACCCTTCAGTTGGATATTTCCGACGAAAACGTATTTGAAAAGCCTGCACCCAGCGGTGAGTGGGCGATCTCCGGTGGCTTCGAGTTTTCCAACTGGACCGAGGGAGACCTGAAAGGCAAAGCCCGTCAGGCGTTCAGTAACGGCTGGTACAGCATTGAATCAGGCGGGCGCGCCAGTTTCGTGGGGGTCTGCAACATTACCGAACCGGAACTGGAGCATGTTCGCCGGACTCTCGCGCAGACCTTTGTTGACCATTACGGCGCGCCGGATATCGACGCGGCCTACCCGGTTGCCTGTGAGGAAATCGACCAGATGCGCAGCATGTGCGAGGACTTCGAGGACAACACCCTGTTGATGGTCAGCCGCACGCTGACCGAGCTGGGTGTCGAGGAAACCTACCGTTCCCGGGGGCCTCAGGATGCCTCACTGGAAGCCTTTGCGGTTCACGGCAGCGTCGACTGACTACAGACCGAAGCTGCCGTATGGAATAAACCGCACGGGAGTGCCCGGCTCAATCTGCTGGGCACTTTCATCCAGTTCCACCAGCCCCTCGGACCAGGCCAGGCCGGTCACCCGGCCGGAGCCTTCCGAACCGAACACCTCTACCTGCCCATCCCGAACCCGTGCCCGCAGCATCTCGCTGCGCCCGGGCTTTTTGTTTTTCGAAAAATTCGCCGGCATCACGTAGGCCTGGGGTTCGAACCATTCACCGCCTGCAAGTAATGCCATTGCAGGGGCACCAAAACGCAGGGCACAGACCCAGGCGGCGACCGGATTGCCCGGCAGGCCCACCACGGGCGTGCCCTGGAACATGGCGAGGGCCAGGGGGCGGCCAGGTTTGATGGCAATGCGCCAATTGCTGATGTCGCCGTGGGCTTTCAGGGTTTTCGACACGTGATCTTCGTCCCCGGCCGATACGCCGCCGCTGGTGAGGATCAGATCGCACTCTTGCGCCCCTGTTTCCAGCGCCGATTTGACCTCGTCAGCCCGATCGAGTGCATGGCCAAGGTCCACCAGCTCGTAGCCCAGTTGCGAGACCAGGGCGCTGAGCATCGGCCGGTTGGCATCGTAGATCTGCCAATCAGTGACCGGGGCGCCCACCGGTTTTACCTCATCGCCGGTGGACAGAACGCCAACCCGCAGCTTCTGGTAGACGTCGACCGACTCCACCCCAACGCTGGCGAGTACGGAAATCTGCGTCGGCGTCAGGCGAGTTCCTGCGATCAGGATTCGATCCTGGGCCTGGATGTCTTCACCGGCTTTGCGGGCATTGGCGCCCGCTTTCAGAGTACCGTTCAGATACAGCTGGCCATCCCGGACTTCGCAGTCTTCTTCGAGGACCACCGTGTCTGTCCCGGATGGAATGACTGCGCCGGTGAGAATCCGGATCGCATGTCCTGCGGGAACCTGGCCTTTGAAAGGCTCGCCGGCGGCACTGCGACCATCGACCAGAGGCAGTGTGCAGGGAACATCCGTTACTGGGCCCGCCAGTGCATAGCCGTCAACCGCCGAGTTGTTGCTTGGTGGGTGCGCCCGGGGAGCGTAGACGTCGCTTGCCAGGATACGGCCGTTTACCCGGGACAGGGGAACGGCGTGTTCAGTCTCCACCACAGGGTGCAACCGTGAACGCAAACGCTCAAGGGCCTCTTCGACCGGCGTCCAGTTGACGCCGGGGGGCAGGGCAAAGCAGTCGTTGCGAAGCGGTTTCATGGATCTTCGGCTCCTGGTTGTGCCGCTCAGGCTTGCTTGCGGTTCAGAATAAAATCAGCGATGGCGGGAATGTCGTTGATGTCGAAAACGGGGCCCGAGAATTCGGCAGCGTAGTCCGACGCCACAGCAATAATGCTCGGGTCCTCGTTGAACAGCGGTGACCTCGAACCCTCTCGTCGATGCACTTCGATCTTGGCGTGGGTGTGGGTTTTGAATCCCTCCACCACGACCCAGTCACAGGGGCTCAGTCGTGCCAGCAATTCATCCAGCGTCGGCTCCGCCGCTCCCCGGAGTTCGTGCATGATGGCGAAGCGCTGGCCACCAGCGAGGATGACCTCCCGGGCGCCGGCGTCACGATGCTTGTAGCTGTCTGTTCCGGGTTGGTCCACATCCACCATGTGGTGGGCGTGCTTGATCGAATTGACCGTTAACCCCCGACTGGACAGCTCACGAATCAGGGCCGAGGCCAGGGTGGTCTTTCCGGAGTTTTTCCAACCTACAATGCCGATGACGTTCACTTCAGGTTCTGCTCCGCCCAGGCCAGATCTTCCGGCGTATTGATGTTGAAAAAGTCGCCCTCGTTGAACACCACCAGGGTTTCGCCCTGGGACTGAGTCCACTGGCGGATCTTGCGAACCCCATCGTTCAGGGCCGCCCGAAGGTTGTGGCGCAAGGATACCTGCCAGCGACCAAAAGTTGGTTGTGGCAGTCGGCCCCGCTCCGGGTCCGGCGTGGCTGCCAGTACCACCGGGGTATCATGTCCGGCCAGTCTTTCGGCCAGGTCCCGGGGAAAGGAGGGGGTGTCCGCGGCAACGCTGATCAGCCAGTCATGGCCCTGCTCGGCCGCCCAGTCCATGCCGGCGAGAACACCGGCCAGCGGGCCGGGGAAGCCCTCGATGGAGTCTGCGACCACTGGCAAACCCAGATCGTCAAACCGATGTATATCGCCGTTGGCATTCAGTACCACCGCGTCAACCTGCGGAGTGATTCGCTCAATAACCCGCTGGATCAATGACTGGTCGCCGAGCATAAGCCGGCCTTTGTCGCCGCCGCCCATCCGGTTTGCCTGGCCGCCGGCCAGGATGACTGCGCAATCGGTCACGCCGTGCCTCCGTCAATCATGCTGAGCCCCTTTTCGACGCAGCTTTTTGTCTTCATCGGGAACCTGCGAGAGGTCCTGATCGAACACCAGGCGGTGTTGGCCGCTCAGACAGGTGAATTTCTTGCCTCGCATCCGTCCGATCAGGGTCAGCCCGACTTGCCGGGCAATATCGACGCCCCAGGCGGTAAAGCCGGAGCGGCTGATCAGAGTGGGAATGCCCATGAGCGATGTCTTGATCACCATTTCCGAGGTGAGTCGCCCGGTGGTGTACAGCACTTTATCGGCCGAAGAAATATTGTTCAGGTGCATCCAGCCGGCAATCTTGTCCACGGCATTGTGGCGACCGACATCCTCCATGTAGGCCAGGATCTTCTGGCCCTGGCACAGCGCGGTGCCGTGGATGGCGCCGGTCTCCATGTACAGGCTGGGTGTGTGGTTGATCTGGTAGGAAAGGTCGTAAAAGGTGCTGGTGTGTACCGGAGTGTCTGGCAAAGATAGCCCTTCCAGTCCGGCCATCATGTCGCCAAAGACCGTGCCCACCGCGCATCCGGAGGTGCGGGTTTTCTTTTCCAGCTTGTCCTCAACGTCAGTAACGCTGGAGGTTCGAACCACGGCAACCTCAAGTTCCTCATCAAAATCGATCCCGGTGACCTCATCGGTCTCTTTCAGCATGCCCTGGTTGAGCAGGAAGCCGAGGGCCAGGTACTCGGGGTGATCGCCAATGGTCATCGCCGTGACGATCTCCTGGCTGTTCAGGTAGATGGTCAGTGGGCGCTCTTCGATCACGCTGATCGATTTGGCCTCGCCGTTTTCGTCAACGCCTTCTACCGGCCGGGAAAGCCGGGGATCCGTGGGATCGGGAAGTATGGGATTAATCGTCATTTTTGTTATAGCCGTTTCATGAATGCCGCAGAATGGAAGTTGTACGGAGATTGGCAGAGATTAGCTTATTTGGCATTCGGGAAAAACAGCTGCTTTCAGCCAATAAAAAACCCCGGCATGGCCGGGGTTTTTTATTGGCGTAAAACCGGGTCAGGCCGGGGGCCTTAGAACTTTGCCCGATTTGTCCTACTGGGCGTTCGGGAAGAACAGTTGCTGCCCGTCTACCTTGAAGTCGGCAATTGCCTTCTGTCCATCGTCGGACAGCAGCCAGTTATGCCATTTTGCGGCCATCTCATGCTTGAGATGCGGGTGCTTCTCTTCAGAAAGCAGCAGGCTGCCGTACTGGTTGAACAGCACTTTGTCACCTTCGAAGAGCAGCTTCAGGTTCTGGCGGTTTTCAAATGCGACCCAGGTTGCGCGGTCTGACATCACATAGGCATCCATGGCGGCGGCAGTGTTGAGGGTGGGCCCCATGCCGCTACCCAGTTCGCGATACCAGCTGCCGCCCGGTTCAACACCGGCACTTTCCCACAGGCGAAGTTCTGCACGGTTGGTGCCACTGTCGTCACCACGAGAGGCAAACGGTGCCTCTGCTTCGGCAATGGCAGACAGCGCTTCAGCGGCGGTCTTCGCTGCGCTGATGTTGGCCGGATCATCGGCAGGGCCAATCAACACGAAGTCGTTGTACATCACGTCGGCCCGCTCTGTGGCGTAGCCGTTCTCCACAAAACGTTTCTCGCCTGCGGTGTCGTGTACCAGAAGGCTGTCGGCATCACCACGGCGAGCGATTTCGAAGGCCTGGCCGGTACCAACGGCGACAACGCGCACTTCGATGCCAGTGGCGTCCTCGAACTTTGGCAGGATCGAATCAAACAGGCCCGAGTTCTCGGTTGAGGTTGTCGAGGCCAGCGTTATGTAATCTTCGGCATGGGCGCTGAAGGCCAGGCCCATGGTAGTGACGGCTGCAAGAACCAGGTTAAGGGTCTTTTTCATCTTGTTATCTCCATTTTGGGTTTCATCCATCGAGTGAGCAATGACTTGATGCGTTTTCGATTTGTTGTATCAGGCTACGAGCTCGCCATTGAGGTAGGCCTGTGCCTGCCGCGAGACCGGGGCACGGAAAAATATGTCCGCGGGTGTGTGCTCCTGTACCTTGCCTTCAGAAAGAAACAGGACATCGCCGGCCAGTCGCCGGGCCTGGTGGAGATCGTGAGTGGTCATTACGACGCGTGTACCCTGCTTGTGAAATTCCTGTACGGCGAGTTCTACGGCCTTAATCGCGGCAGGATCCAGTGCGGAGGTGGGTTCATCCAGAAACAGCACTGCCGGTGAAAGCGACCAGGCACGTGCCAGTGCCAGGCGTTGTTTCTCGCCGCCGGACAGCACCCGCGCAGGCGTGTCGGCGCAGGAGGAGAGGCCAAACCGGGCCAGGGCTTCGAGAGCCAGCTCTGTGCGCAGCTTGCGTGGCACGTTGTTGACCGCAAGTGCGTGCCGGAGGTTGGCCAGCGCCGAACGGCGCAAAAGAATTGGCGTCTGGAAAACCATGGCCTGGCGGGGCGCGCTGGCGCCTGACCAGCTCACGGCGCCCTCCGTTGGTGTGAGCAGGCCGTGCGCCAGTCGCAGCATGAGGCTCTTGCCGGCGCCATTGGGGCCCATTACCAGCGTGGGGCCGGGGCCATCGAGCGTGAACGAGCAGGGACCAAAAAGCCGGTGCCCGAAAGGGTTGAACTCAACGTTTTCAAAACGCAGCGAAGGGGGTGCGCTGAGCTCGATCGAATTGTTGAGAGGCACGTTCAACGAAGTCATCCCATGCGCCTTTTTGCCATTTCACTCAGAATGTAGGCCGTTGCGTTGATGGCCATAACCAGGGTCAGGAGCACGATGCCCAGACCCAGCGCCAGGGGCAGGGCGCCCTTGCTTGTTTCCAGCACGATGGCTGTGGTCATGACCCGCGTTACACCATCAATGTTGCCGCCAACCATCATCACGGCGCCTACTTCGGCGCTGGCCCGCCCGAACCCTGCGAGCAGAACGGTCAGCAGGGCGAAGCGGGCATCCCACAGCAGGGTGGGCATCATGCGCGCCCTGGACATGCCCAGAGAGACAAACTGTTCCCGGTATTCACCAAGCAACTCCTCCACTTTTTGCCGGGAAAGCGCAGCGAGAATGGGCAATACCAGAATCACCTGCGCAATCACCATGGCGCCGGGCGTGAACAGAAGCCCCAGCTCCCCGAGAGGCCCGGCCCGCGACAGCAGAAGGTAAACGCCAAGCCCGGCCACAACCGGAGGTAATCCCATGAGCGCATTCAGCGCCACAATTACCCCGCCGCGCCCGGGGAACTGCCATAACGCGACTGCCGCACCGAGCGGAAAACCCAGCGTTGCCGCTATCAGGACTGCCAGAAGCGAAACCTGCAGCGAAAGCACCACGATCTGGTACAGCGAGGCGTCGAGATTCACCAGTAGCGACAAAGCTACGTAAAACGCATTATCTTCCACAGCAGCGTCTCCTTAGTGTTGAGCATCGTGGCGTTTTTAACTACGCTTTGCACAGCCTTCTGAAAAATATGCAGCCAAAAACAGTCTGGTGCTTTTGCCCGATCCGCCGGAGAAACCGATGTCCCTTCCCACCTATCTCACTACGGCCGAGGCCGCCGAGTATCTGCGCCTGAAAGAACGCAAGGTCTACGATCTGGTCAGCCAGGGTGTCATTCCCTGTGTGCGAATTACCGGAAAGCTATTGTTCCCACGCCAGCGTATTGATTTGTGGCTGATGAACCATCTGGAAGGGGACGACGCGATCAGTGCGCCAACCCCGCCGGTGCTGGTGGGTAGTCAGGACCCGCTGCTCGAATGGGCGGTAAAGGAGAGCAACGCAGAGCTGGCCATGTTGTGCCAGGGAAGCGGTGATGGGGTGCAGCGGCTGGTCGATGGTCGGGCCATGCTCGCGGGTATGCATATCTGGCACGCCGAGAGCGAGCGTTATAACGATCCGGCAACCCTGGGTTTGACCGGGATGCGAGACCTGGTGCTGATTCGTTGGGCCAAGCGACAGCAGGGCCTGCTCCTGGCGCCGGGCAATCCCCACAAACTGACGCAACTGGAGGATATCGCGCGGCCCGGTCTTCGCCTGGCCCATCGACAGCCGGATGCCGGTGTCAGTCATCTGTTGCAGAGCCTGCTTGCCCGCCATCGTATCGAGGGCAGTCAGCTGACCTGGGCCGAGCATCCTTCACTCAGCGAGGATGATCTGGCCCTCGCCATTCGCCAGGGGGAGGCGGACGTGGGCATAGGTATAGAAGCGGCGGCAAGGCGGCAGGGCCTGGCGTTTATCCCGCTGCAGCAGGAGCATTTTGACCTGGCCATGCGCCGGCGTCATTACTTCGAACCCGCCATGCAGCGATTGATGGCTTTTGCCCGCAGTGACCGATTTGTTCAGCGAGCGGAGGCATTGGGTGGTTATAATATCAGTGAGCTTGGAAACGTTGTGTACAACGCCTGAGCAAAAATAATAAACAGGCAGATCAAGCAGGGGCCTGCATGGGGTCAATCGGAAACAGAACTGTCAAAGAGTTCAGCGGCGCTTTGGGTGACATTGGTACCCTGCTGCCACTGAGCCTCGGTGCCATTGGCGTGGCCGGTCTGGCGCCGGTACCGGTTCTGCTGGGCTTTGCCCTCTTCTATATCGCCACCGGTCTGTATTATCGACTGCCGGTGCCTGTGCAACCCATGAAAGCGGTGGCCGCGCTTCTTCTTACCACCCAGGTCAGCGCCCAGAGCCTCGTTGCCAGTGGTGTTCTGATCGGCGCGATTCTTCTGATTCTCGGTTCAACCGGGTGGATCAACCGGGCTGCACGCCTGGTACCGGGGTCGGTGTTGAGCGGCCTGCAGTTGGGGCTGGGGTTGTTGTTGGCCAGCATGAGCCTGGAACTGATGACTACCTCTTTGCCGTTGGGGCTCTTGGTCCTTGCGTTGCTGGCCGTCACCCTGAAACTTTTCCCCAGTTGGCCTGCGGCATTGCTTGGTCTTGCCGTGGCGATGGTTCTCGGGGCGCTGCTGGGCTCCCCCGGGCTACCGCTACCGGCCGATCCGGCGATTTTCTCGATGCCGGAGCTGCCCTCAATGGATGACTGGCAGCAGGGATTTTCCATCCTGGTGCTGCCACAACTGGCGCTGACCATCACCAACGCGATCGTTCTGACGGCCCTGGTGGTCGGGGATTATTTCGGCGACCAGTCCCGGGTCTCGCCTGCGCGTCTTTCCGTTACAACCGGCCTGGCCAACCTGTGCCTGGTTCCGTTCGGTGCCTTGCCCATGTGTCATGGTGCTGGCGGTGTTGCTGCACACTATCGCTTCGGTGCCCGTACCGGCCTTGCGCCGGTCCTGCTGGGCGTGGGTTTGCTTCTGGTGGCAATCGTACCCGGCGGGTTGTCGTTTATCGCTGCTGTACCCGCGGCCGGTCTCGGCGCCTTGCTCATGGTCGCAGCTGTTGAGCTTGTCCTCACCAGGCGTCTCTGGACCGCGAAACCATCCTGCTGGCCGGTGATCGGAATCACCGCACTGATTACCTTCTGGGCCGAGCCGTTTTTCGGATTCCTGGCCGGGGTGGCGGCGGAGACGTTCCGGACTGCCTGGTTGCGGGGACGTTTCAACAGTGTGCATCAGGACTGAGAGAGTTGCCTCAGTCTCCTAATACCCCCCGAATGCCAACGTTCTTATCCTGCGGATCAAACAAAGCGCCCGGATTCAGGATGCCCTGAGGATCCAGGAAGTGCTTGCCCGCCGCCAGGGTCTGACGAAACAGCGGTGATGTCTGCTGCTCATAGCCAAAGCGATGGTCCCGGCCAACGGCGTGGTGATGTGTAACGGTAGCGCCATGCTCGGCCAGCACTTCCATGGAGATGCGCTTGAGCTGTTTCCACTTTTCCAGGGCTTTGCCCAGATCGCCGGTGGTGTCGCCCACGCAATAAAAAGTGAAATAGGGTGCGGGACCGTCCGGGCAAACGTGAGTAAAACGGCAGGAAAATGAAAACGGACGTTGCGTGATCTCCCGAAGCGCGGTCTCCATGGTGGATTTAACCGCCTTGTAGAGCTCCGGGAACTTGTCCCAGGTAATCGCGGTTTCAAAGGTGTCGGCGATCATGCCCATGGCTGTCAGGCGGTTACGCCAGTAGGGCATGCGAATAAAGGCATTACGCCACGACTCGGCCTCGCTGGCCCCTTTCTCTGAATGATCCGGGTTATAGGAAATGCCATCTTTTTGCAGGACGCCGCCATGCTCCTCGGCAATAGCAACGGCCCTTTCGATTTTCTGGTCTTGGGGATGGTCTGCGGATTCGAAGCCAAGAACCAGCACGGCGCAAGGCCTGTCAGCAATCCGGTTGATGATCACTTCGGCTTCATCGAGCAGGCGGCAGTTGGATGGAAACAAGCCCGATTGCGCAATTTGCCGGACCGCATCGACGCCTTTCATGAAACCGTCAAACCGCACCGAGGCCGTGGCTCTCCAGTTGGGACGGTGCTGCAGTCGCATAGTTGCCTCGGTAATGATGCCCAGGGTGCCCTCCGAACCACAGACCATGCGATCTGCCGAGGGACCGGCGCCTGAGCCGGGCAAGGCCCGGGTCTCGATAATGCCTTTGGGCGTGATCAGCCTGGTTGCTTCCACCATGTCTTCAATGTGGGTGTAAACGGTCGCAAAGTGCCCGCCAGCCCGTGTGGCGAGCATGCCTCCCAGGCTCACAAAGGGAAAGCTCTGCGGATAATGGCGCAGCGTCAATCCGTGCTGTTTCAACTGCCGCTCAAGATTCGGGCCTTTGATACCAGCCTGAATCCGTGCCCGGCGGCTGACCGGATCGATCTCCAGAATCCGGTCCAGGTTCTCCATATCAACGCTGATGGTCGCCCGGTAGCTGTCGCCAACATCGGGCTCGACGCCGCCACAGACGCTGGTGCCGCCACCAAAGGGGATGAGTGCAATGTTGTTTGCGGCCGCATAGCTGAACAGTTGCTGGATGTCGTCTTCGGTTTTGGGAAAGGCAACGGCGTCGGGCGGATTATTTACTTGCCGCATCAGCATCCGGGCCATATCGGCGTAGGACTTTCCGTAGCTGTGCACCAGACGGTCGTAGGGCGTCGTGGAAATAATGTCTGACAGATGCTCGGGAATCGTTGGTAATCGGGACGCGGGAAGCTCGAAGTCTTCAACCGCTGGTGGCTCAATCTCCACCAGACCTTCCGGTACAAACATTTTCGTGACCGTTTCGATCATGGCATGTTCGTCCGGGTGCAGATCCTCGTCCTCATAGCCCCAGCCCCAGAACCGCAGGGGTTTGCGAAGTGACTTGGTGCCGGATTCAGGCATCTGGTTCTCCATCTGTGAAGGGGCTGCCCCGTTACTCTGAACACTTCATCCTTTGAAATGATATCCTCGTACACCGCTATCAGACACGCAAATAAATCCTGAATGCCGCTATCCTTCAGGCCACCTTTAATGAGGAGTTCGAGCCTTACCCATGAAAGTTATTATTCGTTATTTTTTCCGCACCCTGCGCCTGGTACTGACGCCCTTTATGCTACTCAGCGAAAAGCTCAGCACGCCAGAGAGCGTGAATCGAAGCGCTGAAGAGCAGGCCCGTGTCGATGAAGCCAGCAAGGATCTCGCCCTTTACCAGTTCAAGGCTTGCCCGTTCTGTATCAAGGTAAGAAAGGAAATTGCCAGGCTGGGTCTCAACATCGAAACCCGCGACGCCCAGCATGACCCGGAGCATCGTGCGGCCTTGGAAGCCGGTGGTGGTCGTGTCAAAGTGCCCTGCCTGAAGATTCGGCATGAGGATGGCAGTGAACGTTGGTTGTACGAGTCTGGTGAGATCAAGGCATGGTTGCAGGAGCGGTTTGAGCCGGCCTGAGTGCGTTTATTGATGGAGTGGGCCTGGTCAGCCACTCAGCATCATTTCTCCGGAATGGTCGACTCCAGTGAAATGTCGATAAGCTCATGCTGAAGCTTTTTCAGAAGGTGAAGCAGGCTGACACCGTCATCAAAACTCATCCCTTGCATGGCCTGTCTGTAGAACTCGGCAATCGAGTCTTGCAGCCGGTCCCAGAAAAGCCGACCAGACTCGGTCAGAACGACCAGTCTGGCTCGGCGATCCTGGGGGTCCGGTATCCGGACGACATGCCCGTCCCGTTCCATTCGTTTGAGCACGCCGTCGAGGTTTTGTCGACTGACGTAGAGGTACTCTTTCAGTTGATTGAATGATGTGCCGTCTTCGAAGCCTTCTCGCGACAGTGCGCCAAGAACCGCCCATTGCACGGCGCTGATGCCCATTTCATTCTGGACCTGGCGCTGGAGAATGTTTCCGGTCTGGAACAGGCGGAAAAACAGGCGGTTGGGTATGCCTCCGGATTCATTGACGATCATCTGCACTCCTGTAATGCCCCGCTGGCGGTTGAACCGTTGAGGGCGGTTTTCGGCGTCCTGAATCACGGAAGGCATGGGACGCGTCACTTTGGCAGGTATTCGCGGGCGATAATGTTTTTCATGATCTGCGCGGTACCGTCACCTATCTGAAGGCCCAGAACATCCCGCAACCGTTGGGCGAAAGGCAGATCCTCACCCCATCCGGTATGGCCATGGGCCAGCAGGCACTGTTTGACCACATCGAAGGCGAGTTTTGGCCCCCACCACTTGTTCATGGCTGCTTCTGCGTTGTGGGGCCGATTGTTGTCCTTGAGCCAGAGCGCATGGTAGCACTGCATGCGGGCCGCATGAACATAGGTCTGGTATTCGGCCAGGGGGTGGGTCAGACCCTGGAATGCAGACAGGTTCTGGCCGAAGGCGGTGCGCTCGGTCAGCCACTGCCAGGTTTCATCCAGGGACTGCTGGGCCACCGCCAGGCATTGCAGGCCGATCAGGGCGCGGCTGTAATCGAAGCCCTGCATCACCTGTTTGAAGCCTTTGCCCTCGTCGCCCATCATCTGGCTGGCGTGAACTTCCACGTTATCGAAGAAGATGGAGCCGCGGCCGATAGCGCGCTGGCCGTTGTCTTCGAAGCGGGTTGTGGTAATGCCCGGGCTGTCCATCGGAACCAGAAACGCGCTGATGCCGGAAGCGCGCTGTTCCACCGTGCCGGTGCGGGCAAACACCACCGCCACATCGGCCTGGTCAGCCATGGAGATGGAGGTTTTTTCGCCATTGAGCACGTAAACGTCGGCCTTTTTCTCCGCTTTCAAGCGCAGGTTTGCAGCATCTGAGCCCCCGTGCGGTTCGGTCAGCGCGATACAGGCTACTTTCTGGCCGCTGGTCATACCGTGCAACCATTCTTTGGCAAGGTCCGGCGCGGCGTGGCTGGCGATGATCTGGCCGTTGAGGGAGGTCAGCAGGGGAATGTAGCCAACGTTGAAATCCCCTTTTGAGATCTCCTCGATGATCAGGCCGCTGGTAACACAATCCATGCCGCTGCCGCCGAATTCCTCCGGTAGCTCGCCACCGAGCAGTCCCATCTCGCCGAGCTGGCGGATGACGTCCTTTCCGATAATCCCTTCCTGGTCTCGCTTGCGATAGCCCGGAGCCAGAACCTCGGCACTGAAACGGGCCACAACCTCGCGAATCGCGTTCTGTTCTTCATTGAAACCGAAATTCATGATGCTCTCCGGGCTATCTGGCCGTTACTTGTAGTACTTGCGGAATTCCGGCTTGCGCTTTTCCAGGAAGGCTTTCACGCCTTCTTTGGACTCGTCGGTGTCGTAGTAGAGGCTCAGGGCCTGCATGCCGAGGGCGCCTATACCGGCAATGTTGTCGCTGTCGGCATTGAAAGAGCGCTTGGCGATGGAAATGGCCGTTGGGCTTTTTTCCAGGATTTCCTCGCACCACTTCTGCACTTCTTCGTCCAGTTGCTCCGGCGGAACCACGGCGTTGACCAGGCCCCACTCCAGCGCCTGCTGAGCGGAATACTTGCGGCACAGGTACCAGATCTCCCGGGCCCGTTTCTCGCCCACGACCCGGGCCAGGTACGCGGTGCCAAAGCCGGGGTCCACTGAGCCAACTTTGGGGCCGACCTGGCCGAAGATGGCGGTTTCCGAGGCAATGCTCAGATCACAGATCACGTGCAGCACATGGCCGCCCCCGATGGCGAAGCCATTGACCCGGGCGATCACCGGTTTTGGCACTTCGCGAATGGTGCGCTGAAGCTCTTCCACCGGCAGGCCGATCAGGCCACGGCCGTCGTACTGGCCCTCATGTGCGCCTTGGTCACCGCCGGTGCAGAACGCCTTTTCACCGGCGCCCGTGAACACGATGACGCCGATGTCCTTGTTCCAGCCGGCGCGGTTAAACGCGTCCAGCAGTTCCATGCAGGTCTGTCCCCGGAAGGCGTTGTAGCGGTCCGGCCGGTTGATGGTGATGGTGGCGACGCCGTTGTTTTCGTCGTACAGGATGTCTTCGTAAGTCATGGTCCGTTCTCCTGAATCGTTTGACTGTTTGCTCAGCCGGCCATGGTCAGGCCGCCGGATACGCTGATCACCTGGCCAGTGATGAAGTTGGCATCGTCACTGGCGAGCAGGGCGATGAGGCCGGGGTAGTCCTCCGGTTGGGCCAGGCGCTTCATGGGCACCGCGTTGCGGAAGGCTTCCAGCAACTTCTCCGGATTTGGGGCGGTTTCTGCCACGCCCTTGAGCAGGGCGGTGTCGGTGGGGCCGGGGCAGACCACGTTCAGGCACACGTTCTTGGTGGCCAGTTCCCGGGCCACGGTCTTGCTGAAGCCCACCAGGCCGGCCTTGCAGGCGGCGTAGACGGATTCTCCGGATGAGCCCACGCGGGCTGCGTCGGAGGCGACGTTGATCACCTTGCCGCCGCCGGCAGCAATCATTCTTGGCAGCACGACATGGTGCATGTTCAGGGCGCCGGTGAGGTTCACAGCGATCAGCTGGTCCCAGAGTTTCGGCTCGGTCTTCAGGAATGGCATAAAGCGGTCGAAACCGGCGTTGTTGACCAGCACGGTGGGTACGCCCAGATCGCTTTCGATGGCGGCCACGGTGTCAGTGATCATGACGTAATCGGTGATGTCGGCGGCGTAAGCTTTTGCCCGGCCTCCAGCTTCGGTGATCAGGTCTGCCGTGGCCCGGGCGGTGCTTTCGTCACGGTCCAGCACCGCCACCAGGCTGCCTTCCTCAGCAAAACGCAGGCACACGGCACGACCAATGCCGCCACCGCCACCGGTCACGATGACTGTTTTTCCCTCGAGGCCTCTCATGATGACTTGCTCCTGTTGTTGTGAGATCAATGGGATTAATGGTGTTTGTTGGGTTCCAGGCGAACGTTTCTGGCCTGCTCGCGCAGTTTGAATTTCTGGATCTTTCCGGAGGCCGTGCGAGGCATGGCCTCAATCACTTCCAGGTATTCAGGCAGGTAGTTTTTGGACAATTGCTGCTCGGTCAGGTAGGTCTTGACCTGTTCCAGGGTCAGGTCGGTGGCGTTCTCATCCAGGGTGACATAGGCGCACAGGCGCTCACCCAGGCGTTCGTCCGGGCAACCAACCAGGGCGACATCGACAATGCCCGGGAACTTGTAGAGCAGGTTCTCTACCTCCACTACGGGAATGTTCTCACCGCCTCGAATCACCACGTCCTTGGTTCGGCCGGTGATGCGGATGTAGCCGTCTTGATCCATTCGAGCGAGGTCGCCGGTGTTGAACCAGCCGGATTCGTCCACGCCATAGAGTTCGGGGCGCTTTAGATAACCGACAAACAGGCTGGAGCCGCGAACCAGCAGGCTGCCTTCTTCACCGGCAGGCAGTTCGTTGCCCTGGAAATCGGTGACCTTCACTTCCATGAAGGGCATGGCCTTTCCGTCGGACTGGCTGGCCCGCTCGGCTGGATCCTCCGGGCAGGTCATGGTGACAGCGCCGTTTTCGGTCATGCCCCAGGCGGAGACAATCTTTGCCTTCAGTACCTTGCCGGCCTGCTCAACCACGGCGCTGGGGATCGGTGCGCCGGCGGAGACGAAGATCCGTAGGGAGTCCAGTTCACCCTCGTGCTTTGGCGCGGTCTTCACAAGGTCGGCCAGGAACGGAGTGGCGGCCATGGTGAAGGCCGGCTTTTCGGCACCAATCACCTTGCAGACATAGTCCGCGTCCCAGATGTCCTGCAGGATGGCAGTGGTGCCCAGATAGACGGGCATCATGATGCCGTACATGAAGCCCGTCTGGTGGGCCAGGGGGGAGGCCATCAGTACCTTGTCATCGGAAGTCAGGTGCAAGCGGTCGGCGTAGGGTCGAACATTGGAAAACAGCGTGTTGGAGGTATGCATTACGCCTTTGGGCTCACCGGTGGTGCCAGAGGTGTAGAGGATCTGGATCGCATCATCAGCGTTGAGTTGGCGTTCTGCGAACAGGCTTGCGATGTCCTGCTGTTCTTCCCAGGGCGTCTCCATCAGGCGTTGTTCGAAGCTGCGTTCACCTTCTCCGCCGATGACCAGCAGAGTTTCCAGGGCCGGCAACTCCCCGCGAATACCGTCAACCATCGCCTCGTAGTCAAAGTCCCGGAAGACCTTTGGAATCACCAGCAGTTTGGCTTCGCCATGCTTGAGCATAAAGCGGAGCTCACGCTCACGGAAAATGGGCATGAGCGGATTCAGGATGGCGCCGATGCGCATGCAGGCCAGATGCAGGGCCGTGGTCTGCCACCAGTTGGGTAACTGGCAGGCCACCACTTCCCCCTTTCCGATGCCCATAGCCGCCAGGCCCGCTGCCATGCGAGTGACTTTGTCATTGAGTTCCCGATAGGTGAGGGCGGTGCGGGTGTCGCTGGTGACCTGGTAACCGACGATGGCTTCCCTGTCCGGGGTGCTGGCGACCGCCTGGTCGAAGTAGTCGGTAATGATCTTGTCGTTCCACGCGCCGCTTTTGATCATCGCGGCACGGCGTTCCGGATTAAGAGTGATGCCTGTATCCATCTTTTTCACCTGTTCGTTCCGGTTTTTGTTATTAAAAGGCCTGGCTGAAGCTGAAATCTGGTCCAGCCTCATTAGCTTCACAATACGCCTCGCCAAAATAATATGTCAACATGTTGCTTTAAAAGTGCAAAGCGATGGCCATTTCCTTTGCCAGTTATTCTCAGGTGTTCAATACGTTAGACAGGACGACGGATGCCGCGATGGTAGTTCATTGAAGATTTGCGAATTCCAGAATCAAGGCGCGCAATTTACCTGCCGCCGGTGAAAGCGGTCTCCCGCAGCGTTGCAAGACACCATAACGGGTCCGAAGAGTTTCAATCCCGGTTACAGAAACGGTTGTCACCTTTCCGCTTTCAAGCAAGTCAGCCACGATCGGTCTGGGCGCAATACTGATGGCCTTGCTGCCGGTAACAATGGCCGCGAGCATGGCAATATTGTCGCACTCTATTCTCCGTTTAAGCCCGCCTTGTTGCGCGCTCATGGCCTGGATATTTCGTTCCATATCTTCAGGAACACGGGTCATGGCCAGGGGGTAATCGAGCAAATCTCCCCAAACGACCCCTTTTTCCCGGGCCAACGGGTGATCATGACGACAAAACACAACAACCTCGGGCTGCCGCAAATGGGTAATGTCCAGGTCCGGATCGCCAGACAATTCGCCGGTATCGGCCACAAACAGCTCTATCTCATGATCCAGCAGCGCAAGGCGCAAGTCCTGCCAGTTATCTGTTCGAATGTTGAGGCGGATTCCCGGGTATTGATCCACAAACCGGGCACAAACCTTATCCATCAGGGCCAGCGCCGGATAGGGGCCAGTTCCGATACTCAATTCGCCTGTCTCAAGCTCGTCGATGGCCTCGACTTCCTGCCTTAAAGATTCTGCCGCGGCCAGCAGGCCCCGGACATGAGGCAGAGCGGCCCGCCCATGCGCGGTTAAAACCACTCCGAAGCGCCCCCGATCGAACAGTCTTGCCCCGAGTTGGCGTTCTAGTTCCTGGATGCTGCGGCTTAACGCCGGTTGAGACAGGTGCACGACCTCAGAGGCGCGAGCAAAACTGCCGCACTCAACCAACGCCATGAAGTGCCGGATGTGTCGTGTGTCCATGGCACTATATCTATGCGTTTTGCGCATGTTAAGTCAAGAAACATTGCATTGGATGAACGGAACACCTCGCTTCAGACTGCAGTTACGTGGCGCACGATTCAAAACCAACAAAACCCAGGTGCCGCCAAAAAGAGGAGATTCCGCATGCTACCCCTATTCAAGAAGGCCATGCTGGCAGCGTTAGGTGCCGGTTTGCTGTTCCCGGCGATCGCTCAGGCCGAAACCTCCAAGCCGGCAACTGCGGTGACAGCAAAGGTTAACCAGGCAGTCCTTAACGAGCTGCCGTTTGCTGACACGCGATCATTTGAGGATGCGCGTCGTGGTTTCGTGGGTGCGCTACCGAATGGTCGGGTAGTGGACGAAGAGGGGCATGTGGCCTGGGACATGGAGCCCTATGCCTTCCTCAATGGTGATTCAGCGCCGGATTCCGTTAACCCAAGCCTGTGGCGCATGGCGCAGTTGAACGCAATCCATGGGCTGTTCGAGGTGGTGGATGGCATGTACCAGGTCCGCAACATGGATCTGTCCAATATGACCATCATCGAGGGCGACAGCGGCCTGATCGTTATTGATCCCCTGCTTACGCCTGCCACGGCCCGCGCCGGTCTTGAACTCTATTACCAGCACCGAAGCAAGAAGCCCGTTGTGGCCGTGCTTTATACACACAACCATGCGGATCATTTCGGGGGTGTGAAAGGTGTGGTTAATGAGGAGGATGTTCGGGCCGGGAAGGTGCGGATCTATGCTCCGGAGGGGTTCATGGAGCATGCCATTGCAGAGAACGTGATCGCCGGCAATGCGATGACCCGTCGTGCCACCTACCAGTTTGGCGCCGGCTTGCCTCCAGGGGTTAGAGGCCATGTTGACACCGGGCTTGGCAAGGCATTGGGTAGTGGCGGGCTCAGCCTCATTGCACCTACGGATACGGTACCTGACAACGCCAACCTGACCATTGATGGCATTGATATTGAGTTCCAGATGGCCCACGGCACCGAAGCCGAATCTGAGATGATGATGTATTTCCCCCAGTTCAGGGTGCTCAACACCGCCGAGATCACCAGCCAACACCTGCATAACATCTACACCATCCGCGGAGCCGCGATTCGGGACGCCAATTCCTGGTCCAAATTTATCGATAAGGTGCTGGTTCGCTTCGCCGATCGCGCGGAGATTCTGGTGGCGCAGCATCACTGGCCGATCTGGAACCCGGAAGACATCACGCATTTTCTGGAAGTTCAAAGGGACCTTTACAAACATATCCATGATCAGACGGTTCGTATGATGAACCGTGGCATGTTGCCCGGGGATATTGCTGAAAACCTGCAGGTGCCTGAAAGCCTGAACCAGGAATGGTCAGCGCGCGGTTATTACGGAACCGTCAGCCACAATGCCCGCGGTGTATATCAGCGCTACATGGGCTGGTATGACGCCAATCCCGCCAACCTAAACCCTTTGCCACCTCGTGAAGAATCGAGACGCACCATTGATTACATGGGCGGCGAGGCGGAAGTGCTCCGAAAGGCCCGTACAGACTTTGCCGACGGCGACTATCGCTGGGTGGCATCAGTAATGCGACATCTCGTGTATGCCAACCCTGAAAACCGTGAAGCGCGCGAACTCGGGGCGGACGCTCTCGAGCAGCTTGGCTATCAGGCTGAGGCAGGCACCTGGCGTAGTGCCTACCTTGTTGGCGCGCACGAATTGCGCCACGGCGTGATTACACCGAAACATGTGGGGCTGCAGCCAGACCTGATGCAGGCGCTGGAAACTAGCATGTTTTTTGATGCCATGGGGGTAAGGATTGACCCGGAAAAAGCGGCCGGAAAGCACCTGGTGATCAACTGGTCCATCACCGACAAGAGAGAAGATTATCGGCTGAACCTCCAGAACGCCACGCTGACCCATCGGTCGGGGGAGCTGGACGAGCATGCCCACGCCAGCGTGAGTATGTCCCGAGCGGTTCTGGACAATATCCTCCTGCAAAAAACAAGTTTCCCGGAGGCGGTGCAGGCAGGCGATATCCAGGTTGAAGGATCAGTGGAGGCCTTCTTTGGCTTGCTGCAAATGCTTGAACAGCCGCCATCAAACTTCGCCGTCATTGAACCGGTGGCGGTGCAATGATCTACAACAGCTTTGATTACATCGTCGTCGGTGCCGGCTCTGCCGGCTGTGTACTGGCAGACCGCCTGTCAGCTGACGGCCGATATTCTGTCTGCGTGCTGGAGGCCGGGCCCGGCAAGGGTTCGTTCACAATCCGGACGCCGGGCGCTTTTGCTGCCCATATGTTCATCAAGACATACAACTGGGCGTTCAACGCCCGACCCGACCAGCAACTGCGTGGTGGCCAGCCTCTGTTTACCCCTCGTGGCAAGGGGCTTGGGGGGAGTTCGTTAATCAACGGTATGTTGTATGTGCGGGGCCAGAAAGAGGATTACGACGAGTGGGAGGCTCTGGGTAATGAAGGCTGGGGCTATGCCGAGATGTTGCCTTACTTCCTGAAATCGGAACACCACGAGACACTGGCCGGAACCCCTTATCACGGCAAGGGCGGCAACCTCTATATCAGTGCCCCGGAAACGGCGGAATATCCGATGTCTGGAGCCTTCGTTGATGCGGCCCGGCAGACCGGTTTTCACTACAGCAGTGATTTTAACGGCGCCGAACAGGAAGGTGTGGGGTATTTCCACCTGAACATCAAAAACGGCCGTCGGTTTGGTGTCGCCGATGCGTACCTGAAGCCCGCGATGAGCCGCCAGAACCTCACCGTGCTTACCGAAGCGCGAGTCAAAAAACTGGTGCTCGAGGGGAATCGGGCCGTTGCAGTGGAGCTTCGCCACAAAGCCAGCGACCTTGTCTTGAATGCGAACCGGGAGATCATCCTGAGTGGTGGAGCTATCAATTCACCACAGTTGCTTCAGCTCTCCGGCATCGGGGATCACGATGCGCTGGAAAGCCTCGGTATCCGGTGCCGGCACGAATTACCGGGAGTGGGCAAGAACCTCCAGGAGCACGTGGATGCCTGTGTGCTGGTCTCAAGCCGGAAAAACAACGGCTTCACGGCCTCGCTCGGCGGCCTGCTGAAAATGGTCCCGGATACCATCCGATACTTCCTCAGTAAACGGGGCAAGCTCGCTAAATCCATCACCGAGGCTGGCGGTTTTATCAAATCCAGTGACAGCGTTAATCGCCCGGATGTTCAGCTCCACATGCTGCCGCTGCTGTTTGATGATAGCGGTCGGGACCTGAAACTCATGTCCAACCCCGGTTATTCAGTGCATGTCTGTGTGCTGCGGCCGAAGAGCTCAGGCACCGTAACCATAACGTCGGCCGATCCGTTTGCGGCGCCGGAAATCGACTACAACTTCTTTGCCGATCCCGATGACTGCAAAGTCATGGTGGATGGTATCCGCCAGGCCCGCCGGATTCTCGCGGCGAAGGCCTTTGACGATTATCGGGGTGAGGAACTCCACCCAGGCGCAGATCGCCAGTCTGACGAGCAGATCATCGAAAAGGTGAAGAAAAAGGTGGGCCTGGTATACCACCCGGTGGGCACCTGCAAAATGGGAACTGACAGGATGGCGGTCGTGGACCCACAACTCAGGGTGCACGGGCTCGAGGGCCTCCGTGTGGTGGACGCGTCCATCATGCCACGGCTGATTAGCGGCAATACCAACGCGCCTACGATTGTCATTGCCGAAAAGGCTGCTGACATGATCCTCGAAACGGCGGAGGGCTGCGATATCTGATTGTCAGCTTATAAACGAAAGCGGACATTCGCGACGATCAAAAATGATGGCTTTTTTCCCACCAAAACGATCGAAATGAAGCGCATTATGAACCTGGCAATCGATCAAAAAGACTCACGGTTCCCGCCCGTCGATCACCCAATATATGCGTGTAGATTTCAGTTGTTCTGATATCGCTGTGCCCGAGTATTTCTTGCACCGTTCGAATATCACTTTCAGATCTTAATAACTCTGTCGCAAAGGCATGCCGAAAAGTATGTGCCGTGACTCGTTTATTAATGCCACTGGCTATAACTGCCTGTCTTAATTGCCGCGAATAGGTTGAGTGGTGAAGATGGTGTCGGCACACATAACCGGCTATTGGATGAACGCATCGGGTTGATGAAGGAAACAAGTATTGCCATCCGAGGTCTTTCATTACGGGCCCCTACTTTTTGTGCAGAGAGGCAGGAACTGAAGTGAGCCCAAATCCATCGGCCAGATCAGATTCATGAACTGCCCTGACATAGGTTTGCAAGATAAAGACCTTTAGTCATTGCCGTCCCCATTCATTTCCTCCCATTTCAACCAACCGAGAAGCGGCTCGTCGAAAGGAAAAGGCGAGATCATTGGCAGACGATAATTGTGCCAGCGACACGCCAATTCGACCCGTCGCCGACCACTCATAATATTCTCCCTCTTTGGTGCGAATCATGGTGGTCGCAAAGGAACTTGAGTTTCCTCCCTTTTCATTGACAATCAATTCTTCATCTCCGTCGCTGCTTTCGGCTTGCGCTTCAAAATCAACAAACAACTCGTCGAGCGGGACTTGTGCCGCCAGCACCAAGCGGGTGCGAGATTCATAACACGCGTCAATGAGGGTCACGAATCGTCGTGCTTCGTTGAGGTGATTGGCGTCCAGTTGGGGGACGCGCTCCATGATGATGACCGGAAATCGGCGGCAGAGAGAAATATAATCGGCCGCCCCGAGCGGTTGGTAGCACAACTCGGAAAAGTCAAACCAGGCGCACCGGTCATTCAATCGGGTCACCTGGACGGTGCGACCAAAGAGGACGGGAATGATCTCGGCCTCAGTTCCGGATGCAGTGCTACCAAATATTTTTTCCAACTGCGCTTGCATGTTGTTTTTACTATTATTATCACTATGAACTTTCTTGTTTGACCAAAAATAGGATTGACCATCCGCTCGATTTTCAAGTCGATAATCCTTGCTGGAATCCTCCATGGAAATAATGTCGAATGTGTGTTTTAACATGTCTATGAAAGGCAAAAAGAGGGAGCGGTTGATGCCTCCCTCATACAAGGCATCGGGAGAGCGATTCGAGGTAGCCACTACCACCACATTCAAATCCAATAATAATGAAAAAAGTCGCTTCAAAATCATGGCATCGGCAACGTCTGTCACTTGAAATTCATCGAAACAGAGGAGTTGGGCTTCTTGTGCCAATTGTTGCGCGATGATGGGAATCGCATCACCTCGTGGGTACTCCTGTTTGTAGGCAAAGATGCGATGATGGACGTCTAGCATGAACTCATGAAAGTGGACGCGGCGTTTGGTTATGTTTATGTGTTTGTGGCTGTCATTAGTACAGCAAGAATTATCATCAGGAACAGAAACCGATGCGTAAAAGAGATCCATTAGAAAGCTCTTGCCGACCCCGACCGGTCCATGAATGTACATGCCTCGCGGTGGTGGACCAAAAGACCACAAATGGAACTTCTTTCGAAGAAAAGACTGAGCGTGTGCCAAGGATCGCGCCAGTAATCGTAACAGTGGACTGCTGTTTTTAAAGCTGCTTTCTGTCGGTTCGTCGCTGCGTACTGATACTGGTGGGAGCGAGGTAAGAGACTCGTGCAGGGCATCGAATTTTGCCGCCAGAGCGACCTGCGCGTCATCTCGTCGCACCTCCCCCGCATCCACCATGCGTTTATACGCTGCTGTCACGGGGCCTGGCGGGAAGGACCGCCAAGCGACGCGATGTTGTGCTGTCATATTCTTCATCACAGTCTTGATCATGGAACTGATGGGTTTATTAACATGGTGGTATGGTACGCTGGATTTCTGTATGTGTATCAAATTAACCCTGACACACCTCCTCTATTTTTAACAAAAGATTTGCTCATAGGCGCCGATATTCAAGTCGACAATCTGTTTAGTGCAATGTGAAAACGCCTAGGCTTCAGAGTATAGGTAAAATAAAACGTCATTTTTCCTAAACTTAAAATACATGACGCCTCATGTTTTCCATATTGACATCTATTTAATGTTATTTAGAGAGTGAAAAGTCTTCTATTTTTCGTCTATTAATCAACGTTTCCCACGTAGGTAAGCATTTAAGACAAGCGTCTCCTTAAGATGTGCAAACCTGTTTTGAGTATAAGTTTTATTTAAAAAGACTTATCTGAGGCCAAGTTTGATTAATCAAATGATGATACTTCTATCAATATAGTCTGATAGTTCTAATTTTCTATCGTCAGCTATAGTTCTATTGTTCGCCTTTTAAAACTAGAGCCTAACGACCGCAATTGAACTCAAGGTCTAATTGAGCCAGTCAGTAAGCTTGTGGGGCGGCAAGATACGTAAAGCGGAAGCTGACCAAAAACTCTTATTACCTTCGCTAATTGAACAAGCGGACGTTCGCCCGCTCTCAGTTATCTTGACCTGCTCCCCTCTAGCTTAACCGTTTTCCGTTTCGTATGAATGTCCGCTTTGCGACCGATTGCCCTATTTGGAGGAAGAAACCCACTTCTTGAGTCATACTTAAAGGCCCCCGCCCTGAATAGGGGTTGTACGGCCTCCCGTCACCCTCTATCAACCAACCTCACGAGAGGCAATGGTATGACTCACTTCAACCTATTACTCCCAATCACCCTGACGATGCTCGTTCTTGTGCCCTTCGTCGGTGCAAAAGATCAAGAAGCACAGCCGCTTCTCTACCAGACAGGCGACCCCACCGAATGGCCTCCCGAGCTGGACGCAGTCATCGCCGCGCCGGAAAATCACACAGTGCTCCTGGAAAACGAGCGAGTGCGCGTGTTCGAAGTTACCCTCGCCCCCGGTGAACTGGAGAACCTGCACCATCACCGTTGGCCCAGCGTTCTTCACATCACGGAGGCAGGTCACTTTATTGACCGCAACGCGGACGGCGAAGTCATCTTCGACTCCCGGGAGATGAGCGGGCCGCTAACGTTGCCGCTGACGATGTGGAAGGATCCGGAGGCTCCTCATTCCGTCGAGAACCTGAGTACTACGCAGAGGCTCAGGCTCCTCCGGGTCGAATTGAAGCAGTAGGGGGCGCTAATTCGGCAGGCCGGGGTTCTGGCGGCGCTCTCTCAGAGCTTCGCCACCAAGCCGTCTGACCAGTCGCTTAGGCGCCGTTCCGGCCGTAAGCCGCCACTGAGCGCCCTAATCAGGGAGCTCTTAAGCTTATGCGTTCGAATTAAAACCTGAATGTTTGCTTTGCGACCGCCGGTTACGAATAAATAGCGGTCAATTATTTGCGCACCGCAACGAAAAGCAATTCGTTTTATCCTTCCAGAAAATATGGAAAATAGAAATATCGATCCTGGACCAACAGAGCGAACAGCGTGGAATACCTCGTTTCGATGTGGGAGCTGGCTAAAGCCGGTGATAAGCAAGGTGTCGTATTTTTCATCGCCCTTTACTGCTTTTTGATAATGAGTCTTTCACTCATAGGCCAGTTGAGAATGCGACAGTGGCCTTCAGTCAGAGGCAAATTGCTGGATGGCGGCACCCGCACCTTCGGCGGGAGCGATCGATATGACGCTGATACTCGATATGTTGTTAGCGCGCTCTATGAATATGAGGTCGATGGCAAAAGGTATCAGGGCAAACGTGTCTCACCTTGGATCTTCGTCACCAATCGAAACGCTAGGGGTATTCTCGATCATCAGTTCAAAAGTGTGGATCGGCACGGGGACTTAATTAAGATTTTCTATAACCCGAACAACCCGAAGAAAAGCACACTGTTAAAGCCCGGTAAATTCGGACTTTGCGTATCTTTCGCAATTTGGATAGGCCCGCTGCTAGCCTACGGGGCGTCTTATCATTAAACCTCGCCGATGATGCCGGCAACTGAAACTGAGATCTGAACGTCCGCTTTGCGACCAAAGGTTTCGACAACAAGGCGTTTTGGATTCATAGATAACGCGGAGTGGCTGTGCCTTGGAGATGGTGAGGTGGAAACCGTGCAATGGTCTTTTTACTGAGTGATATAGCAGCGGCCTAAAGTGACTGGGCTCCAGCAAGGCACAATTTGGGCACAGGCAAATAAAAAAGGCCTGCGTTTTCACGCAAGCCTTTGAAAATAATGGCGCGCCCGATAGGATTCGAACCTATGACCTTTGCCTCCGGAGGGCGACCTCAAAGGTAGGCAGCAACCGGTCTAAATCGGTGAAAAATCTCAAAGATCAAATGCCTAAAGCAAAAAACGCAACCCTACAAAACCCCGATGTATCAGCATTTTAAGCCAATTAATACCGAAGTGTGGCACATATCTGTCAGGTAACCGATGTCCGGAAACAGGACATTTGATCGTTGCCCACCAGGCACCCTAAACGGATATTTGGATCCGAATTTGTCAGGTCGGGGAGTTCACAATTGTCAGGATTTCAGTGTCTGGAAATCGGACACGCTTTAGGATCCGGAGAAAATTAGATCGTTGAATTAAAGAAACAATCTCATTCTTGCCACCCTGTTTCGATAAATTTTGTTGAGCGTGACTTGCTCGGAGAAATGCAACCTCGGAGTGGCTTCTCACTTAAACGAGGTCGTTTATGCTGCGACTTAGAGCGGTGGCGACTTATTGTAAGTCTCTAGTCTTGGGCGCCTCAGTAATCACGACTAGTTGTTTGGTTGAAAACGCCTCGACCGCGATGTACCACGGGGTTTTCTGGGTCCTTTGCGGCTTGAACCGAGATTGATTGCTGTCAGGTTTCAGCACCTGGATAAGTGTCTGCACTGAGCGGATAGATTAACGCCTCAGAGATCCCTAATGTTTTTAAAACGCCTCAGTTTCCTCTTGCACTGTTAACGTCGCGGCTTGCCTGGCAGGAAATATTAACGCTACCCGGAATACCTATGACGGCCGGATTTGCTCTCTTTACTAAGCTGATTCCGCTCTACGTAACGGTTGCTCTGGGCTGGATTGCGGGCCGCTATCTGGAGGCCAACAGCCGAAACATAGCGGGCATCATGCTTTACATCGTGACCCCATCGGTCGTTTTTTCCGGTGTGATGGCCGCGCCGCTTTCAACAGAAGTTATCCTGTTGCCCTTTCTCATTTTTGCGATTGCATCTGTACTAGGTATTGTCCAGATGAAAGTAGCAAGTAAGTTTCTCAATGATGGCAGTGCCAACATCATCCCTTTGTGTGTCGGTTCAGGAAACAACGGATACTTTGGAGTGCCGGTAGCGCTACTACTTTTTGGAAAAGAGGGGCTGGGGCTATACATCATGTGCATGCTCGGAACAACGCTTTTCGAAAACTCGGTGGGTTTTTATCTCGCCGCACGAGGTCAGTTCGGAATTAAAGACGCCCTTTTCCGGGTTCTGAGGCTCCCAGCCGTGTATGCCTTTATTGCCGCTATGGCGATGAATCTTTCTGGGGTCGACATTCCAGAAATTTTCGTTCCGCTTTTCGATAATTTCAGAGGAGCTCACAGTGTTCTGGGCATGATGATTATCGGTATGAGCATCATCAGTTTCCGTGTATTGGCAGGCAACATTCGTTTTACGGCAATGGCCTTTTTTGGAAAGTTCGTGATCTGGCCCTTGGTTGCGATTGGCTTCTGGTGGCTGGATGCAACATTCCTGGATATATACGACTCAGCTGCCCACAAAGCGATTTTCCTGATCTCAATCACGCCAATACCTGCGAATGCTGTTGTTATCGCCACCTTGATGGATGTGTCACCGAGCCAAGCAGCTGGAACGGTTCTACTGACTACAATTTTTGCCCTTGCTTTTATACCGATCATGATTTCTCTAGCATTCTGACCGCTTCGATTTTTAATTCCTCGCAGTATCCGCTCTCAGTTCATTGCCAGCACCTGCAGATTTGCGTTCGGCGCAACGCCATCAGGCGTTTGCTTTATCGGGGGCTTGCCAATGAGAGAAGGGCGTTTGATTGGTTGTTGATTGATCATGCCGTTTTCTTTAAAGTGAATGAATTAATAATAAGTAAATGAGGCAGCTGATGTTTAGTCAACAACTTGCAGGCGGAACAATCCTCCATGGGGCACACCCGGAAGAAGTGTCATCCTTCGTCAATAAGCATATCGGACATCATAGACTCGAAATGGTCGGTGGGCAGGAACAAAAGTCACGTCTAAGTTTCAGGGAGTTTGCCGGATTTGGTTTGTCTCAAATTAGCTACGGAAATTGCGTCCGGGTAAAAAGTCCTGAACTGGAATCCATTTACCACCTGCAAATCGTCACCAAAGGGGAGTGTGTCTGGCACCAGGCTGGCGAACGGATGAAAGTTCGCAGTGGCCAGGGCCTTATGGTGAACCCCTATGAGAAAATTGATCTCGAATATTCAGAAGATTGCGAAAAGTTAATCATCAAAGTTCCTGAGTTAGCATTGATCAACGCCCGGGAGGTGTCTCTTCGGCGGTTGCCAGAAAATGGTATTCGTTTTGATCGGATTCCCGTCGATCTCAAATTATGTCCGGCACTCATCAAAATTATTGAAGCCGTTTTTTCGGAGCTTGATGATGCCGAGGATGAGGAAATAAGCGCAGTCGGAGCGCCTTACCGGGACATCATACTCAAGAAGCTGCTGAAAGCTTTTCCGAGTAACTGGTCAATTGAAGAGGGCGAAACTGCTCATACGCCCATGCTGGGTAAGATGCTGAGGCACATAGAACAGAACGTGCATCGCAATATTGATATCGAAGAACTCTCCAGCGTCTCTAATATGAGTGTTCGATCCATCTACAATGCCTTTTCAAAAGCCTTCGCAACGACTCCGAAGTGTTACATTAAGCAGTTGAAATTGCAGAAGTTGCGGGAAGATCTCATACAGGGAAAATGCCGCAATGTTACCGAGATCGCGCTGGACTATGGCTTTAGCCACTTGGGCCGGTTTTCGTCGGATTATCGAAAATCCTTCGGCGAATTGCCCTCTGAAACCCTGCGAATGGCCGGTTAAGCCCGGCCATTGCCTTCTCGTTGTTGCCCGCAAATCTGGCGAGTGACCCGTTTACTGCACTCCAAGACCTTTTCGAACAGAAATGAGCCTTCGCTAATATCTGTGTCCCTATCAAGACCCAACAGTGTGATGACGGTGACAATGCTGCCGTTAATATCGAACACGGGACAGCTAAGCACATTGATTTCGGGAAGGTAATCGCTGAAAAACGCGCAGTAGTTATCCCGTTTGATGGTGTCCAGATGAAGTTGCAGTTCGTCTCGGGTGACGGGCTTGCCCCGATGTTTTGGGAGTGACTTGGAGTTCTCGTAGTGCTGGTCTATCAACTCCTTGCGTCGTTTGTCTGGTAAGTGGGCCAGGTAAATCCTTCCTGACGCAGAGTTCAGTGGCGATAACTCCGCGCCCAACCTCACGTTGACCGAGATTGGCTGGCTTGAATCCAACCACTTGATGATCAATGGGCCGTTACCATTCCATACAGTCACGGAAACCGTTTTGTCTGTTTCTTCATTAAGCCGATCAACAGCCGCATAACTCAATTGAATGGGGTTAATGCGCCGGAGCGCAGAAATACCGAGAGTCAGGCTGGAGTTGCCGAGAGTATACTGGGTCTGATTCACCTGATTGATATAGCCCTCTCTCAGCAAACTGACGAGGTACTTGTGAGCGCGGCTAGGCGAAAGGTCCAGAGCGCCCGAAAGTTCCTTCAGGGTCGGGGGTCTGGATGCTACGGATATGTAGTTGAGTATGTGTAATCCAATTTCCAGCGAACCGATTCCTTGTCGCTTTGTGGTCTCTTCTGCCATTGACGTTACCGTTTTCGAATGACTGGTTCTGCCGTGTGCCAGTGGAAAACAGGCGCCCTGGGGAACGAGGACGCCCGCCTTTCCGGTTTCTTTCAAAGTACCAATTCTGAAGGTCTGGATCAGAACTTGTATTTGGCCATTACCTCAACCTGCTGGCCTTCCGGTAGAAGTGGGCCGAAGGCGAGGTTGTATTTGCGCCACTCTATCCCGGCTTCCAGATCCCGCGTAATGTTGTGGATCAAGTTGACGCGGTGGGCCTCGTAGTTGGTGTCGGCGTTATCGTCCACTTCAACGGCTGTGTAGGCTACATTGGCTCGCCAATCGCTGTTTATGACGTAGCGGAATCCGACGTCGACGCCTGCCTGGCTTACAGCATCGCCGTTTTCTACATCGGGGGATGACAGGCTGTTGTTCACGCCTACACCGGTGAACGCTCCAAGTCCTTCGCCGTAGTGGGCGTTTAAGTTAATGCTGTGCGGCCCGATCATGAACTTTGATCCAATGGCACCGCCACCCACGAAGTCGCCGTTTTCAACTTCGCGACCGGATGCGGTGAGGATAACACGGTGACCGCCGTCGAAGTTCAGGTTGTAGTTGACGGCCAGATCGGGGGTGTCTGCGTCGTTGTTTACTGGATCCTGTGCGGTAAAACGAAATCCGGCCACCTCATGGCTAATCAGGTTGGTGCGGAAGTTCAACCCGCCCAAGGTGCCGCGTGGCCCACCGAGAAAATCCAGGTAGTCGTGGTATGCAACGGCCCAGAATTGGCCGGTCCATGTTTGACCTACGGTGGTCTGGTCAACCTTGATGAACGCGTGGCGAAGACGCAGGTCGTTGTTCTCCCCAGGATAGGTTCCGCCGTAAAAGTCGCCTTCCACAAAACCGACAATGGTATGGCCTTCCTTCTGGGTCACCGTCTTGAGGTTCACGCGAGACTGGTTTGAGCGACCGAAGATGCGCGAGTCCCCATCATCGACCTTTTCATAGATGGCTTCGGCTTTGAAATAACCACCGATGCTAAATTTGGTGTCGTTGAACTCGCCGAGTTCGAGAGCATGAGCGGAAGGTGTTGCGCTGAGACCGGAAGCGATCGCCAGCGCTAGCAGTGAGTTACGATAGTTCATTTGCCTTCTCCTTGTTGTTTGGCACTTGAACTATCGGTTATTACGGCGGGGTCAAATATCCGGTTAATGAACATCCCTATCCGTTTTCTGTAAATTTACACACTGAGTGCCGTTTCGACTTTTTCTAGGTTCTGGTCCAGCTCCTCAGAGCTGCCGTCGAAATGAACTTTTCCTTTTACAATAACGACATGACGGTCACAGAGCCTCTTCAGGGCCTTGATGTTCTTGTCCACGATCAATGTAGAAATGCCGGACTCGCGAATGGTTGCGATAACCTTCCATATGTCCTCTCGGATCAGCGGTGCAAGGCCCTCGGTGGCTTCGTCAAGAATCATCAGTCTCGGATTGGTGACCAGCGCCCGTCCGATCGCCAGCATCTGCTGCTCACCCCCAGAGAGTTCCGTTCCTAAATTAGACAAGCGCTCCTGAAGGCGAGGGAAAGTCGACATAACTCGGTCGAAGTCCCAGCCGGATTTTCCATTGCTGTCGGGGCGTGCGGCCATTTGTAAGTGTTCTTTCACCGTAAGGTTGTGGAACATGCCCCGGCCCTCGGGAACGTAGGCAATGTCCCTTCTCATCCGCTTCCATGTCGGCAGGTTACTAATGTCCTGTCCGTCAAAGTAAACATGACCACTGCGGGGTGGCACGATGCCAAGAATGGACTTAAGCGTGGTGGTCTTGCCCATGCCATTGCGTCCCATCAAGCTCATGGATTGCCCTTTCTCAAGTTTAAAGGACAGGTCGTGGAGGATGTGGCTGCGGCCATAAAGTGTATTGAGATTCTTAACTGCTAGAAGGCTGTTGCTCATGCCGCTTCCTCCTCGTCTTCCTTGCCCAGGTAGGCTTCTTTCACCCGGGGCTCGTTGCGAACTTCATCCACGGTGCCAGTAATCAGGTGGGTGCCGTTATCCAGCACGGTTAATTGGTCGGACAGCTCAAAAATTGCGTCCATGTCGTGCTCTACCAGCACAATGCAGTAGGTCTGTTTGAGCTCGTTCAGCAGCGCGATAATGCGCTGAGATTCTTCGTGGCCCATGCCAGCCATGGGCTCATCCAGAAGGAGGATGCACGGATCGGTTGCCAGCACCATGGCCAGTTCGAGCTGGCGCTGCTCTCCGTATGAAATTTCCGCCGCAACGGTATGGATGCGGCTTTCGAGCCCCACCTGACATAAAGCCTTTTCAGCGGCTTCCTGAACAAGCTTGTTGGAATGACGCGACGCGAACAAATTGAAGCTACCCGCAAATCGGCGCTGAGCCGCCACCGCGCAGTTTTCCAGGCAGGTGACATCGGCGTAGATGTTGGTTTTCTGGAAGCTGCGGCCGATGCCCCGGCGCACGAATTTCCACGGCTTCATGCCTTCAATCTGCTCGCCCTTGTGGAAGATACATCCGCTGGTTGGCTGCAGGGTGCCGCACAGCATATTCAACAGCGTGCTCTTGCCGGCGCCGTTTGGGCCGACCACGCCGTGCAGTTGTCGATCATGAAACTGCAGGGAAATGTCGTTGAGTGCCTTGATCCCGCCCCAGTGTTTACTGAGGGATTCGGTTTCCAGAATGATGTCGTTGGCCATGATTATTTCTCCAGCAGCTTTTCAAGGTATCCGGCCAGGCCTTTGCGCAGCAGCAGGACCATAAGGATGATGGCGCCGCCCATGAACAGCATCCAGTCTTCGCTCATGTGCTCGAAGAAATACTGCAGACCTTCATAGGTTATGGTGCCGATAATGGCGCCGTAGATCGTGCCCATCCCGCCGAGGATGGACATCACCAGCGCTGTTCCAGACATTTCCCAGGTCATGAATTGCGGGTTTACATAGCCGTACTGCAGGGCAAACAGCAAACCGGCGTAGGCCGCCAGGGTGCTGCCAATGACGTAGCTGATCAGGCGGAAGGCAAAGATGTTGTAGCCCAGCGCCGCGGTACGTTCCGGGTTCAGGCGGCTGGCTTCGACGATGCGGCCAAAGCGCGAACGCAGGATGATCTTGATGGCCAACAGGGTGACCAGCACCGCCAGCAATGCCAGGTAATAGAAGTGGGTGGGGTTGTCCAGGTTCAGGAAGCTCAGTCCGAAGATACTGGTTTCTGGCTTCATGAAGATAAACAGACCGTCGTTGCCGCCGAACTCCAGGGAATCGAAGAAGTAGTAATAGGCCATCTGCGAGATGGCCAGGGTGATCATGATGAAGTAGATTCCGGAGGTGCGTAGCACCACCGCACCGATCACCAGCGCAATCAGGGCATTAAGCCCCATAATGTAAAAGGCGTAGATCCAGAAATTGACTGCCTCATACTCCGGCGTGAGGATCACGAATAAATAGCCGCCAAGGCCATAGAACAGGGCGTGACCCAAGGTGACCAGGCCAACTCGCCCAACCAGGAAGTCCAGAGACATTACAAACACCGCCAAAATCAGGATGGTGGTGGCTTTGCCCACGAAGAAGGAGTTCTCCTCCAGGAAAAGGGGAATACAGAGGGCGATGACAAAGAAGATCGCCAGGAAAATCCGTTCGGTGCGTTTTTCGAAAATCATGTTCGGCTCCCGCTTACTTGGCGAACAGGCCCTGGGGCTTCACCAGCAGCACCAGGATCATAAAGATGTAGATAATCATGTTGGACATGGTCGGTATTAGAACCGCAGCAAAAGTGCTGATAACACCGACCAGCAGGGCTCCCACGAAGGCGCCCTTAATCGAGCCCATGCCTCCTATGACCACTACGACAAAGCAGGTGATCAATACACTTTCGCCCATGCCGGGAACGATGGAGCGCATTGGTGCGGCAATAATGCCCGAAACGGCTGCAAGCATGACTCCGATGGCAAACACGATGGTATAGAGGCTTTTGATGTTGACTCCGAGAGCTTCTACCATTTCTCGGTTAGATTCGCCGGCGCGAATCAACATGCCCAGCCGGGTTTTGCTCACCACGAAGTACAGGGCAGCGGCGATGGCTATGCAGACCATTGCAGCGAAGATGCGATACACCGGATAGCTTGAGTTGTCGGTAAAAGGCACCGAACCGCTCAGTGCTTCCGGAACGGCAACACCATAGGGATCATTGCCCCAGAGAATGCTTTGCAAAGCGTTGAACACGAAGATCATGCCTATGGTCAGCAGTACCTGGTCCAGGTGATTGCGGTTATAGAGTCGCTGGATCAATACCCGCTCGATGAGTATGCCCAGGCCAAGCGCGATTACTGCCGACAGAATGGCCGATACCGTAAAGCTGCCGGTCACAGCGACGAAGTACCACACCAGATAGGCGCCGACCATGTACATGGAACCATGGGCCAAGTTAAGGATGCCCATGACGCCGAACACTAGGGTCAGGCCGGAAGCGATCAGGAAAAGAAGCAACCCATACTGGATGCCATTAATAAGTTGCACGAAGAAAAGTTCGGTAGACATAGTAATACCCAACGGTTTTACGGATAAGTCAATTCAGGTATGGGCAGGGAGCTTCAGGTAAGCCCCCGGCTCTTGCCGGGGGGTAACAGAGCCCGTGCTCAGAGTTTGCAGCCACGGGCGGGATCTTCCAGCGCTTCGGCGGCGATACTCTGCACCACGTTCACGCCATCTTTCACTTCCCGCAGGTAGATGTTCTGAATCGGGTTATGTGCCTTGGAGAAGGTGAATTCCCCACGCGGGCTGTCGATGGTCAACTTTTCCATGGTGCTGATCACCGCCTGCTTGTCTGAAATATCACCTTCAAGCTGGTCGATGGTGTTGGCGATGGCCTGCCCTGCGTCATACCCCTGAACGGCGTAGATATCCGGGTAGTGACCATACTCGGTGTTGAAGGCTTCCCGGAACTCTCGGTTCTTCGGAACGTCCAACTGTTCTGCGTAGTGCAGCCCAGTCATCACGCCTTCTGCAGCATCACCTTGTGCCTGCAGTGTACCTTCGGTGAGGAAGCCGGACCCCATCAGCGGAATCTTGCCGCGCAGGCCCATGGCGTCGTAATCCTTCACAAACTTGATGGCGCCACCACCGGCGAAGAATGTGAACACCGCATCAGGATTCTCGTCAGCTATGTCGCTGACGTGGGACTGGAAATTGGTGGACGGGAAAGGCAGCAGTACCTTCTCGACAATCTCACCCCCACCGGCGGTGAAGGACTCTTCGAAGGCGTCGAGACTCTCGCGGCCCATGCCGTAGTTCCAACTGATCGCATAAACCTTCTTGTAGCCTTTTTCAAGCGCCACTTCGCCCATGGGGTAGGACGGCTGCCAGGATGAGAAGGAAGTGCGGAATACGTTGGGAGAGCAAAGAGGACCGGTCGCCGCGGCAGAACCCGCGTTGGGGATAATCATAATGGTATCTTTACCGCGCAGCATCTTGATCATGCCCATGGCAACGCCGGAATGAACCGGACCAATCACGAAATCTGCTTCGTGCTGGTTCAACAGCGAAGATGCTAGCTCCGGAGCGCGTGAGGGCTTGGCTTCAGTATCAAGCTCGATGAACTCAACTTTTGATCCGTGAAGTTTTTCGGCATGCTCTTTCAGAGCGAGCTTCAGGCCATCTCGGCCGGCTTCACCAAGTTGTGCGTAAATGCCGCTGAACGGAAGCATGACACCGATCTTTACCGGGTCACCAGCGGCCGCTAGGGCAGAGGTTGAGAGCCCGGCGGTAAGGGTGGTTGCCAGTACAGCACCGGCAAGCGTTTTGATCTTGCTCATTTCAACACCTCAGATTGTTGTTGTGGGTTCTGTCATTAGAGGCGTGTGGGGGCTGCAGAGATATCCGTTTTCTGCATAGGCGTGTCCGGTTATTGCAGAGGTATTGCGAGACCTTTCAAATTCAGTAGCTTGGTCGATAAAAAAGCCTGAAGAACCGGGCGTTCTTCAGGCAAGGGCAGATCGTTCCCAACGGGAACCGACGCTCAACAAGAAATGACAGGCGAGCTCATGGTTCAAAAAGGATACTGCATACCCTCTTCCATCACGCTCACCCATTGGCTGGTGGTGAATTCTTCAATGTTGGCTGGACCACCAAAGCGGCCGCTGTTACCCGAGCTGCCCATGCCGCCAAAGGGTACCTGGAACTCGTTGTTTACAGTTTGATCGTTGATATGAATCATCCCAACATGGATTTGATTGGCAATCTTCAGTGCTCGTTCTGTCGAGCCTGAATGAATCGCTGCAGCCAAACCATAGGGAGACTCATTGACCAGATCACGAGCTTCTGAATCCGAGTCGAAGGTCATCACTGGTGCTACAGGCCCGAAGACTTCCTCGGAAAAGACTGGCATGTCCGAGGTGACGTCGGCTATAACTGTGGGCTCATAGTAGTTGCCATTACGTCTGCCGCCGACGACGATGCGTGCGCCCATTTCGACAGAGCGGTTGACGATACCCTCTACCCGCTTTGCCTGAACCTCGTTGATCAGTGGACCTATATGAACCTGTTCTTGCGCAGGGTTTCCGCAGGCAAGGTTTCCGGCGCGAGCGGCCAGGCGAGCAATATAAGCGTCTGCCACCGAACTTTGGACGAGGTGTCGACCGGTCTGCATACAGATTTGCCCCTGATGCAGAAAAGAGCCCCATGCACCACACGAACTTGCAATGTCCAGGTCGGCGTCTTCGAGAACCACCTGTGCGTTGTTTCCACCTAGCTCCAGCGAGGCTTTCTTAAGCATCCGACCACAGATCTCGCCAATCTTTTTCCCAACCGCGGTGGAACCGGTAAAAGAGATCATTTTGACCAGCGGATGTTCAACGAGAGCCTGGCCTACATCAGGGCCGCCCGGCAGAACATGAAACACCCCTTCGGGCAGTCCGGCGTCTTCGAGAATTTGAGCCATCAGTGCACCGCCACAAATACTGCTTTTGGGATCCGGCTTGAGTATCACACAGTTACCCATGGCCAGGGCCGGAAACACGGAACGCATTGAAAGAAGGATGGGAAAGTTCCAGGGTGCGATAACACCTACGGTACCAAGTGGTACCCGCTTCCAATAATTCCGCTTTCCGGGAATGCTTGACGGGAATATCTCGCCATTGGGCTGCATTGGCATGGCTGCAGCCATCTGAGCCTGTTCGTAGGTAGCCTGTAACTCCCAATCTGCTTTTGGACCGATTGAGCCGCACTCGCGGGTATTCCATCCGTTGATTTCTTCCGCGCGCTCCTTGAGGAGGGCTGCGGCCCTGCGCAGGATCTCGGCTTTCTGATCAAAGGGCACTGCCATCCACTTTTTCTGGGCGTCTTTGGCGATGATGGCGGCCCGGTCAACGTCAAGAGGCGTCGCCGCTTTCAGTTGTGTGATCACCTCCCCGGTCGCTGGTTCCATTATATCGACCTGCTCACCGTCGCCATTTTGCCATGAGCCCAGGAAAAGGTTCTGTTGCCAAACAGAGTTTACTGGCACATCCATGGTATTTTCTCCTCAATGCTTTCGACTGTAATCAGGTGTGCGCCCGGTTGATCTGGTCGCTTATATAGTGGGCCAGCGCGTAAACTGTTTCCGAGGGGTTGTAACCGATCGATGTCGGCAGCAGGCTCGCATCCACGATGTAAAGGTTCTTGATCTCATGGGTTTCGCCCGTGGGAGAAACCACTGTGGATTTCGGGTCTGCCCCCATACGGCAGGTACCCTGGGGGTGAAACGAGGTGTAGCGATAGCGGGCGGGCTCATTGTCGAGCCCATCGATGACAGCATCAATCTGATCTTCACTGTCGATGGTCAGCTTGTGGGATGTCGGAATGAACAGTTGCTTCGCACCGGCGGCAAAAAGTACCCGAGCATTGGTCTTTAGGCCGTTCTTCATGATTTCGAAATCGCCGTCGTCGACGAAGTATTTGATCTCTTTCACGCCGTCTTTCCAGTTTACCTCGCCCACGTTTTGATCGTGGATGAGGGTGATTAGGCGAACTGTGTTGCGATATTTCGACATGTAGGACATGTACGGCTTACCAGTGCCTGGCTCGGCCTGAAAACTGGCCTCCACGGGTTCCTGGATAGCATCGAGCAGCAAGTAGCTTCCATCCCCAGGCATTACATGTTTATCCATGTATAGGGAATGGGTGGCACCGTAGAAGTTATCAACGTTCTCCTCGAACATGCCGGTCACAGACATGGTTGGATGGCAGGCGAAGTTCTTGCCCACCTGGCCATTGCTGTTGGCTAGTTTGCTTTTCTGAAGCAGGATTGGCATTTGGATCGGTCCAGCCGCGCCGACGACGATCGGAGCGTTGACCTTGAGCCTGCTCTTTACCGTTTTGCTCTGCTGGTCAACAATTTCGGCCAATACGCCAGTGGCTTTGCCATTTTCTGCGAGGATCTGTGTGGCCCGCGTGTCAGAATAGATGGTCGCACCATAGGCCACGGCCCAGGGCAGGTAGGTGACCATCATGGATTGTTTACGGTCGGATTTGCAGCCAGCGAAGCAGAAACCAGTCATAGCACAATTGCGAATATTGCGTTTGGCATTACCTTCGGGAAGGTTCAGCTTTTTCATGCCGCCTCTGAGCAGTTGGGCGCCTGGACTGGTCTCAAAGGACTTGTTCGGTGCAATGCCGAGATTTTCTTCGACTTTCTCAAAGTAGGGCAGCATGACTTTCGGTGTGAGATTGGTCAGCCCGAACTCCTTCCCCCATCGGTCGAGATAGTAATCCGGGGTTCGAAAACACAGGGCAGCATTTACGACTGTGGACCCACCAACGCAGGCACCCTGCAAGATTGAGATGTCACCGGCGGAGTTGGACTGACCGCCGTGGTCGGCATAAAGCTGATCCATGGAAACGGCCAACATTTCTGAAAATTGTTCAGATGGCACATAAGGGCCGGCTTCCAAAACCACCACTTTTTTTCCGGCTTTGGCCAACTCATAAGCTGCAATGGCTCCGCCGGCACCTGATCCAATTACGACAGCATCGGCGTTGAGCTCAATGTTGTCGCTGGTCACGTCTGACGCTTGGGTTACCTGCAAACCGTGGGCAGGTATTGTTTTAGCTTCGATTGTTTCTTGCATGATCTACTCCTGCCGCTCAGCTTTTTGGTAAGGGTGCATTGCCCAGAGACACCAGGTTCCATTTTTCAGTCACCGGTCCGCCGTAGCCGAGAGGCTCCCAGGTCGGGGGATTCGCCCAATAGGCCAGCCCGATCAGCTTTTTCAGGCCCATAGCAAGTGCTCTTTGCGGTACTTCGTCGGAATTGGCCCAAGTGTCACAGAATGCTGCGGCTTGCTTGTCGGACAGTTCCACAAAAGGTTTGCCATAAAAGGTCTTAGGTCCGTCATTAAAGTAGGCGATACCACCTTTCAGGCCTTCGAGAATGTGGGGTGCCATAGTCGCCATAAGTGCGGCGTCCAATGTCTGCATGACCGGGATTTCACTTGCCGGAACTAGACCGGTTCCCTCGCTCGCCAGCTGAACCTGCATCAGGCGATTCATCACGTGATATTCGCTGGCGGACATAACATTTATGCCTTCTGGGGTTGAGGCGAAAGCGTGCGCTGCCCCCAGAAGTCCGGTGCCGACTGTCGCAGCAACCGCAAGGCCGCTTGCCGCTTTAAGAAAGCTTCGGCGGCTTAGGCCATTGATCTGGTCGATGGCTTCTTTTGTTTGATCGCTCATCTGACTCATGGTGTTCTCCGAATTATTGCCTGTGTTCGAAAGGCATGTTCATGTTCTTGGGGGTCAGAATACCTTCAATATTCTCAGATTTACGCGGGTATCTTCTTTGAATCCGTTTTCCACGTCGATGTCCTGGCCAGCCTGAAATTGCAGTTGCACAGTCGGATCAACAAAAGTTGCGTAGGTTGCCTGCCAGCGATTGGTGTTCACCCTGTCGTCCTGCTTTTGGCCGCCAACAGTGGTTTCACCCCCAAACGAATGGTAGTAAGAAAGTGCCACGTGGCTTTGCTTGGACAAGAGGTAACGAAGATGGCTCTGCAGGCTCTGCGCATCTTCCTGTTCGCGTTTGAAGCCGAGGAAGTCGTCGTTGTCGCCGTATACTGAATACTCTGCGATCAGGTCCAGCACTACACTGGAGCTTAAATGTTTCACGTAGGCAGCTTGAAAAATTCCCTTCCAACGATTCTCGCCAATATTTACTGGACCTTTGGCCTCATCGTATTGGCCGACCGGCACGGATGCGAAAGCGGACAGGCCAACCCATTGCTGATCATCGGGGTTGTTGAGAACCCAAGCAGTTGCGCCGATGATCGGGTCACCGATACCACTTTCTGAGGTCGGCTGAAGCGGACCGAAGGGCTCTGTCAGTTCCACCTTTCCGAAAGGAACGATGATCTGGGGATCAACAATAATGCCACCAATGTCCATGTAGTGGACGAAGCGTGCCAATCCTATAGTGGTGTCCAGTCCAGCCTCGGCGGGGACTTTGTTGCCATCGGCGTAAGCTGCGTCGCGGGTGGCATATTGGCCGTATAGAATCCCAAGGTTTACACCTGCTGGCAGCGGTGTGTAGTCGCCGGGGTCAGTGGCAATTTCGGCAGCTTGGGTTGGAACCGAGAAAATGCTCATGGCCAGTATCAGGGTTGAGCCCAAAGCAAGTGATTTTGATGGTGTGTACTTCGAGGTCGATCGCATAGTTGCTCTCCAAATTTCGTGTTGTTGTTGTCAACGCGAAAACAGTTAGCGACGATCATGCCAACAGTTCGTTTCTATAAAAAAGGCTATTTAAATCATTTGATTAAGGGAGTTTTGTTATCGTTAAGAGGGGCTATGAATGTTTCAATCGGGGAAACAGGGAGGCACTGTCTCAGAATGAGACAGTAAGTGGCATGTCAACGAATTTTCAGGCGGTCCTTATTAAAGAACGTGTTAAAGTTTCAAGAAAATGACAAGAAGAGCCAATAAGGCCAAAGCGCAGGGTCGCATCAAACGACAATAATCAGTCCTGCGATAGAGGAAAATCAATGAGCGCACTTATTCCTGCCGACCAGAGGCGTGCCAAGGCACGTGAAACCTTTTTTGAGCATGGTCAGATTCCAACGGGCCTGATCGATGATGCCATTGTTCATTCCTGGCAGCGTTGTTCCGCGGCGAGAAAAAACGTGAGTGAGCGTGTTCAGTTCGACACCGTGTCCAGAAACGGTTTAATAGAGCTGATGGATAACAACCGAATTTTGTTGGAGGCAGCCACCCAGCCGCTGGAACAGTTGGGCCAAACCGTTAATGGCGCAGGCTATTCCGTTCTGCTTACGGATGACAAAGGGGTTGCTCTGGCAGCGAGACGTTCGGGTCGGTGCGCCAATACACTGATTAATGACGCCTTTCGACAGGGAGTCAATCTCTCCGAGGCGAATATTGGCACTTCCGCGATGTCTTGTGCTGTGTTGGAGCGTCGTCCAGTGCTAGTTGCCGGAGTCGAGCATTACTTGCATGCAAATCGAGTATTCAATTGTGCGGCCTCTCCCATTGTGGACCCCATGGGCAGGGTATTGGGGGCCATTGATATTACTCGTGGAAATCCGTTGGAGCCGGGAAGCGCGCTTTCCTTAGTGCAACAATGTTCAGCTAGGATTGAACGCCAGTTGATGGGTATGTTGTCGCCTTGGCTCATGATTAGTCTAGGGTGGGAGCAGAGTGATCCTCATGCCACGAGTGACATGTTGGTGGCGCTTGGGCCGGACGGACAAGTGCTTGGTTTGTCGCCCCGGGTGCGCGAACTGACGGGGTTGGCCTCAACGGATGGGACGTTGCGCTTTCAGGATTTGTTTGATTTGCGCTTTGAGGCACTCGTTGATGGGTTCCGTGGCCGGAATCACCCTATAACGGCCAGGATGCACTCTGGGCTGTCATTCTCGCTACGACCGGTCGATGCTGGTTCGCGAAAAACCACGAGACGTACGGCTTCCGCGCCTTTGGCTAATCGTGTACCAGAATCCACAGATTTTGGTGATCATGCAATTAGTCGTCAGGTAAACCAAGCAAGCAGAGCAATGGAGAAGGGGCTGCCGGTGCTTATACTAGGTGAGACCGGGACCGGAAAGGAAGTGATGGCAACGTCACTTCATAACGGTAGCGCATTTTCTTCCGGCACGTTTGTTGCGATTAACTGTGCGGCCATCCCGGAGTCGCTTATTGAGGGTGAGCTCTTTGGTCACGCTGATGGTGCCTACACAGGTGCGCGACGAGGCGGTGCTCCAGGTAAGATCGAGCAGGCAGATGGTGGCACCCTGTTTCTGGATGAGATTGGTGACATGCCGTTGGCGCTCCAGTCCCGTTTATTGAGAGTGTTGGAAACCCGTGAAGTGACCCGTCTTGGAAGTGCTACCCCAAAGCAGGTCCGTTTCCAGTTGATCTGCGCAACACATCGGAACCTGTCAGAAGCTGCCAGGGACGGAGAATTTCGCGAGGATCTGCTCTACCGCATTAAAGGTATGGCTATACGCCTGCCAAGACTTTCGGAACGCTCGGATTTGCAAAGCTTCATTGTCGACCGATGCCGTGCTCTGACACAGGGTAGTCGCGAGTTGTCGCAAGACTGTTTGGACGGTTTAATGCGGTACGACTGGCCGGGAAATGTTCGTGAGCTCGTCTATGCCCTGACTCACGCAGACGCACTTGCGGACCCCGGTGAAGTTTTGCAACTTTGCCATCTGCCTGAAGAGATAGCGGCCCCGACAACCATGGCAGTTCGAAGCAATAGGGCAGCGAGCAAACGCGGTACTTTAAAGACTCTGGAGCGCGCCGTTATCGAGGAAGCGCTGGTAATTGAGGGGGGGAATGTCAGTCGCGCAGCAAAACGGTTGGGCATTGGTCGAGCGACACTGTATCGGAGGCTCAAAGTCGCCAATGCGGGCGTTCAGTGAAAACTTAGGTTGTTGGTCGTCACCCGGCCATGGGAAGCCCGTCCCAAAAAAGATCAATGCTCAGTGCTGAGGTCAGTATAAAGTTGACGGGTGAGCTCGCTCTGGACCTGCAAGCGTTTGGTAATGCCCTGAACCACTTCCATACGAGCGACAGCTCCGGCCTGAATGTCTTCCATTGCTTGTAAGGCTTCCCCCGACTGGTTTAGGCAGTGATCACACGACTGGCGGATTTTTTCCATACCGCTACCGGCCTCCACGGAGGTCGAATTCAGGCTGTTGGCGATTTCACGGATACTCTCGCTGGATTCGTTCGCTCGAACAGCTAGGTTACGCACTTCGTCGGCCACTACCGAAAAGCCGCGACCGTGTTCTCCCGCTCGCGCGGCCTCAATGGACGCGTTCAGAGCCAGCAGGTTGGTCTGTTTGGCAATATCCTGAATGTTGCCGACAATGCTACCGATTTCTTCGGACTGTTTAACCAACTGAGTGAAGACGTCATCGATACGACTCATGAACTCCGCCAGCTCCCTAATCGAGGCCTCGGCCCCGGAAATGCTGTTCGCGCTCTGGGCTACCTTCGCGCCGGACGCTTTGGCTAGTTTGCCAGCTTCATCCATTTCTTCGAGTATCATGTCCACGTTGTTTCGCAGGTCGTCTAGGTGGCCGATCAGAACGGGGTCGGGTGATTTCGGTTCGGGCACAGGCGTTTCCGGTTCATGAACCGGTTCGGGACGGGACTCCACTGGTGGCACCGGTTCGCGTATCGTGACGGTGGTCGGACGCATTCGTGCGCACAGAATAAGTGCAGTAGCTGTCAGCCCAAGAGTTATGGCTGCAAGCGTGGTTTGGAATACCGTGTCTGCGTTGACAAGCATCAGTGCGGCAAAGGCGAGAGCCAGGAGGAACGCTCCATACATTGGGACTTTGGAAGAACCGGTCTCAGAGGTTTCTTTTTCTAATGTGAGAGTGTTGTCCATGGTACTGTTCCCGGCGGGCAAGGTTTAGCATTGTGGAGCAACGCTAAGGTTTTTTTCGGAATGAACCTATCCGCAAAGTGCAGACAGTTATCCAGATTCTGAAGCGCGGAAGTGGTTGGCTGCAAACCAGGACCGGAGTAAGCTGCGGTCTGGTCTGCGCGCTAAGTGCTCAGGTCAGGGCATCAAGCAGAATCTGGCTGAATGCATCGGGGCATTCCACCGACGGCACGTGGCCAATCTGCTCCAAAATGACCGGCTCCGCTGCACCGCTGACGCCGGCCAGCGCCCTGAGTGTGTCTGGGGGCGTGGCCACATCGTCAGAACCACCAAGCAGTCGGAGTGGCACTTGACGCTGCCCCAGCTGCTCTCGGAAGTCGACCCGCCCCAGCATCTCACACAGCAGGGCATAACTACGGTCATCACCGCGTCCCATGATCACGCTCCAGCCTTCCACCAGCGCCGGCTGCTTTTCGCACGCGTGGGGGCCGAACCAACGTGGCACGATATCCACCGCCATGGCCGGCAGGCCGAGTTCCAGAACGTTGGCCGAGCGGGTATTCCAGGCATCGGGTGTGCCGATGACGGCGCCGGTGTTTGTGAGCGTGGCTGAAAGCAGCCTTTCAGAATGCTTGCTGAGGAGTTGCTGGCCAATGGCGCCGCCAATCGATGTTCCGACAAAGTGGAACTTATCTGACTCTGCCACTTTCGCGAGCGCGATGGCTTCCTGCGCCAGGTTTTCCGGTGTGATTTCGTCGGATTCTTCCGGCCAGGCGGCGCTGGCGCCGTGTCCCGGTAAATCCCAGGCCAGTACCCGAAATTTTTCGAGTAGCGCTGGCAACATGTCGTCCCAAACCCCCTGGGTCATGCCTAGGGGATGAGCGAGCATCAGCAGCGGTTTGTTGCTGTCACCCAGCAGTCGATAACAAATCGTGCGACCGTCGTGTTTTAGAAAAGCCATGTTTGCTCCTTAGCTCAGACCCGTTCGATGAGTGTCGCGATACCCTGGCCGACACCTACGCACATGGTGCACAAGGCATAGCGGCCACCGGTGCTCTGCAGTTGGTGGGCGGCGGTCATTACCAGTCGGGCACCGGACATCCCCAAAGGATGGCCCAGGGCGATGGCGCCGCCGTTAGGGTTCACGCGTGAATCACCATCGGCAACGCCCAATTCCCGCAGTACCGCCAACCCTTGGGCGGCAAAGGCTTCGTTCAGTTCGATCACGTCAATGTCGTCAATGCCGATGCCTTGTTTCTCCAGCAGCTTGCGAACCGCCGGCACAGGGCCGATGCCCATGATGCGCGGTTCCACGCCGGCCGTGGCCATGCCCAGTATGCGGGCCATGGGGTTTAGTCCGTGGGTTTTGACGGCGGTCTCACTGGCAACCAGCATCGCAGCGGCGCCATCGTTCACGCCTGAGGCGTTGCCTGCGGTCACGCTGCCGTTTTCGCGGAATGGCGTGGGCAGGGATGCGAGATTCTCCAGCGTACTTTCGCGGGGATGCTCGTCGGTATCGAACACCAGCGGGTCTTGTTTCCGTCGCGGAACGAACACAGGCACGATTTCTTCGGCGAAGCGTCCTTCCTTCTGGGCTCGGGCGGCCTTTTCCTGGGAACGGAAGGCGAACAGGTCCTGATCCTCCCGCGACACCTTGTATTGTTCGGCCACGTTCTCCGCCGTTTCCGGCATGGAATCGATGCCGTACTGCTTTTTCATCAGCGGGTTCACAAAGCGCCAGCCGATGGTGGTGTCCTCAATCTTCTGGCCACGTGAAAAGGCGCTGTCAGCCTTGCCCATCACATAGGGTGCGCGAGACATGGATTCCACGCCTCCTGCTAACACTAGGTCCATTTCACCTGCACGAATGGCGCGGAACGCCGTACCCACGGCGTCCATGCCGGAGCCGCACAGACGATTGAGAGTGGTGCCGGGAACAGACGTAGGCAAGCCGGCCAGCAGGGCAGACATCCTCGCCACGTTGCGGTTGTCTTCACCGGCCTGGTTAGCGGAGCCCATCATCACTTCGTCGATAGCGGTCGGGTCGAGTTTCGAAGCCTGCTCCAGTACCGCTTTAAAAATGTGAGCGGCGAGGTCGTCAGGGCGAATGCTGGCAAGGGTGCCACCGAAACGGCCAATCGCCGAACGACGAGGATGGCAGAGATAAACGTCAGTCATGATATTTCTCACTGTTGACCGGCATGATGTGCATTTGTGCGTGCTTTCAGATCACGCAGAACTTCCAGCTCTTTGGCACTTGGCTCTGGCGTGGTCTCCAACGTGTCGGCAAACCGGATTTCCCACCCAGTGGCATCGATCACTTCTTGCCGAGTCACATTGGGATGCAGAGAAGTGACTACCAGTTCTTTGCTATCAGGGTCAGGCTTGAGAATGCACAGGTCGGTAATTACCACGGTGGGACCACGTCCAATGTTGGGTACATTATCCCGTGCCTTGCCGTCGCGTCCAAAGCCAACGGTGGTAACAAAGTCGACGTCCTTCACGAAGGTACGCTTGGAATGCTTGACGGTAATGAACACTTCCTTTGCATTGGTGGCAATTTCCGGGGCGCCACCACCCCCAGGCAGGCGGACTTTCGGTTCGCGGTAGTCGCCAATCAGCGTAGTGTTCAGGTTGGCGTAACGGTCAATCTGGGCAGTACCCAGGAAGCCGACGCTGATGTGTCCACCCTGCAGCCAGTACCGGAACATCTCCGGTACTGCCACGGTGGTCAGGGCGGATTCACATAGCTCGCCGTCGCCGATGGATAGAGGCAGCACGTCCGGTTTGGTTTGCAGGGTGCCGGATTCATAAATCAGGGTCACGTCCGGTGCGTGGGTCAGTCGCGCCAGGTTGGCAGCCTCGCTGGGCAGTCCAATGCCCACGAAGCAGGTCATGTCGCTGGTCAGTGCGCGGGCGGCAGTGACGCTCATCATTTCTGAGGAGGTAAATTCAAGGCTCATCACGCAGCTCCTTTTTCAAACACGTTGTCTTTCAGCCAGGTCTGGAACGTTTCCCGGTCGCGGGCGATGCCGTCCCACTCTTTGTAGAAGGCGTTGTCACGGTCGTAGTAGCCGAGGGCGTAGGAGGGTTTGGCGCCTTTCGGGGCCTCGGCGATGGCGGTGATGGCCCAGGAGGGCAGTACGCAGGCGTTCACGGAGGCGCCGAGGTCATCCACGATTTCCTCAACGGTCACAATGCTCCGCTTGGCGGCCAGCACCACTTCCTTCTGGATACCGACGATGCCTTCTATCAGCACATTACCCTTGCGGTCGGCCCGCTGGGCATGAATCACGGCTACATCCGGACGAACAGAGGGTACTGCCGCCAGGCGCTCACCGGTAAAGGGGCACTCGATGAATTTGATCTGGTCATTGACCTTGGGCAGGTCGCTGCCGACATAACCGCGCAGAACTGCTAGCGGCAGCCCGGCGGCGCCGGCTTCATAGGCGCAGGCCATGGCTGCGTGGCTATGTTCCAGGATCTCCAGTTTGTTCGGCCAGCCTTTCTCAACGGCATCCCGCAAACGGTGCAGGGAGCCCACGCCCGGGTTGCCACCCCAAGAGAAAATCAGTTTTTTAGCGCAGCCGGCACCGATCATCTGGTCATAAACCAAGTCCGGGGTCATGCGGATCAGGGTCAGGTCACGTTTTTGCTGGCGGATGATTTCGTGTCCAGCGGCAAACGGAATTAGGTGGGTAAAGCCTTCCATCGCAACGGTGTCGCCGCTGTTGATGTGTTTGCCTACCGCTTCCTTGAGAGAGAGGAATTCGGCCATCGCAGTGTCTCCATCGTGTTTTGGCTGAGTAGTTCGATATACGAACATAAGTTTAATATGCGAACATAATGGCGTGATTGGTTTTCGGTCGTCAAGTACAAATTTTCACCAGTTGGTCAAAAGCACGGATGTTCGTAATGCGAACTGACTGATACCATGCGCTGACATGATGTGCGGCAGGCTAAATAAGCTTGTTACAGGAGCTGGAATGGACGAACAGATTCTCAAGCCGGGAGACCGGGATTACGTGGGCGCACTGGCGTCGGGTCTAGAGGTTCTTCAGGCATTCGATGCCGATCACCCTCACATGACCCTGAGCGAAGTGGCGGCCCGCACTGATATGGACCGAGCTAAGGCACGGCGATTTCTGCTGACCCTGCACGCGTTGGGGTTTGTGAAGCGCACCGGTCGCCAGTTCGAGCTGACTCCTCGGGTGCTGCAGCTGGGTTATGCCTATCAAGCATCAAACCAGTATCGAGCAGTCATTCAACAGTATCTGGAAGACATTACCGCCGAGCTTGGAGAATCCTCATCCCTGGCGGTTCTGGATGGTGACGATGTAGTGTACGTGGTGCGGTCGGCCGCCCGGCATCGCCTAATGGCCATTACGCTGTCGGTGGGTACCCGCCTGCCTGCGGCCTATACCTCAATGGGGCGGGTGCTGCTGGCACAGTTGCCGCAGAGCGAGCTTGAGATCTATATAAACAGGATTCAGCTTGAGCGTCATACGTTATCCTCAATCACAGAAAAAAACGTTTTGCGGGAGGAGATCGACAAGGCGCGAAATCTCGGGTACGCCGTCGTAGATCAGGAGCTTGATCTTGGTTTGCGATCTGTGGCGGTGCCCGCCTATTCTGCGAGCGGCGAGCTTTTGGGTGCACTTAATATCAGCACCAATGCCGCCCGAGTGGACATGGATACTCTGTTGAACATGTATTTGCCGAGGCTGCAGATTGTGGCTGATCAGATTCGCCAGGCGGCTCGATAAGCCTCACGGATAACGACCGGTCAGCCGGTTCTGTACGAGTTCATCCAGGATAGTGTTAGCCAGCCGCATCACGGCGTTCGGGTTTTCGCCTCGACGACGGGAGGCGATAACGGGCGTGGTGATGTTGTTATCCTCTAGCGGCATGAATTCCACCCCCTCACGATTAAGTTTTCGGACCTGTTCTGGCACCAGCGTGAACCCCATGTCGGAGGCGACCAGCGATAGGGCCGTTTGAAGATCGTTGACATGCTGGCTGACATGAATTTTCAGGCCGCGTCTGTGAAAAAGCCCCTGGGTGATATCTGCAAAGTTTGGGCCCGGCCCGGAAGGGAAGGCGACCATGGGGTGGGCAGAAAGCTCTTTCATAGACGGAGGGTGTTTGCTGAGCGGGTGACCCATGGGTATGGCAGCGATGATGGGCTCGTCGAACAGTAGCTCCTGCTCCACGTCGGGGTCTTCTATGCTCACCCTTCCAAAGCCAATGTCGATCTTGCCAGTCTTAAGTGCTTCGACCTGTTCCCGTGTTTTCAGTTCATGCAGGACTATCTCCAAGTTCTTGTTTCGGCGCAGACGCCGAACCATGAGAGGTAGCTGGCCATAAAAAACGGATGGGACAAACCCGATGGAAAAAATAGTCTTTCGATGCTGTGCGATCCTGCGAGTGTCATCAACCGTCGCAGTTACTTTGTCCAGTATCTGTCGGGCCTGTTCCAGAAAATATTCCCCTCCATTGGTCAGCTCAAGGCCCCTGGGCTTGCGGATAAAAAGCTCTACACCTATTTCTTCCTCAAGCTGCTTCATTGCCCGGGTTAGTGGTGGTTGTGCAATAAACAGTTTTTCTGCTGCCCGGGTGAGGTTGCCTTCCTCTGCAACGGCGACGAAATATCGCAGGTGTCTGAGTTCCATCCATACCTCCTAGGTATCGCTAGCTACTTAATCAATATTGGTTCACATCCGTGAAACTTCGTACTGTTCGAGTCACAGGCATTATAACTTGCGATTCGGAGAGCACATGTCCGCAACCATTCAGTCCATCGAAGCGATCCTGGTCGACATTCCGACCATCCGGCCGCACAAGCTTTCCATGACAACCATGGGGGTTCAGAGCATGGTGATCGTGCGGATGAAGGATTCCGATGGTCTTGAAGGGTTGGGTGAAGCCACCACCATCGGTGGCCTTGCCTATGGCCCGGAAAGCCCCGAAAGCGTGAAACTTACCATCGACACCTATTTTAGGCCACAACTGATTGGCCAGCCGGCCGACGCAATCAATACCCTAAGGGTAAAGCTAAACCGAGCGTCCCGTGGAAACAATTTGGCCAAGTCCGCTATTGAAACGGCTCTGCTGGATCTGCAAGGCAAGCGGTTGAACTGCCCGGTATCCGACCTATTCGGCGGGGCTGTACACCAGCATATCCCGGTGCTCTGGACCCTTGCCAGTGGCGATACCGCCAAGGATATCGAGGAGGCCCTCGGCCTAATCGAAACCCGGCGCCATTGTGATTTCAAGCTCAAGATTGGGTCGCGGGCGTTGATGGACGACGTTCGTCATGTGGCGGCCATCAAGGATGCCGTGGGTGAGTCCGCCAGTGTTCGGGTTGATGTGAACCAGGCTTGGGATGAGTCAACGGCTGCCAAAGGCATGGCGGAACTGCAAGCCGCCGGTATTGACCTGGTCGAGCAGCCCACACCCATGAAGGATCACGCCGCGCTGGTGCGCCTGTCGCAGAAATTCCACCTGCCTATCCTGGCCGACGAAGCCGTCGCCGATGCCAGCGATATGTACAACCTCTCTGCCGCCGGCTTTTCGGGGGCCGTCGCCCTTAAGATCGCCAAGGCTGGCGGCCCGGCGCAGGCCCTAAAGCAGGCCGCGGTTGCCCAGGCGGCGGGTATCGGCCTGTATGGAGGTACCTTGCTGGAAGGCACGATCGGCACCGTCGCTGCACTGCATGCCTGGTCCACTCTGGAAACCCTGCACTGGGGCACGGAAATGTTCGGCCCGCTACTGATGAAGGACGACATTGTGGAAAAGCCCCTGAGCTTCCACGACAACGGAGTGGACCTACCACAAGGCCCTGGATTGGGCGTCACGCTTAACGAAGACAAGCTCGCTGAATACAGCCGCAAAGATCAATAACGGAGGAGCGCACATGCTGTTCAAAGTTGAAATGAAGGTCAATCTGCCCACCGATATGCCGACTGAGGTTGCTGGCGAGATCAAGGCCCGGGAAAAAGCCTACGCCCAAGGCCTTCAGGAAAAAGGCAAGTGGCGCCATCTGTGGCGTGTGGCGGGCAGCTACGCGAATGTCAGCATTTTCGACGTTGAGGACAACGCCGAGTTACAGGACCTGATCAGCAACCTTCCGCTGTTCCCTTATATGGACATCACCGTTGCGCCCCTGTGCCGCCATCCGTCCTCCATTCACGAGGACGATCGCTAAGCAAAATTTTTCACAAGATCCGGCCCCGTTCTGTGGTGAAAGGGGCTTCAAAGATGATGTTGCCAACTGATTGGGACGTCTTGAGCAACAACAACAAAAGACCGAGGAGACCAACAATGACTGTTAAAACCATGCAAACCGCCGAAGTGAAAGATCTTCTTGAAAAAGTTGCCGGCTTTGATCAGCAAGGCGGTGACGAGCGGATGAAGAAGATTGTCCACCGTGTAATGCACGACATTTTTCAGATCGTGGAAGATTTCGATGTCACGCCGGAGGAGTTTTGGAGCGCCGTCTATTACGTTGGCGAACTGGGTGCAAACGGCGAAGCCGCCCTGCTGGCCCCGGGCCTGGGCATGGACCGTTACCTGGATATCCGTCAGGACGCCGAGGACGAACAGGCCGGCTTGACCGGCGGCACGCCACGCACTATTGAAGGCCCGCTTTACGTGGCCGGTGCCCCAATCAGCGAAGGATTTGCTCGCATGGATGACGGCTCCGACAAAGACGCCGAGGTGATCCTGATCAAGGGCCAGGTTACCGACGAGAACGGCGCGCCGCTGGCCAATGCTATCGTGGATATCTGGCATGCTGATACCAAGGGCGCCTATTCCTACTTCGACCAGTCGCAGAGCGAGTACAACCTGCGCCGCCGCATCAAGACTGATTCTGAAGGTCGCTATGCTGCCCAGAGCATTATGCCGTCCGGTTACGGTTGCCCGCCTGAGGGTTCAACCCAGCAGCTGCTGAACCATCTGGGCCGTCACGGCCAGCGCCCGGCGCATATTCATTACTTCGTGTCCAAGCCTGGTTACAAGCACCTGACCACTCAGATCAACATCGCCGGTGACGAATACACCTACAGCGACTTTGCTTTTGCCACCCGTGAAGAGCTGGTGGTGGAAGCCAAGCACGTAGACCAGTCCAAAGAAGGGACCAAGCACGGCGTCACAGGACCGATTACCGAAGTCGAGTTCAACGTCGCCCTGGTTGCTACTGACAAGCCCGAGCTCCAGGAACGCCACGCACGTCCGCGTGCCCTGGAAACCGACGCTGCGTAAGCGCCACCCAAGAACAAGACGGAGTGAACGACATGACCAGCAAGCTTGAAAAACTCGCCGAAAAGGTACGTGACGCGGTAATAGCCGATCCGAAAACCGGACGCTACCAGTGTGATCGCAGCATCTTCACCGATCAGGAACTGTTCGATCTGGAGATGAAGTATATTTTCGAGGGCAACTGGGTTTACCTAGCTCACGAGAGCCAGATCCCGGAGCCGGGTGACTACTTTACAGTAACTGTCGGTCGCCAGCCGGTGATCATCACTCGTACCAAGGATGGCGAGCTGAAAGCCATCCTCAACACTTGCTCGCATCGTGGTGCGACTCTGTGCCGTAAAAAACGGGGCAACAAGACCTCCTTTACTTGCCCGTTCCACGGCTGGACCTTCCGTAATGACGGTCAGCTGTTGAAGGCGAAAGACCAGAAGAAAGGCGGCTACCCAGAGCAGTTCAACACCGACGGCTCCCACGATCTGAAGCAAATGCCAAAGTTCGGCAACTACCGTGGCTTTCTGTTCGGCAGCCTCAATGCCGACGTGGTCTCTCTCGAAGAGTATCTGGGCGAGACAACCAAGATCATTGACAACATCGTGGATCAGTCCGAAGACGGCCTGGAAATCCTGCGCGGAAGCTCGACCTACACCTACGAGGGTAACTGGAAGTTGACCGCCGAGAACGGAGCCGATGGATATCACGTGGGCACCGTGCATTGGAACTACCTGTCCACCATGGGCCAGCGCAATTACGACAAAGGCGGCACTGAAGCGGTCGACGCCAAGAGCTGGTCTGCGGAAGGCGGTTTTTACTCCTTCGAGAACGGTCACATGATGCTGTGGACTCGACTGCTGAACCCAGAAGTGCGTCCGATCTTCAGCCAGCTGGAGCGCCTGAAGGAAACCTACGGAGAGGCTCGTGCGGACTCCATAGTAAGGACCACCAAGAACCTGTGTCTCTACCCGAACGTTTACTTGATGGATCAGTTCTCCACACAGATCCGCGTGACCCGGCCCATCGACGTCAACAAGACGGAAGTGACCATCTATGCCTTTGGTCCAAAGAACGAGCCGGCAGAGCTACGTGCCAAGCGTATCCGTCAATATGAAGACTTCTTCAATGTGACCGGCATGGGCACACCAGACGACCTGGAGGAATTCCGCGCCTGCCAGAACGGCTATGAAGCCCGCGACATGCGCTGGAACGACATGAGCCGTGGTGCAGCGCACTGGATCGACGGCCCCGATGAGCACGCCAACCAGATCGATATGAAGCCCATCATGAGTGGCGCGCGGCCCGACGACGAAGGGCTGTATGTTAATCACCACCAACATTGGCAGGAGGAAATGACCCGTGCCATCGAGGCAGAGCGGGCCCGTTTCATTCCAGTGACTTCAGAGGAGGCGTCGGCATGAGCCTGAGCTACCACGATATCGAGCAATTCATCATCCGCGAAGCCCGTTTTCTGGACGACCGCGAGTGGGACAAATGGCTGGCCTGCTATCACGAAGACGTCACTTATTGGATGCCGGCCTGGGACGATGACGATGAGCTGACCGAGGACCCGCAAAGCGAGATCTCGCTCATCTATTACCCCAACAAGGAAGGCCTGGAAGACCGGATCTATCGCATAAAGACTGAGCGTTCCGGTGCCAGCTCCATGCCGGAGCCGCGAACCACGCACTTCACCAGCAACTTGGAGATCCTGTCCCAGGATGAGAGTGAAGTGAAGCTGCGGTTCAACTGGCTGACCAAGGCGTACCGCTACAAGAAAACGGCGGAATTTTTCGGAACGTCCTTCTACACCCTGGACATTACTGGCGAGCAGCCGCTGATTCGGGAGAAGCGACTGGTTCTGAACAACGATTGCATCAATCAGGTGCTGGACGTTTATCACCTGTAATTGATGGGGAGAGCATCATCATGAGTTACAACATTGCGCTGAACTTTGAAGACGGCGTTACCCGTTTTGTGTCCTGCAACGAAGGCGAAACGGTTCTCGACGCCGCCTACCGTGCGCAGATCAATCTGCCCATGGACTGCTCCGATGGCGTTTGTGGCACCTGTAAGGGTGCCTGCCGTCAGGGCGACTTCGACATGGGTGAGGAATACATTGACGAAGCGCTGTCTGACGAGGAAGCCGAACAGGGCATGGTACTGACCTGCCAGATGGTGCCTTCCAGTGACTGTGTGGTGGAAGTGCCTGTCGCTTCCACCATGTGCAAAACGGGCAATGCCGAAGTCGGTGGTACCGTGGCGGAGGTGAACCTGATCTCGCCCACATCGATCGAACTGAAGATCACCGCGGACGATGACATTGCCTTCCTTCCTGGGCAGTACGTGAACATTCAGGTGCCGGGTTCTGAAGAGACGCGCGCTTATTCCTTCAGTTCCAAGCCAGGTAGCCGTGATCTGAGTTTCCTAATTCGCAATGTGCCAGGGGGGCTTATGAGCTCTTGGCTGGTGGGCAAGGCCCGCACTGGGGATAAGGTAACCCTAACCGGCCCCATGGGAAGTTTCTATCTGCGACCCATCGAGCGTCCGATACTGATGCTGGCAGGAGGCACTGGCCTAGCGCCCTTCCTATCCAAACTAGAGCATATGAAAGCCAATGGCTGCGACTTACCAACACATCTGATTTACGGCGTCACTAATGATGATGATTTGGTGTACCTCGATATCCTGGACCGTTTTACCGAGGAGTTGGCCAATTTTACATACGTCACTGTAGTTTCTGGAGAAGAGAGCGACCATCCGAGGAAAGGATATGTTACCCAGCATATGGATGACGCTCCCCTAAATGAGGGGGATGTCGATGTCTACTTGTGTGGTCCCCCTCCCATGGTTGATTCGGTGCTCGGATTTTTCCGAGAAAAGGGCTTGAAACCGAATTCGTTTCATTATGAAAAGTTCGCTCCTAGCGCTCCTGCAGAAAAGGAGAAGGTCGCATGACATCTCGCTTCACCGATAAGGTAATGGTGATCACTGGAGCCGCCCAAGGAATAGGTAAGCGTGTAGCCGAACTGGCGGCCGCAGAAGGCGCTCGCCTGCTTCTCGTAGACATTGCGGACTATATTCACGGCGTCGCTGCAGAGTTGCGTGATGAGGGAGCTGATGCTGTTGCTGTTCAGGCCAACCTTGAAACTTGGGCAGGGGCCGAGAAAGTAATGGCGGAGGCGCATCAGCACTTTCAGCGTATCGATATTCTCATTAATAATGTCGGTGGCACTATCTGGGCTCAGCCATTCGAGCACTACACGCCGGAACAGATTGAAAAGGAAATTCAGCGTTCGCTTTTTACGACTCTATGGTGTTGCCGCGCAGTTTTACCTTACATGCTTGAGCAAAATGAAGGAGTGATTGTCAACGTCTCCTCCATAGCAACGCGTGCTTTAATGCGGGTTCCGTACGGTGCAGCCAAAGGAGGGGTTAACGCTTTGACTGTGAACATGGCGTATGAATATGCGCCACACAATATCCGAGTAAATGCCGCAGCGGCGGGCGGTACAGAAGCGCCACCGAGGCTGACGCCTCGAAATGCGGAAGAACAGAGTGAGCAGGAAAAGGCGTGGTATCAAACCCTGATTGATCAGACCATAGGGAACAGCTTCATGCATCGATACGGAACTTTGGATGAACAGGCTGAGCCAATTCTCTTCTTGGCATCTGATGCTGCCAGCTACATTACGGGAACAGTGGTCCCGGTTGCTGGGGGCGATCTAGGGTAAGTTCTGTAAGAAATGCGACCCCAGGGTAGACAGTCAGTCATGCCCTCTTTGGCCCCGGCGTTTAACCGCTCGGGGCCCTTTTTCATGACCTGAATCTACAATAATCAATAACGGATTCAAACTTATGCAAAAACTTCTAAAAGACCTTTCCCTGCCGGCAGTTGTGGCGGGCTTCTTAGCGGTTCTCGTATCATATTCGGGCCCCTTAGCCATCTTTTTCCAAGCTGGAGCCAGCGCTGGAATCTCGTCCGATATGATGACCTCATGGGTTTGGGCTATCTCTGTGGGAGCCGGCATATCTGGGATTGCGTTATCGATTTGGCTTAGAGCTCCTATTGTGACCGCTTGGTCTGCACCGGGCACCGCGTTGCTGGTTACACTGTTCCCCGAGTTGTCTCTAAACGAGGCAATAGGCGCTTATATTAGCGCGGCGATTATGATCTTTATTATTGGTGTTTCAGGTACCTTTGACACATTTGTCAGAGCGATTCCGAAGGGCATTGCTGCTGGGATGATGGCTGGTATTCTTTTTCAGTTTGGTGTGGGTGCTTTTACCGCAATAGAAACCACTCCCGCTTTGGCCATCGGAATGCTTGTTTCCTATGTTGTGTTTCGTCGCCTTTTCCCCAAGTACACCCTGGTTCTCTTGTTAATTTCAGGGGTGATACTTGCGGTCGCTCTGGAAGGTGCCTCCTTGTCAGGCGTTCGTTGGAGCGTTGCGGTGCCTCAGATCATTCAGCCAGAGTGGACATTAAGTTCAACCCTTAGTTTTGCCATTCCGCTTGTCCTGGTGAGTTTAACTGGACAATTCCTACCCGGCATGGCGATCCTCCAAAGTGCAGGCTACCCAGTTAAGGCAAAGCCCATTATCGGAATTACAAGCCTGGTTTCACTCCCAATGGCGTTTTTCGGCGGAATCACTACTGTGGTAGCTGCTATTACCGCTGCCATCTGCACAGGTAAAGACGCCCATGAAGATCCGTCTCGTAGATACATCGCGGGGGTGTTCAATGGTATTTTCTATCTGGTGGGAGGTTTGTTCGCCGGTACCATCGTTAGTCTATTTACATCACTTCCAGCGGCATTTGTAGCTGTGCTTGCCGGGCTTGCTCTCCTTGGAGCGATTGCAGGTAATCTATTCTCCGCCTTAGAGGAGCCTAGTCACCGCGAAGCGTCATTGATCACCTTTGTTGTCACAGCTTCGGGTATGTCTCTATTTGGACTCTCATCAGCTTTTTGGGGTGTTGTCATTGGTTACTTCTGCTACTTGGTTCTGAATGGTAGTGGCGGTCGAAAATGATCCTCTTGAAGTAACTTGTTTAGGCCTTTGGCGGTTTGATTTCAGGTCACAAGTCAGGTCAAGTATTTCAAAGCTGTACCCAGAAATGCCCCGGCGAATGCGCAAGCTCATTGCCGGTTGTTACAGTCCATCAGATCGCCACGAACTCCGTGTTTACGGTGGATGAAAACACTAAGAAACTGTCCCCTCTTCCCACTTGCGCAAGAGGTTTCGGATTTTTTGCACACCGGTTTTAGTTGCCATGAAGGATGCCGGTGTGCGATCGCCGAGAACTTTAATGGGTGACGATAACCACAAGTCGGCAGCAACCCTATCTCCCTCGAATAGTTCCATGATCTCCCGATAAACGAGATCCCGGAGTTCAGCAACGGTGTACTCTTCAATCACATCAAATGCTCCCAGCTGACTTCCATATCAGTTTTGCATGATCTGACCGTGTTGCAAGGATAAAGTCAGATTACCTCTCAATAGAAAGTGGCCATGATGGCCTGAGGTCTACTTTTGAAACTCGATAAAAATGGGGGGGGATTACCGGTTCATTTGCGAGTCGTCGAAGATGGTCGAAGTAGTTTCTTTCGTGAGAATAGCGGGTGACTGGAAGGAAAGGGCGCAGCCAATGACATCACTGGCTGCGCCAAAAGACCTTTGGTCAATGGAGGTTAGTTTAGTGTTCCTCCTCTAAGTTATCCTCAGTCGCATCCCGCCTTGCTAACAGATTGAGCATCGTAATCCCGAATTCGACTGGTCGAAGCATGGGCAGATGGTCGTCGACGCCTGCAACGCCTTCCAAAACTGCCCACTTAGCCAATTCATGCATCAGTTTTTCTTGATATGCAACGTTCTCCTGATGCTTTTCTTCCGCTTCTTGAAGGGCCTGCTTCATTTCCGCCAAGGCTTCATCGAGCCAATCAATCCGCAGCCAAGATGACCGGATAACCGAGTGCAATGAGATGATTTCATCCAGTTTTTCTTTAGGGTCCATAAATAACCTCGCAAATGAGTTGAATTGCACAGAAAGCGTAACGAGTAATCCGGGGAGCGAGGCTCGTCTAATTGAGCGAAAAATTGAATTAGACCCATAAGCAGGGCTTTTTGAATGAAAACCAAGGATGGGCGCCACCATAACTGGACGGATTGCTGACCGTACTAGCGCGCGGTAAGCAATCGGCATGGCAATTTTTGCTTAAACTGGCTCGCACATGGCAAACCTCTCGGAGCAGGAGGCTCGATGCAAAACCAAGTGTTTCCTGAAGAAGAGCTGTTGAGAGGCTTGGATGCACAATCTGCTCATGTGCACGAACTGGCTAATCCAACTCAAAAGAGGTGACGCCGCTTGAAAGTTTGAGAGGTTGGCCATTCGCAGCAGGATTGGTCCCATGATTTGGGTTCAGTTGTTTTGCATGGTGACTAGCTTGTTGGGTGGTGCGTTGAGCTGATCTTGGCTTAGACGATAGATCTCCAATTGTTGGTTGCGACTTCACGGAATCACTGTACCTAGACCCACGCCTGCAGGACGCAGGAATTTTGGCGACGATGTTTCTTTCACCCACTTATAGCATTTTATGGCCGGATCGCATGCTGCGACATCTAGGCCTTGTCTGAAGGTTGGCTCCCAAGGCGCTTGTTGAACGATACATGATCAGTAGTGGTTGCAGGGGGCGGCCTACCGGAAAGCTTAGGTTAGGACTCCATGCTCCAACCGGCCGATTAACGTACGCACTTTTTCTATACCCATGGATGTGCCCATCAGTCCCTGAGGAGGTCGATTACCAAGCCCTCGCTGAGCTGTCCTCATCCATTTCATAGCAGCCATTTCATCACCCTCGAACAGAGCTATAGCTTCTTGAATAGCCAGCTCTCGCAATTTCTCAATGGTTTTCGTGTCTGTCATTGTCTCCAACTCCTGAGACCTGCTTCATGATTTACCAATCCAGCATTTCACATTTTTTGATTGATGCAAGGCTGATGGAGACGAAGATTAAGACTTTTTAATAAATCGTCTAAACGCACTTTTCAATCAATTAGACAAAACAGCGCGGTTTCACAGGTCGCCAGAATGACTCTCATCACTTTTGAGGAGAGCAGCATGACTGACCACACCTATACACTGAAAACGATCTCACCTACGGACCTTGAGGAATCCCCAGTATTGCGGGGAAAACACTTTCTTGAGCAGTTCGCAGCACTGCCATTCCGGGCAAGCGCTCTGGGTGAGTTAACCGAGCCAGCTATCTTGGACTATCTGCACCGCCATCCGATGGTGGTTGAAGAGAGAAAGAAAAAGAAGAAAAAGAACGAAGGAGAAAAGGGAAAAGGAACGGAGAACAAAACCGAGTACGTCTTATATTACATTGTAACGGGCAATCTGCGATCTGCGGCGTTGGTTTCGTGTTTGAATCCTGAGACTCCGATTCCTGTCCTTGTTGAGAGCCCTCCAATCCCTACCGACATTTTGCTCACCGAAGTGATTGAACGTGAGCTGCTGAATTTGTCCCTGATGGCAATGCAGACAGGGGGCTATTCAAAAGCTATCTCCTCTCTATTTCGTCTAATGAAGAAGTGTGGCTCTGCTAGTTCGATCTTCCCCACAAAAAGCCGTTTATCCCTGGTCGCTGGCGTGAATCGCCGAGAGATTTGAGGCAGGAATCTCCGATTATTTATCAAAAGTTAGGGAGTCAATGATGTCCCCGAGTGTTGCACTTGAGCGGCTTATTCAGCCACCTGAGACACGCGCCCAAATCCAGACTGTCGCTATGGCTTTTTTGCCAATTGCGGGTCGAATGTCGTCGATTCTTGAGAAAAAGAATCATCCTAGTATGGATGACTTGGGCAAGACCTTGCCGGGAATCATCGAGTTGTGTCGAGATATTATCGATGGTGTATATGTTGACGAATCTTGGCATCCGACTTCTGACGAAAGGCCAAAAATCACTCCGTATCCTGTCTATGCCGCATTGCTGAAAATGGGTGACCAGGTCTCTTTAGACAGCAAGCATATGTCGATCTTGGCTCATGCGTTTATCGCGATTTGGGTCGGGGTTCCCGAAGCGCCTGATGGAAAAGTTCCGCTCTCGAACCTGCAAAAAGTTTTTCTGGAGTTCCGGCGAGCCCATCTTTGGATGGATAGCCTTGAGAGCGTTGATACCTCGGAGCCCGAAAATTGCTATACCACGCTTGATCAATTGGAACAGCGACTTAGGGAGCGTGGTGAACTGCGAGCCGGGCATTTGTCGCCTATCCGTCGGCTACTGGGACTGTCGTTGCAAAAAGAGTCTCTCATTGAGCGAAGAGCACGAGCTGAAATCGAAGTCTCAGCAGGTACAGGTGAGTACGAGAATCGCGCCGGCAGCGACTTTGAGATGGAGCGAGTTCACCTCGATACTGAAGAGAATGATGAGATCGATTCCGCTGCGTTGATTGAGGCGCTCTCTTTCCCTACTAGGACCAGTGTTGACCAGGACAAACTATTCCAAACAGCAGAGCGCAATGCACTCCCATCAGATGACCTAGTTCACCCGCCCATAGTTGCGACAAGCCAAGGCCCCTCAAAGCATCGGAAGCCTTGGGTTGGGAAAAATGGGGTTGCTAGAGACCGCGCAAAATCCGATCAGCTTCGACGTTCTAATCAAACGCTGCCAAACCGATGGGAACGACCGACGGAGTACGAACTCTACGTGTACTGGAAAGCGGTTACTGAGCCCGTTGACGCCGATATATCGGCTGCACTGGCGCTCCTTTTGGTCCTTTTGACAGGGCGAGAGCTAGATTTGGTTCTGCAGACGCAGCTGAAACCCCAATTGAGTGACTTGCCGGAGCGTGGAGACGAGGGGCGAATATACATTTGTCATGAGTCTGCGATTTGGCAAAGCGCTGCACCGCAACCGGTACGGAAGACACAGCTCGACGCGGAACTTCGGCACCAATTGGTTCAGACCGTGCCATCAATGCGGATGCCTGTTGTTGGTCCTCTCTGGAAGCTGCTGGAGCGTTATCTGGGCTCTGACCCAACTGCCTGGCGGGGCGCGCTTTTCAAGAACCACAAGAAAGAGAGTGTTGCGGGACAAGCGGTCGGCCTGTTTGAACGAATCAAAAAAGACGGTGACGTCAGATTGACCCTCAAACGAGTTCAACGAGCGTTATTTCACCGTTTGTCTGACGGTGCCGGTGACATGGTCCAGGCGATTCTTATTGCCGGCGATCATGATGAGATCAGTAAACACGTGGGAATAAATTACTACTGCACCTATGAGTCGGACTTGCAAGAAAATTACTTGCTGGCTATTTCGCAGCTAATGCCCGCATTTCGCGATGCGTTGTGTTCGGTAGCAGCGGTGCAGTCTGACCGGCGCATTGGTTCGCCTTATTGCCCAAGATCTAATGTATTGAGTCAGCTTGCGACGGATTTGAAAACACATTTCCAGGCAATGCTGCGCCAGCCAATCGGAAAATCGACACTTCCCGATATTCATAATGCATACACGTTATACACGGTTCTTTTGCTTTTTTTGTGCACCGGGTACCGAAGCGTTCAAGCGCCCCTATCCCGAATTACAGATGTAGACCTGAATCGCAGGTTTGCGGTGATCGCGGACAAGGAGGGCGACTATTGGAGTCACTCGCGCATTGTGCCACTGACCGAAAATTTCTTGAGTCACTGGGAGTATTATCTGCGCCACCGGCACCATGTGGTGCGGATGGTTGAGACGTACTTGGGTGAGTCAGCTCCGGATCACGTGTTCTTTTTTCTCTCAACACCGACTCAGAGAATTACGAAGCCGCTCCCCGTGACGCCTGATGGGATTGAGGATCACCTTTCACCATTCTCACGTTTACCGCTAAATGTTGCGCGGCATCTCCTGCGTAGTGAGCTGATACATCGCAAAGTTCCTGTGGCATTAGTGGATGCCTTGATGGGGCACTGGGTGGCGGGTCGAGAGCCCATGGGGAGATTCTCGACACTGTCGCCGATTGAGTACAAGAAAATTCTGTTGCCAGTGCTGGCGGAGATCCAAACGGAACTCGGTTGGACACCGTTGAGAGGGATGGGCTGATGGGCGATACAAAATCCAACAATAAAACGCTGCACGGCGATGAGCGGCGCGAGTACGAGCGGGCAAAGCTCGTACAGGCTGAACGTGATGCTGTGGACCGAATTCTTGCCCAGTCCTTTTCAGGGTTGGTTGCAGGTGCTGTGCCTAACCCGATTGATGAGGGAATGATCGCGCGCGTTTTCGATACTGTCTGCGCTGATGTAAAAGGGCATGCACTACGCACCCGTCACAATCACGTTGTGAGGCGTCTCGATGAGATCGCACAGAAGCATAGCCTCGAAGTTCCAAACCGGGATTTGATGATAGTCGTTCGAATGGATACGCCGCCGATGACGCCGAAATCCTTTGAGCACAAATCAGCTTACGAGGAGATTGAGGTAGATTTCTGGAAAACCTTGGACAGTGGCGATTTGGCTGGGAACGAACGCCTGATGCATGATGCTGGCCGGTTGATATATTCCATGATTTGGTTTGGCGGGCTATGCACCCAGAAGCGTCTCAATGCTATCTGTGAAGTCATTCCCCGCGGTATGCAAACTGCCAAAAAGCAACTGGGGCCAAGGAAGCTGTATTGGGTGGAGTGTGGTGAAGGGGTGGAATGTTTCCGTTGGTTTCCAGACCCGGTCACGCTGTGTTTGCTGCATCGGTTTAATCGTGAGCATGGTATTGACGCCTTCCCGAGCGCATCGCCGGGTTCTCTACTGTCAATGTTTGTTGGCCGGATTGCATCTACAAAGAACATAGTCTCTAAGGAGGGCGCTAAATTTGTCCGTAATTTGATGGACGCGTCCTCCACACTGGCGTCCCTGAACGTTATGGGAATTGCCGGTTTCGTACAAAACGCTCCCGGCGTCTTTGTCTCTATGCATAGCGACGCCTGGATCAGATTGATTACCGGTCGTGTTCCAAAAATCCGGCACAGCAAATCGTCAAAACCCACCTCGGAGTTGATTAACGGGGAATCACCTTGTCCGCTTTATGGATTAAAAGGCGAAAATTCCAACGAGGCAATGGATGCGATCGCTCAGGCGTTGGCGCTCGATAAGACTGTGAAGCGGCTTTCTAAAAAAAGCCGGAGCTACAAGGCACTCATGGAAATTGCCCGTGCGAATTCCTTTTCCCCCATCGTCAGGGTTCTAGCTTCGTGGTGCGCATGTTTAAGATTCTCTGTGACAGATAGTTCTCTGCAACGGTATCTGTCGGAGTTTGCCGAACCACTGGTCGCAGAGTTGATTGATGAAGAGGACCTGAATGACCTGGACGAAGATGACTGGGAAGGGCTGTACGCACAGTTGCTACAGGCCAGTTCTTCAATCCAACAGCGAGCCTACCGCTCTGGCGTTCTCAGACGATTTCATCGTGACCTGGTCACGCAGCACGGTTTGCCAGACACCTATATCGAGGGAGTGAGCAGTAACGGCCAGGTGGATGCAGAGATATTAACGCCCGCAGAATATGCGAGGGCTATGTCCATGCTCGATGATGAGGCAGACCGGCGGTTAGCTGAAGCACGACAGGTTGCACTCATACTCGGCTATCGGTGCGGTTTGAGACGAGGGGAAATCCGACGATTGCTCCTCCGGGATCTGCAGGGATTGTATGAGCCTGCCCTGGCGTTTCCGACGTTGGTCGTCAGAGGGAACAGGTTTGGCTCCACCAAGACCAGTAACGCCAATCGAGTGTTGTCATTGTGGGCGTTGCTAACTGACGCAGAGTTGGATTTGGTGAGGCGTTGGTATCGCAGGCGGACCTTGGAGCAGACATCGAAGAAACGTAACCAATTGTTCCTGTGTGAGTTGCATCAGCCAAATTTTTTGATGCCGTCTAAGGCGTTGATCGACCCGGTTCAGGATGCGATGCGAATCGCCTCGGGAACACCCGGGCTTAGTTTTCATAATCTGCGACATTCCTGTGCGACGTGTAATGCGTTGCGATTGATGGAATCCTATCCAGGAGAGCTTTTCCCGGTTGAATGGGCCTGCAGTGATGACGGTGAGATCATCATGCCTCACTGGGGAGAGAACTGGTATGCGGTTTTGTGTGGGGAAGAGCAGTATGTGCCTGCGATCGATAAGCTCCAGTACCTAAGCTTTTTGATGGGGCATGCGTCTCCGGGGCAAACCACCCGAGTCTACACACATCTGCTGGACGTCGCGGTTGGCCTGATGCGTTGGTCGGTACCAATGAATACTTTATCAGATAGCCGGCAAATCGAGCTCCTGGGTTTTACCCGGGCTAATTTTGATCAGCTTCGTAAACGACGAGGCCTTAAAGAGGGCTCTACTCTTCCTCAACTGGCTGCCGTGTTGGGTCGTTTTAAAAAATGCGGGGAGGTTGCCGCAGACAAGTCATTCGCTGAATACCAGCCGTTGGTCTCATCAGCGGTAGGGCCCAAGCCTGAGGCACAGGAGATGCCGGAATCCCCATTGTTGGTTTATCAGGCGCTTGATCATATCTCTCAGCTCATAACGAACGGTGCAGAGTTGGAGAATGCGATTGTCGGAACCGCAAGCTTGTTCGGATTGTCCGAGTCCTGTTTGACTTGCTGCCATAGGCGTGGTGAGTGGTTGATGGACCAATATGCACGGCATTTCAAAGAGGGGCACCTGGGTCAACGCAACGCATTTACTTTGGGCAAGAGACCGAATGCCCACAGTATTGCTCACCGAGTTGGAGTGGGTGGAGTGGCCAATCCTGTCCAGCGCATGTGTCCGGCACCACCCAAGTTGACGGCATCGCATCCGGCCGCTGAGAAGATGTATGAAAGCCTGGTCGAACTTGCTCGCTCGGACGCTAAACGCTTTGTCGCGCTTGTAGAGAACGTTGTCAATGCTGTGCAGAGGAGCCACACGCAGTTGAAGTTTTCTTCGACCGAGAAGAAAGTTCTATATCTCCAGTTTCTGGAGGTTATAGGTTTTCAGAAACTTGCGTGGGTGGATGTGCGTGCGCCAGAAAACGGTCCTGATAGACAGCAAATGAAGACATATTGGAGTAAGGAGCTGTCTCTGCCCGAATCCCATGTTCGGGTGCGTTGGGATGATCCTGCAGGCCCAAGAAATGCAATGGGTGTCGCTCAAATAGTGGTCGATCAGCCCACTAAAGGTTTTGGTGGGCGCTCTCTGCAGCATGGCATGACAGCTATTCGATTTGTGGCATTTATAGCGCTGATTGGATTCGCCGGACGAGTGTATGTTGATGATAAAATCCGGAAGGAGAGAGCCATCCATGGCCGCTGAATATAGTCCTTTTTTAAGGTGAGGTGGGGCGTGTAGAGGCGCTAGCCAGGTGCGTTGACGCTGTGTGCATCAGTTCTGACTGGAGTTGCGCGGCAAGCAGGTGAGATGACTGCACAACCATAGCCTTTGGGTCTGGCTGTGTAGGGCTTCCGATGCGGTACATCGAGGCAATAATAAACTGAATGCTTCGGGCTGCCTCAGGAAGTTGTCGCCCTAATCGCTGTAGGTCTTCCGCCAGTATGCCCAGTCCCTTCAACACTGCCTTTAGGTAATCGACTGGTTTGGAGTCAGGTAACTCGATCCGGCCGACCCCATGCAGAAGTCCCGCAATAGCAGCCAGCCAGCGTTCCGTGTCGTTATAACCGCGGCATGCATCGAATGATCGTATGGCTACATCAAGGCCGTGTCTTGCCAGGCTTCCTGGCTGTTGGCGGCCGTCTTCTTGCATTGCGCCATTCAAGAAGCGCAGCCCAACTGATGGTCGACCCAGAACTCGTCGAACAAAATCAGCTAACGGTTGCACCGGGCACGGTTCGAGGAACAGTTCAATGTCGACCGTTAGGTCAGGGCAGGCGAGTTTCGACTCAGGCAAATGCAGTATTGTGTCAGGCGTGTCCAGCAGAAGGACGGTGTCTGAGCGCGACACGGCACTTCCCCGCTCACCTTCCCAGAGCACCAACTGAACGGCACAGTCTGGGATTTGAGAGAGCTGGAGATCCGGGTGGGGTTGGAACATTACGACCTGATACCGATCGAACGAATTTTCGATGTTCAGTTCCAGAACCGGTAGGTCGTCCCCGTTCGGAATTTCCGTCAAGTGGGTAATGGTCCCGATGAATATTTCCGGCTCGGTTTTCCAGCTGGTGTTGACGACAATGCTCATGCGAAGTCCTCCTGTGCAGAGTGCAGAAGACGTTCCAGATTGTTGAGCAATTGCGGCAGCGGGTCCTGAAGGGCCTCGTCGTCCATCAACCACATCTCATTTTCCACCCAGTGAGTGAGCGCAGCGAGATTGGAGCTTTCGCCGCCTTCACCAAGCAAAGCAACGAGTTGAGTTCCGCCAGGAATTTGCATTGAGAATGCGAGTGCACTGGCCAAACGACTTGCGAAAGACCTTCGGCTGATAGAAAACGGTTGAGAATAGTTCATGAGTTACCTTCCTTCTTGGGGTCAGTTTTGGCATTGAATTCGTTAATGAGTAGACGCTCGATGGCGGAGCCATCGCGACGGGTCAGGTTTGGTACATACCGTGAGTAAACCCGGAACAACATTTCCGTGGTGGTATGGCCCATCTGCCGTGCGATCCATTCAGGGTTCTCGCCCGCTGCCAGCCACAAAGTTGCTGCGGTGTGTCGGGTTTGATAAGGCCGCCGTTTGCGTAGCCCGAGATGGCGGAGCAGGGGGTACCAGATCCGCTGAGTCATGTTGTTATGATTAAGCGGATTTCCCTCGCGATTGCAGAACACAAAGGTATTTTCCCCTGTGGCTTTTTGCTGATCCTTGAGGGCGTCGAACACCAGCTGAGACATCTCAACGTGCCGATAGCTGCCATCCGTTTTGGTCTGCTCAATTTCGCCTTCTACTATTGCCTGGCGAACCAAAATTTGCCGACGCTGAAAATCGACGCAGTCCCACGGCAAGCCATCGATCTCGCCCGTGCGGAGGCCAGTGAAAAACCTGACCACGTAGTAATTTCTGAAGTCGGGCCGAACTGAATCCAGAATCAGTCGAACCTCCTCCAGTGAAAAAGGCTCCACTTCCGACCTCGGAACTTTCAGCGATTTGATACCTTGGTAGGGTGAGGTAAACTCATAGCGGTTGGCTGCCTCTCCCAGAATCATGCGCAGTGGCGTCAAGATTCGGTTGATACGGCTGGCGGAAAGCTGCTTTCCATTTCGGGCTGTGACTTTGGCGAGTGATGCCCGAAATGAAAGAATTTCCTGCCTGGTGATGCGGCCGACCTCTTTTTCCCCGAATTCGGGTAGCAGATAGTTGTTCAGTGTCCCGGTCACCGTTTTGATGTGTGATTTCCGCCACTGGATCTTCATCTCATTCAGCCAGTCCTTCGAGAACTCACTGAACAGCGGCGTGTCATGAGCCGCCCGAGCGCGCTGCAATTCAGCTTGTCGGTTAAATTCCTTCGCCCGGAGGCTGTCGGGGAAATACTTGGGGTACTCGAAAGTCCCCAAGGTGATCTCCGCCTCGATTTTTTTCAGAATCGTCTGAAGTTTCTTCTTGTTCGCGGGCGTGTCGTCGAGGGCGGTCTGCTCTCGGCACCGTTTGCCTCGGAAGCGGAAATCGAAGTACAGCTTTCCGGATTCGGGTCGTGCGACGATCTTACCCACGGCACACTCCTCCCCGAGCCATCGGCACGGCAAAAGCGACATTGCTGGCTTGATCGAACATGTCCTGCTCGACTTTCTCCCAGATGTAGAGGATCTTCCTTCCGCCGAACGGCCGAATGTAATGAATACCCTCTAGCAGGACGGAATCCTTCAGCCGTTCGCGGATCGTGCGCGCGTCGTACTTAATCCGCTGAGCAAGCTCTTCGGTAGTCAGATACTCCTGTGACATAACTATTCACCTCTGATATCTTTGAGTGCTGGAGGACATACCGCATGACTAGCGCCTCAAAATGTCCTCCTGAAGATCATTATGCACTCATAAAGACCTTTTGCAAGTCTTTTTGATCTCCTGTGGGTTAATTTGTTCTTTGGTGGGCCAAATGATTAAGTGCCATCTGTCAAAGCTGATGGGCGAGAAGAAGCTCAAGATTGTTGATGTGGCGAGGGAAACAGGTGTGAACCGGGGTACCATTACCCGGCTTTATCACGAGACTGCCAGCCGCGTAGAGCTGGAAACGATTGACGCGCTTTGCCGCTATCTTGGTTGTGAGGTGGGCGACTTGTTCGAATTCATGGACGAGCAATGAATTGAGTGACGACAGGGAGCACTGAAGGCGATGGCAATACCCGATTTCCAATCAGTCATGCGCCCGGTTCTCGAATCGGTCACCGATGGTAAGCCGTATGCTTTGGCTGATGTCCGTGATGCAGTCAAAGAAGCCTTCGGACTTTCAGACGAGGAGCGTAAAGAGCGGCTTCCATCAGGCAATCAGACGGTGATTAATAATCGGGTCGGTTGGGCGAGAACCTATTTAAACAAAGCTGGGCTGCTAACCATTCCCCAGCGTGGAATGGTTCAAATTACTGATCGCGGTCAAGATGCGCTAAAAAGCGGACCGGAGCGAATCAGTGTTGCATGGTTGAAACAGTTTCCTGAGTTCCATGATTTTCATACTCACAAGCCAAAACCTGCTTCGACCGCCTCGGAGATCGTTGAAAACGATTTAGAGGAAACTACACCAGACGAACAGCTTGCATCGGCGCATCAATCGTTAATGGAGAATCTGGCTGACGAGGTTCTTGATAGCATCCGAAAAGCATCGCCTTCGTTCTTTGAGAAACTGGTCGTCGATCTCATGATTTCTATGGGTTACGGCGGTTCGAGGAAAGAGGCGGGACAAGCCACACAGACGACCAACGACGATGGGATCGATGGCATCATTAAGGAAGACAAGCTAGGTCTCGATACCATATTGTAGTAGCCCCCATTTAAACCGGACACCTTGGTAGAAGCAAAGGCCTAGGCATAGACCTAGTGCAAAGGAGTGTCCAAGGTGGAGAGAATCGAA